>NZ_LGHS01000001.1 GCF_001202025.1 Pseudorhodobacter aquimaris
TCCGTCCATCGAGGCCATGCCCGAAGGTGCGAGCCAAGAGGAACTTGCCCTCGCCATGGCCAAAGCCGTCGCCCGCCGCGCGGTACTGGAATGGGAGGGTGTCGGCGATGATGCTGGCGACGTTGTGCCCGTTTCGCCCGAGGGCATCGATGCCCTGCTGGAAATCTGGCCAGTATTTGAAGCCTTCCAGACCCAATATGTCGCGCGCGGGTTGATCCTGGACGCAGAAAAAAACGTCTCCGCGCCCTCGCCGACTGGTCCTTCGGCGGGGGCGACCGGTATTGCGCCGCCTGCGCAGGGCCGTGCCCGGACTGCCCCGCAAGGTTGAACAGGCCGCAGACGCCGGAGGGCTGGCAGGTCTGGGATCTGGTCGGCCGCCTTGGTGGGCAATTGCGGGTCATCCCCGGCGCAGTTTTGGGATGGGACATGGGCGCGGCCTTGGCCCTCGCACAGGCACTCGGCATCAATCCCCTGATTGCCGCCGAACTCTTGCCCGAGATCGAGGCCGTGATGGTGCGCAAACTGAACGAACAGATAGCTCCATCAGAGTGAGATCCGATCCGGCGCCGGTTTTCCCGATCAAACTCCCACCGGGACGGCCGTCGAAACGCGCCTCCCATGCCAACACGGTCACCCCTGTCTCGTATACAC
>NZ_LGHS01000002.1 GCF_001202025.1 Pseudorhodobacter aquimaris
TTGCTGCGCAATGCCCTGCCGGGTAACAGATCAAACCCCGCAAAAGGATGAAGCGGGACAAGCCCGACGCGCAGGTGGTGCCAGAAGCGCCGAACATGACCTCCCTCCCGCGCATGTAAACATGCGCTGCCGGGCAGCGGGTCGATGGACTTCATGGCGGATCGCCTTGGGGATGGCCGGGCGTTTCGGCTCTTGAACGTGTTGGATGATTTCAATCGCGAAGGATTGGGCATCGAGGTCGACTTTTCTTTGCCAGCGGAACGCGTGATCAGAAGCCTCAACCGCATCATCGAATGGCGTGGCAAGCCCGGCACCATAAGAGTCGGCAACGGCCCGGAATACATCAGTGGAAAGCTAATGAAATGGGCCGAGGAACAAGGGGTTACCATCCTACACATCCAACCCGGCAAACCTCAACAGAATGCTTACATTGAGCGCTACAACCGGACGGTCCGGCATGAATGGCTGGACCAATACATCATCGAAAGCATAGAGGAGGCACAAGATCACGCCACGCAATGGCTATGGACATACAACAACGACCGCCCGAACATTCCTCTCACGGTTTGCTTGCAAACCGTTGCCGGACAGCGGGGCATCGGCGGCATCACTCCCGCCCAGAAACTGAAAATGGCCGCGTAAGTTCTACGGATGCACCCCGTTAAAAAGGGGGGGATTACCCAGGTATCGACACTGAGGCGACCGTCTTACTTCACCAGTAACCACGTCTACAATGACCTTGGCAAGTTGGTTTGTGTCACGGGGTCTCTTGGGTTTATCTGCCATCGGGTCGCTTTATCAGTTTGAAAGTAGGGATGCGAGATGAGTTCCACTCGTCAAGCCTCGCTCCACATACCTGACAATCGAAATGGTCCTTATCACGAAATGGGAATTTCTTGCTCTCTACTTCCTAAACGGCTCCGCATTCACATGTTTGTTTTTTTGTCATAACCTCAAGATATGCACTGCCTCGCGCGCGGGCAAACTTTTATATTTCAAAGTGACCCGCTACCACTTAGTTGTGCCCGATTGTGCATTCGCCGCCAATCGTTTAAACATGCGGTGCGCACCGCAGGCTCCTTAGCTCAGCTGGATAGAGCACCAATAACCCGCTACCAGCTACCAAGTGTTCGGAAGCAACTCGATCCAATCGGTTTTTTAGGTGGGATGCATACCATGTCGACACCAAGTCCTGAGCCATCAGGTTGACACCGCTTGGAACTTGGATAGAAGAACAAAGAGTTCGCCCACGTAATTCAACTGGATAGAATATCCGACTTCTAATCGGGCTGTTGGGGGTTCGAGTCCTCCCGTGGGCGCCATTTCTTGATTGGCTGTTGTAGATGGGTGTAGATGGGGCATATGAGTGCGCAAAAAGGCTGTTTTTGGTGCGCACCGCGTCAAGCTCTATTTTGGCCATTTGCACTAAATTCTATTAAATAGCTGATTATATTAATTTTTTTCTGCAGTATCGTCGTTTGACTCGAAGGCGCGGAGAAGATCGGCTTTAGAGGCCGAAAGTCAGGCGGGTTGTGACGTTGCCCCCAATTTTTATCCAGTGTGAGCGAGACTCCGGGGTTGAGTTTTGCCCATTTGGGCGGGTTGAGCAACGGGGGCTGGCGCGGAGCTTTGCTGATTGCGCAGCGTCAGGCCCCGTTGCGGGGCGAAGGTCTGGGCGAACTCGGCGGGCGTTTGCCATCCAAGGCGTGAGTGAGGTCGTTCAGAGTTATAGTCCGTGCGCCATGCGGCCAGCGTGACGCGCGCGTGGTGCAAAGACGGGAACAGTGTTTCATTCAACAGCTCGTCACGCAGTCGGCCGTTGAAGCTCTCGATGAACGCATTCTGGGTCGGTTTTCCCGGCGCGATGTAGTGCCAGTCGATCTTGCAGTCATCGGCGAAGGTCAGGATTGCGTTCGAGGTGAACTCGGTCCCGTTATCGCTGACCATCGTCTGGGGCTTGCCGCGGGCGCCAAACAAGGTCGCCAGTTCTCGCGCCACACGGGCACCCGACAGTGAGGTGTCGGCGATCAGAGCCAGGC
>NZ_LGHS01000003.1 GCF_001202025.1 Pseudorhodobacter aquimaris
TGAGTGACGAGCCCAACCTTTTTGAAACCATCGCGCAAGCCTTCCGTGACAATGGCCTGACCGCAGCTATCACTGCGCTGATCGGCGGGATCATCGCCCTGCTGGCATCCGTGACGCGCAAAGCGTTCACAAATGACGCGATGCTGGTCCGGCTTGACCGCGAACTTCTCGCCGAGCGCAACCGCGTGGACCGCCAGCGCGCCGAGGACCGCAAGGGCGACGCCGACCGGCTGGAACGCATCGAGACCGACATCCGCGCCATGCGCGATCTGATGTTTGAGGCCTTCCAGCGCGGCCGCACCGACTGACGCGCCCCCAAGACCACCCCTGACCTGTCCCCCACCCGCCCCAGAGGCGGGTTTTGCATTTTTGGAGAACCCCATGCCGACCACGACCTACGCCCATTTCCGCGATGTGCCTGAATCTGCCTGGCGCTGGCCCAGCTTCTCCCCAGCCGAGATCGCCTGCCGTGGCACCGGCGCGATCAAGATCAACACCGAAGCCATGGACAAGCTGCAATCCCTGCGCAATCGGCTGGGCAAACCGCTGATCGTGCGCTCCGGCTATCGCAGCCCCAGCCACAACCGCGCTGTCGGCGGTGCTCCGGCCTCCAAGCACATGCTGGGCACGGCGTTTGATATTGCGATGTCAAACCATGATCCGGCAACCTTTGCCGAAGCCGCCCGCGCAGTTGGCTTTCTCGGCTTTGGTACATACCCTCGTTCAGGCTTCATGCACATCGATCTCGGGCCAGCCCGAAGCTGGGGCGAACCCTTCCCCGTTCGCGCCACGCCCTTCGTGCCGGAGATCGCTCCTGCCCGCGAGGTCCTGGCCGACAGCCGCACCCTGAAAGGCGGTGGCGCGGCGGGTGTTGCTACTGTCGGCGCTGCCGGTGTTGAAGCGGCGCAAGACGTCTTGGCAGAAACCCAAACCGCTATCCTGCCCCTGGTGCCCTACCTCGACACACTGCGCTGGTTGTTCATCGCCGTGGCGCTGATCGGCATTGCTGTCACAATCCATGCCCGGATCGATGATTGGAAGCGAGGCCAGCGATGATCGGCTGGATCCCCACCATTCTCGCCAGCGCCCCGGCGCGCAGATCGCTGGGTTTGTTTTTGGCCATCGGCACCCTCGCCCTGTTTCTGCTCAACCTTCGCCGCGCGGGGGAACGCACGGGGCGGCTGGCTGAACGCCTTTCAACATCGGAGAATACCCATGAAATCCAACGCCAAATGCTGGACGCCGCCAGCCGTCGGCCTGCTGATCGCGATGCTCTGGTTGAGCGCATGCGGGGCGGGCAGTTCTGACTCGAAGGCAGCTTGTCCTCCAGTTGTCGACTATAGCCCGACCGAGCAAGCAGATGCTGCGGCTGAAGTCGAAATGCTATCAGTAACATCGATGGTGATGCGGATGCTCAGCGATTATGCCGTCCTGCGCGAGCAAGCGCGGGCGTGCAGGTGAAAGACGGGCCAGGCAAGATTGCCCTGCAGGAAGCGCCAGACGCCCCAACCGCAGAGCCACGCCCGGTCCATTTTACGGATCGACATTTCCAAGGCACAGGGGTTTGCCGTACGCATATCATGGTACACGCCGACGCCGCCTGTCGCGCGCGATTTAGGGCGCTAGTGTAAACATGTTCCGCAAAACCAATGAGGTCGAGGCAAATCATCTTACATACAAGTAAAGAACACAGTGGCTTGATGCACTTGCTGTATTGCCATTCGCCAAAAAAGAACGCGCGATAGAATCGTCACATTGGATCTAAGGTATGCAGAGCCGCCACTACCATTCCTTAAGGACAGGCAAGATGTGAATGTGTGCCGGAACCCTGTACGGCACGATGGGTCTACGCAGCCTCATAACGCGAAAAGACTTCGGTCGTGCCGTCGCGCCGGATCAGGAATACGTCATATTCCTCGCGTTCGCTTTCCGGACCCATCCCTGGTGAGCCGTAGGGCATGCCAGGAACGGCCAAGCCGATGGCGTCCGGACGCTCGACCAGAAGACGTCTAATATCGGACGGTGGCACGTGGCCTTCAAGCATATACTGATCAATCCGACCGGTATGGCACGAGATCATGTCCTGCGGGATGCCGTTGTCCGATTTGTAGCGCATCAGCAATGTTCCAAGGCTGTCCTCGGTGGTGACCGTAAAGCCTTCAGCCTGCAAAACATCGACCCAAGCCGTGCAGCATCCGCAGTTTCGATCCTTGACGACATGGATGGCTGCCCCTGCGGCAAAGGCTGGGCGGGCGATGGCTGTGGCCCCGGCAATCAGCATCAGGTGGCGGCGTGTGAAGGTGGTAATTGGCATAGTTAGCTCCTTTTCAGGCCAGAATACGGCGTAGTTTTGGAACAGCGAAACGCCGATCCTCATGGAAGTCAATGATGCTGGCAAATTGCCCGTTGGCATGAAATAAGAAAACGCCCGCTGTGTGGTTCATGGTATAGTCGCCGTCGCCCGCAGGCTCCTTCTTAAAGCTGACGCGAAAGTCAGCGGCCGCGCGGGCGGTAGCACCCACGCTTCCAGTCAGGCCGATGATGCGCGGGTCGAAATGGGATACGTAATTTGCCAGCGCATCCGGCGTGTCTCGCTCCGGATCGACCGAGATCAGGGCGGTCGTCAGCCTGTCCGCGTCCGGGCCGAGGGCCTCCAACCAGTCGGCGATATCAAGCAGCGTGGTCGGGCAGACGTCGGGGCAATAGGTAAAGCCAAAAAACACCATTGCAGGGCGTCCCCGCCAATCTGCGGGTGTGACCTCCTGCCCGACGTGATTTATCAGACGCCAGTCCATTGATGTCAGGGGCAATGGTAAAAGCGGGTTATGGACGGAGCGGTTGCGCGTCCTCCACGCCCCCAGCCCCAGCGTGAAAGCCGCAGCCCCTGCCAATCCGGCAAGGGACAGGACTATTTGGCGTCGTCGCACGCCGCCGCCTCCACCCGCATCGACAGAACATCAACACTGACATCAAGGCTGCCTGCTTGCTCGAACGTCAAAGTGATCGGAAAGGTTTCGCCCTCCTTCAGCACGTTGGTCAGGCCCATGAGCATCCCATGAAAGCCGCCAGGCGACAGGACCACTGTCTGGCCCGCCGGAACGGGAACCGATGCGGCATGCGGCATCGACGCTATCCCATCAGTGACAACGGTTTCGTGCAACATGGGCATGCTCGCAGCGGGTGTTGTGAGGCCGGTAAGGGCGTCATCCGTGGTGCCGTTGTTTGTAATTTCCAGATACAGAACCCCGGGCCGATCGGTGCCGATGGAGGCGCGGGACCATGCGTGTTCGACGCTGATATCGCCAATTGTGAAAGTTTCACAGGCTTGTGCCATCGGGGCCGCAAACAAGAGTGACAGGGCAAGAACGGTGTTTTTCATTGGTCACAACCTCGTATTCAGATCGAAAAGTATTTCAGTGGCGGGTGTGCCGTAGTCGTATTGGCGCAACCAATCACCTTTCGGGCCGATAAGGTAAAGGGCTGAGCTATGCGACATGGTGTAGCCACCTGCGGCATTCGGCGCATCCTCGCGCGCAAAGAAGATCCTAAAGCTTTCGGCGGCGGCCTGTGTGGCCTCGATGTCGCCTGCCAAACCCAGAATTTCGGGGTGAAAGGCTTGTGTAAAGCTGTCAATGCCCAGCCTGCGGTCCCGCTCCGGGTCGATCGAAATGAAGATGGGTTGCACCTTTGCCGCAGCATCGCCCAGATCGTCCATCACCTGCGCCATCTCGGACAGCGTGGCCGGGCAGACATCGGGGCAATTGGTGAAACCAAAGAAGACGAGCTGAAACTTGCCCGCGAATTCGTCTGTTGTGCGAAGCTGGCCTGCGCTATCGGCCAAAGAAAATGCAGGCTGAAACGTGGTTTCTTGGGTTTGCGCGTTCATTTGTGGTCGCAGAATCAAGGCACCATAGGCCAGGGCCGCAAGCCCGGCCATGATCCAAAGTCCGATCTGTATATGTCGAAGCCTCATAGTGGGCTATCTCCTGTAGCGATTGTCATTGCAACCAATATTGCGCATCGGCTTTCATCACTCTCGGCAACGTGGCCCTGATCCAGCGAGGTGAGTTTTAGCGGCAGCTGAGCTATGCCCGCCCGAACATCCGGACAATGGCATTGCCTCAACCCTCCCGCTCAGGGTTAAAGCGCAACAGGCGCAGCGCGTTCAGGGTCACCAGCACGGTGGCGCCGGTATCGGCCAGAATGGCAATCCACAGCCCGGTGATCCCCAACACCGAGGTTACAAGAAAGACCGCTTTCAGCCCCAGTGCCAGCGTCACGTTCTGGCGGATGTTGGCCATCGCCGCCCGCGCCAGCCGGATTTGCGCTGGCACATCCGTCACCCGGTCACGCAGAATGGCGGCATCGGCGGTTTCCAGCGCCACATCGGTGCCCGATCCCATCGCCACGCCAACCGACGCCTGTTTCAGCGCGGGCGCGTCATTGATGCCGTCACCAATCATCATCACATGACCGGTCTCACCCATCTTCTTGATCGCCGTCAACTTGTCCTCGGGCATCATTTCCGCTTGAAACTCAATTCCGAGGTTGCCCGCTATGGCCGCAGCCGTCCGCAGGTTGTCGCCTGTCAGAACCACCGGGGTGATCCCCATGGCGCGCAACTGGCGCACAGCATCGGCGGCGTCCTGGCGCGGTTCGTCCCGCAGCGCAAACAAGGCCAGCGGCTCGCGGGCGCGGTAAAGCACAGCAACCGTCTTTCCCTCTTCCTCCAGCGCTGTCGCGCGCCGCAACCCAATACCGTCCAGACCGTCTTGTTCCATTGCATATTTGGGGTTGGTAACCCACACAGATGCGCCATCAATCACCGCCTCGACCCCTTTGCCGGGGATCGCGCGGGCGTCTTGCGCCGCCACTGCAGGGGCATTAGCATCCTTGGCCTTACCAGAGATCGCCAAGGCGAGCGGATGGCTGGACCCTGATTCAACCGCTGCGGCAAGCGACAGCACGACGCTCTCATCCAGCGGCCCCAGCGTCACCACATCCGTCACCACCGGGCGGCCATGCGTCAGGGTGCCTGTCTTGTCAAAAGCGACATGGGTGGTCTTGGCCGCAGCCTCAATCACCGCCCCGCCCTTCATCAACAGCCCCTTGCGCGCGCCCGCAGACATGGCCGACGCAATCGCCGCAGGCACCGAGATCACCAACGCACAGGGGCACCCGATCAGCAGAAGTGCCAATCCACGATAAACCCACGTGTCCCACGGTTGACCAAACATAAGGGGGGGCACGAGGATAACCAGCGCGGCCACACCCACGATCGCAGGCATATACCAACGGCTGAACCGGTCGATGAAGCGTTCGGTCGGCGCGCGGGCCTCCTCGGCTTCCTCGACAAGTTGGATGATGCGCGAAATCGTGTTGTCTTGCGCGGCCTTGGTCACCGTGACGCGCAATGCGGCTTCGGTATTGATCGAGCCTGCAAAGACAGCATCCCCCGGACCTTTGGTGCGCGGCACGCTTTCGCCCGTCACCGGGCTTTCATCGATGCCACTGGTTCCAGATGCAATATCGCCATCTGCTGGAATACGGTCACCGGGACGCACGAGAACGATCTGGTCTATGGTCAGCGTTTCAGCGGGCACCTCACGGGTAACGCCGTTTTCCTCCAGCAGCGCTGTCTTGGGCACAAGGTTTGCCAATGCGCGAATGCCGTCACGCGCTTTGTTGGCCGCAACCCCTTCCAGCACTTCGCCGACCGCAAACAGGAACACCACCAGCGCCGCCTCTTCTGCTGCGTTGATGAACAGCGCGCCAATGGCGGCGATGGTCATAAGGCTTTCGATGGTAAAAGGCTGGCCGACGCGCAGCGCGGCAAAGGCCCGTTTGGCCACGGGTGCTACACCGATGAGGCAGGCGATGAAAAACGCCCAATAGCCGATCTCGGACGAAGTCAAAAGTTCGATGCCCCAGGCGACCACCAGAAGAATACCGGTCACGATGACCAGTTGGCCCTTGGAGGTCTGATACCAACGCTTGCCCCTGTCGGCGGGGTCATCATGCACATGGCCTGCACTGCCGTGACCCGCATCAGGGCTGGGTTTAGGGTCATGGTCATCGCCGTCGTGATCGGAATGATCCTGCGCACCCGCCTGCTCGGGCATTACAAACCCCTTGCGCGCGGCGGCCTCACCCTTTGGTGCAATGCCGTAGCCAAGCGATTTGACCGTCGCCTCAACCCGCGCGCGTGGCGTTTGCGCCTCATCCAGTGTCAAGCGCAGGCGTTCGGTCATCAGCGCCACGCTGATACCAGACACGCCCGGAAGCCGCCCCACGGCATCCTTGATCTTGTTGGCACAAGATCCGCAATCCATGCCGGAAACGGTCCATTCACAACTGCTATCGGTTTGGTCAAGGGGTGGCGTGGTCATATCTGTCTCCGGTTTGGTCAAGGCATTGCTCTTATTGATTCCCATGCTTAATGTCTCTAGCAACTAGAGGTTCAAGAGGTTTCTTCATGCTGACCATCGGAAAGTTGAGCAAGACTGCCGGCGTCAAGGTGCCGACGATCCGTTATTACGAAGAGATCGGTCTATTGCCAGAAGCGGAGCGAAGTGCCGGAAACCAGCGGCTTTATGGCACCGCCACAATGGACCGACTGTCCTTTATCCGTCACGCCCGTGATCTGGGCTTTACGCTGGAGGCCATCCGCGATCTGCTCAGCCTGTCCGACACCCCCGATCAATCCTGTGCGGCGGCTGACCAGATCGCAAAGGCACAACTTGTCGCTGTGCGGGATCGCCTTGTCCGCTTGCGGGCACTGGAAGTTGAGCTGGAACGCATGATCGTCCAATGCGCGCAGGGCACAATCGCAGATTGCCGCGTGATTAAAGTGCTGGGCAATCATGACCTTTGCAGCCACGAGCACAACCAAAAGGACCAAGCTGTCCAATGACGCCATCGTTTAGAAACGTATCTCTGCTTCTGACCGATATTGGTTCTGCATAGCAACACCCACTAGGATGCAGTTGTGGTGCCCTTTGAGGACCAGCGCGACTGATCATGGCAAAACGCAAAAAGCCCCCACTTTTCAGGGGGACTTCTAAAACGTTGACTCAGCGTTGACTCGTTTTTGCGCGGGCTATACACAAGTGTTTTTGTCGGATTCTAACCATTTGGAAAGGTTAGGTAATTTGGTTGCGGGAGTAGGATTTGAACCTACGACCTTCAGGTTATGAGCCTGACGAGCTACCGGGCTGCTCCACCCCGCGACGGTTGGGCGCAGATTTGGGCCCTATTTGCCCCATTTTATTGATTTGGGGTTTATTTTGTCATCGTTATGAGAGTTACGTTTCTTACTAGGTTTGGCGGTGACCTACTCTCCCACGTCTTAAGACGCAGTACCATTGGCGCGGCGGCACTTAACTGC
>NZ_LGHS01000004.1 GCF_001202025.1 Pseudorhodobacter aquimaris
AGGTAGCGGTGTCGAAACTTGCTACGAGGAGGAAGCGCCCATGGAAAAGGTTAGCATTGTTGGGCTGGATATTGCCAAGAATTCATTTCACGCACATGGAGCGGCCGAGGACGGATCGAAGGTTTTTAGTAAGGCTTTACCGCGAGGCCGAGTGTTGGAGTTTTTCGGTCGGGTTGAGCCCTGTATCATCGCCCTGGAGGCCTGTGCAGGTGCGCATCACTGGAGCCGGGAGCTTTCCGGACTTGGTCACGATGTCAAGCTGATCGCCCCGCAATACGTCAAACCCTACGTGAAGCGGCAAAAGAACGATGCGAACGACGCTGCGGCCATCGCTGAAGCAGCGTCCCGGCCAACCATGCGTTTTGTGGCGACCAAGACCACCGCACAACAAGGACAGTCGATGGTACTCAAGACCCGCGATCTGCTGACCGGGCAGCGCACCCAAACAATCAATGCGCTGCGAGGGCATCTGGCAGAACATGGGATTGTTGCTCCGAAGGGCCCTCAACATCTTCCTCGGTTGGAGAGGGATGTGGCTGAGAATGCCGAGCGCTTGCCAGCCGATGTGACGAGCCTCTGCCAAATGTTCTTCGATATGATTGATGGGCTGAGCGAACGCATTGATGAACTGACCAGGCGGCTCCGCCAAATCGCACGTCAGAACGATGTGGCGCGCAGGTTGATGACCATGCCGGGGATCGGTCCGGTGACGGCTGTATCAATTGCCGTGCTGGCTGCACCACCAGAGGTGTTCAGCAAGGGACGCGACTTTGCGGCTTGGATCGGGCTAGCACCACGCCAGCATTCTACGGGCGGCAAAACAAGGCTGGGCAAGATATCGAAGATGGGGCAACGCGATTTGAGACGCTTGCTGATCATCGGTGCCATGTCGGCGATTCAAGCAACGCAAAAGCGCGGCGGCGCGCCGGAGGGGTCGTGGTTGGCTCGCATGCTTATGCGCAAACCCAAAATGCTGGTAGCGGTCGCATTGGCGAACAAGATGGCGCGGATGGCATGGGCGATCATGGCTCATGGCGGCGTCTACAAGAAACCTGCCAACGCCTGAGCGCGAAGGCAGGCTGGGGTGCGGCGGTTCTGAACGGAGGTCATGGCAAAGCGTCGACGAGATCAGGAATAGGAAAACCAGTAATGTCCCGAGTAGCTTGTACTACGGCCTCTCGTTTTGGACCTGTTCCTCGAACTCACCATGAGGGCCCGCGACGTTGAAGGTCGCAACCAGAGGCCGGATACACGAAGGAACTCGACCGCAGTGCTGTTGCCAACGTCAAAAAAGCCGCTTGCAAACCCGGGGGCGTCCATACACGGGATCATGCTACGCATAACCCTGCCGGGCAACGGACAACGGGCCGGAATACATCAGCGAAAAGCTGATGAAATAGGCAACAAAACATGGAGTTACCATCCAGCACATCCAACCCGGCCAGCCGCAGCAGAACGCCTACATCGAGCGCTACAACCGCACCGGCAGGCATGAGTGGCTCGACCAATACATCATTGAAAGCATCGAGGAGGCACAAGACTTCGCCACGCAATGGCTCTGGACTTACAACAACGACCGCCCGAATATGGGTATCGGCGGCATCACACCCGCCCAGAAACTGAAAATGGCCGCGTAAATTCTACGAATGCACCCCGTTAAAAATGGGGGGATTACCGTTTCACTGCGTTTGCAACATGGAAATAGATTGGCAGAAAGACTGCGCCTTTGCTGGCGCGTCACATCGTGCCGATGTGCAACATGTGTGACCGGGCATTCGACGCAAACTGGCTATGTGGTGCGCCGACCGAAGCCGGAATCGAGGCGGTCATTCCGCCAAAATCCAACCGACTGTTCCCGGCTGACTTCGACCGCGATACTTACAAATGACGCTACTTGATCGAGAGTTTCTTTGGAAAGCTCAAGGAATACAGGGGAATCGCAATGCGCAGCTGCAAAACTGACGCCAGCTTCAACGCATTCATCTCAATCGCGGCCACCGTGATCCAATTGAAGTGAACGTCAACATGCCCTAGCAAATGGCCCAAATTTCCGCGACTACCTCTATTACCAGAGGTACAACAGCCTTCGCCATCGTGGCAAGGAAGGTAGTATCGGACTTTTAGCCACTTCAAGGGCCCCTGAGACCCCAATTGTATTAAATAAATACAATACATGAATCGATCTACGCGACAGGGTTTAGTGTTTGTTTTCCTCACTATACGGAATGCGCTATCTTTT
Source organism: Pseudorhodobacter aquimaris (assembly GCF_001202025.1). Taxonomy (GTDB): domain Bacteria; phylum Pseudomonadota; class Alphaproteobacteria; order Rhodobacterales; family Rhodobacteraceae; genus Pseudorhodobacter; species Pseudorhodobacter aquimaris. The sequence goes on from NZ_LGHS01000004.1 coordinate 2,240, forward strand.
TCAGCGGGCTTTTTCTGTGGCAACGCCTCCCGCAGGTTTTGGCACAAGCAATCCTGGATTTATCAAGGGGCGGTGCAATCAGCTTCTGCGCAAGGAGGGGGCCAATTGACGAGAAAAGGGCGGATGACATTTCTGTTCGTCCCTGCTACGCGTCTGTGCAATTGATTTTGGCAATCTGAAAGCGAGATGCGCAGTGGATATTCAAAAAACTGAATTGGCTGGCGTGGTTATCATCACACCACCGCGTTTTGGCGATCATCGGGGTTTCTTTAGCGAAAGCTGGAACAGCGCGCGGGCAAAGGCTGCCGGGATCGATATCGACTTTGTGCAGGACAATCATTCGCTGTCGCGCGATGTCGGTACCGTTCGCGGGCTGCACTTCCAATCGCCGCCCCATGCGCAGGCCAAATTGGTGCGTTGCGGGCGCGGCGCCTTGTTTGATGTCGCTGTAGATGCGCGCAAGGGCAGCCCGACCTATGGCCGCTGGGTCGGGGTGGAGCTGAGCTTTGAGAACGGGCGTCAGCTGTTGATCCCTGCGGGTTTCTTGCACGGCTTTGTGACGCGCGAACCCGATACCGAGATTGTCTATAAATGTTCGGATTACTATGCGCCCGAATGTGACGGGGCGGTGCGTTTTGATGATCCGACCATCGGGATTGATTGGGGCGTGGCCGCCGATGCGGCGATCCTGTCGGAAAAGGATGCCAAGGCACAGCTTTTTGCCGATTTCGACAGCCCGTTTGTATTTGAAGGATCGCAACCATGAAACTGCTCGTAACCGGCGGGGCCGGATTTATCGGATCGGCTGTTGTGCGTCAGGCCATCGGCCAGGATCATGAGGTGATCAACCTTGATGCGCTGACCTATGCCGCCTGTCTCGACAATCTGGCTTCGGTCGCGGACAGCCCGCTTTACCGCTTTATGCAGGTCGATATCCGTGATGCCGCCGCGGTTGAGGCCTGTATCGCCGAAACCGCCCCCGATGCGATCATGCATCTGGCGGCCGAAAGCCATGTTGACCGTTCCATCGACGGGCCGGGTGTTTTCATGGAAACCAATATCATGGGGACCTACAACCTGCTGCAATCGGCCCGTGCCTTGTGGGACCGTCAAGGTCGGCCTGAAGATTTCCGTTTCCATCATATTTCCACCGATGAGGTGTTCGGCTCTCTTCCGGCGGACCCGTCGGTAAAGTTCACCGAAGCCACCCCCTATGACCCGCGCAGCCCCTATTCGGCCTCCAAGGCCAGTTCTGACCATCTGGTGCGCGCCTGGGCCGAAACCTACGGCTTGCCGGTGGTTCTGACGAATTGCTCGAACAATTACGGACCGTATCATTTCCCGGAAAAACTGATTCCGGTGATCATCCTGAACGCTTTGGCGGGGAAAGCGTTGCCGATTTACGGTGATGGCTCAAACGTGCGCGACTGGCTTTTTGTTGAGGATCACGCCGATGCCTTGCTGACGGTTCTGACCAAGGGCGAGGTCGGGCGCAGCTATAACATTGGTGGCGAGAACGAGCGTTCGAACCTTGAGCTGGTGCAGACCATCTGTGCCATTCTGGATGAGAAACGCCCCGGCAAGGCACCCTATGCCGAGCAGATCAGTTTTGTTACCGACCGCCCCGGCCATGATGCGCGCTATGCGATTGATCCAAGCCGTATCCGCAATGAACTGGGCTGGCGGCCCAGCGTGACGGTTGAGGAAGGGCTTGCGCTGACGGTGCAATGGTATCTCGACAATGAGGATTGGTGGCGTGCCTTGCAACAACGCGACGGTGTTGGCGCGCGGCTTGGCGTGAAGGTTTCGCAATGAAGATATTGGTATTCGGGAAAAACGGTCAGGTCGCGCAAGAGTTGCAACGTCGTTGCGGGCCGGTCACGCTTGAGGTTTACGGATCGGATCAGGCGAATTTCGAGAACCCCGAGGTATGCGCCGCAATCGTGGCGGCAACAGATGCCGATGCGGTGATCAATGCCGCCGCCTATACGGCCGTTGACCGCGCTGAGGAAGAAGAGCCGCGCGCCCTTTTGATCAATGCCACCACCCCCGGCGCGATTGCCAAGGCGGCGGCGGCGCGGGGTTTGCCTTTGGTCCACATCTCAACCGATTATGTTTTTGACGGCACTGGCACCGCGCCCTTTGCCACCGATCACCCCACCGCCCCTTTGGGCGCTTACGGGCGCACCAAACTGGCCGGGGAGGAATTGGTACGCGCCGCGGGCGGGACGCATGCGATCTTGCGCACCTCTTGGGTGGTATCAGCGCATGGGCAGAATTTCGTGAAGACCATGCTGCGTCTGGGTGCCGAACGTGACCAGCTTGGCATCGTTGCCGATCAGATTGGCGGGCCGACCTGTGCGGCCGATATTGCCGATGCCTGTCTGAGCATCGCCGCACAGCTTGTTGAGGTGCCGTCGAAATCGGGCAGCTACCATTTCTCGGGCGGGCCGGACATCAGCTGGGCCGGTTTCGCCCGTGCGATCTTTGCCGAGGCGGGGCTGACCTGTGACGTCAAGGAAATCCCGACCAGCGATTACCCAACACCGGCACAGCGTCCGCTGAATTCCCGTCTGGATAACAGCAAGACCATGGACAGTTTTGGCATTGCGCGCCCCGATTGGCATCAAGGCCTGCGCGCGATTATCGCTGAGCTTGGCTAAGACAGCAGGCCCCCGATCCGGGGGCCTTTGCGCCTAGATCGCCTTTTGGTTCACCCGTTTTGACAGCTCTTCGGCGCTTTCCTTGCGCTCGCTATAGCGTTGGACCAAATAGGATTTATTGTCCCGCGTCAGTAGGGTGAACTTCATCAACTCCTCCATCACATCGACCATCCGGTCATAGAAGGGAGAGGGCTTCATCCGTCCGGCCTCATCAAATTCCAGAAAGGCCTTGGGGGTTGAGGCCTGGTTCGGGATCGTCAACAGGCGCATCCAGCGCCCGAGGATCCGCAACTGGTTCACCGCGTTAAAGCTTTGGGAGCCACCGCTGACCTGCATAACCGCCAGCGTTTTGCCTTGCGCGGGCCGCACCGCCCCGATCGAAAGCGGAATCCAGTCGATCTGGGCCTTCATGATGCCGGTCATCGCGCCGTGGCGTTCTGGCGAACACCAGACCATCCCCTCGGACCATGTCACCAGATCGCGCAGCTCTTGCACCTTGGGGTGATCGGGCTCGGCATCATCTGGCAGTGGTAACCCCGAGGGGCAGAATGTGCGGGTTTCGGCCCCCAGCCGTGTCAGCACGCGGGCGGCCTCTTCGGTCATCAACCGGCTGAACGAGCGTTCCCGCAAGGAGCCATAGAGCAAAAGGATACGCGGCGCATGTGCCGCCCGTTCAGGGGTCAGCAGGGCCTCGGTGTCGATGGTGCGGAAATGGATTTCGTCAATATTCGGCGTGTCAGTCAAGGCGATTTCCCTTTGCATCAATCAATGGAGTGCCGTCCTCCTTGGTCATCGGGCCGGGCGGCAGGCGGTCAAGCAGGTCCAGAACCGCCTCGCTCGGCCGACACAAACGCACCCCCTTGGGCGAACACACGATAGGGCGGTTCACCAGTACCGGATGTTCCAGCATGGCCTCCAACAAGGTGTCATCGCTGACCGAAGGGTCCAGCAGGCCCAACTCCTCGGCGGGGGATTTTGTGGTGCGCAGGGCGGTGCGCGGTGTCAGACCGGCGGCGGCAAAGAGCGCCAGAAGCTGCGGGCGGGTCCAGCCGACCTCAAGGTAGTCGATGACCACGGGCGTCTCTCCTGCGGCCTCGATGATCGCCAGCACATTGCGCGAGGTACCGCAGGCGGGGTTATGATGGATTACGACGGTCATGATGATGTTCCTTCGGTTGGAAACCAGTGTTTGGTGCGGTTGGCAAAGGCGACAAGCGACAGCATCACCGGCACCTCAACCAGCACGCCAACCACGGTTGCAAGCGCGGCCCCGGACCCCAACCCGAACAGGCTGATGGCAACAGCGACGGCCAGCTCAAAGAAATTAGAGGTGCCGATCAGGGCGCAAGGTGCGGCCACGTTGAACGGGATACCCCAAGCGCGTGCAGCACCGTAAGCCACGAAAAAGATGCCGTAAGACTGGATCAACAGCGGAACCGCGATAAGCACGATCACCAGCGGGCGGTCAAGGATCACCTCTCCCTGAAAGCCGAAGAGCAGCACTACGGTCAGCAATAGCCCGATGATGGAAAACGGCTGGACGCGGGATTTGAAGGCGTCGACCTCGGCCTCACCGCCATTGGCCACCAGCTTGTTGCGGGTCAGATATCCGGCCAGCAACGGCAACAGCACATAAAGCCCGACCGACAACAGCAAGGTATCCCACGGCACCACGATATCGGTAACGCCCAGCAAAAAGGCGACGATGGGCGCAAAGGCAAAGACCATCACAACATCATTCACGCTGACCTGTACCAGCGTATAGGTCGCATCACCGCGCGTCAGGTTGGACCAGACAAAGACCATCGCCGTGCAGGGGGCCGCACCCAACAGGATAACCCCCGCAAGATAGGCCTGCGCATCATCCGGCGGGATCAACCCGGCGAAAACATACTCGAAAAACAGAACCCCCAGCGCGGCCATGGTAAAGGGTTTGATCAGCCAGTTGACCACCAGCGTCACGACCAGCCCCTTGGGCTTGTCCCCCACACGGGCCAATGCGCCGAAATTCACGCCGACCATCATCGGGTAAACCATGGCCCAGATCAGCACGGCTACGGGCAGGTTGACCGATGCGACCTCTAGCGCGGCAAGTGCCGCAAAGGGGCCGGGAAAGAGGTTGCCCAGTAAAAGCCCCGCGCCGATGGCAAGGGCCACCCAAACGGAAAGCCAACGTTCAAAGGTGCCTAATCCCGCAGCGGCGGGCGTCGATGTATCGGTCATGATGGCCTTTCGGTGGTTAGTGATCTTGATCGGTTAGGGGCGGCGGACAGGCACAGGCGATCTCATTTATGACGGGCTGGCAAAGCTCGGGGCGGCCCCCGCAGCAATCTTCCATCAAGAAGGCCAGCAAGCCGCGCACCCCGTCCATATGTGCGAAATAGCGGATGCTGCGGCCCTCACGTTCATTCCGAACCAAGCCGGACCGCGCGAGGATCGACAGGTTCGCCGACATCGTATTCTGGCGCACGTTCAGGACATCGCCAATCTCACCCGCCGACATGCCTTGTTCGCCCGCCTTGATCAGCAAGCGGAATACATCCAGCCGGGTGGTTTGGCTGAGGGCGGCAAAGGCGTCGAGGGCATATGTCTTATCCATATATCATGAATTATGGATTTAATGACGGGCTGTCAAGCCCAAGACGACCGCTTTGCTTGACAATCATCGCGCTTGCCGTCACCTGCGTGACGATCAAAACCGAAAGCTGCGCTCATGTCTGATGAAACACCCAAAGCCGCAAAACCCAAGAAGCCCTCGCGTCAGCAGGTCTTTACCCTTGTGATCGAGGTCGGGCGCAACCCCGGTGACGGCCTGCCAGCCAAGGCCACGGGGGCGGCGCTGATGATCTATGCCAGCGGTGTCGATGAGGCCGAGGCCGTACGCGAGACCGTGGCGATCCTGAAACAGGCCGATATGGCCCCGCTGGATGTGTCGGGATACGGCACGCTGGAGGAACGGCTGGAGGCGGGTGACGAAATCGGCGCGGAGGAGCGTGCCTTGATGGACCGCGCGCTGGCTGAAAACTCGGTTGTCGTGGCCTCTATGACGCCGTTTTTCGACTGATCCCATACGGGGGGGCATAGGTTGCACGGACGGGGCGCAAGCGTTATCGATTGGGCAATGCCGCGTGTCCTGCGGCCAGCCCTGAGGATGTTTATATATGCCCGCCAGTCGTACCCCCGTTGATCCCGCAGCTTTGACCGCCGATCTGATCCGCTGCAATTCCGTGACACCCGCCGAGGGTGGCGCGCTGGTTTTGCTGGAGGAGCTTCTGACCAAGGCGGGGTTTGCCTGCACGCGGGTGGACCGTGCCGGTATCTGTAACCTGTTTGCGCGCTGGGGCAGGGTTGGTGCGAACCGGACGTTTGGATTTAACGGTCATACCGACGTTGTGCCCGTGGGGGATGTTGCCGCCTGGACGCATGACCCCTTTGGCGCCGAGGTTGTGGACGGCTGGATGTATGGCCGCGGGGCGACCGATATGAAATCGGGGGTTGCCGCCTTTGTCGCCGCATCGATTGATTTTGTTCAAACCACCCCGCCCGATGGCGCCGTTATTCTGACGATCACCGGTGATGAAGAGGGCGGCGGCACCGATGGCACCGTGGCCCTTTTGGACTGGATGGCCACCAATAATGAGGCGATGAGCGTGTGTTTGGTGGGAGAGCCGACCAGCCCGAATGTGATGGGTGAGATGATGAAGGTCGGGCGGCGCGGCTCGCTCACGGCCTATTTCACAGCAAAAGGGGTGCAGGGGCATGCCGCCTATCCGCACCGTGCCAATAACCCGCTGAATGCGATGGTTGCCTTGATGGACAGGCTTGCGCGGCATGAGATGGACAAGGGCACCGATCATTTTGACCCGTCCACATTGGTGATCACCACGATTGATACCGGCAATCCGGCGACGAATGTGATCCCCGCACAATGCCGCGCCACGGTGAACATCCGCTTTAACGATGCCCATACGGGCGCCAGTATTTCCGATTGGCTGCGGGCATTGGCGGCCGAGGAGCAGGAAAAAACCGGCGTTGCCTTTGACATGAAGGTCACGATTTCAGGCGAAAGCTTTGTCACCCCGCCCGGTGCCTTGTCGGATATGATCGCAAAGGCGGTGCAGGCAGAAACGGGCGTGACGCCGGTTGCCTCTACCTCGGGCGGGACGTCGGATGCGCGTTTCGTCAAGGATCACTGTCCGGTCGTGGAATTCGGGCTGGTTGGCAAAACCATGCATCAGGTTGATGAACGTGTGGAAGTGGCCCAGATCCATCAGCTGAAATCCATCTATTCCCGCATCCTGACCGATTATTTCGCATGACGGTCCGGATCGGGCTGACACAAGACCTCGCCGCCTGTCACGCCCTGCGCCGGACAGTGTTTATTGAGGAACAAGGCGTGTCCGAGACCGAAGAGATGGACAACCTTGATGATGCGGCATTGCATTTGCTTGCTTCGGTTTCGGGGGTGCCTGCGGGATCGGCAAGGTTGATGGTTCTGGGTGATACGGGCAAGATCGGGCGGGTTTGTGTGCTGCGCGAATATCGCGGGACGGGGCTTGGCGCGGCTTTGATTATGGCCGCGGTGGACCAGTTTCGCGCCATGCCGGGGGTGGAAAAGGTCAAGCTTGGGGCGCAGTGCCATGCGATTGTCTTTTATGAAAAGCTGGGCTTTGCCGCCTTTGGCCCGGAATATGATGACGCGGGCATCCCACACCGCGATATGATGCTGGCGCTGTAAGGCGTGCTTGCTGCGCATATGCGGCGCGTGATAGGGCTGGGGCATGGAAAAATTGCCCTCAAAATCACAGATCGTTCAATGGTTGGCTGACAACCCCACGCTGACCTCGAAACGCGATATCGCGCGGGCCTTTGGTATCAAAGGCGGGGATCTGCGGATTGAGCTGAAACGTATGCTCAAAGAGCTGGAAGCGGAGGGCAAGCTGGTCAAGGCGCAGCGCAGCTACCGTGATCCTGCCGCCCTGCCGCCGGTGTCCATCCTCAAGGTGTTGGCCCCCGACGGTGATGGCGACCTCTTTGGCGATGCGATGGAATGGACGGGTGAGGGCACGGCCCCCCGCATCCTGATTATCACCAAACCCTCTGATCCGGCCTTGGGGCAGGGCGACCGTGTTCTGGCACGGCTGGAACCTGTGGGCGGCAGGGATCATACCTACGAGGCGCGACTGATCCGCAAACTGGGGCATAACCCGCTCAAACTCTTGGGGATTTTCCGGTCTGAGAGCGAGGGCGGGCGTGTTGTCCCCGTTGACAAAAAGAACGACAAGGAATGGCGCGTGCTGCGCGATGGCACGATGGACGCCCGCGATGGTGAGCTGGTCGAGGCCGAACAAGCAGGCCCCCGCCGCATGGGCCTGCCCCAAGCGCGCATCACCGCCCGTCTGGGCGACCCGTCCGGTCCGCGCGCGATTTCCCTGATCGCGATCCATCAACACGGCATACCCGACCAATTCCCCGATAAGGTCGTGGCCGAGGCCGATGCCGCCACCCCCGCGCCCATGGGCAATCGTGAGGATCTGCGCGATCTGGCGCTGGTGACCATCGACCCGCTGGATGCCCGCGACCGTGATGATGCGGTTCTGGCGATGCCCGACCCTGACCCTGCGAATATCGGCGGGCATATCGTCTGGGTCGCGATTGCCGATGTGGCACATTACGTCCGCCCCGGATCACAGCTGGACCGCGAGGCGAAAAACCGTGGCAACTCCAGCTATTTCCCCGACCGTGTGGTGCCGATGCTGCCCGATACGCTGTCGGGCGATCTGTGTTCTTTGCATGAAAATGTGGACCGCGCCTGTATGGCCGTGCGTATGGTGCTGGATGCGCATGGCCGCAAGATCAGCCACCGGTTTACGCGCGGCATGATGCGCTCTGTCGCCTCGCTCAGCTATGCACAGGTGCAAAGCGCGATTGATGGCGATGCGGATGAGGCAACGGCGCCCCTGCTCGATGAGGTTTTGCGCCCGCTTTATGCCGCCTATAAGGCCACCAATCAGGCCCGCAATGAACGTCAGCCGTTGAACCTCGATCTGCCGGAACGCAAGATTGTGCTGTCGGATGAGGGCAAGGTTTTATCGGTCGATTTCTATGAACGGTTTGATGCGCATAAGGTGATTGAGGAATTCATGATCCTCGCGAATGTCGCCGCCGCCGAGGAATTGAACCGCCTGAAATCGCCGCTTTTGTTCCGTGTGCATGAAGAGCCGAGCCCCGAAAAGCTGCAAGCCCTGCGCGAAGTGGCCGAGGCCTCGGGTTTTGTGCTGTCCAAAGGGCAGGTTCTCAAGACCTCGCATCTGAACCAACTGCTTGCCGCGGCCGAAGGCACCGAGTTTGACGAGCTGATCAACGTCAGCACCCTGCGCTCCATGACCCAAGCCTATTACAACCCGCAAAACTTCGGGCACTTTGGGCTGGCGCTGCGCAATTATGCGCATTTCACCTCTCCGATCCGGCGCTATTCGGATCTGATCGTGCACCGCGCCCTGATTTCGGCGCATGGCTGGGGGGATGACGGGCTAACACCACAAGATGTAGAGGAGCTGGCCGAAACCGCCAAACATATCTCTGACACGGAACGCCGCTCTATGGTCGCTGAACGCGATACCAATGATCGCTACCTTGCGGCCTATTTGTACGACCGGGTCGGGGCGATTTTTGATGGCCGCGTCTCGGGGGTGCAGCGTTTCGGGCTGTTCGTGAAGCTGGATGATAGCGGTGCCGACGGGTTGATCCCGATCCGGTCTGTGGGGCGTGAGTTCTTTCACTTTGATGCCGATACCCAGACCTTGATGGGGGCTGATACCGGCCTGACGATCGGCATTGGCCAGCGTGTCAAAGTGCGGCTGTCCGAGGCGGTGCCGGTGACCGGCGGGTTGATATTGGAGTTGTTGGAGATCGACGACCGCGCCCTTCCCAAAGGCCATGCCCCGCGCGGTCGCGGCAGCCCGCGCAAGCCCGGCAAAGCAGCGGCGAAATCCCGCGCGATCAAGCGCAAGGTTTCGCGGCAGCGGCGCAAATAACCGCCCATAGCCCGCAGGGCCGTTGCCAATCTTGTGACGGTGGCTACAGTGCGAAAAAAACGGGGCGGCAGGATGCGTATATTTCAATTTATTTTGGCATCAGGTTTGGGATTTGGCGTGGCAAATGGCACCACAATCGCACCAGAGGTGCTGGCGGTCTCACAGGGCGAACCTGTGGCAGATACCCAAGGGTTGCAAAGCTGGTTGGCCTCGTTTCGGGTGCGTGCCGCCAAGGCGGGAATTTCCGATGCCGTGATGGATGCCGCGCTGACGGGGCTTGAATATGACGCCGACGTCATCCGCAGGGACCGCAACCAAGCTGAATTTACCAAAACTATTTGGGATTATCTGGACACCGCTACCTCGGATCTGCGTGTACAAAACGGGCGTGAGGCCTTGGAAAAACACGCTGCGGTTCTGGACCGGATTGAGGCGCGCTATGGCGTAGAAAAAGAGGTCGTTGCAGCCATTTGGGGGCTGGAGAGCGCCTATGGCACCTATCGCGGTACCTCTTCTACGCTGCAATCGCTGGCGACTTTGGCCTATGACGGTCGGCGCGCGGCGTTTTTTGAAAGCGAGCTTTTGGCCGCACTGGAAATCTTGCAGGCCGGTGATACCTCGCCCGCACAGATGCAAGGCAGCTGGGCGGGGGCGATGGGCCATACGCAGTTCATGCCGACGTCCTTTTTGTCCTATGCAGTGGATTTTGACGGCGACGGCCAGCGGGACATCTGGGGCGATGACCCGACTGATGCAGTTGCCTCGGCGGCGGCCTATCTGGCGGGATATGGCTGGACAAAGGATGCGCCTTGGGGTGTGGAAATCGCGCTTCCGCAGGGGTTTGACTATGACCAGACAAGTGAGCGAGTGAAAAAGCCGGTTGCGGAATGGCAGGAGTTGGGAGTGCGCCTTGTGAATGGAGGTGATTTGCCAGACCATGGCGCGGCCTCTGTTCTGTTGCCGGGTGGTGCACGGGGCGCTGCGTTTTTGATATTCTCGAATTTCGGGGTGATCGAGCGTTACAATACCGCTGATGCCTATGTCATCGCTGTGGGGCATCTGGCCGATTTGTTAAGGGGCGGCGCACGCATTCAGGCTGACTGGCCGCGCGATTTACGGGCCCTTACCTTGGATGAGCGGTTATTGCTGCAAAAGCAGTTGACCTTGGCGGGGTTTGATACGCTCGGCGTGGATGGCAAGATCGGCCCGAATACGATTGCGGCGATCAAGGCATTTCAAAAATCCGAGGGCATCGTTCCCGATGGCTACCCCAGTCTTGATCTTATGCAAAAGCTGCAATGATGCCTCGTTTTGATATTGATTCTATAAAGGGTTGGGAATGAAACATTTTTCTACTATCTTCTTGGCAGTGATGGGGGTCGGTTTGATCATGGCTGGATGCGTCAAAACACCTCAAACCGCTGATATTACGGGAAGCTGGGAAGTGACAAAGGTTGATGGCGTTGATGTGCCGGGAACGGTCGTTGTGACGATGAATCTGGAGGAAGACAGGGTTTCCGGCTCCTCCGGCTGTAATCGTTATAGTGGCGGGTATAGTATGTCGGGCAACAATCTGACATTTGGCCCAGCCGCGATGACCCGCATGGCGTGCCCGCCTCCCGGGATGGAAACTGAGGTCCGTTTCGGAAGGGCGTTGGATGAGGTAACGCGCTTCGACCTTTCTTCGGGTGGAGATCTTTTGCTGTTTGCCGATGACAATCTGCTTATCCAGGCTGCGCGTAAATAAGCGACATGGGATCAAGGATGGGCTTCCCTTTGGACTCTCCGCAGACGGCGCCGAGAAAAGCGGTCACCCACTGCCGGAAGCGCGGTGGGTGACTGTATTTAATGCACTAGAAATTCGGCATGCAGCGCACCGGCTGCATTGATACTTTTAAGAATATCAATCATGTCATGGGGGGCCACTCCGAGAGCATTGAGGCCCGCGACAACTTCGGACAAATTGGTGGAGCCTTCTACCTCGGCCATTCCAGTACCTGCGGCTTGTGTGATTTCGGCATTCGTGCGTGGAACGACAATAGTTTCACCATCGGCGAAGGGATTTGGCTGAACCACGATTGGCGTTTCCTCAACGCGCAACGTTAAGCTTCCCTGCGCAACGGCCACTCGGCTGATGCGTACGTCGGCACCCATGACAATTGTGCCTGAACGTTGATCCACAACCACTCTTGCCCGGGTCTCTGGTTCTACACGGATGTTTTCAACCCTGCCGATTGTATGGGCGGGGGATGCCATTTTGGTTGCACGCAGATCAAGCGTTACTGTTCCGGAATCAAGCATTGCGGCTACGCTTCGCCCAAAGTTGTTATTGATCGCCGTTTCAATGCGTGCGGCAGTCGTGAAATCCGGCGTGCGCAATGCGAGACGAATAACTTTGAGGCCCGCAAAGTCGAAATCTACTTCTTGTTCGACTCTGGCACCTGACGGAATGACGCCTGCAGTGGGAACGCCTTGCACAACTCGGGCGGCGTCCCCTTCGGCCGAAACACCGCCGGCAATAATTGTGCCTTGTGCGACAGCATAGACTTGGCCATCCGCCCCATTCAGAGGTGTCATAACCAGTGTTCCCCCTTGCAGGCTTTTGGCGTCGCCGATTGCGGAGACAGTTACATCAATACGACCCCCCATTCGCGCAAATGGCGGAAGAGCCGCAGTTACAAAAACAGCAGCCACGTTTTTAGGTTGAAACTGCTCTCCATCGACGTTCACGCCAAGACGTTCCAGCAAGTTGGTCATAATTTCCTCAGTGAAGGGTGCATTTCGCATACCGTCACCGGTCCCGTTAAGGCCAACCACAAGCCCATAGCCAACCAAATCGTTTCCGCGAACACCATCGAATTCCACAAGATCCTTAATGCGGATAGGTGCAGCCAGAACGATGCTGGGCATCAGAAGCAAAAAGAGCAAAATTTTGATCATCTCAGATAATCCACCAAGCTAAGACGCGAAAGGCGCGCGGTAATGGAATAGAGTGTTTCCAATTGTGCCTGGGAATTCTCCAAGCGCGTCGCGGCCTCATAGGGATCAATCGAAATTAAATCGGAACGTGCAATGTTCAAAGCAGAGGTCTCTGCGGTGTTGCGCGTTTGGGCCTGGTCAATTCGGGCCTGCGCCAAACCCAGACGCCCAGCAAGAACAGCTCGGTCGGCCTGGTTTTGTAAAAGAGAGGCCCCTGCTTTGCCTGCCAGTTCAGTTTTGATCGCCGTATCCGAAGTTACGGTGCCGCGATCAACAAGCGCCACAAGTGCGAGTGATTTGATCGTATCCCGCAGGGCAGGCTCCATCGCGGTGATTGACAGGTCTATTTTGTCTTCTGCCGAAATCGCGAAGGAGGAGGTGCCGTCACCGCCAAGATAGCCGATGTCGGCAAAACCTGTCGGGGATTCAAACCATGCAGTTACGCTTGCCTCGATCTCGTCTGCAGTGACGGCGCCGTCACTGGCTATGGCTGCCTCGAGTGCCGACAGTATAATATCGGATGATGCCAGCGCGGGCCCGTCACTTGCGACGCCCGCAAACAGGGTGCTATCGCCTACTTTGGTGTTCAGGGCTGCGATCATAGAGTCCAGCTTTTGCGCCGCATCATGTGCGAGCGCATCCAGCGTGTTTGTGTTTTCCAAAGTGGTCGCGTTCAACAGGGGGGCGCTAATACCATCTGTCAGTTGGTCAACATGTGCAAAAACGCTTTGCATCGTATCGGCCGTAAGTGTCGCATTGTCGGTTACCGCCTTATATCCAGTTAACCGTGATAGGGAGGCTTCGATGCCGGTGATATTTGAGAGATCGCCACGCAGTTTGTGGCCGATGTCCGAAGTGATTCCGGTTGTCAACTCCTGCGCTGCGGTAAGCGCGTCTTTTTTGGCGCTGGTCGTCATGCGGCGCAACATTGAGGTTTGTGCCATGTCGCCGAAACTTACTAGTGTCATGCTACATTCCTAACAAGATTTGAATCATTTCATCCGCTGTCTGAATAACCTTTGCGTTTGCCGCATATGCTTGCTCTACCAACAAAAGATCTTGCAGCTCGCTGTCGGTATCTACGCCGCCTTCAAGTTCCAGGCCTTTCAGTGTGTTGGTTCTGGCTGCAGCAAATCCAGCTTCTAGCTCAACAGACAGCCGTTCGGTCGCGACGGCAGAAAGAAGCTGGCCAGAAAACCCGGACAGACTGCGACTGCTGCCTGCGAATTGCCCCGACTCGATTTCTCGTGTTTCATTCAATGCGGTCTGCATTGATGTGAAAAGCGCGGATTCGCCGACGGGACCGGGTGTGACGGCATCAAGCCCATCACGAAGTCGCCAAAGTTCCCCCCCCTCAGCGGGGTCCACTGCCGCATTTAGACTGATGCGGCTACTTATCCCAATCTCTTGCGCTTCCAACAGCGCAGCATCGTTGGTAAACGCACTGCCCCTATCTGTGAACAGGCCTGGATCGGGTGCGACAAGCGGATCGGCGCTCGGCTCTTGGAAGCGTGAGATCAGATCACGTGCCATTGCATCCAGTTCGCTCTGCGCACTGGTTGCCAACTCGTCCCGGATTGCAAATTCTGCCGCCATGGAGCCACCTGAGAGCGGCCCGTTCGATCCGGTATCGACAGATCTGCCATTGATGGTCAGACCTGAAAGCCCGCCTGCGGCTTGCGTCATATCCGGCGTGATGGTGCCAACCGATGAAAATTCCAGCGTCGCTGCCTTTCCATCAAGCAGGAATGCACCCCCGGAGGTCATCAAGGCGACCTGCCCATTATCACGCGGCAGTTCCCGTACCGGAATGATCGTCGAGACTTGGTCAATAAGCTGCTGCCGTTGGTCAAGCAGTGCAGAACTGTCGCGGCCACTGCTGGAAAGCGATGTGATGCTGCGGTTCAATTCTGCAATAGTTGCCAAGGCGCTGTTGACCGTTTCGACGTCTGCAGCAATTTGCGAGTCGGCGTTCAGACGGCTTGTTTGGATTTCGCTTGAGATTGACTGGAAAGTGTTGGCCAGGGCGTTTGCCGCGGTCACTACTTCTTGTTGCCGTACTTCGCTGCTGGGTTGCGATGCAGCAGCAATGAAGGCGGCGTCCAATGCGGCCACGCGACCAGATAGTGAGGAACCAGCCTCGGGCGTGCCAAGCGCTGATTCAAGCCGGGACAAGAAGCTGGCGCGCGCGTCCAGATCCGCAGAACTGGCCTCGGCAGTGCGGCGCTCGGCAATCAGCATTTGGTCAACGTCACGACTTACGCCGGTTACGGTTACACCTTGGCCCGAATTGCCAATTTGATTGGCAGAGACCTGTAGCTCGCGCCGACCATAGCCATCGGTCAGCGCGTTTGCGATATTGGATGAAATCACCCCTGCCGATCGCGAGGCTGCTGTAAGCCCCGAGATGGCGTTCGCCATGGATCCTGAAATACTCATCCCTTAGGCTCCTTAACGTTTGATGTTTGTGGTTTCCTGCAACATTTCATCCACCGTCTGAATGACTTTGGCGTTGGAGGAATAGGCGCGTTGTGTCTGGATCAGCGCTGTTAGTTCGGCAGCAACGTCGGTTGTCGATCCTTCACGCGCATAGCCAACAACCGCGCCAGTCGGCCCATCGCCAGCATCCCACAAGAAGAATGACCCTGAGTCAGGAGATATTTGGAATGTTTGGTTGTTGAGCGTGTCCAAGCCATTCAGGTTCGGCACATCGACCAATGGAATTTGATACAAGCGCCGGGTAAAGCCCGTGTCATAGGTTGCGTTGATAAAGCCGTTTTCATCAATCTCCACGTCGGTCAGATTACCTACCGAGGAACCGTCTTTGGTGATGGATGTTGGCGCAAAGCTGTCGGAAAGCTGTGTCAGGCCATTGGGGTCCCCCACACGACCGATTGTCATCGTCAACGGCCCGGCCGCGGTGCCAGATCCAACGGTCAGGGCAAGTGTGCCGTCAGCTGACGTATATGCCCCGCCAGACACGGTCGTAACGGATGACAATGTGCCACCTGCGCCGCGGGTATCATCGAATGTCAGTGTATAGTGACCAATAGTTGCCCCCGCCTGCGCAGAGTCATTGATAATCATTGTCCATTCGTTATCTGCCAGGCCAGTTGGCGTGAAGGTGATGTCCAATGTTTCGGACGTTCCAAGGTTTCCAAAATATTCGACCGCAAGAGGTTCAGTGGCACCCGCCGCGCCGGAAATAGCACTTGTGGCGGGTAAATTCACGCCCAGCTTCATGGCGGTTGTTGGATCCCCGGCCTGTTGGTTGGCATTGATCGTTACCGGCTCAAGTCCCGCAACAGTATCGCGTGGCATCGGCGGGATGGAGCCATCCGCATTTGCGGGCCAGCCCAGCAATACAAGCCCAGACTCGGTGCGCAATGTACCATCGGCATCCGGCCGGAAAGACCCCGTCGTCGTCATCAGCAACTCAACCGCTTCGGAGCCATTATTCAAGCTGACCGCAGTGGCAACCGGAAGCAGCCCCCGCTCTGACACCGCGATATCAAGCGCATTGGATGTACCGACCAATGCGCCGCGCTCATCAATGATCCGGCTGCTTGTTGCACGAACGCCGCCTGCAGAATAGGTGCCGGAACCGCTCGACTGCGTGATAACCATGCTTTCGAAATTGGCGTCGGCGCGCTTGTAACCATATGTGCCAGAGTTGGCGATATTGTCGGAAATTGTCGCGAGCCGGGTGGCGTTGGCGTTAAGGCCTGCCACCCCGGCATTGAGCGAAGAGGAAATCGTCATGTTTTAGCGCCTTTCTGCTGCTTAGACCCTTGGTCAGCTTTCAAATTGCATCCTGCGCCTTAACATCCGCCTAATTCCCGAAGCCATATTCAGTCAATACGGCGGTGTGACTGCAACTATCTGTTACTACGTAATAATATTATTTCTATCCGGTTGTTTCGTATGGCCATAGGGTTCGCGGTGGCGGGTTTTTTATCCGCAAAACCGCCAATTCGTGCGACCCTTTCCGAATCAAGTCCGAACTGTTGAAGATGGCTGCGCATTGCTTGCGCGCGCGCCGCCGACAAAGCCCATGCAGGGTTTTCGACCAGTGTGATCGGAAAGGATCTGACGTGGCCATTGACCGCAAGCTTGTTGGCGGCAAGCGACAAGACCTCTGCCAGCAGCGTTGCAATGTCATCCAGAACTGGCATGGGGGTTGCGGTAAGACCCTCAAACAAGGGAACATCGTCAAGATCAAAGATCTCGATCACCATGCCCTCATCCGTTACCTTGGTGACGACATGACGCATCGCCCGCTCCATCGTCATGCTCTCACCGCCGCGGGCGAGCAGAGCTTTTTCGATCAGCTCTGCTTCCATTTTGGCATCTGTCGGTGCGGCATCCTCACCGCCCTCTGAGGCCGCGATTGGTTCGGGCGTGCTGGTTCCACTTTCCGGTTTCTGGCCTGACGTCGTGATATCGTCACCGCCAAACGCATCAGATCCACCACCCGAAATTCGAGTGATCGGAATTGTGGGACTAAAATAATCCGCAAGCCCTTTTCGTTGTTTTTCAGTTGTTGCATTTAGCAGCCACATAAGCATGAAGAAGGCCATCATGGCCGTCACAAAGTCAGCATAGGCGACTTTCCACGCACCACCGTGGTGTCCGCCGCCTTTGATTATTTTCTTCCGCTTAATGATGACTGGTCTGGCATTTGATTGCCGGTCCATCACATCACCCATTTATTACACCCGGGTTCATACCTACACCCGAGCAGTAAAGGGCATGTTAACCTGTACAATTTTCATGACTTTCGGGGGCTGATAGGCCGGAAGCGGACGCTTTCGTTCAGGTTTCCGACTTGCTTGTTCCCCGCAGGCAAAGAGACATCTGCCCGGTTTTACCAATGGGTGTGCAAAACGGCTTTTCTGCCGTGATCGGACATCAGGTGCGGGATGTTCAGGGCGGGATGCTTGTATAAAAAGCGGGGCGCGGCATTATACAACCGATAGATGATCCAATGTCTTTTGCGATAGGATGAGCGGCGCCCAATGCCTTGATGACGGATAGTCGACAAAATATAGCTGCACTGGTAGGACAGTGCCAAAGATTTAGCATGAGGAATGAACAATGCTGGTTTGTGACGATAAAGAAAAAATCGAAGCGCTGCTTGCGTTTTATAAAATCAGCCTTGGAAATGCCTTGCAAAGCGGGCGCTCGGAAATTGCCCTGCGCGAAATACCGGCAAGGAAAAGCGCGGCGACCAGCCTGCTCAACCTGTTTTTATACAACCCTGAAGTTGCCTATATTTGGGGGGGGGGATCTGGCGTATTCCCAGCTCGATATCTACCGTCCATATATGGCCAGATCGAAACGAAAAAGCGCGGTGGTCTGCAAGGGCTTGAAGGGTAAGAAAATCCCGAATTTTGCGCCAGAAGGGGTGCCTGTTTTCCATTACGAAGACGGCTTTGAGCCGCATCTCTTTTTGTCAAACTGCAAGAACCTGCACACAGCTGTCTATCCAACGAACAAGCTGGGGAATGTAAAATACCTCAAGGAAAACCCGCAGATGGTCCATGTCCTTGGCTTGCACGGAGATTCGGACAAGCCGTCAACGGTGACGCGTCTCAGCCAGATGTATGACTATGTTGTTGCGGCGGATGCCACCGCAACCAACCGGATTCTTGCGTCCGGCCTGCAATTTGCGGCTGATCGGGTGCTTGTGATCGGCGGCTCGCCTATTGAGGGGCTGGAGGCGATACGCCAACCCGGAGAGATCAAGAAAATCATCTATGCGCCAACCTGGGAAGGCTATGACGCCGCGGGTAATTTCAGCTCTTTGGCGGCGCTGGCCTCTGAATTTATGGACTGTGTGAAAGATGGTGTTGAACTGCGTTTTCGTCCGCATCCGGGAACCGGGCTGAACGATAAATCATACAAGCCCCTGGCCGAAGGGCTGAAGGCGGTCGCAAAGGGAAAAGGCAAGGTTGCCGATTTTAATTGGTCTGATGTTTTGATTGCAGATGTGTCGGGCGTCGTGTCCGAATATCTTTATTCCCGCAAGCCGGTCGTTATTCCGATTGATACGCAGAATAAAAAGCTCGAAGCCTATATCCGCGCCACGAGCCTGCCGAATTATTGCTATCTTTGGGATTTCCGCGCGATGTCGCTGAATGATTTCCTGAAATCGATTGCAACGGATCCCCTTTGGGAAAACCGGCTGAAGAAGCGTGAGGATATGTTCTTTGGCGCGGAAACCCAGCAGGAGGTTGCCGATATTTTTGATAGCAAGATCGGCCTGTGCGAATCCGTCTGGAAAAACCGGAAAATGCAGCAAGGCTGTTTGCCGGTGGGCGCAGAGAGCCATCTGTCCCGGCTGGGCTTGCCGACCGACCCCGCGCTGGCGGAGCTGGTTCAATCTGTCGTTGATGGCAAGACAATGCTCATCTGGCCAAATGAATAATCGCCCCGCCCCTTAGCTGCGCCGGGTGTAGATCCTGTCGTGACCAAGACCGAAGTCATGAAAGAAAAGCCGTGGAACTCCAGAAACTATCTGAGCTGAAGCTGTTTGGTTTGCGTGTGACAAATGGAATAGATACGCGGGGGAAGCACATCAAAGTGCGGTTCGAGGCCCCGGCGCAGCTTAATAACGCCCCGATGTTCTACTATGGCGACCTGTCCGTCGGTCGCTATACCTATCTGCGCACCGGGACCGCGCGGCACGTCAGCTCGATTGGCCGATATTGCAGTATCGGGCCGGATGTTGTCCTTGGTGAGGGCGAACACCCGACAAACTGGCTCTCGACCTCCCCTGCGCAATATTCAGCGGGGCAGTTTGCGTGGTATCCCGGCGAAAAACAGCGAATAAAGAACAGAAGGATAGTGGCAACGGCCGAAAATGCAAATTTCGCCACAGGGGATATTGTTATCGGGCATGATGTCTGGGTTGGCGGTAACTCGGTCGTCCGGCGTGGCGTGAAAATCGGTTCCGGCGCTGTGATTGCTGGCGGTTCATTTGTGACCAAAGACGTGCCACCCTATGCAATCGTCGGGGGAACACCGGCAAAAATCATTCGCTACAGGTTTGATGAAGAAACGGTTGCAAAACTGATGGCAATCAAGTGGTGGCGGTTTGACGTTAACGCGCTGGCCGGTGTCTCATTCGATGTTCCAGACAAAGCGATTGATGAAATCGCCAACCGTGAGGCTCGGGGCGAGCTTCGGGACGTTCCATATGAATTTCGGGAAGTGATGGTGAACACCAAGGGTTATCATTCTCTTGTAGAGACCCCTCAGTCCGTGGTATTTGAGTGAACACCCAGCGCATTTTCCGGAGAGTTTTTACGATTGCAACGGCCAATTAAAGTAGCCGTGATGCCAGAAGGCTACTTGGCGTGAGGGAAGTTCAACATCTATTGCAGCAACGCGGCAAAGCTATTGGGCGAAAACGGACGGACGAATTCTGCCAAGATACGGTGCGTATTGCGCTGACGCACAAACAGGTGGCGGATGATTTGAGTGCCGGGATTTCTTTCGGTAGCCGTTGCGTTTGAGATCCAAAAGCCGGAATGGGCGAGGTTTGCGTTCTGGGGCTTTTTGCGCTTTGGTGGGGTTATGGAACAACTATTAGCCAAGGTTCGGGCCTGTACATTGTGCAACGGGCTGCCGTTGGGGCCGCGCCCCTTGGTGCAGGCAAGCGCTACGTCGCGGTTGTTGATCGCGGGGCAGGCGCCGGGACGCGCGACCCATATCAAGGGGATTCCCTTTGATGATGCCTCGGGGCGCAGGCTTCGGACATGGCTGGGGCTTGATACGGCTGATTTCTATGATCCGGCAAAGGTTGCGATCCTGCCTATGGGGTTTTGCTTTCCGGGGACGGGGAAAAACGGTGATCTGCCGCCACGTCCGGAATGTGCGCCAACGTGGCGCCACCCGTTACTAGAAGCGATGCCTGATGTGGCATTGGCGTTGATTATCGGGCGCTATGCCTTGGCGTGGCACCTGCCAACCGCGGGCAAACGCCCTTTGACAAATGTGGTGGGGGCGACGGATCTGCCGCAGGGTATCGCTGTCCTTCCCCATCCCAGCCCCCGTAACAACCGGTGGCTGAGACAAAACCCGTGGTTTGAAGCGCAAACCCTGCCCAAGTTAAGGGAAAGCATCGCCGATTTATGGCAAGACGGGTAGCGGGTTGATTTGCCTCAATGTGGTGGCAGAGCAATGTGCTATTCTTGGTGCTGGTCGGTTCTTTTGCCGACCAGCCACCGCCACACCTTTCCTGTTCGCGCATGTTTCAAGGGGTGTCGGTGGCTTTTTGTGCTAAAAAACTTTGCCAGCCGCGCGCAGATGTCGCAGCGGAATGGGCCCCAAAACCTTTATCTGTGATATGTTATTGATGCAGGTCAAAGCAGCGGTCGCACTGTTGCGGGATATCAGCGCCTGAACCGAAGCCGGAGTAATGCCGT
Source organism: Pseudorhodobacter aquimaris (assembly GCF_001202025.1). Taxonomy (GTDB): domain Bacteria; phylum Pseudomonadota; class Alphaproteobacteria; order Rhodobacterales; family Rhodobacteraceae; genus Pseudorhodobacter; species Pseudorhodobacter aquimaris. The sequence continues at coordinate 23,351 of NZ_LGHS01000004.1, forward strand.
GAGCAGCCCAGATACCGAACCCAAAAGCCTATATGCCAAACGTGAGCCGATCTTTCCGCGCCGCGTCAAGGGTGCGTTTCGAAACCTTAAATGGTGGATCATGGCCTTCACGCTGGGCCTTTACTACATCACGCCATGGCTGCGCTGGGATCGCGGGCCAAGCCTGCCTGATCAGGCGGTTCTGGTCGATATGGCCAACCGCCGGTTCTTCTTTTTGATGATCGAGATATGGCCGCATGAGTTTTACTTTGTCGCGGGCCTGTTGATCATGGCAGGGTTGGGTCTTTTTCTGTTTACCTCGGCTGCGGGGCGTGTGTGGTGCGGCTATGCCTGCCCGCAAACCGTCTGGACCGATCTTTTCATTCTGGTAGAGCGCTGGATTGAGGGCGACCGGAACGCGCGTCTGCGCCTGCATCGCAGCAAGTGGACCGCCGAGAAGATCCGCAAGACAGCGACCAAATGGACAGCATGGCTTTTGATCGCGGTCGCGACTGGCGGCGCTTGGGTATTTTACTTTACCGATGCGCCAACACTGGCCGTTGATCTGGTCACCGGACAGGCGCATTTCCTTGCCTATATGACCATTCTGGTGCTGACCGCGACGACCTTCTTTTTCGGTGGGTTTTTCCGTGAACAGATCTGTATTTACGCCTGCCCGTGGCCGCGCATTCAGGCCGCGATGATCGATGAGGATACGCTGACCATCAACTATCGCCATTGGCGCGGAGAGCCGCGCGGCAAGTTGCAAAAGGGTGAGGTGGCCAGCACAAACGGCGATTGCATCGATTGCATGGCCTGCGTCAACGTTTGCCCGATGGGGATCGATATCCGCGACGGGCAGCAAATGGCCTGTATCACCTGCGGTTTGTGCATTGATGCCTGCAATGATGTGATGGACCGGATCGGCAAGCCACGGGATCTGATCGGCTATATGGCGCTGACGGATGAGGTTGCGGAAATCTCGGGCAAAGCGCCAAAATCGGTGTGGAAACACGTCTTTCGGCCGCGCACGATCATGTATACTGTCTTGTGGTCGGGGGTCGGGATTGCCCTTGTGGTGGCCCTGTTCTTGCGCAGCTCGGTTGATCTGAACGTAACGCCGGTGCGCAATCCGACCTTTGTTACACTGTCTGACGGGACCATTCGCAACACCTATGATATACGGGTGCTGAACAAGCTTGGGCATGATATGGATCTGAATGTTTCGCTGACCTCAGAGGCTGATCTTCGGATTGCCTTGGAAGGGACTGACGCGACGACGGTTTCGGTCCGGGCGAATGAGCAGCAGACCCAGCGGGTCTATGTCTTTGCAGCGCCGGGTTCCGAGGCGGCACTGTCCGACCGGACCGATCTGCGCTTGTGGGTCGAGGATGGCGATGGGACCAACCGGATCTATCACGACACGATCTTTAACGGAAAAGGTAAATAGCATGACGGATGATCAGGGGTTTCGTATCACTGGACGCAAGGTGCTGTTCTTCACCGTCGGTGCCTTTGGTATCATTATCGCGGTCAACCTTTTGATGGCCTATAAGGCAATCAGCACCTTTCCGGGGTTAGAGGTGAAAAACTCCTATGTCGCCAGTCAGAGCTTTGACGCCGACCGCAGCGCGCAGATCGGCTTGGGCTGGACACTCGCCCCTGAATATGACGGGGCTGCCGATGAGCTGCGCCTCGCCTTTACCGACAATACGGGCTACCCTGCGGAGGTTTCGTCGCTTTCCGTGCTGATTGGCCGTGCGACAGAGGCCAGCGATGACGTGCGCCCAGATTTTGTGCGCAAATCGGGCGTTTTCATCGCGCCACTTAAACTCGGCATCGGGAAATGGATGATGCAGGTAGAGGCGACGGCGCCTGATGGCACCCTCTTTCGCCAGCGCATTGATCTGAATATACGAGGATAGAAATGTCACTGGTAGAGGAATATGATGCAGGCCATGTAAGCCCCTCGGCTTGTCCGGCCTGTGCTGTTGCCCCCTCGGCCGAGCGTCTGGCACAGATGAGCCAACCCAGCCATGCACGGTTGATGTTGTCATTGCCCACAGCGCATTGCGCGGCCTGTATGTCTACGGTGGAAAACGGCCTTCAGGCCCTACCGGGGGTGCAATCGGCCCGTGTCAATCTGACCTTACGGCGCGTCAGCGTGGATGCCGCCCCCGATGTCACCGCCGCCAGCCTGATCCCTGTTCTGGCGGGTCTGGGCTATGAGGCGCATGAGCTGGACCCCGGATTGCTCTCGGCGACAGAAACCGACAAGCAGGGCCGCGATTTGCTGATGCGTTTGGGCGTGGCGGGCTTTGCGATGATGAACGTCATGCTGCTCTCGGTGGCGGTATGGTCGGGGGCAGGGGATGCGACACGCGATCTGTTCCACTGGATCTCTGCCGCGATTGCCTTGCCTACGGTGGTCTTCGCAGGCCAGCCGTTTTTCAAATCGGCATGGGCCAGTTTGCGGGCAGGGCGATTGGGTATGGATGTGCCGATCTCTTTGGCGCTGGTTCTGGCCTCTTCGATCAGCCTGTTCGAGACCTTTAATTCCGGCCATCATGCCTATTTTGATGCGGCGGTAATGTTGACGTTTTTCCTGTTGGGGGGGCGTTACCTTGATCATCGCACACGTGCCGTAGCCCGCTCCGCCGCTGAGGAACTTGCAGCACTGGAGGTGCCGCGCGCCACGCGTCTGCTGGACCGGGTTGAGGAAGAGGTTGCCATCTCCGCCCTTGCAATCGGCGATATCGTTCGCGTGCGTCCCGGTGGCCGGATGCCGGTGGACGGTGTGGTGACCCATGGCACGTCCGAGGTTGACCGCTCTTTGCTGACGGGCGAAAGTCTGCCGTCCATGGCAGCGCCGGGGATGGCCATTGCCGCAGGGGAAATTAACCTGACCGGCCCGCTTTTGGTCCGCGTCACCGCCGCAGGGCGCGACAGCAGTCTGCACCGCATGGCCGATCTGGTTGCCGTGGCCGAAAGCGCCAAGACCAAACACACCAGCCTTGCCGATCGTGCCGCCCGCGCCTATTCGCCGCTTGTGCATATTCTGTCCTTTGCCGCATTTGGCTTTTGGATGTGGCGGACAGGGGGCGATTTGCGTTACGCGGTCAATATCTCGGCGGCGGTGCTGATTATTACCTGCCCTTGCGCCTTGGGGCTGGCTGTGCCTGCGGTGGTCACGGCGGCCAGTGGGCGGCTGTTTCGCAAGGGGTTGCTGATCAAGGACGGCACCGCGCTGGAACGTCTGGCCGAGGTGGATCATGTGGTGTTCGACAAAACCGGCACGTTGACGCTTGGCACACCCAAGCCGGTGAACCTTGACGCCTTGCCACCATCGGTGCTTGGCGTGGCGTTGGGGCTGGCCGGGGCGTCATCGCATCCGCTGGCGATGGCGCTGAGCAAGGCGTCCGATATCGCGCCTGCCGTTTTGTCGGATGTACAAGAGGTGCCGGGCTATGGGATCGAGGGGCGGCTGGACGGCAAGCTGGTCCGTCTGGGCCGTGCGGAATGGGTCGGCGCAACGCCTGCGGCGCAAACCGCGACCTATCTTGCGCTGGGCAGTGAAACACATGCGATCTTGTTCGCTGACAAGCTGCGCCCGGGGGCTGAGGTCGCCGTGGCCGCGATGAAGGCGGCGGGGTTGAAGCTGACGTTGCTTTCGGGGGATGCGCCCGCACCTGTGGTCGATCTTGCCGCGCGGATCGGGATTGAGGATTGGCAGGCGGGGCAGTTACCGACAGAAAAGGCTGATTTTGTCAAAGCGTTGCAAGACGCGGGCCATAAGGTTCTGATGATCGGTGACGGTTTGAACGACACGGCGGCGCTGGCACAGGCCCATGTGTCGATCTCACCGGCGACGGCCCTTGATGCGGCGCGTACCGCATCCGATATCGTGCTTTTGGGACAGGATATGGCACCCGTCGCCGATGCGCTGCGCATCGCCAAACAATCCACCCGCCGGATCCGTGAGAATTTCATGCTTTCGGGCGGGTATAACGTGATCGCGGTGCCCTTGGCGCTGATGGGGCTGGCCACGCCGCTGCTTGCGGCCTTGGCGATGTCGCTCTCTTCGATTACAGTATCGCTGAACGCATTGCGGTTAAGGTGATCCCATGGAAATTCTGACGATCCTTATTCCGGTTTCCCTGCTGCTTGGCGGGGCCGGCTTGGCGGCGTTTTTCTGGGCGTTGAAGACCAAACAATATGACGATCCGCAGGGTGATGCCGCGCGTATCCTGAAAACCGATTACGACGACCGCCCCAAAAGCTAGGTCACTCGCCGTAGGGCACCCAGATCGTCTTCACCTCGGTCGCCGCGCGCAGGAAGGGCCGCCCCTCGGCATTGGTCCAATCGGTGGCCATACCATTGTTCACCCATGTGCGTTTCAGGTTGCCTGCGGCCTCACGCTCTACCACCTCTGACAGGGGTTTTGCGCCAAAGCACCAGATGGCATTCACGCCCAGATGCGCGGCCAGCGGTTTCGTCAGTCCCTCATGCGGGCCGGTCACGATGTTGACTACGCCCCCCGGCACGTCAGATGTATCAAGTATTTGGTAAAAATCCGTGGCCGCCAGCGGATAAGCCCCAGACGGCACCAGAACGCAAGTGTTGCCCATCGCAATCGCAGGGGCCATCAGGCTGATCATCCCCAAAAGCGGGGCCTCATCAGGACAGATCGCACCGATCACACCGCAAGGCTCATTCATCGCCATGGCCACGCCGCGGATCGGGACCGATTTCACCGCACCATCAAATTTATCGGCCCAAGCGGCATAGCTAAAGAGCCGCGCGATGCTGGCCACTACCTCTTCGGTGCCGGATTTTCCGGTCATATCCTTTAAGCGGGTGGCAAATTCCTCGGCGCGTGCCGAGAGGTTCTCGGCGATATAATACAAGATCTGCGCGCGCAGATGTGCCGAGGCCTTGCCCCAGCCCTTTGCGCCATGCGCGGCCTCAACCGCGTTGCGGATATCCTTGCGATTGCCAAGGCCCGCATGCCCCAGAAGCTTGCGCTTGGGCGACCAGACCGCGCGCGAATAGCCACTATCGGGCCGCGCCTGTTTGCCGCCGATATAGAGCTTGGCGGTACGGTCCAGACCCGACACCTCGGGCTTTGCCGGTTCCGCCACGGCCGCAACGGGGCGCAGCGCCCGCTTGGTCTCTTTAGGCCGCAGATAGGCCAGCAAACCTTCCCAGCCACCCTCACGGCCAAAGCCGCTTTCACGCATCCCGCCAAAGCCTGCGGCGGCGTCAAACATATTGCTGCCGTTGATCCAGACAACACCGGCCTTGACCTTGGGGGCCATGTCCAGCGCAAGGTTGAGGTTCTCGGTCCAGATGCTGGCAGCAAGCCCGTAGCGGCTGTTATTGGCCAGCTCCACCGCCTCGGACGGCGTGCGGAAGGTCATGGAGACCAGAACCGGCCCAAAGATTTCCTCTTGCATCAAGGGGGAGGCCGCACCAAGGCCGGTGATCAGCGTCGGCGGGTAAAAGCAACCCTCGGGGCAGGGGATCTGGTATTTCTCACCCTCGCTGGCATCGACCATCGCGGTGATTTGCGCCAGTTGCACCGGGTCCACGACCGCGCCCACGTCGATGCATTTATCCATCGGATCGCCAATGCGCAGCCCGTCCATCCGTGCGCGCAGCTTGGCGTGGAACCGTTCCGCCACGCCCTCTTGTACCAAGAGCCGCGAACCGGCACAGCACACCTGCCCGCCGTTGAACCAGATTGCATCGACGAGGCCCTCGACGGCGGAATCCAGATCGGCATCGTCAAAGACGATATAGGGGGATTTCCCGCCCAGCTCCAATGTCAGCGCCTTGCCCGTACCCGCCGTGGCCGCACGGATCTTGCGCCCCACCTCGGTAGAGCCGGTAAAGGCGATCTTGTTGACATCCGGATGATCGACCAGCGCCGCCCCTGTCGCCCCATCGCCGGTTACCACGTTCAGCACACCGGCGGGCAGGCCCGCCTCACGGCTGATCTGCGCAAACAAAAGCGCGGTAAGGGGGGTATATTCGGCAGGTTTCAGCACCACGGTATTGCCGGCTGCCAGCGCAGGTGCCACCTTCCATGCAAGCATCAACAGCGGGAAGTTCCACGGGATAACCGCACCGCAAACGCCCAAAGGCTCCATCTCCGGCTGCTCGGATGCCAACAGTTGTGCCAGCCCCGCGTGATAATAGAAATGCCGCGCCACCAGCGGGATGTCGATATCGCGCGCCTCTCGGATCGGCTTGCCATTGTCCAGCGTTTCAGTCACTGCCAGCAAGCGGCTGTGCTTTTGCACCAATCGCGCCAGCGCATAAAGATAGGCCGCGCGCTTGTGCCCCGGCAGACGCGCCCATTTGGGCTGGGCCTTGCGGGCGGCTGTGACGGCGGCATCGATATCCTCGGCGGTGCCTTGGGTGACTTGGGCCAATGCGGTGCCGGTCGCGGGATTTTTGGTGACAAAGCCGTCAGCCGGATCGGTGAGTTTGCCATTGATCCAATGGCCAAATGGCGCGTTTTGCGTGATCCACGCCATTGCTTCAGTGCCGGATTCGGGGGCGGGTCCATAGGACATGGAATTAAAAATCTCTTTGACGGTCATGGTGTTATCCCATCGCATGGCGGTTGGCGGCGGAATAGGCGCCGGTGACGTGATGTTCCAGCTGCCGCTCGATATCGCCCAAAAGCGATGAGGCGCCGAAACGGAACAGATCGGGCTGGACCCATGGCAGGCCCAGCTCATCGCGCATCAGCGACAGGTACACCAGCGCATCCTTGGCCTTGGAGATCCCGCCCGCAGGTTTATAGCCGACCTTGATGCCGGTCCGGTCGTGGTAGTCGCGGATGGCGCGGATCATGGTCAGGGTGACGGGCAGCGTGGCGTTTACCGGCTCTTTGCCCGTTGAGGTCTTGATGAAATCGGCCCCCGCCATCATGCAGACATATGAGGCGCGGGCGACGTTGCGCAGGGTTCCCAGCTCTCCTGTGGCCAAAATCGCCTTCATATGGGCGGCACCGCAGGCCTCACGCATCTGGCGGGTCTCATCATAAAGCGCCTGCCAGTTTTGCGTCAGAACATGCCGACGAGAGATCACGATGTCGATTTCCCGTGCGCCGGCTGCGACGCTCTCGCCTATTTCGGCCAGACGCAGATGCAGGGGCGATAACCCCGCCGGAAAGCCGGTAGAGACCGCCGCGACAGGTATCCCCGACCCTTCAAGCGCGCGGACAGCCGTTTCGACCATGTCGTGATAAACGCAGACCGCGCCCACGGTCAGCCCCTCCATCCCCAAGGCTGCCAACAGATCGGCGCGGACGGGGTGGCGGGCCTTGGCACAAAGGCGCTGTACGCGGCCCCTAGTATCATCGCCCGAAAGCGTGGTCAGATCGATGCAGGAAATCGCCTTGCACAGCCATGCCGCCTGATAGTCCTTTTTGACCGACCGGCGTCCGGGCAAGCTGGCCGCACGGCGCTCAATCGCGGATGTATTGGCCTGCACGCCCGCCACCCAATCGAGATCAAGCGGCATGCCCTCATTGCGGGCATGGGTAAGCTGCGGCAGGTTTTGCGTCTTGGTTGGGGTGATGGTTTGCACGGGGGCCTCCGACTGCACCGATCCGCCAAAGGTCGCATGCAAACCGGCAAACGGCAAGGGCACTTAGCGGCGCGGGGTGTCCCGTGTCATGACCGGTTCCATCTCTTTGGCTTCATCCTCAAAGGTGGCCCAATCATCGGGGGTGCCGGTGTCGGGCAGGGTTTCCTGATCGCGGAAACGGTGCAGATGGGCCTTGGCGATGAAATTCGCGGTAATCGGCGCGGTCAACAACAAGAACATGGTGATCATCAGCTCATGCCAGCTCAGCCGACCCTGAAACAACAGGAAATACAGCATTGAGGCCAGCAGTGTACTGCCAACGCCCAAGGTCGTGGCCTTGGTCGGCGCATGCAGCCGCGTCATGGTATCAGGCAGCTTCAGCAGGCCAAAACTGCCGACCAGCCCGAAAACACCTGCGGCAACCAGCAAAACGGATACGATGATTTCGGAGAGTAAGCTCATGACAGCCCCCTTATTCGATGATGTCGCCGCGCAGGATGAATTTGCAATAGGCCACGGTGGAGACAAACCCCGTCATGGCAAAGAGCAAAGCCGCCTCAAAATACACGCCGGAATGGGTGGAAATGCCGTAAAGGATGAAAATGGCGATGATATTGATCACCATCGTATCAAGCGCCAGAACACGATCCACCACGCCCGGAGCGCGGAAAATGCGGTAGAGGTTGAACAAAAGCGCAATGCCGAAACAGGCAAAGGCAAAGATCAAGGCATATTGGATCATTCGAATATCCTCATCAAACGGGCTTCATATCTGGTCTTGATCTCATCACGGACGGAGTCAGGATCAGGTGCATGCAGACAATGTACCAAAAGCGCGCGGCCGTCGCCCGACATATCGGCGGTGACAGTGCCCGGCGTCATGGTAATGGTGCCGGCCAGCACGGTGATGGCCTCGGGGGTGCGCAACTCCAGCGGGACGGTGATCCATGTGGATTGCAGCTTCTTGTTGGGGGTGAACAGGACGATCCCGGCAACGATGAAATTGGATTTCACGATATCATAAAGCACGATCAGCACATAGCCGATGATCGCCGCTGGATTGCGCAGGATCGGACGGTCGGGCCAATAGGGGGCCGTCATCATCGGGATGATGATGCCAAGGATCAGCGCGAAAACCAGCGAGCCCAGCTTGTATTCATTGACCAAAAGCAACCATGAGATCACCAAGAGCAGCGTCAGATAGGGGTGGGGGAAAAGCTTGCGCAGCATCGGCCTACTCCTTTACCGCTGGAAGAACAGCATCGATATAAGCCGCCCGGTCAAACAGCTCGGCGCTGGTTTCACCCAGCCAGTCGGTTACCGGCCCGGCCATCACGGTCAGGGCCACAAGACCCGCCAGTAGGGCAAAGACCATAGCAAAGGCCAACCCCTCGGGCTTGTCCTCGGGGCGGGCCTGACCTGTGGTGGTGGCATAGGCCTTCCAGAACACTTGTGAACCGGCGCGCGAGAAGCCGACGATGGTGATCAGCGAGGTGATCAGGATCGCGGTCCAGATCATCGCCATATCCGGCCCGCGTGTGGCGTCCATCACCAACAGCTTGCCCAAAAAGCCCGAGAGCGGCGGCATACCCGCCATGGCAATCGCCCCGGCAAAGAAAAGCGCCGAAAGCAGCCCATGCTGGGCAAAGGGCGGGAAAGATCCGCGGGTGGTATCGGTGCCGCGACGGTCCTGGACCATATCAACGATCAGGAACAGGGCGGCTGTGGCAAGCGTCGAATGGATCATATAGTAAAGGGCGGCACTCATCGCCTCGGGGGTGAATTGCGATATTGCGATAAACAACGTCCCCATTGACCCGATGGCGGCAAAGGCCACCAGCCGTGCCAGCCCCGTGGCCCCCATCACGCCCACCGCGCCCACGACCAGCGTGACAAGTGCCGCCGGCAGCAACAGATCGGCAAAGAACATGCCGGTTGCGGGCGTATCTGGCGGAAAGATCAGCGTATAAACGCGGATCACGGCATAGGCACCCACCTTGGTCATCACCGCAAAGAGGGCGGCGACCGGGCCGGGCGCAAAGCTATAGGTCGCGGGCAGCCAGAATTGTAGCGGCACCAGCGCGCCTTTGACCGCAAAGACCAACAAAAGCAACACCGCACCGACACGCATCAAAGCGGCGTCACCGGGTGGAAGCTCCCCCATCTTTACCGCCAGATCGGCCATGTTCAACGTGCCCATCACCGAATAAACCGTGGCCAGCGCGAACAAAAACAGGGTCGAGCCGACAAGGTTGAAGGCAACATATTGCACGCCGGCCTTGAGCCGCTTTGCCCCGCCGCCATGGATCATCAGACCGTAGCTTGCGATCAAGAGCACCTCAAAGAATACAAAGAGGTTAAAGGCATCCCCCGTCAGAAAGGCGCCAAAGAGGCCCATGAGCTGAAACTGGAACAAGGCGTGGAAATGGTTGCCGCGGGCGTCCCAACTGGTGCCGATGGCGTATAGCTGTACCAAAAGCGCCAAAATCGCGGTCAGGGCGACCATCATCGCCGACAGCCGGTCCAGCACCAATACAATGCCAAAGGGCGCATCCCAATTGCCGAGGAAATAGACCTCTGGCGGGTTGGTCGCGGCGGTATAAAGCAGCATCAAGGAGATGCCGACCAAAACCACGGTGCCACAGGTCGAAAAGATCCGCTGCAATGATAGATCGTGGCGCATCACCAAAACAATGAAGGGGGCCAGCAGGGCCGGCAAAATGACGGGGGCGATGATCCAATGGTTCATTTCGCGCCCTCCTTATCTTCATCCGAGCCTTCATCGGATGTCTCGTCATCCTCCATCGCGATGTAATCGTCGCCGGTTTCCAAAAAGGACCCCAGCGCCATCATCACGATCAGGGCCGTCATGCCAAAGCTGATAACGATCGCGGTCAGCACCAAGGCCTGTGTCAGCGGATCGGTATAACCCGCCGCACCTTCGGATATGATGCCGGGCAGGCCGATCGCCAAGCGCCCCGAGGCAAAGATAAAGACGTTCACCGCATAGGACAGCACCGCCAGCCCGACGATCACCGGAAAGGTGCGTTTGCGCAGGATCAGATACAACCCGCAAGCAGTCAACATTCCCACGGCAGAGGCTACTAGAAGTTCCATATCAGTGTGCCCCCTCGGTTTTCTCATCTTCATCGGGCTGGATATCGAATGGCTCGATATTCACGGTTTCACCGGCCCGGATCGCGATCCGGCTGATAGAGGCAAGCGCAAGCATCACCGCACCAACCACCGTCAGGAAAACGCCCAGATCAAATATCGCGGCGGTCGCAAGCTCGAACTTCTCGATGAAAGGCAGCTTGAAGTAACCGAAGTTGGAGGTCAGGAACGGCCGCGCCGCAAACCACGAGCCGACGCCGCAAAGCCCCGCGATCGTCACGCCCCAGCCAATCAGCGCGTGGTAATCAATCCGTTGCCGTGCAGCGGCCCAGCCATAGCCCGAGGCCATATATTGCATGATCGTCGCAATCGCCACGACAAGCCCCGCAATAAACCCGCCGCCCGGCTCATTATGGCCGCGCAAGAAAATATACACCCCGACGAGGATCGCAATCGGCAGGATCATCCGCGTTGCCACCACCAGCATCAAGGGGTGCCGGTCGCCCGCGCGTTTCTGATCCGGGACCCAGGCCAGCAGCCGGTCATTGGCCGGACCGCCACGCAGCAGCGCCTCGACCAGCGCGTAAATCACAAGGCCTGCGACGCCCAGAACGGTGATTTCACCAAAGGTATCATACCCCCGAAAATCGACGAGGATCACATTGACCACATTGGTCCCGCCGCCGCCGGGCTTGGAGTTCGCAAGGTGGAAATCCGAAATCGTCGGAAAGGCGAAATCGCGCATCATCAGGCCATAAATCAGCGCGCCAATACCCAGCCCCGCCATGGCCGCGATCAACCCGTCACGCCCACGCCGCCCTGCGGTGCTTTCAACCGGGCTTTCTTTGGGCAGGAAGTTCAGCGCCAGCAACAGCAGCATGACGGTCGCAACCTCAACGCTGATCTGGGTCAGGGCCAGATCCGGTGCCGAAAGATACACAAACCCGACCGAGACCATCAACCCGATCACACCCACCAGCACCAGCGCTAGCAAACGGTTGCGATGGAAGGTGAACAGCGAAACCGTCGCCCCCATCAACAACAGCCAGCCGATAAAGGGAACCGCGCCGATCGGGGTCATCGCCCGCGTGCCTGCACTATGGGTGCCGCTGGCATAGGCGAAATACCCCGCCAGCAGGATGGTGACCGTCGCAATCGCGGCATAGCGTGCAAAGGAGCCGTCATGCATCTTGTCGGTGATGTTGCGCGACAGACGGGCAAAAGGCTCCATCAACCCGTCAAAGATCGCCTTCGCCTCGGGCCGCGGGGTGGACAGCCAGATCGCATCCAAAGGCCGGTGCAAGGCCAGCAACAGCGCGCCTGCCGCCACCGCGATCACGGACATCCACAGCGCGGGCACAAAGCCGTGCCAATGGCTGATGTAAACCTCGGCCTCGCCACCGATCACAGCGCCCGCCGTGGTGCGGATCAACTCGCCAACCGTGGTCATCGGCATCACGCCAATCGCAATCACCAAACAGGCCAGAAGTGCCGGAGCCGCCCACATGCCAAAGCCCGGATCATGGGGCTTGGACGGGTAATCATCGCGCACCGGCCCAAGGAAGGTATGGGCGATCAGCCGGAAAGAATAGGCAACCGAGAACACCGCCCCGATGGTCGCCAGAACCGGCATCAGCCATGTGTTGCCCATCCAGAGGGTGTGCGACGCCTCCTCCAGCATCAGCTCTTTGGACAGAAACCCGTTGAGCGGCGGAATCCCCGCCATCGAAAGCGCGGTCACGCAAACGATGGTAAAGGTGATCGGCATCAGATGCCGCAGCCCGCCCAGACGTTTGATGTCGCGGGTGTGGGTTTCATGGTCCACGATCCCCGCGCTCATGAACAAAGCGGCCTTGAAGGTGGCGTGGTTGATGATGTGGAACACCGCAACCACCGCCGCCTCGGAGGTGCCAAAGCCCAAAAGCATGGTGATCAGGCCAAGGTGCGACACGGTCGAATAGGCCAGCAACGCCTTGAGATCATCCTTGAACAAGGCGATTTTGGCGGCCATCACCATGGTAATCAACCCGGTCGTGGCAACGATATAGAACCACTCGGGCGTGCCGGCCAGAACCGGCCACATGCGCGCCATCAAGAACAGCCCCGCCTTTACCATGGTCGCAGAGTGAAGATAGGCCGAAACCGGCGTCGGGGCGGCCATCGCATGCGGCAACCAGAAATGGAACGGAAACTGCGCCGATTTGGTGAAAGCCCCGATCAGGATCAGGATCAGCGCGGGCAGATACCAGCCGGAGGCCTGAATCAGCTCTTTGTTTTCCAAAATCACCGTCAGATCATAGGAGCCCACGATACGGCCAAGGATCAGCATCCCCGCGATCATGGCAAGCCCGCCGGCCCCCGTTACCGTCAGCGCCATCCGCGCGCCCTGGCGCCCCTCGGGCAGGTGTTTCCAATAGCCGATCAACAGGAAAGAGGAAAGCGAGGTCAGCTCCCAGAAAACAAGCAAAAGCAATATGTTATCGGAAAGGACAATCCCGACCATCGCGCCTTGGAACATCAGCAAGTAGCTGTAAAACTGTCCCATCGGGTCCTTGGTCGACAAATAGAACCGCGCATAAAGGATGATCAGCAACCCGATCCCAAGGATCAGCCCCGCAAACAAAAGCCCCAGCCCATCAAGGAAAAATGTCGCATTCAGCCCCAATACGGGCAGCCATTCAATCTGGGTGGTAATCACCTCTCCGCGCATCACAGCAGGGGCGTGCAGCAAAATGCCAAGTAACGCGAGTGCCGTCACCAGCCCTGTAACGGTGGCACAGGCATTACGCCCCGTGCGGATCAAAAGGCCGGGAAGCAATGCGCCAAGGAAGGGCAGTGCGGCGATCAGGGCAAGGGACATTGTTTGTTCCGTTCTTTGCTCGGGTCGTCAAATATGAAAATACGGCCACAAACCGCGTGACCGCTCTTTTACTGTGGGACCGCCGGCCTCCTGTCAAGCCAAACCGGAACCGAAAGCGGGCAAAACCAGAGTCGACACGTGGCCAGCCATGATTTTGCTTTGATAAAACCCGCATGACGGGCAAAGAGCGGGGGCGAGCGTATCCCAAAACATCAGGCGTTTTCGCGCAGCACCTGTCCCGCAAGGTAAAGCGATCCACAGATCAGAACCCTTGCGCACGGCTCTTCCGCGACAATTGCGCGCAGCGCGTCAAGAACCGAGGCTTCCTCAACCGCGACCATACCGGCCTGTGTGGCGGCCTCGCGGGTGGCGCTTGCGGGCAGGGTCGCCGCCTCGCCGGGAATGGAAACAGCAGAAAGGCTGGTCACATGCGGTGCAAGCGCGCGCATATAGCCCCCAATATCCTTGGTGTTGAGCATGCCGCAAATCAGATGCGTCGGGCGTTCGGGCATGGCGCCCAACGTCGCGGCAATCGCGGCACCGCCTGCCGGATTATGCCCGCCATCAAGCCAGATCTCGGCATTCGGGGCGGCATCGATCAGCGGCCCTTGGCGCAGGCGTTGCATGCGGGCGGGCCATTCGGCGCGGGTCAGCGCCTCGGGATCGCCCACACCCAAAATGCGCAAGGCCATCAGTGCTGCACCGGCGTTTTGTATCTGATGCGGGCCGGGAAGCTTGGGCAACGGCAGGTCGAGCAACCCGTTTTCATCCTGAAACACCATGCGCCCGCGGTCCTCAAAGCAATGCCACTGTTGGCCGTAAACAAAAAGCGGGGCCGAGAGTCGCGCCGCGCGGGCCTCGATCACGGCCAGACCCTCATCATCCTGTGGGCCAACCACACAGGGCACGCCGCGTTTGATGATACCGGCTTTTTCCGCAGCAATCTGCGGCAGCGTATCGCCAAGATATCCCTGATGGTCCAAGGAGACCGGCGTGATGATGGTCAGCGCGGGGTCCTCAATCACATTGGTTGCATCCAGACGCCCGCCAAGCCCGACCTCCAACAGCAGATAATCCGCAGGCACGCGCGAGAACGCCAGCATGGCGGCACAGGTTGTCGCCTCGAAAAAGGTGATCGGATCGGGACCGTTGGTGGCAATACACTCATCCAGCAGCGCCGAGAGGGCATCCTCATCAATCAGCTCCCCTGCCAGCCGGATGCGTTCGTGGAACCGTGCCAGATGCGGGCTGGTATAGGCATGAACCAGCAGGCCCACCCCCTCTAGCCCCGCGCGGATCATGGCCTGGGTGCTCCCTTTGCCATTGGTTCCGGCCAGATGGATCACCGGCGGCAGCTTGCGTTCGGGATGGCCAAGGGCGGCCAACAGACGTTCCATCCGGTCCAGCGTCAGGTCGATGATCTTTGGATGAAGCGTCATCATCCGTTCCAGAAGCACGTCAGAGCCGGGCTGGCTCATGCCTTGTCGGCCTTCTTTTCTAGTTTTGGTTCCGGCTTTGCCGCGGGTTCTGTCTTGGCGGCCTCGGGTTCAACTGGCGGTGCCTCGGGCGCGGCGAGGGCCGGTTCCGGCTCCGGTGCGGGCAGCTCTCCGCGTACGGCGGGGGGCTGTTTGGTCAGCATCCGCAACACGGTGATCAACTCATCGCGCATCTCTTTGCGGTGGGTCACGCGGTCAAGCATCCCGTGGTCCAGCAGATACTCGGCGCGCTGGAACCCTTCGGGCAGCTTTTCACGGATGGTTTGCTCAATCACACGCGGGCCTGCAAAACAGATCAGCGCGTTGGGTTCGGCAATCTGCACATCGCCTAGCATCGCATAAGAGGCCGTAACTCCGCCGGTGGTCGGATGGGTCAACACCACGATATAGGGCAGGTTCGCCTCACGCAGCATTTGCACGGCAACGGTGGTGCGCGGCATTTGCATCAGGGACAGGATCCCTTCTTGCATCCGCGCCCCGCCAGAGGCAGAAAACAGCACCAAGGGTCGCTTCAGCTTGACCGCGCGTTCCGCCGCCGCCAGCATCGCGTTGCCGACAAACATCCCCATCGACCCCGCCATGAACGAGAAATCCTGCCCCACGGCCACAATCGGTGTGCGGGCGATCTCACCCTCAACCACCAGCATCGAATCCTTTTCGCCACTGGATTTTTGTGCGGCTTTCAGGCGCTCGGGGTATTTCTTTTGATCGCGGAACTGGAGCGGGTCGATAACCGGCTCTGGCACTTTGATCTCGGCAAAGACCCCGCCATCGAACAATGCGGTAAAGCGTTCGCGCGGTGTGATCGCCATGTGATGGTTGCAAGAGGTGCAGACGTTCAGATTGTCTTTCAATTCCCGATGAAACAGCATCGTTCCGCATTCCGGGCATTTGGTCCACAGGTTTTCCGGCACCTCGCGGCGCGAAAACAGGGAGTTGATGGTGGGGCGAACGTAATTGGTAATCCAGTTCATCGGTGCTTTGCCCTTTGGTCACTCTAGCTTACCGTTCAGATAAGCGCATGGAGGTGGAAATGCAAACAGGATGGCGCAACGGCTTGGGTGTAGGGGCTGGCCCCTGGCGGCGCTTAGGCCACGTCGCGCGCCAAAAGCTGCCCGCCGGGGCCGGATTTCACCTCAAAGCGGCTGATCTTGCGCATCAGGTCCGACAGTTTGGCGCTGCCATAGGTGCGCGTGTCGAAATCCGGCGCGCCTTGGGTGATATATTGACCGATCTGTCCCAAAGAGTACCACTCGCCCTCTTGTTCAATCGCGCGCATGGCCGCGATGATGAGGGGAATGGCGTTGATCGGGGATTCTTTGGGCGGGCGAGTGGGGGCGGGCTGGTCGTACTGCACATCGCGGTCCGGTTTCGGTGCGGGCTGTGTGGGCGCTTCCTCGGCCTCATCATCATCGCCAAGGTTTTCAACATAAATGAAACGTTTGCAGGCCATGCGGAACGCCTCGGGGGTTTTCTTTTCGCCGATGCCGTAAACATCCAGCCCCTGTTCGCGGATGCGGGCGGCAAGACGGGTGAAATCGCTGTCAGAGCTGACCAGAACAAAGCCGTCAAACAGCCCAGAATGTAGGAAATCCATCGCCGCGATCACAAGGCCGATGTCGCTGGCGTTCTTGCCGCGCGTGTTGGAAAACTGCTGATCGGCAACAAGCCCCAATGCCGCCACCTGCCGCGCCCAACCGGCAAGCCGCTGCGCTGACCAGTCGCCATAGATGCGCCTGACAGAGGCTTCTCCCAAACCAGCGATTTCTTCAAAGATTGCCTCGGCATAGGAGGCGGGAACATTGTCGGCGTCGATCAAAACCGCAAGACGGGGGGCGCGCATGTTGGGCATCAAAGAGATCCTTTCGAAATTGGGCCGACCCTAGCAAGGCCTGTCCTGATTTGACAGGGGGTAAGGCACCGTAAAAGGGGCCGACGCAAGATCGCGCCAGCCCCTTTTCACTGTCGGCCTGATGATCTATTTCTTGGCGCGGAAATCGCTGTGGCAAGATTTGCACGATGCGGCAAGCGGCCCCATGCCCGCCTGTATCCCTTCGAGAGAGGTGACGTCTATTGCATTTGCGGCGCCCTCCATGGCCTTTGCCTTTTCAACAAACCCTTCCATGTTCATCCAGATGTCAGGGCGGGCCTCGGACACCGGGTCATCGGCTTCTTCTTCGAACACCGCGGGGATTTCAGCAGCGGCGGCGGCAAGGGCCGTCTGTGCGGCCGCTGCGGCGCTTGCATCAAAAGCGGCTTTGCCTTGGGCCATATCTCCCAGAACTTTGGTACTTGCCCCTACAATGCCCATGACATCCATCCGCGCTTTGACGGTTGGATCTTCGACGCCTTCTTTGGCGAGGGCTGCCCCTGCGGTCAGGGTCAGGCCGAGAATAATGGCTTTGGCTGCGAATCGCATTGCTGTGGCTCCTTTTCATTTCTGAAGGCCAGTATAGCTGCGACATTCTGTCATCATAGCCGCGAACAGAATTTTATGCGAAATATTCACGCCATTGTCATGTCGCCCCAAGGGCTTGGATCAGCCGTCGGCCAAATGCCGTTCGCCGCGTGCGCGGGCGAGGGCGATCTGCTTTTGGCGCTCGCGGAAGCGTTCGCGGTCGGTGTCCGTATGCTCATTGATGCACTGATGGCAGGACACGCCCTCTTCATAGGCGGGATGTTTCAGATCATCGGGGGCAAGCGGGCGGCGGCAGGCATGACAGTTGGAATAGGGGCCGGGCACCAACCCGTGACCGACCGAAACACGGTTGTCAAAGACATAGCATTCACCGTTCCAGCGGCTCTTTTCCGGTGGCATCTCCTCAAGATATTTCAAGATGCCGCCCTTGAGGTGATAGACATCCTCTACCCCCTGACCGATCAGGTAGTTGGTTGATTTTTCACAACGAATCCCGCCGGTACAGAACATGGCGATGCGTTTGTTATGAAAACGGTGCTTGTTCGCCTCCCACCATGCGGGGAATTCACGAAAGGATTTTGTCTCGGGGTCGATCGCGCCCTCAAAGGTGCCGATGCCGACCTCATAGTCATTGCGCGTATCGATCACCGCCACATCAGGCGAGGTGATCAGCTCGTTCCATTCCTCGGGATTTACATAATGGCCCACCTGTGCGCGCGGGTCGACATCGGGTTGCCCCATCGCCACGATTTCGCGCTTGAGGCGGACTTTGAACCGGCCAAAGGGCTGCACCTCGGACCAGCTTTCCTTATGTTCCAGATCGGCACATCCGGGCAGGGCGCGGATATGGGCAAGCATCGCGTCAATTCCGGCGCGATCCCCGCCGATGGTGCCGTTGATCCCCTCGGCGGCCAGCAACAAGGAACCACGGATGCCATGTTTGCGGCCAAGCTCCAGCAGCGGCTGTTGCAGGGCGGCAAAGTCGGGGAAGCGGGTGAAATGATAGAGTGCTGCAATAGTAAACATGCGCCATGTCTTGCCGTGTGACGGGTAAAAAGGCAAGGTGCCAGATGACGCAGGGAAGGGATTACCATGACAAACGCGCTGATCGTGATCGATGTACAAAACGACTTTTGCCCCGATGGTGCCTTGGCGGTGACGGGGGGCGATGCGATTGTGGCCGGGATCAATGCGGCGATGGCGGATTTCGGGGCGGTGGTCCTGACGCAGGATTGGCACCCGGCGGATCATTCCTCTTTTGCCGATAATCACCATGGGGCTGTGCCGTTCAGCGTCGTGGAAATGCCTTACGGCGCGCAGGTTCTCTGGCCGCGCCATTGTGTGCAGGGGACGCAAGGGGCAGCTTTTCATGCGGATCTGAACAGCGACCGTGCCGATATGGTGATCCGCAAAGGGTTTCGCGCCGGGATCGACAGTTACAGTGCGTTTTTTGAGAATGACCAGAAAACCCCCACGGGGCTGGAGGGGTATCTGCGCAGCCGTGGGGTGACGGATCTGGTGCTGGCGGGGCTGGCCACTGATTTTTGCGTGGCGTTCTCGGCGCTGGATGCGGCCAGACTGGGCTTTGGTGTGAGCGTGCGGATGGATCTGTGCCGCGCCATTGATCTGGAGGGATCGCTGGCGGTGATGGTAGAGAAAATGCGCGCGGCGGGGGTGGTGCTGGCGTAACTGGGCCTAAAGCCCCGCGCCCTCATCCAGCCCCAGCATGATGTTGAGGTTTTGCACCGCTGCCCCCGAGGCCCCTTTGCCAAGGTTGTCCAGTATCGCAGACACCACGACATGACCCTTATCGCCCAGCACCGACAGCTCCAGCTTGTTGGTGTTGTTCAGCGCTTGGGGGTTTTCGCGGGGCTGTACCTGATCCAAGGGCCGGACCGAGATAAACTGGCTGCCTGCGTAATGGGCCGTCAGGGCCGCGTGAACGGCACCCGCATCGACATCAAACAGCGGGATTTGCACGAGCATCCCTTGGGCATATTGCCCCACCGCAGGCACAAAGACCGGCGCACGGGACAGTTTGCCGTAGGCCATTACCTCGGGCATATGTTTGTGTTTCTGGCCGGTGGCATAGATAAATGCGCCGCTGGCCTCGCCTTTTTCAAACTCGGCGATCATCGCCTTGCCGCCACCCGAATAGCCCGAAATGCCAAAGATCGACAGATCCGCCGCAGCGGGCACAAGCCCCGCATCCACCAAGGGCCGCAAAAGCGCGATGGCACAGGTGGAATAGCATCCGGGGTTGGACACCCGCTTGGCCTTGGCAATGGCATCACGCTGGCCCGCAGCCATCTCGGCAAAGCCGAACACCCAATCGGGGTTCACGCGGTGCGCGGTGCTGGCATCAATCACGCGGGTGGGGAGGTCGGCACAGATCGCCGCCGCCTCAATCGCGGCATCATCGGGCAGACAAAGGATCGCCAGATCAGCCTGCGCAAAGGCTTCGGCGCGCGCGCCCGCATCCTTGCGCCGGTCCTCGGCCAGCGAAATCAGGGTGATATCTTCGCGCCCCAAAAGGCGTTCGCGGATCTGCAACCCGGTGGTTCCAACCTCGCCGTCGATAAAGACTTTCGCAGTCATTGCCCGCTCCCTTTGTCAGTGAATACCCCTATTACACCCTGGCGTGCGGTTCGCCAAGCTGGACAAGCGTGCAATGGCTTGATTTAACGTCATCTAATGTAAACGGGGGGTGGATGATGGCGGATATTGCGGCACGGGTCTATGATCACAGATGGAAGATTGACCCGATTGTCCGGTCACTGATCGACACGGATTTCTATAAATTGTTGATGTGTCAGTCTGTGTTTCGCAACAAACCCGATACGAATGTCACCTTCAGCCTGATCAACCGTACCAAATCCATCCGTCTTGCCGATATCGTCGACGAGGGAGAGCTGCGCGCCCAACTGGATTATATCCGCACCCTGCGCCTGTCTCGCGGTGAGAGCACATGGCTGCGCGGCAACACATTTTACGGCAAGCGCCAGATGTTTCGCCCCGATTTCATGGAATGGTTCGAGGGGCTGCAATTGCCGCCCTACAATCTGGAAAAACGCGATGGCCAGTATGAGCTGACGTTCGAGGGCAAATGGCCCGAGGTGATGATGTGGGAGATCCCTGCGCTGGCCGTGATCATGGAGCTGCGCGGGCGTGCTGTTTTGAACGATATGGGGCGGTTCGAGTTGCAGGTGCTTTATGCCCGCGCCATGACCAAGCTATGGGAAAAGGTCGAGAGGCTGCGCGCCATTGACGGGCTGAAGGTCGCGGATTTCGGCACCCGCCGCCGCCATTCCTTTTTGTGGCAGGACCGCTGTGTGCAGGCGATGCAAGAGGGTTTGGGCGATGCGTTTACCGGCACCTCCAACTGTCTGATCGCGATGCGCCGTGAGGTGGAGGCGATCGGGACCAATGCCCATGAATTGCCGATGATCTATAGCGCCCTGGCGGAAACGGATGAAGAGCTTGCCCAGGCCCCCTATCAGGTACTTGCCGATTGGCATGAGGAGCATGACGGCAATCTGCGCATCATGCTGCCCGATACCTACGGGACCGAGGGCTTTTTGACCCATGCGCCGGACTGGCTGGCAACATGGACGGGGATTAGGATCGACAGCGGCGATCCGGCCACGGGTGCGGAAAATGCGATCAAATGGTGGGAATCGCAGGGCGAGGACCCGCGTGAAAAACTGGTGATCTTTTCCGACGGGCTGGATGTGGATGTGATCGAGTCCCTGCACCGGCAGTTCCTAGGTCGGGTCAAGGTGTCATTCGGCTGGGGCACGATGCTGACCAATGATTTCCGCGGCTTGGTGGCCGAAGATGCGCTGGCGCCGTTCAGCCTTGTGTGCAAGGCGGTTTCGGCCAATGGCCACCCGACAGTCAAGCTGTCGGACAACCCGAACAAGGCAATGGGCCCGGCCGATGAAATCGCGCGCTATAAGCGGGTGTTCGGCGTGGGTGAACAAACCAAAATGGATGTGATCGTCTAAAGCGCCAGAAATGACAGGCAGATGAACACAATGGCTGAAAGTATCGCCGTGGCGGGCACCGTTATCACCCAAGCGGCGATGATGGTCAGAAAATGTGACCGACGTACCAGCTTGCGGCGGCTGCGTTCCTCGGGGGCGACGGGTTTGCCCTTGAGGATGCCAAGGCGGCGCGCGCGGTTTTCGGCGTGCCACTCGCGGTAAAAGCCGACGCCAAAAATCGCACCAACGGCAATATGGGTAGAGCTGACCGGCAAACCCAGACCAGAGGCGACAATCACGGTAATCGCGGCCGAAAGGGCCACGCAATAGGCCCGCATCGGATTGAGTTTGGTGATCTGGCTTCCCACCATCCGGATCAGTTTGGGACCAAAGAGCATCAGCCCGAAGGAAAGCCCCGCCGCCCCCACGATCATGACCCACAGCGGGATCTCGACCTTGTTGGCGGCGTCAAAATCCTGCACCGCATGAACGATCGCGGCCAAAGGGCCAACCGCATTGGCCACATCATTAGCACCATGGGCAAAGGACAGAAGGGCGGCTGATACGACCAGCGGAAAACCGAACAGCTTTTTCAGCGATTTCTTGCGGTTTTCCATTCCTTCGGACTGGCGGTGGATAATTGGCTTGGTGATGACCTGTGTCAAAACCGCCACGCCAAGCCCGATCAGCAAGGCGACCGGCAGGTTGATCGACATGATCTTTTTAAGACCCTTGATCGACAGATAGGCGGCAAAAGCACCCGCCATGATGGCAATCAGGATCGGGACCCAGAAACGGGCGGCGGTGATCTTGTCTTCGGCATCTTCCAGCCGGGCCTTGATGAATGCCAGAAACATCGCGGCAACCGCGCCGCCAAGCACGGGGGAAATCACCCAGCTTGCCGCGATCTGCGCCATCATGATCCAGTTGACGGCTGCCAGACCTGCCGCGGCAATCCCTGCGCCCATGACACCGCCCACCACCGAATGTGTGGTCGATACCGGCGCCCCCAGCCAGGTCGCAAGGTTGATCCAGAGCGCGGCCGAAAACAGTGCTGCCATCATCGCCCAGATAAAGGTCGCGCGGTCGGCAAGGCTCTCGGGGGCGACGATCCCGCCCGAGATGGTGGAAACAACATCCCCGCCCGCCAGCAACGCGCCTGCGGTTTCAAAAATCGCGGCGATGATAATGGCACCGCCCATCGTAAGCGCATTCGCACCCACGGCCGGCCCCATATTATTGGCGACATCATTGGCCCCGATATTGAGCGCCATATAGGCCCCGAATACCGCCGCCACGATGACAATCAGCCGGTCCGAGGATTCCCCCGTCAGCACCGCCGCGATCACAGCAACCAGCACGATAAAGGCCAGCGCGATCCCCGGTGCCACAAGCGGGCGGGCGACATATTGGTTTGCCCGTTCCAGATGCGAAATCCGGTTAAGGTCCTTGTCGAGCGTTTTCCACTGGTTCACCGGGCGGTCGGACATTCTGGCTGCCTGTCATTTGGAATGATTACTGACGCGCCTGCTATCGGTTTTTTGTGC
The DNA here is from genome assembly GCF_001202025.1 of Pseudorhodobacter aquimaris. Lineage (GTDB taxonomy): Bacteria > Pseudomonadota > Alphaproteobacteria > Rhodobacterales > Rhodobacteraceae > Pseudorhodobacter > Pseudorhodobacter aquimaris. The sequence continues at coordinate 46,355 of NZ_LGHS01000004.1, forward strand.
TGATAACAACGAGGTTCATTGTGGCAATGAAAGGTAGTCCGCGATCAGTTCGCTCAACTCCGGCTCTTTGAGCTTTTCCATGGCCTCCCTTACCGGGAACCAGCGGGATTCGCGCATGTCGGCCTCGGGGAAATCCTTGGCGACATCGGCCACATGCAAGGCAAAGACCTCAATGGTGCTGCGTTGGCGCAACCCGTTGGCACGGCGCTTGAAACTGGCGAAATTGCCGATGGAATCGGGTTCGATCTCGCCGGTCACGCCGGCTTCTTCCCAGGCTTCTATCTCGGCGGCCTCGGCCAGGGTTTTGCCGCGCATGGGCCAGCCTTTGGGCAAGATCCAGCGTTTGCTGTCAAGGCTGCGAATAAGCAACACTTCGGCACCTTCCCCCGTTCCGCGCAGGCAGAGCGCCGCCATCTGGAGAATCGGCGGGCGGTAAAACAGGCTGGCTGTCAGGCGTAAAAACGGGTTCATCGGATCATCTGTCGGGCGTACATCAAGGCGCGTTCGATATGGCTGCGCATGACCGGATCATTCGCCTCTAGGCGGGGCATTGTCCAGCCCACCGAGGCCAGCGTGCGCGCCAGTGTGAAAAGATCCACGATCCGGGGATCTGCCGGTCGCAGGGTCTGATAGCCCTCTATCAGCGCCGCGCGCAGGGCTTGCACAGCAGGCTCATAGAGGTTTTGTGACATGACTGTGCCAAGGTCATAAAGCGGAAAGCCAAGGCCGCTGTCGTCAAAATCGATGATCGACAGGGCCGCACCATCCACCAGAATATTTTCGCGCAAGACATCGGCATGAATCGGCATCAAGGCGGTATTGGCGGCATGCTTTTGCAGGGCGGTGCGCAGGAAATCGCGGGCCTTGCGCATTTCGCCGCGTTCCAAATCAGTCAGGGCGGGATGTTCCCAGAAACGGCCCCAAAAGGGCGCCTCGCCGGTCAAACCGTCCAGATCCCACGCAGGCCGGGCAAAGTCTGCGGGCAAGATAAGGGTTTCGGTCACGTCATGGATTTGGGCCAGCAATCGGCCAAGGCCGTAGTGCTGCTTGGCCTGATCATCTTGGCTTCCGGCCAGTGGCACGCTCGCATATCCCAGCGGCGATCCCGCCACCCATTCCACCGCCGAGGCCATCCGCCCGTTCGAAAGCTCCACCAGCTGCGCGCCGTCTTTCGCGCCCAAAACACGCGGCACCGGCAGGCCTTTATCGGCCAGCGCCCCGCAAAACCACAGCTCCGACCGGATCGCGGCGGCGGTCTGATATCCCATCCGGTGCAGGCGCAGGGCGGCAAAATGGCCATCCGGCAAGGCCATGCGGAACACCGCGTTTTCACGGTCGCGGATCAGGGTTTGCGGGGTGCCTTGCCAATGGGCGGCGGCCTCGGCGGCCAGGGTTTCAATGGTCATGCGGGCACCTTTGTGGTGGCCAGCGCATCCGTCAGCGCATCAATCAGCAGGTCGGCATGCTCACGCCCGAAGGGCAGGGGCGGGCGGATCTTCAGGGTATTTCCCGCGCGGCCGATCCGGTTGAGGATGAAGCCCTTGGCGACCATCACCTCGACCAGATCCTCGACAAAATCGGTGGCGGGGGTGTGGTTTTCATCCAGCACAAATTCCGCGCCAAAGAACAGCCCGACACCGCGCACCTCGGCCAAAAGCGGGTGGCGCAATGCGCGCAGGCGTTCCATCACATAGGCCGATGTTTTCGCGGCGTTTTCCTGCAAGCCCTCGTCATCGATCACCTTCAACGTGGCCAGACAGGCCGCCGCCGATACCGGATTGCCGCCAAAAGTGTTGAAATAGCCAAAGGCATTGCGAAAGGCCGCCATCACATCGGGGCGCGCCAGCACTGCCGCCGCCGGATGCCCGTTGGCCATCGGCTTGCCGCAGGTTACTACGTCAGGGGTAAGGCCAAGCCACTCATGCCCCCAGAAATGGCTGCCCATCCGGCCAAAACCGGGCTGCACCTCATCACAAAGGATCAAACCGCCTGCCTCACGGATCACCGCCTCGGCCTTGGTGAAAAAACCGGGGGCAACGGTGGGGATGCCCTCATTGGCAAAGGCGGGGCACAGCATCATGCCGGAAAACCCGATGCCAGCGGCATTCAGATCCTCAATCGCGGCTTTGATATGACCGGCAAAGATGCTGCCATCAGGGTCGGGATTACGCAGGCTGTCAGGGGCGGGCACCAGCCGGACATGGGCGGGATAGCCCCCGATGGGCGGGCGACGCGACGACAGCGCGGATGTGGCGGTTGTGTTGCCATGATAGGTGTTATCGGTCGCGATCACCCCGATCTTGCCGGTCACGGCCTGCGCCATCCGCAGGGCAATGTCATTGGCCTCGGAGCCGGTGCAGGTCATGATACATTGCGAAATATCATGGCCCAGCCGTGCCGTCAGCGCCTCGATGTAATCCAGCACAAGATCGTGGTGATAGCGGGTGTGCGTATTCAAAATTGCGGCCTGATCGGCGATTGCCTTGACCACCGCAGGGTGACAATGGCCCACATGCGGCACGTTGTTATAGCAATCAAGATAACGCTTGCCGTCCTTGTCCCAAAGCCAGACCCCCTCGCCCCGCCCGATATGCACGGGGGTGCGGTAAAAGGTCGGGACATTCGGCCCCATCAGGCGGGCGCGGCGGTCGGTCAGGGTCTCGGTCATTCGTCAGGCTCCACTTTGCCGCGCAGGGATTTGACCGTGCCACGGACAGATTTTGCAACAAGACGGCGGCGTTGGCTGCCAAGTGTGGGTTTTGTCGGGATGCGCCGCTTGGGGGCATGAAGGGCGGCGCGGATCATTTCAACCAGCCGCTCGCGCGCGATTTCGCGGTTGCGGATCTGGCTGCGGGTTTCCTCGGCGCGGATCACGATGGCCCCCTCATTGGTCCAGCGCCGACCCGCCAGCCGTTTCAGCCGCGCCTTGACGGGGGCGGGCAGGTTGGGGGATCGCTCTGCCTCGAACCGCAGCTCGACCGCGGTTTCGACCTTGTTCACATTCTGCCCCCCCGGCCCGGAGGCGCGTGAGAAACTTTCAGACAGTTCCCAATCCGCAAGGGTGATATCATCATTTATACGCAGCATGCGCAGACCCTACCCGAAATTGCGGCGGGGGGAAGGGGGGGACGTGAAACCAAAGGGGCTTTACGCGAAATTGATTGTTTTGTTCAGCGGCAGGCTGCGGATACGTTGCCCCGTGAGCGCAAAGATTGCATTGCCAAGCGCGGGGGCGGCGGGGGGTGTTCCCGGCTCTCCGATCCCGCGGATTTTTGTGCCGTTTTCCAGGATGCGCACAGTGATCGGCGGGCATTCGGGCATGCGCAGCGCGTCATAATCGGGGAAATTGCGCTGCTGGGCGTGGCCGCCTTTAAAGGTGATTTCCCCCCTGATTGCGGCGGACAGGCCAAAGATCATGCCTCCCTGGACCTGTGCCTCGATGATCGAGGGGTCAAGGGCGATGCCCACATCCACCGCCGCCCAAGCGCCGGTCATCACCACGCCTTGCGCAGTTTGCGTGACCTCGATTACCTGTGCGGTTGGCACGCCAAAGGACAGGCAAAAGGCCACGCCCCGCGCATGGCCCGCAGGAACCGCCCCCCAGTCACAGGCCTCTGCCACCGCTTCCAGCACTTTGCGCGATGGGGCGTGATCGATCTGTGACAGCCGGAAGTTTAGCGGGTCGACGCCTGCCAGATGCGCCAGCTCATCCACCGCGGTGTCATGAAAGAAGGCGTTTTGCGAGGCGCCAACCGACCGCCATGACCCCACCGGCACCCCCGCAGGCACGCGGTATCCGGTCACGCGGTAGTGTTCAAACCCGTAGGGCTGTTCCCATGCACCCTGCACAATAGAGGCATCCGGTCCGGGCAATGATATCCCCAAGCGTCCGGCCTGCGAGGCCATGACCGCCGGTGCCGCAAGCCGCAGATCAAAGCCCGCGACCTTGCCACCCTTGACCGCGCCCCGCACCCGCGCCGTTGCCATCGGGCGGTAGGCGTCATGGGTCATATCCTCTTCGCGGGTCCATGTCAGCAGGACAGGGCGGCCCTCCAGCGCCTTGGCAACCGTGATCGCCTGCTTGATGAAATCCATCTCGGCACGGCGGCCGAAACCACCGCCCATGACGGGGGTTTCCACCTCAATCGCGGATACGTCCAGCCCGGTGACCTTGGCGGCTTCTTTCAGCACTTGGGTTGGCAGTTGGTTCCCCGCCCAAACCCGCAAGCGGCCGTTTGTCAGCCAGGCGCCCGCTGTCATCGGCTCCATCGTGGCATGGGCGAGATAGGGGACGGTATATTCCGCCGCCCAGGCATCCGCGCCCAAGGCGGCGTCGACATCACCCTCATCGCGCTTGCGGCTGTCTTGGTGGTCGGGGGTAAAAGAGGCCGCGACCTCGGCCCGCATATCGGCATCTGTGGCGGCATAGGGGGCGGGTTCCCATTCAATCGTGACCGCATCCATCGCCTTGAAGGCGGCCCAAGTGGAATTGGCGACCACGGCCACCCCATCGGGTACGGGGACAACATCCACGACCCCCGGCATCGCCAGGGCCTTGGTGGCGTCATAGGTTTTCACGCCCGCGCCAAGCCCCGGATTGCTGCGCGCAGTTGCAAAAACCATACCGGGATGGCGGAAATCTGCGGTGAATTTCGCCGTTCCAGTGACTTTTTCCAACATATCGGTGCGGGGCAGGGCACGGCCCAACAGCTTCCATTCAGACCGGGGTTTCAAGGGGGGCACATCAGGCAGATCGCTTGCGGCGGCGTCCTGTGCCAGATCAGTGTATGCAAGACGACGACCGTCGGGCAAGATCACGGCCCCCTCTGCGGTTGTCAAATCGCCCTCGGCCAGACCGGTTTGCCGGGCGGCGGCGGCAATCAGGGCCACCCGCGCCACGGCCCCCGCCGCGCGCATTTTGTCAAAGGCATCGGGGGTAGAGGATGACCCGCCGGTGATCTGCATCCCCAGAAACTTGGCTGGAACATGCATGGCCCCGCGCGCGGTCTCGGCCAGCCAACCTTCATCGGTGGGGGCAAAGGGTACGCCCTCTTCCAGTATGGCTGCGTTGAAATAGGCGTGCGAGGCGGGGCCGTGCATCACCCGCACCTGTTCCCATGCGAGGTCCATCTCCTCGGCCAGCAAGGCGGCCAGCGTGGTCTGCACCCCTTGCCCCATCTCGGCCCGTGGCGCGATCAATGTGATGCCATTGGCGTCAATCACCACATAGGGCGTAAGGGCGTGGCCCTTGCCTGTTAGCGGGTTCGGGGCTGGCCGCTTATAGGCCCAAACCCCGAATGCCACGCCCCCCGCCACAGCAACGGATCCGATCATAAACGTGCGTCGTGCGAGGGTTTTCGCGGTGTTCATTGCCTATCCCTTTAGCGTTTCGGCGGCGGTCTTTATGGCGGCGCGAATACGCGGATATGTCCCGCAACGGCAGAGGTTCCCCGCCATGGCCGCTTCAATCGTAGCATCATCCGGCGAGGGGGTTTCGGCCAGCAAAGCCGCCGCCTGCATGATCTGTCCCGACTGGCAATAGCCGCATTGCGCCACCTGATGCTGCACCCACGCGGCCTGAACCGCGTGCGGCGTGTCGGGGGTTCCCAGCCCTTCGATGGTGGTGATCGGGCGGCCCACCGCATCCTCCAGCCATATCTGGCAAGAACGCACCGCCTCCCCGTCCAGATGCACCGTACAAGCCCCGCAGGCCGCAATCCCGCAGCCGTATTTTGTGCCCGTCAGATGCAGCCCATCGCGCAGCACCCATAAAAGCGGCGTATCGCCGGGCATATCAACGCTATGCGCCGTACCATTTACGGTCAGATCATAGGTCAAGCTTGGCCCCCCTTTTTCCTATGCTGTGACTATACATGGGGCGGTGTGTCGTTTCTGTCAAACATCCTGTCGCAGAATGCTGGCCAAGGAGATGTGGCAGGCGACCCCGAGCGAGATATTGCGCCATCCGCTGGTCATTTGCACCTTCTACACCCCGCACAGCTGCGCGCAGAAGTACCGATGCCGCCGAGATTTATCAGCGGTATTCTCACGGTTGGTCGCTGCAATAACGCCACCGGAATATTTGCTTAATGACCGAACCCTGCTTCCTATTCAGCGCAATGATCCTGTTCATTCGCAGCCCGCATTTTGCCCTGGGTGCCGGGGAAATAGAGTCGGGTTCCATCTGCCCCGTCAGATGCGAATCGCGATCAGTTGGCTTTTAGGACGGCGCTCAGGAACTGCTGAGTGCGCTATTGCTTGGGGGGGGGCGAATATTTTAGCCCGAGTACCCTACTCTTTGATGCTGCCATCAAAGATGCAGACGCGGACCGGGGTGTCTCTGGCGAAGCCCATGCTGATGGGTCACCATCAGCATGGTAAGATTGTGCTGGTCGACCAGGTTGCGGATCGAGCCGGTCACTTTGCTGACCAATTCAGGATCAAGCGCCGATGTCACCTCAGCATACAACATGACCTTGGGGCGCATGGCAATCGCGCGGGCAATCGCTACGCGCTATTGCTGGTCACATGACAGGCGCGAGAGATGCTGATCCCGGTTTGCAGCCATGCCGACCATGTCCAGAAGTTCCAGCAAGGGAATGCACTTTCAGGATAGTGACCAAACCTACTGGTAAGTCCAGCCGCAAGTCTTGCGAGACGGATCACACAGAAAATTCGTGAGCAGGCCCAAAGCATGTCGTCCGGAAGAATTCGGTGACATCAGCAATAGCGGACGACCGTGTTGTGGATGCTGTTGGGAATGACGTGTCTATTTGGGAAATATCCAGTAAACCGCAAAAGCACGGCATTTTTAGGCATAATGATGACCTCAGCCGCTACAGAGCCATCGTTCGATCCACCCTAGATGAAATCAAAAATGCGCATGGAATGGGCGTAAGATTGTCTATTTTTCCGGCCGTTCCGGTTTTGTGTGCGATTGAATTTGGAAGGGTCTGGCAACCGAAAGCTCATCCAGCACTTGAGATTTCTGATCAATCTAAAGGCATAGGCTTCATCTCGAAACCGTCCTTTAATTGAAAACTTTAGACCAAAACAGCCATCCGACCCGATAACTCAACCCAGCTTAGAACCGAAATATGGTTCGAGGGACATCACACGCTTGACCAAAAAGCGATATAATGAATGCTACTTGATCTGCGCTTGCGACAATTTTTCAACTTTATCTTCAGCAGCAGCGAGGCGGCTGGGCTTTGCGTATCCCACATGTCGATATTTGCGGCAAAAGCGCGATTGCTGACGATTTCTATGGCAATTGCGGATAGAAACCTGTCAATTACGCTAAGTTTGCCTGCAAATAGCAATATGAACCCGCAAACCTCAGAACCACTGCCCCGGTTCCATTAAGCCCAGATCCATGAGTTGTTGGCTGTGCCATTCGAATTTTGTGGAATTATGCCATGTGAAATCATGAATATCATAGCGTGATCCCGGATTGGATTTCAGGGCCTTTGCCGTTCGGAATGACGCCATTGCTGTGGTGATGTTATTGTGCCACGGGCAGGCGTAGGTGTTATATTCCTCGTCCGAGAGGGTGTAGTTCTCGCGCAGGTGCAGTCCGGATTTGGCACGAAACAGGGCGATGCGGTCGATCTTGCGGCGCTGCACGGGGATATGTTCCTCAAACCGCCAGCGTAGACCACCAAAGAAATCCAGCTGCCGTTCGCGCGGATAGTTGTGATTGTCGGGATCGGGCCGTGCCAAGGCATAATAGCCGGATTTGTCCAGCATAGCGTCTTTTAATGAAACTGCATTGGCGTCGAGGTTCAGGTCCCTTGCATATAAATCAATCACATAGGTTAAGAAGGCATCGCGCCGTTCTTGCGTGTGAAAGGCGAGAAGGTCATGGATGTTCCGTGTTTCGCAAAACGGATAGAATAGATATTCCGCGTTATAGCCGTAATACAGCCAGGCGCCGGATGCGGGTTCCATGAGCTGGTTTACGGCGCTCTGTAACGCTTGGGGCTGATAGCTGTTGTAATCAACGCGCTGAATATCATCCTGTAGTGCGGGGGGAGTCTCGATCTGGGGGTCGGCAAGCAACACGATGTTGTGAAACCTGATTTTCAACAGGTGACGCAGCGTGCTTTCCAGTTCTTGTGGGTCTTCGGCAAGGATGACGGCAGTTGGCCCCTTGGCAAGGGCTTGTTGGTTCTTTTCAATATAGGATGCCAGATTTTCGTGTCGCATATTGTCCCCGGTGTCCGGCTGGTAAAAGCAGCTGCTTTTGCGTGAAGGTACGGGCTAGCGCCCTGTAAAGGCAAGCCCTGTGCACATAGCGTTGCGGCTGGAGCCTGTGCGGTGTAAAAGGGCGCGTTTGCAAAAGGTACCCCCCCATGACCGAGCCGAAAAAATGACCGAGCCGAAAAAGCTGTTTATCAAAACCTATGGCTGTCAGATGAACGTCTATGACAGTGAGCGCATGGCCGAAAGCCTTGGTGCCTCGGGCTATGTGCAGACCGACACGGCCGAGGGCGCGGATATGGTGATGATCAACACCTGCCACATCCGCGAAAAGGCATCCGAGAAACTGTTTTCCGATCTGGGCCGTTTGCGCCCCGCCAAAGAGGCAAACCCGAACTTGAAAATCGCGGTCGCGGGTTGTGTGGCACAGGCCGAGGGGGCCGAGATCTTGCGCCGCATGCCGCTGGTGGATCTGGTCGTCGGCCCGCAAAGCTATCACCGTTTGCCCCAGATGGAAGCCAAGGTGCAAAAGGGCGAGCGCGCGATCGATACCGAATTCCCGCCCGAGGACAAGTTTGACCATTTGCCCGAACGCAAGGCCATGCGTGGCCCAGCGGCCTTTTTGACGGTGCAGGAAGGCTGTGACAAGTTCTGCGCCTTTTGTGTGGTGCCCTATACCCGCGGTGCCGAGGTCAGCCGCCCCCCTGAGCGTCTGTTGGCCGAGGCCCGCAATCTGGCCTCGCGCGGGGTGCGGGAACTGACCTTGCTGGGCCAGAATGTGAATGCCTATAATGCCAATGGTTACGGCCTGGCGCGGTTGATCCGCGAACTGGCGGCGGTCGAGGGGATCGACCGTCTGCGCTATATGACCAGCCATCCCAATGATATGGAGGATGACCTGATCGCGGCCCATGGCGATTGCCCGCAACTGATGCCCTATCTGCATTTGCCGGTGCAATCGGGGTCGGATCGCATCCTTAAGGCGATGAACCGCAAGCATACGGCGGCCGATTACCTGCGCGTGCTGGACCGTATTCGTGCGGCACGGCCCGATATTTTGCTGACCTCTGATTTCATCGTCGGCTTTCCGGGCGAAACAGATGCCGATTTCCAAGAGACTTTGGCGCTGGTGCGCGAGGTCGGTTACGGGATGGCCTATTCGTTCAAATATTCTGCCCGTCCCGGCACCCCGGCGGCTGAAAAGCCCGAGGTGGAAACCGCCGTAGCCGATGCCCGTCTGCAAGAATTGCAGGCCCTGCTGACATCGCAACAGCGTGCGGCACAGGATGCGATGGTAGGGCGTGACGTGCACGTGCTTTATGAAAAGCAGGGCCGTCAAGAGGGGCAGATGGTGGGAAAATCGGATCATCTTCACGCGGTTCACGTCACCGATCCGGCCGGAAAACCCGGGGAATTGGTGCGCGTGCGGGTGACGGAGTCAAAAACCAATTCGCTTGCCGCGGTACGACTGCCTTAACGATTAGCGCGGGTTTCCTGTAAAAAGGGGGCAAAAAACCCCAGAAAAACGCCCCCAGCGCAACAATCGCTGCGGCAATATGGTGCTAGGGTCTAGTTTTTGCTTTACAATTATGGCGTGGAATTGCAGGTCTTGAATAGATATCAAGTATGCGTGAACCCGGGGGGGTTACCACTGTGAGAAAACAGATTACCAATACGATGAAGGTCATGATCGGTGCGGCTGCGCTTGCGCTCGGTCTTTCTGGTCCGTCTGCGGTTCTGGCAAAGCCGCAAGTGACCGGGCAGATCGAATGGGGCCTTTGGGTCGACGACGACGGTTGTATGCACTGGTGGGCGGATGGTGGCCTGGAAGGCTATATGGTGCCGCGGCGGGACCCGAAAACGGGTAAGCCGGTTTGCCTCAAGAAGAACACCTGTCTGGTGGAAAACAGCGACACGCTGTTCCACACCGACAGCGCGCGGTTGACTGCCAAGGGGCGCGCCCGCTTGCAAGAATTCTTTCAACGCACGGATGCGTTCGGCTACGGCATCTATGGCCATACCGACAGCCGCGCCTCGCATGCCTATAACCAAAGCCTGTCAGAGCGGCGCGCCGCCTCTGTTGGCACTGTTGCCCGCTCGGTCGGGGCGGCGGTAGAGCGTCAGATGGGATACGGGGAAACACGCCCCGTTGCGCCCAACTCTTCTGCCAAAGGTATGCAGAAGAACCGTCGGGTCGAAATCGTTTGCTACAGGTGGTAACAGATATGATCAATGCAATGAAATTGAGCGCAGGTCTGATTGCTGCCTTGGCACTGATGGGCTGTGAAAACTTTGAAGGGACCGAAGGGTACCGCGGTGCATCCTCGATCATCGCCACGGGGAAGGATCAGGGCCATGACGAGGGCGTATTGGCCAATGGCCGTGCCGCTATTGCCTATGATCCGGATGGTTGCCAGAACTGGATCATCGATGACGGGCTGGAAGGTTATGCCACGCCACGCTTTGACCCGGTATCGGGCCTGCCTATCTGTGATGGGCGTTACCCGCCCGGGACGGTGATCCGTGAATATCAATCGACAACCGAAGGCATCAAAGACAGCGTTTCGGGACATGGCCGCAAGACTGTGGTTGTCCGTCGCTAAACGATGGCCAAACGGGTTTACCGGGCCGTAGCGCAAGCTGCGGCCCTTTATTTTGGATCGGGATCGTGGAGAAATTCCGCGCTTTTTGCAGGTTTGGCACAGATAGCCCCTTGCTTTGGCCCGAAATGACCCCACAGTTTATGCAGGCCCCAAGCTAGAAGGAGAATTCCTTGGGAACAGGCACGATGATCACCCCGCAAGAGACTGTAGAAACCCTGCTGGAGTTTCCCGATAATCGGTTGTTGATTGAGCTTTGCGGTGAGTTTGATCGAAATCTGGCGCAAGTTGAGCAGCAAACCGGTGTAAATATTCTGCACCGTGGCAATCTTCTGGCGGTGATTGGCGCGGCGGATGCGCGTGAATATGCAACGGCTGTGCTGCAATCGCTCTATGCCCGGCTGGAGGCGGGGCGCGGGATTGAAGCTGGCGATATTGACGGGGCCATTCGTTTGGGCCGCAAGATGCCGGATCGCGCGCTTAGCCCGCCCGAGCAGATGGAGATGGTCGGCACGGATCGCTATGCACTTCGCACCCGTAAGAAACCGGTTGAGCCGCGGACCGAGGCCCAAAAGGCCTATGTTGCCAACCTGTTTGACAATGATCTCGGCTTTGGGATCGGGCCTGCGGGAACGGGCAAGACCTATCTGGCTGTGGCCGTTGGCGTAACCATGTTTCTGGCGGGGGCCGTTGACAAGATCATCCTGTCACGTCCTGCCGTTGAGGCTGGTGAACGCCTTGGCTTTTTGCCCGGTGACATGAAGGAAAAAATCGACCCCTATATGCAGCCGCTCTACGATGCGCTGAATGATTTCCTGCCGCAAAAACAGCTTGCCAAGTTGATGGAGGACAAGCGGATCGAGATCGCGCCACTGGCCTTCATGCGGGGCCGCACCTTGGCGAATGCTTTTGTGGTGCTGGATGAGGCGCAAAACGCCACAACAATGCAGATGAAGATGTTCCTGACCCGTTTGGGCGAAGGTTCGCGCATGGTTATTACCGGTGACCGCACGCAGGTCGACCTGCCGCGCGGCACGGCCAGCGGCCTGTCTGATGCCGAACGTATCCTGAACGGGGTGCGGGGCGTCAGCTTTAATTATTTCACCTCCAAGGATGTTGTGCGCCACCCGCTTGTTGCGCGCATAATCGAAGCATATGAGGCGGATGATGGATCCGCTGGTTGACATCGTGATCGAAGACCCGCGCTGGGAAGCCTTCGGGCTTGCCGGTGTGGCAACCCGTGCCTGTGATGCCGCATTAAAGGCGCTTGGCTTGCCTGTTCAAGGGTTTACCCTGTGTCTGATGGGGTGTGACGATGCGCATATTGCGACGCTCAACGCGGATTTTCGTGGCAAACCCACACCAACCAATGTGCTGTCTTGGCCATCCGAGGAACGGGCCGCCGAATATGCGGGCGAAGTGCCGGATTTGCCCGAAGCGGGCCCCGCGGACGACCCAGAACACCTTGGCGACATTGCGATCTCATGGGACACCTGCTTGGCCGAGGCCGATGCCGCGGCAAAGCCGATGGCCGATCATGTGACCCATTTGGTGGTTCACGGATTGTTACATCTTCTGGGCTATGACCATATTGACGATACAGATGCCATATTGATGGAAACAACAGAAGCGCGCATACTTGAAAAACTGGGTCTGTCGGACCCATATGTTATTTAGCCCCTGTATTGTTGGGGTCTTGGTCGGAAAAGGACAGATGGGTAGTACGAATAACGGGTCGGTCACTTTGGCAGAGAGCCAGAGCGGGGCAGACCAAGAAGAAGACGAACCTCCGCAACGCGGTTTTTTCGGGCGCATTTTTGACGCGCTCAGCCCGCAAGACAGCTCCCCCGAGGGGGAGGAACAGCCTGTTCAGAGTCCGATACGCCCGGCGTCAGGTACTGGAATGGCAAATCTGCGCAAGCTGCGGGTGGATGATGTGGCGGTTCCCAAGGTGGAAATCACCGCCGTCCCTGTAACCATCGGAAAAGAAGAACTGGTTGAGGTGTTCCGTGAAAACGGATTCAGTCGGATGCCAGTTTACAAGGACACGCTGGACCATCCGCTTGGCCTTGTGTTGCTGAAGGACCTCGCGCTGCAATACGGGTTTGCCGGCGCCTCGGGACGTTTTTCGTTGCGCAAGCTGTTACGTCCCATGCTTTATGCCCCACCCTCGATGCCGCTTGGTGTCTTGCTGCAAAAGATGCAGAAGGAACGGGTCCATATGGCGCTGGTCATTGACGAATATGGCGGCGTTGACGGGCTTGTCACGATTGAGGATTTGATCGAAACGGTTATTGGCCAGATTGATGATGAGCATGACGAGGTAGAAGGCGCGCTGTGGAAGGAAGACCCTGAAGGGGTGTTCTTGGCGCAGGCCAACGCACCTTTGGATGAGTTTGAGCAGGCCTTGGGTGTGACCCTGAGCAACGGCGATGATGATGGGGATGTCGATACTCTTGGCGGGCTGGTGTTCTTGCGCTTGGGCCGTATTCCTGCGCGCGGTGAAATTATCCCCCATGAGAGCGGGGCGGAATTCGAGGTCGTCGATGCCGATCCGCGCCGGATCAAGCGGTTGCGTGTGCGGCGTCCCGGCGCGCCACGCAAAATCCCCACAGAAATCAAAGCAGCCGCCGAATGATCCGCCGCCTTGCGGGCGGCTGGCCGGGATGGCATCGGCTTGGTCTGGCCTTTGGCCTTGGGGCCGTCATGGCCTCTGGGCAAGAGCCTTGGGGGTTTTGGCTTTTGTCGCTCTCCGCGCTCACCGCGGCATTGTTGCTGGTGGCCCGTGCAAGCTCTGCGGGGCGGGCGGCTTGGCTGGGGCTGTTTCTGGCGGGGGGATATTTCACGCTTTCTCTGTCGTGGATCATCGAACCCTTTTTGATAGAGCCTGAAACCTACGCTTGGATGATCCCCTTTGTTCTGGTGCTTTTGCCATTTGGCTTGGGTCTGTTCTGGGCCTTGGCGGCATGGGGTGGATATCATCTGGGGCAGGGGATGCGGTCCCGTGTGATTGGGGTCGGCGTGTTTCTGACTTTGGCAGAGCTGGCGCGCGGCTATGTGCTGACGGGTTTTCCCTGGGCGATGATCGGGCATGTCTGGATCGATACCCCGGTCGCGCAATCCGCCGCGATCTGGGGGGCGGGCGGGCTTACGCTGTTCTCCGTCTTGCTGGCCGCTTTGCCTGCCGCCTTTGGCTGGCGCTGGCTGGGGCTTTCGGCCGTATTGGTGGTGGGGCTTCAGACATGGGGCGATGATTTGCCCAGCCCGACCTACCCCGAGGACCCGGCGATCATCCGGCTGGTGCAACCGAATGCGGATCAGCAGCTGAAATGGGATCCTTCGCGTGCCTATGATCACCTGCAACGTCTGCTGGAATTGACCGAGGCCAGCGGCAGCCAGGGGCGCCCTGATCTGGTGGTATGGCCGGAAACCTCGGTGCCCTATCTGTTGAACAATAATGAGGATTTATTGCGAACCATTGCGGGTGCCGGGCAGGGCGCGCAGGTTGCCGTCGGCATCCAGCGGGTGCAAGGCACGCGCGGGTATAATTCCATTGCTGTGATCGATGCGGACGGGCGTGTTGCACGGCTCTATGACAAACATCATCTGGTGCCCTTTGGCGAATATATCCCCTTTGGCGATCTGGCGTTTCAATTGTTCGGGTTGCAGGCTTTTGCCTCGCAACTGGGCGCGGGCTATTCTGCGGGGCCGGGGGCGGCGGTGTTGGATTTGGGTGCGGGGTTGGGCCATGCGGTGCCATTGATTTGCTATGAAGCGGTTTTCCCGCAGGATTTGCGGGCCGCCCCCCAGCGTGCCGACTGGATTTTACAGGTGACCAATGACGCGTGGTTTGGCACGCTGACCGGCCCGTGGCAGCATTTGGCCCAAGCCCGCCTGCGTGCGATCGAGCAAGGGCTGCCCTTGCTGCGCGCTGCCAATACCGGGGTTTCGGCGGTGATTGATGCGCGGGGCCGGGTGGTGGCGCATATCCCGCTGGGGATCAGTGCCTTTGTCGATGCGGCCTTGCCGCCCCCGTTGCGCCAACCACCCTACGCGCGTTTTGGCGATTGGCCCGTGTTATTGCTGCTATTGGCGGTGGTGGGGGCGTTACTTTCGCACAGGTTGCGCCGCAAGGCTTGACTTGGGGTCCGGAGGGGCATAACGCCAAGGTTCAACCGTCACAACGGCTTCCTGGCGTGGCGGATTACACCTAACGGAGCACTTTTCATGACACGCAACAACTATATCTTCACCTCTGAATCCGTTTCAGAGGGTCATCCCGATAAGGTCTGCGACCGGATCTCGGATGCCGTTCTGGATGCTTTCATCGCGGTAGAGCCGAACGCCCGCGTCGCTTGCGAAACCTTTGCAACGACCAAACGGGTTGTGGTTGGTGGCGAAGTCGGGCTGTCTGACCCGGTCAAGCTGACGGAAATGATGGGCAATGTCGAAGGCATCGTGCGCGATTGTATCCGCGATATCGGCTATGAGCAAAAGAAGTTCCATTGGGAAACGGTAAAGATCCAGAACCTCTTGCATGAGCAGTCGGCGCATATCGCGCAGGGTGTGGACAAGGATGGTGCCGGCGATCAGGGCATCATGTTCGGCTATGCCTGTCGTGAGACGGATGCGCTTATGCCCGCGCCGATCCTCTATAGCCATGCTATTTTGAAACGTCTTGCCGAGGTGCGTAAATCAGGGCAGGAATCCACGCTGCGCCCCGATGCGAAGTCCCAGATTTCCCTGCGCTATGAGGATGGCAAGCCGGTAGAGGTGACATCCATCGTGCTGTCGACCCAGCACGAACACAAAAAACAGACCAGCCACGACATCCGCGCGATTGTGGAGCCCTATATCCGTGAGGTTCTGCCCGCACATTGGATCACGCCGCAAACGGAATGGTGGGTGAACCCGACTGGCACCTTTGTCATCGGGGGGCCTGACGGCGATGCCGGTCTGACGGGGCGCAAGATCATCGTGGATACTTATGGCGGTGCGGCCCCTCATGGTGGCGGTGCGTTCTCGGGCAAGGACCCGACCAAGGTCGACCGTTCGGCGGCCTATGCGGCGCGCTATCTGGCAAAGAATGTGGTGGCGGCAGGGTTGGCCGATCGTTGCACCATTCAGCTTTCATATGCGATTGGCGTGGCCAAGCCGATGTCGCTTTATGTCGATACGCATGGGACGGGTGCGGTGCCGGATGCAGAGTTGGAAAAGGCCGTTTGGGCGGCGATGGATCTGACCCCGCGCGGCATCCGTGAACAGCTGGCGCTGAACAAGCCAATCTATGCACGTACCGCGGCCTATGGCCATTTCGGGCGCGAACCCGATGCGGATGGTGGTTTTAGTTGGGAAAAGACCGACTTGATCGATGCGTTGAAAAAACCGTTTTGATCTGGATGATTTAAAAAGCCCCGCAATGGCGGGGCTTTTTCATATTCGGCGCTTTATTCGGCGGCCACAGAGGCGGCTGATTGGGGGCTGTAATTCAGGATCGGCGCCAGCCAACGTTCGGCCTCTTCAAAGGTCATGCCTTTGCGCTCTGCATAATCCTGCACCTGATCACGCTCTACCTTGGCGACACCGAAATAATAGGCATCGGGATGGCCGATATACATCCCCGAGACGGAGGATCCGGGCCACATCGCCATGCTCTCGGTCAGTTCCACACCTGTTGCCGCGGTCGCATCCAGCAGGCTGAACAATGTCAGCTTTTCGGTATGATCGGGCTGGGCCGGATAGCCGGGGGCGGGGCGGATGCCACGGTAGGGCTCGGCGGCCAGTTCATCAGGGGCGAAGGTTTCATCGGCGGCATAGGGCCACAGATCGCGGCGCACGCGCTGGTGCATCAGTTCGGCCATCGCCTCGGCAATGCGGTCGGCAAGTGCCTTGACCAGAATGGCCGAGTAGTTGTCATTTGCCTTATCGAACCGCTTGGAAATCGCGGCCTCTTCGGGGCCTGCGGTCACGACAAAGCCGCCGATATAATCGGCCACGCCCTCGGGGGCGATGAAATCGGCCAGGGCCACATTCGGGCGACCGGGGCGTTTGGTATGTTGCTGACGCAGGGTGTGGAATGTCGACAGCGGGGTTTGTCGCGACTCATCGGTAAAGAGGCGAATGTCATCGCCAACCGCATTGGCGGGCCAAAAACCGACCACAGCGCGGGGGGCGAACCATTTGCCATCGACGATCTGTTGTAACATCGCCTGCGCATCGTCAAAGAGCGCGCGCGCCGCCTCTCCCTGGCGTTCGTCTTGCAGGATCTTTGGATAGACACCCTTCAGCTCCCATGTTTGAAAGAACGGAGTCCAGTCGATATATTGCACGATCTCGGCCAGATCCCAGTCGTCGATCACCTGCGGGCCGGTGAATGTCGGAGCGGGGACGGTATAACCCGTCCAGTCGATCTGCACCGGATTGGCCCGCGCTGTTGCCAGCGGCAGGCGCAGCTTGGCGCGCTCTGCCCGTTCGTGGCGGTCGGTGACGGTGACATATTCCTCGCGGATCCCCTCGATATAGGTGGCCTTGGTTTCGGGGTTCAAAAGCTGGCTGACAACGCCGACGGCGCGGCTGGCATCCAGCACATAGACGGCTTGGTTTTTGCTATAGCGCGGCGCGATTTTCACCGCCGTATGCACCTTGGAGGTGGTCGCCCCCCCGATCAGCAGCGGTATGTCAAAACCTTCGCGCTCCATCTCGGCGGCCATATGGGCCATCTCGTCAAGGCTGGGCGTGATAAGGCCGGACAGGCCGATGATATCGACGTTTTCCTCCCGCGCGGTTTGCAGGATCTTTTGCGGCGGCACCATCACGCCAAGGTCGATGATCTCATAGTTGTTGCAGGCCAGAACCACGCCGACGATGTTTTTGCCGATGTCATGCACATCGCCCTTTCACCCGTTTTCCAAGCCCTCGAGACCAGCGCCCGCGAGCGTATCATGATCCTTGACGGCGCCATGGGAACCCAGATCCAGTCCCTGCATCTGGCCGAAGAGGATTATGCAGGCACTGCCTCGGGGCATGTTTGTCGCCATCACACCGACCATCCGCAAAAGGGCAACAACGATCTGTTGATCCTGACCCAGCCCAAAGCGCTGGAAGAAATTCATTTCGATTTCGCCATGGCCGGTGCGGATATTGTCGAGACCAATACATTTTCCGCGACCACCATCGCGCAGGCCGATTACGGGTTACAAGCCGCCGTGCCCGACCTGAACGCAGAAGGCGCACGCATTGTGCGCCGCGCGTTGGACCGCGCCACTGCGATTGACGGCAAGCCCCGCTATGTCGCCGGGGCTGTGGGGCCAACGAACCGCACGGCGTCCCTTTCGCCTGATGTCAGC
>NZ_LGHS01000005.1 GCF_001202025.1 Pseudorhodobacter aquimaris
TTTTCACCGCCGTATGCACCTTGGAGGTGGTCGCCCCCCCGATCAGCAGCGGTATGTCAAAACCTTCGCGCTCCATCTCGGCGGCCATATGGGCCATCTCGTCAAGGCTGGGCGTGATAAGGCCGGACAGGCCGATGATATCGACGTTTTCCTCCCGCGCGGTTTGCAGGATCTTTTGCGGCGGCACCATCACGCCAAGGTCGATGATCTCATAGTTGTTGCAGGCCAGAACCACGCCGACGATGTTTTTGCCGATGTCATGCACATCGCCCTTTACGGTGGCCATCAAGACCTTGCCGGCCGATTGCCGCCCCTCGCCGCCGTTCAGCCGTTTCTCCTCTTCCATATAAGGCAAAAGGACGGCCACGGCCTGTTTCATCACACGGGCGGATTTGACCACCTGCGGCAGGAACATCTTGCCCGCGCCAAAGAGATCGCCAACGACGTTCATCCCCGCCATCAGCGGGCCTTCGATCACATGCAGGGGGCGCTCGGCGGCAAGACGGGCTTCTTCGGTATCGGCCTCGATGAATTCGGTGATACCATTGACCAGCGCATGTTCCAGCCGCTTGTCATTGGGCCAGTCCCGCCACGCCAGATCGCGGACCTTCTCCTCGCGCGCGCCGCCACCACGGAAACGTTCGGCAACCTCCAGCATCCGTTCGGTCGCATCCTCGCGCCGGTTAAGGATGACATCCTCACAGCGTTCCCGCAGATCGGGGTCGATCTGGTCGTAAACCGCAAGCTGACCCGCGTTGACGATGCCCATATCCATCCCCGCCTGAATGGCGTGATAAAGGAAAACGGCATGCATCGCCTCGCGCACAGGTTCATTCCCGCGGAAGGAAAATGACAGGTTCGACACCCCGCCCGAAACATGGGCATAGGGCAAATTGGCCCTGATCCAGCGCGTTGCCTCAATGAAATCTACGCCGTAGTTGTTATGTTCCTCAATCCCGGTGGCAATGGCAAAAACGTTGGGGTCAAAGATGATATCCTCGGGGGGAAAGCCGACCTCATCCACCAGAATACGGTAGGCGCGGGTGCAGATCTCTATCTTGCGCGCGCAGGTATCGGCCTGTCCCTGTTCGTCAAAGGCCATGACCACGACCGCCGCCCCGTAGGCAAGACACAGGCGGGCATGGTGGCGAAAGGCTTCTTCGCCTTCTTTCATGCTGATGGAGTTGACGACGGATTTGCCCTGAACGCATTTCAAACCGGCCTCGATCACCTCCCATTTCGATGAATCGATCATGATCGGTACGCGGGCGATATCGGGTTCCGACGCCACGAGGTTCAGAAAATCAACCATCACCGCCTGTGAGTCGATCAGGCCTTCGTCCATGTTGATGTCGATGATCTGCGCGCCGTTTTCTACCTGATCGCGTGCCACATCCAGGGCGGCGGTGTAATCGCGGTTGGTAATCAGCTTGCGGAATTTGGCAGAGCCGGTGACGTTCGTCCGCTCACCCACGTTCACAAATGGGATGTCGGGGGTCAGGACAAAGGGTTCCAGACCGGAGAGGCGAAGATAACGGGTCATGCTGCTTCCTCTTGGCGGATTTTGCGGGGGGCGAAGGGGGCAACGGCCTCGGCAATCGCGCGGATATGGTCGGGGGTGGTGCCGCAACAGCCGCCCACCACGTTCAGCAGGCCTTCCTCGGCAAAGCCTGCCAGTTGGCTTGCCGTCGCCTCGGGGCCCTCGTCATATTGGCCAAAGGCATTTGGCAGCCCGGCATTGGGATAGGCGCAGGTGAAGGTATCAACCACCGCCGCCAGTTCCGCCATATGCGGACGCATCGCCGCCGCCCCCAGCGCACAGTTGAGGCCCACGGTAAAGGGCCGCGCATGTTTGACCGAATGCCAGAAGGCGGTGGGTGTCTGCCCCGAAAGGGTCCGGCCCGAAGCATCGGTGATGGTGCCTGAAATCATGATCGGCAGGCGGGTTCCATGGGCCTCAAACGCCTCAAAACAGGCGAAAATGGCGGCTTTGGCGTTCAGCGTGTCAAAAACTGTTTCGATCATGATGATATCGGCGCCGCCCGCAATAAGCCCGCGGATCTGTTCGCCGTAAGCGACGCGCAGATCATCAAAGGTCACGGCACGAAAGCCCGGATCGCTGACATCAGGCGAAAGGGACGCCGTGCGGTTCGTTGGCCCCACAGCCCCGGCGACATAGCGGGGCTTGCCGTCAATCGCAGTGGCGCGGTCCAACGCGCGGCGCACAATGCGTGCGCCTTCTGCGTTCAGGTCGGGCACGGCGGCTTGTAACCCGTAATCGGCCTGCGCGATGGTGGTCGCGGAAAATGTATTGGTCTCGACAATATCCGCACCGGCCATGGCGAAATCGAAATGAATTTCTTCCAGCGCTTTGGGCTGGGTCAGGATCAACAGATCGTTGTTGCCCTTTTGCGGATGGTCGGTGTGATGGCGACAAACATGCCCCGAGGCAGTGCCTGCATAATCCTCTTCGGCCAGATGCAGGGACTGGATCTGGGTTCCCATGGCGCCGTCAAGGATCATGATACGCTCGCGGGCGCTGGTCTCGAGGGCTTGGAAAACGGGTGAAAGCGGAAGGGGCACGGCAGAATCCTCAGGTTGGGGTCTGGCGTGTTCTATGCTGTCTTTAACCGAAAGTGAAATTCATGTTTCTTGTAAAGATTATGAATAATATCGGATGTCGGGGCGCGGGCAGGGTTCTGACCCGCCCCGACCTTCAGAAAATCAGCTTAGAAGGTCAGCCGGATCTCGGTCCCTGTGATCTCGGTCAAGAGCCTGCGGTTTTGATGCGCGATCTCGGCGGCAAAAAGGGCAAAATGCACTTGCGCCGGCGTCAGGTCAGGGGTCGGAGCCGACAGGCTGTCCCAAAGCGGGGGATCAATGCGCAGGCGTTCTGCTTGTGCGGTGACATGGATCTTGCTTCCCTCAAGGCTGATCTTGACGCGCCCGCCATAGGCCAGCGCGGTTTCGCAACACATGATCGCAAGGAAGGCCAGCTTTGCATCCGCCCGCGAGACATCCGTCGTCAGCGCCCAATCCAAAGAGACCCGCGCCCCCTGACTGGTGTCGGCCAGTACCTTGGAAATCTCGGTCCGGCTGAGGCGCTGTTCACTACTGGACAGACCAAAGGCGATGCGGAAAAACCGGATGCGTGCATTTGCCGAGGCCACGCTTTCGGCAATCAGGATCAATTCCGGCGAGGGTGTGCTACCTTCCATCATCAGCAGTTCTACACCATTGCCGATGGCCCCAATCGGGCTGATAAGGTCATGGCAAATACGAGAACCAAGAAGCGCTGTAAGGTCGGTTTGGTCGGTCATGGATCGTCCTGTCTGGAGGTAAGAGAATGAATTATATGTTAGAGCCGGGGATGCTTGTGCGGCATCCGCAACAGCTCGACTGGGGTGTGGGGCAAGTGCAATCACGCGTGGGCGACCGGATTACAGTGAACTTTGAACATCAGGGCAAAGTGACGATTGACGGGCGGATCATTACGCTGGAACCGGTTTGGAGTGTTGATCATAAAGATTAATGCCGGGGTTCGGGAAGTTCAACCTGTGATTGCACGTCCATTTCCTTGCTGTTGCAAAGGAATGGAGGGCGACTTAGGTATGGCACGCAACGTAACGATGGGGCGATTATGCAGCAGAGCGACCGACATTTCACCTTGCGTCTGGCGGGTGACAGTCGTGACCTCGCGGCGGCGCAGCGCCTGCGGTATCGGGTATTCGTAGAGGAGCTGGGCGCGGATGGTCCCTTGGTGGACCATGATGCGCGGCTAGAGTGCGATGCCTTTGATGAGGTGTTCGACCATCTTTTGCTGATCGACACACGGCGCGACGCGGCGCAGATGGAGGATGTCGTGGGCGTTTACCGCCTTTTGCCGGGCGCGCCGGGGCAGCGGTTCTATTCCGAGGATGAGTTCGACATTTCGGCACTGAAGGCATCGGGCAAGAGGTTGCTGGAGCTTGGGCGCTCTTGTGTGCATCCCGATTATCGTGGCGGGGCGGCTATGTTTCATCTGTGGAACGCACTGGCGGAATATGTTTTGGCCCGCGACATTGAGGTGATGTTCGGGGCAGCCAGTTTCCATGGCACCGATGCAGATGTGCTTGCGCAGCCTTTGGCAAATTTATACCACAACCACCTTGCGCCCGAAGATTTGCGGGTGCGGGCAATCGGGCCAAACGCGCAAAGGATGGACCTGATCGGCGCGCAGGATGTCGACCGGGTTGCGGCGATGCTGGGCACGCCTGCGTTGATCAAGGCGTATTTGCGGCTTGGCGGTTTTGTTGGCGAGGGGGCCTATGTCGATCATGCCTTTAACACCACGGATGTGTGTCTGGTGATGGATACCGGCCAGATGTCGGCGCGCCACCGCCGCTTTTATGAGCGCAAACAAGCATGACCATGTGGAAAGAGGCCCCGCCACCCGCCTCTGCGATCACGCCGCTTGGATGGTTGCTGGTGGTGTTGCGGCTGGTGCCCTTTGCGGTTGTTACCTATGGCGGCTTGCTGCTCTTGCTGATTGTGCGTTTGTTCGAGGTGCCTTTGGCCAAACACGCGCGCCCCGTGACGCCCTATATTACCCAAGCGGTCTGCAAGGCGGCGCTTTGGGTCATGGGGGTGCGGCTGCATATCAAGGGGGAGCCAATGCGCGAGCGGGGGGCGGTGGTGGCCAATCACGCCTCATGGCTGGATATTTTTGTGCTCAACGCCTGTGATCGGGTCTATTTCGTGTCCAAGGCCGAGGTTGCGCGCTGGCCGGGTATCGGCTGGCTCGCCCGCGCAACGGGGA
The DNA here is from genome assembly GCF_001202025.1 of Pseudorhodobacter aquimaris. Taxonomy (GTDB): domain Bacteria; phylum Pseudomonadota; class Alphaproteobacteria; order Rhodobacterales; family Rhodobacteraceae; genus Pseudorhodobacter; species Pseudorhodobacter aquimaris. The sequence goes on from NZ_LGHS01000005.1 coordinate 4,799, forward strand.
CGGTTTTCATCACCCGCGATCCGGCGCAGGCCCGTCGCCAACAGGCTGAGTTCGAGGCCAGATTGCGCATGGGGCATCGCTTGCTGTTTTTCCCCGAAGGGACGAGCACGGACAGCCTGCGGGTTTTGCCGTTCAAATCCACACTGTTTGCGGCCTTTTTCACGCATGGGATGGAGGCGGTGATGCATATCCAGCCGGTCTCGGTGCGCTATCGCGCGCCAAAGGGGGCGGATGCGCGGTTCTATGGCTGGTGGGGAGATATGGATTTCGCGCCACATTTGCTGCGCCTTTTGGCGCAACCCCGGCGCGGCACGGTGGAGGTGACCTTTCACCCCCCCCTTGCTGTTGATGAGTTCAAGAACCGCAAGGATCTGGCCGCGCAATGTGAGGCGGTGATCCGTGCGGGTCATGCCGGTGTTATCCCAAAGGCTGCAACAACGCCTTGAGCGCGTCACTGGCATTCTCTGTGGCCCAGATTTCACTGCCGATGCCAAAGAAATCAGTGACGGGGCCGTATTTTTCGACCAGCTCCACCGTCAACGCGCCCTCGGCGACGACGGGGACTTCGATCATCGCGGACCACCATTCGAACAATTCGAAATCCACGCTGCTGCCATCGCCAAGGGTGCTGTCCCCGACCGGCCCGAACGAGATGTAGTCCGCCCCTGCCTCGGCCGCGTTCATGCCGTCATGACGGGTGACGCCGCAAAAAGCACCGATGATCGCATCCGCGCCCATCTCGTCGCGCATCTTGCGGATGCTCTTGCGGGTGTCGGTCAGATGCACCCCGTCCAGCCCCAAGCGACCGGCCAAAAGCACGTGGTTTTCCACCACGATCGGCACGTCGCGGGCATGGGCCACCTCACGCAGGGCGTCGCCGGCACGTGACAGGCTGTCCTCATCCCGCTCGGCAAGGCTAAGGCGCAGGCAAGCGATTTCATGCGTGTCCAGCACGGATTTGAGCTGTTCGGTAAAGCTGCCCAGTTCAAAGACAGGCGGCGTGATAAGATAGATTTGCGGGCGCTCGGCTTCGACCATGATGGATACTCCTGATGTCTGAAGGTCGCTTTAGCGCAGATTTTCGGCCTTGGCTACGCGTGGTTTGTCGATTGTGCCACCGGCGCCTGCTTGTCATCGCAGGGGCGCGGGCGTATCAGGCGCGGGCATATCCGCAACGCGAAGGCCATGGTGATGACAGATGATAATGAGACACAGGTTCCTGTGATCGATCAGGTGCCGCCGGCCTTTGTGCTGGTGCGCCCGCAAATGGGGGAGAACATCGGCGGGGCTGCGCGTGCCATGCTCAATTTCGGGTTGGAGCGGCTGCGCGTTGTCGATCCGCGCGACGGCTGGCCCAACCAGAAGGCGGTGGCGATGGCATCGGGCGCGGGGCGGCTGTTGGATGAGGCGGGGCTTTTTGGTGATGTGCAATCCGCGATTGGCGATTGCGATTACGTCTTTGCCACCACGGCGCGGGGGCGCGAACTGACCAAACCGATCATGACCCCCGAGGCCGCAATGGCCCGTGCGCGTGCCCTTGTGGCGGCGGGCAAAAAGGTTGCTGTGATGTTCGGCCCCGAACGCGCGGGCCTTGAGAATGACGATGTGGTGCAAGCCAATGCAATTATCACGGTGCCGGTGAACCCGGATTTCCCCAGCCTGAACCTTGCGCAATGTGTTTTATTGATGGGCTATGAATGGGTGCGTCAAACACAGGAAGTGGTGCCTGAGGTGATGGGCTTTAACCGCACCGAATTTGCCAGCCGGGTTGAGGTGGAAAAGCTGGGCGATCATTTTGAGGAAAAGCTGGAGGCGGCGGGGTTTTTCTATCCGTCGGCCAAAGTGCCCGGGATGAAGCAAAGCCTGCGCAACATGTGGGGGCGGCTTGGCCTGAGCAAGGCCGAGGTGGCGACCTTTCACGGGATGCTACGCCAAATCGCGCGACATCTGGACAAGTAAAAAGGGGCCGGTTGCGCGGCCCCTTTGCATCCGTTCAGAACGAAAAGCGGCGCACAAGACCGATGCGCAGGCTGACATTGTTGTTTTGCCCTGCTGCACGATGGGTGAGGATTTCGCATCACCCAGATATTTATCCCAACGCAGCGCCCCGTCGATGCCCCAAGCGTCATTGACGGCATAGGTTGCCCCCAATTCGACCCCTGCGGACAGCGCGCCACCGCTGGCAGAATGGGCGGCAAAACCGCTTGCGGTCGACTCGGCGGCACTTACGCCGAAATAGGTGTCGGCATAATCGCTATCGCCAAAGAAAACCCGTGGACCTGCGCGCAGTGTCAGTTTTTCATTCGGGTGGACAACGGCATTGGCGCCCAGTTCGCCGACCCAGGCGTGGTGGCCGATGGCACCGTAGCGCACATCTGCAAAGGCCTCAAAATTGCGCTGGGTGTAGCCAAGGCCAAGGCCCAGCTCTGCGGTGGCTTTTACGTCATTCATGCCGGCCAGCTCAGGATCGTCGGTGGCGGTACGCTTGGCGATATAGCGAAAAGAGCCGCGCAGCCCCAAGCCGTATTTTACCGCCTTAGGGTCGGTGGAGCCAAAGCTCCGTCCGCCGGGCAGCGCCAGATATTTCAGGCTAAAGGCGAAATCGGGTCCAGCCTCCAGATCCTTGGCACCGAAATAGGCGGGGGCGCCGGCCACACCAGCGCGCAGGGTAAAGGCCAATTTGGGCGCTTTGACCGGCGGCAATGGCTGAACCACCTGCGTGTCGGGGGCCGTATCAAGGCTGCCTGCAAATGCAGAAAAAGGTGCGGCAACAAGGGCAGCGGCGAGGGCGATGATTCTCATATTTGATCCCATCTGAGATTGGCAGCTTTTTAAGTTTCGCTCTTTTAGGGATGATGCAGGCGCTTGCATAGCACCAAGATAAACAGGCGTTGCGGCGTTGTGGAAATGTCGCAATCAAGGCGCCTAATTCTAAATTCTGCGGTGCATTCCCTTGCGGCCCGTGTCCGCAGGGTCTTGAAGCGGCGGGGGGAGCGGCCTAACCTGCGCCCCGATACGAAGGCCTGACCATAGCGAGATATTCATGACCGCAAAACGCAGTATTTTCGAAGAGGTGGGAGAGGGCGCCAAGCCCAAGGGGCCCACCGGCGGCATGATTGCGCGCAAGGACGCAGGTGCGCGGGGCGGAATAAGGCTGTGGCTGATCGTGTTGTTCGCGCTGGTCATGGCGATGATCGTCGTGGGCGGCTTGACGCGGCTGACCGACAGCGGCTTGTCGATCACCGAATGGCGGCCCGTTACCGGGGCGCTGCCGCCGATGGATGCCGCCGCCTGGGAGGCAGAGTTTGAAAAATACCGCGCCATCCCCGAATACCAGCTGCAAAACAAGGGTATGACGCTGGAGGCCTTTCAGACCATCTATTGGTGGGAATGGGGGCATCGCCAGCTTGGGCGTGTGATCGGTCTTGTATGGGCCGTTGGCTTTTTGGGCTTTCTGGTCGCCCGCAAGATCCCTACCGGCTGGAACGGACGCCTGATCTGGATCGGGGCGCTTGGCGGTTTGCAGGGTGCGATCGGCTGGTGGATGGTGTCCTCGGGTTTGGGCGGGGATCGGGTCGATGTGGCCTCTTACCGTTTGGCCACCCATCTGGGGCTGGCCTTTGTGATCCTTGGCTTCATCGCTTGGTACGTGTTTTTGCTGGGGCGGAGCGAGGGAGACTTGCTACAGGCGCGGCGCGTGCGGGAGAAAAAGCTCTTTGGTCTGTCGACCGGCTTGATGCATTTCGCGTTTCTGCAAATCCTTTTGGGCGCGCTGGTTGCGGGCATTGATGCGGGGCGCGGTTTTCCGACATGGCCTGATATGAACGGTCATTTTTTCCCTGCGGATGCGTTTTATGTGCCTGATGGCAATGGCGGTAGCCTGCCCCTGTGGCATGCGTTTTTCGAGAATGCCGGCTTGGTACAGTTCATCCACCGGATGAGCGGCTATCTGTTGTTTGTCTTTGGCATTGTTGTCTGGCTGCGCGGGCGCAAATCGGCGCATCGCACAACCCGCCGCGCCTTTGATTGGGTGATGGTGATGATGTTCGGGCAGGTCGTGCTGGGCATCGGGGCGGTTTTGACGGCGGCACAATTGCATGTCGCGATTTCGCATCAGGTCGGGGCGATTATTCTTTGGGTGTTGATCCTGCGGGCGCGCCATCTTGCACAACATCCCCGTCAGGGATCGATCCGGAAAGGCACGGCATGAACATCCGCACCAAAGCATATGATGAATTGATGGCCTTTCAGCGCCAGACAGAGGCGCTTGGTCAGGTTGCGGGGCGTCTGGATTGGGACCGCGAAACCACTATGCCGCGCGGGGCCGCCGGTCAGCGAGCCGAGGAATGCGGTGCGCTTGAGGCGGTTTTGCACGCCCGCCGCACCGACCCGCGCCTTGGGGAGTGGTTGGATGAGGCCGAGGCCACAAGCGATGTCGCCCGCGCCAATCTGCGCCTGATCCGCCGCAGCTTTGAGCGGAACTCCAAAATCCCGGCCGCCTTGGCCGAAGAGATTGCGCGCGTCACCTCGACCGCCCAAGGCACATGGGCCGAGGCGCGGTCGACCAATGATGTGGCGGGTTTTCTGCCCAGCCTCGCGCGTGTAATCGAATTGCGGCGTGAAGAGGCGGCCTATTTGGCACAGGGCGGTGATCTTTATGATGCGCTGATCGAGGAATATGAGCCGGGTGCCACCGCGGCCAGCCTTGGCGGGATGTTTGACCGGATGCGCCCGCGTCTGGTTGAACTGCGCGGCGCGGTGCTGGATGCAGAATATCAGCCCGAACCGATGGAGGGCCGATTTGAGCGCGCAGGCCAGATGCGTGTCTCGCGTGAGCTTGCCAGCGCCTTTGGCTATGACTGGGACCGGGGGCGGATGGATTTTGCGGTGCATCCGTTTTCATCCGGCTCGGGGTCTGATGTGCGCATCACCACGCGGGTGGTCGAAAGCGATCCGTTCAACTGTTTCTATTCCACCGTGCATGAGGTGGGCCACGCCTGTTACGAGCTGGGGATCAACCGCGATTACGCGCTGACCCCTTTGGGGGCCGGTGCCTCGATGGGGGTGCATGAAAGCCAAAGCCGGATCTATGAGAACCAGCTTGGCCGCAGCCGCGCCTTTACCGGCTGGCTGATGGGGCGGATGCGGGCCAATTTTGCCGATTTCAACGCCAAGGATACGGATGCGTTTTATGCTACCGTGAACAAGGTCCGCGCGGGCTATATCCGCACCGAATCCGATGAGGTGCAATATAACCTGCATGTGATGATGCGCTTTGATCTGGAACGCGCATTGGTGTTGGGCGATCTTGGCGTGCGCGATCTGGAGGCCGCCTGGAATGACCGCTTCAAGGCGGATTTCGGTTATGTCGTGGATCAGCCTGCCAACGGGATGTTGCAGGATGTGCATTGGGCGGTGGGGCTGTTTGGCTATTTCCCGACCTATACTTTGGGCAACCTCTATGCGGGCTGTTTGCATCAGGCGATGCGCGCCGCGATCCCCAAGCTCGACAGCCAGCTTTCGGATGGGGATACCTCGGCGGCAACGACCTGGCTGCGTGAGAATGTGCAAACCCATGGCGGGCTTTATGAGCCGCGCGAGGTGATCACGCGGGCCTGCGGGTTTGAGCCGCATGAAGGCCCGTTGCTGGATTATCTCGAAGAGAAATTCCGCGGCATTTACAAGCTGTGAGTTTTGGCGCGGGGTCAGCCCCCGCGCCGATGTTTAGCTGTGCCAGTCGGGTTTGCGCTTTTCGATAAAGGCGCTGATCCCCTCGTCGGTATCGCGCAGCATCATGTTTTCCACCATCACCGCACCGGCATGGGCATAGGCATCAGCCAAGGGCAGCCCCGCCTGATCGTAAAAGGCGCGCTTGCCGATACGCACGGCGGCGCCCAGTTTGCTGGCCACGGTTTGCGCCAACGCCAAGGTCTCGGCCTCCAGTGCTTCGGGGGCGGCAATGCGGTTGATCAGCCCGATTTCCTGTGCGCGCGAGGCGTCGATAAACTCCCCTGTCACCAGCATCTCAAAGGCATGTTTGGCCGCGACGTTGCGGGTCAGGGCGACCATCGGCGTGGAACAAAACAACCCGATATTCACCCCGTTCACTCCGAAACGCGTTCCTTGGGCGGCCACGGCCATATCGCAACTGGCAACCAATTGGCAGCCTGCCGCTGTCGCAATGCCGTGCGCCTGTGCGATCACGGGCTGGGGCAGGGTGGTGATGGCCTTCATTACATCAGCACAGCGCGCAAAAAGATCGGCAAAATAACCCGCCCCCTTATCGGGATTGGCGCGCCCTGCCTGCATTTCCTTCAGATTATGGCCCGCGCAAAATACTTTGCCCGCCCCGCGCAGGATCACAACACGGGTTTGCGGGTCCTGCGCCAGACGCCCCAACTCTGCGTCAAGGGCGGCCAGCATCGCATCGGAAAGCGCATTCAGGCTTTGGGGTGTGTTCAGCGTCAGCCGCGCGATGCCGCCTGCAAGATCCTCACGCTGTAAAATCGTGTCGGTCATGGTATTTGTGCCTTTCCTCTTCCCCTTGGTTCGGGGCAGTTTACCCATGCAGGGGCAAAGAGAAAGGGGACGTTGATGGCAATAGTGATGCAGCAAGGGGCGTTGACGGAGTTTCTGGCGCGCGAGTTTGCGCAGGTGGCCAATGATTTCTCTGTCACCCGCGTCGAGGAAGACCTGCTGGAGGTGCGCCTGAATGTGGCTGATCGTCATTTGCGGCCCGGCGGCACGGTTTCGGGGCCGTCGATGTTTGCGCTGGCGGATGTGGCGGTTTACCTGGCAATTCTGTCACGGCTTGGGCCGGTGGCATTGGCCGTGACCACCAATTGCAGCATCGATTTCATGCGCAAACCCGCTGCGGGCCGCGCACTTGTTGCACAGGCGCGGTTGCTCAAACTGGGGCGTGTCCTGGCGGTGGGGGATGTGCTGATCTATTCCGAAGGTACCGCCGCCCCCGTGGCGCGGGCGGGGCTGACCTATTCGATCCCGCCCGAAACGAAGGGCGGCGCGTGACCGGATTTCACGGTCCTGCCCGTTTGCCTTATCCCTTTACCAGCTTGAGGGCACCTTCGACCTGTGCGCCGCTTTCGATGGTCAGTGTTTCATAAGTAATCTCGGCGGTGACCTGTGCGGCCGACCGCAGGGTCAGCGCGCCGCTGTCGATCTTGCCGTGCAGCCGTCCGCGCAGATCTACGGTCTTGGCGGCGACATTGCCTTTGATCGCGCCTTCATGGCTGACGATCAGGCTTTCAGAGGTGATAGAGCCGTCGACCTCTCCCATGACTTCGATACTACCTTTGGAAATGATATCGCCGGTGACCTTCAGGTCAGAGGCGAGAACGGATTTTCCATTGGTGCTGGCGGCGCTAGACATTCATAAATTCCTTATTGGTCCGGCATGCCGGAAAACCCTGTTGGCGCGATAAAAGGACGAAGCCGCGGTACGGGTCAACCCTATCATAGAGGAGATGGTCGGTTTTCTGCCGAAACAGAGTGTTGGCAATGCTTGACCTAAGGGGGGTCGCCTTGCCTATAGTTGGTAAAAACAGGGGCGGATTATGCAGGCAGATCTGATTGTCACCAATGCGCGGATTCTGACGATGGATCCGGCGATGCCAAGGGCGCAGGCTGTTGCACTCGGGTGCGGGCGGATTATTGCGGTTGGCGCGCGCCGCGATATCGAGGCACTGGCCTGCGCACAGACGCGGGTGATTGATGCCGCAGGCCGCACGGTTCTGCCGGGCTTTGTCGAAAGCCATCTGCATCTTGTGCTTGGCGGCGCCGAACTGGCGCATCTTCAGGTCGGCGGGATCAGCGGGTTGGAGGCCTTGTGCGCTGCCTTTGCCGATTTCGGTGCCAGAAATCCGGATGCGCCGCTGTTGATGGCGCAGGGAGCAGGCTATGCCATGTTGGATCACCCGATGACACGCGCTGATCTGGATCTGATAGAGGCGACGCGCCCTATTGCGATGACCTCGGCGGATCATCACACTGTCTGGGCCAATACCGCGGCCCTTAGGGCGGCGGGGATATTGCATGGCCATAAGTGTCCGCACGGACATGAGGTGGTGATGGGCGCGGATGGCCTGGCGACGGGTGAGCTGCGTGAGTTTGAGGCCTTTGCCCCCGTCATCGCCCTTGGCGGCGAGGCGCGGCTGAACCTTGGTATCGCCACCGGAGAGGAGCCAAGCCCATGGCCAAGCGAGGCCGAGCTGGCGATTGACCGCGCCAAGGTGGCGGCGGGGCTGGCCCATTGTGCGGCGCATGGCATCACTTCGATGGTCAATATGGATGGCAATCGTTTTACACTGGAGCTGCTGGACGGCTTGCGACGTGAGGGGCGACTGACCGCGCGGGTTAAGGTGCCGTTTCATTTCAAGCCACATATGGATCTTGCAGCACTTAACAGGGCCGAGGCTTTGACGCGTGACTATAACGACGACTGGCTGCAATGCGGTTTTGTGAAGATATTCATGGACGGGGTGATCGACAGTCGCACGGCCTATATGCTCAATGATTATCCCGGCTGTCGGGGGCATCGCTCGGAACCTTTGTTTCCGGCGGCACGATTTGCGGAGCTGGCGACCGAGATCGACAGGCGCGGGTTGCAGATTGCGGTGCATGCGATCGGCGATGGGGCCGTGCGTAATACGATTGACGGTTACGCCGCGGCTGTGCGTGCCAATGGCCGCCGCGACAGTCGGCACCGTATCGAACATATCGAACTGATCGACCGGGCGGATATTCCGCGGCTCGGAGCGTTGGGAATCGTTGCCAGCCTACAGCCCCCGCATGCCCCCGGCGCGATGGATTTTGCGATGCAGCCCGCGATGGATATGATCGGCGCTGCGCGCTGGCGCGATTCCTATCTGTGCCGCAGTTTGGTTGCGAAGGGGGCAAAGGTCGCCTTTGCCTCTGACTGGCCGGTGACAGATGTCTCGGTGATGCGAGGGCTGGGGGCATCGCAAACGCGCCCCACCTATGACGGGGCAGTTGATGAACGCTTGGACCTGATGCAAAGTCTGCACGCCTATACGGCGGGCGGGGCCTGGGCCGCGCATCGTGACGGTGTGACGGGGACCTTGCAGGCGGGGCTCGCGGCAGATCTGGTCATGCTTGATGGGGATATAGAGCAGGTCGAGTCGTCGAAGATTGATTCCCTGAGTGTTTTTCTGACGGTTTGCGGTGGTGAGATTGTGTATTCGGTCTGATTCCCTGTCTGGATTCGTAGATTTTCGTTTATTGATTCGTGATTTTGGTTTTGTGTTCTCATTTTTTGTGCGCTGATTTTTTGTTTGTTGTGCTTTTTTTTGTTAACTTTTTCCTTTGTGTGTTGGTGCTTTTGTATTGTTGTCATGTTTTTGCAATTTTTGCTCTTGCGGGTTCTGGGGAGTTTGCCTAAAAGCTGCCTTACCGAAACGAAGACGGTTGGAAACGACGGGATGCGGGACGGCGGCGGACTTGGAAGGGTTTGCGGATTATTGGAGG
>NZ_LGHS01000006.1 GCF_001202025.1 Pseudorhodobacter aquimaris
CACCTGCACAGGCCTCCAGGGCGATGATACAGGGCTCAACCCGACCGAAAAACTCCAACACTCGGCCTCGCGGTAAAGCCTTACTAAAAACCTTCGATCCGTCCTCGGCCGCTCCATGTGCGTGAAATGAATTCTTGGCAATATCCAGCCCAACAATGCTAACCTTTTCCATGGGCGCTTCCTCCTCGTAGCAAGTTTCGACACCGCTACCTTGGCACAAAGATGCCGTGAGGGGGCGTCCACCCCATCAAGAGGGGACCCGAATGGTGCCTGCCGGCGGACAACGTCAGGCCAAAGGTTTTGGCCAGTCCACGGATCTGATTGATCATCGTCGTAGACATACGGACTATCCGCTCGCGCGCCGTGAGGACCGCCCGCATGCGGTAGCGGTCAAACGATTTAATGGCCACCGGCTCATACCAGCCACTGTGAACCAGGCGAGCCAACCCAAAGGCGTCGTTACGGTCGGTTTTGTTAGCTTGCAGCTTCAAGGCGGCTGCCGCACGCCGTGCGTGTATGCAATCTACTGCAACTCCTCTTTCTCGCAGAGCATGCCAAAGCCAAACGGCTTGAGGCCCAGTCTCCATCCCCGCCCGAACCAGATCCGGTGCCTTCTGCCGAATGATCATAGCGATGGCATCAGCCGAGCTGGCGACGCTGCCTTCCCAAATTCGCTGCCCATGGTCATCGACCAAACAAACAGCCGTTTCCTTCATTGACACGTCGAGTCCCACAAAATGCTTCATCTTCTCCTCCATGCTGATGAAAGCGGTAGCGTAGCACGAGAGCTGTCCCTCTGATTACGCCATGTGGTTCCATGGATGCCTCGGTTCCCTAGTCCAAACCTCTGCCGCAAAAAAAGCGCAGAACTCTCTCTCTGTAGAGAGTTTTGCGGATTTGGTGGTTGGGTTTTCCACAATAATCGTAATTGCTTAGCAAAGTTTAGCACCTAGGGCGGGGCAAAGGATGTATGATGATGCTTATGGAAGGCGGGCTAATCCGCGACCTTGGATCAACATTCAAAAGCCTTTTCCGGTGCTCCGGAAGAGAGCCGGGAGCAACTCGCTATGGCGCGGGAACGGAAGAGATTTACGCAACAGGAAGGCACGCCGCAGGGCGATGCCCTGCCCTGTGCGCAGACCTCGGCAGTTTCCACTGTTGCCAACCAAGCCGGAAGTACGCATCATAAAGAGCGTTTGCACGACTTGATAAGAGCCCTCGCGCGTGAACTGGCCCGCGCCGATCACGCGCGTGAGGACTGATCTTTAACTTCGGATATTTCCATGACAGCCCCTTCGCGCCGCAATCTATGCCCGTTTTTCCACCGACATGCAGCGCGATGCGTCCATTGACGATCAAATCCGGTCGTGTCGCGAGTACGCTGCGCGGCATGGTATGGAGGTGACCGAAGTTTACTCTGACAAGGCTATCTCCGGTGCCAGTCTGATGCGCAGTGGCATCCAGAAATTACTACGGGATGCACAGGAGAACGCCTTTGATGTTGTTCTGTC
>NZ_LGHS01000007.1 GCF_001202025.1 Pseudorhodobacter aquimaris
GTCCTCGCTCCAATCGAATTGAAACGCCTCGCCAGGCTGGAACACCAGCGGAACGAAGACCCCGCGGTCAGTCGTGTGATATGCGCGTTGCCGTTCACCCTTCCAGTCCCGCACAAAGGCCGCAACCCGCTCATATGAGCCATCAAAGCCAAGCTGCACCAGATCGGCATGCATCTGCTTGGCAGTCCGCCGCTCCTTGCGTGATTTGCGCTGCTCAGACAGCAACCAGGCTGTCAGCTTCTCAGCATACGGATCCAGCTTGCTCGGCCGGTCCGGTCTCTGAAACTCGGGCTCGACAATCCCAGCCCGCAGATACTTCTTGATCGTGTTGCGAGATACGCCTGTACGCCGCGCAATCTCGCGAATGGGCATCTTGTCTCGCAGCGCCCATTTCCGAATAACCCTCAAAAATCCCATGTCTACCACTCCAATAGCCCCCAGCTGAATCAAGCAGGGGCAAGGTTGCACATGGGTCAATTCTCAATGACAATTTCTGCTGTTGCCGGGTCAGTTCTCAGTGACAATCAACAGGTGAACGCTTGCGCGGTGAAGGGTTCGAGCTTGGTGCGACTGAGCGACAGCGTAGATTCCAAGAGCAGGCCCAAAAGCGCATGTTTTTCAACCGCTTTCAGTCTGACATCATCATCGAAGAACCTGTCGACGGCCTGGTGCCTCTGTTTCAGGAGGTCAAGTCTCTTGATCAGTTCGCAAAAAGACTAAAGATCACACGACGTGACGCCATTTACACTCTAAAAACGGCTGGGTTTGATGTTCTGGAAAGCATTGCGAAGGAATGGGAAAACGGTAAATCACTTAGAATCTTGAGCAAAAAGCATGGGCCGACGCCCCAGACGATATCCAAGTGGATCAAGTCTACCGGGCGCCAAATCAAGCCGCGAAATTCGAACGAGAAATATGATCGTGCCCGGATTAATGAGCTTTTTGATGACGGCTGGACGACAAACAAGATCGCGAAAGCCTTGAACCTCAGCTGGAACACGGTGCAAAAATGCAAGAAAAGTTGGTGGGAGGCTAGGCAAAGGCAGGCTTAACCGAGATTCGCTCCTGCGACCCGCTCTGACCGTCGATATCGGATACTGCGCCCAGCAGATTCGGTGGGAAGCGGTCATTCGCTGCGGAAGCGAATACTCTGCACTTTGGACGCGAAGCTGTCATTCGCGAACCTACTGGCACGTTCTCTGCGGGTGTATCTTTATCGAAATAAACGGTTAGGGTTGCAGGCATAGATCATCGGTAAGAACTTTAAATTGAGGTTTGGCGTGCATTTATCGCGTATAAAGATTGAGAATTTTCGGAACTTCGCCGACCTCGATGTGAGGTTGGGCGGCAATCTCGTCGTCGTGGGCGAGAACCGAGTCGGAAAGAGCAACTTACTTCATGCACTACGGCTGATTTTCGATCCGTCCCTTCCCGATAGCGCGCGGCAGCTTGGACTAGCGGACTTCTGGGATGGGCTCGAAGAGCTCACCAAGGAGGACAGGATACGGGTCAGCGTCGAGATCAAAGACTTTGAAAATGATCCCGACATCCTAGCGACGCTCACCGACTATCGGCTCGATGATGATCCCGAAACCGTTCGTCTGACCTACGAGCTTAGACCATTAGCCGATCTCGAAGGCGAGCCTGGGGCGGCCGAGGACTTCGAGTTCATTTGCTATGGCGGCGAAAGCGAGACGAAAACCTTCGGCCACAAGCTCAGACGGCGGATCACGATGGACGTCCTGCCAGCGCTTCGGGATGCCGAGAGCGACCTTTCCGTTTGGCAGAGATCGCCGCTGAGGCCGCTCATCGAAGAGGCGTTCAAGGGCGTTGACGCTGAAGAGCTTGCGGAAATCGGAGAGGTCATCGAAGAAGCGACGGCGAAGATCACGCAGTTTGATGAAGTTGCGGCGCTCGAAGAAAGCATTGCTGATCTCTTCAAAGAAATGAGCGGCGAAAAGCAAGATATCCATCCAAAGCTTGGCTTTACCCCGACTGACCCTGCACGGCTCTACCGCGCCGTGCGGCTATTGATCGACGAGGGTGAACGTGGGATTAGTGATGCCAGCCTCGGATCAGCTAACCTGGTTTTCCTCACGCTGAAGTTTCTCGAACTACGCAAACTCATCGAGGAAAATCACCGCGATCATACTTTCCTAGCGATTGAAGAGCCGGAAGCCCATTTGCATCCGCATCTTCAACGGTCGGTCTATCGTCACGTATTCACGGAAGCGCAGGAAGGCGGCGCGCCCCTTTCGATTATTTTGACGACGCACTCGCCGCACATCGCAAGCGTTGCGCCCTTACGATCCATCGTGCTGCTCAAGGACGAAGGGGATAATGGAACGAAAGGCTATGCAACGCAGTCGATTAGGCTTGCGGCGAAAGAAGTCGACGATATCGAGCGATACCTAGACGTTACACGCGCTGAAATCCTGTTCGCGCGCGGCGTTTTGCTCGTAGAGGGCGATGCCGAACGCTTTCTAATTCCTGCATTCGCAGAGGCCTTGGGCAAGTCGCTCGACGAACTCGGCATAACCGTCTGCTCGGTTGCGGGTACGAATTTCCGCCCCTACACTAAACTCTTGGTCGGTCTCGGCATCCCGTTTGCTGTCATCACCGACTGGGACCCAAGGGAGAAGAAGAGTCCACTTGGTTGGAATCGATCCCTGCGGCTCGTCGAAGACATAGAGACGCAGCGTACGGGGGATAAGCCTGAAGCACTGATCGCAGAGCTAGACGATCTCGATGATGCGGATGAATTCGCCACGCGCTGTGAAGAATACGGGATATTTTCAAACAAGAAGACACTAGAGGTTGACCTGTTTTCCGATGGTTTTGCCCCTGCAATTATTTCGGTCATGAACGAGTACAAGTTCAGTGCGTCGCGGAAGGAGAAAATTGAGTCCTGGGAAGCTGATCCGACCAAGCTTGACGCTGAAGAGCTGCTAAAAATGATCGATACCATTGGCAAAGGCCGGTTCGCGCAGCGAATGCTCTCTTATATCGATGGCATCGCCCCTCCAGGCTACATCAGCTGCGCCATAGAGTTCGTTGCTGATCGTGTCTAGTCGAGGGCTGTATCTTCGAGCCGCCGAGGAGCTTCGCCCGAATGAAGGCCAGTGGGCAGCGTATGAATCCGAAGGACACTGCGTTGTCATTGCTGGGCCAGGGAGCGGCAAGACGAAGACCCTGACCGTCAAACTTGCGCGCATTCTTTCAGAGGATGTGCATGAGCCGCGTGGCGTGGCCTGCATCACCTACAACAACGAGTGCGCACGTGAGTTAGAGCAGCGCCTCCAAACACTTGGCATCGAGGCAGGCGAAAGGGTCTTCATCGGAACGGTTCACTCCTTCTCCCTGACGCAGATCATTCTGCCCTATGCAAAAGTTGCTGGCATGGGGCTGCCCGACGATTTCCAAGTCGCATCCAACCGCGAGCAACGCGGTGCATTGGAACGTGCTTACGACCGTATCATCGCGGAAGGAGACGATCCGCACGCGCGCTGGAGGAATCAGCTTGACCGTTACCGCCGCCGTTACCTTGATCGCGACAGTCCCGAATTCTTGGAGACCGATGCCGTCCTGGCTGAACTCGTGCTGGCCTACGAAGAAGAATTGCGTGCGGCAGGGCTCATCGATTTCGACGATATGACACTACTATCGTTGCGCGCCCTTAAAGAGCACGAATGGCTTCGAGAGGCGATAAAGGCGAAGTATCCCGTCTTGATCGTGGATGAATACCAAGACCTCGGGCGCGCTCTTCACCATATGGTCATGGGCTTGTGCTTAACTACAGGTATCCGCCTCTTCGCGGTGGGCGATGTCGATCAGTCAATCTATGGCTTCACGGGCGCAGCACCCGGGCTGCTCCAACGCCTATCGGAGCGCGATAATGTCGAGAGCGTCAGGCTGCGCCTGAACTATCGCTGCGGCTCGGAGATCGTACGTGCATCACAATTCGCTCTTGGCGAAGAACGCGGTTACGAAGCCCCCGAAGACGCTGCCGAAGGCACGGTCTATTTTCACCCTCTTCAAGGAAGATACGAAGCACAAGCCGCATACGTTTTCGACACACTTCTGCCAGAAGCATTGGAGAGGCATCCCGATCTACAGCTGGGTGATGTCGCGATCCTTTACCCAGCGGCATGGCTCGGAAACATACTCGCCGAAGCCGCCGCCGAACGCGGCCACGCGACCATTCGAGCTGACAACCAGGCGATTTATCCGCGTTCCAGCCGCTTGATGCGCTGGCTTGAACAGAGCGCAACTTGGTGCTGCGATGGATGGAGATCAGGTAATCCGCGCTTTTCGCGGATCGTGGGTGAAGCCAATAGGATGTTTTCCGAGGCCTTGCCGACCGATGCAGCCCGCATGGAGTTCCAGAGAACCCTCTTAAGGCTCTTGTGGGAACGGCGCGACAGCACACTTAGCCTTCACGACTGGCTGGGCGCGCTGCGGCAAGAGCTTCTGGTCGAAGTCTTTAATCGTTCGCGAACACTCGTCGATGAGAGCGAGAAGCTTGACGATCTGATTGCAAAAACAGCGCCTGGAGAACCGCATGAAGGAATGAGTCTCGGCCAGTTTTGCGGGCATGGCGAGGGCAATAACCGCATCAACTTGACAACTCTGCACAGTTCGAAGGGCAGAGAGTTTCGGGTAGTCGTGATGTTCGGAATGGATGAGGGCGGCATCCCAAGAAAAAGGCCGAGTGAACGAGAGATCATGGAAGCGCGCCGCCTGTTTTATGTCGGGTTCACCCGCGCCGAAGAAGAAATTCACATTGTATGCACGAGGGATAAAGCCTCGCGTTTTGCAGTGGAGTTAGCGAAAAGGCTGAACGAAAAATAACCCAGCTTCCCAATTGGTATGCGTGAATGTCTGGATTAGCGTGCCGCATTGCAGCGACGAAAGCAATCGTCCAAGGCCGGATTGGGCCGTTTGCGCGCAAAACCAGCGCCGACATTGTATGCGACGCGTTCTGTGCATGGTCGTCCCAAAGATCTTGTAAGGCATCAAGTGGAGAGGAGTCGAACCGGACAATCGCGGTTTGGCCACAAACATCCGGTTCGCGGTGATTGGGTCGCTTTTTGACGCAAAAGCCAATTTCGCTTGACGTCTTACATAAGATGAATGGTGCACCCGGAGCGATTCGAACGCCCGACCCTCAGATTCGTAGTCTGATGCTCTATCCAGCTGAGCTACGGGTGCAGTGGGGGCGATGTACCGCCCCACGGCTCTGGGCGCAAGAGGTTAAAAGCAAAACTCTCGAAATTTCTGCGATCTTTTTTCTCCAGCGGTTACATTCAATAACTTTGCCCCCCGCCGATCATATGCAGCGGTGTATTTTCCGATCTCTCAAGACCTGTGGGGGTGGCCGCGACTGATACACGAGACGTTTGGCCCGTTACAAGTTACAAGTCGCCCGAACTGCCGTGTTGAGCAGTATCCTCCAAACCATCCGTCTTGGGCAAATGGATCACGAACTCGGTCCCGGCCTCGTCGCTGCGCAATAACTCCAGGCGCCCACCGTGGCCGCGCACCAGCTCAAAGGCGATTGCAAGCCCCAAGCCGGACCCCCCTTTGCGCGCACCCCCCTGAAAGGCAGTAAACAGATGCTCACGCGCACGGGGCGGCAGACCGGGGCCGGTATCACCGACCTTGATCCACCACTCGTCGTCCGTCTCGCCCGCCGAAACCTCTATGATGCCGCCTTGGCCCGCCACCTCCAAAGCCTGCATTGCGTTGCGCATCAAATTGGCCAGAACGCGGTATAATTGCTCGGCATCCGCCCGCAGGTTCATCCCCGCAGATATATCGACCAAACAGCTGACGCCCTGCCGCTCGCCCAATGCCTCGGCCTCTATCACCTCTTCGACCAAGGGCGCCAAGGCAAAGCGAGACAACCGCGGTGAGGGCTCTTCGGCCTTGCCAAAGGCCAATGTAGATTCGCACAAGGAAACCGCGCGGGAGATTGAGCCGACAAGCTTGGGCGCAATGCGGGTAACCACCGGATCGACGCTATGTTCGATTCTATCCGTAAATAGCTGGGCCGTCGTCAGGATATTACGCAGATCATGGCTGATTTTTGCAACAGCCGACCCAAGCTGGGCCAAACGCTCCTTCTGCCGCAGCGCCCCTGTCAGTTGCGTTTGCAGGCTTTGCAAGGCCTCTTCGGCCTCACGCACCTCGGCCACGCCCGAGGTCGGGGCGATGACGCGGCGGGCATCCTCGGGGGCATCAGCATAGAGCGTCATGTGCCGTACCACACGGCGAATGGGGACAACCAGCAAACGACGAACGGCAAAGAACAGCAGCGCAGCCGTCACCACCGAAATCAGTGCCGACAGCAGGAAAATCCGCAACCCGTAGTCGAGCATTGCCTGACGCAAGGGGGCCGTTGGCATGGTGACCTCAATCAGGAAACCCGCATCCTGTACCGGACGGCCAATCACACGAACGGTACGGTCCTGATTATCAATCAAAACCACCAAAGCATCTCGCATCAGGCGCAGCGGCGTTGCCACGCGCAAATCATGGGTAGCGATAACATCGCTGTCGACCGGAGAGGACAAAATCAGCTGCCGGATCTGATCACGCCAAAGTACCACGTTATACACATCAGCATTGGCCAGAAGCTCTGCCTCCAGCTCCGTGCTGATCATGCCATCGGTTGCCAGAAGAGCCAAAGAGGCGATCTGTGCTTTTTCCAGCCGCAATTGCAGGTAATCCTGACGAAACCGCGCAATGGAGGGTACGAAAATCAGCACCTCGGCCAGCATTACAAATACCACGGTCAGCAGTAAGAAACGCCCCGAAAGCGTGTTCAAAAAGCCGAACCGTTTTTGTGCCAAATCCGCACCTGCTTTCTTTTTTGTTCCGTTAGCCCGACGGGGGTAATCAATCCCTATCAGACACAAAATTCAAGGCAAGTAGCGCTGCACCAGCCCCACCACACGCTTTACCATTGGATTATCAAATAGCTTAGGCGAAAAATAGGCACCCGCCGCACGTTTGGACACTTCGGACAACGTTGGATAGGGCAAGACGGTTCCTGCAATCGCGCTGATTTTTATCTTGGCCGCAATGGCCATCGCCCAAAGCCCGATCAACTCACCTGCCTGCGCGCCCGCAATGGTGGCGCCAATGGGCCGCCCCTTGACCACCATCACCTTGATCAGGCCTTCGGTTTGATGCATCGCACGGGCGCGGTCGTTCTCGGCAAACTCGAACCGCAGCACGGTCAGCGCATCGCCATGGATCTTGCGGGCCTCGGCCTCGGTCGGGCCGACCTGGGCCAGCTCGGGGTCGGTATAGGTTGCCCAAGGGATATGCGCGGTGCTGGCCTTGAATGGCAGCCCAAAGAGCATCTGACGGATTACAATCCCCGCGTGATAGCCCGCAACATGGGTGAACTGAAGCCCCCCCGCCGCATCGCCCACCGCATAGACCTTGCGGTTGCTGGACCGCAGATCCGCGCCCACGGTTACCCCCTTGCGGGTAAATTCCACGCCCGCGGCCTCCAGCCCCAGACCCTCAACCGACACCTGCCGCCCCACCGCCATCAAAAGATGGGAGCCATGGACAACACGGCCGTCCTTGATCTCCACCTTGATCGCGCCCTCTTGCCCGCTGACACCTACAACCGGCGCGTCTTCCAGCACCTCGACGCCCTCGCGGCGCATCGCGGTCAGAACAACAGCCGCCGCCTCTGGGTCGTCACGACCAAAGGCCTTGGCCCCTTCGACCACCGTCACCTTACAGCCAAGCCTGCGGTGCGCCTGTGCCATTTCCATCCCGATCGGGCCACCGCCGATCACGATCAGATGATCAGGCCGCTCCCGTTGGGCAAAGATCGTCTCATTCGTCAGATAGGGCACCCCATCAATGCCGGGAATGGGCGGCACAAAGGGGCGTGAGCCTGTGGCCACCACAAAGCGGCGCGCCTTGATGCGGTACTCGCCGGCCTCAACCGCATCAGGGCCGGTAAATTTGGCCCAAGCCCGAATGACCCGCACACCCAGCCCTTCGAACCGTTCCTGACTGTCCAGCGGGGCGATTCCGGCGATCACCTGCGCCACGTGATCCTTGACCGCGCCAAAATCCACCTCTGGCGTAACGGGTGCAATGCCGAACGCGGCGCCCGTGGTCATTGCATGGGCATGCTTTGCCGATGCAATCAACGCTTTGGAAGGAACACAGCCCGCATTGAGGCAATCCCCGCCCATCTCTCCGCCCTCAATCAGCACGACCCGCGCGCCCATCTGCACAGCACCCGCCGCAATCGACAGCCCGCCAGAGCCTGCTCCGAGGATACAGATATCGGTTTCAATCATTTCCATGGGTCAGCCTGCTTTCCTGCGGTAAATTTTCAAAAGGATCGGGAGCGCAGAAAGCGCCGCCAGCCCCAGAATTGGCCCCAGCACATGCGGGGCAAAGATAATCGACAGGTTCGGGGTCTCTCCGCGCGCGAAAACCGCGCCCAGCCCTGCCCCGACCGAGGTATAGACCAGCCCACCGGGCATGATGCCAAGGAAGGTCGAAATCGCAAAGCGTGACAGTTTGGTTCCCACAAAGGCCGGCACCAGATTGGCAAGGAAAAACGGCACCACCGGCACCAGCCGCATCAGGAACAGCACCGACCATTCATTTTCACGCAAGCCCGCCTGAAGCTTGGCCACCGCGCCACCCTTGCCCTCAACCTGTTGCGAAAAGCGTGCGCCAAATCCGCTGCGGGCCGCCAGAAAAATCGCAATCGCGCCGATGGTCGCACCCGTCACATTGAACAGGACCCCCGGAAAGGTCCCGAACAGAAATCCACCCGTCAGCGTGGCAATCAAAGCCCCCGGCAACGAGAACGCCACAAGAAGCGCATAGGCGGCCACAAAGCCAAGTGCTGCAAGCAAGTAATGGGCATCGCGGTAGGCAATCAGGGCTTCGCGGTTCGCCGCAAGCGCCTCAAAGCTGATGAGATCGCCCAAAAAGAACGCCCCCATTGCCGCAACGGCCAGAATGATCAGAATCGGCATCTTTCGCGCCCATCCCGCTTTGGTATTTGGTTGTATCTGGCCCTCGGGCATATTTATCATCATCTTCTCCGGCGATTTGCCCTAATTAGCTTTGAAGCAAGATGCGGAATATATTGCACCTGCGATACCCCTCTCACGCGGCGTTGATTGGTTCTGACAGATTCGGCATCCAGGGGCGCCCTATTGAAACATTTCACCCGCGAATGCGGCAAAAAACGAAGGGTTGGCCGGAAATGTTGCAGAAAATGCCCCCCAGCCGAATTGACTTGGGCCAATCGGATGCGTAAAGGACGGGCTTGGAATAAGCGCAACGGATCGGTTTTTGGCGAATCCCGCCTGAATGCCCGTTGTTGAACATGTGATGGAGAACCGCGATGAAGCGTACCTTTCAACCGTCGAACCTGGTCCGCACGCGGCGCCACGGTTTCCGCCTGCGTATGTCGACCAAAGCTGGCCGTTCTATCTTGAACCAGCGCCGTGCCAAAGGCCGCAAGAAGCTTTCGGCCTAATAGGCCGGGGTGTGTTTGCGCCCCGCTTTTTGAAGGACAGATAACATGATACCGCCGAAGGCACAGGGAAACGGCAGCGATGCCCAAACCCCACAGCCATCGGCGGTACTGTCATGCGCAAATCCTGTCACCAAAACGCCCGAAACTTTGCGCCAGCGTTCGGATTTCTTGCGCGCAGCCTCTGCCCGCCGCCAAGCCGCCCAAGGGTTCTTGCTTCAGGCGCGCGCACGTGGGGATGACAGCAACGGTATGCGGGTTGGCTTCACCTGCTCCAAGAAAATCGGCAATGCGGTGGCGCGCAACCGTGCGAAACGACGGCTGCGCGAAATTGCGCGGGCCGTTCTGCCCGAGCTGGGGCAGCCCGGCTGGGATTATGTCCTTGTCGGACGCCCCAAGGTGACGATCGACCGGGACTTTGCGGATCTCTTGAAGGATCTGGAAACCGCCTTGGCACAGATCCACGCCCCTCGGAAGCCGCGGAAATGACACCGCTTGCCCATGTGTTCGCCCTGCCCGTTCGTGCTTACCGTTTGCTGCTAAGCCCATGGGTCGGCCACGGCTGCCGGTTTCAACCAACATGCTCGGCATATGCGATGGAAGCGCTGGAAAAGCACGGCGGGGTCAAGGGCGGTTATCTGGCCGCGCACCGCATTTGCCGTTGTCATCCTTGGGGCGGTGATGGCTATGATCCTGTGCCGGACAAGACCCCAAAGCGAGGCTGAGCGATGCTGGACAAAATCGACGACATTCACCCGCTTTTCCATGGCGCGCCCAAGACCACCGAGTTCAAGAAACTGCGCAAACGTATCGTGCAAAACATGCGCGAGGCTATTGAGGTCTACGGCATGGTCCAACCCGGCGCGCGCTGGCTGGTTTGCCTGTCAGGCGGCAAGGACAGCTATACCCTGCTGGCCATTCTGCATGAACTGAAATGGCGCGGGTTATTGCCGGTTGAGCTGCTGGCCTGCAATCTCGATCAGGGGCAGCCCGGATTTCCGGCGACGGTCCTGCCGGAGTTCCTCTCGCGGATGGGGGTCGAACATCGCATCGAATATGCCGACACCTATTCCATCGTCATGGATAAGATCGCACCGGGAGGCACGATGTGTTCGCTCTGTTCGCGGTTACGGCGCGGAAATCTTTACCGAATCGCCCGCGAAGAGGGGTGTTCAGCGGTGGTTTTAGGGCATCATCGCGACGATATGTTGGAAACTTTGTTCATGAATCTGTTCCACGGGGGGCGATTGGCGACCATGCCGCCCAAGCTGTTGAATGAGGATGGCGACCTTTTGCTTTTGCGGCCCCTCGCGCTTGTCGCAGAGGCGGATTGCGAAAAATTCGCCTCAGGGATGCAATATCCGATTATTCCCTGTGATCTTTGCGGCAGTCAGGACGGGCTGTTGCGCCAACAGGTAAAGGCGATGCTGGATGAATGGGAGGCGCGCAGCCCCGGTCGCCGCCAGATCATGTTCCGCGCATTGCAAAATGCCAACCCGTCCCATTTGCTTGACCCGACGCTCTTTGATTTCGCGTCACTGGCGCCCCTTGCGAAAAAAGATAGGTAGAATTCTTCACAACTTACAGGCGAGCGTTAACCTTCCACTTAGCCTGTCCGCCTTAGCTTCAGATATTACAGGGGCCAAAGCTCTGTTGCTGATGACCAAGGGGACACGTGCATGCCGAGACCGCAACAACAACTGACCGCCGTTTCCAGGCCCAGCCTCACCGCGCGCGTAAAGCCTTGGCTACGTCGGCCGGAGCTTTTGGTTTTTTTGCCTGCCATCTCTCTCTTTGCCTATTGGGTGGGTGGGGAGTCTATCATGATGATGACAGCCTTGGGGCTGCCTCTGATCTTTCTTTTTGCAGGTGTTCTGCGCGGCACTGACAGCTTTGGCCTGACCAGTATCGATCCCCCCGGCAGCCTCCCACATCGGCCCCAGATCACGAAGTTTCTCGATCACGCCTTGCAAGAGGCTGATATCACAGGCCGGACAACCGCTTGTTTTGTTATTCAATTCGACGACGTGGACGAACTCTTGGACCGTCACGGTCGCGCGGTCCAGACCGAGGTCCTGATGCGCAGCGCCGAACGACTGTACGCCGCCTTACGGGACGGTGATACCGTCGCACGTCTGGAGGGCGGTGGCTTTGCGGTCGCACTTGCGCCCATGCGGCGCGTGGATTTGGAAGGGATGATTCAAGTCGCCGCGCGTCTGCAAGAGGCGTTGACCCCTCCCATCAGCATCGACGCAGCACGGCTTTATGTAAATTGCTCGATCGGCTTTTGCCTGGGGCCAAGATCGCCCCAGCCGAACGGCGCGGCCCTCTTGGATGCAGCACAGGTCGCTGCTGATGAGGCGCGGCGTAACGGCCCCAATGCAATCCGCGCCTATGTGCCCGGCATGGCCCGCAAACGCTCTGACCGTGATGCCCTGCGCAATGAATTGGAACGCGCAATGGATAACGGCGACATTCGCCCCCATTACCAACCACAGATTTGCACAGATACGGGCGAAATCTCGGGGTTTGAGGCGTTGGCACGTTGGCACCATGCCGAGCGCGGCATCATTCCACCGTCCGAATTCCTTCCCGCCATCGAAGAAGCCGGACTAAGTGAACGTCTTGGCGAGGTCATGCTTTATAACGCTTTGGCGGCCTTGGTCAGTTGGGACAAAGCCGGATTGAATGTGCCAAATGTCGCCGTCAACTTTTCGGCAGAAGAGCTACGCAATCCGCGTTTGACGGAAAAGTTGAAATGGGAACTGGACCGTTTTGATCTCACCCCGGAGCGGCTGTGCATCGAAATTCTGGAAACCGTGATCGCCGAGACCGATAATGACGTGATTGTCCGTAACATTCTGGAACTTTCAAAGCTCGGCTGTGGAATCGATCTGGATGATTTCGGGACTGGCCACTCCTCAATCACCAACATCAGACGTTTTGCAGTACGCCGGATCAAAATTGATCGCAGTTTTGTTCGCAAGGTGGACGAGGATCGCGATCAACAAAAACTGGTCTCGGGCATTTTGTCTCTGGCAGAACGGATGGGATTGGAAACACTGGCAGAAGGCATCGAGACCGCAGGAGAACATGCCATGCTGGCACAGCTTGGCTGTGGTCATGTCCAGGGCTTTCTGATCGCCAGGCCAATGGCATTCGAGGCCACGCAGGACTGGATTGCCCAACACCAGTCGCAACGCGCGACCCTCCCGCAAATCGGGACACGGACCCGTTAAGGCCGCGCTCCCCGGCGTACTGTCAGTGACCGGAACAATCGGCCGCCCGACCCCACGCCTGGCCCGGTTGGCCCGTCAATAGCTGATTTACGGACGGATTCGAAGGCGAAGAGGTCAAATCTGGGGAAAAGCCCTTGACCTTTGCCCCCCCCTATCGTTGAACCACCGCTGAACCTGAACAGGAACGGTGTGGGTCCCAGATGGACGATCAGAACAAAAATCTCATCCTCGCAACAGCCCTCAGTTTCCTTGTGATTCTGGCGTGGTTTGTGTTTTTTCCACCCGCAGAGCCGGTCGTTGATCCCAACGCGCCCGCCGCAGTCACAACGGCGACAGAGGCAATTACCCCGCCTGCGGATTCGGTTGCGACATCCGAAACGGCAGCGGCTGCGGAAAAGGCACAAGCCCCGCGCCTTGCCATAGACACGCCGCGGCTCAAAGGTACGATTTCCTTGTTGGGGGGGCGTATCGATGATTTGGCGATGAGCAGCTACCAAGAGACGATTGACCCTGCCTCCAAGATTGTCACTCTGCTCTCACCCGTTGGTCAGCCACATGCATATTATGCGCTTTACGGCTGGACCCCGGCCGGAAATCTCGGCTTTGAGGATGTGCCTGGTGCGAATACGCTTTGGTCACAGGTCGGAACCAATACACTGACCCCCGAAACGCCGATCACCCTGCAATGGGACAACGGCAAGGGGCTGGTGTTCAAACGTATTCTTTCGGTTGACGATCGCTATATGTTCAACGTCGAACAAACCGTCGAAAACCAGACAGGTGCCGAGGTTCGTCTGGCACCTTACGGTATCGTCGCGCGGCATGGCATCCCCGATGACCTCGAAGGGTTTTACCTGAGCCATGAAGGCATTGTGCAGCGAACCGACGGCACTTTGGAAGAAATAAAGTACAAGGCCGCAGCAAAGCTTCCGTTGGTAGAACGTGAAGCCGCATTGGCCGAAGTGAACCAGGCGACAACAGACGGCTGGATCGGTTTTACTAGTAAATACTGGATGACCGCGCTGATCCCCGAACAGGGCAAGCCTTTCACCGCTGTCGCGAAATATGTCCCAAGCGCCGATATTTTCCAAACCGAAACCCGCCAACCGCTGGTCAGTGTTGCACCCGGTGCCACCTCAACGACCAACTCGCGGTTGTTCGCCGGCGCCAAAGAATGGGAGACCCTGCGTAACTACGAAAAGACCGGTGGTATCGCAGGTTTCATCGATGCAATCGACTGGGGTTGGTTCTTCTTCTTTACCAAACCGATTTTTGCTGTCTTGCATTGGTTGCATGCGATTATCGGCAACATGGGGCTTGCGATTATCGCTCTGACCTTCCTGCTCAAGGCGCTGGTGTTCCCGCTTGCCTATAAGTCCTACGTGTCGATGGCACGGATGAAGGAATTGCAGCCGGAAATGGAGGCATTGAAAGAGCGCGCTGGCGAAGACAAGCAGAAGCTCCAGAAAGAGATGATGACGCTCTATAAGGAAAAGAAGGTCAACCCCGCTGCGGGCTGCCTGCCGATCCTGATCCAGATCCCGATCTTCTTCTCGCTCTACAAGGTGATCTTCGTTACGCTGGAACTGCGTCACGCGCCCTTCTTTGGCTGGTTGAACGACCTTTCGGCCCCCGACAGCTCGTCGATCTTCAACCTGTTCGGCGTCTTGCCTTGGGCCGCACCAGAGCCGGGAACAATGATGGCGTTGATCTTTATCGGAGTGCTGCCTTTGCTGTTGGGGATCTCGATGTGGTTGCAGCAAAAGCTGAACCCGACACCGACAGATGCGACACAGGCAATGATTTTTGCCTGGATGCCATGGGTATTCATGTTCATGCTCGGTAGCTTTGCCAGCGGCTTGGTTGTTTACTGGATCACCAACAACGTGATCACATTCACCCAGCAGTTCATCATCATGAAAAGCCACGGTCATACACCCGATATTTTCGGGAACATCAAGGCCGGCTTTACCCGCAAACCCAAGGTGGCCGCGGCTGTCGACACCAAGAAACCGGGTAAAAAATGACAAGGCGGCTGGCTCGCATTTGCCGCCACCCGATCAAGGCACACGGACGCGAGGATCTCGCGTCCGTTCTGCTTTCGGCTGGGGCCTGTCTTCCAGGGGATCGCCGCTGGGCTGTCGCACATGAGGCGGCGAAACTGCGTCCCGGATGGAACCCTTGCAACAACTTTCACCGCGGCGCCAAGGCCCCTCAGCTTATGGCCATCACCGCAGAGCTACGGGGCGATGCTGTCACTTTGCATCACCCACAGCGCCCTGACTTGACATTCCGTCCCGATGATCCTGCTGATCTTCCCGGCTTTCTGGCTTGGATCGCACCGATTTCACCAAAGGAACGCGCACAGCCGACACACATCGTTTCGGCGCAGATGGGCATGACGGATAGCGCATTTCCATCTGTTTCGATCCTGTCGACCAGCGCGTTGACCGCCTTGTCTGACCGCATGAACACCCCCCTGTCAGCTGATCGTTTTCGCGGCAACCTCTGGCTGGATGGCGTTGAACCCTTTACCGAGTTTGATTGGATCGGACGTGATATTACGATTGGCGACGCCGTCCTGACGATCAAAGAGCGCATCACCCGTTGCCGCGCCACGATGACCAACCCCGAAACCGGGCAGGTTGATGCAGACACATTGACCGCGCTGAAAACCGGCTATGGACATCAGGATTTTGGCGTCTATGCAGTGGTGAAACAGGGTGGCACAATCACCCTAAACGATGAGTGGAGCCTGTCGTGACCCAACTTCCTTTTCCCCTTGCCGAAGAACCCGAAGCCGAGGCGCGTGAGGCGGGTCGGCTGCTTTTTGCGGGCAATGTCGATTTCGTCAAAGGTGTGGTTGCCATGTCCGGCATGCCGCCTGCCGACCGGGTGGAGGTTTGCTTTGCAGGTCGCTCCAACGTTGGGAAATCAAGCCTGATCAATGCGTTGACGGGGCGCAAAAACATTGCACGCGCGTCCAACACCCCTGGGCGGACACAAGAGATCAACTATTTTGCCCTTGGCACCCAGCGCTATTTGGTCGATTTGCCGGGCTATGGTTATGCCGCCGCCCCGCTTCCGGTTGTTGCCAAATGGCAGGCCCTTTTGAAAAGCTATCTTTCCGGTCGCCAAACCCTGCGCCGCGCCTTTGTGCTGATCGACGGACGCCACGGGGTTAAGGACGTGGACCATGAGATCATGACCCTTCTGGACCGATCGGCCGTTACCTTTCAGGCTGTGATGACCAAAGCCGACAAGATCAGCAAGGCAGAGCTGAACCAAAACATTGACCAAACCCGCGCCGCATTGGCAAAACACCCTGCGGCCTTTCCCGAATTGATCGTGACCTCTTCGGAAAAGGGCAGCGGAATCGAAACTTTGCGCGCCACCATCGCCACGCTGGAATAGCGATCAGACGTGCTGCGCGCCGTTGACCTCTATTTCCGTGCCGGAGATATAGCTCGACTGCGGCGAGCACAGGAACCAGATCGCATCGGCCACCTCTGACGGCTGGCCCAGACGGCGCAGCGGCAGTTGTTCCACAATCTTTTCCGTGCCGGGGCTGAGGATGGCGGTTTCCACCTCACCGGGGGCAATTGCATTGACCCGCACCCCCATCGGCCCGAAATCATGCGCCATCTCACGGGTCAGCGCGGCCAGGGCAGCCTTGGATGTGGCATAGGCCGCGCCCGCAAAGGGATGCACCCGTACGCCCGCAATGGAAGTCACATTCACAATTGCGCCTTTTGCCGCGACCAGCTCGGCTTGCAACCCGCGGGCAAGAACAACGGAGGCAAAAAAATTAACGTGGAAGACCTGCCCCCATGTCATCAAATCTGTCGTAAGCGTGTTCAACCGCGCGCCCCCCTCCCCTTTCGGAGAGATCCCTGCGTTATTGACCAACGCGTCAAGCCTGCCATTCACCTTTTCCCGAATCACCTCAATCGCAGCGATTGTCTTGCTAGGATCCGCCAGATCAATCTGGATATGGTTCTCTTCGCCACCCGGCCACGGGCAGCGAGGATCAAACGGCTGGCGCGAACAGGTCAGTACCCGCCATCCTTCGGCAGAGAATCGTTTTACCGTGGCGTGGCCGATCCCGCGGCTTGCCCCCGTTAAAACCAGTGTTTTCTGCTCGGTCATCCCGTGTCTCCCTTAGCGTTCTGGCCACAGATTAAGCTTATGCGCGGAAGGTGCAAGCACTCCTCTGGCCACTTGGCACGGCGGCGTAAAACCGTTACCAAAAGTAAACCCAGAACGGACCCAGCCATGAAAAAGCAGTTACTTAATATGCGAGATTCCATTGCCACCGCCCGCACCTTGAATGAGGCGCTTCCGTATTTGCAGCGTTATTCGGGTGCGACCGTCGTTGTGAAATTCGGCGGCAATGCGATGGGCGACGACGACGCGATGGAGGAATTCGCCCAAGACATCGTCTTCATGCGTCAGGTTGGCCTGAACCCAGTGGTCGTGCATGGCGGCGGGCCGATGATCAACAGCCTGTTGGCCAAGCTGGGCATCAAGTCCAAATTTCTGCGCGGCAAGCGTGTCACAGATGCGGCCACGGTCGAGGTGGTAGAAATGGTCCTCTCGGGGCTGGTCAACAAGCGGATCGTACAGGCATTGAATGATGCGGGCGGGCGGGCTGTCGGGATTTCCGGCAAGGATGATGATCTGATGGTCTGCGACTATGACGACCCGGAGCTGGGATTTGTCGGGCGCCCCCGTGATATGCGCGTGCAGGTCTTGCACGATTTGTTCAAGGCGGGGATCATCCCGGTTGTGGCGCCGGTTGCCCCCGGTGACAATGGCGAAACCTTTAACGTCAACGGCGATACTGCCGCAGGGGCCATCGCCGGTGCGCTTAAGGCGGATCGTTTGCTGCTGTTGACCGATGTCGCCGGGGTAAAGGATGCGGATGGTGCCGTGATCACCCAACTTACCACACAAGAGGTGCGTGATCTGACAGACCAAGGCGTGATCTCGGGCGGGATGATCCCCAAAACGGAAACTGCGCTGATGGCAATCGAACAAGGGGTGCGCGCCGTGGTCATCCTCGACGGGCGCATCCAGAATGCGTGTTTGCTGGAGCTATTTACGGATCACGGTGCGGGTTCTTTGATCCGGTCCCCCAACACGCCAGCGCGCGTCACAGCCAGCGATGGTTAAGCGGCGGGTCGTGCTTGCCCCCTTGCCTGCGCTTGTGCAACAGTATTGTGACACACTGTTGATCACAAGAGGCAATAAGCATGACCAAACGCCTGATCCTGACCCGTCACGCCAAATCGAGCTGGGACGACCCGCTGATGTCCGACCATGATCGCCCGCTCAATGACAGGGGCAATATGGCCGCAGCCGACCTTGGCCAATGGCTTGCCTCGCGCGGCTATATTCCGGGGGAGGTGCTTTGCTCTGACGCGCTGCGCACGCAAGAAACCTATGCTCGTATCGCCGCAGAAATAACCGATCCTGCTGCGGTGACATTGAAGCCAGCGCTATATAATGCCGGGCCGGATGTTCTGCTTGCGGTGCTGCGCAAGGCCACTGCCGACACCGTAATGATCGTCGCGCATAATCCAGGCATCGCAGAATTCGCGGCCCGGTTGGTGGCGCGTGCACCTGCCAATACCGAATTTCACCGCTATCCCACGGGCGCCACGCTGGTTGTTGATTTTACCGAAGACGATTGGAAGGACGTGGCTTTTGGCGCAGGGGCCACGCTGGATTTTGTAATCCCGCGTGAAATAGCCGCCTGACCTACCAACAAACCCAGCCCATCGGCTGGGTTTGTTGCTGTCTAGTGACCCAAGATCTGGCTTAGGAACAATTTGGTGCGATCCGACTGCGGATTGTTAAAGAAGTCATGCGGGTTGTTTTGCTCCACAATCTGGCCTTGGTCCATAAATATCACGCGGTTGGCCACAGCCTGCGCAAAGCCCATCTCATGGGTTACACAGATCATCGTCATGCCCTCCTCGGCCAGCTCGATCATCGTGTCCAAGACCTCTTTGATCATCTCGGGGTCCAGCGCGGATGTCGGCTCATCAAACAACATGATCCGCGGCTTCATGCAAAGAGAGCGCGCGATGGCGACCCGCTGCTGCTGCCCGCCCGAAAGCATACCGGGGAATTTATGCGCCTGCTCTGGGATCTTTACCTTTTCGAGGTAATGCATCGCCACCTCTTCGGCCTCTTTCCGGGGGGTTTTGCGCACCCAGATCGGGGCCAAGGTCAGGTTCTCCAGAATGGTCAGATGCGGGAACAGATTAAAGTGCTGAAACACCATCCCCACCTCTGACCGCACCTTGTCGATGTTTTTCAGATCACTTGTCAACTCGGTTCCGTCAACGATGATCTGACCTGTCTGGTGTTCCTCCAGTCGGTTGATACAACGGATAAGCGTCGATTTCCCCGAGCCAGAGGGGCCGGCGATCACGATCCGCTCTCCCTGATTTACCG
Source organism: Pseudorhodobacter aquimaris (assembly GCF_001202025.1). Classification (GTDB taxonomy): domain Bacteria; phylum Pseudomonadota; class Alphaproteobacteria; order Rhodobacterales; family Rhodobacteraceae; genus Pseudorhodobacter; species Pseudorhodobacter aquimaris. Next base: position 19,240 of record NZ_LGHS01000007.1, read on the forward strand.
TCAGATCAATATCGCGCAGCACGTGAAATGTGCCGTACCACTTGTTCATTTTCGAAATCTGAATCGCCACCTCATCGCTTACCTGCATGTGGCTGCGATCAACTGTACGTTCTGCCATGGTCTCTTGCATAGCGGGCTCCTTTAGCGGTGATCGGTTTTCAGCTTGCCTTCGAGGTATTGCGAATACCGGGACATGCCGAAACAGAAGAGGAAGAAACAAAGCGCGATAAAGGCGTAGAGTTCCCATATGATGCCATTCCAATTGCTATCCGCCCGGATCGCATTGGACAGCCCGATAGGGTCCAGAATGCCGATGAACACAACCAGCGTGGTATCCTTGAACAGCCCGATAAAGGTGTTCACGATCCCCGGAATGGAAATTTTCAACGCCTGAGGCAACAGGATAAGCCGCTGTGCCTTCCAGTAATCAAGGCCAAGCGCATCCGCCGCCTCATACTGGCCACGTGGCAGAGCGGCAAAGCCCCCGCGCACGACCTCGGCCATATAGGCCGCGGCAAACAGCGTTACCATGATGATAACCCGCAAGATGATGTCGAAATTCGTTCCCGGTGGCAGGAAGTAGTTCAATAGCAAGCTGGCCGTGAACAGCAAGGTGATCAGCGGCACGCCGCGGATAAACTCGATAAAACCGACGCAAATCCATCTGACCAGCGGCATATCCGATTGACGCCCCAGTGCCAGTAAAATTCCGATCGGCAGCGACAGCGCAATACCTGTGACCCCGATGATAATGGAGATCATGAAACCACCGAAATCATCCGACCGGATATAGGGCAGCGCCACCGGTACGACCGAGGCAACCAGATCCCCCAAAGGACCCGCAAGCAACAGCCACCAGATAACAGCCGCCACAACCGCACCAACCACGGCCACCACACCCGAAACCTGCTGCAACGCCCTGAAAGCGACATAGGCAACCACAAAGCCCAGCATCGCAAAGACCGAATACCAGATGCTTCCGCCCCAAAGCAGCCAGAAGGCCAGCGCCGGAAAGATCGCGGAAAACCACATCATCTTGCGTGGCAACCCGCCAAACAAGACCGGCGCAATCGCCACCAACATCAAAAAGAAAGTGATCGTCGGGCGCCAGTATTCCTCGGCGGGGTAAAACCCGAAAATGAGCTGGTGCCAACGGTCCTTGATAACCCCCCAACAGGCGCCGCTTTGTCCCGCAAGGATCTCGCGGCATTCGGCCAGAGAATCAGCATTCCAGATGGAGTTTTTGAACCAGGGCCCCAAATGGACCGCCAGAAAATAAAGCACCGCAATGCCCAACAGCGTCAGAAGCGTATTGACCGGCCCCGAGAACAGGTTTTCCCGCACCCAACGCATTGCCCCGACCTGACTGCTTGGCGGGGTTTGTTCCGGCAACATTTCCGTACGGACGAAAGAGATCATTTTATCACTCATATCAACGCTCCTTCAATTTCACGGCACTGTTGTACACATTCATCCCGCCAGAGATGACCAGGCTGATGACCAGATATGTCAGCATCATCAACAACATACTTTCCAGCTCTCGTCCGGTCTGGTTCAGCGTGATACCGCCTAGCGTGGCCCGAAGGTCCATGTAGCCCACCGCAAGCGCCAGCGAGGTATTCTTGGTGATATTGAGATATTGCGAAATCAACGGCGGAATAATCACCCGCAGGGCCTGAGGCAAAACCACAAGTGACATTGTCCGCCCCGGCCGCAAACCAAGGGCAAAGGCCGCCTCAGATTGCCCGCGCGACACCGCAAGGATGCCGGACCGTACGTTCTCGGCAATAAACGCGCCGGTATAGACCGTAAGCGCCAGCCACATCGCAATGAAGGAGTTGCGGATGTAACCACCGCCTTGAAAGTTGAACCCCTTCAGCGCCGGATATTCCAGATGGGCCCCCATCGCCATCAAGGCGATAGTCAAAGGCAATGTCAGAATCAAAAGTGATTTCCACCACGTCGTCGGGCGGATGCCGGTTGCTTCCTGTTGTTTCAACGCATCGCTCTGCAACTTGCGGTATCCCCAGATGCTGCCAATAAGGACGAGCAAAAGGATAAAGTAGTTGGTACTGACGGTGATCAGCCCCAAGTTTACATCGCCAAGGCTGCGCCCGAACAGCAGGCTTGGGATATATGTGCCACGGTTGGTCACCGCAACACTGTCAAACAAAAGCATCGACGCGCTTGGCGTTTCACCGCGAAAGGCATTCGGCGCGGGTGTAACCTCGGTCAGAACCGCGAATATGACGATAATCCAAAGCAAAAGCGGCACATTGCGAAACAGTTCCACATAGACCGTCATCAGTTTAGACACGATCCAGTTTTTTGAGAGCCGCAAAACCCCCGCGATGACCCCGATCACCGTGGCAGTGACACAGGCACAAAAGGCCAGCACCAGCGTATTTAAAAGTCCGACAATCCAGGCGCGCAAATGGCTGCTGTCATTGGTATAATCGACCAGCCGCTGATTGATATCATACCCGGCACGCATACCAAGAAAGCTGAAATCAATGTCTTTGCCCTTTTCGGCAAGGTTCGTCAAAGTGTTATCCACCAACCAGGCAAAGCCTGCCATGAACAGAAACAGAAAGACTATCTGGATGGTTATTGATCGGTAGCGTGTATCATAGATGAGCATGCTCAGCCGGAATGAGGCACCCGGAATTTCTGACGATGTCGCCATTATATTCTCCCTGTGTCCGGTCCGGCGCGTTTTCGCGCTCTGATGCCGGTGGGCCAGCCCTCAGCATTACCAGACATTCGATTGTTTCAAAAAAGGGCGCACCTGAAGGTGCGCCCTCTTCTATCGTTGTACCTTACCGGAAAGGTGGGGAGTACTGCAGGCCACCTTGGGTCCACAGCGCGTTCAGGCCACGTGCCAGACCGATCGGGGTGGATTCGCCGATATTGGCCGCGAAAATCTCGCCATAGTTGCCACCGGCAGAAATCGCGCGCTTGGCCCATTCCTTGTCCAAGCCGATCATCGCGCCCAGATCATCGTCAGAGGCCCCGAGGATACGGTTGATTTCCGGGTTGGCGGTGCCCTTGGACAGCTCTTCGATATTGGCGGACGTAATGCCAAGCTCTTCTGCTGCGACCAAAGCGTTCATCGTCCAGCGAACGATATCGCCCCATTGGTCATCCCCATGCGCCACCAAAGGCCCCAGGGGCTCTTTGGAGATGATCTCGGGCAGAACGGCGTGGTTTTCCGGATCGGCAAAGGTCGCACGCGTCGCGGCAAGGCCCGAAGCATCGGTGGTGTATACATCGCATGCGCCGGCCAGATATTGCTGCTGCGCCTCGGCGTTGGTCTCGATCGGAACCGGCTCATAGGTCATGTTGTTGGCTTTGAAGTAGTCAGCCAAGTTCAGCTCGGTCGTGGTGCCGGTCTGGATACAAACAGTCGCACCATCAAGCTCCTTGGCCGAAGAAACGCCAAGCGCCTTATTCACCATAAAGCCCTGACCATCGTAATAGTTGACACCCGCAAAACTAAATTTCAGGTCGGCGTCACGGCTCATGGTCCAGGTCGTGTTCCGCGTCAAAATATCGATTTCACCCGATGCAAGCGCGGAGAAACGGGTTTGACCGGTGGTGCTGGTAAACTTCACCTTGTTCGGGTCGCCCAACACAGCCGCGGCAACCGCGCGACAAATCGCAACGTCAAAGCCCTGCCATTCACCCGTCGAATCGGGTGCCGAGAAACCGTTGACACCGGTCGACACGCCACAGTGCAATTCACCACGGCCCTGGACCTCTTCCAATACGGTCGCAGATGCGGCGCCGGCAACCAAGGTCGTGGCGGCAGCCATCGCTCCAACAAATACGGTTTTCTTCATTTAATACCTCTTCCTGATTGCCGCCCAGTTTCAGGCGGTATTTTTTTGCTCCCTAGCCCCTGTTGAGGACAAACTGATAACAAAATCCCTGCCTCAGTTTAAGGCAGTTTCCCCCGAACCTCTTTAAAAGGTCAAGCGGAACCCTACGAAACCCGACAAAAACCATGATTTTATCAGTTCATTCAACGTATTTAGGAATTTGTCATCGTCATAGCGGGGCTTCTTGCAAGATTGTTACCCACACAATTCAAAAAACCGCGCCGCATGGGAAATACTCTCGCGTTTCAGTGCCTCGAATGCGGCGGCCTCATCATCGACACCCCACAAGCCTGATTGCCAATCCTCATCTATGCGCGACAAGGCAAAACCCTCATCCGGCGTCAGATGCCCCCGCGCGATGGCAAGTCCCAGCACCAATGACCCCGAAATCGCGACCAGATCATGAAAAGCCGCAAGCTGAAACGGTGTCAGCGCATGGACGGCCTCCGTCAGGGATGCACCACATTCGGGGGGTTGCTCTATCGGCATCAGGCCCCGCGTCACCCTCAGTCTGGCCCCGAAAGTTTGCGCTGTCCAGTCCAGCAACGGGTCCCAGGCCTGCGCCTGACGGGCCACCAGTTCCTGTGGCGCATCCGCGCGGTAGCACAGCAAATCCGACCCGCCATAGGCCGCCAGCATATCCGCCACAGCGGCAAATTGCGGCGCGACCTTGTCCAGCGCGGAATTAGCCGTGCGAGTATAGGGCATGGTTTCGGGGCGCACGAGATCCTCTTGCGCCTGCCATTCCCGCGCGACTTCCTGCGCCAAGGCCATGCTTGGCACCCAAAACGCGGTCTTGCCCGGTGTTTTTAAAACCCGCCCGTCGAGCGTCACAGTATAGCCTTGTTCAGCCACAACCGCTTCTGCCTCTTTCCAGAACCGTTTTGGCGCCCAACTGCTCATGCATTGCCCCCAAACGGATCGGCGGGCACATCATTAACGCCCCAATCAAGCGCCTTCCACGTCCGCGCCATATGGTCCGGCAAAGGTGCGGTAAAGGTCATCATCTTCTTGGTGATCGGATGTTCTATCGTCAAAGATCGTGCGTGCAGATGCAATTTGCGGCTAACCTCCCCGCCGATCGACGCGCCCCAGCCATCGCCCTGATTTTCCGCACCGGAGCCGCCGTATTTCCCGTCGCCAAGGATCGGGTGACCCAGCTCGGCCATGTGGGCGCGCAACTGGTGGGTGCGGCCTGTCACCGGCTCCAGCGCCATCCACGACAGACGCGTGCCAAGGAACCACAGCACAAAGAAATCCGTATGGGCGCGCTTGGCATCGGGGTAGTCATTCATCTTGGCAGGATGAACGCAAATCATCTTTTCGCCCTCACCGCCCCGGCCCCTGCCGCCCGATTTCATCAAACCGTATTTGATGGAGCCCTTGCGCGGCGTCGGCACGCCTGCGACCGCGGCCCAGTAAATCTTGCGCGTATTGCGGTGTCGCAAAGCCTCTGACAGGGCGCGGGCAACGCGGTCGGTGCGGGCCAGCATCAACAGCCCCGAGGTGTCCTTGTCCAGACGGTGTACCAGCTTGGGCCGGTCCTTGTAGCCGAATTTCAACGCCTCGGTCAGCCCGTCAACATGGCGGTCACCCTGCCCCGAACCGCCCTGACTGGGCAGGCCCGGCGGCTTGTTGATGATGATCAGATGCTCATCCTTAAAGACCACACAAGATTGGATCATCTTTTCATCAGCAGCCGTAATCCGCCCCGCGGTGGGACGCGAGGGCGCGTCAGCCTTGGGCAAAGGCGGCACACGAATTTCCATCCCCGGCGCCACACGGTCCGAGGCCTTGGCCCGTCCGCCATCGACCCGCACCTGCCCCGTGCGGCACAGCTTTTCAACCGCCCCTTGGGTCAATTGTGGAAAGCGCCGCTTGAACCAGCGGTCAAGGCGCTGCTCGCCCTCATCCACCGACACGGTCAATAGTTTTACCGCACTCATGCCAGTATCCCCCGCATTGTTAAAATTCCTGCAATCAAAGCCGCGATCGACACGATGACCGAGCCGAACACATAGGCCCCGGCCAAGGCCCCCTGTCCGCGTTCCCATAGGGTAAACGCATCCAACGAAAAGGCCGAAAAGGTGGTAAACCCGCCCAAAAGCCCCGTCATCAACAAGGGTGCATAGCGCATGCCCCCCTTATGCGCCAATGAGACCACCAGCACCCCCATCAGGAACGACCCGACAATATTGACCAGAACCGTGCCATAGGGGAACCCCGGCCCGATCCAGCGCATGACTGCGGTATTCGTCAGATAGCGGGCCGAAGCCCCCAAGGCACCACCAAGCGCCACTTGAAAAAGCGTTATCATCATCGCCGCTATCTGTGCTTGTGGGGACCTTTTGTCAACCACACAAGGCCGCCCCCTAGGATTGGCGCTTGGCCCGTAGCTTAGCGAAATAGTCGATCCGCTTGTTCAGCTCGCGTTCAAACCCGCGCTCGGGGGGGGAGTACCAGATCGGACGCTTCATGGTGTCAGGGAAATAGTTCTGCCCCGAGAACCCATCCTCGGCATCATGGTCATAGGCATAGCCCGTGCCATAGCCGATATCCTTCATCATCTTGGTCGGCGCATTCAGGATATGCTTTGGCGGCGGCTCCGATCCGGTCTGCTTGGCCGCAGCGCGCGCCGCCTTATAGGCCGTATAAACCCCGTTGGATTTGGGCGCGAGCGCCAGATAGACCAAGGCCTGCGCCAGCGCCAACTCCCCTTCGGGGCTGCCAAGCCGCTCATAGGTTTGCCAGCTTTGCAGGCAGATGTCTTGGGCCTGGGGATCGGCCAAACCGATATCCTCAACCGCCATCCGCGTGATGCGGCGCGCCAGGAAACGCGGGTCCTCGCCGCCCTCAAGCATCCGCGCGAACCAGTACAGGGCGGCATCCGGGTCCGAGCCGCGCACCGATTTATGCAGCGCCGATATCAGATTGTAATGCTCCTCACCCGATTTATCATATTTCGCCGCACGGCGCATCAATCGCGTCGCAAGCTGGTCGCGGGTCAGGTGGCTGTCCAGCTTCCACGCCGAGATCTGTTCAATCAGATTCAGCAACGCACGGCCATCGCCATCGGCCATCTCCAGCATCGCCTCTCGCGCATCGCCCTTGAGGGGTAAGGCAGCGCCCAGTTCATGTTCGGCGCGTTGGGCCAGCAGCTCCAGCTCTGTCAGTGTCAACCGTTCCAGTACAATCACCTGAGAGCGTGAGAGCAAAGCTGCATTCAGCTCAAAGCTGGGGTTTTCCGTGGTGGCACCGACCAAAAGGATCGTGCCATCCTCCATATAGGGCAAAAATCCGTCTTGCTGGGCTTTGTTGAAACGGTGAATCTCATCGACGAACAACAAAGTGCCTTGGCCGTTTTGCCTCCGCAAGCGTGCCGATTCGAAAACCTTGCGCAACTCTGGAACGCCAGTGAAAATCGCCGAGATCTGCACAAAGGAAAGGTCTGTCTCATCGGCAAGCAACCGGGCAATCGTGGTCTTGCCCACACCCGGCGGCCCCCAGAGAACCAAGGACGACAAGGAACCTGACATCAGCATCGATCCCAGGGGCCCATCCTCGGCCAAAACCTTTGCCTGCCCGATCACCTCGGACAACTTGCGCGGGCGCAAGCGGTCCGCCAAAGGGCGCGGGCCGGTTGCTGTGGGCAGAGGGGTTTTGTCAAAAAGATCGCTCATAGCCACGATCTTACGCCCCCCGTATCAGGTTAGGAAGGGCAATTTAGCGCCCTTCCTGACCATACCGAAACAATCACCCTTAATGCATTTTTGGCGCCATATTGATGGTGACGCAAACACAATCCACACCGTCAATATCCATGATCGGGCCCGCTGGCTCACATTCCAAGCCGACCCGGCGGCCAAGCCTGCGAGAGTTTTCCGGGATAAGCCCCAGAACCGAGCTTGCGCCCAGACTGCGTGCGGAAATGACCATCTCATGGCGCAGCTGAAGCTGTACCCGCAGGCGCATATTGGCCGGAACCAAATCCGACACAAACACCCGGCTGCTTTCCCAGATGTGATCGGCAACGGGGGCCTCATCATAAAGCAGATTTCCCGGAATAGAATTCAACAGCCCCAACTGTGCATCACGGATCATATAGGAATAGATCCCACAGCGATGTGTGGTCGGTGTCAGCCGGATTCCAGCAAGCACCTGCCCGTTTTCATGCACGGCAACCCAGCGGCTTGCCGGCGTGTCGTATTGGTCAAACTCCATCCCGTTGGCCTGTGGCAAATCCCATTTGTTTTGCAGGATAAAAGACCGGTGACGGGCACGAAACATATTCGCAAACAGTTCACCATGATTGTGCAGATTCTCATACGAGAGTGTAGTGACTTCCATTGTAGTACTCCTTCTGGGGTTGAAAACCGACTGAAAGGGCGCCATTCGCCCTTAAAGCAACCGATATTCTCGCGCTTTGCGCAACGCTTCGGAAGTGGTTCGCGCTTCAAGCCGCGTTCGCGCCGATGTAAGGCGCGCCTTGAAGGCACTTTCCGATATCCCCAGTTTTGCTGCCGCAGCAGTGTGGCGGTCACCATTCGCAATGCAATGCAATGCTTCTATTTGTGCTTTGGTCAGTTTCGTCGGCGGTCTGGCCTCAATGTGCAAGCGCGCGGTGATCTCGGCCAGCCGGGCCAAATCATCATCCGAGAATTCCCGATCAGAGCTACAAATGCCCGCCATAGAGCGCGATGTGATCGGACCATAAGAAGACACAGCCCCAAATTTCAGCCCATATGTGGCAGCTTTTTTAAGCACATTGAACGGATCGGGAAGCTGGATCTCGCTCCAGCGGGCTGTACCTGTCGTTCCAATTCCCCAAAACACCAATGGGTCACGCAAGTAATAGGAGTTTTCATTGTAATAGGCGACCCATTCCTCAGGGTAGCGACTATGGTAAATCATCGGGGACGCAAAGCGGATATGCAAACCAACAGCGTAACCTTGAGGCGCAAGGTCACCAAGCTCCGCATATAAATCTGAAAGTTTCGTTTGCAATGACATCGTTCCCGAAAAAGCCTTTCTAGTACCTTGACTGGTACTGAAGCATCACGCGTAGGCTACCACAATCTTCATTAATTTTCTGTTTAGGGCAACCAGAAGCACCAAGTAATATATGGCAGCCAGAGGGTAAAAAAAGGGCCTATATACTTAACGCCACCTCTTGAATCGCCCCGGTTCACCGGACACCTTTCGCTTCACTTCACGCCTACTATCGAGCGGGTTGTGCTGTGTATAAAAGTTCTGTTCGGCCTGCTGGCGGTATGTTTCCGATGGGGCCAAGCAGGCGCCGGCGATTAAGCCAATCGACCCGGCAGAGTGTCGCCATTTTCAGGTCCTGCATGTTGCATCACGGTCCTTGACGATGGACCAACTCGGTTTTGCAGAGGCCGTTCATCGTCTCAGCGAGGACATTGTATTGGGGCGCGGATGTGTCCGGGATCGTTGCTTTGACACCCTTTCCACGCACCGCACCACGGATGCCGATCTGCTTTTTCAATCTTTCCACCGTGCATCTGGCCACCTCAAAGCCTTCCCGCTTCAACTGATGCCACGCCTTGCGCACGCCGTAGACCTGTTAGTTTGCATCCCAGACCCGTTTGATTTCTGGGCGCAGCTCCGTATCTTGCTGATGCCGGATCGAGGCTGTGAAAGGGGCGGCCTGGCACACCAAGCGATGGTAATAAATCGACGGCGCAATCGGCAGCACCCTGCAGATCGACCCGACACCGCAAACAATGCGCTGATCTGCAATGAAGGCGATCATCGCTTCAGTGGACGGTCGAGGTCCCGCTGCCCTCTTGCGGTTTGACTTCAAACCGCAAGAGGGACCTGTGCAAAATAAGCTGGCGCCTTGCGCAATATCTCATTCGCTTGGGGGCAGCTCTCAAGCCTCCCTTTCAAGAGCTTTGATCCGGTCACGCTCATCGGTAGTGACGCCATCGCGCAGGCCGCTGTCTTTCTCGGCCCGTTTGACCCATCCGCTCAAGGAGTGCGAAATACAGCCGATCTTCGGGGCAATGGCCACGATCGCGACCGCCTGCGTTTCGTACGAGCCTAAAGGTGATAGTCTTTGACAAACCCGGGGCAATTCAGCCCACCGAGTGGTACAAATTAAGTGTTATTGCGTGGTTTACCTTTGGTCTATTGGTATGATGCTCTTTGGTGCCGGTGGGCGGTAACCTAAAGCGCTATGTGGCCTGACCGTGTTGTAGTGTCGTCATCTCTCGATGAGGATATGTGCCTCACGCAGCGCGTAGAAGACCTCACCATTGATCAGTTTGTCCCAAAAACCTGAGTTGAAGCTCTCGCAGTAGCCATTTTCCATGGCTATCGCGGGGCGATGAACGCTGTTTTGGCACCAGGGCGCCGATCCAAACGCACACCTTATTGGCGATAAATTTCGGGTCATTCTCCGCTGCCTTCTCGCGGTTTGCAGGCAAAGCGCGAGATGGCGATTTTTGTGTCTTCCGGCGGGCCCCGCAGTATGAACAGATCAGTCAGTGCGTCGACCACATATGCTGAATTGAGTTTTCGATTGACGCGGATCATCCCGTCGACAGGCAGGCGATGCTTGCACCGCCTAGAGGGCCCTCCTTCGTAAACCCATCAATGCTATTCAGCGTGCGATATCCGCGTCCTTCGTGGGTCCGCTCCTGAACAAAGTCATAGAAAAGACGTGGTTCGGATGCTCAGGCCGCAGCCGAACGCACGATCCGTCATTCAGCCAAAGAGGATTCTTATTGGGTTGTTTTCGCCAGAGTTTCAGCTCTTCCCGCCGCCAAATTCGCTACCGTTGCCCTCTCGGGATCTTGCTGCGCAAGGCCTTGCGGTACAGCGCATAGCGTCTAACCTCTTGTGTCAGTGCGATGGTGTTCTCGGTCAGCCGCTTTTCGTCCCGCAAGCCACAAGGAAGCTTGCGGCTCACATCGAACGATACGGCCCAAGTGTCCGGCAGGCCCGGCGCTCAGATGCGCCGAGAGCCTGCTGCACATGATAAATGCACTGACGGCGCCGAGAATGGCTTAGAAATGTCGCTGTGCGGACCTTTGGTTCCCCGCGCAGCCTCAGTGAGGACCACCTTGCCCAATATCAAATCCGACACTGCCCGCATGAGCCGGGTGTTCCAAGTCCCAAGCGATTTGGAGCGATTGAGCTGACCGTGGCTCATACCGCCATACTCTTTATGCCACCTATAATAGCTCTGAACCGTCACACCGATCTGACGCACAGTTTTCGCCGTCGACCTTCCTTGTCCTTGCAGAACATCAACTTGTCACGGTTGCAGCACGGTATCTTCCGGCTTGCCTCGTTTTCCAGCCATTTTTTGCTCCTCCTGCAATCGGGATAAACATACCCCGGCGGGTGGACCACTTCAGAGGGGGCATTCCACCTCGCATAAGCAAAGTGTATCTGACGTGACACAAAAATATCGTACTGGAATTAAACTTTCCAAAGTTAATTGACGCAGCAGGCCGTTTTTCGTGGAGAAATTATATAGACCAAAAAAGGCCCGCCATAAATGGCGGGCCTTGCAATATCAGCAACAGAGGCGTCTTAGCCTTCGTCGGCTTCATTCGCTGCGACGCGTGCCTTATCAGCAGCACCCTTGGCATTCGGATCACGGTCAACGAACTCGATGATCGCCATTGGCGCCATATCACCGTAACGGAAACCTGCCTTCAAAACGCGCACATAGCCGCCCTGACGCTCTTTGTACCGTGGCCCGAGAATTTCAAACAGGCGCGCAACATATTGCTCTTGCTTCAACTGAGCAGAGGCCTGACGGCGCGCGTGCAAATCACCACGTTTTGCCAACGTGATAAGTTTTTCGATGATCGGACGCAGTTCCTTTGCCTTCGGCAAGGTTGTCTTGATCTGCTCATGCTCAATGAGCGAGCCGCACATGTTGGCAAACAGCGCTTTGCGGTGTTCATGTGTACGGTTTAGACGGCGGTAACCACGAGAGTGACGCATTTAAATATCTCCTAAAGTCGCGTTTTACTTTGTCCGGCGGGTCCTGCTTTTGGGCCCACTCACCTTGGGGTCATAGGACCCGGTCATTCCCCATCAATATGGGCATTTTAAGAGTGCTGTGGCACCGATCCAAGCTGACCGGTACCACGGCAAATCAAAACTGGTCTTCGAAGCGTTTGGCCAAATCTTCGATATTTTCTGGCGGCCAATCCTCAACATCCATGCCAAGATGCAAGCCCATACCAGACAGCACTTCCTTAATTTCATTCAAGGATTTGCGGCCAAAGTTAGGCGTGCGCAGCATTTCAGCTTCGGTCTTCTGGATAAGATCGCCAATATAAACGATATTGTCGTTCTTCAGGCAGTTTGCCGAACGTACCGAGAGTTCCAGTTCGTCCACTTTTTTCAGCAACAGCGGATTGAATTCCAACCCGTCATCAACATCCGAACGTGTGGCCGACTCCGGCTCTTCAAAGTTCACGAAGATCGACAGCTGGTCTTGCAAGATGCGCGCAGCATAGGCCAAAGCGTCATCCGGCGTCAGCGATCCGTCGGTCTCGATCTTCATAGTCAGCTTGTCATAGTCCAGAACTTGACCTTCACGGGTCGGCTGCACTTCATAGCTGACTTTCTTTACCGGCGAGTAAATCGCATCGATCGGAATCAAGCCGATTGGCGCATCTTCCGGACGGTTTTTGTCTGCCGAAACATAGCCCTTGCCGGTATTAACGGTCAGTTCCATGAACAGATCAGCACCGTCATCAAGGTGGCAAATCACATGCTCTTTGTTCAGAACATCAATCCCGGCGGTTTCCGTAATGTCCCCTGCGGTTACAACGCCCGGCCCTTTGGCCGAGATCGAAAGCCGCTTCGGGCCCTCAACCTCCATACGCAGGCTGACGCCCTTCAGGTTCAAAACGATGTCGGTAACATCTTCACGCACACCGGCAACGCTGGAAAACTCATGCAAAACATTGTCGATCTGCACAGAGGTGATGGCGCCACCCTGCAAAGATGACATCAGCACGCGGCGCAAAGCATTGCCCAGCGTCAAGCCAAAGCCGCGCTCCAGCGGTTCGGCGATAACAGTCGCGGTACGCAACGCATCTGCACCGGGGTTTACCACCAGTTGCGTCGGTTTGATCAATTCGGCCCAATTTTTGTGGATCATGCGGATAGCCTCCATACCTGTCTTCTGCCCATGTCCCTAAGCAGTCGACGCCCGAGGATGTAAAATGCCGAAACCGGGCAGAGCGCAAAAAGCACCCAGCCCGGCCGAATAGAGATCTTTTAGACGCGGCGACGCTTTGGCGGACGGCAGCCGTTGTGTGCCATTGGCGTCACGTCACGAATCGATGTGATGTTCAGACCAGCAGCAGCCAGAGCGCGCAGTGCAGATTCGCGGCCCGAACCAGGGCCCTGCACTTCAACCTCAAGCGTCTTCACGCCATGTTCCTGCGCCTTGCGGGCTGCATCCTCTGCTGCCATCTGGGCGGCATAAGGTGTCGATTTGCGCGACCCTTTAAAGCCCATGGTGCCCGAAGAGGACCAGGAAATTGCATTGCCCTGAACGTCAGAGATCAGGATTTTTGTGTTGTTGAACGAGGAATTCACATGCGCAACGCCAGCGGCGATGTTTTTGCGCTCCTTACGCTTCATACGAGTCTTTTCGCGTGCCATATCTCAGTGCCCCTTATTTCTTCTTGCCGGCAATGGCCTTTGCGGGGCCTTTGCGGGTGCGAGCATTGGTATGTGTACGCTGACCGCGAACCGGCAGGTTACGACGGTGACGCAGGCCACGGTAGCAACCAAGGTCCATCAAGCGTTTGATGTTCATCGAAGTTTCACGACGCAAGTCACCTTCAACGGTGAAGTTGGCATCGATATGTTCGCGGATCGCAAGCACTTCGGCATCCGAAAGCTCGTTTACGCGACGGGTGCGGTCAATACCAACAGCCTCGCAGATCAACTCTGCGCTCTGGGAGCCGATCCCGGTGATATAAGTCAATGCGATGGGGACACGTTTCCCCGTCGGAATGTTTACGCCAGCAATACGAGCCACGCGCGCTTCCTTTCGTTGCGGTTCCGTCATGCCAGAACCTTTTTTCACAACCCAGGAACGGCGAGTCCGTCCCTGATGTTTTCGTTTAAAATTATCGGAATTCCGACTAAAACGATTCCCCTAGGGGACGCTGTGCAATATGGGGTTTTGCACGGCCCGTCAAGGCCGGGCGTAGCAATTATTCGACACCGTCCAGAACGGCGGCAATTGACCCTGCGACAGCATCCATTTCAGCCAAACCGTCAATCGATGTCAGATCACCTTTTGCATAGTAATAACCCAACAAAGGCGACGTTTTCTTATAATATTCCATCAGACGTGTCCGCAACGTATCAGCGTTGTCATCCGCGCGCCTCACCATTTGCGTAGCGCCGCAATCATCGCAGACACCCTCAACTTTAGCAGGGCGGGTCTGATCATGATAGACCGAACCACAGGCACCACAGGTATAGCGCCCCGTGATCCGCGCAACCAAGGCCGCATCATCGACCTGCATCTCGATCACCGCATCAAGGTTCTGGCCGACCTCTGCCAACAGCTCTCCCAAGGCATCGGCCTGCGCCAAGGTCCGAGGGAAGCCGTCAAAGATGAAACCACCACCCGCAGCCCCGGCGAGTTTTTCACGGATCAAGCCAATCACGACTCCATCGGTGACCAACTCCCCGCGTTCCATGATGGCGGCAACCTTGCGCCCCATCTGGGATCCCGACGTCTTGGCTTCACGCAGCATATCACCGGTTGAGAGTTGCACCATATTGCGCGCCTCAACCAAACGTTTTGCCTGCGTACCTTTTCCGGCCCCCGGCGGGCCCAGCAAAATTATATTAGTCATGGATTCCCCTTAGCGCCGAGCTGAACCGGACTTGCCACGCTTCTTGCCGCGCAAGTTGGACTTCTCGATAAGCCCTTCATATTGATGGGCAAGCAAATGCGATTGGACCTGATTGATCGTATCCATCGTCACCGACACCACAATCAACACCGACGTCCCGCCGAAATAAAAGGGAATGCCCAACTGATGGCGCAGCACCTCGGGCAATAGGCAGACCAATGCCAGATAACCAGACCCAAGGACAAGGATGCGATTGACCACATATTCCAGATATTCCTCGGTCCGTTTGCCGGGACGAATACCAGGCACAAAACCGTTCTGGCTTTTGAGGTTCTCAGCCACATCTTCCACCTTGAAGGCCACATTGGCCGTGTAGAAATAGGCAAAGAAAACGATCATCGCGACAAAGAACACCAGATAAAGCGGCTGCCCCGGCCCGAAATAAGCCAGGATCGTCGACATGATCGGACCAGTTTGTGTGCCCGAGAACGTAGAGATCGTCGCAGGCAACAACAGCAATGATGAGGCAAAGATCGCAGGGATAACACCGGCCGGATTCACCTTGACCGGCAGATGGCTTGACCCACCATCATAAACCTTCATCCCCACTTGGCGGCGTGGATATTGGATATGGATCTTCCGCAGTGCGCGCTCCATGAACACCACAAAGGCGATCACGGCAACAACCATCACCAGGACCCCGATAATGATCGCAGGCGACAAGGCGCCAGAGCGCCCCTGGCTAAAGAATTGCGCCAAGGCTGCCGGGATTTCCGCCACAATACCGACGAAGATGATCAAGGAAATGCCGTTCCCGATACCGCGCGCGGTGATTTGTTCGCCCAGCCACATCAGGAACATAGTGCCGCCGACAAGCGTAATCACACAGGCGCCGATAAAGAACCAACCAGGCGATGTCACCAGGCTGCCGCTTTGCAGGCTGATCGCAATTCCATAGGCTTGAAACGACGCCAAGAGCACCGTGCCGTACCGCGTATATTGGTTGATTTTCTTCTGGCCTTGCTGGCCTTCTTTCTTCAGCTGTTCCAAACGCGGCACCATCGCTGTCAGAAGCTGCACAATGATGGAGGCCGAGATATAGGGCATTATCCCCAGCGCAAAAATTCCCATGCGGGAAATCGCGCCGCCGGTAAACATGTTGAGCATGCCACCGATGCCGGTCGTCAGATCGGCCATGAAATCACGCAACGCCGTGCCATCAATGCCCGGCACGGGGATATAGGTCCCGATACGGTACACGATCAGCAAACCGATGGTGAAAAATATCCGTTGACGCAGGTCAGACGCTTTTCCAAGCGCCCCCCAGCTAAGATTTGCCGCCATTTGTTCCGCAGCTGAGGCCATGGTTAACTATCTCCGCAGGCACTAAAGGAAGCGCCACCAAACCGTTTTCCGGTCGGCGGCGCGAGAAAACTTAACCGAAGATGTAAGCCGTCTTGCGCCGGCTCACAACCTCTTATTCTGCTGCAGCCGTTGCAGGTGCAGTAACAGTAAGGCTGCCCCCCGCTTTTGCCACCAGGTCAACCGCCGAAGCAGAAGCGCCCGTCACGATCAAAGTGATCTTGGCTTTCAGCTCACCCTTGGCCAAAACACGGATCCCATCCAGCTTGCTCTTGGTCAGACCGGCCGCAATGATCGCATCTTCGGTGATGTCAGCTTTGATGTCCAGCTTGCCAGCGTCGATAAATTTCTGGATCAGGCCCAGATTTACCACAGCATAGTGCTTTGCATTCGGCTTGGTAAAACCACGCTTTGGCAAGCGGCGATAAAGAGGCATTTGCCCGCCTTCGTAACCACCGATTGCCACGCCCGAACGTGACTTTTGGCCTTTGATACCGCGGCCACCCATTTTACCCTTGCCCGAACCCGGGCCACGCGCAACGCGTTTTTGCTTCTTGGCCGCACCGGCGTTGTCGGAAAGTTGATTCAGTTTCATGTCGCTTCTCCTTTTGCCGGATGTGACCCCCAGCGACGGGAGTGGCCAAACACGGCGTTTCTTGATTCTTTCGGGCCGAACAGACCACTGAAAGCGTATAAGCCGTGCCCGCCAGGGTTTCAAGCACAACTATCTAGTCTACCCGATACAAATCAGGGTCACACCCCCTGCCCCGTACCAAAACGAAAACGCCCCACGGCTTCCCGCAGGGCGTCTTCAAAACACATCATGTGGATAAATTCCACAGAGGCCAATCAGCCGCGCTCTTCGATGATCTCAACAAGATGCGAGATCTTGCTGACCATGCCGCGCACCGAAGGAGTATCCTCCAGTTCACGGGTGCGGTTCATCTTATTCAGGCCAAGGCCCTTCAAAGTTGCTGTCTGGATTGCCGGACGGCGTGCTGCAGAACGAACCTGCTTTACGACGATGGTCTTACCAGCGGTTTTCTTGTCAGCCATGATTATGCCTCCACAGTTTCAGCAGGGGCGTCGTTCTTGCCGAGAATGTCAGCCACCTTCTTGCCGCGGCGCTGCGCGACTTGACGTGGGCTGGATTCCTGCTTCAAGCCATCGATGGTCGCGCGGATCATGTTATACGGGTTCTGGGAACCGGTGGATTTCGCCACCACGTCCTGCAATCCCAACATTTCAAAAACAGCACGCATCGGACCACCAGCGATGATCCCGGTACCGGCAACGGCGGTCCGCATGACCACTTTACCCGCGCCGTGACGGCCTTCCATGTCGTGATGAAGCGTGCGGCTGTCTTTCAACGGTACACGAATCATCTGACGCTTGGCCTGCTCGGTTGCCTTACGAATGGCCTCCGGCACTTCTTTGGCTTTACCTTTGCCAAAACCTACGCGGCCACGCTGATCGCCCACAACCACGAGGGCTGCGAAACCAAAGCGCTTACCGCCTTTAACGGTTTTAGACACACGATTGATCGCAACCAGACGATCTGCGAATTCCGGGGTTTCTTCGCGGCTATCGCGACGGTCCCGACGGTTTTCTTCTCTTGCCATCTGATTACTCCTCAGAACTTCAGGCCGCCTTCACGGGCAGCGTCGGCCAAAGCCTTGATCTTACCGTGAAAGAGGAAACCACCACGGTCAAAATAGCATTCTTCGACCCCAGCCTTCTTAGCCCGCTCGGCAATCGCCGCACCGATTTTCGTCGCCGCTTCGACGTTGTTCTTGCCCAAACAGCCCAGATCCTTTTCGAGGGTCGAAGCTGCGGCCAAAGTAACGCCGTTTACGTCGTCGATCAACTGTACGCTGATATTCTTGCTGGACCGATGAACGGAAAGACGCGCACGTCCATTCGCCATCGCCTTGATTTTGTTCCGAACGCGCAAGCGGCGCTTGAGGAACAGCTGTCGTTTTGTGTTCGCCATTTTTACGCCCCTTACTTCTTCTTGCCTTCTTTGCGGAACACGAATTCACCCTTATAGCGGATACCTTTGCCTTTATAAGGCTCGGGCTTACGCCATTCACGGATGTTCGCAGCAACCTGGCCAACAACCTGTTGGTCAATGCCTTCCACAACGATTTCAGTTTGCTTCGGAGCCGTCACAGTTACGCCAGCGGGAACAACAAAGTCCACATCGTGGCTATAGCCAAGTGACAGTTTCAGAACGTTGCCAGCCATTGCGGCACGGTAACCAACACCCTGAATTTCCAACTCTTTTTTGAAACCCGTTGTAACACCGGTTACAAGGTTTTCAATTTGCTTACGGGTCATACCCCACTGCGAGCGTGCGCGCTTGGACATGCCGCGCGGTGTAACCGTCACAACATTGTCCTCGATCGCGATCGTCACATCGTCGGTCGCACCGAAAGTACGCGTGCCTTTCGGCCCTTTTACTTCGATGGTCTGGCCGGACAGGGACGCGGTAACGCCCTTGGGCAGCTCGAGCGGTTTCTTGCCAATACGAGACATCTTGCCCTCCTCAGAACACGGTGCAGAGCACTTCGCCACCAACATTGGCGGATCGTGCAGCTGCATCGGACATGACGCCTTTCGACGTGGAGACGATTGAGACACCAAGGCCGTTACGAACCGAAGGAACATCCTTCGAACCCATATAAACCCGGCGACCCGGCTTAGAGACGCGCTTAAGCTCACGAATGACTGGCGTGCCTTCAAAATACTTGAGGCTGATCATGATTTCGCCCTGACCGTCAGCGGTCTCGGCCTTCTCATAACCCCGGATGTAGCCTTCATTGGCCAGCACATCCAACACCCATGCGCGCAGCTTGGAAGCTGGCGTTTTAACGGTCGATTTGCCACGCATCTGCGCATTGCGGATACGTGTCAGCATATCGCCGAGAGGATCGTTCATCATCATCGTGCGACCTCCTTACCAGCTGGATTTGACCATGCCGGGGATCTGGCCAAAGGAGGCCAAATCACGCAGCATGATGCGCGAAAGTTTAAGCTTGCGGTAATACGCATGCGGACGACCCGTCAACTGGCAGCGGTTGTGCAGACGCACAGCCGACCCGTTACGGGGAAGCGATGCCAATTTCAAAGTCGCCTTGAAGCGATCTTCCATTGGCAAGTCTTGATTGTTGATAACCTCTTTAAGTGCAGCGCGTTTGGCAGCATCACGTGCAACCATCTTTGCGCGTTTCACTTCGCGGTTTACCATGGATTTTTTAGCCATATCTCTCTTCCTCCCGCTTACGCCGTGAAGGGCATGTTGAAGTTTTTCAACAGTGCCTTCGCTTCCGCGTCGGTATTCGCGGTGGTGCAGATGATGATGTCCATACCCAGAACTTCGTCGACAGTGTCGAAGTTAATCTCCGGGAACACGAGCTGTTCTTTCAGGCCCATCGCATAGTTGCCACGGCCATCGAACGAAGTCGGCTTCACACCGCGAAAGTCGCGCACGCGCGGCAAAGCGATAGTGATCAGACGATCGAGGAATTCGTACATTTTGTCGCCACGCAGGGTCACCTTGCAGCCAAGCGGCATTTCTTCACGCACGCGGAAACCAGCGATGGATTTCTTTGCATGGGTGACGACAGCTTTTTGACCGGCGATCAGGCTCAGCTCTTCAGCGGCCTTTTTCACCTTTTTAGTGTCCTTAACAGCTTCACCAACGCCCATATTGATCACGATCTTGTCCAGACGCGGGATCATCATGTCGTTCTTGTAGCCGAATTCTTCCTTGAGGGCCGCGCGGATTGTATCCGTGTAAACACCCTTCAAGCGCGGGGTATAAGTTGCTTGGTCCAGCATCAGATTGCGTCCCCCGTTGTCTTGGCAAAACGCACTTTCTTGTCGTCTTCCATACGGAATCCGACGCGCGTTGGTTTACCGTTCGCATCAACCAACGCAAGGTTGGAAAGCGCGATCGGCATTGCCTTGGAAATGCGGCCGCCCTGGTTGCCCTGGCTTTGCTTGGTGTGGCGGATGGCAAGATTCAGGCCATCAACAACAGCTTTACCGGCAGTCGGGTTAACAGAGGAGATTTCGCCCTCTTTACCCTTATCCTTGCCCGTAAGCACGACGACCTTGTCGCCTTTTTTAAGTTTCGCAGCCATCAGAGCACCTCCGGAGCCAGCGAGATAATCTTCATGAAGTTTTTTGCGCGCAGCTCACGTACCACTGGCCCGAAAATACGAGTACCAACGGGCTCACCCTGATTGCTCAGGATAACAGCGGCGTTGCGGTCAAAACGGATTGCGGTGCCGTCTTCGCGACGGACTTCTTTGGCGGTACGAACGACAACGGCTTTACGCACGTCACCCTTCTTAACACGACCGCGCGGAATGGCTTCTTTCACCGACACTACGATAATGTCGCCGACCGAAGCATACCGACGGTGTGAACCGCCCAGAACCTTAATGCACTGAACGCGACGAGCGCCGCTATTGTCAGCAACATCCAGGTTGGTCTGCATCTGGATCATTTGGTTTCTCCCGACCTTTGGGGGCCCATCCCCCAGGGTTTCGTAAAATAGCTATGGATGGATTGGCGCTTACGCGTCCAGAACCACCGTCCAGCGTTTCGTTTTCGACATCGGCGCGCATTCTTGAATACGCACAGTGTCACCGATCTTGAACTGGTTCGCCTCGTCATGCGCACGGTATTTCTTGGACTTACGAACAGTCTTTTGCAGAAGTGGGTGCTTGAAGCGGCGTTCAACCGATACCGTGATGGTCTGGTTGTTCTGGTCGCCAGTTACGGTGCCTTGCAGGATGCGTTTGGGCATAATCTAGGCTCCTTAATTCGCGATGGCGGCTTCGGCCGCCTTTTGGTTCAACACCGTCATAACACGTGCAACTTCACGGCGGACGCTGCGCATACGAGCGGTATTTTCAAGCTGGCCAGTCGCCTGCTGGAAGCGCAGGTTGAACGCTTCTTTCTTCAACGCGACCAACTGATCGCGCAACTGGTCAGGCGTCTTTGCGACCAATTCAGATGCTGCCGAGCTTGCAGCGCCTTTCTTGGCTTTCGCGGTGGCTTTTGCGGCCATGTACCTTTTTCCTTCTTCACATCACCGGAGGGCCCGTAAGGGTCACCCTGTATCCGATGGAGACAATAAAAAATCACCGAATCCGGAAACCCGGAATCGCAAGATGGCTTCGTATAGGGCCCTAGCCCCATAAGGGCAAGGGAAGATTAAGCCCCCAGCCAATCAAACTTCATCACGCTACATGAGCGCCTCATACCAACCAAACACCAGTGCACTTGGGAGTAAAACGAAAAACCCCGCCAAATACGGCGGGGTTCCTCAATTTTCTGATCAGGAAATGTTACCCCGATACGACTTACCAGTCTTCGCGTTCAACAACACGCGTTTGCACTGGAAGCTTCATCGCGCCAAGGCGAAGTGCCTCACGTGCGATCACTTCGGAGACGCCGTCGATCTCAAACATCACGCGGCCAGGTTTAACCTTGGCTGCCCAATAGTCGACAGAGCCTTTACCCTTACCCATCCGCACTTCGGTCGGCTTGGACGAAACTGGAACATCTGGAAAAATCCGGATCCAGACACGCCCTTGACGCTTCATGTGGCGAGTGATGGCACGACGTGCAGCTTCGATCTGGCGCGCGGTAACGCGCTCAGGCTGTACTGCCTTCAGGCCGTAGGTCCCGAAGTTCAGCAAAAAGCCGCCCTTGGCTTCACCACTGATCTTGCCTTTGAACTGTTTGCGGAACTTGGTCCGTTTAGGTTGCAGCATCTTTTTGCTCCCTTACGTGCGTTCGCGGCGCGGTTGACGCGGAACAGCGCCTTCCTGTGCCTCGGCGTGACGACGATCATGTGCCTGCGGATCGTGCTCAAGGATTTCGCCCTTAAAGATCCACACTTTCACGCCGATGATGCCATAGGCAGTCAGCGCTTCATGATGGGCATAGTCGATATCAGCACGCAATGTGTGCAGGGGAACGCGGCCTTCGCGGTACCATTCAGTACGCGCAATTTCAGCGCCACCCAAGCGGCCAGCCACGTTCACACGGATGCCCAAGGCCCCCATGCGCATCGCGTTCTGCACGCCACGCTTCATGGCACGACGGAAAGAAACCCGACGCTCCATCTGCTGTGCGATCGATTCTGCTACCAGCTTGGCATCCATCTCCGGCTTGCGGATCTCAACGATGTTGAGGTGCAGTTCGGAGTCTGTAAACGCTGTCAGCTTCTTGCGAAGCGTCTCGATGTCAGCGCCTTTTTTGCCAATGATGACGCCCGGACGTGCAGTGTGAATGGTCACACGGCACTTCTTGTGCGGACGCTCGATGATGACTTTGGAGACGCCCGCCTGGGCGCAATCCTTGTGGATGAATTCGCGCATACGCAAGTCTTCCAGCAGTAGGTCGCCATAGTCTTTCGACTCAGCGAACCAACGGCTGTCCCAGGTACGGTTAACCTGGAGGCGCATACCGATCGGATTGACCTTCTGACCCATTATGCGGACTCCCCTTTTTGCCGTACCAAAATCGTCAGCTGGCTGAACGGCTTCATGATCTTGCCAAAACGGCCACGTGCGCGTGGACGGCCACGCTTCAACGTCAGGTTCTTACCGCAATAAGCTTCGGCAACGATCAACTCGTCCACGTCAAGACCGTGGTTGTTTTCTGCGTTGGCGATAGCCGACTGCAAGCATTTCTTCACGTCCTGAGCGATACGCTTTTTGGAGAAGGTGAGGTCGGCCAAAGCCTTGTCAACTTTCTTACCGCGGATCAGACCGGCGACGAGATTAAGCTTTTGCGGCGAGGTACGAAGCATTTTGGCGACTGCCATTGCTTCGTTATCGGCCACGCGGCGCGCATTTTTTGCCTTGCCCATGACTTATTTCCTCTTGGCTTTTTTGTCGGCGGCGTGACCGTAGTAGGTCCGTGTCGGCGAATACTCACCAAACTTCTGGCCGATCATTTCTTCACTCACGTTAACAGGAACGTGCTTTTTACCATTATAGACGCCAAACGTCAGACCGACGAACTGCGGCAGAATGGTAGAACGACGCGACCAGATCTTGATCACTTCGTTTTTGCCACCTTCGCGCGACTTTTCGGCCTTTTTCAGGACGTAGCCATCAACGAAAGGGCCTTTCCAGATTGAACGTGCCATGGATTAACGGCCCTTCTTCTTGGCGTGACGCGACCGGACAATATACTTGTCGGTGGTCCGGTTCGAACGGGTACGGTTGCCCTTGGTGCCCTTGCCCCATGGTGTAACCGGGTGACGACCGCCAGATGTACGGCCTTCGCCGCCGCCATGAGGGTGATCGATCGGGTTCATTGCCACACCGCGAACGGTCGGGCGCACACCCTTGTGACGCATACGGCCCGCTTTACCGAAGTTCTGGTTCGAGTGGTCAGCGTTAGACACGGCACCAACGGTAGCCATGCATTCCTGACGCACCATCCGCAATTCGCCCGAGGACAAACGGATCTGCGCGTAACCACCGTCGCGACCTACAAACTGGGCGTAGGTGCCAGCAGCACGAGCAATCTGCCCGCCTTTGCCCGGCTTCATTTCGACATTATGAACAATCGTACCGATAGGCATGCCGGAAAACGGCATCGCATTCCCAGGCTTCACGTCCGTTTTTGCACCAGCGACGATGCTATCACCAACAGCAAGACGCTGCGGTGCGAGGATGTAGTTAAGCGTACCATCCTCATACTTCACCAAAGCGATGAAAGCCGTGCGGTTGGGGTCATATTCGATCCGCTCAACCACCGCTGCCATGTCGTGTTTGGTGCGCTTGAAATCCACGATACGGTAAAGGCGCTTTGCCCCACCGCCCTTGTGCCACATCGTAATACGTCCGGTGTTGTTCCGGCCACCTGTCTTGGTCAAACCCTGAGTTAGGGCTTTGACCGGGCGGCCTTTCCACAGCTCCGAACGGTCGATCAGAACCAACCCGCGTTGGCCAGGCGTCGTCGGTTTGTACGACTTGAGTGCCATGCTCTCTGTCTTCCGTCAGCTTAAGGGCCACAAAATGTGGCCAAGGTTATAGGGCTCCGTAGATCCCCGGGGGTCTTTGCAAGTCAGGCATCGGTCGCCTACACCCTGCATCGCGAAAAAATCCACGGCCCCGAGAAGTCCCGAGGCCGTGAGATTCGTTGCCTTCTATCAAAGCCCGGTAGAGACGTCGATAGTATTTCCCTCTTCGAGGGTCACATAGGCTTTTTTCTTGTCGGAACGAACGCCGGGGCGTCCCTTGAACCGCTTTACCTTACCTTTGGTGATGGTCGTGTTCACGGCCTTCACCTTGACGCCAAAGACAGCCTCAACAGCTTCTTTGATCATTGGTTTGGTTGCATCCATCGCCACCTGAAAGACAACAGCATTGGCTTCAGAAGCCATGGTTGCCTTTTCGGTGATGATCGGCTTGCGGATCACATCGTAATGGTTTGGTTTCACGCTCATTTCAAACGAGCCTCCAGTGCTTCGATACCTGCTTTGGTGATCACCAACTGATCCCGCTTCAGGATATCATAGACGTTCGCACCCATGCTTGGCAGCACATCGATGGACTCGATGTTACGGGCCGCAAGGGCAAAGTTACCGTCAACTTCGGCACCGTCGATGATCAGCACGCGCTTCCAACCCAGTTCCTTTGCCATTTTGGCAAGGGAGGAGGTCTTGGCATCGGCCATCGTCGCCGCGTCCAGGATGATCAGCTCACCCGCTTTGGCCTTGGCCGACAGCGCATGACGCAGACCAAGCGCACGGAACTTCTTTGGAAGCTCATGTGCGTGGCTACGCGGGGTTGGACCCTTGTAGATACCACCGTGACGGAAGATCGGCGCGCCTTTGTCACCGTGACGTGCGCCACCAGTGCCTTTTTGGCGATAGATCTTCTTGGTCGAGTAGCTCACGTCCGAACGACCCAGCGTCGAGTGTGTGCCAGCTTGGGCGCGTGCCCGCTGCCAGCGCACCACACGGTGCAGGATGTCAGCGCGTGGCTCAAGGCCAAACAGTGCTTCGTTCAGGTCGATGGAACCGGCTTTGCCGCCGTCCAGCTTGATGACATCAGCCTTCATTTTTATCGCCTCCATCAGTCTGAGCCGGAGCATCCGCTGCCGCTGCTGCCTCTGCTGCATCTTCGGCGGCTGCCGCTTCTGCTGCCAAAGCTGCCGCGCGGGCTGCTTCTTCTTCCGCTGCTTCATTTGCTGCGGCTTCCGCTGCTTTCTTCGCAGCTTCACCAGCCGAACGCAAAGCTGCTGGCAGGATCACGTTTTCAGGCACGGCTTTCTTGACCGCATCCTTAACCGTAACCCAGCCGCCTTTGGAGCCTGGCACGGCGCCTTTGACCATGATCAAACCGCGCTCGCTGTCGGTTTTCATCACTTGCAGGTTTTGCGTGGTGATACGGGCAGCACCCATATGACCAGCCATCTTCTTACCTTTGAAGACCTTGCCCGGATCCTGACACTGGCCCGTGGAGCCGTGTGAACGGTGGCTGATCGACACACCGTGAGTGGCCCGCAGACCCCCAAAGTTGTGACGCTTCATCGCACCCTGGAAGCCTTTACCGATGGATGTTCCGGCGACATCCACATACTGACCTTCAAAGTAATGGTCAGCAGTGATCTCTTCACCAACATCAATCATGCAATCCGCGGTGACGCGGAATTCGGCAATCTTGCGCTTGGGCTGAACGTTCGCCTTCGCAAAATGGCCGCGCATCGCAGCAGTGGTCCGCTTGGCTTTGGCCAAACCAGCACCCAACTGAACGGCGGTATAACCGTCGCGATCAGCGGTACGCTGTGCCACAACCTGCAGGTTGTCGAGTTGAAGAACGGTTACAGGGATCTGTTTGCCGTCTTCGAGGAACAGCCGGGTCATGCCCAGCTTCTTTGCAATAACGCCAGAGCGCATAATCTGATGCCCCCTTATACTTTGATTTCGACGTCAACACCGGCAGCGAGGTCGAGCTTCATAAGCGCGTCCACGGTCTGGGGTGTTGGATCGACGATATCGAGAAGACGCTTATGCGTACGGATTTCCCACTGGTCGCGCGACTTCTTGTCGATGTGCGGGCCACGAAGAACCGTGAATTTCTCAATCTTGTTGGGCAGCGGAATCGGGCCGCGCACGGTGGCGCCAGTACGTTTCGCTGTGTTTACGATTTCCTGTGTGGACGCATCCAGCACCCGGTAATCGAAGGCACGCAGCCTGATACGGATCGTTTGACTTGACATATTTATTGCCCTTTAGGCCTGGCGGGAAATCAGGCCCGGCACTGCATGCAGTACCGGACCCGATCCCTCTGCCAATATTAAGCGATGATTTTCGATACGACGCCGGCGCCGACGGTACGACCGCCTTCACGGATGGCGAAGCGTAGTTTTTCTTCCATGGCGATTGGGGCGATCAGTTCGACTTCGAACTTCAGGTTGTCGCCTGGCATAACCATTTCAGTGCCTTCCGGCAGAACAACTGTCCCGGTTACGTCCGTGGTGCGGAAGTAAAACTGTGGACGGTAGTTTGCGAAGAACGGCGTGTGACGACCGCCTTCATCTTTCGTCAGAATGTAGGCCTCAGCCTCAAACTTGGTGTGTGGCTTGACCGAACCAGGCTTACACAGAACCTGACCACGCTCGATGCCCTCACGGTCAACACCGCGCAGCAAAAGACCAACGTTATCGCCGGCCTCACCC
>NZ_LGHS01000008.1 GCF_001202025.1 Pseudorhodobacter aquimaris
TAAAAGAGACAGCCTGAACGCTGATCCGGGGCCCCTGCCCCAGGATGACCTCGGCGCGATCGGCCTTTGGGCCGTCGTCGAGCAGGTAAAGAACGACATTCGTGTCCGCGAACTCAACGCTCATGTGCGTCGTCGCGGCTCAGACGTTCTGCTGCGGACAACTTGCCCCGGAAGCGGCGCAGGCCGGTAAGTACCTCATCCGCACGAGCAAGGCGACGGACTCTGACCCGACCGTCGTCCTTGACCAGGTCGATCTGATCACCCTCCTTGAGACCAAGCTCTCGGACGAGCTCCGCGGGCAAACGGACGGCCAGCGAGTTACCCCATTTTGCGACCTGCATCGTGACCTCCCATGCGGATATACGTCTTGTAATGTATATCCGAAAGGTTCCTAAGACAAGCCTGCCGCAAACCCTAGCTACTCTTGTGCATGACGCAGCGACTGACACCAAATCTAGAAAGAGCTTGCACGAATCTGATAGCTCGGGCAATAGTCTCGATAAATAACGCGCGATCACATAAAAAACGCGCCCACGAATCGAGGCAGAGATGAGCGAAGCTGAGCAGGACCTGGACATTGCCATCGGGCACTACGCAGAGCTTCTTGCGTCCAATCTTCATGCGCAACGTGCTGCCCACTTCCCTCCCGACGCCAAAAAAGTCATGCGCAGCCTGACCAGCGGCGAGGCGGCCGAGTTGCTTGGCGTCGATCATACCTACCTTCGCAAGCTTCATCGAGAAGGAAAGATCGCTGACGTCGAAACCACTGCGGGCAGCCACCGGCGATATACCCTCGATGATATCTGGGAGATTCGCCACGCTCTTGAGGCAAACGCGAAGAAGCCTGGAACCTACGTTCCGGGGCGTCGTGCCGGTGACGAGCTTCAGATTGTTTCTGTTGTGAACTTCAAAGGCGGGTCCGGGAAAACGACAACATCCGCTCACCTTGCACAGCGCTTGGCTCTCAAGGGATATCGTGTCCTTGCGATCGATCTGGACCCCCAGGCATCCCTTTCCGCGCTGCATGGCATCCAGCCTGAGCTGGACCTGATGGAGGGTGGCACGCTGTATGATGCGGTTCGCTACGATGAACCGGTCCCGATCTCGGACGTGATCCGCAAGACCTACATCCGTGGTCTTGACCTGATTCCCGGGAACCTCGAGCTCATGGAATTCGAACATGAGACACCGGCAGCCATTCAGCGTGGCGGCGCCCGCGCATTCTTTGCCCGTGTGCGCGACGCGCTCGACAGTGTCGAAGCGGACTATGACGTCGTCGTCATCGACTGTCCGCCGCAGCTTGGTTTTTTAACCATGTCCGCCCTTTCAGCATCTTCAGGGGTGCTTGTTACCGTTCACCCCCAAATGCTCGATCTGATGTCCATGTCGCAGTTTTTGCGCATGACCGCTGATCTGCTTGGCGTCATCCGGGATGCTGGCGCAAACCTTCGCTTCGACTGGCTGCGCTTTCTGCCGACCCGCTACAAGGTGGGTGATGCCCCGCAGACCGAGGTCATTGCTTTCATCCGGGGTCTGTTCGGCAGGTCAGTCCTGACCAACCACATGGTTGAGTCTACTGCGATCTCTGATGCAGGGCTGACGAAGCAGACGCTCTACGAGGCCGACAAGAAGGACTTCACGCGTCAGACTTTCGATCGTGCAATCGAATCCATGAACGCCGTCAACGACGAGATCGCGGCGATCATCCAGAACACGTGGGGACGCAATGGCAAGAAAGCCTAAACTGGGACTGCCACTGCAGACCCTGCGCAACGCGCCCGACGCTCTTGAAGGGCGCAGGCTGCGCGGCGGCGTTTTCGAAATCGAGCCTGACCAAATCGAAACCACAGGTCGGCTCGATGACAGGCTGCAGATTGAGACTGCGGGCCTCAAGGCGTCAATTTCCAAGAACGGACAGCGAGTACCAATCCTCGTCCGGCCGCTTGATGGTGATCGCTACAGCCTGATCTATGGCCGTCGTCGACTGGAAGCTTGCAGAGAACTTGGGATCAAGGTCCGCGCCATTGTCACAGAGATGGAGGGCGATCAGGCACTTCGTGATCAGCTGTTAGAGAACCAGGAGCGGCGGGATCTAAGCTTCATCGAACGAGCGCTTGTTGCCGCAGCCTTGCTCGACGGTGACCATCTGAGCGCATCCGAACGCACTAACAAGGGTGTCGCCGAGGTTCTCAATCTGACCGAGGCAGGAGTGTCGCAGCTGTTAAGCGTGGTCCGCACCGTTGGGGAGGACTTGGTCCTCGCCATCGGTGCCGCTCCGGGCATTGGTCGGCCCAGGTGGGAAGAGCTCAAGAAGTTGCTGGGGGCTACGGATGCCGATCGCGAACTGCTTGCAGCTTTGGCGGGTGAGGCCAAGACATCCTACCAAGGCGGTATTGACGAGAAATCCGATCATGCATTTTTGGCCGTCCTCTCTGCTGCAGGGAAGCCCGAACAGACCACATCCTCGTCTCGCCCTCGCGGGCGGCCCGGCACGGTGATTCCGGGGGTCGGTGCCGCCACTGTCACGATCGGACGTCGTGGAAAGCAACTCAAGCTCGAGTTGAAGGCCGAGGAGAGCGATTTTGTCAGCTGGCTTGAGGGCAACGCCCCGCAGCTGATCACCGAGCTTCACGAGCGCTGGAAGCGTTCGGAAGACTGAGGAAGAGCAACAATCAAAAAGGAGGCACGAGACAGGCAGAAAAGAAAAAGGCCCCGAGAAGCAAGCTTCACGAGACCTTTCTTAGGTTTCGCACGGGACCAGCCCGCTACAAAACTTCAGTTTTCGCACCTCTGAATGTAGCGATCTGGCCCCTTTCCCGCAAGCGCAAAGCGATTCGCGGGCCAGGGAAATTTTGCCTTCGTGAATGACATCATGGATTACACACCGATTTCGCCGTTTATGCGGCCGATCTCGCACGCCCATCTGCGCGTGGTCGAGCGTCCTGAGGCGTCTGTTCCCGGCAAGCCCGTCAACAAGTGGGAGCTCCTCCGTGAGCTGTCCAAGGCACAGGCCGCCTTCGGGGTTTCCGAGCGCGATCTGACCGTTCTTCAGGGACTTCTCAGCTTTTTTCCGGACGATGCGCTTGGCGGGAACACCGAAATGGTCGTCTTCCCATCCAACAAGGCGATCTGCGAGCGGCTGAACGGCATGCCTTGCTCGACGATGCGCCGTCACCTCGCCCGGTTGGTAGAGGCACGCTTGCTCATGCGGCGCGATAGCCCCAATGGGAAGCGGTATGTGCGCAAGCGTGGCGAAGATCGGGTGGCCTTCGGCTTTGATCTCTCCCCGCTCTATTGCCGGGCCGAGGAAATTGCACGGGCTGCAGAGGCTGTGCGTGAGGCCGAGGACCGTGTGCGGCGACTGAGGGAGGTAGTGAGCCTTATGCGTCGCGACTTGGCCGCTCTGGCGGAGTTCGGCGAGGAGATCCAGCCCGGGCTTGGCCTATGGGACCAGCTCCGCGACAAGGCAGCCCTCACCGCCCGCGCTCTTCGCCGCAAACTCTCGCTTGAGGATCTGTCGGCATTTCGGACTGAACTGGAGACCCTTCTTGACCAGGCGCGTAATGTGATTGACGGTCCTGAAACAGAAGAAATGAACACCAATGATGCCCAATGTGAGCGTCACCATCATAATTCAAATAAAGAATCTATAGATCTTGAACCTGCCTTAGAAAAAGGCGGGGCGGCGGGACGCGCGCCTGATGATGATACGGGTGAGCCCGTGGCTGACCTTGAAGAGTCTGACACGAGGCGGGTGCCGAAAATCCCACTCCACCTGGTAATCGCCGGCTGTCCCTCGCTCAAGACTTTCTATCAGGGCGACATTCGACACTGGCACCAACTTTTCGACGCGGCTTGTCATGTAAGGCCGGCCATGGGGATCAGTGTTTCCGCGTGGGAAGAAGCGCAACGCTGCATGGGACCAGAGCAAGCCTCGATCGTCGTCGTGGCCATGCTGGAACGATTCTCTGACATCAGATCACCGGGTG
The DNA here is from genome assembly GCF_001202025.1 of Pseudorhodobacter aquimaris. GTDB lineage: Bacteria > Pseudomonadota > Alphaproteobacteria > Rhodobacterales > Rhodobacteraceae > Pseudorhodobacter > Pseudorhodobacter aquimaris. The sequence continues at coordinate 3,990 of NZ_LGHS01000008.1, forward strand.
GATACTTGCGGGCGCTGACGTCCAAGGCCGCGGCGGGCGAATTCTCTTGCGGTCCGATGGTCATGGCTTTGATCGGTCGGCGAAGTGCGGCTTAACAGCTGTTAAGTTTCAACGCCGCGGTGCTCAGTTGGCATGACTTAACAGCTGTTAAGTCGCCTCTTGGCAACCATACGATCATCGAGAGGGAAAGGAGTGTTGGTTTGAGGGTGACGGGAAATGAGATCGGGAGAGTGGCTTCCGGCGCCCGTCGTGGAGAAGATCTGATGACGAAAGCTGTCCGGAAAATCACCCTGTCCCCTTCGCGGGATATCCCTTTTGACAAGCTGGTCCTGAGCCAGTCCAACGTGCGGCGCATCAAGGTTGGCGTGTCTGTCGAGGAACTGGCCGAAGACATCGCCCGCCGCGGTCTGTTGCAGAGCCTGAGCGTGCGGCCCGTCTTGGCTGACGACGGCACCGAGACCGGCAAGTTCGAGATCCCGGTCGGTGGCCGTCGGTTCCAAGCATTGTCCCTGCTGGTGAAGCAGAAGTGTTTGGCAAAGACCCCGCCCATTCCTTGCATCGTGCGCGATGCTGCGTCCGACATCCTGGCCGAGGATGATTCCCTTGCAGAAAGCATGCATCGCGTCGCCCTGCACCCGCTCGACCAGTTCCGCGCGTTTGCGGCGCTGCGGGACAAGGGTCAGAGCGATGCAGAGATTGCTGCCGCCTTCTTTGTGACGCCGCAGATCGTGAAGCAGCGCCTCAAACTTGCCTCCGTCGCCCCTGCCCTGCTTGAGGTCTATGCCGAGGATGGCATGACGCTGGAGCAGCTCATGGCTTTCACCGTGAATCCAGATCATGCGCGTCAGGTTCAGGTCTGGGATGTGATCCATTCATCCTGGAACAAGGAGCCATTCCAGATCCGCAGGATGCTGACCGAAACCTCGGTCAGGGTTTCCGACCGGCGCGCGATCTTTGTGGGTGTTGATGCCTATGAAGCGGCGGGTGGCACGATGCTGCATGACCTCTTCCAGGGCGATGATGGCGGTTGGTTGGAGGACCCTGCCCTGCTCGATCGGCTGGTGACGGACAAACTTCAAGCCGAGGCTGAGACGGTTGCGGTTGAGGGCTGGAAGTGGATCGAGGTAGCACTTGACCTGCCCTACGGCTACAGCCACGGGCTGCGGTCTCTGTCTGGTGATCCGGCACCGATGACGGATGACGAAGGTGCAGCTCATGCCAAGCTGCTCGCCGAGTACCGAGCGCTCGAGGAGGAATACGCGGATCAGGATGACATCCCCGACGAGATCGACACGCGGCTTGGCGTATTGGAAACGGAGATGGAAAAGATCGAGACCCGGCCGTTGATCTTCGACGCGGAGGAGATCGGGCGGGCAGGGGCGTTCGTCACGCTCAACCGCTATGGCGCGCTGGCCGTCTATCGCGGCTATGTGCGTCCAGAGGATGAGCCCGTTGAGGAGACCGCGGTCCAGGATGGCGCTGATCCTGTGGTGGCGGGGCAGGGGGCTGATCGTGATCTCACCGATGGCCATGACAGTGTCGCTCCTGGCGGAACCATCATCATGTCGGGTGGCCAGCCGATTGGTGGCGACCTGCCGGAGGATGAGGATGACGGAGCGCTGAAGCCACTACCCGAGCGGCTCGTAATCGAGTTGACGGCACACCGGACGCTGGCGCTGCGTGAAGCGATCGGGCGCTCGCCCGACGTGGCGTTGATTCTGCTGCTGCTGAAGATTGTGACGGACACCTTCCGCACTTCCTCTGCTTCGGGAAGCTGTCTCGAAGCCTCAGTGCGTCACATCTACATGCCGGCGCAGGCGAGCGATCTGAAGGACAGCGTGGTGGCAAAGCTGGTCGACGAGCGTCATGCGCCGGAACGATCTCGTGGCGCTTGACGATGAGGACCATGCCGAAGGGCAGGGGGCGGATGCCGAAGCGGCTGACAGCGTCAGTGAAGCTGACCTTCCTGCATTTCTGACGGATGACCTGCCTGCTGAAGGCGCGTCGATGCTGGCCTCGGAATAACGTGATCCAGCGGGGGGCGGAGATTCCGCCCCCAATCACCCTATAGTGTAATAATATCAATGGGATGAGCGCGATTACTCGCATTCAGAATGAAGAATCATGTCTACAACAACCATCATCGACACCGCACCCCTCGGGGCGCTGCGACGTGAGACTTCAAGGCCAATGCTCCCGATCTTTCACATGGGCATTTGGAGCATCCGTTGGCAATCTGACGGATGCCTGAAATCCAGAAGTTTCACCGGGACGTGGTGACTGGAGCAAGAGAGAGGTTTCGATCCGTTCTGCGATGGCTGAGACGATAGCGAGGCCAAGCCCGCTACCATCAGTTTTTGCATCTGCCCTCTCGAAGCGCCCTGTCAGGCGTTCGAGTGTTTCGGTTGCTACCGCGGGGCCCTCGTTCGCCACGATCAACTGCCCCTCGCTCGTGAGTGTAACCGCGACTGGGGCATTCTGCGCCCCGTGGCGTAGGGCGTTTTCCACCAGATTCCGGCACAGAATTCCCAATGCGTCGGGGTCGATATCAGACAAGACAGGCGTGTCCGGCAAGTTCAACATAAGGCGCCCGTTCTCTGTGCTGCGCGCAATATCTTCCACCACGACGCGAGTGATGGTTCTGACATCAGCGCTCTGGTCCATCCGAAGTCTACCGCCTTCCGCCCGCGCAAGCTGCAGGAGACGCTCGGACAGCCGAGTGAGACGCTTGAGCGTCGCCTCGATCTCGGCGGCGCGCGCGTCGATGGTCGGATCTTTGGTCTCTGACCGCAGTCGCTGCGCCTGGGCGATAGCGCCCGCCAATGGTGTCCTTAGTTCATGAGCCGCATTGGCTGCAAAACTTCGCTCAGCCTCGAACGCGTCGCGCAACCGAGCCAAAAGGCTGTTCAAGGTTGCGGCCAGCGGTCCGATTTCGGTCGGCAGGTCGGCCGCGGGTACTTCTGACAGGTCGCGCACGCCGCGCGCTTCAAGCCGCGTACGGAACCGATGGAGAGGGGCGAGGCTAAAGCGCACAGCGAGAATAATCGACGCGAGCGCCAACGGCAGCACAACCAGCAGCGGCAGGCCGAGGCCCATCTGGATTTCCCGAGCAACCGAAGCGCGATGCGCCAACGGTTCGGCCACGGTGATGCTGATCGTCCCCTGGAGCGCCGCGTCGCTGTAGAGGCGATGTGTGGCGTTCTGCCCAAATCCCGGACCATCGTATGGAGGGAACACGGCAGGGTCCGCCGCATGGGATTGCAGCAAAATGCGTCCCTCGGCATCGCGTACGATGTAGGTGAAGAACTCGTCATGCTCCCGGATCGGCGCTAGGCGCTGCGTCACACCCTGATCTTCCCGCCCAACGATGTCGGTCACGGCCAGCGGCAGGATGCGCTCGGCGGTTTCGCGCAGGGCGCTGTCGAAGACCTCATCCATCTCGCCCCGAACGATCACCGCGGTAACCGTGGCGGCGGCGAGCCAGAGGATCGTCAGCACAAGGCCGAGTGACAAGCCGAGCCGTACCTGAAGGCTGGATGGCCACATCATGGCTTGCCCAGCCGGTAACCCATGCCGCGCTCGGTCTCGATGATGGCGCTCCCCAGTTTCTTGCGCAGGCGGCTCACGTGCACCTCGATGGTGTTGCTCTCGACTTCGGCGTCGAAAGCGTAGAGCTTCTCCTCCAACTGCGCCTTGGACAGGAGCTGCCCGGGACGCGCCAGGAAGGCCTCGAAGAGCGCCCATTCCCGCGCCGTCAGCGGCACATGTCTGCCATCCCGATGGACGCTGCGCGCGGCAAGGTCGATGTCGAGCGGTCCGTGGGTCAGGATCGGGTTGGGGTTGCCGCTGTAGCGCCGCGCGACCGATCCGATCCGTGCCGACAGTTCCGACAGGTCGAAGGGCTTCACAAGATAGTCGTCAGCGCCCGCATTGAGGCCTTCGATCCTATCGGACACCTGGTCGAGCGCCGTCAGGATGATGACCGGCGTCACGTCTCCACGCGTCCTGAGGCCCTTGAGGAACCCGATACCACGTCCGTCTGGCAGCATGAGGTCGAGCAGGAGCAGGTCGTAGGAGGTTGCGCTCATCGCGTCTGCCGCCGCGTCTAGCCGCGTGACCCAGTCTACTGACTGGCCATCAGCTGCGATTTGGTCGCGCACGGCAGCGCCAAGAGTCGTGTCGTCCTCGATCAGCAATATGCGCATGGTCGTACCCGTCCTTTCCTGATGTCCCTCCATGATCCGTCTGGCTGACACGAAGCTGAAGCTTGTGGGTCGAGCCCCTTCAGGCTGCCGTCAGCTTCGCGGCGCATGAATGGCATCAAGAGGCGAGCCACTAGGAGTGTGCCCCATGAAGAAGACATTGACAATTATCGGCTTTCTCGCGGTCTTTCCGGCCGGCGCGGCGCTGGCTGACGACGATTGCTTCGTGCCGATGGCCGACTGGCAGCCGCGCGATGCTGTTGCCATGCTGGCGGAGGAAAATGGTTGGACGGTGCGCCGGATCAAGATCGATGACGGCTGCTACGAGATCGACGGGAGGGATGCCGAGGGGCGTGCGATCGAGGTGACTGTCCACCCGGCCACGCTGGAGGTAATCGAGTTCGAATACGAGGACGACGAGGATGATCGCCGCGAGCGGGATCACGAGAGACGCGACGATGACTGATGCAGCGCGTCGCGACGGTAATGTTCCGGTGCCGGGCCTGCCGCCACTCTCCCGGCTTTCCCTAAACTCTCCTCTAGCCCTGACGGGCCCGGTGCTGGTTGCGTTGCCATGCCTGCTGGCGGCACTGATCGGGTTCAACACCTATGCGCCCTATGGCGCGGATGCAGCACTTGGCATTGCCGTCGGGGCCGCGGCAGTTGTCGCGATGGCACAGACCCTGATCCTCGCCGCACGGCCGCCACTGGTGGAACCATTGTTCGGCGGTCTCGATCGCATGTACCGGGTCCACAAGTGGCTCGGTATTTCCGCAATGATCCTGATGATCCTGCACCAGCAGATCGAGCCGGATTTCGAGCGTTTGGTGCGTGAAACCTCCCTTGGTGAACTTGGTGAAGAGGCGGGCGAACTTGCCTTCAACGCGCTTCTCGCCCTGGTTGCTGTCAGCTGGTTCCGGAGATTGCCCTTCACCCCACTGGAAATCCCCTATCAGATCTGGCGGTTCAGCCATCGTTTCATGGGGGCCCTTTTTGCAATCGTGGTCTTTCACCAGTTCTTCGTCGACATGCCGACAGAGGTAGATCCATCGCTCTCGGTGCTACTGAACACATTCGGCATCGCCGGAGTGACCGCGTGGATATTCACCGAGCTGGTCGCCCCGTACCTGCGGCGTAGAGAATTCACCGTCACAGAGATCAGCCAGACCAAGGACACCACCACGCTAACCCTCCGCCCCGAGGGGCGGGCCATGCGGTGGCGGCCGGGGCAATTCGCCTTCTTCCGCGCGCCAGAGGCAGGACTGTCCGAGCCGCACCCCTTCACGATCACCAGCGCCCCGCGCCCTGACGGCACCCTGACGTTCTCCATCCGGGGCTTGGGTGGCTGGACACGAAGCCTGCCCGCCATCTTGCGGACCGGAACGCGCGTGCAGGTCGAAGGGCCATATGGACGGTTCAATTTCCGCAAGGGCGGTGCGCGCCAGATATGGCTGGCGGGCGGCATCGGTATCACGCCGTTCCTCGCCTGGGCCGAAAGCCTGAGCGAAGCGGATAGCCGCGACATTCACCTCATCCACTGCGTTCGGACACAAGAGGAGGCGATTGGGGTAGAGACGCTGCGCGCTGCGGCTGCCCGCAACCCGAGGTTCAGTTTCGAGGTGGTCGTTACGACGCGCGATGGCAGGCTCACGGCCGAGCGCCTGATTGGCGCGGTCCCTTTCGCGATCCGGCAAGCCGATTTGTGGTTCTGCGGCCCAACCGGTCTGAAGGACGGGATTCTCAAGGGCTTGAAAGCACAAGGTCAAACGCCTCGCCGTGTCCGCTTCGAGCAGTTCGAATTCGCCTGAACGCGGGGCAGGGCGTATAGCCATGCCAGCCCTGTAGCCTGCGCTCGCATCTTTTTGGCCCCGTCATCATCGGCGGGGCCATTTTCCTGACGGCAAGCTGAAGCAGGAATCGCTGGGGCGTCAGGATGCCCTCAGGTCGGGGTGCCAGATTGGTCTCATCAAACGAAAGGACCCCTTGCCATGAAAAAGACCCTGACCGCCCTTGCCCTGATCGCACTTTTGCCCGCCGGCGCTGCGCTGGCCGACGACGATGATTGCAATGCGCCCCGTGACCAGTGGCAGCCGCGCGAGGCCGCCATGCAGATGGCCGAACAGAACGGTTGGACGGTGCGCGACTTCGAGATCGACGACGGCTGCTACGAAATCGAAGGCCGAGACCAGAATGGCCGCGAGATCGAGGTGAAGCTCGATCCGGCGACGCTGCAGATCGTCGAGATGGACTACGAGGATGATGACGACGACCGCGGTGGCGCCCGCAATCCCGCGCCCGCTGGAACGGTCGCTCCTCCGCAGAACGGCCTCTTCGGAAACGGCGCCCCTCCGCAGGTTCAGGTGAACTGAACAGCTCCGAAGCACCCTGAACAAGGATCATTCCCATGAAATCACTTCTCGCAACGCTCGCGCTTACCACCGCACTCACGCTTCCCGGCCTCGCTATGGCACGGCCCGTGACGCTCACAACCACCCTTAACAACTATGGTGGCGACGGCGCTTACCTCGCGCTTTACGTTACCGACGCATCGGGCGCCTATGTCGGCAGTCTCTGGATGGCTGGTGGCAAGTCCAAGTACTACGAGCATCTGAGCGACTGGTACCGTGCCACGGGCGGCGATACCGCGCAGGTAAACGGTATCACCGGCGCCAGCGTCGGCGCGGGCCGCAGTCTCGAGATCACGCTCGATCTGGCCGACGCGCTGTTCGATGCGGGCTACACGCTGCACATCGACGCGGCGGTCGAGGATATGCGCGACAGCCCGAACGAGGTGGCCGTGCCGCTGACGACGGCGGGCGCGGGCACGCCGGTGAGCGGGCGGCGCTACATCGCCAACTTCTCCTACGACATGTGAGGGGCAGGGCCATGATCCGTACACTCCATCGCTGGCCGGGTCTTCTGGCACTCGCGCTCGTCACGATCCTGAGCCTGAGCGGCGCTGCGCTCTCGGTCTTTCCGGCAGTCGAGCGCATCACCGCGCCGCAGGTGGAGACTGGCCTGACAGTCGCCACCCTCGCGGACCGCATCCAGGTCGTCTATCCGGGCGTCGAGCAGATCCGGCGGTCGCCCTCCGGTCGGATCACCGCCTATTGGTTCGATCAGGGCGCGCCGGGTGCTGCCGTGATCGACCCGGCGACGGGCGCGGGCGTGGCCTCGGCCGACCCGAACCAGGCGCTTCGCTGGCTCACCAACTTTCATCGCTCGCTCTTCCTCGGGGATGGCGGGCGCATCGCCATGGCCGCCGGGGCCGCGGCGATGCTGGTCCTCTCGCTCTCGGGTGCTATGCTGGTCGTGCGACGGGCGGGCGGATGGCGGCACTGGTTCGCGTCCTTGCGCGGTCCGTTCGCGGGCAGGCTGCATGTCGAGATCGCCCGGATCGCCGTCATCGGCCTCGTTCTGTCCTCCACCACCGCCCTCTGGATGACAGCCTCCACCTTCGATCTTCTGCCGGACGGTAGCGTCCTGCCGGCTGATCCCACCGAAGTGAGCGGAGAAATTGGGTTCGCTCTCGATCAGATGGCCACGCTGCTGCAGACCCCCGTCGCCGAGCTGCGCGAACTGAGCTTTCCCTATCCCGGCGACGCGACGGACGTGTTCACACTGAAGACCGACCGGGGCACCGGCTATCTTGACCAGGGAACCGGCGCGCTCGTGGCATGGGCCGACCTGACCGGGTGGGAGCGCGTCTCGGAAACCATTTACATGCTGCACACGGGGCAGGGGGCCGCGACGCTCGGCCTTGTGCTCGGGATGATGGCGCTCGGAGTGCCGGCGATGGGCGTTACCGGCGTCTTGATCTGGCTTGCCGGGCGGCGCGGGCGGCCGCGCATCCGGGGCAACCAGCCCGCGGGCCGTGCCGAGACGATCATTCTTGTCGGCAGCGAGGGTGGCAGCACCTGGGGCTTCGCCGCGACCCTGCATGCCGCGCTGACGGCAGCGGGGCAGGGCGTCCATGTTGGCCCGATGTCGGGCTTCGCGCCAGAGCGCTACGCCCGTGCCGAGCGCATCATCCTGCTCGCCGCGACCTATGGCGATGGTGCCGCTCCGGCCTCGGCGAAGGGCTTTCTCGACCGGCTGAACGCCACAGACCGAGCGCCCGACTTTCCGATTGCCGTTCTCGGCTTCGGCGACCGGAGTTTTCCGGCCTATTGCGCTTTCGCCAAGGACGTCACGGCAGCGGCAAAGGCGAAAGGTTGGCCCGAGCTTCTGCCGCTCGACACGATCGACCGGCAATCGCCGCAGGATTTCGCGCGCTGGGGCCGCGCGCTTGGCGAGATGCTTGGCATACCCCTTGACCTTGCGCACCAACCCGTCTTGCCGCGCACCGAACAATTGACCCTCGTCTCGCGGCGCAACTACGGGGCTGAGATGCAGGCGGGGGCCGCGATCCTGCGCTTTGCCCTGCCGAGCGCAACGCCGTGGCAGCGGCTGACGGGCGCGGGCTTCGCACGGTTCCAGGCGGGCGACCTGATCGGCGTCCTGCCGCAGGGCAGCGCCGTGCCACGTCTCTACTCGCTTGCCTCGGGCCGGCGCGACGGGTTCGTCGAGATCGTGGTGCGCAAGCATCCGGGCGGTCTGGCCTCGGGCCAGCTGACCGCGCTGGAACCGGGCGATACGGTCCGGGCCTTCCTGCGGCGCAATCCCGGCTTTCATGCCGGTCGCGGTCGCACCCCGCTGATCCTGATCGGGGCGGGCACCGGCCTCGGGCCGCTGGCGGGCTTCATCCGCGGCAATGCGCGGCACAGGCCCGTGCACTTGTTCTTTGGCATGCGGCATGCGGACAGCGATTTCTTCTATGGCGAAGAGATGTCCGGCTGGCAGGCTGAGGGGCGGTTGACCCGGCTTGTCACCGCCGTCTCGCGCGGCGCGCGGCGCAGTTATGTGCAGGACGCCTTGCGCGCCGACGCGGCGCAGGTGGCCCGGCTTATCTGCGACGGGGCGCGTGTGATGGTCTGCGGCGGGCGCGACATGGCCACGGGCGTGAGCGATGCGTTGGCCGAGATCCTCGCACCTGCCGGGCTTACGCCCGCAGTCCTAAAGGCAGAGGGGCGGTATGTCGAAGATGTCTACTGAGCGCGCGCGCATCGCCCTGAACGGCCCCACCATGGGCACGCGCTGGTCGGCGCTGTTCTTCGCGGATCGGGGCCGCGACACGGATGCAATCCGTGCCGCCCTTCAGGCGGCTGTCGACGAGGTGGACAAGCAGATGTCGACGTGGAACGCGGAGAGCGCGCTCATGCGGATCAATGCGGCGCCGGTGGACGATTGGGTGGTGGTGCCGGAGCAACTGCGGGCGGTTCTGAGCCTCGGGCTCGAGATCGGGCGCGCCTCGGGCGGGGCCTTCGATATCGGAATGGGCGATGCGGTGACGGCCTGGGGCTTCGGGCCCGGGGCCGCCGCGCCCGAGGGTATCCGCGCCGCGATGGACGCCCCCCGCCGCCCGGCGCAGGAGGTGCTGGAGATCGAGGGGATGCAGTTGCGCAAGACCGCGCCCATTGCGCTGGATCTGAACGGCATCGCCAAGGGCTATGGCGTCGACCGGCTCGCCGAGACCTTGCGCGATCATGGGATTGCCGACGCGCTTGTCGGCATCGACGGCGAGATGCGTGCCATGGGCCTGCGCCCCGATGGCGAGGCATGGATCATCGCGGTAGAAGCGCCGGACCCTGATCGCCGGACGCCGCATTCGGTTCTGGCGCTGCAGGACGCCGCCGTGGCGACCTCCGGTGACTACCGCCATTGGGTCGAGGTTCAGGGGCGCCGCCTGTCGCATACCATGGATCCGAGACGTGGCGCGCCGCTGATCGCCTCGCCGGCCTCCGTCACCGTGGTGGCCCGCACCTGTGCCGAGGCCGATGCTTGGGCGACGGCGCTCATGGTGCTCGGTGCGGAGAGGGGTGCGGACCTCGCGAGACAACGTGGACTCGACGCCCTGTTTCTTCTGTGCGATGATGAAGGCAATGCAATGGGCGTGGGAGTCGGGCGTCTTTTTTCCGAAGAACCAGCGGCAATCGCCTCAGCCGGGGGAAGATGAGCCGCATGGAACAGACCCGTACCGATCGCTTCAAGACCGCACTCCTGCTGATGGCCGCAACCGGGCTGATCGTGGGACTCGCATTCTACCTTGCGGGCCAACCAGAGATCGCGAACCTGATCTGGATTGCAGGAGTTGTTCCCGCGCTCGCAGCGCTTGTGGTCGAAATTGTCCGCAGCATCGGGCGCGGCGAGGTGGGCCTCGATATCGTTGCCGCGCTGTCGATGTCGGCGGCGCTTGTCTTCGGCGAGACCTTGGCTGCGGCTGTCGTCGCAGTCATGTATTCTGGAGGCACCTTCCTCGAAGCCTTCGCTGAGGGCCGTGCACGTCGTTCGATGAAGGATCTTCTATCTCGCGTACCCCGGACCGCGACGCGGCACCGGAACGGCGGTCTTGAGGATGTGCCTCTCGAAGAGATCGCACCGGGCGATCGCCTGCTGATCCGGCAGGGCGATGTCGTTCCCGTGGACGGTACGGTGATGTCCGACACCGCCTTCCTCGACACCGCGGCGCTGACCGGCGAGTCCCTGCCGGTGCGGCTGGCGCGCGGGGCCGACGCCATGAGTGGCTCGACCAACGCGGGCGAGGCCTTCGACCTGACGGCGACGCGCGAGGCCAAGGACAGCACCTATGCCGGGATCGTTCGCCTAGTCGAGGAAGCGCAGGCGTCCAAAGCGCCGATGTCCCGGCTGGCGGACCGCTGGTCGCTGGGCTTTCTGGTCGTCACCGTCAGTATCGCCTTCGCGGCCTGGTGGTTCACAGGCGATCCGATCCGCGCGGTCGCCGTGCTGGTGGTCGCCACGCCCTGTCCGCTGATCCTTGCTGTGCCGGTCGCACTGGTCGCGGGTCTCTCGCGTGCGGCGCATTTTGGCGTGCTGATCAAGGGCGCAGGGCCGCTGGAAACCATGGCGCGTATCCGCACCTTGATCCTTGATAAGACCGGCACGCTGACTGACGGCCGCCCGCAGATCATGTCGGTCGACAGCGCGAGCGGCATGGGCGAGGACGACATCCTGCGCCTTGCCGCAGCGCTCGATCAGGCCTCCAAGCACCCTGTCGCGCAGGCCATCGTCGCCGCCGCCAAGGCACGGGGCTTTGTGTTGTCCGTGCCGACCGAGGTCGCCGAGTTTCCGGGCGAAGGGGTCGAGGGCCATGTCGAGGGCCGCAGCGTCATCGTAGGGGGGATCGGTTTCGTGGCGTCCCGGGTCGGGCGACCGGGGGGCGATCACCCCGCCAAGGGCGCCGGTTCGGTCCTTGTCGCCGTGGCGGTTGACGGTCACTTGGCCGGGCACCTCGTCATGTCCGACCCGCTGCGCGAGGGGGCGGGCACCATGCTGGACGGTCTACGCCGCCAAGGGATCGCGCGCATCCTTCTGGCCACCGGCGACCGCGTGGACGTGGCAGAGCGCGTGACTGAGGGGCTAGGCCTCGACGGTCTGTGCGCCGGGCTGACGCCCGATCAGAAGGTGCTGCTGGTGCTCTCCGAGCGTAAACACGGGCCGGTGATGATGGTGGGTGACGGCGTCAACGACGCGCCCGCCCTGGCCGCGGCCGATGTGGGCGTGGCGATGGGGGCACGGGGCGCCGCGGCCTCGGCTGAGGCCGCCGACGTGGTGCTGCTCGTCGACCGGATCGACCGGCTGGGGCCCGGGATCGAGATCGCGCGGGCGTCGCGCCGGATCGCTGTCGAAAGCGTGGTCGCGGGTATCGGTCTGTCGGTTCTCGGCATGATTGCCGCCGCTTTCGGGTATCTCACCCCGGTGCAGGGGGCGCTTCTGCAAGAGGTCATCGACGTCGCTGTTATCCTGAACGCCCTGCGCGCGCTGCGCATCGCGCCACAGGAGCCAGCTACGGGCAAACCACAGGCCATCATGTCAGAGCAAGCTGACATCGTTCAAGGAGCCACGCCATGAGCCGTCTATCACATTCTGAAATCCATATGGTGCATCGCATCGGCTGGCTGCGGGCCGCCGTTCTCGGGGCCAATGATGGTCTTGTCTCGACTGCGAGCCTCGTCGTCGGCGTCGCGGCCGCAGGCTCCGGCAAGCCCGAGGTCATGATCGCCGGGCTGGCCGGGCTTATGGCTGGCGCGATGTCCATGGCGGCGGGGGAGTATGTCTCGGTCAGCTCGCAAACTGACGCCGAACAGGCGGACCTCGCCCGAGAGAGCCGTGAGCTCGAGGAAACGCCCGAGGCCGAGCTCGAGGAACTAACCCGGATTTATGTTGAAAGGGGGCTGGACCGCGACCTGGCGGAAAAGGTTGCCGTGCAACTGACTGAACGCGACGCGCTCGGATCGCATGCGCGCGACGAGCTCGGCATTTCGGAAACCTTTACCGCCCGCCCTATCCAGGCGGCTCTGGTGTCCGCACTGACCTTCGCCGTTGGGGCGGTGCTGCCCCTGATCGTCGTGCTGCTGGTCTCGGAGGCGCAGATCGCTCCCCTGGTGGCGGGATCGACGATCCTTGGCCTTGCGGTTCTTGGCGGATTGGGCGCTTCGGCCGGCGGCGCAGGCGTCGTCCGTGGGGCCACGCGGGTCACGCTATGGGGAGCGCTTGCAATGGCGGCGACAGCCGGGGTCGGTGCGCTGTTCGGGGTCGCCGTAGGCTAGAGTCAATGGGGTGTACCCGAACCCCGCTCCGGCTGCTTGTTGCGGCAACGCTCGTCAACATCGTGCTGATCATCGAGGTGCCACAGATCGAGTCGCAGCGCGTGGGGTCAGAAACCCATGTCCGCAAATGGGTCATGCTGGACGAGATCAACACCGATATTCTGGAGCGGTCCTATGTCTGGGAGGACCGCACGCCCATCGGCACGTTCAGTTCCGTCTTCACATCCAAAATCCAGTCCAGCCTGATCGCGCTTGCCAGGTCGGGCGGGGCATCGATTGTTGATCGGCTTAAGTAGTCTCAATCACCGCAGGGGCTACCCAGCTTCATTTGTTCCCATCGATCCATTTTGACATCAGCCCCTTGTCGCGGAAACACTCATCCGGGACGGCGCGGCGTTTGATCCGGGCGAGACGCTCGGCGAAGGCGACCTGCTTTGATGTCGGGCGGCTGTCCTGCGCACCCGGGTTCATCTTGGCTTGTGCGTCGATCCAGGCGCTCAAGGAGCGCCGATCTTGCTGAACCTCCCACGGCAGAAGCGTCTGGTTGCGCAGTGCCAGTGCGCGCGCATAGGCAATCTGCTTTGGCGTCGCGGGCAGGGCGTAAGTGGTGCTTTCCATCGGGGAACTCCCTTCTTAGCTGGGCTTTCAGGATAGAACATAACAGGAACAAAATCAAGCCACCTGCGGAAATCATGGGGTTTGAGAGGAAGAGGAGGGCCGGGGAAGGTCAGGCCTTTGCGGTGCCCGAAAGAGGGTGTCCGGGCCTGACCCTGTTCCTCATTGGGTTTTGATACCGGAAAGTGCTGGATCCTAGGCTCTTATGAGCTTTTCATTTAACATTCTCCGGCATCAGCTCCCCAAAGAGTGAAAGTGTTCTTCGGGTTTTGTGACTGACGGATGAGGGCCTTTGGGGTCCCTCGGATGGGTCCGGGCCGGGTTCCGGTCTGCCGTTCCGGATGAAGGGCATTCCTATGCAATCAGGTGTCTTGCGCGTGCTCCGCGCGACCGCTGCCTCCTGGTGGCGGCATAGAGAGCTGCGCCGAACTGGCCAGACGGCGCTGGCACAGCGGCTCGAACGGCAGACCGTCCTGCGTGATCTCGGCTATCTCAGGCAGGCGGCGTCATTGCCAAACGCGCATGTGATCTGCGGAGAGGGCGGCACGTTCATCCATCTCGGTTGGACCACCGTGTCGACCTTCGCGCCGATCGAGCGCTTTCCCTTGGCCACTCTTGCGGTCGCACGAGGGACCCCGTTCATCGATATCCGACCCGTCACCGATGTTATCGCCTTCGCGAACCTGCCGCGGGTGACACGGGACGGATCGATCGACCCTGAACCCTGGGGCCCTGGAAGTTCCGTCTCACTGACCACCTACATCGACATGGTCGAAGGGCTCGGCGCGAGGATCGTCAACGATCCGCGGCCCCGTCAGTCAACCTGATCACCACTTACTCTCACCAAAACTCGAAAGGAGGCCAGCCATGGCCCGATCCCGCACGCCCAAATTCGATGCCTCCGAGGTCATCACAAACGAAATCATCCGCATCATCGAGCGCGGCGTCCTGCCGTGGCGCAAGCCCTGGACCGCAGGTGGCAGCTGTCGCCCCCTGCGCGTGGGCGGCGAACCCTACCAGGGAGTGAACAACTTTCTGCTGACGATGCGGACCGTGATGGCGGGCCACAGCTCTCCCTTCTGGATGACGTTGCCGCAAGCCAATGCCTTGGATGCAAAGGTTCGCAAGGGCGAAAAGTCCTCTGTCGTCGTCTATTACGGCCAAAGCCGGAAAGACGCGGGCGCAGATGAGCATGACCGCAGCGAAGGGGATGATCACTCCGAGGAAGCCCGTATCTTCCGCTTCCAGAAATCCTACCGTGTGTTCAATGCCTGCCAGATCGAGGGCTTGCCCGACAGCTTCTACCCTGACCCGGAGCCCGTGCCCGAGCATCCGCCGTCCGAGCCCATCCCGCACATGCAGGCGTTTTTCGATGCCATCGACATCACGACCGTCTTTACGGGCACGGAAGCGTACTATTTGCCCCCCGTGGACAAGGTCTACATGCCGTCCATCACGCGGTTCCAGGACCCGCGCAATTTCTACGGGGTCTGGGCGCATGAGCTGGCCCATGCCACGAAAGCCCCGCATCGGCTGAACCGTGACTTCGGGTTCTCGAAGTTTGGCAACACGTCCTATGCGCGCGAGGAGATCGTCGCGGAACTGACCTCGGTGTTTCTGGGGCAGACGCTCGGCTTCACGGCGCATACGCTCGAGATGAATGCCGCCTACCTCCACAACTGGTTGCGCGTTCTTCGGTCGGACAAGGGCGCGATCTTCCGGCACGCCGCGGACGCGCAGCGGGCCTGCGACTATCTGATCGCCAGATCGGAGGTGGGCAGGGCAGGGGGCAGCGCCGAGGCCGCTTGACCTATGCTTTGCAGCAAAGCAGAAAATGGCAGCTGTGAGCCCATGGACGAAGCCGCTTCGCGGCATTGGCGCATTTGGCTGATGTAGTGAGCCGCCTGCAACGCTTGGCGTTTTGCGAAGCGACCGACCTGTCTGATGATTGAGGCCTTCTCAATCATCAGACAGGAGGTTCCCATGACAGAGGAGAAAGTAACCCCGCTGCGCCAGCGGATGATCGAAGACATGCGCATCCGTGGGATGGGCGACAAGGCGCAAAAGTCCCACATCCGGGCGATCAAGGACTTCGCGTCCTTTCTGGGGCGATCACCCGACACCGCGACGCCGGAGGACCTGCGCGCATATCAGCTCCACATGACAGATACAGGGATCACGCCCTCGACCTTCAACACGCGCATTGTGGCGCTGCGGTTCTTTTTCGGCATGACCTGCGGG
>NZ_LGHS01000009.1 GCF_001202025.1 Pseudorhodobacter aquimaris
GGGAGAAAGCATGGCGTCTGAGCAACCTGCTCTTTAAATATCGCTCGATCCGGCGCAAACTTGGGATCACGCAACCATTTATGGATCAAATTGGGGTTCATGGCATACCGCCGCGCGACCTGCGCGACAGATACCCTCGGCGCGCAGGATTACCCGCAGATCGACACCTTCTCCTCATCAGGCCAGAACCGCTTCTTCTTACCCGTCATATCTGCACTCAAGATGTCCACTATCAACGGGGGACACTTATCAACACACTCTATGACGCGTCAGTAAAGGCAGGACGGACGCTTACCGTCGCTTTCGAGCGTAAGATGGCTAAAACGAGCACTTGGGGCGGCATGAAAGCGCGACAGGTCCCGGCTGCTACATTGAGAACATATATGACGCCGTAGAGTGGAATATGGATATGTCACCTGACCTGAAACGACAAAAACGCAGACGAAGGAATCGATCTGGAAGACTCAAAAACTGCAATTGTGCGCTTGAGAATTGCAGCGCAATCATAACAAGAAAGGAAGGAGTTGTAAGAGATTTCCATGGAGTTCGTCACACAAATCGATGGCGATCCCTACACGATTCGAACGTGTGACCTCTACCTTCGGAGGGTAGCGCTCTATCCAGCTGAGCTAAGGGACCGCAATGATTCCACACAAAGCGTGCAGGAAACTATGCAGACTTATATTAACAAGTCTTTTTTCTCTTTACTTACGGCTCCTTAACCGTCCAAGCCTCTGGCTTCCTATGGCACTGCTCTACTCAACCGAGCTATGGATACCGTTAGACCTAGGTAGCGAAACTGCGCGACAGTTGCAACGGGGTTTCTTTGTGATTAGCCGAAAAGCTCATGACAGAATTCGAGTGCTTCTACGAGCTTGTCCGCCTCTTCGCGTGTGTTGTACATCGCGAATGATGCGCGGCATGTGGCACCGACCCCCATATGCTCCATCAACGGCATGGCGCAATGTGTGCCGGCCCTGACAGCGATCCCGCGCTTATCCAAAATAGTAGAAATATCATGTGCATGCGCGGCACCTTGCAAGGTAAAACTGAAGATCGCCCCCTTGGACTCTGCATTCCCCTGCACGTTCAACCAATTTAGCCCGGACAATCTGTCACGCGTATAATCGCGCAAACCGGCCTCATAGGCCGCAATCGCCTCCATCCCGATGCCCATCATATAGTCAAGCGCAACACCCAGCCCGATTTGTTGGATGATGCCAGGGGTGCCTGCCTCAAACTTCATCGGCGCATCGTTGTAGGTGACGACATCGCGCGTCACCTCACGGATCATATCGCCACCACCAAGGAAGGGGCGCATCTCCTCCATCCTGTCACGGCAAATGAAGATCGCTCCGGAACCACTTGGCCCATATAGTTTATGTCCGGTGATCGCGTAAAAATCACAGCCCATCGCAGCAACATCGACTGGCATATGCACCGCCGCTTGCGATCCATCCACCAAGCTTGCCACACCGCGCGCACGCGCCGCATGGCAAATCGTAGCCACATCGACCACAGTACCCGTAACATTCGACATCTGGGTAATGGCAACCAGCTTGGTCCGCGGGCCGATTGCATCAATCACCGCTTGCGGGTCCAGATCGCCATTGGCGTCGCAATTCACCCATTTCAGCACGACGCCAAGACGTTCGCGCAAGAAGTGCCACGGCACGATATTGGCGTGATGCTCCATAATCGACAGAACAATCTCATCGCCCGCTTTGAAACGGGGGGCCGCCCATGCGTAAGAGATCATATTGATGGCCTCGGTCGTGCCTGTGGTAAAGACGATCTCATCTGGTGTGGGGGCGTTCAGAAACCGGGCTACCTTGCCGCGAACCGCCTCATACTTGTCAGTCGCAAGATTAGAAAGATAGTGCAAACCACGGTGAACATTGGCATATTCGTGCGAGTATCCCGTGGCGATGGCATCGATGACCACCTGCGGCTTTTGCGCCGAGGCACCGTTGTCAAGATAGACCAAGGGCCGGTCGTTGACCTTTCGTGACAGGATGGGAAACTCTGCACGGATTTTTTCAACGTCAAACATAATCTATACCCCTACCGCTGCGGCACCGAACAATAGCGTGAAAATAAAGGCCAGCAAAAAAGTAAGCGTGATCAAGGTCAAGATGATCCCCAGAAAGGTGAGGACCAAAGATGAAAATCCGTGTAGCTGGGCGACGAAATTCGTAAGCAACCACATAAACAGCACCAGCCCAAGAACCCCAAGCAGATCCGCAAGCGGCGGCACAAAGACCTGCGCAATAAGCTGCACGATCTGCACAGACAGCAGGACAAACTGCAGCCAAGCCACCAGAATGACAGCCCCCTCAAGCCGCCCGTTGCCCCCACGCCATTGGCCGATGCGGTGGATTGCGTGAACCGAGATCAACAAGATCACCCACTGCAGAATTGCGGTGCGTATCGGGCTGCCCATCGCAGCACCCCAGAACTCTTGCGCATCAACGGGCATCATCGCAAAGCTGACATGTGTCAGCAAAGTAGAGCCGATGGCCATCAGCATCAGCGCCATCCACCCGACCATGGGCGAAAGCCCGAGGCCAAGCACCGCCGCCGCCGCGGCCCGCGGTGTCGCAAGTGTTTCTTTTATCATCCGCATCAAAAATGCCGGCGTCAGTTCCATGATTTACCGTTCCGCCTCAATCAAATTGAGGATCCAAAAGCCAAGGAATGCCACAGCCGTAACGAGCGTAACCGCCGTCAATCCCGGCCCGGGCCCGATCATGCCTTTGACCAAACCTTGCAGCAACATCAAGGGGCTAACCACCACCAAGGCCCAAAATAAGGCAAGCCTTGCGCCGTAGTGATCCCCCCGGCCGCCCAAAGCGCGGGCGATCCAGCGGCTGATCGCTGCAAGCAGATACCAAGCCGGCACAAGCGCCAAAATTCCCATCCCGATCGCAAACATCTGCGCAAAAAGTGGCACCTCGGGATTATAAAAACTATTGCGACTGGCAACCGGCCATTGCGCAATAAAGGCCACGATCATAAAGGCCACCAATAATGAGAAGGCCCAAGGTTCGGACCGTCCGCGCGCAAGATGCGACTGCATCACTGCGCGCGGACGGCGCCAAGACCTAACAATATCCGTGGTTACGGCCATACTGACTTATGCCCCGCCGTGGCGCGCAAGCCAGTTTTCCATGCCAATACGGACATCTTCAGCCAAGACTTCATCCTCAATCTCGGCAAGTGCTTCCGCCAGAAAGGCCAGCACAAGCAGGCTTTGCGCCTCTCGTTCCGGCACTCCGCGAGAGCGCAAGTAAAACAGCGCCCCCTCATCAATGGCACCAGAAGTGGACCCGTGCGAGCATTGCACATCGTCAGCATAGATTTCCAGCTCTGGCTTGGCCAGAAACTGCGAATCGCCGTCGAGCAGCAGCGCCTGACTGATCTGATAGCCATCCGTTTTTTGCGCGTTGCTCTTAACCAGAATCTTGCCTTGGAAGACCCCGACCGCGCCATTCTTCAGAACTTTCTTGAACACCTGACTGCTTTCGCACCGTTCCGCGCCGTGGGTTACAAAAACAGTATCGTCATGATGGAACGCACCGTCACCAATCGCCGCCCCTGCCACATGGGCAATGGCATCATCGCCGGTAAATTCGATCACGGCTTCGTTGCGGGTCATGCGACCATTGGCGGTGAGGGTGAAGCTTTTGAACGAAGACTCCTGCCCCAAGCGCCCGAAAAGATGCGTTGCGGCACGACGGTCATGGTCGCGGCCCTGCGTGCGGATATGGTGGAAACGCCCGTCATCAGCGACGTCCACCTCCATCACGGAATTGAAGCGCGCAGCCGCTGGACCGTTTTCCAGAATGGTCAACTCAGCACCCGATTCTACCTTAATGCAATGATGCAAGATTACGTCAGAGGTATCTGATTTATGGAGATAAATCAGAGAAATCGGCATCTTGGCCTGACCTGTTGCACGGATCAGGATACCGTCAGTGGCAAAGGCGGTATTCAGCGCGGCCAGAGGGCGTTGAACAGGTGTTTGCCCCTGCGTTTCCAGCACGCCATAGACATCGCGCGCCCAATGTTGATCCGCAGCATCGGCCAATCGCGAGATCTCAAGCCCTGCCATTTCCAGATCATCGGAAACATCGGCATCGAAAACCCCATCGACAAAGACGATGCGCAAACGGTCGATCCCGCTGAAAACCATCTTTTCATCCGCGGCAATAAATGGCGCCGCTGGCGCCGCCTCAACCGCTGTCAGGCTGCTTGGGTCGGTATAGCGCCAATACTCATCGCGCTTGCCCGGCAGCCCCATGGCCGAGAGACGTGTCAACGCGTCAGCCCGCAGAGATGCAGTCCAACCTTCGCGACACAGATCAAGCCCCGAGATGCGCGCAGAAAGCGCGTCTTGTTTTGCTTGCAACTGGGCCATTATGCCACCTCAGTCAAAATATCCGCATAGCCGTTTTGTTCAACTTCCAGCGCCAGTTCCGGCCCGCCGGTTTTGATAATCCGCCCATTGGCCATGATATGTACGAAATCAGGTTTAATATGATCCAGAAGCCGTTGATAATGCGTGATAACAAGGAACGACCGACCTGCATCGCGCAGTGCGTTCACACCTTCGGAAACCAGTTTCATCGCATCCACGTCAAGACCGGAGTCGGTTTCATCGAGGATGCACATCTTTGGTTCCAGCATCGCCATCTGAAGGATCTCATTGCGCTTTTTCTCACCGCCCGAGAAACCCACATTGACCGGGCGCTTCATCATTTCCGATCCGATTTGCAACGCCTTCCCCTTCTCGCGCACCACTTTAAGGAAGTCGCCTGCCGACAACTCTTCCTCGCCGCGGGCCTTGCGCTGTGCGTTCACTGCTGTGCGCAGAAACGTCATATTGCCAACGCCGGGAATTTCTACCGGATATTGGAAGGCCAGAAAAAGACCGGCTGCTGCCCGCTCTTCTGGTTCCATATCAAGCAGCTCCACCCCTTCCAGCTTGGCTGAGCCTTCGGTCACCTCATAACCGCCTTTGCCCGAAAGCACATAGGCAAGCGTCGATTTCCCCGACCCGTTCGGGCCCATGATCGCATGCACGCTGCCAGCCTTGATCGACAGGTTCACGCCTTTGAGGATGGCCTTATCCTCTTCCTCAAGCTCTACGTGCAGGTTATTGATTTCCAGCATTTTTTCCTCGTTCTTATATTCTGTGTACTGGCTTTTTTGCCAGAAAATTAACGAATGTCTGGCGACTAGCCGACGGACCCTTCAAGCGAAATTGCAACCAGTGCCTGCGCCTCCATGGCAAATTCCATCGGCAAGGATTGCAGAACTTCTTTGCAGAACCCGTTGACCACAAGGGCTACGGCCTCTTCCTCATCCATCCCGCGAGAGCGGCAATAGAACAGCTGGTCATCATCCACCTTGCTGGTTGTGGCCTCATGTTCGACCCGCGAGGAATTGTTTTTCACCTCGATATAGGGCACTGTATGCGCGCCGCATTTATCCCCGATCAGCAAGCTGTCACATTGGGTATAATTGCGTGAGTCCTTGGCCTTAGGGTGCATACTTACCAAACCGCGATAAGTGTTCTGCGCCCGTCCTGCCGAGATCCCCTTGGAAACGATGCGCGATTTTGTGCGCTTGCCCAGATGGATCATCTTGGTGCCGGTATCGGCCTGTTGTGCGTTATTGGCGATGGCAATGGAGTAAAACTCCCCCTGCGAATCGTCGCCGCGCAGAATGCAGGACGGATATTTCCACGTGATCGCAGAGCCGGTCTCAACCTGCGTCCACATCACCTTGGCACGGTCGCCCCGGCAATCGGCACGTTTGGTCACAAAGTTATAGATCCCGCCCACGCCGTCTTCATCGCCCGGATACCAGTTTTGCACCGTGGAATATTTCACCTCGGCGTCTTCCATGATCACGATCTCCACTACCGCCGCGTGCAGCTGGTTGGTGTCACGTTTCGGCGCGGTGCAACCCTCCAGATAGGAGACATAGGCACCCTTGTCACAGACGATCAGCGTCCGCTCGAACTGGCCGGTGTTCTCGGCGTTGATACGGAAATAGGTCGAAAGCTCCATCGGGCAGCGTGTGCCCGGCGGGATGTAGACAAAAGACCCATCCGAAAACACAGCCGAATTCAGCGTGGCAAAGAAGTTATCCGACTGCGGCACAACCGAGCCGATATATTTCTGCACCAGCTCAGGATGGGTGCGAATAGCCTCGGAGATAGAGCAGAAAATCACCCCAGCCTTCATCAATTCGGCCTGAAAGGTGGTGCCCAAGGATACCGAATCAAACACCGCATCGACGGCAACCTTGCGTCCCTCGGCGGGAACCTCGCCTGCGCCCTCTACGCCTGCAAGGATCATCTGCTCTTGCAGCGGAATGCCAAGTTTTTTGTATGTTGCCAACAGCTTGGGGTCGACATCATCCAGCGATTTAGGCTTGTCTTGCATGCTTTTGGGAGAGGCATAATAATAAATATCCTGATAATCGATCTTGGGATATTCCAACATCGCCCAATCCGGCTCTTCCATCTCTTTCCAGCGTGCAAAGGCGGCAAGACGCCAATCCAGCATCCACTGCGGCTCTTCGTTCTTGGCCGAGATAAGGCGCACGATATCCTCATTCAGGCCTTTGGGCGCGAAATCCATCTCAATCTCGGTTTCCCACCCGTGTTTATACTTGCCCGCCATGGCCTCGACGGTCTCGACGGTTTCACGGTCCACGCCCTCGCGGACCTCGGTTTCAACCTTTGGCATGGCTGTCATATCGCTTACTCCTTCGCCGGGTGTTTCCCGCTGTCATCCTTTCAGGCGTGCCGCGCACGGTGCCTGTTGTACTGTTTAGCCCATGTGTCCGCAAACCGCAGAACCATGTCTTCTGATACGCCCGGCCCGATGGAAATGCGGATCGCCGAAGCGGCCATCGCCTCGTCATACCCCATCGCCTTCAGGACACGGCTGGCCCGCACCTTGCCCGATGAACAGGCCGAGCCCGCCGAAATGGCGAAACCGGCAAGATCCATCTGCATCACCTGTGTCTCACCCTTCCATCCGGGGGCGATGAGGCAAAGGGTGTTGGGCAGACGCGCAACCTCTTTCCCGACAAAAATAGTATCTTTTGCATGAACAGACAATGCCCTTTCTAGAATATTTCTAAACTGGCCAATTTCTTCCCAGACCCCATTGGCCAGATCCCGGGCTGCCGCCTCTGCTGCGGCGCCAAATCCGGCGATGCCGATCAGGTTTTCAGTGCCCGCGCGACGCCCCATCTCTTGGCCGCCGCCCTTGATCTGTGGCGCCAGATCCAGCCCTTGGCGCAACGCTACGGCACCAATGCCCTTGGGCCCGCCCAGCTTGTGCGCCGAGATCAGTCCGGCATCAACGCCCAGCCAATTAAAGGAAAGGGGAACCTTGCCAAACGCCTGCGTCAGATCCGATACCGCTAAACCTTGTGGCAGATCCTGCATCACGCCAGTCTCGGAATTGGCAAGTTGTAGCGCGCAATACCTTGGATGGGACACCGATACCCGCCCGGCATCATTGGTCGGCAAATCCGTTTTGCACCAACTGGTTACGGCGTCATGTTCAACCTCTGAACAATGCAGGTTGCGGCCAGCACAGGCAAGCGCGGCCCCCTCGGTCGCCGAGCCGGTAAAGACAATATCCGCACCATCCGCCCCCAAGGCTGCCGCCACCTGTGCCCGCGCGCGCTCCATCAACGCTTTGGCCGCGCGGCCTTCGGCATGGACCGAGGACGGGTTGCCCACCACATCCATCGCCGCAATCATTGCCGCGCGCGCCTCCGGTCGCAGGGGCGTGGTCGCATTCCAGTCGAGATAGATCCGTGATGCCACCTAGGCCCCCATTTTCATCCCGGTCAAATCCGTAAGCTGACAAAGCCATACATCGGGCGTCAGTCCTCGTCCACCACCCTGAATAATGCCGGAACCGCCGGGCATGGTTGCATCTCGTTGCGGATGACATCCGAAAGGCGCGTCTGGTGCAAGAACACATAGACATGCGCCGACAGCCCCTCCCACAGACGGTTGCTCAGCGATTGCGCGCGGCTGCCTGAACTGCCGCCCGATGCACCCGCACCGGCATGCATCGCGCTGACGGATTCGTCCACCGCCTCCAGTATCTGGCTGATCCGCACCTCGACGGCGGGACGGGCAAGCCGGTAGCCACCACCGGGGCCGCGAACCGCCTCGACCAGACCGGCCCGGCGCAGCTTGACAAAGAGCTGCTCCAGATAGGGCAAAGAGATGCTTTGCCGTTTAGAAATCTCGGAAAGGGAAATCAGCCCCTCCGGCCCCTCCTTTTGTGCCGCCAGTGCCAAATCTGTCAGCGCCACCATGGCATAACGCCCCTTGGTCGAAAGTTTCATGCCCTACCCCTGCTAAACATCCTGAAAGCCCACTGAAATCACCGTCAACCCACCTTGCGCATTGACCTGCACCACCCGTGCGCTTAACTCAACAAGAACCGCAGGCCAAGCCTTGGCCTGTTTTCAACCGTTCTAGATATGCGGGTTTGCTTTGTCCATCAAAGCCACCGCAGGAAAGTGACAAGGCAGACCCGATGCCCGAAGTAATTTTTGCCGGCCCCGAAGGCCGCCTCGAAGGACGTTATCACCCCCAAAAGGAACGTGATGCCCCGATTGCCATCGTGCTGCATCCACATCCGCAATTTGGCGGGACAATGAACAACAAGGTTGTCTATAATCTGCATTACGCATTTTATAACATGGGCTTTACGGTTCTGCGCTTCAACTTTCGGGGTGTGGGCCGCAGTCAGGGCGAATATGATCAGGGTGTTGGCGAGCTGTCGGATGCGGCCTCGGCGCTGGATTATCTGCAGTCGATGAACCAGAATTCCAAGCATTGCTGGGTTGCGGGCTTTTCCTTTGGGGCCTGGATCGGGATGCAGCTTTTGATGCGCCGTCCTGAAATCACCGGTTTCATCTCGGTGGCACCGCCTGCGAATATGTATGACTTTTCTTTCCTCGCGCCCTGCCCGTCGTCGGGTTTGGTGATCAATGGCACCGCCGATAAGGTGGCGCCGCCCAAGGATACCGTGAACCTCGTCGGGAAACTGCACGAGCAAAAAGGGATCACCATCACCCATACGCAGATCGAAGGGGCGGATCACTTCTTCAAGGACGAAGAGACGCATATGAAGCCGATGCTTGACAATGTCACCACATACGTCAAGCGCCGGATCACCGAGCAGACCAGATGAGCAAAACATGAGCATTGTCGAAGATATGGGCGACGCCCTTGCCAAAACCACATTGGAGGCGATGGATCATATCGACGACGATCGCTTTTACGACAAGGTGGCGGTCGGGGCCTCCTCGCCGACCTTGCAAGAGGCGTTTATGACGGCGATCCGTGTACGCCTTGCCGATCAGCGCGCGCGTGATTTTATTGCCAAGGCGGTCGCATCCGCCAAGGTTGCCGGATGAATGACATGCTGGATGCGCAATTCGCGTTTCTCAATGAGGCGGACCGGCTGAAATCGGTCAACCGGGCCAATTGCCTGCTGGATGGGTCGCGCGATGAAAACAGCGCGGAACATTCCTGGCATGTGGCGCTTTGGGCCTTGGCATTTGCGGATTATGCCGCCACTGGCACGGATATCGGCCGCGCCATCGCGATGCTGCTTTTGCATGATCTCGTCGAGATCGACGCAGGCGACCACCCGATCCATCTGCCCAACCCCGGTCAGGCCGAGGCCGAGGAAAAAGCCGCGCGCCGTTTGTTTGGCCTGTTGCCCCCTGCTCTTGGCACGTCGATGCGTCAGATCTGGGACGAGTTCGAACAGGGCCAAAGCGCCGAGGCGCGTTTTGCCAAGCAGATCGACCATGCACAGCCATTGTTTCAGGTGCTTTGCGCGCAAACGCCCCGCCCTGACCATCTGCAAATCGTGCGCGACAACCTGACTGTGGGACGTGCTGCGGATCTTTGCACCCGCTGGCCTGATGCCTTTGGGGCGGCGCAGGCCATGCTTGCGGGCGATGCCCCCCAAGGACGCTTTGCCCAAACCCTTGCGTTTCTGGCCGAGGCGGATGCGCTGAAATCAGTCAATCGTGCCACCACCCTCTGCGATGCCTCGCGGACCGAAAATTCAGCCGAACATTCATGGCATATCGCGCTTTATGCCTTGATCCTTGCCGATCAGGCGGGTGTAGGTGTCGAGATCCCCCGCGTGATCCAGATGTTGCTCCTGCATGATCTGGTCGAGATCGACGTCGGTGATGTCCCAATCCATTCCGCCAATGGCACGGCCCATAGCTCTGCCGCGGTGCAAGCGGATGAAGCGCAGGCCGCCGCGCGCATTTTTGGGATGCTTCCCCAGCCAACGGGCGACCACCTTCATGCGCTGTGGCAAGAGTTTGAGGCGACCCAATCCCCCAGCGCCCGTTTCGCCAAAAGCCTCGACCGGGTTCAGCCGGTGATGCAAAACATCCAGTGCAACGGCGGAACATGGCATTCGTATAATGTAAGTTTCGACCAGCTCCAATCGCGGGTTGGCGTCAAGATCGCCGATGGCGCACCGCGTCTGTGGCCCTATGTCCGTGACCGCTCTATGCCGTTTTTCCGATAATCTGCCGGCGGGCGGTATACAATTGCATACCGCCCTAGCCAAACCATATATAATACGCTAAACACATGCCAACTCCGAATCCATTCAAACCAAAGAGGGCCGTATGACCAAGATCAAAGTCGCAAACCCCGTTGTCGAGCTTGACGGCGATGAGATGACCCGGATCATCTGGGATTTCATCAAACAAAAGCTGATCCTGCCCTATCTGGACATCGACCTGAAATATTACGATCTGGGTATCGAAGAGCGCGACCGCACCGACGACCAGATCACCATTGATGCGGCCCATGCGATCAAGAAATACGGCGTTGGCGTTAAATGTGCGACCATCACCCCGGATGAGCAGCGCGTTGAGGAATTCGGCCTCAAGCAAATGTGGCGCAGCCCGAACGGCACGATCCGCAACATCCTTGGCGGCGTTATCTTCCGTGAGCCGATCATCTGTAAAAACGTTCCACGTCTTGTCCCCGGCTGGACCCAGCCTATCGTCGTTGGCCGTCACGCATTCGGCGACCAGTATCGCGCCACCGATTTCCGTTTCCCCGGCAAGGGCAAGCTGACGATCAAATTCGTTGGCGAAGATGGCGAAGTGATCGAGCGCGAAGTCTTTGACGCACCTGGCGCCGGTGTCACCATGGCGATGTACAACCTTGACGAATCGATCATCGACTTCGCACGGGCGTCGATGAACTACGGTCTGGTCAAAGGCTGGCCTGTGTACCTTTCGACCAAGAACACGATCCTCAAAGCCTATGACGGGCGCTTCAAGGATCTGTTCCAAAAGGTCTATGACGAGGAATTCGCCGATAAATTCAAAGCGGCCGGCATCACTTATGAGCACCGCCTGATCGACGATATGGTCGCATCCGCGATGAAATGGTCCGGCGGCTATGTCTGGGCTTGTAAAAACTATGATGGCGATGTGCAGTCCGATACGGTTGCCCAAGGCTTTGGCTCGCTTGGTCTGATGACCTCTGTGCTGATGACGCCCGATGGCGACACGGTTGAAGCAGAGGCCGCGCACGGCACCGTAACGCGCCACTACCGTCAGCATCAGGCCGGCAAAGAAACCTCGACCAACTCTATCGCGTCGATCTTTGCCTGGACCGGTGGCTTGAAGCACCGCGCCAAGCTGGACAACAACGAGGAACTGGCAAAGTTTGCGGCGACACTGGAAAAAGTCACCGTCGATTGCGTCGAGGATGGCCATATGACCAAAGACCTCGCCCTGCTGGTTGGCCCCGATCAGAAATGGTTGACCACCATGGGCTATCTGGAAAAAGTTGACGAATATCTGAACAAAGCCTTGAAGGGCTGATCCCTTCCATTAGACTAAAAACCATGCGAAAGGTCCGGGGGCAGCATATGCCTCCGGATTTTTTCTATTTCAACCTGCGGCCAACCCGATGACAGATCCCAACCGTCACAGCCTGATCGAAGATGCCCAAGGCCTTGCCTTCGGGTCCACGATGGCCGCATTCGGTATCCTTATCTTGACGCATCTGGGGCTTGTGACCGGTCAGACAGCGGGGCTTGCGGTCTTGATCTCTTATGCGACGGGATGGGGGTTCGGGCCGGTTTTCTTTGCAATCAACCTGCCGTTCTACTGGATCGGGTATAAGCGCATGGGGCGGGTCTTTACGCTGAAAACCTTTGTCGCAGTCGGGACCATGTCGGCGCTGACCATGGTCATGCCGGGGTGGATCAGCTTTGAGACCCTTAGCCCGATTTTTGGCGCTGTGCTTTTCGGCGCGGTTTCGGGTGTTGCGCTGATTGTGCTGTTTCGTCACGGGGCCAGCCTTGGCGGTATCGGCATTGTCGCCCTGCTGCTTCAGGAGAAAACGGGCTTTCGGGCGGGCTATACCCAGCTTATCTTTGACGCGGGGCTTTTCACGCTTGCGCTGTTTATGCGCGATGTGCCCACGGTTGCGATCTCGGCGCTGGGGGCGCTGATTGTGAACCTGATTATTGCCATCAACCATCGCCGCGACCGCTATATTGCGACCTGAGCGCCGTTTTGCGCCATTAATCGCGCTGGTTTTCATCTAAGGGGTGGTGTTTATCCCCTCTGTGCTGTAACGCCACGCCAACCCGAAATGATTTGAAAAAGAGACACCTCCGATGGAGCTTCGCAACATTGCCATTATCGCCCACGTCGACCATGGCAAGACCACCCTTGTCGACGAGCTGCTGAAACAATCCGGCACCTACCGCGACAACCAGGCCACGACCGAGCGCGTGATGGACAGTAATGACATCGAACGTGAGCGCGGCATCACCATTCTTGCCAAGGCAACGAGCGTGGAATGGGGCGGGATTCGCATCAACATCGTCGACACCCCCGGCCACGCCGATTTCGGTGGTGAGGTAGAGCGTATCCTGAATATGGTTGACGGTGTTGTCTTGCTGGTCGATGCCGCCGAAGGTCCGATGCCGCAAACCAAGTTTGTGACCTCCAAGGCGCTGGCGCTTGGGCTGCGCCCGATTGTTGTGCTCAACAAGGTCGACAAGGCCGATGCCGAGCCTGACCGCGCATTGGACGAATGTTTCGACCTCTTCGCCAATCTTGGTGCCGATGACAATCAGCTCGATTTCCCCCATCTCTATGCCTCTGGCCGCTCTGGCTGGGCGGACACCGAGCTTGACGGCCCGCGCAAGGATTTGCAGGCGTTGTTTGAATTGATTGTCAAACATGTCCCCGCACCCAAGCAGGTCGCCAAAGCCGCCGAACCGTTCAAGATGTTGGCCACGACCCTTTCTGCCGACCCGTTCATCGGGCGTATTTTGACCGGCCGTGTCGAGTCTGGTACATTGACAACCGGCGCCCAGATCAAAGCGATTTCACGCACAGGTGAGCGGATTGAAACATTCCGCGCCACCAAGATCCTTGCGTTCCGCGGCATCGGCCAACAGCCGATCGATGAGGCCGTTGCAGGCGATATCGTGACCATCGCCGGCATGACCAAGGCGACCGTGGCCGATACCCTTTGCGATATGTCCGTCGAAGAAGCGATCGAGGCTCAGCCGATCGACCCGCCAACCATCACCGTCACCTTCGGGATCAACGACAGCCCGCTGGCCGGCAAAGACGGCTCCAAGGTACAATCGCGCGTGATCCGTAAACGTCTGATGGATGAGGCCGAAACCAACGTCGCGATCAAAATCGCAGACACCCCCGGCGGCGAGGCCTTTGAGGTTTCCGGCCGTGGTGAGCTTCAGATGGGCGTATTGATTGAAAACATGCGCCGCGAAGGGTTCGAGCTTTCGATCTCTCGCCCCCGCGTTATCTTCAAAGAAGAAGACGGCGTGCGGATGGAGCCGGTCGAAGAGGTCACCATCGATGTGGATGACGAATATTCCGGTGCGGTTATCGAAAAGCTGACGGGTGAGCGTAAAGGCGATCTGGTTGAAATGAAACCGGCCGGTGCAGGCAAAACGCGTATCGTGGCCCATGTGCCATCACGCGGGTTGATCGGCTATCACGGGCAGTTCCTGACCGACACACGCGGCACCGGTATTCTGAACCGGTTGTTCCACGGCTGGACCCCGCACAAAGGCCCAATCCAGGGACGCCGTCAGGGCGTTCTGATTTCGATGGAAAACGGGACCTCAGTGTCCTACGCTTTGTGGAAACTAGAAGATCGCGGCAAGTTCTTTATCGGCGCGCAGGAAGCGGTTTATCAAGGCATGATCCTTGGCGAGCATTCCCGCGACAATGATCTTGAAATCAACCCTTTAAAGGGCAAGCAGTTGACCAACGTGCGTGCCAGCGGCACCGATGAGGCCGTGCGCCTGACAACACCGGTCCGTATGTCGCTCGAGGAATCCATCGCCTATATCGCGGATGATGAATTGGTCGAAGTAACGCCCAAAAACATCCGTTTGCGCAAGCGCTACCTCGACCCGCATGAACGCAAACGTCAATCCCGTTCCGCTGACTGATAAAAGCCCGCTCTGATGAGCGGGCTTTTTCCTTGGTCTTGCAAGCGTTGATTACAATCCCATCGCCGTGTTCAGATAGCTGTCCAAACTGGCCATCTCTGCGTCAGTAAGCGCGCGATTGATGCAAAGCGCGTGGACCATCTGTGCCGCACATTGGTAGCCGACCGCACCTCCCGATGTCGCACCAACATGGATGTTCCCGTTTGTAATGCTGGTCGCGTCGGTGCTGCGGATATGGTCGACACCGTTCAGCCGGCCCAATTGCCGCCACCCATGGGTGTTGGCCGGATCATAACCCATCATCACGACATTTCCGAGCGTGTGGTTGTTTCCGTTATACTCATGATTCGCGCCCCCCAATCCAAAACGGACCGTCAGCGTTCCCCTTTGCTGAACATACCACCTGGGATTTGTCGCAGAAGATCCTGAAAGGACCCCATTTACACTCGAGGTGCTGCGATAGGCCATCACCATGGTAGAGGTCGGACCATTGACAAAGCCACTCACATATTGCTGTGCATTATTGCCCAGAAAATCCACATAGCCCGCCGTATACCATCTGGGCGCGGGCCCCCCGGTCACGACGCCGTGGTGACCCTTTTGGGATTTGTCCTGAATGCCATAGGCCTCTTGTCCGTTTGCGACAGCACTGCTGCGCCCAGCATCCTGAAACACCGAGGCCCCATCCGTAAAGTCATACCAAAAGCCGTCATCCGAGGGCAAAAACAGATCCTTAGGGCTGAATGCCTCATCTGCGGGTTTGCTCCAACCTGATCCCGAACCGACCCAGAACCGTTGCGCCTCTGATTGCCCGACCCATATGCGTCGGGCATCGCGCAAATTGATCAGCGGCCCACTCATTTCAGAACCGTAATCTGAAGCGGTGTGGCGCTGGCAGCAAAGGCCACGGCGGCGGACTCATCGGTGAATTCATGTACGCTAACGGATTGTCCATCACTGCCATCGGCACCTGCGGGCCCGGCAACAGTGCTGGCTGCGCCATCATCACCCTTGGGACCAACCAAAGACGCCAGCCAATCCGCTGCAGAGCCGGCATATCCCCCCGCAACAGCTACCTCATAGGCCGAAAGCCCGTCAGCACCCTGCGGGCCGGTTCCGCTGCTGCCACCCGCGGCCTGATCAACCCATGCAAGATCAAAATCCGTATCAGAGGCTTTGGCCAGAACCTGCCCCGTCATACCGCCCAAGGGCATGCCTTCACCCGGATCCCCCTGCGGGCCTTGAGGACCTTGCGGGCCGGTGGGCATGATCGGCAAAGGATCTTCGGCGAACCGCGCCGAAGTTGTCACCTTGATCATGTACCTATGGGTCGTGATGTCTTGCTCACCCCGCCGGATACCGATTTGAAAGCCCATATGGGTGCCGGTCTCAAAGCGGTCATCCCATTCGATACGGCCGATAATCTCACCTGCTTCGGCATCGCCTTTGGTCAGGGTCAGGCTGTCCAATAGATCTGCATGGGGCTCAAAGGCGTAGACCGTCCAATCGGTCAGGTCAAACCGGGAGCCGTCTGTGGCAGGCCAAAAGCGGGTAAAATCGACATCGCTGCCGCGCATCATTGTGATAATTTCTGTCATTGTGTTGCCTCTGCTTTTGTCAGGATTTCATCAATCGCGCCGATTTTTTCATTCGCCGCTCTCAGCCCGGCCTCAAGCCGGATCAGACACACCCCTGCCCGCGCCAAAGTGTCGCCGGACGGGCAGCGAACAATCACCGCCTGCCGCAGATCGGCCGACACTTGTGGCACGGCATAAACGGTGCGCCGCTCTTCACCGCACGCGGTCAAGAATATCGCGCAGATAATCAGGTAACGGTGCATCGGCCCCCTCCATTGTCAAAGCTGCGGTTTCATCCTCGGCGGCCTGTGCCGCGGCGACCTGCATCCGTTCGATATAGGCCCGATGCACCGCGGCCGCCTGTGCCGCATGGTTCAGGCGCTGCTCTGCTGTGATAAGTTGCATACGCAAGGATTTGGCCTCGCTCTGGGCTACGTCACGCTGGCCCGACACCCAAAACAGGGCCGCACCTAAGCCAAGACATCCCGTCAGTGTCGCGATCAGGGCATAGCGTGTCATAGCGCAATGCTCTCGCGGTTGATCTGGCCGATGTTCTCCTCAATCAGCCAGCGGAGCCGGTCGCCAACTGTTACCGGGTCGCCGGTTGCCTTCATACCGGGCAGCCAGGCAACATCCCATTTGCCGCGCTGCCAGACGTTCAGGGTCGGTTCCACCTCGGCATGGGTCAGAACGGTCTTGCGTGTCACACGAATTTTATAGGTCAAGGCAAGCTCTGCCACCAAATCGGTGAAGGTCGCCAATTGGACCGGCGTGATTGGAAATGCGCCCGCGTCAAACGGCCGTTCCCGCGCCCCCAGCATCGCCGCCATCGCCACACCGATTGAACCGGTATTGAGCCCCCGCGTGTGCGCCGCATAGCGACCGCTGTTGATAACACGGTTCGACTCAGGTCGCAGATCGCCTTCGATCACGCTGCCATCACCGGCCACGATGAAATGGTAATGCGCACGGTCAAGCGCCGACACATGATGCGTCCCAGCCGTCCAATGCAGGATGATGCGTTTCATTTCTTCAGGTCCTTCCGGTCAAACGTCCAATCAGAACGGTCCTGAAGCATCATCCTCTGCGATTGAAATTCCGGAAATGCACCGTACGCTGCCCCGCCGCCAAGCCTCAGCCGATAGCGCTGGTGGCAGTGCTGCCCATGGCCGCGTTTCGCAGCAACATCAGGATATCCTCGGCGAAAAATGGTCTGAAAAGAACCGGCCAGCCGCCCTTTTCCGCCTGTTGCTCCGCGCTGTCCCCAAGCAAAACAGCGCGACCCAAAGGCACATCAAGCCTTTGGGCCAAGGGTGATGCCGCGAAATCTGAATGACCTGCCTCAACAAAGGCAAGCGCTACGGATTCGGCTTCACCCAACAACTCGCACGCCTCCTGAGGCGTGCTGGCAGTAATGATCCGAGCGTAGGGCATGAAATCGCGGATCGTTGCGGCAAGGTCCCCGGCGATCAGGAAATCACCGTGAACGATAATCACCGTGGTGCGGACTTGATCCATCGAACCTGGAACTGCCAAGGTAATCTCCTTCACCCAAAAAGAAATGATGGAACCAAACCTGCAATCGTGCATTAAACTATGACATAGGACCTGACGAATAGGCGAGCCATGGCCGGAATCAGATGCAGTGCTTGTCCGCTGCGCGTAAAGGATATTTTTGTCCCTTTCACGGATGATGAAATCGCCTTCATGCAATCTTTCAAGAAAGGTGAGCTTGAGGTCGAGGCTGGCACGACCGTTTTGATGGAAGGGTCCAGCAGCCCGCAGCTTTACACCGTGTTAAGCGGCATGGGCACCCGTTACAAAACGCTGGAAAACGGGCGGCGCCAGGTCATCAACTTCTTGTTTCCCGGCGATTTCTCAGGGCTTCAAGCCAGCCTCATGGGCGAGATGAAACACTCGGTCGAGGCCTCTACCCACATGCGCCTGTGTGTTTTCAAACGTGAGGATATCTGGACCCTGTTTCGCGCCCATCCCGAACGCGCCTATGATTTGACATGGATCTCAGCCGTCGAGGAATATTTCCTTGGAGAGACATTGGCCTCGATCGGTCAAAGAGATGCGGCACAGCGGATTGCATGGGCTTTCGTCCGGATGTTCGAACGGCTGCGCGCCGTTGGTATGACACAGGAAAACACCGTCCCTCTGCCATTTCGTCAACGTGATCTTGCCGATGCTTTGGGTCTATCGCTGGTCCATACCAATAAAACGTTGCAAAAGCTTCGCTGCCTTGATCTGGCACATTGGATGGACGGCAAGCTGACAATCCGCAACCTGCCTGCCCTTGCTGATCTTGCAATGATAGACCTAGAAAAGCCCGCACGCAGGCCGATCATGTAAAGCGCTGCGTCTAGGGGGTTGCATGACTATTGCGGGATGGGGGCCTGGGCAGAGATCGCACAATATTCACTCGCATCCGCGTTACAGCTACCGGCCGCGACAGGGCGCAGCGCAAAACCGTCTTCGACCGCATCACCTTGGATTGTCACATGATAATGCCAGTTCAGTTCCGCCTCGGCGTGATCATGGCCATAAGGGGTGAAGGCCATAGCTGTCTCACCACAGCGCACAGCGACAACTTCGGTCCCTGCATCGGTCAGAATCTGCGAAACAACCCCGGCCCTGGCTTTGCAAGCCTCCATCGTTTCGGCCTGCGTAAAGGCGATATGCAACGGCTCGGCCTCATGCATGGTCAAGATTATGAGTACGATATTCAGCATTTTTCTTCCTTATATCAAACAGCACTTTCCCCCCGGCCAAGCGGTTTGACCGAGGGGGGGTGTTTTCAGGCGTGCAGGTCCAAGACAAGCTCCAGCCCCAACTCTCCAAACCCGTTAAAGCGGGTGTTGGTGACCGTGGAATAGGCGCCCATACCGTGGATCAACAGAAAATCCCCTTCGGCCAGATCATCGGGCAGCATCAGCTCTCCGGGCAAACGATCAACCGAATCGCACGTCGGGCCAAAGACGATGCGCGCAATCGGCTCACCGGTCCGTGGTTGGCCATCTGGGGCCAGAACCTCGGTCCGGTCAATGACACCGATCATCGGAAGCTCGGTCAAGCTGCCGTAAACCCCATCGTTCAGGAACACATGCGCATCATCGCGTAAGGCTTTGACGCGCGTGGCGACGGTAAAGGCATCGCCACACAGGCCGCGGCCCGGCTCACAGACCAAAAGCGGGCGTTTTTCGCCAAAGGCCTCGGTTGCGACACGGTCGATCATCTCGAAAATCGCGTCCAGATCGGGGGTGACCGCGTTCAAACGGTGGTTCGGAAAACCGCCGCCCACGTTCAACCGCGCAATGGTCACACCGGCATCCTCGGCAATCTCGGCGGCGGTGCGGATATAGGTTTCCCACGCGGCAGGCTCAGTACATTGCGTGCCGGGATGGAAGGTGAGCGAGGGCACGAAACCGGCCTTGGCCACAGCTTGCAACAACTCGACCGCCAACTCCGTCGTCGCGCCGAATTTGGCACCGAAGTTATAGGCCGCACCGCCCACCGGCAGCTTGAAGCGCACGGTGATTTCGGTCCCCTCTGCTGGAACCGCCTCGATCAGCTTGGCCAGTTCCGACACAGAATCAACGGAATAGGATTTCACCCCCAGCCCCACCGCCACCTGAATTTCCGAGCGCGAGCGCACCGGGTTATTGTAATGCAAGGCCGCATCCGGGCACAGGCGGCGGATCAGCTGCATCTCAAAGGGAGAGGCCACATCAAAGCCGCGCAAACCGGCCTCTGACAGGTTTTGCACCACCTCTTCCATCGGGTTGGATTTGACCGCATAGGTCACCATGCCGGGAAAGCTGTCGATAAACTTGCGGGCCATCGCCTTTAGCGCGGAAGGTGCGAAAAACAGCACCGGATTTTCAGGTTGAACCGTTGACAGATATTCCGTCGGATTGGTCCAGATTGTTTTCGAGTGTCCCATCAGCGTTCCTTTCCGCATTGGTCATGGCGCAAACACCTGTCCCATCCCCTCAGGGAAATCAAGCGCCCGCATGGTTTAACAAAACCAGGCCAGGTGCGTATGAGCCGCCCTTTTCCTGAAAACAAGAATAGGCTATTTGGGATACAATTTCACCGATTAAAACTGTATAAATATATGAAACCATCGTCATAATGACGAAACAATCGGGCATATTGTATGGATGATCTGGATCGACACATAATCGGGCTCTTGGGGGCCGATGCGCGCATTTCGGTGGCCACGCTTGCGCGACGGCTCAAGGTTGCGCGTTCCACTATTCAGGCGCGTTTGGAACGGCTGGAAACCAATGGTACCATTGCGGGCTATACGCTCAAGCTTGGGGATGCGGGGCGGCAGGGTCGGCTGCGTGCCTCGGTCCTCTTGATGATAGAGCCGCGCACACAGGCCGCCTGCCTGACGCGTCTTCGCGCCATCGCCGAGGTGGAGCGGGTCTTTACCACCTCCGGCCGTTTTGATCTGTTGCTGGAACTGAGCGCGCCGAATACTCAGGTACTGGATCAGGTGCTGGATCAGATCGGCTCTATGGCCGGGGTGAAATCATCAGAAAGTCTGATCCACCTGTCGACGAAAATTGATCGGGCCGTCTAGATCGCACCATCCGGGGCATCTGCATCGAAACCGCGCTTCCCCTTGGCACGCGGGCGCGGTAGAACACCCCAAATGCCGAAAAGGAAGCCCAAGATGCCGATGGAAAAAACCTTCAACGCCGCCGAGGCCGAAGCCCGTATCTCTGCCAAATGGGAGGCCGATGGCGCATTTCGTGCCGGTGCCAATGCCAGCCGCGATGAAACCTTCTGCATCATGATACCGCCGCCCAATGTGACCGGCTCCTTGCATGTGGGGCACGCCTTCAACAACACCATTCAGGATATTCTGGTGCGTTGGAAACGGATGCAGGGCTATGACACCCTATGGCAGCCGGGTCAGGACCACGCGGGCATCGCAACCCAGCTTGTGGTCGAACGTCAGATGGCCGCGGATGGCCTGCCCACGCGCGCCGAAATGGGTCGGCCTGCTTTTCTGGAAAAAGTCTGGGAATGGAAAGAGCAATCCGGCGACACAATTATCAACCAACTCAAACGTCTTGGCGCGTCTTGTGATTGGGAACGCAACGCCTTCACCATGGATGAGGGGTTCCACGATGCCGTCATCAAGGTCTTTGTGGAGATGTATAACAAGGGCCAGATCTATCGCGGCAAGCGTCTGGTCAACTGGGACCCCCATTTCGAAACCGCCATTTCCGATCTCGAGGTCGAGAATGTCGAGGTTGCGGGCCATATGTGGCACTTCAAATACCCGCTGGCCGGCGGGGAAACCTATGAATATGTCGAACGTGATGAAGACGGAAATGTAACCCTGCGCGAGATGCGCGACTATATTTCCATCGCCACCACGCGGCCTGAAACCATGCTGGGGGACGGCGCGGTTGCTGTTCATCCATCGGATGAACGTTATGCGTCAATCATCGGAAAACTATGCGAAATTCCGGTTGGCCCCAAGGCAGAACGTCGCCTGATCCCGATCATCACCGATGAATACCCCGATAAGAATTTCGGCTCCGGTGCGGTGAAAATCACCGGCGCGCATGACTTTAACGACTACGGCGTGGCACAGCGCAACAGCATCCCGCTTTACGCGCTGATGGATACCAAGGCCCGCATGCGCACCGATGGGCTGTCCTATGCCGAGTCTGCCGCCATCGCCAAGGCAATCGCCAAGGGCGAAGAGCCGCCGACAGACACCACCCATATCAACCTCGTCCCTGACGATTACCGCGGCCTCGACCGTTTCGAGGCCCGCAAGAAGGTGATCGCCGATATCACCGCCGAAGGGCTTGACGTGACCGAATTGGTCAAAAGCATCGACCCCGAAACCAATTCCGAACATCTGGAAAAGGTGGCGGTTGTAGAGAACAAGCCGATCATGCAGCCCTTTGGCGACCGCTCCAAAGTGGTGATCGAGCCGATGTTGACTGACCAATGGTTCGTCGACACCGCCAAAATCGTACAGCCTGCGCTGGATGCGGTGCGTGAAGGCCGCACCAAGATCATGCCGGAATCGGGCGAGAAGGTCTATTTCCACTGGCTGGATAATATTGAACCGTGGTGCATCTCACGCCAGCTTTGGTGGGGGCATCAGATCCCGGTCTGGTACGGTCTTGACCTTGGCTATGAGGGCAAGCTGGAGGATGACGGCGATCTGGATGAGGTCGACCTGCTCGGGCTGCTCTTGCCTGACGGGATGCTGCAAAGCGGCACTGTGATGCATTGCGCGCCTTCATTCGAGGATGTGAAAAACGGCTTCTTTGACGATAACGCAGATATTCCCGCCCCGCTCAACAATGCGCGCATCATTGAGGTCGCCAATAAACACGAGGCGGTAGAGGTCCTTGCCGCCAGTCTGGCAGAATATAACGTCAGCCAGGACCCGACCCATCTGGTCTATCCGGTTTGGCGCGACCCCGACGTGCTTGATACTTGGTTTTCCTCCGGTCTCTGGCCCATCGGAACATTAGGATGGCCCAATAACACGCCGGAATTGCAGAAGTATTTCCCGACGAATACGCTTGTCACTGGTCAGGACATCCTGTTCTTCTGGGTTGCCCGCATGATGATGATGCAGCTTGCCGTGGTCGGTCAGGAACCTTTCGACACCGTCTATCTCCACCAATTGGTGCGCGATGAGAAGGGTGAGAAGATGTCCAAAACCCGCGGCAATGTGATTGACCCGCTGGTGATTGTCGATGAATACGGTGCCGATGCCCTGCGCTTTACCATGGCGCAGATGGCGGCAATGGGCGGTGTGCTCAAGCTGTCCGAAGACCGGATTAAGGGTTATCGCAACTTTGGCACAAAGCTTTGGAATGCCTGCCGTTTTGCCGAGATGAACGGCGTTTGGGAAGGTCACGCCACCAGCGCAGCCCCAGCCGCCGAGGCCCGCGTGAACCGCTGGATCATCGCCGAGGCCGCCAAGACCCGCGCCGAGGTCGACGCCGCGTTGGAGGCCTATAAGTTCAACGATGCCGCCAACGCGCTTTATGCCTTTGTCTGGGGCAAGGTCTGCGATTGGTATGTCGAATTTGCCAAGCCGCTGTTTGATGGCGACCAAGCCGATGAGACCCGCAAGACGATGGCCTGGGTGCTGGATCAATGTATGATCATGCTGCACCCGATCATGCCCTTCATCACCGAAGAGCTTTGGGCCACCACCGGCACCCGCGCCAAGCCGCTGGTCCATGCCGATTGGCCAACCTATGGCACAGAGCTGATCGATGCGGATGCGCTACGCGAGATGAACTGGGTCACCGGCCTGATCGAGGATATCCGCTCGGCGCGCGCGCAAATGCATGTGCCTGCCGGTCTGAAGGTAGAGCTGCTTTGTGTCGGGCTGGATGAAAACGCCAAGGCGGCACTGGCGGCGAATGAGGCGTTGATCTTCCGTCTTGCCCGGATCGAGAGCGCGCAAGAGGCGGCGCAAGTTCCCAAAGGGGCGATCACCGTCGCCGCCGAGGGCGCAACCTTTGCTATCCCGCTGGAAGGGCTGATCGACATCGCCGAAGAACGCGCGCGGCTGTCGAAAACGCTGGAAAAGCTGGAAAAGGATATGGGCGGGCTGCGTGGCCGTTTGAACAACCCCAAATTCGTGGCCAGCGCCAAGCCCGAAGTGGTTGAGGAAACCCGCGAAAAGCTGGCCTTGGGTGAGGAAGAAATCACCAAGATCCAGGCCGCCTTGGCGCGCCTTGCCGAAATGGAATAGGGCATCGCCCGACCTGAAAACAAAGGGGGGCAATCTGCCCCCTTTCCACAACCCGGAGCCGCCGATGACCCCCCCTCGCTTTACCCCGCTAAGCCAATCCCTGCCCGCAAGCGTGCCTTTTGTCGGCCCCGAAACGCAGGAACGGGCCATGGGCCATGCCTTCAAGGCGCGTCTTGGTGCGAATGAAAACATGTTTGGCCCCTCGCCCCGCGCGCTAGCGGCAATAGCCGCGGCGGCGCGTGATGTCTGGATGTACGGCGATCCGGAAAACCATGACCTGCGTGTGGGCCTTGCGGCGCATCATGGGGTGGCCCCCGAAAATATCGTCGTGGGCGAAGGGATTGACGGGCTTTTGGGCTATCTCGTGCGGTTGGTGATCGCAGCGGGCGATGCGGTTGTGACCTCTGACGGGGCTTATCCGACGTTCAACTTCCATGTGGCGGGCTTTGGCGGCGTGTTGCACAAGGTGCCCTACCGCGATGATTTTGAGGATCCTGATGCGCTGTTGGCACGCGCTCGCGCGGTGGATGCCAAGCTGATCTATCTGTCAAATCCCGACAATCCGATGGGCAACCAATTGCCAGCCGAGACTGTGGAACAGATGGTTGAAAACCTGCCCGAGGGCTGCCTGCTGATTCTGGATGAGGCCTATATCGACCTTGCCCCCGATGACAGCGCACCGAAAATTGCCCCCGATGATCCGCGTGTCATCCGTTTCCGCACGTTTTCCAAGGGCTATGCCATGGCGGGGCTTCGGGTTGGCTATGCAATTGCAGCACCCGAACTGGCACAGGCCTTCAACAAGGTGCGCAATCACTTTGGCATAGGCCGTATCGCACAGGCCGGCGCGCTGGCGGCCTTGGCCGATCAGGACTGGTTGCGCCAGATAAAGGCAAAAATCGTCGCGGCGCGTGAGGGTTTTGCCACGGTGGCGCGCGAAAACGATTTACAGGCACTGCCATCCGCGACGAATTTCATCTGCATCGACTGCGGTAAGGATGGAGACTTCGCGCGCCGGGTTCTGGCAGAGCTGGGCAGTCTGGGTGTCTTTGTCCGCATGCCCGGAACCGCACCTATGGATCGCTGTATCCGCGTCAGCCTGGGCGATGCAGATGCGTTGGAGATCTTTAGGGATGCCCTGCCGCGCGCTTTGGCGGCGGCAAGGGATTGATCAATCCGCCTATGGCGCTTTGCTGACCGCTTCAATCGGATCAGGGGCTTTGGGCACGGCCGAAAGCTTAGGTTCGGCTCGGACCGGTATAGCTTCTGGGGTCAGCATTTCTACGGCCTCGGCCCGGGATTCGCGGCGAAAGGTCAACATGTTCTGGAACACTGATTTGGTGCCGGTCAGGCCCGAACGCTCTTCACAGGGCAAGGTATCGGCGCGGACATATTCCCAGCCCGCAGCCCCCATTTCATTCATCAATCGGGTCAAACGATAGGCAAATCGTTCAGCCGGGGTTTTGACTCCTTTGGCCTTCTCACCTTTGTTCGGGGCCGGAATGACCTTGTACTCATAGAATTTCATGGGGCCTCCAAGCGCCTTTTTGCACGGGATATAGCCGATTGGCCAATCGAGGGAAAGAAAAATGGCCCCTGTTAATACACATCCGAAAGCCCCACTGACCGAACCGAGGGCAAAACCGTCACTGCGGCCCCGTGGACATGGCGATCATAAAGATCGATCGCGTCCTGGTTCAGCATCCGGATACAGCCCGAGGAAACGGCATGTCCCAACTCTTGCGCGCTAGCGTCGCCGTGAATGCGGTAAAGCGTATCCTTGCCGTTCTGGAACAGATAGAGCGCGCGCGCGCCCAATGGATTGCCCGGCCCCGCATCCATCCCACCATTGGCAACGGAATAGGGCGCAAGCTCTGGCCGCCGTTTGATCATATCGTCGGGCACCTTCCAACGGGGCCATTCACGCCCGAACTGCAAACGCGCCGTGCCATCCCATGAAAAGCCCTGTGCGCCAACGCTAACGCCGTAGCGGATCGCCGTTTCCCGCCCCTCGACAAAATGCAAAAGCTTGGCACCGGGGTCGATAATAATGCTGCCGCGCGGGCTGTTGGGCCACGGGTTTTGCACCTCTTGGCGCCACAGCTCAGGCGCAAGGCTGCCTTCCTCAATCGCGGGAATCGGAAAGGGTTCACCATATATCGGGCCGTAAAACATAGGCAGCGGCGGGTACGCGGGCGGGGCCGCTTCGGGGGCTATCGGGCGCGCACAGGCGGAAAGCGCCGCCATCGCACCGAATGCGGCAAAACATCTTCTGGTCAACATGTTGTGTTCCTCAAGGTCTGATATAGGGCTGATTGTGGTATCAGACCACTCGCGGTGGCCCGCGCGGCGGAGAGGGAATGGTGCCCTGCCCCAGTATGGCGCGCGACATCTGGAAAACTGCGTCCACTTGTATCTGCGGCGGCACTGTAAATCCGGCCATTAAGGCCATGTCCACCTGACAGGGCAGAATCGCGCTGCGGCAGGGCTTGGGGGTATTCTGCAGCGTGCTGGGCACAGTTTGTTGCGAGGCAGCAACCAAAGCAGGTCGCGCAGAAACCTGCGTGGCCGAAAACGCCCCCCAAGGCAAAACCAGCAAGATCAGCAAAGCCTGACAAAAAGAACGCAATATCATCATAGAGCGAACATCGGCGATTTCACCCTGAAAGGAAAGCGGAGCGCCGATCAGCTTGTCGTGATCGGCGCACGGATACCCCTACTAGAGGCCCAGTTTTTGCGCAACAAGCTGCTGCACGACCGCCGGGGCTGCCTTGCCGCCTGTAGCCTTCAGCACCTGTCCGGTAAACCAACCGGCCAGCTTTGGGTTGGCCTTGGCTTTTTCGACCTGCGCAGGGTTGGCGGCAATGATCTCATCCACTGCGGCCTCAATCGCGCCGGTGTCGGTGACCTGTTTCATGCCGCGGGCACTGGCAACCTCTGCCGGATCGCCCCCCTCGGTCCAGATGATCTCGAACAAATCCTTGGCCATTTTCCCCGAGATTTCGCCAGAGCTGATCAAATCAATGATCCCGCCCAGTTGCACGGATGAGACCGGGGTCTCGGCAATGGTCAGCCCCTCTTTGTTCAACCGGCCAAAGAGCTCGTTGATGACCCAGTTCGCCGCGATCTTGCCGTCACGGCCCTTGGCCACCGACTCAAAATAGCCGGCGGAATCGAGGTCCGCCGTCAGCACATTCGCGTCATAATCGGTCAGGCCGAAATCCCCCATAAAGCGGGCTTTCTTGGCATCTGGAAGCTCGGGCATATTGGCCGCGATCTCATCGACCCAAGCCTGCTCGATCTCTAGTGGCAACAGATCCGGGCATGGGAAATAGCGGTAATCATGCGCCTCTTCCTTGGAGCGCATGGAGCGGGTTTCGCCCTTATCGGGATCATAGAGGCGGGTTTCCTGATCCACGCTGCCGCCGTCCTCAAGGATCGCAATCTGGCGGCGGGCCTCAAAATCAATGGCTTGGGTCATGAACCGCATGGAGTTCATGTTCTTGATCTCACAGCGGGTGCCGAGATGGCTGAAATCCTGGGTCGCCTGATATTTCTCATATTGGCCGGGGGGACAGACGGAAACGTTCACATCCGCGCGCAGGTTGCCGTTTTGCATATTGCCGTCACAGGTGCCAAGATAGCGCAGGATCTGGCGCAGCTTGGTGACATAGGCGGTGGCTTCCTCGGCCGAACGGATATCGGGGCGTGACACAATTTCCATCAGGGCCACGCCGGTCCGGTTGAAATCCACAAAGGACATATTCGGGTCCATGTCGTGAATGCTCTTACCCGCGTCTTGCTCCAAATGGATCCGTTCCACCCGCACCAGACGGGCAACACCGGGGGCAAGCTCCACCAGCACCTCGCCCTCACCCACGATGGGGTGGTAAAGCTGGCTGATCTGATAGCCCTGCGGCAGGTCGGGATAAAAGTAATTCTTGCGGTCAAAGGCCGAACGCAGGTTGATCTGCGCCTTCAGCCCAAGACCGGAGC
Organism: Pseudorhodobacter aquimaris; assembly: GCF_001202025.1. Classification (GTDB taxonomy): domain Bacteria; phylum Pseudomonadota; class Alphaproteobacteria; order Rhodobacterales; family Rhodobacteraceae; genus Pseudorhodobacter; species Pseudorhodobacter aquimaris. The sequence continues at coordinate 27,894 of NZ_LGHS01000009.1, forward strand.
GCACCGCCTGTTCCACACAGTAGCCGTTGATCACCGGCAGCATCCCCGGCATCGCGGCATCCACAAAGGCCACGTTGGAGTTCGGCTCCGCGCCCACCTGGGTCGACGCGCCCGAAAACAGCTTGGCATTAGAGGAAACCTGCGCGTGGATTTCCATCCCGATCACAAGCTCCCAATCCTGCTTGGCCCCGGCAATGACCTTAGGCTTCGGGTTTTCATAGGTCAGATCAAGCATAGCGCGTCCCTTATATCAGCTTGCTGCGGTTCTAAGCCCAAGCTGAACCGTGTTCAAGCGGGGTTATGTGCCCAGCATCCGGCCCACCATCTCGGTCAGGTTGCGGCTTAGGTTCGGGGTGGCGGCAATCCGGGCCAGTTCCGCACGGATCAAGGCCTGACGGTCGGCGTCATAGCGGGGCCATGTCTCAAACGCCGTCGACATGCGCGCGGCGGTTTGCGGGTTGACCGGATCCAGTTTGATCAGCCAATCGGCCAACAAGCGGTAGCTGTCCCCCGAGGCATGGTGAAACCCAGCGTGGTTGCTTGCCAGTGAGGCGATGACCGCGCGGAAACGGTTGGGGTTCTTCCAGTCGAAATCCGGATCTTTGGTCAGCGCATCTGTCACAGCCGCCACACGGTCGGGCGCGGCAGAGACAACCTGAAGCCCGAACCACTTGTCCATCACCAAACGGTCCCCTTGCCATTTATGGCGGAAGGCAGCGGCGGCCTCATCGCCCTGCCCGATATCAAGCAAGATCGCCAAGGCGCCCAGCTCTTCGGTCATCGAATTGGCATTTTCCATGGCTACCTGTGCAGATGCCCCGCCATCCAGCCGCGCCATCAAGGCAAGGGCCGCAAGCCGCAGCGCACGCCGCCCCGCCGCAACAGCGCCCGGATCAAAGGCACCGGGGGTTTGCAAGCCGTCGATCAGGGCAGGCAGACGTTTGGCCAGATGCCCCGCCAGATCATCCTGCATCGCACGGCGCGCGCTGTGGATCGCGGCTGGGTCCGGCACATGGCCCGCGGCATGCAGGCTCTGGGCGATGTCATCCTCACCCGGCAGGCGCAGGGTCAATGCGCGAAACGCCGGATCAAGGCTTTCGTCAAAGGTCACAGTCTCAACCGCTGTCAGCCAATCCGTTGGCGACTCATCGCCCCCGATAACCTTGCGCATTAGCACATCCTTGGCCAAGGCGCGCCCTGCCTCCCATTTGTTGAACGGGTCGGTGTCATGGGCCAGTAGAAACGCACGCTCCTCGGCCGAGCTTTCACGCTCAAGGATCACAGGGGCGGAAAACCCGCGCAGGATGGACGGAACCGGACGGTTGGCAAGCCCTTCAAATGCAAAGCTTTGCCGTTCTTGCGTCAACTCCAACACGGTCGTCGGCAGCACCTCATCACCATTCGACCCCAAAAGCCCAACGGCCACGGGGATTACTTTTGAATCCTTAGACGGCTGACCCGGCGTTGCAGGGTTTTTCTGTTCAATCGTAAGCGTATATACGCCGTCCTTAAAGTCATCTGTTACCGTCAGATGCGGGGTTCCGGCTTGGGTATACCAATGTCTGAACTGTGCCAGATCGCGCCCCGTGGCGTCCTCAAACACCTTCAGCCAATCCTCGATGGTGGCCGCCTGCCCGTCATGGCGGTCAAAATAAAGGTTCAGCGCCTTGGAGTAACCCTCATCGCCCACCAGCGCGCGCAGCATGCCGATCACCTCGGCGCCTTTTTCATAGATGGTGGCGGTGTAGAAATTATTGATCTCTACATAGCTATCGGGGCGCACGGCATGGGCCAGCGGGCCGCCATCCTCACGGAACTGACGGGCGCGCAGGGCCAGAACATCCTCGATCCGTTTGACGGCATGGCTGCGCATATCGCCCGAAAATGTCTGGTCACGGTAAACCGTCAGCCCCTCTTTGAGGCAAAGCTGGAACCAGTCGCGGCAGGTGATGCGGTTGCCGGTCCAGTTGTGGAAATACTCATGCGCGATCACCGCCTCGATCCGCGCGTAATCATCATCGGTGGCGGTTTCGGGCGTGGCCAGCACCAGCTTGGAGTTGAAGATATTCAACCCTTTGTTCTCCATCGCGCCCATGTTGAAATCATCAACCGCAACGATATTAAAGATATCGAGGTCATATTCGCGGCCGTAGACCTCTTCATCCCATTTCATCGAGCGGATAAGGCTGTCCATCGCATAGGCGCATTTGCCCTCATCACCGGGGCGGACATAGATGTTCAGCGCAACCTTGCGGCCCGACATGGTGGTGAACGTATCGGAATGGGCCACCAGATCGCCCGCGACCAAGGCGAAGAGATAGGCGGGTTTGGGCCAAGGGTCATGCCACGCGCCCGGCCCCGTCGGATTGCCGTTCGACAGTTGCACCGGCATATCCGTGTCCATCGTCACATCAAAGCGCGCCATGACATCGGGGCGGTCGGGATAATAGGTGATCTTGCGAAAGCCCTGCGCCTCACATTGGGTGCAATACATGCCCCCCGACATATAAAGCCCGTCCAGCGAGGTATTGGTTTCGGGTGAGATCTCCACCTCGGTTTCCAGGACAAAGGGGCCATTGGGTAAATCCGCCGCCGGAATCGTCAGCCCCGTGGCATCGGGTTTGTGTGCCAGTGGCCTGCCATCCAACGACAGCGCGTGCAGGATCAGGTTCTCCCCGTCCAGCCGCATATCCTGCCCCGCCTCGGCCGCCGGATTGGGCGCAAAGGACAGCCGCGCCTTCACCCGTGTTTGCGCCGGATGCAATTTGAAATGCAGGGCCACATGATCCAGCAAAAAGGGAAAGGGTTGGTAGTCGGCAAGAAGAATCGCTTTGGGTGAAGTTTGCACAGAAGAGGTTTCCACGGGGAGCGGCCTTTCGCGTAATGGGGCGGTCAAATTGGGAACCATGACCGTTTTCGCGACGTTAGTCCTCCGGGTGGCGGTGATCAACCCGCACCGCTGCGCAACTCTTGGAAAGGAGCGCCCCATGTCTGCCCCGAACACAAATATCGAGCGTCAAAAGAAAAACCATCGCGGCCCGCTTGTCGGGATTGCGGCTGTTTTGGTTGTTGTCGGTCTGGCCTTAGTCGTCTTTCTTGGTGACGAGACCGACCCGGATGGCACTTTGCTTGGTGAAGGTGCCGCAACCAGCGCGCCAGAAGGCGTAGAGACCACGACAAGCGATTGACCGAAACTTTCGACTTGCCGAATCCGACTGAATCCTGTCCATTTGTTCTATGAATGTTCTCTTGTGGTTCAAGCGTGATTTAAGGGTCTATGACCACCCTGCCCTCTGCCTTGCGGCAGGGTGGGGCCGTGTTTTGCCGCTCTATGTCGCGGAGCCTGACTATTGGGCCTTGCCAGATACATCGTCCCGCCAATGGGCCTTTACCGCCGAGACGCTGGCGGGCCTGCGCACCGATCTGGCGGCTTTGGGCGGGCCTTTGATTGTGCGCACAGGGGATGCAATCGAAGTGCTGCCGCGCCTGTGCAAGCAAAATGCCATCACCCGTATCATCAGTCATCAGGACGTCGGCAACACCTGGACCCGCGCAAGGGACCGGCGCTTGGCCGCTTGCGTGCGTGATGCGGGTATTGAATGGAAAGAGGTCCCTTTGGCGCGTGGTGCGCAGAAATGTGATGATCCGGCCTTGCCCGCCCCCCGCTTCCAGCCCATTGACGGGATCGAACCCGGAGAGATCCCCCCCGCTCGGGCGCTCCGTCTGCAAGCCGATTCCTGCCCGCACCGTCAAACCGGCGGACGCGTACAGGCCGGGGCACTGCTGGACAGTTTTCTGGAGCATCGCGGCGCCGGCTATCTCCGGTCAATGCCCTCACCCCTGAAGGCAGAGCGGGCCTGCTCGCGGCTTTCACCCTATCTTGCCGCAGGTGTGATCTCATCCCGCAGCGTCGTCGCCGCGAGCGTCGCAAGGCGGGCCACACGACCGGGCGGGCCTTGGGCAGCAAATCTGCGCGGCTTTGAGACCCGTCTTGTCTGGCGCGCGCCCTCTGCCCAAAGCGCACAGGGCATGGATCGACATGCCGCGCCCCATCTGGCGGGCAGCCCCACATCGGGCGCACTCATGGAGGCATGGGCGCAGGGGCAAACCGGCTATCCCTTTCTGGATGCCTGCATGCGCTATCTGACCGCCAGCGGCTGGCTGAATTTCAAGGCGCGGGCGATGCTGCTGTCTTTTGCGACCTATTACCTTGGGCTTGACCGAAGCGCTGTCGGCAATGTTTTGGCGCGCCGCTTTACCGATTACGACCCCTCCATCCATTGGCCACAGGTACAACAACACTCAGGCCTTTCGGAGAATGGCCGTTTGCGCGGCATCGATCCCGTCAAACAAGGGCTGGAACATGACCCCCGTGGCAGCTTTACCCGCCGCTGGGTGCCAGAGCTGGCCCCGGTTCCCGACCGCTTTGTGCACATGCCCTGGATCTGGCCCGGTGCGCAAAGCCTGCTGGGGCGCCGCTATCCCGAGCCGATTGTCGATCTGGCAACCGCCGCCAAAGAGGCAAGGGCCGCCATCGCCCCCTTACGCGGCGAAACACCCCCCAAAACCCGCCGCAGCCGCCCCGCCCACCTCGGGCAACTCGCGCTTGACCTTTAGGGTTGCCCTGCAACAATCCCTAAAACGGCGGTATTATTTTCAAAAAAACCAAGAAAGTCATTTCTCCAAAGACGGCCGAAAACAAGGCCATTCCAATTGCTTTTTACCGCTTTTCGGCCTAACTGTGTGCCATCGTATGCAAATGGAGGTGGCGCGCGAATGGCACAGATGTTGGATAAGGCTGGGATCAAGGTCGATGCGCAACTGGCGCAGTTTATCGAGGAACGCGCGCTGCCCGGAACCGGCATAGAGGCGGATGTTTTTTGGGAAGGGATGTCCGGGATCGTCAATACGCTTGGCCCCAAGAACCGTGCGCTTTTGGAAAAACGCGATGCGATCCAATCCAAGATTGACGCATGGCATATTGCCAACCGCGACAAGCCGCATGACCCCGATGCCTATATGTCCTTCCTCAAAGAGATCGACTATCTGGTGCCCGAAGGCGGGGATTTCAAAATCGACACCGCCAATGTGGATGCGGAAATCGCCAAGATTCCCGGCCCGCAGCTGGTGGTGCCAATTACCAATGCCCGTTTTGCGCTTAATGCCGCCAATGCGCGTTGGGGCAGCCTTTATGATGCATTTTACGGCACCGATGCGATGGGCGTAGAGCCGCCCAAGGGGGCCTATGACCGCGGCCATGGCGCGCGTGTTGTGGCCCGTGCGCGGATGTTTCTGGACATGGCTTTTCCGATTGCGGGAACCAGCCACTCCGATGTCAGCCGCTATCATGTGCACAAGGGCCAGTTGATGGTCGATGATCTGCCGCTGGTCGATCCTGCAAAATTCGCGGGCTACCTCGGCAACCCCAAGGCGCCGGATTCCGTGCTTTTGGTCAATAACGGGCTGCATGTGGAGCTGGTCTTTGACCGCGCCCATCCAATGGGCAGCCGCGACCGTGCGCTTTTGGCGGATGTGCGGATGGAATCTGCGATCTCGGCCATCATGGACTGTGAGGATTCCGTCGCCTGCGTCGATGCCGAAGATAAGGTTCTGGCCTATTCCAACTGGCTTGGCCTGATGAAGGGCGACCTTGAGGAAACGCTTGAAAAAGGTGGCAAAACCATCACCCGCCGCCTTGCCAGTGACCGCGATTTCACCGCCCCCGATGGCAGCACATTCACCGTCAAGGGGCGCGCCTTGATGCTGGTGCGCAATGTCGGCCATCTGATGACAAACCCCGCCGTTCTGGATGCCGAGGGAAATGAGGCCTATGAAGGCCTGCTGGACGCCTGCATCACCACTTTGCTCGCGATGCATGACCTGAAACGGGATGGCGGCAACTCATTGACCGGGTCGGTCTATGTGGTCAAACCCAAGATGCACGGCCCCGAAGAGGTCGGTTTTGCCGATGAGATTTTCACCGCTGTGGAAAAGATGCTCGGCCTGCCGCAGAACACCGTCAAACTGGGCATCATGGATGAGGAGCGCCGCACCACGGTCAACCTCAAGGAATGTATCCGCGCCGCCAAAAGCCGGGTCTGCTTTATCAACACCGGCTTCCTCGACCGTACCGGCGACGAGATCCACACCTCAATGGAGGCAGGCCCCTTCAGCCGCAAGGAGTTCATCAAGCGCAAGGGCTGGATCGGCGCTTATGAGAATATGAACGTCGATACAGGCCTTGCCTGCGGACTGTCGGGTCGCGCACAGATCGGCAAGGGCATGTGGGCCATGCCCGACAAGATGGCCGCGATGCTGGAACAAAAGGTGGAACATCCCAAAGCCGGGGCGAATTGTGCTTGGGTGCCCTCGCCCACGGCGGCGACATTGCATGCGCTCCATTATCACAAGATCGATGTTTTTGCGGTGCAGGAACGGCTTGCGGCGGACGGGGCCCGGGCGCATGTGAATGCGGTGCTGGATATTCCGCTGGCCAGCTATCGCAAATGGTCGGATGCACAGATCCGCCAAGAGGTCGAAAACAACGCCCAAGGGATTTTGGGCTATGTCGTGCGCTGGATTGATCAGGGGATCGGCTGCTCCAAGGTTCCGGATATCCATGATGTCGGCCTGATGGAGGACCGCGCGACCTGCCGGATCTCTAGCCAGGCGATTGCCAACTGGTTGCATCACGATGTTGTCAGCGAAGCACAGGTGATGGAAGCGATGCATAAAATGGCCGAGGTCGTGGACCGCCAGAATGCGGGGGATCCGGCCTATCGTCCGATGGCCCCCGGCTTTGACGGGATCGCCTTTCAAGCCGCTTGCGATCTGGTGTTCAAAGGGCGCGAACAGCCCTCGGGATATACCGAGCCTGTCCTCCATGCCCGCCGGCTGGAGCTAAAGGCCAAAGGCTAAGCCATCGAACAAAGCCGCACCCATCATCGGGCGCGGCTTTATCATTGGTATTTACCTGATGTTTACCTGTCCCACACTAGATAGTCGGGTCCAGATCCGGCTATTCTATATCCAACGCCAATGCATGAATACGGCCCATCAGATCCGCCCCGATTGCGGCATGTACCGCGCGGTGTCGTTGTAGCCGCCCCATTGTGGCAAAAGCAGGCGCGCGGATGATGACATTGAAATGTGTCTCACCGGTGCCATCGTCGCCGGAATGCCCCGCATGGCTGGCGCTGTCATTCACCACCTCAAGCGTATCGGGGGAAAATGCTTCATTTAGTTTGCGGTAAATCTCGTCTGCGACCGGCATAAGTCTGTCAACCCCCTTCAATCCTTTGACCAATAGTCTAAACTCTCGCGTTCGAGTCGGAAAGGCAACACCATGGCAGAACGTCCCCCCTTTGAATTTGATATGCGCGTTTCTTCGGACAAGAAGAAGCGCAAGACCGGACGGCGCGGCATGTCCGGCGCGTTCGAGACGTCGACAAGAACCTGCGATGCGGTCAACTGCAACGAGCCGGGGCTCTATCGTGCGCCCAAAAGCCCTGACCTGCTGGACGAATTTTTCTGGTTCTGCAAAGCCCATATTCGGGAGTATAACCTGAAGTGGAACTTCTTTCAGGGCAACACCGAAGAAGAATTCGAAGAGTTCCTCGATAAGGACCGTGTTTGGGGGCGCGAGACAAAGCCCTTTAACAAGCGCCCTGACGAGGGGCGGGTCTGGTCACGGCTCGGGGTTAATGATCCCATGTCTATCCTTGGCGAAAAAGCTACGCAAAATCCAGGCAAGATCAATCCTGCTGCCGCCTCTCGCAAGCTGCCCTCGACCGAGCGCAAAGCCTTGGAGATCCTGGATGCGCGCGATACTTGGACCAAACATGAAATTCGCAAGCAATACAAAGGCTTGGTAAAAGATCTTCATCCCGACATGAACGGCGGGGACCGTTCGGATGAGGAGCGGTTGCAAGAGGTGGTCTGGGCATGGGACCAGATCAAGGACAGCCGGTTTTTCCGCGAATAACACAACCGCTGGCCCTGCACAGTGTCTTTTTTCAGAGGGACAACGCGGAGTCGGCGTTTGGGGAAAAATGCGAGACCCCAGCCCAATCTTGCGACCTTGCTGACATCCTGTTCTATTGCGGGGCTGACGCGCCATGCAGCATTATGGCCCCGTCAATCGTATGTGTAAAATGTAGTGTAAAAAGAATGTGGAAGCGGCTGTGAAACGGGTTGACCTCTACGAAAAGAACACATATCAAACGCAGCACTATGGCGGGTGGGCAGGCAGGCTATGCACCGGATTGCAAATCCGAGTAGACCGGTTCGATTCCGGTACCCGCCTCCATTGTTTTCAATGACTTGCGCCATGCTCTGCCCTTTCATGGTTTCGTTTTGAAACACCTGTTGAAACATTTACGTTCTGTCCCTGTTCTGTTCTGCACGATTCCGCGCCTCTTGCGCCTCACGTGCGAATGACACTTGGCGAACGGTTCCACCGTACTTTTTCAGCATCTCGGTGCTGGAATGCCGGTCACTGCCTTGACCAGTTCATCGCTGTTCCCGGCCTGATAAAGTTCGATTGTCGCATTCTTGCGCAGGCCGTGGGTGACATAGGTCTTGGCATCTGGGTGCTGCATCTTGGCTTTAACCGTGCGCATTTCTTGGGCAATGGTCCGATAGATCGCAGGTGCGCCCTTTGCGTCGGTTACGATTGTCAGCCCGTTTTTGGTCACGGTCGCCAGGTAAGCCTTAAGTCGATTGGTCAGCAGGATAGTCAAACCCTTGTCGCCCTTCCCCTGCATCACTGTGATCTCATCATCCTTGATATGATCCCAGCGCATCCGCAGAACGTCACCGATGCGCTGCCCCGTCCCTACGCAAAGTTCATAGATCAGGCGCGCCCGTGGCGTTGCAATCGCCTCAAACTCGGCCCGCACATCATCCGGCCACGGTTCCCAGCCCTCGCCCTGTTGCTTAAACAACGGAATACCCTTTGCGGGATTGCTATGTTCTTTTTTTAAGAAGCCGATCAACCGCGCATGGTTCAGTAGTATGACCATGACCTGAACCAGATAGTTTGCCTGCCGCCAATGATCAGCGTTAGCCCGGTGCAGTTCGTATATATGTTGCGTCTCGATCTTTTGCGGATCGCGGTCGCCCCAAATTTTGCGAATATGCTCGATGTAGTGCCGGTAATCTGATTGGGTACGCGGTTTTAGCTTGGTGTAGCCATCGCTCTCAAAGTAGCTAAGGGCAAGCGTCTCGAATGTCCGCTTGTTTGGAATGGGATCGCGGCCTTTCAGCAGGCGGTTGTAATGGTCCCAAAATTCAGGGGTGCCCGGCTCTTCTTGCATCATCACAGATACGCCCCTCGCACGGCGGATAAAGCGGACATATCCCCGATCCTGATAGACGTACTTAGGCAGGCTCTTTTTTGTCATTTTCTGCCCATACGTAAATCAGAGCTAAGGAAGTCATCATGACTTTCGGGGCCATTCATCGCGGCATCAATTGTAACGCTACCATCAAGTTTGACCTCGAGCCGCGCTTGCAGCCAGCCAGCCGCCCGCGCCTCACGCATAAGCGCGGCGGCAAGGGTCTTCGCTTGGTTTTGCGGAGATACAGCCATTTCGTTGCCCTACTCGCTCAAGTGGACAATGGGGTGCGGCAAGCGAGACGCCAGCAGAGAAGCCATGGCACCGATGGAAAGCATGATTGCAGGTCCTTGCCATGCGGCCATATGGAAAGCATGATCTGCAAATGGGTGGTCTTCACCATAGAAAAATTCAGGATGGCCGTTAGCCCAGTACACGAATAATTCAGGGGCCTTTTCCCCACTAACCCCAAGATCCGATTCTAGTGACGTTACAAGATGATTTTTCGCGTGGGTGCCGTGAAGCCACCGAAGGCTTTTTTCGTCAATTTTAGCGCCCATAGACAGTGCAAGTGCCTCTTGGTGTTTATCTAACGCAAAGCTCTCACTGGTGGCCTCATGCGCAGCAATTGCGGATCTTTCCGAGTATAGTTCCGACTGCCAGAGGACTTTGAGCAAAATTCCTCTGGCAGCAGTATCTGCAAAAGTCACCGCAACTTTTGGCCCGATCCCGCGCTCCGATAGTGCGCCAATGACCAGCAGGCGACAAACCTCCAGCAAAGAGAAACGAGCATGGCCCTTATTCTTTGGCAAATAGCCCTGCTTCCGCAAGTTTCTTTGGTTATCTAGTGAAACGCCAGTCACTTCGGCAGCCTCGCTTGGTGTAAGTGGATCAATGGTGAGTTTCATGCTGCCCTTCCGCTCCGTATCGGTTCATATGACCCGAATTTTAGAACCGTGTCAATACTCCCGTTTTGTACGAGTGCAAAAAGGGCCTAACCATGCCCTCCCTATTCACTGATCGCGTTGTCTTGCAGTTTTTTTAGCAAGGCTGCGCGGGCGGACGGGTCTAGCGCGCGGATTGCCTTTAGCTCTTCTCGCTCTAGGCTTCGTGCTTTGCTCCACTCGCGTAACATGGCGCAAGGGCTTCCTCCGAACAGCCAGTCCATGTTGACATTGTGGTCTCCGATCCATTGCATAAACGGCTCGGTCAGTGTTGGCTCGCCGTCTTCATAGGTGATCTTTGGCGGGTCAATTTCAAACAGTGCGCAGGTATGAGCAAGGCGCTCTTTGAATGTGCCAAATTCATAATGGCGGTGCGTTTCTGGGACTGTAGGCAAGCCGGGGGCATTACCCAAAATAGGGATGATGTTTGTCATGGTGGTTTTCCTTTAATTCAATTTTGTTGCGTTTTGAGGCTCAAAATCAATGTCCTCAAGATCCACTTCCATGCGTGTGGCTAGGTCGTAAAACGAAGAGCAAACACCTTGCAGGGCGCGCTTTTTGCAGCCAGTCATAGGTTCGCCAAATTCAGGAAGCGTGCAAATTAGGGTGTGAAGCGCATCTACCAGATTGCTAAGCTGCAACACTGAGTAGAAGAGGTCCTCAATTCTCCCTTTGTCGACAAGGCATGTTTCTTCGGTCGCCTCTTGGGCGTTGCTTTTCGGCATGGTGTTTTCCCTTGGTTTAGGCTGGTTGGTGGCTGGTGCGTTCCATGCGGTCACGAATGGCCCGAATGATCTCGCTGTTTTGGCTAGATCCGTTTTTTTCTGCTTCCCCTTCGATCCACTCCTTTAGATCGGTAGGTAGGCGCAACTGCAAAGGTTTGCGGGTTGTCATGTCTGGCCCTTTCATGGCTCACAGCCATACATGGCTCACAGCCACCATTGCGTCAAGCTCTAAATGTGGCTTTATGCCAGCATGACAGACAGAAAGCCCCAAGATCAGGATAAATTTGTTCTTCGCCTCCCCGATGGAATGCGCGACAGGATCAAGGCTGCCGCAGATGCTAATAGCCGCAGTATGAATGCAGAAATTGTGGATAGACTGGATACAAGTTTCGGGGGAGATATTTTCAGCGGTGTTATGCTTGGCGAGATTAAAAATCCCAAAGCAAAAGCTCTCGCTCAAAAAATGATCGCCATGCAGATTAAGCAGATGATTGATCTGCTGGTTGAAAACGACAGCCAGCCTGAAACAGGCTTGGGCACATCATCCCCCTTGGATAAGGATAGGCCGGATCAGCGTCCTGCATGATCCGGCCTTAGTGTTCCATGTCGCGCCCTGCTGAAAACTTTGGACAGGGCCACACGGTGACGGGGTTTTCCTACTTGCCGTCTAAAGGGGGTGCTTTGCGGGGATGAATAAACCGCAGGCGCACCCTGCCAATTCTTAAACTGCGTTGTCGCCCTCTCCCCAATTCACCAGGGTAAGGGCTTGGTTCAGATCGCCTGGGGCAATGCCTGCCCCTTTGGCCTCAACCAGCGCCTTGACGATAGTTGACAGTGCACGGGCGCGGCCCCCTACGTCATAGGCTTGCACGGGGCGCATGGTGTCGATCGAGACTTCCACGCCCAGCTTGACGGTTGCTTCCTCGGCCAGTAGGGCGGCAATCGGCTGCAAGGTCCAGCCCGCAAGGTGGCGCTGCCCTTCCCTGATCACTGGCCCTGTTGATGCATGGTTGAACATGCCCGGCAACACCCCGAAGGCCATTTCGATTGCATGACGTGCCGCTGCCAAGGTTTCAACTGTCATGGATTTTGAAAGGTCAGGGGAAAGCTGATCCGGCGATTTGCCAATATTGGGGTTCATACCAGCCGCCGTTGACTGCGCTACACCCTCGATCAAAAGGCTTGCGCCTCGCCTCCCCTTAAATTGTTGCCGCATGGTGTCCATATCATCGACAGAGCCTTCTGGCAGCGGGATGATCGTAGAGCCAAGCGGTGCATCACGGTAAACATCTCGCAAGGCGGTTTCCACCTCGCCCAGCAATGACGCCGAAAGGGGCGCACGGCGCAGGGGGGCAGACCCGGCCCAAGGTGATACACTATCAGACCCGATACGCAGGTGCAGAACCTCGGCGGCAAGGGCGGTCACAGATCGCGCGCCGCCCGCGTCTGACAGGCTTAGGCGATAGGCTTTTGGGGTGCCGTCACGGGTTGATAAATCCCAATCGGCGCAAGGCAACAAGCCGCGTTCAGTGATCAGCATCACCGCTTCACCTCGCAAGGCCACAGCCCGCGCAATCAGGGCCATGGTGCGGCGATCCAGTATCGGCGCGCCTTGCACATCGGCAAGGGCGAAACCGCCTTCCCAGAGGCTAACGCAGCTTTGAACGGTCGCGGTCAGCTCTGCCACGCCTTGCCCGCCGCTGATAAATCCTTCCCGCGCGGCCATCATCAGCCCCGTATAGCCCGCGCCGCTGGAACGGGTTTCGATTGGTGCTTTGCGTTTGAATAATCCGAACATTAGGCTCTCCAACGGTTAAAGGCGGCATAAAAGCGCGCCCAGTCTTGGGGTGCGTCTTTTGGCGCTTGCCAATCCCGCGCCTCAATCTGTGCCTCTGAATATGCCGGCACAGTTACGGCGCTAATCTCGAACAGGTCGGCAGATCGAACGGTGCGCAAGATTGCCCCGCCGCGCGCCTCAATTCCCTCACCACCCGGGCGAACGCGAAAGCCCGGTGACAATCCGCGGATAAGCCCCGATTCATGCGCAGACAGGAGTCGCGCGCCCAAGTGGTGCCGCCTCTGATCACGGCTTCCACTTCTAGCGCCGTGTCGGTATCGCGCAGGGTCAAGGTGCCCGCCCGTGTCGATGCCAATGGCTTGTTATAGTCATGCCCGGAAAGGAAGTGGATTTCCTCGCCGCGCTCGATGCGGTCAGCGAAAGCACGGCTTTCGATGATCTCTTTGCGGGGTTGCGCACCATCCGAAAGCACGGTTTCCCGGCCATATGGAAAGGATGCCCGAAGGCGAGTTTCCCCGCCCTCGGTGCGCAATTCCAGCCCGCCTTGGTGCGAACCCCAAAGCATTAGGCCAGTTCCAGCCCGGTCAGGATTTCAAGCTGTGCAGGTCGCGCAACCGTCACATCCATTGTGGCAAGCGCCGTGATGCGCAGCCCGCCCGATTGTGCATCGCTGTAGGGGTCTCGGATCAAATCAACCGCACCCCATGCCCCGACAAAGATAGGCGCAACGCCGCCCGCTGCCGTGGTCAAAAGAGAAGTGCAAGCCAAGGGGCTGCCAGCCGGGGCGGCAAGGCCGTTTGTGGTCATGGCGATATTGACCGCCGGAATGTTCTTGACCATGCGGTCCCACTCCGAAACAGCCGTGCCGCTAATCAGGGTATCATCAAGGAAGCTCCACAATTCGGGCCGGATCATTGCCTTGATCGCATCGGGACCACCCGCCGCATTGCCAGCCATGAAGCGCACCACAGCCGCGCGGAACGCCGCCCAGCTTGCCGCGTCGTCGACAGCCGTGCTTGTGATGCCGTAGGTTGCCGCCCCGGTGATCACGCCCAAGGGCTGACCATCGGCCCCGGTGCCAAGGAAAACCGCCTTGTCCATCGCCGCGCCCATAGCGCCGGACATATCGCGCCGGATCGCTTGTTCAAGCGCCGCGCCCGATTGCTGCAATGCCTTGCGGGTGATGCGCATTTGAACACCCAAATTATGGTCAGGCGACATTGCCTTGTCTGTGGTGGCATAGGCGGTCGGCCCTGCAACGTTGCCCGTTTCGGATGCTGCCCATCCCGCAGAAACCGCGCTTGTCGTAACGGGCCATGCCACAGAACCTTGCGCGATGCTGATCATCTGCGCCCCCATGCGGGCCGCTACGCTATCAGGAAACAGGCGGTCGATGATCGGGCGCTGCTGCACGGGGTCGGGGGTGCCGCTTGCGACAGTCTCGCCCGCGCGTTGCTCCAATGCCTGCCACGGCACGGGGATGCCACGGAACCCGCCCGCGCTGCGCAGCTCCTGCACGATTTCGGCGGTCTTGCCGTCCAGTTGCCGCCCTTCGTCCAGGTTCAAAGCAATCTGGCGCAATTCAAAGCCCGCCATCATCTCGGCCCATTCCTTGCCCGAACGGGTTTCAAGCTCGGCCCCGGCGTCCCGGCGCTCGGTATCCTCGGCAATCAATGCCGCGCGATAGCGGGTTTCTCCGTTCCGGTATTCCAGATCGAGCGCGGCCATTTGGCGGGTTTCGTCCTCGGTGGGCTTTTCTTTCCCTACCAGCTCGGCAAGGTTTTGGCGAATTTCATACTGACGCCGGGTGATTTCAACAGACTTAAGCATACTCATTTCTCCATTGGTTTGGTGGTTTCTGCCGCCAAAGTGGCGACAGCATCTGCCCAAGCTTTACGCTCAGGGGATTTCTCTTTGTGTCCGCACTCGATGCGGGTCTTCTTCGTGTGACATGGACCGCAAAGCGGTTGCAGGTTACGCGGGTCGAAGGATAATTCGGGGTGAGTGCGCACGGGCTTGATGTGGTCGATCTCAGCCTGCGACGTTCTCCACAGCAGCGGCATTTCCAGCCATCCCGCTCAAGGATTTGTTGCCGTAGCACCTGCCAACGGCGGGTCGATGTGACCTTTTTTGAGTGACGGGCGTGTTCTTTGCGGATCACAGCCATAGCGCCCTCTCTTTCCGAATGGGCGCGGCTTTCATCCGCGCACCTTGCGCCACGGCAAGGACAGCGGCCGCCGCCGCGTCAATACGGCCAAGGCTGCGCGCCTTTGCCAGCTTATGGTTGCCAGCCGGATCGATCAGCGTGATCGCGTCAGCGAAGGCAAAGCGCAGCAACAGCGAGGGCACGGACTGCACTTCGCCGTCGAACAGCGCACGGCGGAACCGCTCAACATCCTCGGAACCATCTTTCCATCCGAAGCCGCGCCAGATAAACGGGACACGGCCCAGACCTGCCGACATCATGGCTTCGGAAAACTCTGCATGTCGAAAGCGGTCACCGACCACGCAAGCCACCTCGGCGCCGTCAAGGTGGCGCACGATCTGCGCAAGCCAAGGCCCAGGCGGAACAGTGTTCTCACCCATAACCGATAATTCGCCCCGCTCGTGCATTTGTGTATATCGGTCTGATACACCGTCAGCCGCGCCACGATCTGCAAGCGAAGGCATCGCGGGGAAAGTACCGAGAGCCTCAAGCCGTCCAGTCTCGGGCCAATAGAAAGCCGCTGCCGACATGGAACGACTGCCGCCGAGGTCTACGCCAAGGATGCAAGCGCCTTCGCGTGGCGGCAAATCATCGGGCGAAACTTCTGCGTTCATCCATTCGTCGGCAGTTACCAACACAGAACGATCTTCGGAAGAAACGCGCTCATTTCTGTTTAAATTACGAAAACTGGACAGAGCCGAACCACCACGAGCGAGGGCGCGGCGGGCTTGCGACACCAGCCAGTCAGGGGCCGCGCCAATGCCTTCTTTCGCGCCGGGGTTTGCTTCGAGCAGCGATTCCAAATCATCTGCTGGCAAGCCATAGCGCGGGCGATGTTCCTGGACGTATGTGCCGGGGGGCGGCTCATCGAGCCAGCGGGAAAAGGTGTTGGCATCATCAGGGGCAGAGGTTGATATGATCAGGGCGCGACCATCTCGCTTGCCCAAGCCTGACAGGATCGCGTTCTCGAGATTGTCGCCTTTTTCGCGTTCCCATGCTGCCCGCTCATCCAATATTGCCAGCGTAGGCGCGCCGCCAAGGATGGATTTGCCATCGGCTGCGATCACTCTAACCAACCCGCCGCCATTGCCTTCGAACTCGATTTCAAGCTTAGAACCGCGCCGGATGATAAACTTGGCCTGATCCTCTTCCGGCAGTCCCTGGATGAAACCGAGCACAAAACTAAATGCTGTCTTGGCCTGATCGCGGTTGCGGGCTGCGATGATCACTTCGCGCTTAGGCTGGGGCTTAACTTCAAGCGCACCGACCAACTCACCCAGTGCAAGGCCAGCCGACAGGGCAGTCTTGGCATTCCCGCGACCAATCGACAGGACGCCGACCATAACACCCTTGGAAAGTGCGCCTTTCACGAATTTACGTTGAAAATCAGCTAGTTTTAGCGTTTTTCCTGCTTTTTTGCCCTCTGGAACATTCAAAAGCCCTAAAAACTGAATTGCGCGGATCGCTTGCGATTTTCCCCGGATTTTTTCGAGAAGAGAGAAAGGAACAGTCCCATCATCGGTCCTACCCCGCAAAGACTTGGGGGCATTGGGACCATTTCCGAAGAGATCATGCGCCACGGCAGCATCCTCCATTTTCATAGCATGACCCGCCGTTGAACGGGGAACGCCGCTACGTTCGATGTGCTACGGTCAGGGCTATAAGAGTTCGTGCGCACCACGTGCGCCCCCGCTGTTCCGTTTCCTGCGCCCCCCCCCGCGCATCTGGTGCGCCCCTTCGCGTTACGAAACAGGTCATATTGGTTGCTGGTTTGGATGTTGTGTTGGGTGCGTGTGGAGACTGTTATGAGGCCGTTAGCCTCAAGCGCCTGCACGGCCACCTGCACGGCACGGCGCGACAGCCCTGTCTCGGCCCGTAGCGTCTCGTTGGATGGCGTACAGACGCCGCCCCTGTCGTTGTAGTGGTAGGCCAGCGTCAGCAGCACAACCCGCTGCACGGTGGTCAGCCGGGCGTGTTGTGATGCTTCCATTGCCCATTTGATTGCGCTCCAGCTCATCGCACGTCCTCGATCAGTTTAAATTCATCATCGTCTTCGGTGTTGCCCCCGTGCATGAACAGGTCCGAGACCATGCTGTTCATCAGTGACAGTTGCTTGGCAGAGGGCTGCCAGTCGGCGCGTCCTCTTGCCTTTTGAATGGATAGGGCAAAGTTTCGGGCGAACCCCTTGGGCGCTGCGCCGATCACAGCGCGCCAATGGAACAGCAGCTCGTCAACCGTCCTCGTGGTCATAGCGATACCCGACGATAGCGGGCCGCAATGCGCGCCGCATGAGGTGATAATCCACTAGATTTACCATCGCCCGCGCCGCGCAGGTCATAGAAGGCAGAAGCCTGGTCCATGATCGCCAAAGCTAAATCTGCCGGAATATTTGAAGCCTTATCTCCGAAGCCCGCTTTGTACTCGATCACCACATCACCGCGCGGCGCAGGCCCATCAATCCAAAGTTTTGGGCGGTGCCCAGTAGTTACTGTGAAGCCTTCAAATTCGTCACCCCGTGCTGTTACGGTGACGGTCGCGGGGTCGAGCAGGGGCGCTATTGGCAAGGCCATCCATGCCACATCGGGCCACTCGGCCATGCTGATGTATATGGTTTGATGCAGCAGCGCTATTGAGGCGTAGGCCTCAATCTCCAAAGCCGCCGCAGTTGCGTGGAGGGTAGCCTCATTGACCGCATCAGTGTCATTCCCTAACCGGCAGTGCAGCAGCACCGTAGCCAGATCGAAGGGGGCGGGCAGCCCGCTAAGGGGCGAACGATCAACAATCATGCCGATTTCCTCCCCTGCACATAGTGCAGGAACCCGGTGCGGTCCTTTGGTGACATGGCGTTGAACGATGCTAAGCAGTAAGCCTTGTGTTCGGCGGGGGTGGCATAACCAGCCCACCAGCTTGCTTCATCCATCACGTTGTAGAGCGTGTTGCTTGGCTGGCCGAAGGCAAGCTTCTCTAGCTCTTCATCCATGATGATTGCGGCAAGCGCGGGGTCGCAAGCATCAATTGCCGCCTGCAAGTTTTTCACGCCTGCCAAGCGGTCAAAGCAGGATGCGCTCAATATAGATTTGAGGCTTTTCCAGTTTTCAGCGGGAATTTCGGTTTGCACCGTCCCTGTAACCCATTGATCTGAAACGGTGGGTTTTAAGGACGGTTTGCTAAATTCTTCTTTATTTTCATAGCAGTGGGATAGGCTACGAATCTGAGGGTCGGGCGTTCGAATCGCTCCGGGTGCACCATTCTACATTTGTGTCAAATGCCAAGCAAAAGCGACTTTTGTGACAGATAACTGACCCATTTGGCAGAATTTCCTGAATTCATCGCAGCGTTGCTCAGTTGAGCGGGTGATCGTAAGGTCAAGTAAATCTTGCCCTTGTCTGATCTCGGAAGCCTCGCTTGGGCAAAAGCTTATCTGCCACTCCCGGAACGAATTTCCCGCAGTCGCCGCTGACGGTGGCACATGCCGCGTGCGAGCCTGCTGCTTCCTTGCTGTCACGACTTGCGGCCAGGAATGGCGCCATTTCGATGCAGAGGTTCTGCGGCGACATTGCCTTTCCGATCGACCCGCTCTTTCGTGGTGAGAAGGTGGCCATAGAGCAATTGGCGCAGCTTGCAGGGTGTGACGTGGGCGCATTGGTGCGGGTAGCCAGGGTCGGCCTCGCATGACGGAGGAACTGCGCGATCCCGGTCTTGTTGTCGGGCACCCGTTGTCAGGCAACGGTTTGCTTGCAAACGGTAAGAGGGGCCGGTTGATGCGTGAGAACGCGATCAAGGTATTCGAGCCCGTAAACATAACGTCACGACTGACAGCAATTACGCCTTCAATGTCGCCCCCGATTTTCTGGATCAGGACTTCTTTGCTGATGGCCCGAACCACAATGGGCCGGGGAGATTTCCTACATCTG
>NZ_LGHS01000010.1 GCF_001202025.1 Pseudorhodobacter aquimaris
TCTGCGAGCTGATCAGCCATGAAATCCATCGGCCATGTCTCATTGGGTCTGTCAGGCACAGCCAATGGCTCGGGTTTATCACGCTTCAGGCGCTTCTTTGGCTTGATCCGCAGGTTCAGCTCCAGTTCACAGTAGATCCGGTAAACGCGTTTGTGGTTCCAGCCATAGCCTTGGACGTTGCGCAGATACAAAAAACATAGGCCAAAGCCCAGGTTCGCTTATTCTCGGTCAACCGTTCCAGCCAAGCGGCGATCTCCTCGTTCTCGTCGCTCAGGATTGGGCGTACCGGTAGCACGTCTCGCTGATCTCAAACGCACGGCAAGCCAACGCAATGCTGACCCCGTTCTGCGCGACCGCATTCATGGCCATCTCCCGCCTTCGAGATGGCTTCAGCGCTTTTTTCCAAGGGCTTCCTTCAGCAAGTCGTTTTGCATGCTCATTTCGGCATACATGCGCTTCAGGCGGCGGTTCTCCTCCGCCATATCCTTCATCTCTGAAATCAATGACGCATCCATGCCGCCGAACTTCGCCCGCCATTTATAAAAACTTGCGCTGCTCATTCCATGCTCCCGGCAAAGCTCAGAAACCGGAACACCGCCCTCCGCTTGCTTCAACACCGCCATGATCTGCGCGTCGCTGTATCGTCCATTCTTCATCGTAAATCTCCTCAGATATCTTGCCGAGAAAATTCTACTTTTGAACACCACTAATTTTAGGGGGGATTACCCGATGGTCAGTCGGGTTTTGGCGGATTTTCTTTTTGGGCGGGTGCCGTCTTTGCCAGATAGTCATCCAGTGCTTTGGTGCCAAATTGGCGCAGCGCCTCCCCGGCCAGAACCACAGCCACAGTGGAGAGTTCCGAAGACAAGCTGTGTTTGGATGCGGGGGCGGGCTGGGGCGCGGGCTTTTGCGACTTGGGCTTTTTTAAGAAGCCCCAGAACAGGATTGCCGCAACACCGGCGCCGATGGCTGCCATGGTTTTGGGACGTGAAGTTAGCTTTGCAGCGCCCTCTTTGGACTTGGCAACCACATCCGTATCCAGCAGCTGTTGCGGGATCAGTCTTGCGGACAGGGTAGAGATGGTCCTGCCAAGCGCTTGGGTTTCTGATGTGCGCAGTGCCTCCAGTTGATCGCGGCTCATGGCGTATCCTTTGATTTGGCGGCCTGTGTTACGGTGTCGATATCTTCACGTAGACGGGCAAAGATGCGTGCAGGCAGGCCGGTTACATGCCGCACCATGGCCTGCGCCCGCAAAAGCGCCACCAAGCCGAGAACCAAAAGCAGGGCGCCCGCAACAAATTGCGCCACCCAAGGCGGCAACCCCAAGGCGATCAGCGCGCTGGCAAAGGACATTCCCAACAACAGAAGGGATACCAAGGCCAAAAGAACCGCCAGACAGCAGAAAACGGCGGCCATGACCGCCGCCCTTTTCGCGGACTGGATATCCATGCGCAGCAAGCCTGTCTCGGCCGCGAAGATGCGGCCAAGGTGATCTTTGGCCTGACCGAGCAACTTACCGACCGGCGGCGTATTTTCGTCAGGCGTCATCATTCAGCCTTTGAATCAGCACCGTCGGTTTTGGCTTCGCTGCGCAGCACGCGGGTCAGGGCATAACCTGCCAGTGCAACACCCGTCACAAAGAGGGCGGGGTGGTCCTTGGCAAAGGTCTTGGTGCGCGCGGCAATGTCGCTGAACGAGGTTTCGCGCAGGGCCGCAGTGGCTTGCTCTACGTTTTCGGCCAAGACGGCGCGGGCTTGGTCAACATGGCTTTGCGCCTCGGCGGCACCGGCCTCGGCCATAGCCTTGGCTTTTTCGGTGGCGGACTCCACGGCGGCTTTGCCCTGTGCGGCGACCTCTTCGGCTGTGGCCTTACCACTGTTGATTATATCGGATGCATTTTGATTGTGCTTTGTCATTTCAGTCTCCATTGTTGATGTTGTGCTCAGGGCAGGGGTTTGAACACGTCTGCGACCCTATTTCCGCGCCCGTGGCCCGAAAAAGAACCAGATGATAAAGCCCAGAATCGGCGCAAAGATAACCAAGAGCGCCCATAGCACCTTGCGGCCCATAGACGCGTTTGATCCTGCGATGGCCATCAATGCCCAGATGTCCAGCACCAAGACAATCAATCCGCCGATGCCGGAAAATTCAAACATGTTCAACTCTGTCATTCGGATCTCCTGTAGGATTTCACGGGACAAACGCCTATATCGCCTCTTGGTTCCCGCGTTGGCGGGCATAATTTATCGGGAACCGCCGAAACAGGCGCCGCGTTGTTACCCTATCTGAAGAAGCAATATCTGAAGACGCAATGGTTTTGCACATGAAGGAGATGACACATGCTAGGCTGGGCCCTTACTTTTCTGGTTGTCGCGCTTATTGCGGCGGCCCTTGGATTTGGTGGTATCGCGGGCGCTTCCGCAGGGATCGCCAAGATTCTGTTCTTTATCTTTATCGTTTTGTTCGTGGTGGCGATGGTCGCCCGTGCACTCAAAGGCCGACCGCCAATGTGACGGCTAAACATAGCTGGGAACCAAAGTATATGCGCCCCGATCCGTGTGATCGGGGCGTTCGTATTTGGAGCAGCGTACGGATGGTTTCAAATATATTAACGGAACCGGCACAGGTTGTCGTGCAAACCTTATGACCGGAGCATTGCCCATGTCTGACCAATCCGCACGCTTGTCACTACCCTATCTGGCCCCCTCGCAGGCGCAAAAGCACGTCACCCATAACGAGGCCCTGAAAATTCTGGATCTGTTGGTGCAGCCGACCGTTCAGGCCTTTGGCGCGGTTACGCCGCCTGTCTCCCCGTTGGTGGGGCAGGTGTGGTCATTGGGTGCGGGACCGACCGGGGACTGGGCTGATCAGCCAGAGATGCTCGCAGCCTGGAATGGTGATGCGTGGCTGTTCTTGGCCCCGCAGGAAGGCTGGCAGTTTCTTGATGTCTCTGATGGCAGTCTCTGGCGCTTTGGCGTGTCCGGCTGGGCGCGACTTGCCCCGACAGAGTTGGAGAACCTGACGGGGGTCGGTATCAACACCGGTTCCGATCCAACAAACCGGCTTTCGGTTGCCTCGGCGGCCACGCTTTTGACGCATGAAGGGGCGGGGCATCAGCTTAAGATCAATAAATCGGATGCATTGGATACTGCCAGTCTGTTGTTTCAAACCGATTGGTTTGGACGGGCCGAGATGGGCACGGCAGGGAGTGATGATTTTTCAATCAAGGTCAGCCCGGATGGCGCAAGCTGGATCAATGCGCTGAGCATTGGCGCCAGCACCGGCCTGCTGACCGGTGCAGCAATCACCGAAACGCAAACCGATGCCCGCGCAGGCCGCCTGCTAACGGTCGGAAGTTTCGGGCTTGGGTCCGTCAGCCTGCCGATTGTTGTGGATGCTGATGTCGCGTCCACGCCAAGCGGAACCTATGGCACCAATGGCACCACCGTCGGCACATTGCCTGCGGGCGGTCCTGACGGTATTTTGCACCATACGACGCTTGCGGTGGGCACCTCTATGCAACGTTGGCAAAGCGCGTTGAGCGATACGATGTATCACCGCAGTTATCGCAGCGGCGCCTGGACGGTTTGGGCCAAGATTCATGATGCGACCAATACAACCGTGGATAGCAACGGGTTCATCAAGGCCGCCTCACCGATCTTGCGTTTGTATGATGATCATATCGAGGACCCCGTAGAGCCGGTGCCAGCCATATTCACCCGTGTGGGCAGGGGGCATTACAAGCTTGTGGGGGTACAAGAGCTTGCTGATCAGGGCTGGCAGATCGAGGTGCCGCAGGATGAAAACGGCAACCGGCTGGTTTTTGTGCAGACAAGCTATGACGCGGCGGCGCGAACCCTTGAGGTCAATACCAGCACAGTGGACTGGAAGTCGGGCTGGGTGGCTGGCAAGCCGGTGGATATTCCACAAGGCAGGTGGATCGATCTACGTTTTGCTTATGGTCCGGCTGACTAAGGCCCATGACTTAGGAAACCCGCCCTGGCAGAAAACGCCGGGCGGGGAAGGTCCACTTGGAGGAGTGGTTCCGTGCAACGCCGCAAGGTTGAGGGTCAGCCGTTGGGCATCGCAAGGCTTAGCATACGGCCACTTTTCTTATAGCGGACCTCGGTGGTCGTGATGGCGGCAACCGTGCCGCCATCCAGACGGTCGCCAACCCGAACCTTTTGATAGCGACCCGAAGACGTACGGATCAAGGCATAACGCGCTTTGCTAGAGCCATAGATCCCGATCAGATTGGTCTTTGACAGGTTGATCGCATTCTTGAACGTGGCCTGCTGGGCAACACTTGCGCGTGTCGGAATGCGGGGGGCAGCAGAGGCTTTCACCTCTGGCTCATCCTGTTCCTCGGGGTCGGCGCTGCGTTGCAGTGCGGCTTGGCTGGTTTCGCGCGCGGCGGAAGAAACGGCAGCCGCTATCGCCTCAGAAAAATCACTTGGCCTTGCTGCGGGGCGGGGCGACATGGCGACCCTTAGCAGGTTATCTTGGGGCGCGGCGCTGCTGGCGGTAAGGGATGCGCCAGCGGCGGAATTCCGTGCGATTTCGGCGGCGGTAAGGACCGGCTCAGGGCGCTCAGGCGGGCGGAGGGATGCGATTTGTGCAAGGCTCGGATCGCTTGCGGGGAGTGACGCATCGTCCTGTGGCGAGGCGGGATCGGCAGCAGGTACTGCATCAAGTGCGGCTGGACGGCTGCGCGGCTTGCGGCTCTCGACATCTTGGTCTGGCCGGAATGTGCCGTCAGCGGGTGGCTGTTCCGTGCCCGATGCGCTTGCGGTTGTGGCCGCGTCACTGGCGGCGGCAGGTTCTGGTGTCGCGCGGGCGGGGGGAACAACAGGTGGGCGCGCTGCAATCAGCCAGAATCCTTCGGGCATGATCACCCCATTCGGAGTGGCAATGATATCACCGTTCTCATCAAAGGTATATTCGGTGCCAAAGGGGGGCGGTGGCATGGCAGGATCGGGTGCGCCATCCGGGCGTGCCCGAGGGAGCGGTTTGGCAACCGGGTCAAAGGCCGGGGGGCGCAGGTCGGTGCCTGCCAGCATGATTTCGTCTTGCGGGCCTGCCACCGGTCCTTCGGTTTGCGCCTCGACCTCACTTGTGGCGGTGATTTCCGGGGCGGGCTCGGGAGGGTCGTCTGATGGTGGGGCTGTCTCGACAATGCGGTCCTCGACGGGGGGCTCCTCAACAGTAGCCTCCTCGACAGGGGCTTGGGGTTCGGACGCCTCGGCAATCTGGGTTTGCTCTGCTTGGGGGGTATCGCGCGATAGATAGACCGAGGACCACGCCGCGACCGAGGCCAGCACGGCCAGCAGAACCAATGTCAGAATCAACCCGAGAAATCGCGGTTTGCCACGGCGCATTGCAAGCTTGGCACCCATTTCGCCCATGCCATTATCACCGGCGGCTGCGGTATTTTGCGTATTGGCTGCGTCTTCGGAAACCTTGGACTTGAAGCGGGACAATGCCTCTGCCTTGCTGGGTACGCTTGCAACCTTGGTTGTCGCAGCGGGCTTTTTGCCAGAGGTTGCTGTTGGCAGCTGCGGCTTGGCGCCCTGTGCAAAAGGAGAGGTTCCGTTCAGCGGCTTTGGCGCTGTTTTAGGGGCATCGGATGCTGTGGTGACTTTTGGCGCATCCACCTTTGGGGGTGTTTCTGGGGGAACCGGTGCCGCAGGTCCAATAGCTGCTGGCAGCTGTTTGATTTCGGCAGTTTGCGCCGTTGCGGGTGCCTCTGGCCCCTGAACCGGCCGGGGGGCTTGCTGTGAGGGTGCTTCGGTCGCGGGTTTGGGATCGGGCGCAGGACCTGCCTTTGTGGCGTCCGGCTTGGTCTGATCGGATTCAGGCACAGGCGGCTTGGCTGCCTCTGGCGGTTTTGGTTCGGCTTTGATCACATCCGACTTGGGCTTGTTAGACGGGGCTTTGTCGGGATGAGGTTGGCCGGGTTTGGCCTGATCCTTTGTCTTTGGCTTGGTGGCAGGGGCGCTCTTTGCCACAAGCGGTGGTTCGGCCGCGGCAACCGGTTCAACTGTCTGGCTTGGCGCGGGGGATGTGGCGGGGGCATCCGCCTTAACCGGTGACGTCTCTGCTGTCGGGGCAGGGTCTGGCGCTGGCTTGGGCTCTGTTGCCTGTGGTGGCGTGTCAGGCTCTGGTTTGCTGTCTGCCGCCGCCTTTTGCGCAATCGGGGCAGCGGCCGCCGCGGCGATGGCGCGCTGACGGTCTGCCTCGGCCTGTGCGGCGAGGGCTTTTTCGCGATCCTTATGTGCCAGCTTGGCCTTTTCCGCCTCTTCGACCAGACGCTTTGCCTCGGCCTGCGCCAGTTGTTGTGCACGCAATTCGCGTTCGGCCTTGGCGGCTTCGATCTTGCGCAGAGCCTCTTCGTCGGCTTTGAGTGTGGCATCCGAAACGCTGTCGGTGACAGAAACCGGGTTCTGATCGCGCTCCACGTTTTCGCCTTCGGGCAAAAGCGCCGCAGAGAGAGCGGTCGGGCCGAACCAAGGCTCTCCGTTGAACTGGCCTGCGCCGGGGATAGTGACGAATGACACGGGATTAAGCCGGTGGGCTGTGGCAAAGGACTCGGCCTCATCCAGCGTTTCACGTGCGACGACGGCGACCTGAACCTCGGGGCCGGTGCCGGACCAGTCGAATACCAGATCGTCCACATCATAGGGTGTCAGCCCCTCAAGCCCCATGCGGATCTGGGCCTTGCGCGCGGCATCATCAGGGCCGGGGGCTTCGATCAAGGTGTAGAGGATCTGTGATGGCGGCAAGACCAGTTTTGTTGTGATCCCATGCGGGGCAAGCCCCACAGCCGAAGATCGCAGATAGCCGATCGCCCCCCCAAGATCAGAGGTCTCAAAGTCAACGGACCCCACCTCCATCCAGCCGCGTGCAGTGCGGTGCAGCAGGCTTGCGGCATCATCGGTAATGTTCAGGGCAAAATTTGGTTTCATTGCACGGATCTAGCACAAAAGGAAAAGCTGCGGGTAGCCCCGCCTCTAGGTTACCCCTTTGTTACAGCAGGTTTCTGCTGAGTGAAAGAAAAAGCCCCCGGATTTGATATTAAATAAGCCCAAATCCGCCTAGAATTCGCATATTGGTTATGTAATCAGTTCAATGTTTGGCACAAACTCTTGGAGAATCCGCAATGCGAACCCACAACATTCTGACCTTTGCCGCGCTTTTGGCTTTCGCTGTGCCTGCGGTGTCGGCACCGCTGTGCGCGCAAGAGATTTCGGCAGGGCACATGGCGCAAATTTCGGTCACAGGCGAAGGTGTGGTGATGGCTGCACCCGATATGGCGACTGTGACCCTTGGCGTGACAAGCTCGGATAAAACCGCAAAACTGGCGATGGATGCGAATAGTGCGGCTCTTGCCGAGGTGTTAAAAGACCTCAAAGCGGCGGGAATTAAGTCGGCAGATATACAAACCTCGGGGCTGTCACTTCAGCCCGAATGGGATAGCAATAGTGCAGGCAATGGCAGAACCATTGGGGGGTACACCGCGCGTAACCGGCTGACGGTACAGGTGCGCGCGCTTGATAATCTGGGTGCCGTGCTGGATGCAGCGGTCAAGGACGGGGCGAATACGTTGGACGGTGTAGAGTTCGGCGTGGCAGAGCCGGGCCCGCTGCTTGATGCCGCCCGCGTGCGTGCGGTCGGGAACGCCCGCAAGCGTGCCGAGGTGATCACAAGCGCCGCCGGTGTGCGCCTTGGCCAGATCTCCTCGATCACCGAAGGGGGGGGGGATTATCAGCCTCCGCGCGGTGCCATGTTTGCCCGCGCCGAGATGGACAGCGTTCCGGTCGAGGCCGGACAGATCAGCTTTGCCATCAATGTCAATATTTCGTGGCATCTGGCCCAGTAAAACGGTGCCGATAACGGGTGAATGATCCCCCTGCCGCGTAAATCTGCGACAGGGGGATGACAGCTTAGCCCTTGGCCAATGCCTGTTCCAGATCGGCGATGATATCGGCCGGATCCTCAATCCCGATGGACAGGCGCAGGGTATCAGGCGATGCCCCTGCCGCGACCAGTTGTTCTGGTGAAAGCTGGCGGTGCGTGGTCGATGCCGGATGGATAACAAGGCTGCGCGTGTCGCCCAGGTTTGCGACATGGCTGAACAGTTCCAGATCGGAAACCAGCTTGACGCAGGCCTCATATCCCGCCTTCAGCGATACGGTAAACAGGCCGCCTGCGCCCTTGGGGCAAACACTTGCCACCCGCGCCTTGTAGGGGGAGCTGTCAAGCCCGGCATAGGTGACCTTGGAGACCTTGGGGTGCTTTTCTAGCCATTCCGCGACTTTTTGTGCGTTCTCCACATGGCGGGCCATGCGCAGGGACAGGGTCTCGATCCCCATCAGCGTGTAATGCGCCGCTTGGGGGTTCATCGTCATGCCCAGATCACGCAGACCGATGGCGATGGAGTGGAAGGTGAAGGCCATGCCGCCCAACGCCTCATGAAAGTTCAGACCATGATAGGCGGGTTCCGGCTCTGACAGGCTGGGGAATTTGCCTGATGCGGACCAGTCGAAATTGCCGCTGTCGACGACGCAGCCACCCATAACGGTGCCATTGCCGGTCAGGTATTTCGTGGTGGAATGGACAACCAGCGTCGCCCCCAGTGCGATCGGATTGCACAGATATGGCGTGGCGGTGGTGTTATCGACGATCAGGGGAAGGCCGACCTTATTGGCCAAGGCCGCCACCGCAGGGATATCAGTGATATAGCCGCCGGGGTTGGCAATGCTCTCACAGAAAATGGCGCGGGTGTTTTCGTCGACGGCGGCCTCTACGGCTTCCAGATCATCGAAATCGACGAATTTCGCGGACCAGCCGAATTTGCGGATGGTATTGGTGAACTGCTGGATCGTGCCGCCATAAAGCCGGGTCGAGGCAACAACATTGGAGCCGGGCTGCATCAGCGGAAAAAGTGCCATCAACTGTGCCGCATGACCCGAAGAGCAGCAAACAGCCCCCACACCGCCCTCAAGCGCCGCGATACGTTCCGCGAGGGCAGAAACCGTCGGGTTGGTCAGGCGCGAATAGATGTTGCCAACCTCGGACAGGTTGAAAAGCGCCGCCGCATGATCGGCATCACGAAACACATAGGCGGTGGTTTGATAGATCGGGATCTGGCGCGCTCCCGTTGCCGGATCAGGCCGCGCGCCTGCGTGGATCTGCAAGGTATCAAAGCCGAGTTTAGGTGCGTCTGTCATTATCTTTTCCCGTTTCAATTGTCCCAAAGGGTTCGCGCGACGTTATGCCAAAGTGATGGACGGCACAATTACGGGTTTTTCTTGCATCAGCAACCTTGAACCGGCGGGAAAGAGCCTGCCCGAAAACCAATGTTTGCCAGGTTTTCGAGCGGTCGCTAATCAGGTGCAATCGAAGAAATAGGAGAATCCCATGCACCGCCGCGCTGTTTGCCTCGGGCTTGTTGCCTTGTTGTCCGCCTGTGGTGAGGGGCGTAGTGCGCCGGATATGGGTAACTTCACCCCCCCACTGCATGCGAACGAGACGCCGGAACTGCGGCGTTTGATCAACAAATATGCCGACCTCTATGAGGTGCCGCGCGGCCTTGTACACCGCGTTATCATCCGCGAGAGCCATCACCGTCCGGCTGCGCGCAACGGCCCCTATTACGGTTTGATGCAGATCTTGCCGCAAACCGCCCGTGGCATGGGATATAAAGGGGCGGATCAAGGGTTGCTCGATGCCGAAACCAACCTGAAATATGCGGTGAAATACCTTCGCGGCGCGTGGCTTTTGGCGGATGGGAGTCAGGATACAGCGATGAAATGGTATGCGCGTGGCTATTACTATGAGGCCAAGCGCCGGGGCATGTTGGTCGAAACCGGTCTGCGCAGCTAGGCCCCTTCCCAATTTCACCCAAGCACCCTATAACGCGGGCAATCAAAACGCCAGTATCGGAGCGTCCCTATGCGTAAGGCCAGCCTGACCCGCGACACCAATGAAACCAAGATTAAAGTGGCGATCAATCTGGATGGAACCGGGCAATCCGATATCCAGACCGGCGTCGGCTTTTTTGACCATATGCTGGACCAGCTTGCCCGCCATTCGATGATTGATATCACGGTTCTGGCCTCGGGTGATCTGCATATCGATGATCACCACACGGTTGAGGATTGCGGCATTGCGCTGGGCCAGGCCCTTGTGCAGGCGCTGGGCAACAAGCGTGGCATCCGGCGCTACGGGCATTTTGCGCTGGCGATGGATGATACGCAGGTTCGCTGCGCGCTTGACCTTTCGGCACGGCCGTTTCTGGTTTGGAACATGCCGTTTCCGACCGACAAGATCGGCACATTTGATACCGAGCTGGTGCGGGAGTTCTTTCAGGCGCTGTCCACCCATGGCGGCATCACCCTGCATGTCGATCTGGTTCACGGGTTCAACAGCCATCACATCGCCGAGGCAGGCTTCAAGGCTGTGGCCCGCGCGCTGCGTGATGCGGTCGAACCTGACCCGCGTCGCGCCGATATGATCCCCTCGACCAAAGGGTTGTTGTAAATGCTGACGGTTCTTGTCGATTACGATTCCGGGAACCTTCATTCCGCAGAAAAAGCCTTTCAGCGCATGGCGCGTGAGCTGGATGCGGGGGAGGTTCTGGTGTCCTCGCGGGCCGAGGATGTCGCCCGCGCAGACCGGATCGTGCTGCCGGGGGACGGGGCCTTTCCGGCCTGTCGCCGCGCCTTGGACAGCTATGAGGGCCTCTTTGACGCGATTGAGGAAGGGGTGACCCGCCGCGCCGTGCCTTTCCTCGGCATTTGCGTGGGCATGCAGATGATGGCAACCACGGGCCGCGAATATGAGGATACCGCCGGTTTTGACTGGATCGGTGGTGAGGTGGTGCCGATCACCCCCGATGATCCCGCGCTCAAAGTGCCGCATATGGGCTGGAACGACCTGATCGTGAACCAGCCGCATCCGGTGCTGGAAGGGGTGCAAACGGGGGATCACGCCTATTTCGTGCATTCCTACCATTTCCGCGTCGCCAACCCCGCGCACCGTTTGGCGCATGTCGACTACGGTGGCGAGATTACGGCCATCATCGGGCGCGACAATATGGTCGGCATGCAGTTTCATCCTGAAAAGAGCCAGGCCAACGGGCTGCGCCTGATCAGCAATTTCCTGCGCTGGGTGCCTTAGCCCGCCGCAAGCGCCCGTCAAGCACCAGCAGCCCCAGCGCGATCAACCCCATGCCGACCATATGGCGCGGGGCCAGCGTCTCACCCAGCACCAAGACCGCCAGCCCGATCGCGCTGACCGGGATCAGGAAGGTTACAAGCGCAAGGTTCACCGCCCCCGCGCTTGCCAACAGCCGGAAGTAAATCTGATAGGCCAGCGCCGTGGACAAAAGCGCCAACCCCAAGATCGCCGCAAGCGGAACCGCGCCGGGCAGGGGCAGCGTCCAGGGGCGGTCCAACAGCAACACCAAGGGCAGCATCATCAGGCTGGAGGCCGTGAGCATCCCGAAAGCGGTTGCTAGCGGCGGCACACCCAAGCGCTTGAACCTGCGCCCCCATACGCTTGCCAGCGCATAGCAAAGCGCGGCTCCAAGACAGGCCATTTGTGCCAGCACCGTGGCCGAGCCTGCCGTGAGGGCCGCCCCGCCCATCATCACCAGAACGCCGGCAAAGCCAAGCGCCAGCCCCAGCAATTTGGCCGGGCTTAGCCGCTCGTCCGAGGTCCAGATATGCGCCACAACCAGCGTAAACAGCGGCGTGGTGGCGTTCAGCACGGCGGCAAGGGCGCTGCCGATTTGCCCCTGTGCCAGCACGAAAAACGTAAAGGGCAGCGCATTATTCACCGCCCCCATGACCAAAAGCGCGCGCCACACCGGCCAGCCCTTGGGAAAGGCGGTGCCAGTTACCAACAGCACGCCCCCCAAGGCCACGGCGGCCAGCGACACCCGCAACAGCACAATCGTAAAGGCAGGCAGATGCCCCACGGCAAGCTGCACAAAAAAGAACGATCCACCCCAAAGCAGGGAAAGGGCGGCCAGCAGCAGCCAGTCAAAGCCGCTCATCTTCATCGCTTGGGTCATTTACGCACCTCCGGCCCCCAGCTAGCAGCAAAGGCGCTGCGCTAGCGACCCGTTTCTTGCGCCTATTTCACCCGCGCCCAGACCTGCTTTTTGCAAATCGGCCCGAAACAGCCCGCGACGTTCAATATATCGCCTGCAAGCGTCATCTTGGATTTGTACTCCTTGCCCGTTGACGGCTGCCAGATCCGCCCGCCGCTATAGGCCCCGCCGCCGTTGGGCGACATATCCCAAAGCAGCCGCTTGCCGATATTGGGGGATTTATATTCTCCCTTGTCGGTAAAGGTTCTGGTGATGACACCGCAAAGCTTGGTCCCGCAAGTGGCAATCTTGACATGGGCAAAGGCCCCCTCATCCGCTTGGGTTTTCCAGATACCCAAGACAGGGTCGGCTTGGGCCATACCTGCACCGCATATCAAGGCGGCGGCCAATATCAGCTGTTTCATGCTATTTCCCTCCCAAAGATAATCGCAGCTTTGCGAAAATTCGCGCAGCGATCAACTGTGACGCTGTGTCCTGCTCAATCGGGCCGCCGCATCTTGGCAAGCGCGCGTCCCTGTGCCAAACACCCGCTAACCTTAAAACACCGGAGCGCGTGATGATCCTTTACCCCGCAATCGACCTCAAAGATGGCCAATGTGTGCGCCTTCTGCGCGGCGAAATGGAGGCGGCGACCGTATTTGGCGATGATCCCGCAGCCCAGGCCAAAGCTTTTGAGGATGCCGGCTGTGAATGGCTGCACCTTGTGGACCTGAACGGCGCCTTTGCGGGCGAACCCGTCAATGGTGCCGCGGTTGAGGCGATTTTGGCGGCCGTCAGCGTGCCGTGCCAGCTTGGCGGCGGTATCCGCGATATGGCCACGATTGAGTCGTGGCTGTCCAAAGGGCTTGCACGGGTGATCCTTGGCACCGTGGCGGTCGAGAACCCGAGCCTTGTGCGCGAGGCGGCACTGGCCTTTCCCGGTCGGGTTGCCGTGGGGATCGATGCGCGCAATGGCCGTGTGGCGACCAAGGGCTGGGCGAATGAGACGGATGTGATGGTGACCGACCTTGCGCGCAGCTTTGAAGATGCGGGCGTGGCGGCGATCATCTATACCGACATCGACCGTGACGGCGCGATGCAAGGCCCGAATGTTCAGGCGACAGAGGCGCTTTCGCGTGCGATCAACATTCCGGTGATTGCCTCGGGGGGCGTGTCCTCGATGGCGGATCTGACGGCTTTGCGCGATACGCAGGTGATTTCGGGCGCTATTTCGGGCCGTGCGCTTTATGATGGCGCGATTGACCTTGCAACGGCGCTTGAAACGCTGAAACTTTAGACCCGAAGGCGAAGAACAGATGCTGAAAACCCGCATTATCCCCTGTCTCGATGTCGCGGATGGTCGCGTGGTCAAAGGCGTGAACTTTGTCGGGCTGCGTGATGCGGGCGATCCGGTCGCGGCGGCGCGCGCCTATGATGCGGCCGGCGCGGATGAGCTGTGCTTTCTGGATATCCACGCCACCCATGAAAACCGTGGCACGATGTTCGATCTGGTGACGCGTACGGCAGAGCAATGTTTCATGCCGCTGACGGTGGGCGGCGGGGTGCGCACGCATCAGGATGTGCGCGCGCTGTTGTTGGCGGGTGCGGATAAGGTCTCGTTCAACTCGGCTGCGGTGGCCAATCCCGATGTGGTGGCCGAGGCGGCGGACCGCTTTGGCGCGCAATGTATCGTGGTGGCGATTGATGCCAAAACTGTATCCCCCGGCAAATGGGAGATTTTCACCCATGGCGGGCGCAAACCCACCGGCATTGACGCGGTGGAATTCGCGCGTACCGTTGCGGCCAAGGGCGCGGGGGAGATCCTGCTGACCTCGATGGACCGGGACGGCACGCGGGCGGGGTTCAACCTGCCCCTGACGCGCGCAATCTCGGATGCGGTTTCGGTGCCGGTGATTGCCAGTGGAGGGGTGGGCACCCTTGACCACCTTGTCGAAGGGGTGACCCAAGGCGGGGCCTCGGCGGTGCTGGCCGCCTCGATCTTTCACTTTGGTGAATATACGATCGGAGAGGCCAAGGCTCATATGGCCGCCGCCGGCATTCCCATGCGTTTGACCTGACAGGAGCCTGTACATGACCGCGTTGAACCGCCTTTCCGACACCATCGCCGCCCGCAAGGGGGCCGATCCCGAAAGCTCCTGGACGGCCAAGCTGTTGGCCAAAGGCCCCGAGAAATGCGCCGAGAAATTCGGCGAGGAAGCCGTCGAGGCGATCATCGAGGCGGTCAAGGGCGACCGCGCGCGGCTGACCTCAGAGGCGGCGGATGTGATCTATCACCTGCTGGTCATGCTGGCGGCCCGCGATGTCACCCTGGCCGATGTCGAGGCAGAGCTGGCCCGCCGTGAGGGCACATCCGGCATTGCCGAAAAGGCAGCGCGCTAAAGCCCCAGTCGCGGCCATTCAATCGCAGGGCAGCGGTTCTGCACCATAAAGGCATTGGCCGCGCGCGCCAGTTCTGCCCCCTTGTCACTGTACACGCCCAGTTGCAGCCAGACGGTGCGCAGATGCGGCAGATGGGCCACGGCCTCGGTCACCACGGCTTCGACGGCATCGGATTTGCGAAACACATCCACCATATCCACCGCCGCGCTGGCCGGGATATCGGCAAGGCTGGCATAGACCCGCTGACCCAAAAGCTCTTTACCCGCATGGCCGGGATTGACGGGGATCACCCGTTTGCCCTTTGACAGCAAGAACTGCATCACATGGTGGCTGGGGCGGTCGGGGTTCATCGAGGCGCCGACCATGGCAATCACGCGGGCTTCTTGCAATATCTGTCGCAGCTGTGCATCCGATGGCATGTCCATCTCCCTTATGTCAAAAAAAGCGCCCGTACCAAAAGGCCGGGCGCAAGTCGTGGAACGAGGGACAGTAAAACCGCATCAGGTGTTCCGGCCTGTTGCTCTGATACTGATATGGGTGCCCTCGCCGCGAAAAGAAGCCCGCTCGCGGTTTCGTGACTATGCGCCGCGATTGCCCGCCGCATAGAGCGCCACCGCCGCCGCATTGGATACATTCAGGGATCCAAACCCGCCCGCCGCAGGGATGCGCACCAGAATATCGCAGGTTTCACGGGTTTTCTGGCGCAGGCCCGGCCCTTCGGCACCCAGAACCAGGGCCACGGGGCGGCTGCCCGCTTGGGTCAGCCCTGCGGCAAGTTCTGTCTCGGTCTCTCCTGCCAGACCGATGAGGAAATAGCCCATTGCGCGCAGCTCTTCCATTGCGTCGGAAAGGTTTCCGATGCGCAAATAGGGCTGACGTTCCAACGCGCCACTGGCGGTCTTGGCCAGCGCACCGGTTTCGGGGGCGGAGTGGCGGTGCGGCGCAATCACCGCCCGCGCGCCGAACACCTCGGCAGAGCGCAGAACCGCGCCAACGTTATGCGGGTCCGTCACCCGGTCCAGAACCACCACCAGCGGTGCCCCTTGCCCCGAGATGGCGATATCGGCCAGATTGCCCCAGTTCAGCGGTTTGGCCTGCAACGCGGCCCCCTGGTGAACCGAGCCTTCGTCAATCGGCACGCTGAATTTACGCGGATCGACGATTTCCGGCGTGATTCCGCCCTTGTCGATCGCCTCGGCCAGCTTGTCCGCCGCGTTCTTGGTCAGGACCAGCCGCAGCTTTTCGCGCGCAGGGTTCATCAGCGCATCACGCACGGCATGCAGGCCAAACAGCCAGACGGTTTCATTCGCCGCCTGCCGCTTGGCGCGTTCCTTGTCGATGACCCAATCGGGTTTTTGCGTTGCCATGTGATTTAACCTCTGCGCGCGTATCTGGCGCCAAGAATGGGCATTGGGGCGCGGCGGCGCAAGGGGAAAACCGGGCTTGGGTTGCTTTGCATGATTTGGCAGAAAAATGGTCGCTTTGCGCTTGACGCCCCCAAGGCGGGGCATTATTGACCCCGCTTAGTGGGCGATAGGCCGCAAGGTGTGGCAGGGGACTGTAACTCCCTCGAGGCGACTCACGCCAGGTTCGATTCCTGGATCGCCCACCATCTTTCCGACTGGGAAGGGTGACATGAAAAAAGGCCGACGGTTAATTCCGTCGGCCTTTTTCTTTGTGCCTATGTGATGATGCGCGCTCTTTGGGGTCTGATGTGGAAAGCAGGGGTTTGGCCTTGCGGGGGGCTGTGCCTCTGTGCAAGATGCGGTCAAGCAAAGACCCACTGCAAAAAGGATGATCCCGATGATGCGCACCCGTGCTGCTGTTGCCTTGGCCCCCGGAAAACCGTTAGAGGTGATGGAGGTCAATCTGGAAGGACCAAAAGCCGGTGAGGTTCTGGTTGAAATCAAAGCCACGGGCCTGTGCCATACCGATGAGTTCACCCGCTCGGGCGATGACCCCGAGGGTATTTTCCCGGCGATTCTGGGCCATGAGGGCGCGGGCATCGTGCTGGAGGTGGGCGAGGGCGTGACGACGCTGGAAGTGGGCGATCACGTTATCCCGCTTTACACGCCCGAATGCCGCGAGTGCGAATATTGCCTGTCGGGCAAGACCAACCTGTGCCAAAAAATCCGCATCACCCAAGGGCGGGGCCAATTGCCCGATGGGACCACGCGGTTCTCGATGCTGGATGGGACGCCGATCCACCACTATATGGGCTGCTCGACCTTTGCCAATCACACGGTCATCCCCGAAATCGCGCTGGCCAAAGTGCGCAAGGACGCGCCGTTTGACAAGATTTGCTACATTGGCTGCGGTGTGACCACGGGTATCGGTGCGGTGATCAACACCGCCAAGGTCGAGATCGGCGCGCGCTGTGTGGTCTTTGGGCTTGGCGGGATCGGGCTGAACGTGATCCAGGGCCTGCGGATGGCAGGGGCGGATCAGATCGTCGGCGTTGATCTGAACGACAGTAAGGAAGAGGTTGGCCGCTATTTCGGCATGACCGATTTTGTCAATCCGACCAAGGTCGAGGGCGATATGGTCGCGCATCTGGTGGAGCTGACCAAGGGCGGCGCCGATTACACATTCGATGCCACTGGCAATACAACCGTGATGCGCACAGCCCTTGAGGCCGCGCATAAGGGATGGGGCGAAAGCATCATCATCGGCGTGGCCGCAGCAGGGGCAGAAATCTCTACCCGTCCGTTCCAGCTGGTTACGGGGCGCGTCTGGCGCGGAACCGCCTTTGGCGGGGCCAAAGGGCGCACGGATGTGCCCAAGATCGTCGACTGGTATATGAACGGCAAGATCGAGATCGACCCGATGATCACCCATAAGCTGACGCTGGACCAGATTAACGAAGGTTTCGAGCTGATGCACAAAGGGGATTGTATCCGCGCTGTGGTGGAGTTCTAAGCGGCGCCGGATGCGTGTGGGTATGTTTGGGATAGTGTGACGGATGAGTAACGCTGGTTTGGCGGGCAAGACGACGGGCATCTGGGGCCGTGCGGCGCGTGGTTCGGCATGGATAGCGATGTCCTTTGTTGCGGCGCAAGGGTTCCGGCTGCTGTCGAACCTGATCCTGACCCGGCTGCTGTTCCCTGAGGCCTTCGGGATCATGGCGCTGGTGACGGTGTTGCTGGTCGGGCTGATGCTGTTTTCCGACATGGGCGTTGGCCCCGCGATCATGCAAAGCGATCGCGGCGACGAGGCCGATTTCCTGAATACCGCCTGGACGGTCCAGATCTTGCGGGGGGGGATCCTATGGGTTCTGGCCTGCTGCTTGGCCTATCCGGCGGCGCTGTTTTATGACCAGCCGCTGATCGGGCAGATCCTGCCGGTGGCAAGCCTGGCGCTGGTCTTTGCGGGGTTTGAGCCGACACGCATCCATACCGCCAACCGTCATTTGCTCTTGGGGCGGGTGACGGTTCTGGATCTGCTCTCGACCCTGCTGGGCATCGCGGTGATGCTGGTGCTGGCCTATGTCACGCGCTCTGTCTGGTCGTTGGCCTTGGGCAGCGTGGCAACAGCGGCCCTGCGGCTGGTGTTGATGACCGCCTTTTTGCCGGGGGATCGCAACCGCCTGCGCTGGGAAAAATCCGCCGGATCAGAGCTGTTGCACTTTGGGTTCTGGATCTTTTTGTCCTCGGTCTGCGGCTTTTTGGTGTCGCAGGGGGATAAGGCGGTTTTGGGAAAATTTCTGTCAATCGATGGGCTTGGAATTTACAATATCGGGGCGTTTCTGGCGATGTTCCCGATCATGCTCGGGTCCACCGTTACGGCGCGCGTATTGATCCCGATCTACCGCGAGCATACGCAGGTTGATGATGTCGCCCGCGCGCGGCTTGTGCGATTGCGCCGGATTGTAACGGCCGGCTTGATCCTGTGTCTTGCCGGTCTGGCGGTGCTGGGGCCGTTTATCGTCAACCTGCTCTATGATGCGCGCTATAGTGCTGCGGGCGGTGTGATGGTGGCGATTTGTTCGGTGCAGATGATTGTGGTGATCTTCCTGACCTATGATCAGGCGGCGCTGGCGCGGGGCGACAGCCGCGGGTTCTTTGTTGTCAGCGCGGCCAAGGCGGGGTTGCAGACGGCGGGCTTTGTTATTGGCGCGCTTTACTTTGGCCTGGCCGGGGCGATGCTGGGGCAGGCCGTGGCTATGCTGATCTATATGCCCGTGATCGCGCGGCTGGCATGGCGGCACGGGGTTTGGGATGGGCTGCATGATGCGGGTTTTCTGGTGCTGGCGCTGTTGTTGGGCGCCTTTGCGGTCTGGTTGAACTGGCCACAGGTGGAATTGCTGTTCCCCGGTTCGCCTGCCGGTTTTTATGAATCCTGACCTGCGCGCAAATATGATCATAAAAACAGGCTGACTTGGGGCTGCGTATTTGCTAGATTACAGGCGATTGCGCTGCGGAGGAAATCTGTTGGAAAAACTGCCGGCCCATGAGGTCACCTATCGCCGTATTCGCGATATGGTTTTGTTTGGTGAATTGGCTCCGGGCCAGCCGGTCACGATCCAAGGGCTGGTCGAGGGGCTTGAAACCGGCATCACCCCCGTGCGTGAGGCGATCCGCCGCCTGACAGCCGAAGGTGCATTGGAGTTCAAGGGAAACCGCCGGGTCAGTGTGCCAGAACTGACGGCAGGGCATCTGGCAGAGCTGGCCTTTGCCCGCGCCGCGTTGGAGCCGCATCTGGCCGGATTGGCCACGAAAAACATGATCCAGGCCGATATCGATGCGCTAGAGGTCATGGATGAGGCCGTCAATCAAGCCATTCAACGGGGCGATATCCGCAGCTATCTGGAGCAAAACTACAGATTCCACACCGCCCTTTATGCGCATTCCGGGGCGGGGATTCTTTGCGCGATGGTGCAGGGCCTTTGGCTGCGCGTTGGCCCGTCCTTGCGGATTGTTTGCGGGCGGCACGGCACGTTGAACCTGCCCGATAAACACGCCGAGGCGATCTTTGCCCTGCGTCAGGGCCTGCCTGACAAGGTCGCCCATGCCATTCACGACGACATCATCCAAGGGCACGACCAGATCGCTGCCGCACTTGTCAAAGGCGCGTAACCGGCTTTGAAATTTATTGACTATCGAAAATATGATCATATTATGCGGTAATCAATAATGACCCATCCCGCGCCCTTTTGTAAGGAGTTTGCAATGCCTGCGATCACAAACCACATGCCAACGAAAGAGCTTCAGACGCTGGATGCGGCCCATCATATTCACCCTTTTTCCGATGCGAATGAACTGGCAGAGGCCGGTGCCCGCATCATCACCCGCGCACAAGGCGTGACCATAACCGATAGCGAAGGGAATGACATTCTGGACGCGATGTCGGGCCTTTGGTGCGTCAATATCGGCTATGGCCGTCAGGAATTGGTTGATGCCGCAGCACGCCAGATGCAGGAACTGCCGTTCTACAACACCTTCTTTATGACCAGCCATGTGCCTGTGATCGCGCTAAGCGCCAAGCTGGCAGAGCTGGCGCCCGGCACGCTCAACCATGTGTTCTACAGCAGCTCGGGTTCTGAGGCCAATGACACCAATATCCGCATCGTGCGGCATTATTGGGCCTCTAAGGGCAAACCCAAAAAGACGGTGATGATCGCGCGCAAGAACGGCTATCACGGGTCAACTCTTGGTGGCGGCAGCCTTGGCGGCATGGCCCCGATGCACAGTCAGGGTGTGCCGGTCATCCCCGGCATCACCCATATTGACCAGCCGCATTGGTGGGCCGAGGGCGGCGATATGACGCCAGAGGAATTTGGTCTGGAACGCGCGCGCCAGCTGGAAACGAAAATCCTTGAGCTGGGCGAAGAAAATGTCGCGGCCTTCATCGGGGAACCTGTTCAGGGTGCGGGCGGCGTTATCATCCCGCCCAGCACCTATTGGCCGGAAATCCAGCGGATCTGTGACAAATATGAGATCCTGCTGATCGCCGACGAGGTGATCTGTGGTTTCGGCCGGACGGGAAACTGGTTCGGGTCACAAACCATGGGTATTCGTCCTGATATCATGACAATCGCCAAGGGGCTGACCTCGGGCTATATGCCAATGGGGGCGTCATTGGTCAGCGATGAAATTGCCAATACTCTGGCCGCAGCGGGGGATTTCAACCACGGCTATACCTATTCCGGCCATCCGGTTGCGGCGGCTGTGGCGCTTGAAAACCTGCGGATCATCGAAGAAGAAAAGCTGGTGGACAAAGTCCGCGATGATGCGGCGCCATATCTGGCCAAGCAATGGGCGACATTGCTGGATCATCCATTGGTTGGAGAGGCCAATTCCGTCGGGCTGATGGCGACACTGGCACTGACGCCGGATAAGGAGAAACGCGCCAAATTCGCGGGCAAGGAAGGCGAAGTCGGCCTGCGGTGCCGGACGCGGTGCTTTGCGAACGGTTTGGTGATGCGCCATGTTGGCGACCGGATGATCATCGCGCCGCCTTTGGTGATCACCCATGATGAGATTGACACTCTGGTCGCGCGGGCGCGCAAGTCGCTGGATGAAACATATGAGGGCTTGATCAAGGACGGGCTGTTCAAAGCGGCCTGAGGAACGGCAACCGCTATGATAAAAGCCCTGGCAGTGATTGGGAGCCATTCCAAGCTGTAGGACACGGGCGACAGAAAACTGTCGCCCGTTTTTCCATTTCAGCTCGTCATCGTCCTCGGGTTTCATCCACATCAGCATGCCGTGGAAAAGCCAAGATTGGTAGGGAATCCTGGCGAGGACGGGCAGGTAAGGACGGTCGTCCCGTCGGCGACCTCGCTTCTTTTGGTTGTTTCCAGCCGAGGGTTCCGCTTCCGTGGCACCGTCCGTTTCCTGCCCCGAGCGTTTCGGTTGCGACGGCTGACCAACCCCCATCCGCATCGCCGGGTTCGTCCGCACAACTTTGCTGGTGCGCCTTTTTGGAACAAAGATCACTTTGTCCGTGCCCGACACGGCGAGGCATCTTAGGTTCTCCCCAAGGACGGTCGTTGAGCCTGTCCGAGGCGATGCATTTTCCTTTAGCGACGTTCTGTAAGGCCTTCAGTCGAAGAAGCTGTAGTGCACGCGCCATATGTTCATCAGTGTGATCGCAGCGCGGAGTTCTGGATCGTCGATCTGGTCGTCGACGCCAGGCCTTGGGTAGGCGGCGCGGTAGTGCTGCGACAAGGTCGGGAAGCCCACGAGCTTGTCAATTTCGTCGGCCGTTTGGATGGGGCTATTGCCCCACAAACGCAGGAATGCAGCCGACGCAAGGTTCGGGCCCACCAGCGAGCTTTTCGACTGGTTGATCGGGGCGGTGCGGTCGAGGGCTCAGGTTCGCGGAAGTTCAGCTCTGTAATGCCTCCCAAGGCGCTTGGTGGGGATGCATCTTGCGCCACGTCGCGAGGCTCTCTGAAAACACCGCCTGTTTCTGCCGAATACGGTCGATCGTCGCATCCTTCTTGAACCCGATGACTGCCCAATCGAACCTGTCCGCGAGGGTATCTTCACGGAAGATGTGCGGCACGACCCGAGCCATCTGCCCCTCCTTCTCGCCGACGAGGGTGAGCGCGCCGCAGGCGCTTTTCCGAAGCTGAGAAGAGCGCCGACTCGTCGAACCGCGCTGTCGGCCACTGGAAATGAGTAGGGGCGCGGTAAAGGTGCCGTTCGAGTTCCGGTAATACTTGCGAAGGGAGGAGTCCCGCGCGACGCCGAAATAGGCGTCCTCGATGACTTCCCATGGGTCGATGGTTGGATCGAAATCCACATCGCAGCGGAAAACATGGCCCGACCGGATATCTGCACTGACCGAGCAGTTCAGCTGCGTGATCTTGCGGTCGATCTTAGCCTACCAATTCACGCCAACGGCGATGTCATCGTGGGTGATGCGGGTGTGTGTATGGCTTGCCGCCCTTAATGCGTAGCCGTTTGACTCGCTTTCGCCATTCCGCGAGCTGGGCCTTTTCGTAGGCCAAGAGCGTTCGCTCCAGCCAGAAGATGCGATTATTGTCGCGCCTGGACATCCCCGGCTCAGTCTCGCCTCTCGGGGTGCGCAGAATGCGGCGGATGTCGTGAAGACTGGTGCCGTTGGCCAGCAGCGATAAGATCTCGATGTTCTTGTCGTGCTTCTTCTGGCGACAATGTTCGCTTAAAACCGTGAAGCGAGCACCAGGCAGTCCCTTGCAGGGTTTGTGGATCACCCGGACGGAGCGCGCACGAGGCACAGATCCCTTCTTGTGGCCGACCTTCCGCGATGGCTGGCCGTTGGCACCATTGAAGATGAATTCTTCGGGTTTTTCCAGGTAGGCCGTGCCGCAGTTGCCACAGAAGGGACCCTCCAACGCGCCGTTCTGGATCCATAGTCGATGTCGCTCTTCCTCATCGGCCTCATTCGAAATCAGCCTGGTCCGAACACCGCATCCTTAGTTGCCTCGGAGGTGCTGACAGATCAGGACACGACCGTCATTCCAAGCGCGCGGATCGAGCGATACGCGCGAATATACGCGCGCGAGCATAAGGTTCTCTAGGCTCTTCACCTTGTTCGGTTCTTTCGTCCGGTTCTGGGTCAAGAGCTCGCGCACCTCCAAGATTGGCCGGTCTGGCCGATGACGAAACCAAGCGA
This sequence comes from Pseudorhodobacter aquimaris, assembly GCF_001202025.1. Taxonomy (GTDB): domain Bacteria; phylum Pseudomonadota; class Alphaproteobacteria; order Rhodobacterales; family Rhodobacteraceae; genus Pseudorhodobacter; species Pseudorhodobacter aquimaris. The sequence continues at coordinate 23,102 of NZ_LGHS01000010.1, forward strand.
GCAAAAATTGCGCGCGCCGAGGGAAGTTTGAACTTCCCGCCGTTATGCCCCTGATGGCGAAGAAATCAGGCGAAATTATATCTTAAAAACAAAAGCCTGCCGACCTCTCGATCGGCAGGCAGGTGGGGCGCGAGTCCTACCGTGCGGAATGGCTCCCAGTGATGCCCGGGCTTTTATAAGTGGTGATCGACAAGATCAGAAGCTGTAGTGACGGCCTGCGTTTGCGACAATAATGCTTTGCTTGCCCAGCCAGATATCGCGGTGCTCAATCAGTGCGGCGCGGTCTTTGGCCGAGAGGTTATTGCTTGCTTTGAACCAGTTCAGGATGCGGCGAAAGAGGGATGTGGTGATCATGTCAAAATTTTCCAGTATCGGAAAAGCGATGCTCTTCCGGTTGCAGGACCTATAGCCCGTGTTGATGAAATCCGTGGCCGGGTTACGATGTTCTGACCCGTTTTGCCGTTGCGTATCTTCTAACAGATGTGCCGGCAGGCAGGGAGAGAGATTATCGCAAGGCCGCAATGCGCGGCCTGCATGGCTGGGCGCCCCAATCTGGTTCAATCATGAAGAAAGGGGCCGCAGGGTGGTTTACCTATGATGGTGTTGCGCAGTAGATAAAGGGACAACTGGCCCAAGGAGTGCTGTCCATGACATTCACGCGCAAGATCAAGATCGCGCCGTCCATCCTCTCTGCTGATTTTGCCAATTTCGGCGCGGAATGTCGCGCAATAGAAGCGGAGGGCGCGGATTGGGTGCATGTCGATGTGATGGACGGGCATTTTGTCCCCAATATCACCTTCGGCCCTGCGACCTGTGCCGCGATTCGTCCGCATATCAAAGGGGTGATGGATGTTCACCTGATGATCGCGCCGGTCGACAGCTATATTGACGCCTTTGCCGGTGCCGGTGCCGATGTGATTTCCGCGCATCTGGAGGCGGGTCCGCATATCCACCGCACCTTGCAGGCCATCCGCGGTGCAGGGGCCAAGGCGGGTCTGGCGATCAACCCCGGCACGCCGATCGAGGCGGTGGAATATCTGCTCGATATGGTGGATCTGGTCTGTGTGATGACCGTGAACCCCGGTTTCGGTGGCCAGAAATTCATTCACAGCCAGATTGACAAGGTTGCACGGCTGCGTGCCATGATCGGCGACAGACCCATTCATATCGAAATCGACGGCGGTGTGACGCCTGAAACGGCACCTTTGGTCGCTGCTGCGGGCGCCGATGTGTTGGTCGCAGGCTCGGCCGTGTTCAAGGGCGGCTCGGTGGAAAACCCAAGCCCTTACGGGGCAAATATCGCAGCCATTCGCGCCGCTGCTGAGGCCGCATTGTGACCGCTGTCATCTTTGATCTGGATGGCACGCTGATCGACAGCGCGCCTGACATCGTGGCCAATGCCAATGTGGTTTTACAAGAGATGGGCTTTGCGCCCTTGCCGCCCACCCAGATCAAAGGGTTCATCGGCAGGGGTGTGGGGCATTTGCTGCGCTCTGTGCTGGAGGCTTCGGGGCAGGTGCCGGATGGCCCGCTGCTGGAGCCAATGCAGACGCGCTTCAATGAGCGGTATGAGACTGCCTTTGATATGACGGTGATCTATCCCGGAGTGATCAAAACGCTGGATCAATTGGTAGGGATGGGCTGTGCTTTGGGGATTTGTACCAATAAGCCGATTGCGCCCGCCCATGCGGTTTTGCGCCATCTTGGCTTGGCCGATTATTTCCCCGTGGTCTACGGCGGTGACAGCTTTGCCGTGCGCAAGCCCGATCCGACACCGCTTTTGGCCGCAGTCAAGGATCTGGGCCACGAGGCTGTGATTTATGTCGGCGACAGCGAGGTTGATGCGGCAACGGCGGTGGCGGCCAAGCTGCCTTTTCTGATCTATACCGAAGGCTATTGCAAAACGCCGGTGCATGATCTGCCCCATAATGCGGCCTTTAATGATTTTCGCCAACTGCCGGGCTTGGTGGCGGCGCTGGCAAAGGGCTAGCCGCGAAATACAATGAAAATACAGGCTACAGCTTTGGTTTTCTTCGGGTTAGGCTGGGGCAAATCATAGGGGGCCAGTATGGATTTATCAGAGGTAAACGCGCGCGGGTTGGTGCTGCTCGGATGCGGCAAGATGGGCTCTGCGATGCTGGAAGGCTGGCTCGCGCAGGGCGTGCGTGCCGCATGCGCTTGGGTTCAGGACCCGCACCCGAGCGCATGGCTGCAAGGCACAGGCGTGCAGTTGAACGCGGTTCTGCCGGCCGATCCGGCGATCGTTCTGGTGGCGGTCAAGCCGCAGATGATGGCGGATGCGTTGCCCAGCCTTGCGGCTTTGGGCAATGGCAGCACCCTTTTTGTTTCGGTCGCGGCGGGCACGACCATCGGCTATTATGAGCAGGTCTTGGGCGCGCAAACCCCGATCATCCGCGCGATGCCCAACACACCGGCCGCCGTGGCGCGCGGGATCACGGCGATCTGCGGCAATGCGGCGGCGACACCCGCGCATCTGGATCTGGCCGAAGCCTTGTTGCAGGTCGTGGGCAAGGTGGTGCGGCTGGAGAATGAGCAACAGATTGATGCCGTCACGGGCCTGTCGGGGTCTGGCCCCGCCTATGTTTTCCACATGATTGAGGCAATGGCCAAAGCGGGCGAGGGCGTGGGCCTTGCGCCCGATCTGGCGATGGAGCTGGCGCGGGCCACGGTTTGCGGTGCCGGAGAGCTGGCCTATCAATCGCCCGAGACCGCTGAACAATTGCGGGTGAATGTGACCTCGCCCAATGGGACCACGGCGGCGGGGCTGGAGGTGTTGATGGCCCAACTGCCCGACCTGATGGCGCGCACCGTCAAGGCCGCCACCACCCGCGCGCAGGAGCTGGGCAAATGATCACCTTTGACGATTTCGCCAAACTCGATATCCGCAGCGGCACGATCACCCGCGCCGAACCCTACCCCGAGGCGCGCAAGCCCGCGATCAAGCTTTGGGTCGATTTCGGCGGCGATCTGGGCGAGAAGCGCTCTTCGGCACAGTTGACGGCGCATTACACGCCCGAAGGTTTGGTCGGACGTCAGGTGATGGCCGTGGTCAATTTTCCGCCGCGCCAGATTGGCAAGGTCATGTCCGAGGTGCTTGTCCTAGGGGTGCCAGATGAAAACGGTGAGGTGGTCTTGGTCACCCCCGATCACGACGTACCAAACGGAGGGAGACTGTTTTGAAACCTGAGATCCTGATAACCCGCCCCATGCCCGGCAAGGTCGTGGCCGAAGCGCTGCGCTATTTCTCACTGACGATCCGTGAGGATGTGACGCCGATGACGCATCAGGCCTGTGTCGATAGCCTGCACCAATATGATGCCGTGCTGGCCACTTTAGGCGACCCCTATAATGCGCAGGTTTTCGATGAAAACCACGCGCCCCGTTGCCGTATTCTGGCGAATTTCGGTGTGGGCTATAACCATATCGATGTGGAGGCGGCCAAGCGGGCAGGGGTGGTTGTCACCAACACCCCCGGCGCTGTGACCGATGCGACCGCCGATATTGCGCTGACCTTGATGCTGATGACGGCCCGCCGCGCCGGAGAGGCCGAACGGATGCTGCGCGCGGGCCAATGGGAGGGCTGGCACCCGACGCAGCTTTTGGGCGCGCATATGTCGGGCAAAACCTTGGGACTGATCGGGATGGGACGTATCGGCAAGGCCGTTGCCAAACGCGCGCATTACGGTTTTGGCATGGAGGTGCGTTTCTTTAACCGCTCGCCCGTGGCCAACCCCGGCGTGCCGTCCGAGCAGGTGGATATGGAAGAGGCGCTTGCGGCGGATTTCGTGGTCATTGCCGTGCCTGGCGGGCCGGAAACGCGGCATCTGATCAATGCAGAGGCCCTGTCCCAGATGAAGCCGCATGCATTCCTGATCAATATCGCGCGCGGGGATATCGTCGATGAGGCCGCTTTGATCGATGCCTTGCAAAACGAGGTGATCGCGGGCGCGGGTCTTGATGTCTATGAGCATGAGCCGGTGGTCCCGCCTGCTTTGATGTTGATGGAAAACGTGACCCTGCTGCCGCATCTTGGCACCGCCGCCCTTGAGGTCCGAGAGGCGATGGGGCTGATGGCCGTCGAAAACCTGCATGCGTTTTTCGAAGGTAAACCCCTGCCCAATCAGGTCTAGCAATGGTTTCGAGCGTGCGGCCATGATCATTTCGCGTGGACGGGGGTATGTCTTTGTGCATATCCCCAAAACGGGTGGCACGGCCCTGACCATGGCGCTGGAAGATCGCGCGATGAAGGATGATATCCTGATCGGCGATACGCCCAAGGCACGGCGGCGCAGGGGGCGGCTGAAGGGGCTTTCGCCTAAGGGGCGGTTGTGGAAACATGCGACCCTGGCCGATATTGACGGCGTGGTTTCGGCGGCAGAGCTGGCCGCGCTTTTTACCCTGACCCTTGTGCGTAACCCTTGGGACAGGGTGGTCAGCTATTACCATTGGCTCCAAGATCAACGCTTTGACCACCCTGCGATTACCCTTGCCCAAACACTTGATTTCAGGGGGTTTCTAAATCAGCCGCAAACCATTTCTGCCTTTCGCAACTGGCCCGCAAGCGCCTATATGCGTGATGCCTCGGGGCAGGAACACTGTCGCCTCTACATGCGGTTGGAGCATCTGGATCAGGATATCGCGCCCTTTGAGGCCCATCTGGGGTTTTCGCTGACGCCGTTGGCGCGTGAAAATACGTCACAGCGGGCGCGCGATTGGCGGGGGTATTATTCGGATGCCGATGCGGCCCTTGTGGCCGATTGCTGTGCCGAGGATATCCGACGTTTCGGATACAGCTTTGATGATGCGAGAGGGCGCGCGGGGTAAGGCGCGCGCCCCATTATTGGCGTCAGGCCGCGCTTTTCTGTGGTGCGAAACGGCTATAGAAGCTCTCTCCCTTCGCTGCCATGTCACGCAGCAAATCAGGCGCCTTGAAACGATCGCCGAAACGCGTGGTTAGATCGTCGCAAATCTCCACCGCGCGGGGCGCACCGATCATATCGAGCCAGGACAGCGGCCCCCCCGACCAAGGCGCAAAGCCCCAGCCCAGGATCGCGCCGACATCGCCTTCGCGGATGTCCATCAGCACGCCATCCTCCAATGCGCGCACGGCCTCGAGCACCTGCGCCATCAGCAAACGATTTTGCACCTCGGTCAGCTCTGGCTGCGCATCGGCCACGGGATAGGCACCTGCCAGACCGTCCCAAAGGCCGGTGCGCTTGCCCTTTTCGTCATAGGCGTAAAAGCCCGCACCCGCCTTTTTGCCCAGTCGTCCCTCATCTGCCATGGCAAACAAAACCGCATCGACCGCGCCGTCAGGATAAGCATCGCCCATGGCCAGTTTGGTGGCCTTGGCGATTTTCACCCCCAGATCAATCGAGGTTTCATCGACCAGTTGCAGCGGCCCCAAAGGCATCCCCACCAGTTTCGCGGCGTTTTCAACCAGCACCGGTTCCACCCCTTCGGCAACCATGCGGATGCCCTCGTTGATATAGGGGATGATGCAGCGGTTGGCATAAAAGAAGCGCGCATCATTGACCACAATCGGCGTTTTGCGGATCTGGCGCACGAAATCCAGCGCCTTGGCAACGGCACGGTCACCGGTGGCCTTGCCGCGAATGATCTCTACCAAGAGCATCTTGTCGACGGGCGAAAAGAAGTGGATGCCGATGAATTGTTCCGGCCGCGCGCTGGCATGGGCCAGTTCGGTGATCGGCAGGGTGGAGGTATTGGTGGCAAAGATGCAATCCGCGCCCACGACCGCCTCGACCTTTTTGGTGACCTCGGCCTTGACCTTCATGTCCTCAAACACCGCCTCGACGATCAGGTCACAGCCGGCAAGGGCCTCGTAATCGGTGGTGGCAGTGATGCGCCCCAGAACCTCGGCCTTTTTCTCTTCGGTCACCTTCTTGCGTGAGATCCCCTTGTCGAGGATGCCCTCGGAATAGGATTTGCCGCGGTCGGCGGCCGATTGATCCGCGTCGATCAGAACCACCTCGATCCCCGCATTGGCCGAGACATAGGCGATCCCCGCGCCCATCATGCCCGCACCGATGATGCCGACTTTTTGCACCCTCTGGTCGGGCTCGGCCGGGCGATTGGCCCCTTTTTCCAGCGCTTCCTTGTTGATGAACAGGCTGCGGATCATCGCGGATGACGACGGGTTCATCAGCACATTGGTGAACCAGCGCGCCTCGATCTTTAGCGCGGTGTCAAAGGGCACCAGCGCGCCCTCATAAACCGCCGAGAGTAGCGCCTTGGCAGCGGGGTACACCCCCATGGTTTTGCCATGCACCATGGCCGAGGCCCCGACAAAGGTCATGAACCCCGCCGGATGATAGGGCGCGCCGCCGGGCATCTTATAGCCCTTGGCATCCCATGGTTTCACCAGATCGGCGTCCTTGGCCCCCAGCACCCATTCCTTGGCGCGGGTCAAAAGATCCTCTGCCGCGACGACCTCATCGACGATGCCAGCCGCCTTGGCCGCTTTGGGGTTCGAGAGCTTCCCCTCAAGCAGGAACGGCGCGGCCATCATCGCGCCCATCTTGCGCACAAGCCGCGTGGTGCCGCCTGCGCCGGGGAAAATACCGACCATGATCTCGGGCAGGCCTATCTTGGCCTTGGGGTTATCGGCGGCGATGATGCGGTGACAGGCCAGCGGCAGCTCCAGCCCGATGCCAAGCGCCGTGCCGGGCAGGGCGGCCACAATCGGCTTGCCGCCCTTCAGGGTCTTGGGGTCCATGCCCGCGCGTTCAATCTTGCGCAGGATGCTATGCATGCCCATCACGCCCTCAAACACCGCCTTGGCAGGGTTGTCGCCGCCGTCTTCCTTCATCTTGGCGATGGCGTTCAGGTCCATCCCGCCGGCGAAATCCTTTTTCGCGCTGGTGATGATGATGCCTTTTACATCGGCATCGGCAAGGGCGGTATCGACCATATCATTCAATGTCATAAACGCCTCTTGCGTCATGACATTCATGGATTTTCCAACAGTGTCCCATGTGATGGTGGCCACAGCATCCGCATCAACGGCATAGGTAAAATCGGTCATCTCAATGATCCTTCTTTCAGGAATATTCTGCTAAGCAAGGTCTAGACCCGCTCGATAATCGTGGCGACACCCATGCCGGAGGCGATGCAGAGCGTGGCAAGGCCGACCTGTTTGTCCTGCCGCTCCAACTCATCCAAGAGGGTGCCGATGATGATCGCGCCGGTGGCCCCCAGCGGGTGACCCATGGCGATGGAGCCGCCGTTGACGTTGACCACACCCGGATCCACATCAAACGCCTGCTGGAACCGTAAGACAACGGCGGCAAAGGCCTCATTCACCTCGAAAAGGTCAATATCGCCGATGGTCATCCCGTGATCGGCAAGGATCTTTTGCGTCACGGGCACCGGCCCTGTCAGCATGATCGTCGGATCGGTGCCGATCTTGGCGGTGGCACGAATGCGGGCGCGGGGTTTGAGGCCATGCGCGCGGCCAAACTCGGCATTGCCGATCAGCACCGCCGCCGCCCCGTCCACGATCCCCGACGAGTTGCCCGCATGGTGGATATGGTTCACCCGCTCCAGATGCGGGTATTTCATCATCGCGATCTTGTCGAAACCGGGCATCACCTCACCCATATCCTTGAAGGCGGGTTTAAGGGCCGAGAGCGTGGCCATATCGGTGCCGGGGCGTATATATTCATCTTGGTCAAGGATGATCAACCCGTTCTGATCGGTCACCGCCACGATGGATTTATCGAACCGCCCTTCTTTCCATGCTTGCGTGGCGCGTCGTTGGCTTTCCACGGCCAAGGCATCGGCCGCCTCACGGGTGAAACCGTATTCGGTGGCGATGATATCGGCGGAAATCCCTTGCGGCACGAAATAGGTTTTCATCGCAAGGCTCGGGTCCACGGCAATCGCCGCCCCGTCCGAGCCCATGGCAACACGGCCCATCATCTCTACCCCGCCGGCGATATAGGCCTGACCCGCACCGCCTTTGATCTGGTTGGCGGCAAGGTTCACCGCCTCCATCCCCGAGGCGCAAAAACGGTTGATCGCAAGGCCGGGGATGGCCTCATCCAGATCAGAGGCCAGCACGGCAGAGCGCGCAAGACAGCCGCCCTGTTCGCCCACCTGGGTCACATTACCCCAGATCACATCCTCGACCGCTTGGCCCTCCAGCCCGTTGCGCGCTTTTACCGCGTTCAGCATTTTGGCCGAGAGCGCGACAGAGGTCACCTCGTGCAGGCTACCATCTTTGCGGCCCTTCCCACGAGGAGAGCGGATTGCGTCATAGATATAAGCTTCGGTCATGTTTTTTCTCCGAATGGTCGAAAGGCAGCATCAAAATGGTGCGGCCGGATAAGAGAGGTCTTAGGCCCGATCCGACGGGTTGCCGGGCATCAGGTCATAGGGGGCCTTCCAGCCGGGCAGGGCGGCGATCCGGTCCAGCCAGCGGTCGATATGGGGCCAGTCCTTGCGGTCAAAGCCGAAGGGCTCGGGGTAAAAAAGAAAGCCACAGCAGGACAGATCGGCGATTGTAACCTGATCCCCGACCATCCACGCGGCCCCGGCAAGGTGCTTGTCCAGCACAGCATAAGCCGATTTTAGCCGCGCTTGCTGAAAGGAGATCACCGCCTCGGGGCGCTTTTCAGGCGGTATGAAGTTTAGCAAAAACCGGGTGGAGCCAATGACGCCGGATAATTTGTGATTGTCCCAGAACATCCAGCGCAAGATCTCGCGCCGTTCCGCCGCCGAGCGCCCGCCCAGCTTGCCGGTTTTGGAGCTGATATAATCGAGGATCACACCCGATTGGGTCAGCGTCACATCCCCGTCCGCCAATACCGGCACTTCTCCCATTTCGTTGATCTCGTGAAACTCGGGGGTGCGGGCCTCACCGTTGAAGAAATCGACGTAAACCGGTTCCCAGTCCATCTCTGCAAATGTGAGGGCGAGCGCGGCCTTATAGGCGGGCCCGCTTTCCCCGAAGCAATAGAGTTTGGCATTCATGACGTCCGGCTCCTGTTGATTGGCAAGGCGGAGGCTTTCCGGCTGCCCGTATTGGGTGGATCAGGTGGTGCGCTACTTCTTGCGCGCTTCCAGCTCTGAGTTGAACAGCCGCAAACGGTGGGTCAGATTGTCCTCATCGATCACCGAGGTGAAGTTCTCGAACAAAAACGACAGCGCCTCGCCCTCATCCAGCCCCGCCTCATTCGCGAATTTCCGCAGGCGGCGGTAACCGTCCTCGGTCATGGCGCAGGGAAAGCGACGGGTGAGGCGAAAGCGCTTGGGCATTATGGTCTCCGGTCGTTGCAAGGGTGGCGCGGGCCAAGTGGCCCACCGCCGTTTTCGCGGTATCTTACCCTAGAACGCATCCGCCGCCAGCGCCATCACAGGATCGGCCCCGCTTTCGATCCGGGCCAGATGCATGCCGGTGGCGGGCAAATGGCGGGCCATATAGTAACGCCCCGTGGCGATTTTGGTTTCCAGAAATGCCGTGTCGCCGCGGCCTGCGGCCAGCCCGTCCAGTGCGGCCTTACCCATCCGCGCCCACATCAGGCCAAGGCAGACATGGCCCATCATATGCATGAAATCATAAGATCCGGCCAAGGCATTATTGGGATTCTTGACGCCGTTTTGCATGAAATACATCGCCGCCGCCTGCAAATCCTTGGAGGCCGCCTTCAGCGGATCGGTGAAGGGTTTCATCTGCTCATCGTCCTGATGCTCTTTGATGAAAGTTTTCACGATTTCAAAGAAGGCCATGACATGTTTGCCACCGTCCTGCGCCAGTTTGCGGCCGACAAGGTCCAGCGCCTGAATGCCGTTTGCGCCCTCATAGATCTGGGCAATACGGGCATCGCGGACAAACTGGCTCATGCCGTTTTCCTCGATATAGCCATGCCCCCCCCAGATTTGCTGGGCTTGTACCGCCATCTCAAAGCCCTTGTCGGTCTGGAAGCCTTTGATGACCGGGGTCATCAAGGAGATCAGCCCCTCGGCATCGGCATCACCCATGCGCACCGAACGGTCAATCAGATGCGCCCCCCAGAAGGTAAAGGCGCGGGCCCCTTCGACAAAGGATTTCTGGTCCATCAGGGCGCGGCGGATATCGGGATGCACGATCAACGGGTCGGCAGGGCCATCGGGGTTTTTCGCACCCGTCACATCACGGCCCTGAAGCCGCTCACGGGCATAGACCACCGCATTTTGATAGGCGGCCTCGGCCACGGCATATCCTTGCAGGCCCACACCCAGACGCGCCTCGTTCATCATGGTGAACATGGCCTTCATGCCCTTGTGCAGATCGCCCAAAAGCCAGCCCTTTGCACCGTCGTAATTCATCACACAGGTCGCATTGGCGTGAATGCCCATCTTATGCTCGATTGATCCAACCGAAACCCCGTTGCGATCACCCAAAGAGCCGTCCTCATTGACTAGAAACTTCGGTACGATGAACAGGCTGATGCCCTTGGTGCCATCACCGCCGCCGGGGGCCTTGGCCAGCACCAGATGGATAATGTTATCGGCCAGATCATGTTCGCCTGCCGAAATGAAAATCTTTTGACCCGTAATCGCATAAGAGCCGTCGTCCTGCGGTTCGGCCTTGGTGCGCATCATGCCCAGATCGGTGCCTGCATGCGGCTCGGTCAGGTTCATGGTGCCGGTCCATTCACAGCTGACCATCTTGGGCAGATACATCGCCTTTTGCGCATCGGTCCCATGGGTGTGGATCGCGGAATAGGCACCATGGGTCAGTCCCTGATACATATTGAAGGCCATATTGGCGGCGACAAAAATCTCGCCCACCGCGGTGCCCATCAGATAGGGCAGGCCCTGACCACCGTATTCGGGATCACAATCCAGCGCGGTCCAGCCGCCATCCTTCATCGCGGCAAAAGCGGCGTCAAACCCTTTGGGTGTGCGCACGGTGCCATTTTCCAACACACAGCCCTCGGCATCGCCCGAGGCGTTCAGCGGGGCCAGCACATCACGCGCGACCTTGCCTGCCTCTTCCAGAACGGCAGAGGTGAAATCCGCCTCCAGTTCCTCATATCCGGGAACACCCGTGGCGGTGACGTTCAATACGTCTTGCAAAACGAACTGGATATCCTGAACGGGGGCGTTAAAGACGGGCATCGGATTTCTCCCTCAAAGTTTGGTGGTTAAGCGGCGGATTTCTTGTCGGCCGCGGCATAGACCGTGAACTGTTCTGCATTATCGGCCAGCTCGTTTTTCAACTCGGCTATGGCTTCGATCAACTCGTCGCGTTGCTGTTCCATCTGGGCAAGGCGATCTTGTGCCAGTGTATAGGTTTGCATGAATTGCGTGCGCTCTGATCCTTCGAGATCATACATGTCCAGCAATTGCCGGATATCTTCCAGACTGAAGCCAAATCGCTTGCCACGCAAGAGCAGTTTCAGGCGCACACAATCACGGCGCGAGTAGAGACGCTTGGTGCCTTCGCGTTTTGGAAAGATCAGCTCCTTGGTCTCATAAAAGCGCAAGGCGCGCGGTGTCACGCTAAAGGTGTCGCACATCTCGCGGATGGTCATCTGTGTATCGGTCATCATTCTTCTCTCATTGGCCTATAGGGATAGTGTTCTCTTTCCTTTAGGTCACATGGGCGGAGTTGAGAATACGTTACCACAGGAATTGACGTTAACGTCACCATAACGTGACGTCAAAAGCCGCGCTGACGTAATGTCAGCCGGTTTCCGCGCCTAGCCCGCAGAGGTGGCGGTATCGCGCAGGGCGCGTAGGTCGGCGATTGTCACGTCAAGCTCCTCGCGCTGGCGCTCAAGCGCCTCCAGTTGACGGTCGGCAAGGGCGACCCATGCTTCCATCTGCGGTTTGGTGCCCTGTTGGCGGTAGATCAGCAACCATTGGCGGATTTCCTCAAGGCTGAACCCGAAACGACGTCCGCGCAGAATTAATGTCATCCGCGCCACCTCGCGCGGGCCGTACCAACGGGCGCGGCCTTCCTTTTCAGGGGCAAGCAGTTCAATATATTCGTAATACCGCAAGGTGCGCGGCGTGACATCAAATTTGACGCACATTTCCTTGAAACTAAGATGAATGTCAGACATTGGCGCATTCCCCCCTGACGCGAAGTCTAGGCGTTAGCGGGGTGTGTTGCAATCACCGGGCTTGCAGCTTGTGCCACAATGGGGAACATGTAAAGCAGCGAGGGATAAGCCAAATATGACAGACAACAAGCAAAAGGTCCGCGATTTTATCGAGGGATTGCCACACCTCAAGGCGCTGGGGATGGAGTTGGAGGCGTTGGAGGACGGGGTGGCAACGGTCGCCTTGCCCTATGACACCCGCCTGATCGGGGATCCGGCAACGGGGGTTATCCACGGGGGGGCAGTTTCCACCCTGATGGATACGGCCTCGGGGGCGTCGGTGATGTGCCATGCCAGTCAGCCCGCCTCTACGGCGACGATTGATCTGCGGATTGACTACATGCGCCCTGCTACTGCCGGTCAGCGCATTACAGCGCGGGCGGAATGCTATCACGTCACCCGCTCGGTCGCATTTGTGCGGGTTATCGCCACGGATGAGGATAAATCCCGTCCCGTAGCCACCGCCACCGGGGCCTTTACGATCGAACCTGCGCAGGGAGATGCCAAATGAAAAGCAAACCTACGCCCGAGCCGGTGCAAGTCGTCAAAGGCCGTCGCGATGCCGCCTTGGGCCGTTTGGTGGACGGTGTGCCCTATATCCAGTTTCTGGGCATTCAGTTCGACCGGCGCGGGGATGAGCTGACGGCGGTGCTGCCCTATTCCGAAATGCTGATCGGCAACCCTTTGTTGCCTGCCATCCACGGCGGGGTTACGGCCGCCTTTCTGGAGGTTGCTGCCATCATCGAGCTAAGCTGGTCCAGCCAATGGGAGCAGATGGAGGATGGAACGCTGGACCCGGCGGCAGGAGGGTTGATGGCATTGCCCAAGACCATTGATTTCTCGGTCGATTATCTGCGTTCGGGGTTGCCGCGGGATGCCTATGCCCGCGCGCGGATCAACCGTTGCGGTCGGCGTTATGCCTCGGTTCATGTCGAGGCGTGGCAGGACAATCGCAGCCGTTTGTTCGCGCAGGCGACGGGACATTTCCTGATGCCGCTGCGCGCTGACAAGATGCAAGGCTAGCGAGGATGCGGCCCATAACCCACGCCCGCGTCATGCGGGTTGCCGTGCCGATTGTGCTGGCCAATATCACCGTGCCGCTGCTGGGGGCGGTGGATACGGCTGTGGTCGGGCAGATCGGACTTCCGGCCCCCATCGGGGCGGTGGGGCTGGGGGCGGTCATCCTGTCGTCGGTCTACTGGATTTTCGGCTTTTTGCGGATGGGCACCACGGGGCTGACCTCACAAGCGCTTGGGGCGGGCAACGGGGCCGAGGTGACGGCGATCCTCTTGCGCGCGCTGATGATCGGGGCGGCTGCGGGGGTATTTTTCATCCTTGTGCAATGGCCATTGTTTCACGGCGCACTATGGCTCTCTCCCGGCAGTGTTGAGGTGGAAAGCCTGACGCAGGGCTATTTGCAACTGCGGATCTGGGGGGCACCGGCCACGATCGGGCTTTATGCCGTCACAGGGTGGCTGATCGCGACCGAGCGGACGCGGGCGGTGCTGATCCTTCAGATCTGGATCAACGGGGTGAATATCGCGCTGGACCTGTGGTTTGTGCTGGGGCTGGGCTGGGGCGTGGAGGGGGTGGCGATTGCCACGCTGATTGCGGAGTGGACGGGGATCACCTTTGGCCTTTGGCTGTGCCGGAGTGCATTTGGCGCGGCTCTGGCCTCCGCGATGGCGCGGCTGCGTGACAGGGCGGCCCTGCGGCATATGGCGATGGTGAACGGCGATATTATGATCCGTTCGGTCCTCTTGCAGATCAGCTTTACCAGCTTTCTGTTTCTGGGCGCGGGCCTTGGCGATGTGACCTTGGCGGCGAATCAGGTGCTGATGCAATTCCTGACGATTGCGGCCTTTTTCCTCGACGGCTTTGCCTTTGCCGCCGAGGCGCTGGTGGGACAGGCTGTTGGTGCGCGTTCGGTCAAGGGCGCGCGGCGGGCGTCATTGGTCAGCGCGCAATGGGCGGTGGGATCTGTTCTGGCGTTGTCGCTGGTCTATCTTGTGGCGGGCCCTGCGTTGATCGATGTGATGACAACGGCCCCCGAAGTGCACCTTGCCGCGCGGGAATTCCTGCCGTGGCTGGTGCTTGCCCCTGTTCTGGGGGTCGGCGCATGGATGCTGGACGGTGTCTTCATCGGGGCCACCCTGACGCGGGAAATGCGTCAGGCAATGCTGGTTTCGGTTGCGACATATGGGGTGGCATTGAGTGTATTGGTGCCGCTTTTGGGCAACCACGGGCTGTGGGCGGCGCTGATGGTGCTTAATCTGACGCGGGGCCTGACGATGTGGCGCAAATGGCCAATGGTCGAAGAAAAGGCCGCGAGGGGTTAAATTCCCTAGCGAAGCGTGTCAAAAGGCCGCAAAATGAAAAAGAGCAGTCGTATTTCGCCCGAACGCAACGGGGTGGGGCGTTCAAGCTGCCAGATGGAACGTTAATAAAAAGGAAGTTGCGATGACGTCGACACAAGACGACCAAGACAACAACCCCGAGATCGAACCGATTCCCGAACCGGAAGGCGTGACCGAAATTATCGAAACCGATTTTGAGATCGGTCAGGATAACGTTGTCGGGGAACGTTTTTTCGCATTTGATATTCACAATCCGGTTTTCCCGCTCTCGGCACTTGTGATTATCGTGTTCACAGTGGGCACGATTATCTTTCAGACCCAGCTGGAGCCGGTATTTACCGCGCTGCGCGATACGCTGACGACCAACCTTGATTGGTTCTTTATCGCGTCGGGCAATGTGTTTGTGCTGCTTTGCCTTTATTTGATTGTATCGCCTTTGGGTAAGGTCCGTCTGGGCGGTCCGCTGGCCACGCCGGATTACGGATATGCCGGCTGGTTTGCGATGCTGTTCGCGGCGGGCATGGGTATCGGCCTGATGTTTTACGGCGTGTCAGAGCCGATGTCGCATTACTCCAGCGCATTTGGCGGCATAAGCATCGGCGAGGATGGCCTGCGCACCGACTGGGCGCCGCTTGGCGCGGCCGAGGGCGATGTTGACGGCGCGCGCCGTCTGGGCATGGCAGCGACTATCTTTCACTGGGGGCTGCACCCTTGGGCGATCTATGCGGTTGTGGCGCTGGCGCTTTCGCTTTTTGCCTATAACAAGGGGCTTCCGCTGACCCTGCGCAGCTGTTTCTATCCGATTTTTGGCGAAAAGGTCTGGGGCTGGCCGGGGCATCTGGTGGATGTGCTTGCAGTTTTCGCAACCATCTTTGGACTTGCGACATCCTTGGGGATCGGCGCGCAGCAAGCGGCGGCGGGGCTTGATTTCCTCTTTGGGTTCGGCACCTCTAACGGGATGCTGATTGCGCTGATCGTCTTTATCACGCTGATCGCGATTGTCTCGATTGTGCGCGGGCTTGATGGCGGGGTGAAGGTGCTGTCAGAGCTGAACATCGGCCTTGCAGCCCTTTTGCTGCTTTTTGTCATCATCGTCGGCCCAACGGTGCAGATCCTCAAAGAGTTCTTTGGCAATCTGGGTGCGTATCTGCAATATCTACCCGCGCTTTCCAATCCGGTTGGCCGTGAGGACGCGAATTTCACGTCGGGCTGGACTGCGTTTTACTGGGCCTGGTGGATCAGCTGGTCACCTTTTGTGGGTATGTTTATCGCCCGCGTCAGCCGTGGCCGCACGGTGCGGGAATTCCTGATCGCCGTGTTGATCGTGCCAACCGTTCTGTCGGTCCTGTGGATGACGGCGCTTGGGGGGACGGGGATCTCGCAACTTGTAAACGACGGCTTTACCGGCGTACAGGATGCGGCGCTTGAGCTGAAGCTGTTCCAGATGCTGACGCAACTGCCGCTGACGGGGATTACCTCGGTTATCGGGATTGTTCTTGTGGTCGTGTTCTTTGTCACATCGTCGGATAGTGGCAGCCTTGTAATCGATACGATTGCCGCCGGGGGCAAAGTCAATGCACCCTTGCCGCAGCGTATTTTCTGGGGATCGTTTGAAGGGCTGGTTGCGATTGCATTGCTTGTTGGGGGTGGCCTTTCGGCGTTGCAGGCAATGGCGGTTTCGACCGGATTGCCGTTTACTTTCGTGCTTTTGGCCGCTTGTTATGCGATCGTAAAAGGCTTGCAGGCCGAAGTAAAAGCCTGACCCTTACGGATAAACCTAAAAAACGGCGCGGGGGATCCTCGCGCCGTTTTGCATGCGCAGTTAACGGCGCAGCAATCCAAAGGCGACAGAGGCCCCCCAGCCGGCAGCAACCGCCAGAACCAGCGACAAGAGCCCGTAAACCAGCGGCTGTTCATGGGCGAGGTTGTGGATCCACCGCTCAAATCCGTCCTTGTTGACGGTAATGATCTCTTCGTGCTTGTCGACGACATGCCCGTCACGGGTGATGAACAAACGCACCTTATATTCGCCCTCAACCAGATTGGCGGGCAGGGCTACATCGGCGCGAAACAGCGTGGATTGCAACAGATTGACAGAGCTTTCGGCTAGGCTGTAATCGTGGTTTTCCTTGCGGATACGGATCAGCGCATCCAGAAATACCGGCGCATCAGCGGCCTCGGCGGCGGTCCCAACGGCGCGGATCGCGCTGGGGATTGTGATCTGATGGCGCAAATCCTCGGTCGCGGAGAGGGCCTCGGACAGCGGGGCAGAAGAGGCGATGGCATAAAAGCTGGGCGCGCGGCCAATGGTAACTGAATCGACATTCATCCAGATGCCAAAGCGCCGCTCTTTGCGCCGCACGGTTAGCGGGCCTGAGGGGCCTTGCACCGTGGCAATCACCTGCAAGGGGGCACCGCTGGGAATAGGCGCCTCACGCCGTACCGCGCCATAGATCAAAATCTCGGAGCCGGTGAAATTGGCCGTGATCGCGACAAGGTTCTGGCTAAGTCCCGCGACAATCGTCTCGCCGGTGCCCACGGGGTCATCGGCGGCTTGAAGCGGCAGCGACATGGCAACGAGACACAAGAGCGCGCGCAGCTTCATGGGAACCTCCCCGGCGCGATGGAGTAAAGTTCATCCGGGGTCAGAAGCAGGCCAAGGGCGATGCGCAGGCACACGGCCAGCACCATCAGCGCCAGCAATATGCGCAGCTGTTCGGCGCGCAGCATCAAGCCGATCCGTGACCCGATCTGCGCGCCGACGACCCCGCCAAGGATCAGCAAAAGAGCCAGCACCATATCGACCGTCTGGCTGGTGACAGCGTGCATGACGGTGGTAAAGGCGGTCACAAAAAGAACCTGGAACAGCGAAGTGCCAACGACAACTTTGGTCGGCATACCCAGCAAGTAAATCATGGCCGGCACCATGATAAAGCCGCCACCGACCCCCATGATCGCCGACAAAAACCCGACTGCGGCACCGGCCATCAATGGAGGGATGACCGAAATATAAAGCCCCGAGGCCCGAAATTTCACTTTCAGCGGCAGCTTATGGACCGAATAATGCACATGAGCCCGCCGGATCGGGGCATTGGGTTTACGCGCACGCATCAAGGCGCCAAGGCTCTCCTTGAACATCATGGCACCAATCAGGCCCAAAAACAGCACATAGGAAAGCTGCACGAAAAGGTCGATCTGGCCCAAAGTCGTGAGCCATGCAAACACCCAAATCCCAAGCGCGGACCCTGCCAGACCACCTGCAAGCAGCACCAACCCCATGCGGAAATCCACGGCCTTGCGTTTCAACTGTGCCAAGACACCCGAAACAGAGGAGGCCACTACAAGGTTCGCCCCCGTCGCCACGGCAACCGCCGGCGGTATGCCCATGAAAAACAGCAAAGGCGTGATGATGAAACCGCCGCCCACCCCGAACATGCCTGACAACACCCCGACAATTCCGCCCAAGCCGAACAAGACCAGTGCGTTTACGGAAAGTTCTGCGATTGGCAGGTAAAGCTGCATGTCAGGCCCGGGCAGAGGTGAAAGAGGCGGCGTTAAGGGCGCGCGGCGAGGGGCGGGGCGGTGTTTTCCAAGGATTGCGCTGCTTGGGGGGAGATGTCAAACCCCAGCGCACAGGAATTGTCGCTTTGCCAAAGGCTATCGGATTTTTGCCATGAAAATGTAAAGATGGCTTCACCTCTCTTTGATGTAAGGCTCACCTCCGGCGCGGGGGGGCGTGGCCTTGCCGATGAATCCCGCAAGGATGACGACCGTCAGAACATAGGGCAGGGCTTGCATGAATTGTGCGGGTAGGGTGATCACACCAAAGTCGATGCTTGGGAAACGGTTGCCCACCGCCTCTAGAAACCCGAACAGCAAGGTCGCGCCCAAGGCATACCAAGGCCGCCATTTCGCAAAGATCAGCGCGGCCAAGGCGATAAACCCGCGCCCCGCCGTCATCTCTTTGCCAAAGCCCGCCGCCAACCCGAGCGCCAGATAGGCACCGGCCAAACCACACAACACACCGCAAATCGCCACGGCTGCATATCGGATCCCGGTGACCGAAATCCCCGCCGTATCCACCGCCGCCGGGTTTTCCCCTACGGCGCGCAGGCGCAGCCCAAAACGTGTACGGTAAAGCACCCAGGCCGAGGCGGGCACACAGGCGATGGCAATATAGACCAGCGCGCTGTGGCCGGAGATCATCTCGGCATAGATTGGGCCGATGAAAGGTATGGGCGCCACCGTATCGGCAAGGGGCAGGGTGATCGGACCAAAACGGGCATCGCCCGTCAGCGCGGGCGTTCGCCCCCCCAGCGCAAACCAGTTCTGCCCCAACAAAACCGTCAGCCCCGAGGCCAGAAAATTGATCGCAACGCCGGAAATCAACTGGTTGCCGCGAAAGGTGATCGCCGCCAGCCCGTGTATCCCCGCCATCAGCAGCGAGGCGAACACCCCCGCCAGCACGCCCAGCCAGACCGATCCGGTCACCGCCGCCACCGATCCCGACAGAAACGCGGCCGCCAGCATCTTGCCCTCTAGCCCGATGTCAAACACGCCCGCGCGTTCCGAAAACAGACCCGCAAGGCAGGCAAACAGCAAAGGAGTCGCCAGCCGGATAGAGCTGTCCAAAATCTGGATGAGGGTTGCGAAATCCATCACGCCTTCCCCTTTTTCATCAACAAGAACAGACCGGCCACCGGACGGCGCACCATATCATCCAATGCCCCCGTAAACAGGATCACCAGCGCCTGAATGACGATAATCAGCTCTCGCGGGATGCTGGTCCAAAGCGCAAGCTCGGCCCCGCCTTGATAGAGGAACCCGAACAAAAGCGCGGCCAAAAGCACGCCAACCGGGTGGCTGCGCCCCATCAAAGCCACGGCGATACCGATGAACCCAGCCCCCTCAACCGAGTTCAAAAGCAGCCGCCCCGCCTCGCCCATAACGGTGTTGATCGCCATCATTCCCGACAAGCCACCGGAAATCAGCATGGCATACATCGTCATGCGCACAGGGTTTATGCCCGCGTAAACGCTGGCTTTTTCCGATTTCCCAAAGGCGCGCAGCTGATAGCCGAGCCGCGTACGCCACATCAGCAACCAGACCCCCACACATGACGCCAGTGCGATCAGCAGGCTGATATTGGCGGGGTTGCGATTGTTGAAGGGGATGCCGACCAGCGCCAGAATATCGTTCAGCCGTGGCAGGCGCATCGCATCGCCAAAACGTGCCGAGGCGCTGTCAAGCGCGCCCTCGGGCCGCAGAACATTGACCAGCAGATAGACCAGCAAGGCCGAGGCGATGAAGTTGAACATGATGGTGGTGATCACCACATGGCTGCCGCGCTTGGCCTGCAAATAGGCAGGAATGGCCGCCCAGGCCGCGCCAAACAGTGCCGAGGCGAAAACCGCCGCAACCAGCGCCAACGACCAATGTGGCCAAGGGATGAACAGGCAGGCCATCGCCACGCCCAAACCGCCAAGGGTCGCCTGCCCCTCTCCGCCGATGTTGAACAACCCCGCCTGAAAGGCGACAGAGACAGCAAGCCCAGTAAAGATGAAATTGGTCGCGTAATAAAGCGTATAGCCCCAGCCATAGGTGGAGCCGAGCGCCCCCGTGACCATCAGCTTCATCGCGGCGATAGGGTCTTCGCCAATCGCAAGGATAACAAGACCGGAGATGAAAAAAGCAATCAGCAGGCTGATCAAGGGCACCAGAACGGCATCGGCCCATTTCGGCATTGCGGTCATTTTACTACTCCCGCCATCAACAGGCCCAATTCGCGTTCATTGGTGATCTTGGGGTCGCGTTCGCCCATAATCTTACCGTCAAACATCACGGCGATCCGGTCCGACAGGCTCATGATTTCGTCCAGTTCCACCGAGACCAGAAGCACCGCCTTGCCCGCATCGCGCAGGGCGACGATTTGCTTGTGGATAAATTCGATCGCGCCGATGTCGACGCCGCGTGTCGGTTGGCCGACAAGCAACAACTCGGGGTTGCGGTCCATTTCTCGGGCGACGACCAGCTTTTGCTGGTTCCCGCCGGAAAAGTTTTTCGCGGGCAGTGTCGGGATTGGCGGGCGCACGTCATAGCGTTCCATCTTGTCCACGGTATCGGTGCGGACCGCGTCATTATCCATCAGCAGCGCAGAGCGTTGATATTCCGGCGCGTGGTGATAGCCGAAGGCCACGTTTTCCCAAGCGGTGAAATCCATGATCAGGCCAAGGTGTTGGCGGTCCTCCGGCACATGGGCGATGCCACGCGCGCGCCGCGATTGCCCGTCGGCCGTGGCATTGAGTGCGACTTCCTGCCCGTTCAGCCGGACGGTGCCTTCACCCCGCGCGATGCCCGCCAGAAGCTCCAGAAGTTCCGATTGGCCGTTTCCCGCAACGCCCGCGATGCCCAAAATCTCTCCGGCGCGAATGTTGAAGGAAATACCCTTCAGCCGTTCCACCCCGGTCTCATCGCGCACCCGCAGGTTTTCTACCTCCAGCACCATGCCGCCGGGGGCGGCGGGCGTTTTTTCAACCGAAAGCAAGACCTTGCGCCCGACCATCAGTTCCGCCAATTCCTCGGGAGAGGTCTCGGCGGTTTTGACGGTGGCAGTCATCTGGCCGCGGCGCATGACGGACACCGTATCGGTGATCTCCATGATCTCGCGCAGTTTGTGGGTGATCAGGATCACGGTTTTACCCTGATCTTTCAATCCGTTGAGGATACGAAACAACTGGTCTGCCTCAGCCGGGGTCAAGACGCCGGTGGGCTCGTCCAAAATCAGGATGTCGGCCTGACGGTAAAGCGCCTTGAGGATTTCCACCCGCTGTTGGTGACCAACGGAAAGGTCCTCGACCACCGCATCGGGGTTGACCTCCAGCTCATATTCTCGTGCCAGATCGGACAGCGATTTGCGCGCCTTGGCCATGGCCCCGCGCAAGATTGCCCCACCCTCGGCCCCAAGGATCACATTTTCCAGAACAGTAAAATTCGGCACCAGTTTGAAGTGCTGGAACACCATCCCGATCCCTGCGCGAATGGCGCTTTGGCTGTCAGGGATCGGGGTCAGATTGCCCGAGATATAGATCTCTCCGGCGTCGGCCTTGTAGAAGCCGTAAAGGATGGACATCAGGGTTGATTTTCCGGCCCCGTTTTCCCCGATGATCCCGTGGATAGAGCCTTTTGCGACCTGGATCGAGATGTCCTTATTGGCCTGAACCGGGCCAAAAGCCTTGGATATCCCGCGCAGCTCGATCGCGAGCGGGTTCGAGGCTGAGGCGGCAGATTCCTGCCGCCTCGAGGTTTCCACTGCCGCCATCCTTAGAACGAAACGGCGGGGCAGGTGTTATCGGTGTAATAATCGTGGACAGCCAGTTCACCCGAAGCGATCTTGGCGGCCGCGGCATCCACGGCGGCTTTCATCTCTTCGGTGATCAGCGCCTCGTTGTTCTCATCCAGCGCATAGCCGACACCTTCGGCGGCGAGGTCCATATTCACATGGCCGGTTTCCACCGCCTCACCGGCCTTGAACGCCGCATAGACCGCGTTGTCGACCCGTTTGAGCATCGAGGTCAGAACCTTGCCGGGGTGCAGGTGGTTCTGGTTGCTGTCCACCCCGATAGAGAGGATGTCGGCATCTGCCGCCGCTTGCAAGACACCCATGCCGGTGCCGCCGGCCGCCGCAAAGATCACATCCGCGCCCTGGCTGATCTGCGACTTGGCCAATTCGCCGCCCTTTACCGGGTCATTCCATGCCGCCCCTGTGTTGCCGGTCATATTGGCAATGACCGTTGCATCCGGTGTGACGGCCTTGACGCCCTGCGCATAGCCGCAGCCGAACTGGCGGATCAGGGGGATATCCATGCCGCCGATAAAGCCCACGGTGTCGGATTTTGACGCCATAGCCGCGAGCATCCCGACCAGATAGGACCCTTCATGTTCGGCAAACATGACTGAACGGACGTTGGGTTGATCGACCACACCATCGATCAGAACGAATTTGGTATCGGGGAAATCAGGGGCAACGGTGTTCAAGGTCTCGATGTTCGAAAAAGACATGACGACGATCGGATTTGCGCCGGTTTCGGCCATGCGACGTACGAATTGTTCACGCTGCGCCTCGGACTGCATTTCCAGTTCTTTATAAGATCCACCGGTTTCCTTGGCCCAACGCTGTGCGCCCTCATAGGCGGACTCGTTAAAAGATTTGTCGAATTTGCCGCCAAGGTCAAAGATCAGGGCCGGGTCGGCCACAGCCGCGCCTGCAGTCAACGCGATACTCGCAGTGGCCGCGGCGAAATGTTTCATGAGGCTCATTTGTCGTCTCCCGTTTGGACTCCTTGCCATCCCCAGAATCCTTTGCGGACAGGTGGACGTGCTGTACCCAAATTTGGGCGTGTTTGGGGTAGGGGGTCAATAGGAATATGACGCGGACCCGTGCGAATTGGGTGCGCAGCCGGAATTCGATGTGCTTTGGTGGGCTGTGTCAGGCAGGTGGCCTAAGGGAAAGGTGCATCACAAGTGCATCGACGCGCAGTCCTTGGGGCGCTTCGAAGTAGCGCGGCCTGCGGCCCACTTCGGTGTAGCCGAGCGCGTGATAAAGCGCGATGGCGGCGTCGTTGTCTTGGGCCACTTCCAGAAAGGCGATGTCGGCAGCGGGACGGGCCGCATCGTGGAAGGCCGCCATCAAACGGCGGGCAAGGCCCTTGCGCCTGAAAGCAGGTGCGACGGCAAGCGTCAGGACCTCGGCCTCGCCCGCCACGGCGCGGCCAAGTACAAAACCGCGTGCATCACCGCGAATAAACGTGCCGGGGCTGTCGAGCAGTTCTGCAAAAGCCCGGGCAGACCACGGTGGCGGGGTGGTAAAGCTGCAGGCGTGAAGCGTAGCCAGATCGTCCGGGTTCATTCAGGCGTCCAGAATGACGGGCGGCGGATCGCTGGGCGGGGCGGCATCAGCGGCACGCAAGTAGAAAGGTGCCGGGGGTGGCGCGCCTGCCGCCAGTTTTTGCGCACCCACAAAGGCCATCGCACGGATGCGGGCGGCTGGATCTGGGCGCAAGATCTTGCGGCCTGTCTCGGGCCAGTCACCGACAAGGTCGAGATTGGTTTCAGGCCAGAAATCGGCATCATCGGGATTTGCCTCCCGGATTGGACCAAGGGGGGCGCCGCCCGCAAAATCCTGCACATAAAGGGCATTTCGTGCGGCCGGTGTTGCCACGCGGATACGTGCGGTCAGCCCATAGGCCAGCATTTCGGGGCCAGTTACCCCAACGGCTTGCACGCCCAAGCCAAGGGCCAGACCGCGCGCGGCGGCCACGGAAATACGGATGCCGGTGAAATTCCCCGGCCCGACGCCAACGGCTACACCGCCAACATCGCGCCAGCCCCGACCAACCGAGATAAGCATCTCCTCGATCAGGGGCATCAGACGTTCGGCCTGACCTTTGGCCATCGGCTCTCTCGCCTCGGCGATGATCTCACCGCGCCAAAGCAAAGCGGCCGCGCAATGCGCGACCGATGTATCAAAGGCCAGAATCGGTCGATCAGACGGCAACAGGCCGGACCTCCAACACCTCGGGGATATAGTGGCGCAGCAGGTTTTCGATGCCCATTTTCAACGTCAGGGTCGACGAGGGGCAGCCTGCGCAAGCGCCTTGCATGTGCAGGTAAACCACGCCGCGCTCAAACCCGTGAAAGGTGATGTCGCCGCCATCCTGTGCCACAGCAGGGCGCACCCGAGTGTCAAGCAACTCCTTGATCTGGGCCACGATATCGCCGTCTTCACCGCTATGCTCGGCATGGCCGGATGCGGCTTGTTCGCCCTCGATTACAGGTGCGCCGGACTGGTAATGTTCCATGATCGCGCCAAGGATGGCGGGCTTGATATGGTCCCAATCGGCCGCATCAGTCTTGGTCACAGTTACAAAGTCGTTGCCAAAAAAGACGCCGGCAATATCGCCCACCGTGAAAATACGGCGTGCCAGCGGGGACTTCTCGGCCGCCTCGGCCGATGGGAAGTCTGCGGTCCCCATATCCAGTACTGTTTGGCCGGGAAGGAATTTCAGGGTCGCCGGGTTCGGCGTGGATTCGGTCTGGATGAACATTTTATATCTCCGACAGTTCCCATCAGATATGCGCCCTTGGGCCGGGTAAGTCAAGGTTTAGAACGTTTCTAAAACTCCGGCGTGGCACCTGACCCTAGCTGCCGCGGTAAGTCGAATAGGCAAAAGGCGAAATCAGCAGCGGCACATGATAGTGGGCATCGGCATCAGGCACGCCAAAACGAATGGGGATCTCGTCCAGAAAGAGCACACCGTCCCCGGCCTGATCGCTGGCACGCAAATAGTCACCGGCACAGAATACCAGTTCATATTCCCCCACCGTCAGCGCGGCCCCCGCCAGCATTGGGGCATCGGTGCGCCCGTCCGCGTTGGTCACGGTTTCCGAAAGCTTTGCGTGCCCCTCTCCGGACACGCGATAAAGCGTGATCTTGACCCCTCCAGCCGGTTTTCCCAGGGCGGTATCGAGCACATGGGTGGTCAGTTTTCCTGCCGACATTGTTATCCTCCTTGAAAGTTGCCTCCGGATTGTGCCGCATCGCGGGGCCAGTTACGATCACTTATTTGCGTTAAAAGTCTTTCATCATTTTTTTGCAAATGCTGGCCGACTATTCGCTTTATACTAACATATGAAATAAATTGAATGAGGCGTTTTGTGAACAGATATCCGCGCGACATGACAGGTTACGGTGCCAATGCCCCGGATGCACGCTGGCCAAAGGGTGCGAAGATTGCTGTCTCCCTGGTGCTGAACTACGAAGAGGGTGGCGAGAATAACATCTTGCACGGCGATGCCGGGTCCGAGGCGTTTCTTTCCGACATTGGCGGGGCGGCCCCTTGGCCGGGCAAGCGTCACTGGAACATGGAATCGATCTATGATTACGGCGCGCGGGCCGGGTTCTGGCGGTTGCACCGTTTGTTCACGTCACGCGATATTCCTGTAACGGTCTACGGTGTGGCCACGGCCCTTGCGCGCAGTCCCGAACAGGTCGCCGCGATGAAAGCGGCCGATTGGGAGATCGCCTCGCACGGGTTGAAATGGGTCGAACATAAAGACATGCCCGAAGAGGAGGAGCGCGCCGCAATCGCCGAGGCCATTCGCCTGCACACCGAGGTGGTCGGTACCCGTCCGCGCGGTTGGTACACGGGGCGTTGCTCGGTCAATACCGTGCGTCTGGTTGCCGAAGAGGGTGGCTTTGACTGGATCGCGGACACTTATGACGACGACCTGCCACATTGGATGGAATTCGGCGAACGCGACCAGCTTATCATCCCCTATACGCTGGAGGCGAATGACATGCGTTTCGCCACGGCGCCGGGCTATATCGAGGGGCAGCAGTTCTTTCAGTACCTCAAGGACAGCTTCGACGTGCTTTACGCCGAGGGGGAGGCGGGGGCGGCCAAGATGTTTTCTATCGGGTTGCATTGCCGCTTGATCGGGCGTCCGGGCAAGATTGCAGGGCTGATGCGCTTCCTCGATTATGCCCAAGGGCATGAAGGGGTCTGGTTCGCGCGCCGTGCGGATATTGCCGACCATTGGGCCAAGACCCACCCGCATCAGCGCGTGGAACGCCCAAGCGAGATGGATGCGCAAAGCTTTGTTGCCAAATTCGGCTCCATCTTTGAGCATTCCCCTTGGATCGCCGAGCGTGCCCATGCATTGGAGCTTGGCCCCGCGCATGACAGCGCCATTGGCGTGCATAGCGCGCTGTGCCGGATGTTCCGATCCGCGTCGCATGAGGAACGTCTGGGCGTTTTGACCGCCCACCCTGACCTTGCGGGCAAGCTGGCCGCGGCCAAGCGGCTGACGGCTGAAAGCACCGCCGAACAGGCCAGCGCCGCGCTCGATTCGCTGACGGATGCGGAGCGCGAGACCTTTCAGGCCCTCAATACCGAATATGTCGCCAAACACGGCTTTCCTTTTATCATCGCCGTGCGTGACAATACCAAAGACAGCATCCTTGCCGCGTTCAAGACCCGTATCGGCCATGACACGCAAACCGAATTCAACACCGCCTGCGCTCAAGTCGAACGCATCGCGGAATTGCGCCTGAAGGACATCCTGCCATGACCGGATATTTTGCCCCCAAAGGTGGTTTGCCACCGCAGACCCAATTGATGACTGGCCGCGCGGCGTTCACCGATGCCTATGCCTTTATCCCGCAAGGCGTGTTTTCCGATATCGTCACCAGCTTCCTGCCGGGCTGGGAAAAAACGCGCCTCTGGATTATCGCGCGCCCGATGACCGGCTTTTCGGAAACCTTCAGCCAATATGTGATGGAGGTCGCCCCCGGCGGCGGTTCCGATGTGCCCGAAAATGACGATGCGGTGCAATCGGTCCTATTTATGACCGAAGGTGAAGCCGAGCTGACCGTTGAGGGCAAAACCCATGCGCTGACCTCGGGCAGCTATGCCTATATCCCCGCGGGCAGCAGATGGGCGTTGCACAACGAGGGCACCGGGAACGCCTGTTTCCACTGGATCCGCAAGATCTATGAGCCTGCACCGGGTGTTGAGAAGCCGGGTGTGCTGGTGCTGAACGACCGCGACATCACCCCCACACCCATGCCCGATACCGATGGAGCCTGGGCCACGACCCGCTTTGTCGACCCCAATGACCTGCGTCACGATATGCATGTGACCGTGGTCACATTTCAGCCCGGCGGTGTTATCCCCTTTGAGGAAACGCATGTCATGGAACACGGGCTTTATGTTCTGGAGGGCAAGGCGGTCTATAAGCTCAACCAAGACTGGGTAGAGGTCGAGGCCGGTGATTTCATGTGGTTGCGCGCCTTTTGCCCGCAGGCCTGTTACGCCGCCGGGCCGGGGCCGTTCCGCTACCTGCTCTATAAGGATGTGAACCGTCACGCCAATCTGCGGGGGCCGTTGAACCCGCGCTGATCTCATCGGTGCTATAAATCCATCCCTTTGGCTGATCCGTCAACATTCATAGGTCCATATGACAAGAACAATCCAGACAGAGCCCTTGACCGCCGCTGGTTTCGCGCCCTTCGGAGAGGTGCTCGAGGCCACAGGCGCGCCCGATAAGATCATCAACCAAGGCATGTGTGGCCGTTTCCATGACCGCGCGCGGCTTGATTTCGCAGACGCCCGCGCGGGCATTTCCATCTTTCACGCCCAACCGCGCAGTTTCCCCTATACGCTGGAACTGGTGGAACGTCATCCTGATGGGTCCCAAGCTTTTCTGCCGATGAGTGAGCACCCTTTTCTTGTGATCGTGGCGACCGGTCCCGAGGCCACCCCGCGCGCATTTTTGACCAACGGCGCTCAGGGGATAAACCTGCACCGAGGGGTCTGGCACGGGGTTTTGACCCCGCTTCACGCCCCCGGTCTTTTCGCGGTGGTGGACCGGATCGGGACCACGCCAAACCTCGAAGAGCATTATTTCGATGCGCCGTGGATCGTAACCGGTCCGGCATCATCTTCTTCGGTTGCGCCTGATCCCTGACGGCCTTGGCGCAACCTCAAGGCACGCGCGATATTGTCGGGGCGGTATCGTGCTTGAAATTATACCCCACACCTCAGGGAGAGTTTTTCAATGACAGATAAAGTGAAACCGGTAGATGAAATTCTACCAGCCCCCAAATTGTTTACATTGGGGTTGCAACATGTGTTGGTCATGTATGCGGGGGCGATTGCGGTCCCGCTTATCATCGGCCGTGTGCTTCAACTTGCGCCACAGGATGTCGCGTTTCTGATCTCTGCTGATTTGTTCGTTTGCGGGATCGTAACCATCATTCAATCTTTGGGCGTGACCCGCTATTTCGGCATCCAGATGCCCGTGATGATGGGTGTAACCTTTGCCTCGGTCGGGCCGATGATTGCGATCGGGGCGAATAATCCCGGTTATGCGGGGGCGCAGCTTATCTTTGGGTCGATCATCGGGGCGGGGGTGCTGGCCCTGCTGATCGCGCCGATTATTTCCAAGATGCTGCGGTTCTTTCCTCCGGTTGTGACGGGGACGATCATTCTGGTGATCGGCGTTACCCTGATGCGGGTGGGGATCAACTGGATTTTTGGCGTGCCGGTCGGCCCGACTGCGGTCAAAATCGTGAACCCCGAGCATGCCGCCTGGCTGAAAGAAGTGGGCGAGATGGCCGGGACTGCCGGATCTGCGGTGCCTGCGATCCCGCCAGGGCTTGGGTTGACGGCAACGGTCAATAACCCGGCCTATGCAAGCCTGCAAAACATGGGGGTTTCGGCCAGCGTCTTGCTGGCGATCCTGCTGATTGCAAAATACGGCAAGGGATTTGTGTCCAATATTGCGGTGCTCTTGGGGATTGTCGTTGGTGGCATCTTGGCGGCCGCCTTGGGGATGATGCATTTTGACGGTGTTGCCGAGGCAAAATGGTTTTCGCTGATCACCCCGTTCCATTTCGGGATGCCCGTTTTTGACCCGGTGATGATTATCACCATGACGCTGGTGATGATTGTGGTGATGATTGAATCCACTGGCATGTTCCTCGCGCTAGGGGATATGACTGGGCGAGAGATCACACAGCCGCGTTTGGCGGCAGGTTTGCGGGTTGACGGGTTGGGAACAATCCTTGGTGGGATTTTCAACACCTTCCCCTATACCAGCTTTTCGCAAAACGTCGGTCTGGTTGGTGTCACGGGCATCAAAAGCCGGTATATCTGCATCGCGGGCGGTGTGATCCTGATCGTTCTGGGCCTGATCCCCAAGATGGCGGTGATGGTTGAGGCGCTGCCGATTGCGGTTCTGGGCGGTGCTGGCATTGTGATGTTCGGGATGGTTGCGGCAACCGGCATCCGTATTCTTGCCGCCGGGGTCGATTTTGCGAACAACCGTTTCAACCTGTTTATCGTTGCCATATCGCTGGGCTTTGGCATGGTTCCATTGATCGCGCCGAATTTCATGATCTGGCTGCCGCATGAAATGCATCCGTTGATCGAAAGCGGTATCTTGCTTGCCTCAATATCGGCAGTGCTTTTGAACCTGTTCTTCAACGGGGCAAAGGGGACGACGGAAGAGGCGCGTCAGGCGGCATCGGTCGCCGATCACTAAGTAGCGATATTGCCAAAGACGTTTATGCAGGGGGCCTCGGCCCCCTGTTTGCTTTTTGTGATCCGGGGTGATCGTAAAAAGCCTGGCCCCGGAATGCGTTGGCTATGTACCGAGGCCAGAGAGCGGATCGGAATTATATTCGAAACTCCAGATCAATCATATTTCAGGAACTGCTGGCGCGCCCGGACATAGGGCGTGTCGATGTTCTCGGTCCGGGTCCGTACAAGGGTAAGCCCTTCGATAAAGCTTTCGGTGGCCTTTTTGACCAGCGGGTCATCACTGCTGCGCAGTTCTTCGATGACCTCAACCGATGCCTTTGCGCCGGCTTCCATGATGTCGTCCGGGAAGCTGCGTACGATCACGCCGTGATCATTGACCAATGTGCGCAATGCGCGCGGGTCGTTGGCGAGGAAGTCCGCCGAGACCTGATCATATTCCGCTTGTGAGATGTCGCGGATGATGGCCTGAAGGTCTGCGGGCAGCTCTTGGTATTTCTTCTTGTCGACGACCAGCTCGGTGGCAAGACCGGATTCAACAAAGGACGGCATGTAGTAGTTCTTAGCAACCTGATGAAAGCCGAGCGCCAGATCGTTATAGGGGCCAACAAATTCGGCCGCATCAAGCGTGCCCGACTGCAGCGCCTGAAAGATCTCGCCCGCGGCCATATTGGTGACCGTGGCGCCCAGTTTTTCCCAAACACGTCCACCAAGCCCCGGTGTGCGGAAGCGCACGCCTTTTACATCGTCGAGGCTGTTAAGCTCATCGCGGAACCAGCCGCCGGTCTGTGTGCCGGTGTTGCCGGACAAGAAGCCCTGCACGCCGAACTGGTCGTAGACCTCATCCCAGATTTCCTGACCGCCAAGGTAGCGGACCCAGGCAGTCAGCTCTGCTGTGGTCATGCCGTAAGGTACGCCGGTAAAGAACGACAGGGCAGGGGATTTGTTTTGCCAGTAATAGGCTGCGCCATGGCTCATCTCGGCGGTGCCATCAATGACGGCATCCAGCGATTGCAATGGTGGAACCAGTTCACCTGCCGAGAAGACCTGAACCGTCAGCCGTCCGCCCGAAGCAGCCGTGATACGATCGGCAAGACGCTGTGCGCCCACGCCCAGACCGGGGAAATTCTTGGGCCAGGTCGTGACCATGCGCCATGTGATATTGCCCTGCGCAACGGCTGGCGCGGCAAGTGTCGTTGCTGCAGCGCCCGCTCCCAGAGCTCCGGCGCTACGAATGAAAGAACGACGATCCATTTTGTACTCCCTAAGTCGAACTATGTCACGATAACGGCCTGACAAAACAGACACGTCCTCGGCGGCATTTAAGCGACGGTTATGGGAAATGTCCATTCATTTGCACAGCTTGGGGGCTGTGAAGGGGGCTTCATGTCGTCGTGGCGCTCGCTTAGGGTTTCAGTCCTGCCAAAACGCCTTGTTACCCTCATCCTTGGCTGTGGATGCAGACAGGCCGATGTCCTTGAGCATGTGACCCTCAAGGCGCGTGAGGGCGCGACGGCTGCGCTGGCGTTGTGCCAGTTTCAAAACGGTGCCGACCCAAGCAAAAACCACGGCTGCAACGCTTTGGTGCGGCTGGCCCGTGTGAATCGTCTGGTTTTGATAAGCCATGGCAGACCTCATGATTTGTAATGGTACAATCCGAATTGACTGGATGGGTACAATGTCGCAGAATGTGCCAAATTATGCCAGAGGAACATTGTGACCAATACAACATGGCTGCCCGATTTGACACAATTCCCCGGCCCCAAATATCTGGCGCTGGTTCGTGCGCTTCGGGATGCGATCCGCGCAGGCAGCTTGTCACCCGACAGCCAGCTGCCCACTGTGCGCGAATTGGCGTGGCAGTTGCAGATCACGCCTGGCACAGTGTCGCGGGCCTACCAGCTTGCCACGCAAGAGGGGCTTTTGGCAGCGACCGTAGGGCGCGGCACCTTTGTCGCCTCCGCCACGCCACGTTTTGGTCCGACTCAAAGCTTTTATGTGGAACGCGACCCGGCCCATCTGGCGGGGCGCATCGATATGCGATCGCCCAAGATGCCGGATGTCGGGCAGGCTGCCGCTTTTGAGGCCAGCTTTGCGGGCGGCGCGGCAGAGATGATGCGCGACTGGCTGGATTACCCCAGCACTTACACCGAGGGGCGTTTGCGTGAGGCGCTCGTCCATTGGTTTGACGGCCGGATACTAGGCGATGTCACTGCGGATGATATCGCACTTTGCTATGGCGGGCAAAATGCGGTCAACCTGATTTTCCAGTGCTGTTTGCGGGGGGATCGCCCGATGGTCCTGATTGAGGATCTGGCCTATGCGGGGTTTCGCCATGCCGCACGCCTGTCGCGCGCCGAGGTGCAGGCGCTGGAGGGCGATGCCGAAGGTCTGCGCCCGGATATGCTGGAGGCGGCCTGCCGGCGCCACAGCCCACAGATCCTTTGCCTGACCCCCGAGGCACAAAACCCGACGACGACCCGCATGACCGAAAGCCGACGGCGCGAGATTGCCGATATTGCCCGCGCCTATGAGGTGCAGATCCTTGAGGATGACTGCTATGCCATCGCCAAAAGCGATATTCCCTCTTTTCGTGCACTTACCCCGGAACGGACCTGGCATGTGGGCAGCTTTTCCAAGAGCATTTCGGCGGCGCTGCGACTTGGCTATATCGTTTGTCCCAGCGGGATGGGGCGGGCTGGGCGGCTGACGGCACAGCACAGCTTCATCGGGCTTGCGCGACCGGTGTCGGATTTATGTCTGGCCCTTTTGACCAACGGGATGGCGGCGGATTTGCGCGCCAAGGTGCAGGACGGTTTTTCCGAGCGGGTGGAGGCGGTTGTCAATGTCTTGGGCGGCTATGATCTGGCGTGGCAGGCGGGGCTGCCTTTTGTGTGGTTGCGCCTGCCGTCGGGGTGGCGTGCCTCAACCTTTGCGCGCATGGCCGAGGCCGAGGGCGTTTTGCTGCGTTCAGCGGATGAGTTTGCGCTGGTCCACGGGCGCGCGCCCAATGCGGTGCGTATGGCCATTCCCGGCACCCACAGCAGCACCCAGATAGAGCAGGCCTGTCGCCGTCTTGCCCGCCTTCTGGACAGCCCCCCGGCCGAGCTTTCGATCTGACTGTGGCATTCCGGACTCGGCCGGCTGCAATTGCCCGGGGCGGCTTGACCCCTGCGGTGCATATGCCATCCTGTAGCCAACGAAGCCGTTTATAAAAAGAGACCCGAAAATGGGACATCAAACCAGCTTTCACGCCCCCAATGGGGGTGCAGATTTCCTTGGCTATCGCAAGGCGCGCAATGGTAGCACGGAAATCGTCTATGATGACGGTGCAAACCGCCGGATTATCTGGCGTGTCGAGGGTACGCAGGTGAATGAGGCACAGCTTGCCGAGGCGCTGCGCAACGCGGTTGGTGCGATAAAGGTTGTGCCTGCTTTGCTGACTGAGGTCGGTAAACGCGCCATTGCCCTTGAGAGGGTGGGCGCCTGAAACTCGGCCCTTCCCACGGCGTAAAACCTGTGCCACAAATTATGTGATGCAACAGGGTCGGGGTAGGATGATGGGCACAAAATCGCGGTGGGCCAGACTGCGCCGGACAGAGGCGGCAAACGGGCTGTTGATGATCAGCCCAACAGCGCTTTATGCCATCTTGATGTTGGCCGCCCCCTTGGGTGCGATCTTTCTCTATAGCTTCCTGACAGATGGTTATCTGGAGATCATTCGCGATTTCACTTTTGCGAATTATATCGAGGCCTGGACGAACGAGCTTTACCGCACAGTGATGGTCCGCTCTTTGGGGGTGTCGATGGTGGTGACGGCCGTTACGGTTTTGCTCGCCTTTCCTATCGCTTATTTCGTCAGCTTTCACGTCAGCCCCTCACGCAAATCGCTTTGGCTGTTTTTGATCACGATCCCCTTTTGGACCAGTTATCTGATCCGGGTGTTCCTGTGGAAGGTGATTTTGGGCTATAACGGGGTGGTCAACTCTGGCCTGCTTGGCATCGGTTTGATCGACGAGCCGCTGACATTTATCCTTTATAACGTCAATTCGGTGGTGATCACGCTGGCCCATGCCTATGCGCCCTTTGCGATCTTGCCGATCTTTGTGTCGCTGGAAAAGATTGACCGCAGCCTGCTGGAGGCGGGGCAGGATTTGGGCGAAAGCCGGTTCATGACCTTTTTGCGCGTCACCCTGCCGCTGGCCATGCCCGGTGTGATTGCCAGCGTTCTGATCGTCTTCATCCCGACCATCGGTGATTACGTCACCCCGCAGCTTGTCGGCGGACCAGAGGGGCGGATGGTCGCGAACCTGATCCAGTTGCAATACCTCAAGCTGGATAACTATCCGCTGGGGTCGGCGATCGCGGTTTCGGCCATGGCGATTGTGACCGTGGTCAGCTTGATCTTTGTCGGTTTGAACCGGCGCTATTTGAAAGGGCGCAAGGCATGAAGGGCGGTTGGTTCAAGGTTTATGCGATCGGCTATTTGCTGTTTCTCTATGCGCCGATTATTTTGCTGCCGATGTTTGCGTTCAATGACGCGACCATCATCGCCTTTCCGCTTCAAGGGTTTTCCACCCGCTGGTTCAGCGCCATGCTGGAAGAGCCTGCCTTGCGGATCGCGCTGAAAAACTCGCTGTTCATTGCGGTGACGACTTCGGTACTGGCGACGGCCTTGGGGGTATTTGCGGCCCGCGCCTCGACCCGCTACCGCTTTCCGATGAAAGCGGGGCTGATGGGGTTGATCATGCTGCCCTTGGTGCTGCCCGAGATCATCGTGGCGGTATCGCTTTTGGTGGTGCTGCTGGGATTGGGCGTGAACCTTTCGCTTTGGACGGTGATCTTGGGGCATGTGCTGATTTGCACACCCTTTACGATTGCGATCCTGTCCTCGGCGTTCCAGGCGTTGGATCAAAGCCTGGAAGAGGCCGCCTATGACCTTGGTGAAACCGCAGCCAGCACCTTTCGGCTGATCATCCTGCCGCTTGTGATGCCGGGGATTATTTCCTCGCTGCTGATTTCCTTTACGATCAGTCTGGATGAGTTCATCATCGCCTTCTTCCTTGCCGGGACAGAGCCGACCTTGCCGGTCTATATCTTCTCGCAGTTCCGTTTCCCGCTGGCGGTGCCGGTGATCATGGCGCTGGGGACGGTGCTTGTCTGTCTGTCGATTGTTTTGCTTGCCATTGCTGAATACTTCCGCCGCCGCGGCATCGCGAAATCGGGCGGAAAAGATACCGGAGGCTTCCTGTGACCGAGAAACCAACCATGATCGCGTTTCAGGACGTGCATAAGTATTACAGCGATTACCATGCCTTGCGCGGTATCACCGCGACGATCAAAGCGGGGGAGTTCTTTTCGCTACTGGGGCCGTCGGGCTGTGGCAAGACCACGCTGTTGCGTACAATCGCGGGGTTTGAGGGGATTTCCGCGGGCGCTGTGATGATCGACGGCAAGAATATGGCGGGGGTGCCTGCGAACCAGCGGCCGACGAATATGGTGTTCCAGTCCTATGCAATTTTTCCCCATTTGACGGTGGGGGAAAACGTGGGCTTTGGTCTGCGCCGTGCGGGGCTGGCCAAGGCCGAACTGGCAGCAAAGGTCGATGAGGCGCTGGCGATGGTGGGCCTCAAGGGCTACGGCGCGCGGGCGGCGCATGCGCTTTCGGGCGGGCAGCGGCAGCGTGTCGCCTTGGCGCGGGCCTTGATCTTGAAACCAAAGGTTTTGCTGTTGGATGAGCCCCTGTCGGCGCTGGACAAAAAGATGCGCGAACAAATGCAGGTGGAATTGATCCGCCTACAACGACAGGTGGGTATTACGTTCATTCTGGTCACCCATGATCAGGAAGAGGCGCTGGTGATGTCGGACCGGATCGCCGTGATGTTTGAGGGGGAGATCGCGCAGCTTGCCGATCCCGAAACCCTTTATCGCCGCCCCAATTCGCGGCGTGTAGCCGAATTTATCGGCACGATGAACTTCCTTCCCGCGCAGGTGATCAGCGAGGCAGGCGGCAAGATCGAGGTGGAGGCCAAAGGCTTTGGTCGTGCCACATTGGATGCCGAACAAGCCCCCGGCGCAAGTTCGGGTGAAGGGCCTGCTGTGGGGTTCCGCCCCGAGACCCTGACCATCCTCTTTGAGGGGCAGACCGCCACCGACCGCGAGACCACAGCCACAATTGAAGAGGTCGTCTATTTCGGGGATATGACCTATTACGATGTGCGGCTGGAGGGGACCGATAAGGCGGTGCGGATTTCGATGCGCAATGTGTTCGGTCGGCCGGTATTGGATATCGGTGCGCGGACGCGGGTGGCGTGGTCCCCGGGCGCGCTGGTTCTGTTCCGCTAACTATCGGGGGGCAAAAGCCCCAACCCGCGCAGGTAAATCCCGATGCCCGCCTCCAGCATATCCTCGGGCGGGTAGGGGCTTTGGGCGCCCGGCGCCCCGCGGGCAAAGAGTTCCACCACACCGTGGCTAAGCGCCCAGATATGCGCCGAGACCATCGATACAGGCGGGCGCTTCTCCTTGGGGAGTTGATGCGACAACTGACGCGCGGCGGCTTCCTGAACGGCCCAGGCCTTGGCGGCAACCGTGGCCAGCTCGGGGTGGGCGTTCAGCGTCAGCCCGCTTTCGAACATCGCCTGATAATGGCCGGGATATTTGCGCGCAAAGGCAAGATAGGCGCGGCCCGTTGCCTCAAAGGCCGCCAGGGCGCTGGGGCGGCCGTTGTCATAGGCAAACTCCATCAGGGCGGCGAATATCTCATAGCCTTGGCGCGCAGCCTCGGCGATAAGATCATCGCGGCCGGCAAAATGGCGGTAAACGGCGGCTGGGGTGACGCCTGCGCGTTTCGCCGCCTCTGACAGCGTAAATCCTTGCGGGCCTTTCTCGGTGATCAGCGCCAACGCCGCCTCGACCAAGGCCTGTCGCAGATTGCCGTGATGATAGCCGCGCTTAGACATCAAGCATGGCGGGTGTGCCGCAAATCTGGGGGTCGGGCGTGCCGATCAGATCAAGGTCTTTTCCCTCATAATCCACGGCATGCAGCAAGGTCTGGATCGCCGCAATCCGCGCGCGCTTCTTGTCGTCGGACCGGATCACCGTCCAAGGAGCATGGTCGGTGTGGCTACGGGCCAACGTCTCACTAATTGCGGCGGAATAGGCATCCCATTTGCGCAGACCCTCGACATCCACCCATGAAAGTTTCCATTGCTTTAGCGGATCATTTTCCCGCGCCAGAAACCGGCGAAGCTGCTCTGCCTGCCCGACATTGAGCCAGATTTTGACCAGCACAATACCTTCTTCCACCAGCATTTCCTCAAAACTTGGAAGCTGGGCAAAGAAATGCTCGCGTTGTTTATCGGTACAAAAGCCAAAGACATGCTCTACCACGCCGCGATTGTACCAAGAGCGGTCAAACATCATCATCTCACCGGCGGCGGGCATCCAGTCGACATAACGCTGGAAATACCATTGCGTCGCCTCCCGGTCCGAGGGTTTGGATAGCGCCACAACCGAGGCCATGCGCGGGTTGAGGTTTTCACGCGTCACATCAATCGTGCCGCCCTTGCCTGCCGCATCGCGCCCCTCGTAGACCACGACCACACGTTTTCCACTGGTCTTGATGCTTGCCTGCATCCGTACCAACTGGCGTTGCAATCTCTCCATTTCGCGGGCGTAGGCCTTGCGCTTCAATTCACGCGGATAGGGATATGAGGCCGCCAGAATATCGTCCTTATCCGCCTTTTCAATAGCTTTGCGAATATCTTTCGGGGCCTCCTCGGCCAGAAACTTGCTGATTGCGCCGTCGAAAGGCAGATCCATTGCAGGGGCTCCATGCGGGTTAGGTAAGCTGGGCTGCGCTGATCAACGCAACCAGAGGCTACTTGCCAATTTCACTTATATCATAAGGCGTTGACTGGTATATCTCGTTGATCCAGTTGCCATACAAAAGGTGGGCATGGCTGCGCCAGCGGTTCAGGGGCTTCATCGCCGGATTGTCGTTGGGGTAATAGTTTATAGGCACGTTGATCGGTGTGCCATTGGCAATGTCACGGTCATATTCCTGTTTCAGCGTGTCGCTGTCATATTCAAAATGGTTGAAAATATAAAGCGCGCGATGGCCCGGATCCTCAACCAGACATGGGCCGGATTGATCCGATCCCAAAAGGGTGCGCAGACCGGGGGCGGCGTCAATCTCGGCCTGGCGCATTTCAGTCCAGCGTGAAACCGGGATCACGCAATCATCCGAAAAACCGCGCAAGAAAGGTGAGGTCGGATCAAGATTGCTGTGACGGAAGCAGCCAAAGGCCTTGGCGGGCAGGATGTGCTTTTTCACACCGTGAAAATGGTTGATCATCGCCATCCCCCCCCAGCAAACGCCAAAGGTGGAATGCACATTGGTCTGGGTCCAGTCCATAACCTCGCGCAGCTCATCCCAATAGGTGACCTCGTCGAAGGGAAGGTGTTCAATGGGGGCACCGGTAATGATAAGGCCGTCGTATTTCTCGTCTCGGACCTCCTCAAAGGGGCGATAAAATGCCTCCATATGTTCGGCAGCGGTGTTTTTGGCCTGATGTTCGGACATACGGATCAGGTGCAGGTCGATCTGCAACGGCGTGGCCCCGATCAGCCGCGCAAACTGGTTCTCGGTCTGGATCTTTTTCGGCATCAGGTTCAGAAGCGCGATGCGCAGCGGGCGGATATCCTGACTTTGCGCACGATCAGGGGAAATCACCATGACGCCTTCTTTGGTCAAGACATCAAAGGCAGGGAGATCTTGGGGCAGGGTGATGGGCATATGGAACGCTCCGGTGATTCAGGTCGTTTTGCGGTCAAGGGCGGTGGCGATCAGCGCATCGAAATCAGCGGCGGATCTAACCGAGGCCACCTCATCCGCTGTAACGGTGATACCCCAATCCGCCATCGCGCGGTAGCGGGGGCGGCGGTGATCAAGCAGACGTGCAAAGCCGTAACGCAAAAAAGCGTCAGGATTTACGCGGTCCTCGGCCAGGTTTTGCTCGGCCAGATGATCGTGCCAGACCCGCAACAGGAAATCTGGTTGATAATACATCGGCTTTGGCGCGCGGTCAAAACGTGCGATCAGCGCGTCGCGATGCGCATCCGTCCCCTCGATCCAGACCAAAAGAAGGTTGCGCGACAGGACCTTAAGGATAGGGTCGTCGGGATTTGCCGGATCGACAACCTCGCAGATGGACCCGCCGCTGTCACAAACGAAATTATTATAACCGTAAAGATCACGGGCGCGGTGGATGAAACGCTCTGTGTCCAGCAGTGCCGCTTTTTCGGCCTCTTGGTGTTGCCGCTGGCGGAGACAATATTCGTCAAACTTCACGCCACCAAGTGCGGGGTCGCCCGGCTTGCCCAGATAGGTCGACAAGGGGGCAAGGTTTTCAAAGCTGATGTTTGAAAGGATATGGATGCTGTCCGACAGCAACAGCTCACGCAGCAGCGGGACATCCATCGCGGCACGTTTGAGGTTGTCGGCGATATATTCCCCCATGTATCGGGTGCCGATCCGGTAATCGACCGAATAGTGGAACCAGCCGGCCTCGTCACGCAACATGTTGGAAAGATAGGTTTTTCCAAGGCCCGACATGCCAAAAAGAAGCACCTTCTTGGCGCTGTCCTGCATCCAGTCTTGTGACGATTGATAGATCATCCGAGCCTCCGAAATATATCTTGCGGGGATGTGATAGCGCGGGGCGTGACGAAGTTCACGCGAAAACTGTGTGTTGCCGAAATGTGGCTTGGCAGCGCTGCTATGGGGACCTAATCTCGCGCGATGGTTGTTCCTTTTATCTTGCTGGCCTTGTCCGTCGCCGTGATGGTCTTGACGTGGAATTTTCCCGACGTCTTTTTGCTGGCTTTACTTTCGGCTGTGGCAGCTATGGTTTTGCTGCTGCTTGCATGGCGCAAGCCGCGGGAGGCGCCGCGCAAATGGGCAGTGATTGACGGCTCCAATGTGATGTATTGGCAGGGCGGTGTGCCCAAGATCGAAGCCGTGAAAGCGGTGGTGGAATATCTGACCGCAAGGGGGTACGCGCCGAGTGTGATGTTTGATGCCAACGCGGGATATCTGTTGGCGGATCACTATATGCATGACGGCGCTCTGGCGCGGCAACTTGGTCTTCCGGTCAGCCATGTGATGGTTGTGCCCAAAGGGGTGCAGGCCGATCCCTATATTCTGGCCGCCGCGCGCGATAAGGCCGCGCCGGTTGTGAGCAATGACCGCTTTCGCGATTGGGCCGGGGATTATCCCGAGGTCACGCAGCCAGAGCATTGTATCCGTGGCAATTTTCGTGATGGAGTGCCCTGGCTGAACCTGCCGTTGACGTGCAATGGATCAAAGCCCCACAGTATGGCGGGGCTTTGATCATGCAAACGCGGGACTAGAACCGGTAGCCAACCGATACACCAAGACCAACGGCCTCGTTGCCCGCAAAGCGTGTGCCTGACGCATCCACCGCATCCCCCAGCTTTACATATTCAAGACCCGCTGTGATTTTCATGTTCTCATGGGTATAAGAGCCGCCGACGCCAATACTGCGCAAGCCGTTGATCGGGGAGAGCCGCGATGATGCGCCGCTATTCGATTTCTCATATCCGGCACGAATAAAGGCCGAAAACTGATCGTTGATCCTGCGCCCCACCCCCAATTGGAAGCTGGTGACATTATCGGCAAAGTCCGTGATATTGGCACTGGTCAACGCGTCATAGCCTGTCGGCCGCACTTCCCAAACGCTCCATTTCGCATAGCGGATAGAGCCGAAAACCAAAGTATCCTTGGCAACGCCGGTTTGGAAATCCAGTGTCAGGCTTTCGGGCAAGTCGATATTGGTGATATCGGTGCGCGCGATGCCGGGGATGATGCTGGTCTCGGTGGTTCTGAACTTATGGCTGATACCCGACTCGTAAGTCAGGGCAACCCGTAGCGCGATTTCCGGCTTTTCATATGCTGCGCCAATGATATAGCCCAAGCGCGTATCCGCAGGTCCAAAGGCTGAATACTCCAACCCCGTTCCACCGGTGGCCGTCAAAATGGCACCGGCGGTTGCACCAGCGGCGACTTGTTCAGGCGTTGCACCCGGTGCGGCACCCACCGCCTGCGCGCGCACCAGCCCCCCCGCAATCAATGAATTGGGGATATCAATCGTCGCCTGAGAGCGCACAGCCTTCAGGCCGCCATAGACAGATATATTCGGGCTTGTTTTGTATTTGAACAGAACCGCAGCCTGCCGACTTTTCCACTCTGCCTCAAGTCCGCTATAGAGCCCGCTGTCATAGCTTGACAGCGCACCATAGGGGGTATTGACGAACACGCCATAAGCCAGCTTGTCGTTAATATCGTGTTTGAAGCTGAAAGAAAGCGTTGTGTAGTCCTTTGCCATGCTGCCGGTCGTTGTGCCAAATGCCGGGTTGCTATAGTTGCCGGAGACACTGGGCGAAACACGGGATGCGCCAAATTCCAGATAAGTCCCGGTTTCAAACAATGTCCCATAAGCAAGACGTGAACGCTCAATCCCGGCTGCGTGGACGGCGGATGCAGAAAGGGCCACAGCCCCCAAGGCGATCGCAATTTTTTTCATGGCAGTTCCTCCCCCGAACCAGTCCTGAATATGTAAGATGCATTTGCTGAATGAATTGTTAACGGCCAAACGTTTTTGGTCAAACTCTTACGTTGCGTTATGAATTTGTTTCAGGGGGCTGTGGCACGGATACACGTTTTACGGTGGTTTTGCTTGACCTTAGGTTGATCGTGATGCCGGTCAGGATAAAAGCGGCCCCAAGGATCACAGGCAATCCCACGGTTTCGCCATATAGCAGCCAGCCGACGGTAAAGGCCAGTGGCAGGCGCAGGAAATCCATCGGGATAATGACGCTTGCAGGTGCCAGTGACAGGGCGGTGGTCAGGCAAAAATGCGCGACCAGACCGCACAGGCCGATCAGGGCAAGGATGGGCAGCGTTTGCGCGGTCGGCAATGTGACCGCGCCGTCATAGCCTGCCATGACCATTCCCATGACAAGCTGCATCCCGGTCAGCCAGAACATGATGGAGGTGATTGTCTCATGGCGGGTCAGGGCTTTGGTGGCGATATTGGTTGCGGCAAAGCAAATTGCCGCCGCTGCGGCAGCGGCGATGCCGGGATTGAACGCCGAAAAATCGGGCCGCGCGACGATCATCGTTCCGGTGAGACCAAGGGCCGCCGCCGCCAGTTTCTTGCGTGTCAGCGTTTCCCCCAGAAATATCGGAGCAAGAAGGATCAACCAGATGGGGGCCGTGAACTCCAACGCGAACACCTGCCCCAAGGGGATCATGGTCAGCGCCCAGAACCACAGGTTTTGCCCGCTGAAATGCATGACGTTGCGCAAGATATGGCGCGGCAGACGGGTGATGCGTACCTCATGCATACGGCGGGTGGCAAGAGCGATGGTCGTGACAATGACAAAGCCCACTAATGACCGCAGGGTCATAATTTCAAAGGTGTCATGGGTGGCTGACACATGCCGTCCGGCGACCGCCATTGCAACAAATGCAGCGATAGAGCCGATCATCCATAAGGCAGCAGCAAGGGGGCGGTTGTGTTCAGTCATAACAGCCTTCATGGCCCGCGGCAGGGGGTTTGTCCATGGGGGCTGACTTTGTGCCGGGGCGACTAGCCTCGACGCCCGCCTCTGCGCCCGCCACGCCCCCCGGCGGCCCCGACAGAGGCGGAGGCCTCGGCAAAGCTCATTCCGCCATCGACGGCTTCAATGACCTTGGCAAAGCGTATCCACTCACCACCATTGGCGTCGTGGTTCATCAGGAAGTTGGCGGCGCGGATGGCCTCCATCTCTTGCAAGCGGACGGGGTTCATGATCGCCGAGGTCATGCCCGCCGCGATCGCCATTGGAAGAAAGGCGGCGTTGATGCCGTGGCGCTGTGGCAGGCCAAAGGAGATATTGGAGGCGCCGCAAGTGGTGTTGACGCCCAGCTCCGCGCGCAGGCGACGCACCAAGGCAAACACCTGCTGGCCCGCGCTGCCCATTGCGCCCACAGGCATGACTAAGGGGTCGACCACAATATCATGCGCGGGAATGCCGAAATCAGCGGCGCGTTCCACGATCTTTTTGGCAACGGCAAAGCGGACATCGGGATCTTCGGAAATGCCGGTATCATCATTGGAAATCGCCACAACCGGCACATTGTATTTCTTGACCAACGGCAGAACCAGCTCCAGCCGGTCCTCCTCCCCGGTGACGGAATTTAGCAAGGGACGACCCTCGGCGGCCTTCAGCCCGGCCTCCAACGCGCCGGGAACAGAGCTGTCGATGCACAAGGGGGCATCGGTCACGGCTTGTATGCGGGTGATCAGCTCATGCATCAAGGGCGGCTCGACAAAGTTGTTATCGGCATAGCGCGGATCTTCGGCCATTTTGTTGGTGAAAACCGCACCGGAATTGACATCAAGCACCGTGGCACCGCAGGCGACCTGCTCCAATGCGTCGCGCAGAACAGTCTCGAAGTTACCGGCCTCCAGCTCGGCGGCAAGCTTTTTGCGGCCCGTCGGGTTGATCCGCTCGCCGATCACGCAAAAGGGTTCGTCAAAACCGATGATGGCCGTTTTTGTCTTTGATTCAATAACAGTACGGGTCATAGTTAAATCAATTCCTTAAGAGTGAGAGGCGGGTTGAGCGGCGCGTCCGCCATGTTCGATGGCCCAAGCGGCATTGGTCTTAATGCCGCCAAGCGGGAAGAAATGCACCGACTGGATGCCGAACTCGGGGTGGCGCGCCTTATGGGCGGCCAGCTCGGTCACGAATTCGGTGGGCGCATAGGGCAGCAGCAGTTTCGTCACATTCATAGCCCGTTTTTGCAATACCTTGAGCGACGGGCCGACGCCACAGGCGATGGCGAATTTGATCAGGGTTTGCAGCTTGGCTGGCCCCGCTACGCCGATGTGGATCGGGATATCGATCCCCTCGGCGGCCAGCCGGTCCGCCCATTTGATCACGGGTGCGGCCTCAAAACAAAACTGGGTCGCCAATGCCATCTTTGCATCCGAACGCTCGCCATAGGCTTGTTTCCATCGCAGGGCCTCCATCACCACGCGGTCGCCGCCATCGGGATCGATGTCGCGGTTGCCCTCGGGGTGGCCAGCGAAATGCAGGCGTTCGAACCCGTCAAACAGCCCGCTTTCCAACAGCTGCATAGAGTTGTCGAAGTCACCCGCCGGCGTGCTGACGCCGCCGCCCAGCAAGAGCGCCTGTTTCACATCCGCCTCACCCTGATAGCGCGCAATCCAATCCGCCAATGTGGCGCGGTTAGGGATGATACGGGCCGGGAAATGCGGCATCACCTCAAAGCCCTCTTGGCGGAGGCGCTTGGCGGTTGTGACCATATCGCCAATCGGCGTGCCCTCGATATGCGCGATATAGACGCGGGTCTTTTGCGGCAGAAGCGTGCGGAAATCCTCAACCTTCTCGGCGGTGCGGGGCATCACCTCGATAGAGTAATCCTGCAAGAAACCCTCCAACAGCGCGGCGGTAGTCTTGATGGTCTCGGGTTTGAAGAAAAGCGCCACGACTGTCTCCCATATTGTTTTTGTCACGAGGGTTTTTTTGTTCAGGTCCAGCCTGCGTTCTCGATGAGTTGCTTCAGGCGATCCTTGTCATATTCGGCCTCAATGCGGCTGGCCTCGGTTGCGGCGATATCGGCGGGGGTGCCGTCCATCGGGTAGGGGTCGGCCTTGCGCCATTCGGCAAGATAGAGATCTGCATCCTTGGCGCCGATCTTCATCGCGCAGCGGTCGATGGCCTGTTCGAACCGTTCCGGCAGGGGCATTTTGGCGGCAGAGCGCCCTTTGCCAACGATGACCTGCGCCGGAATATCGCGCCAATAAACGATCGTCACCTCTGGCAT
Organism: Pseudorhodobacter aquimaris; assembly: GCF_001202025.1. Taxonomy (GTDB): domain Bacteria; phylum Pseudomonadota; class Alphaproteobacteria; order Rhodobacterales; family Rhodobacteraceae; genus Pseudorhodobacter; species Pseudorhodobacter aquimaris. The sequence goes on from NZ_LGHS01000010.1 coordinate 67,617, forward strand.
TTTGCGATTCTCCCCGGTTGCCTCTCTTTCTTTGTAACGGCTGTCTTTTGTACTCATTGACGTTTTTCGACATCGCAGCAGCATAGAACGACCTGACGGGCTTCATATTTGCGGGCCAGCAGAATCTGCGCGCAATAATGTGAGGCAGGCTGTTGCTTGGGTGCTTGCACGAGGCGCACGGCAGGCGTACCATGAGCCCAACCACGAATGGAGGGCGCGATATGACGCCCGAGCGTCCCCGGGAGGAGGACGCGATCCCAGAGCAGATGCGCGTAAATGGCACCGCAAATGTGATGGTCGAACCGTCTGCCTCCCCCCATCTCGGGTCGGGTCAGCTTTATGCTGCACTTGATCTGGGAACAAATAGTTGCCGGATGCTGATTGCCCGACCGCGGGGCAGCCAGTTTCAGGTCGTGGACAGCTTTTCCAAGGCTGTTCAACTTGGCACGGGGCTAGAAGCCACGGGCCGGATGTCGCGTGGCTCCATCAACCGCACGGTTCAGGCGCTTCGGATTTGCCAGAAAAAGCTGGAAAAACACAAGATCAAGCGTATGCGTCTGGTCGCGACCGAGGCCTGTCGTCGGGCCAAGAACTCGCGTGATTTCCTGCGGCAGGTGCGGCGCGAAACCGGCATGCATCTGGAGATCATCACCCCCGAGGAAGAGGCGCGACTGGCGGTGATTTCCTGCGCGCCCTTGGTGAGCGGTAAGACCGAACAGCTTTTGGTGGTCGATATCGGTGGCGGTTCGACCGAACTGGTCTGGATCGATATGACCGGCGTGGACCCGCTGGACCGGCCGCGCGCGATCATGCGGCTTCATGCCGGGTTTACGCCCAAGGGTTTGGGGCAGGCGCGGGTTGTGGACTGGATCTCGGTGCCGCTTGGCGTGGCCACCCTCAAAGAGCAATTCGCCGATGTAGAAGATGACGCCGCCCGATTTGCCCTGATGAGCTGGTTTTTTGAGGAAAACCTCTCCAGTTTTTCGCCCTATAACCTTGAAAACGGGCGCGAGGGCTTTCAGGTGATCGGGACCAGTGGCACCGTGACAACGGTGGCGGCTTCGTTTCTGGGGCTTAGACGCTATGACCGGACCAAGGTGGACGGGTTGCGTATGTCGTCGGATCAGATAGATACGGTTATCCGCGAATATCTGGCCCTCGGGCCGGAGGGGCGGCGAACAGACCCCCGGATCGGGCGCGACAGGCATAGTTTGATCATGTCGGGGGCGGCGATTTTACAGGCCCTGATGCGGGTTTGGCCCACGGACCAGCTATCGGTCGCGGATAGGGGCCTGCGCGAAGGTCTCCTTTATGCCCAGATGAGCGCGGATGGCGTGCTGACGGATGGGCCTTATGAATAGTGGTGCGAGATTATGACCGAGAAAAAGACATCAGGCCGGGGCCAGCGCGATTTGCGCGTTCGGGTGAAAACCGCCAAGGGGCGCAAGCTTTCCTCGACCTTGTGGCTGGAGCGGCAGTTGAACGACCCCTATGTCGTGCGCGCCAAGAAGGAAGGCTTTCGCGGTCGCGCGGCCTATAAGATTGCCGAGCTGGATGAGAAATACCGTTTCCTCGTGCCTGGCGCGCGGGTGGTTGACCTTGGCTGTGCACCCGGCGGCTGGTGCCAGATCGCGGTAGAGCGGGTAAATGCGCTGGGGCAGAACCCCAAAAAGCCGGTGGGCACGGTTCTGGGCGTTGATCTGCAAGAGGTGGAGCCGATCTCGGGCGCGCAGATCCATCAGCTTGATTTCCTGTCGGATGAGGCGGACGCCTTGGTCAAGGGCTGGCTGGGCGGTAAGGCCGATGTGGTGATGTCGGATATGGCGGCCTCGGCCTCGGGGCATAAATCGACCGATCACTTGCGGATTATTGCATTGGTTGAGGCGGCGCTGGAGTTTGCCTTTGACGTGTTGGATGATGACGGCACCTTTGTTGCCAAGGTTTTGGCCGGCGGGGCCGAGATCGGGATGCAGAACCTGTTGAAGAAGAACTTCAAGAAGGTGGCCAATGTAAAGCCCCCCGCAAGCCGTGCCGACAGTTCCGAGAAATTCGTGGTGGCGACAGGGTTTCGCGGCCGTCAGCTGCGCGAAGTCGAGGAATAGTTAGTGCTGTTTCGGGCTTTCGGGGCGGGGCGCGCGGGGTTTATAGACTGGCAGCCCCCAATTAAAGGCTATTCCGGCGGCGCGTAACACGAAGGTCACGCTGCCACAGGCCAGCAAGGCCAGCCCCGAAGCATAGCCCAATTGCGCTACAAGCACCGCCGCCCCCGCACCGGCAAAGGCAGCGGTGGCATAGACCTCCCCCTGTTTCAGGACTAGCGGCACCTCGTTACACACAACATCGCGCATCAACCCGCCAAAACATCCCGTGGCCACCCCCATTACCATGATGACAGCCCAATGTTGCCCCAGGCCCATTGCCACGCCCACACCCGCAGGCACGGCAATCGCCAGCGCAAAGGCATCCAGCCAGATCAGCGCGCGGTAACGGCTTTCCAAAAGATGCGCGCCAAAGAACACTACGATCGCGGCGGCAACGGCGGCCAGCAGTATCTTTGGCTCTGTGACCCAAAAAACCGCGTCCCGGTTCAGCAAGATATCGCGGATCGTGCCGCCGCCGACCGCCGTCAGGCAGGCGACAAAGATGAAACCTACGATATCAAGCTGGCTGCGTGAGGCCACCAATGCCCCGGTCAGGGCAAAAACCGCCACCGAGGCATAATCCAGCGCGCCAAGCAGGGTCATTTCTTGGCCTCGGGCTTGAAGGGGGCCATTCCGGCGCGGGCCAATTCATCTGCGCGCTCATTCTCGGCGTGGCCCGCGTGGCCCTTGATCCAACGCCATTCAACGGTATGCCGCTGACGCGCCTCATCCAGCCTTTGCCAAAGGTCGACGTTTTTGACCGCCGATCCCGCCGCCGTGCGCCAGTTCTTGCGTTTCCAGCCCGCCAGCCATTCGGTGATGCCGTTTTTGACATAGGCGCTATCAGTGACAAGGATGATTTCAGAGGGGCGGGCCAAGGCCTCTAGTGCCGAAATCGCGGCCATCAACTCCATCCGGTTGTTGGTCGTGTCGGGCTCGCCGCCATTGAGGGTGCGCTCCTTGAGCACCGCGTCGCCTTCGCGCGCAAGCATCAAAACACCCCAGCCACCGGGGCCGGGATTGCCGGAGCAGGCTCCGTCGGTATAGGCATATAGCTCAGGCATGGGATCTCCTTTGGGTCGGCGCTACCCTTACGCAGGCGCAGGCCAAAGGTCCAGCTTAGGCCTCGCGCAAGATGCGCGGCACTTTGAATTCCACGTTTTCCTGTGCGGTCTCAACCAACTCTACCGACGTGTCATAGCGGGCGCGAAAGGCGTCGAGCACCTCGTTGACCAAGACCTCGGGGGCCGAGGCACCTGCCGTGATGCCGACAGCCCTGATCCCGTCCAGCGCGCGCCAGTCGATATCATCGGCCCGTTGCACCAGCTGCGCATAGGCACAGCCCGCAGCACGCCCGACCTCAACCAGACGTTTGGAATTAGAAGAATTCGGCGCGCCGATGACCAAAAGCGCATCGATCTTGTTGGCGATTGCCTTGACCGCAGCTTGGCGGTTGGTGGTGGCATAGCAGATATCTTCTTTATGCGGGCCCAGAATGGCGGGAAAGCGCGTCTGAAGGGCGGCGACAATGCCCGCGGTGTCATCGACCGAAAGGGTGGTCTGGGTGATATAGGCCAGCCGCTCGGGGTCGCGGACCTGCAAATGGGCGACATCGGACTCGGTTTCGACCAACAGCACTTCGCCTTCGGGCAGTTGCCCCATGGTGCCTATTGTCTCGGGGTGGCCTTCATGGCCGATCATCACCATTTGCAGGCCCTCGGCGGAATGGCGCGCGGCCTCATTATGGACTTTGGTGACCAAGGGGCAGGTGGCATCGACCGCGATCATCGCGCGGGCCTCGGCCGCGGCGGGCACCGATTTCGGCACGCCATGCGCTGAAAAGATCACGGGCCGATCATCGGGGCATTCGGACAGCTCCTCGACAAAGACGGCCCCTTTGGCGCGCAGATCGTCTACCACGAATTTGTTGTGCACGATCTCATGGCGCACGAAAACCGGCGCGCCCCATTTTTGCAAGGCCAGCTCTACGATCTTGATGGCGCGGTCCACACCCGCACAAAACCCGCGCGGCGCGGCCAGATAAAGCGTCAATGGCGGCAAGGTCATGGCCCGATCTCCGTTCATGGTCAGGCCCTACACGTAATGGGCAGGCGGCGGCAGGTCCAGCCCGAGGGGCAAAAAATCCACTAACCGATCAGCCCCGCTGTGATCAGGGCAAGGCCAATATAACGGGTGGTCTTGGCGAGGCCGACCAAGACCAGAAACAGCCAGACCGGCGTGCGCATTACCCCCGCCACCAAGGTCATTACATCGCCCACCGGGAGCCAGCTAAGCAATAACACCCATTTGCCCCAACGCGCGAACCATATCTCCATCCGTGCCATCTGTGCGGGCGTTGCGGGAAACCAGCTTTTGCCCTCAAACCGCGTGATGCCATGCCCGATGTAGTAATTCACCAGGGCGCCCAAAGTATTACCGATGCTGGCGACAATCACCAAGGACACCACCGGCACCTGTCCGGCCACTTGCAGGGCGACGAACACGATCTCGGATTGGAACGGGACAAGGGTGGCGGCAATGAAAGCCGCAGCGAATAACCCCAAGAGAGATGAGAACATAACCATGCACCGCCATTGCCGCAGATGCGGCGAGGGTTCAAAGGCTAAATGCGCGCGGCCGTGGCCCAAAATGAAACGGACACCAGTGGAGGTGCCCGTTTTATCGATCGGCACAAAACGGGTTGGCCTATTTTACCTCTTCGGGAGTGCGACGATCTTCTTCGGCATCGAACCTTGGTTCGCGGGAGGGGCGGCCGATGACGTCGCGCAGATCATCCAGTTCGATGAAGTTGTCGGCCTGGCGGCGCAGCTCATCCGCGATCATCGGCGGGTGGCTGCGGATGGTAGAGACAACGGAAACCCGCACGCCTTGGCGCTGCAAGCTTTCGATCAGAGGCCGGAAATCACCGTCGCCGGAAAAGATCACGGCATGGTCAATATGGGCGGCAAGCTCCATCGCGTTGACAGCCAGCTCTATATCCATATTGCCCTTGATCTTGCGGCGTCCCTGACTGTCGGTGAATTCCTTGGCAACCTTGGTCACCATCGAATAGCCGTTATAGTTCAACCAGTCGACCAGTGGACGGATCGGCGAATATTCATCATTTTCCAGCAAGGCGGTGTAGTAGAATGCGCGCAGCAATTTGCCACGGCGCATGAACTCATGGCGCAGCAATTTATAATCGATATCAAACCCAAGCGCTTTTGATGCCGCGTATAGATTGGATCCATCAATAAAAAGGGCAAGCCTTTCGTCCTTGTAGAACATTGTAATTCCCCTAAAAAAAGCGTGCAGTCAAAGCATTGAACAGCGTCATTATGTGAAAACGAAAGCGGCTGCAATCATGGTTAATATCGGATGGATGCAAGAAATTTCAAGACAACTTGTCATTGGGGGATGAACAAAAAAGTGAATGGACATCGTATTTTAGTGGCCTTGGGCGCTAATCTGCCGGCGGATTGGGGGGGCGTTGCGCGTGTCCCCGCCGATAGCTTGCGTGCAGCGATTGCGGAGCTTGGCACGCTTGGGTTGAAACTGGTTTCGCAAAGCAGGTTTTTCGTGACCCCTTGCTTTCCGGCCGGGGTGGGGCCGGACTATGTGAATGCCGCCGCTGTGTTTGACGTGCCGGCGGGCCAGGCCCCGCAGGAAACCTTGGCCCTGCTGCATAAAGTGGAGGCCGCGCATGGCCGCACGCGTGAGGCCCGTTGGGCGGGGCGGGTGCTTGATCTTGATCTTTTGGCGGTGGGCGATCAGGTTTTGCCCGACCGTACGACCTATGAGCGCTGGCGCGACCTTGCCTTGGCCGATCAACTGCGGATTGCGCCCGTTCAGCTTATCCTGCCGCATCCGCGCATGGCCGAGAGGGCCTTTGTGCTGGTGCCGCTGGCCGAGGTTGCCCCGGACTGGCGTCATCCGGTATCGGGAAAAACCGTAGTGGAGATGCGCAATGCACTGCCTGCCGCCGATCGGGCTGCCGTGAGACCCCTGACAAATGGCGGGTGATTCGCCGTATCATGGGGCGGATGGCCCCCTTTCACACCAATTTGACGCGTTGCAGCGCAATCTGGGCGGAGAAGGCGCTTGTCAAGGGGTTTGCCACGGCTTACATAGGGCGTTCTTAATTCCTTAGCTGAAAGGGTGTCTCCATGGCCCGCGTCACGGTTGAAGATTGCGTAGACAAAGTACCGAACCGGTTTGAGCTGGTGATGCTTGCCGCCCATCGCGCCCGCGAGATCCAGTCGGGATCGCCGCTGACGGTTGATCGCGACAACGACAAGAACCCTGTTGTCTCCTTGCGTGAAATCGCCGAGGAAACGCAAACAGCAGAAAGTTTGCGCGAGCGGATGATCGAAAGCTATCAGACCCAGATCGAGGTCGATGAGCCCGAAGAAGATCAAATGGCTCTGCTGATGGGTGGCGAGGCGGATCGCCCTGCGACCGACGACATGTCCGAAGAGCGGCTCTTGCGCGCTTTGATGGAAGCGCAAGGCGGCAACTGAGGCGAAACAGCCCGATTATAGGATGTGGCAGGAATGATCGACGTCGAAGACCTGGTCGCTCTTGTCCACAACTATAACCCGCGTGCCAACGCCGATCTGATCCGCAGGGCCTATGCCTATGGCCTGCGGGTCCATGAGGGCCAGTTCCGCCATTCGGGGGAACCCTACTTCAGCCATCCGGTCGCGGTTGCCGCGATCCTGACCGAGCAGCAGCTAGACGATGCCACCATCATCACGGCGCTGCTGCACGATACAATCGAAGATACCAAGGCGACCTATAGCGAGGTAGCCGAGTTGTTCGGGGATGAGGTTGCGGAACTGGTCGATGGCGTTACCAAGCTGACCAATCTTCAGCTGTCCTCCACCCAATCCAAACAGGCCGAGAACTTCCGCAAACTTTTCATGGCGATGTCCAAGGATCTTCGGGTGATCCTGGTCAAATTGGCCGACCGTCTGCACAATATGCGCACGATCAAATCCATGCGTCCCGACAAGCAGGCCCAAAAGGCCCGTGAGACCATGGAAATCTTTGCCCCGCTTGCAGGCCGTATGGGGATGCAATGGATGCGCGAGGAATTGGAAGACCTCGGCTTTCGGGTACTGAACCCCGAGGCGCGTAATTCCATCATTCGCCGCTTTATCACCTTGCAACGCGAGGCGGGTGATGTGGTCTATAAGATCACGGCCGATATCCGCACCGAACTTGACCGCGCCGAGATCGAGGCGGATGTTTACGGGCGGGCCAAAAAACCCTATTCCGTCTGGCGCAAGATGCAGGAAAAAGACCTCTCTTTTTCGCGCCTCTCTGACATCTACGGTTTTCGCATCATCACACAGAATGAGGCCGATTGTTACCGTGTGTTGGGGGTGATCCATCAACGCTGGCGCGCGGTTCCGGGGCGGTTTAAGGATTACATCAGCCAGCCAAAAACCAACGGTTATCGCTCCATCCACACCACCGTTTCTGGGCGGGATGGCAAGCGGGTCGAGGTGCAAATCCGCACCCGGCAAATGCACGAGGTGGCAGAGGCCGGCGTCGCCGCGCATTGGTCTTACCGTGAGGGTGTGCGGGCCAATAACCCCTTTGCAGTTGATCCGGCAAAATGGGTTCTCAAACTGACGGAGAACCTTGACGCCGAGGATCACGACGATTTTCTGGAAAACGTGAAGCTGGAAATGTACACCGATCAGGTGTTTTGCTTTTCCCCCAAGGGGGAGGTCATCCAGCTGCCACGCGGGGCGACGCCGCTTGATTATGCCTATGCGATCCATACGCGTATCGGTAACTCCACCGTTTCGGCCAAGGTTGACGGTATCCGCGTACCGCTGTGGACGCGTTTGAAAAACGGACAATCGGTAGAGATTATCACCGCCGAGGGGCAGCAGCCGCAGGCAAGCTGGATCGAGGTGGTGACAACGGGCCGTGCCAAGGCGGCCATCCGCCGGTCCTTGCGCGAAGAGGACCGTGGACGTTTCGTCAAGCTGGGCCGCGAATTGGCCCGCGCCGCCTTTGAGCATGTCGGGCGCAAGGCAACCGACAAGGCGTTGCGCACCGCCGCCAAGATAATGGCACTTGGCGATGAGAGCGACCTTTTGGCGCGCATCGGATCGGCCGAAGTGCCCGCCCGCAAGGTCGTCGCCACCCTTTACCCCGAGTTGGTGCAAGAGAGTGGCGATGAGGTTGACGCCCGCCGCCCGGTGATCGGGCTGAGCGCAGATCAAAGCTTTCAGCGGGGGTCGTGCTGCCAGCCGGTTCCCGGAGAGCGCATCGTAGGCATCACCTACCGCGGCAAGGGCGTAGTGGTCCATGCCATCGATTGTCCCGTTCTGGCCAAGCTGGAAGAAGAGCCTGAACGCTGGGTGGATCTGAACTGGCAACCGGGCCGTCACGCTGCTGTCAATACCGTTAGCCTCGATTTAACGATTTCCAATGATGCTGGTGTCCTGGGGCGTATCTGCACCTTGATTGGACAACAGAAAGCGAATATCTCGGACATGCAATTCGTTGATCGCAAACCGGATTTTTTCAGGTTACTGGTTGACGTCGATGTGCGCGACGTAGAGCATCTGCATATGATCATGACAGCGCTTGAAGCTGAAACAGATGTGGCCGAAGTAGGCCGTAAACGCGATCCCCAGCGTAAGCCCTGATCGGGAAAAGGTAGACAGCAGGGAAATGGTATTCAAGCGGCGTGATAAACGGTCATGGCTAAGACTTGTCATTGAGGCGCTTTGGCCTCGTGGCGGGTGGAACCGTGCCGCGATCTATATGAAGCATCGCCTGCGCCGGTTGCCGGATGCGCCCCACCGGATCGCACGCGGGATTTTCGCGGGCATCGTGATTTCATTCTCGCCGCTGTTTGGTCTGCATTTCGCGGGGGCAGCTTTTTTGGCATGGGTCATGCGCGGCAATATTCTTGCGGCGCTGATGGCAACCTTTGTTGGCAACCCGATCACCTTTCCGTTTATTGCGGCCTTCGGGGTGGAGTTGGGCAATTACCTGTTGGGCCATCCGCGCGTGATGTCGCCGCTGGAAATCTTTGCTGATTTCGGGCGCGCGGGCGCTGAGTTCTGGCACAATGTATCGTCGATCTTTACTGATGATGTCGCCCATTGGGACCGGCTGCACCGCTTTTTCTTTCGGGTCTATCTGCCCTATCTGGTGGGGGGGATTTTGCCGGGGGTGATCGCGGGTATCGTGGGTTACTATATCAGCTTGCCATTGATTATCGCCTATCAGAACCGCCGCAAGAAAAAGCTGCGTGATCTTTTGGAACGGCGTCTGGCCAAGCGGGATGCAGAAATGGCAGAAGGTGGCGAAGAGGTGATTGACCCTTCGTCAGGGGATGACGTTGGGGATTTAAAGCGTTAACCTTTGGTTGAGCATCCGCGCAAGCGGGGCGTTAAAAGGGCGAGTGTAATGACGATTTTGGAACGGTTACGTTTAGGTGTTAATATTGATCATGTTGCGACGGTTCGCAACGCGCGCGGTGGTAGCCTGCCAGAGCCATTGCGTGCCGCCCTTCTGGCCGAGGTTGCGGGCGCTGACGGGATCACCGCGCATCTGCGCGAGGACCGCCGCCACATCCGCGACGCCGACATCGAGGCGCTTGTCGCGGGCCTGTCTGTTCCGCTGAATTTTGAATGTGCAGCTACGCCAGAGATGCAGGCCATCGCCCTGCGCCATAAACCTCATGCTGTCTGCCTCGTTCCCGAAAAACGTGAGGAACGCACCACCGAAGGCGGTCTTGATGTGGTAAAGGATGAGGCGCATCTGGCTGAATTCATTGCTCCTTTGCGGGATGCAGGGTGTCGTGTATCGCTCTTTATCGGCCATGAGGCCGCCCAGATTGAGGCTTCGGCCCGTGTCGGTGCGGCTGTGGTGGAACTCCACACCGGTCATTATTGCGAGTTGGTCGCCGAAGGTGCCGAGGACGAAGCCGCGACAGAGCTTGCCGCCCTGCGCCTAGGCGCCACCCATGCGCATTCATTGGGCTTGGAGGTGCATATGGGGCACGGGCTTGATTTTGAAACCGCCGCCGAGGTCGCGGTATTCCCTGAGGTGGTGGAGCTGAACATCGGACATTTCCTGATCGGTGAGGCGGTGTTTCGTGGTCTTGGCCCCGCGATTGAGGAAATGCGCCGCCGGATTGATCTGGCGCGGGGCGGCTATGATCGTGCCTTGTCGTGAAGGCGTAGCATGATCCTTGGTATCGGCTCTGATCTTGCGAATATCGAACGGATCGAAGGCACGCTTGCGCGTTTTGGCGACCGTTTTCGCAACCGTGTCTTTACGCCCGAGGAGCAACGCAAATCCGAAGGCCGCACCGGCCTTGTGGCGGCAACCTATGCCAAACGCTGGGCCGCCAAAGAGGCATGCTCAAAGGCGCTTGGCACGGGGCTGAGCATGGGGATCTCGTGGAAGGATATGGCCGTTTCCAATATGCGCAGCGGTCAGCCACAGATGCAGCTTACCGGCTGGGCGGCGGCGCGTCTGGCCGCAATGACGCCCGAAGGCTATGATGCGGTGGTCCATGTGACATTGACCGATGATCACCCTTGGGCGCAGGCCTTTGTGGTGATAGAGGCAAGGATGAAACCGCACTCGGGGGCGCTGCCTGCTTGACACGCCCGCCCCTCGCGCGCATGTAGCGCGGCATAGTAGCAAAAGGCAAAGATCGATGGCGAGAAAAGAAAAATCCGACGGCGGCATTGTCGAGACAGTGAAAACCATTGTCTACGCCTTGCTGATTGCAGGGATCTTCCGGACGTTGTTCTTTCAGCCGTTCTGGATTCCGTCGGGCTCCATGAAGGATACTTTGCTGATCGGCGATTTCCTCTTCGTCAATAAAATGGCCTACGGCTATTCCAAATATTCCTGTCCCTTTGCGATGTGCCCTGTCTCGGGCCGTGTGCTGATTTCCGAACCCGAGCGCGGCGATGTGGTGGTGTTCAGCCATCCTGTGAACGGATCCGATTTCATCAAACGTCTGATCGGTTTGCCCGGTGATACCGTGCAACTGCGGGGGGGCAAGGTGATCCTGAACGGGACCGAGCTGCCACAGGTGCCCTCGGGCGAATTTGTCGAAACCTATGACCGTCAGGGCCCGATGGGCAATTTGCCGCGTTGCGAAAATTCTGCCGGTGCTGTGGGTGTGGGGGCCGATTGCACCAAGTCGCGCTATACCGAGACCATGCCGGCCACCGAAACCATGCCGGAAGGCCGCAGCTATGAGGTGTTGAATATCGACACCAACGGCTTTGCCGATAACACCGATGTCTTTACTGTGCCCGAGGGTCATTACTTCTTTATGGGCGATAACCGCGACAATTCCCAAGACAGCCGCTATGGTCAGGCCGTTGGCGGTGTGGGCTTTGTCCCTGCCGAAAACCTGATCGGGCGTGCGGACCGGATCATGTTCTCCTCGGCCGGATCGTCGCTGTTCTATTTCTGGACATGGCGCGCGGACCGCTTTTTCAAGGCGGTTGAGTAATGCTACGATGACTGCTTGCCGAAACCATCCGCGCCCGTTTCTTGAAATTATTGGCCGGGCTTGTCAGGCCGCTGATCGGGGGCGGGCACTATGAAGCTTTCTGCTGATCTCCGCGTATTTGAAGGGCGTTTGGGCCATAGCTTCTGCAACCCCGAGCTTTTGGTCCAATCGGTGACCCATGCGTCGATTTCCTCGGCAACGCGCCCCGATAACCAAAGGCTGGAGTTTCTGGGCGACCGTGTTCTGGGCCTTGTGATGGCCGAGGCCTTGCTGACAGCGGATAAGGCGGCGGCCGAAGGGCTGTTGGCGCCGCGTTTCAATGCGATGGTGCGCAAGGAAACCTGTGCCGATGTCGCCCGTGAAATCGGGCTTGGGGATGTGCTGAAACTGGGCCGGTCCGAGATGATGTCGGGCGGGCGGCGCAAAGAGGCCTTGCTTGGCGATGCTCTGGAGGCGGTCATTGCGGCGGTTTACCTTGATGGTGGGTTTGATGCCGCGCGCGCGTTGATTACCCGTTTGTGGAAGGGCCGGATCGCGACTGTCAAGGAAGATGCCCGTGACCCCAAAACCGCACTTCAGGAATGGGCGCAGGCCCGTGGGATGACACCCCCGAAATACAGCGAACAAGCCCGTTCCGGCCCCGATCACCAGCCAGTGTTCACAGTGGCGGTAAGGCTGGACAATGAGGAAACCGAAACGGCATCTGCCGGAACGAAACGCGCCGCCGAACAGGCCGCAGCCCGGGCGCTTTTGACCCGGTTGGAGCAAGAGACATGACAGAAAAACCCAGCAGCCAGCCCGTCGGCGGTGACGGCAACACCCGTGCGGGTTTCATTGCCCTGATCGGGGAGCCGAACGCAGGGAAATCCACGCTTTTGAACCGTATGGTCGGGTCCAAAGTGTCGATCGTAACGCATAAGGTACAAACCACCCGTGCCCGCATTCGCGGCATCGCGATGGAAGGGGCAGCCCAGCTTGTTTTCGTCGATACCCCGGGTCTTTTCCGCCCGCGCCGCAGGCTTGACCGTGCGATGGTTGCGGCGGCTTGGGGTGGTGCGGCGGATGCCGACCTGATCGTGCTGTTGGTTGAGGCGCATCGCGGGCTGACCGAGGGCACCGCGGCCATCATCGCCTCTATGCGCGACCGGATCCCGCAAGGCCAAAAGGTGGCGCTTGCGATCAACAAGATCGACCGGGTGAAGGCCGAGGTCTTGCTTGCCCTGTCGCAAAAACTCAATGAGGAGTTTCCCTTTGCGGAAACCTTCATGATCTCGGCCGAAAAGGGTTACGGCGTTGACAAGCTGCGCGAATGGCTGGCCTCGGAGTTGCCTTTCGGCCCGTGGTTCTATCCCGAGGATCAGATCGCCGATTTGCCCATGCGGATGATCGCCGCCGAGGTGACCCGCGAAAAGCTGACGCTGCGCCTGCATGAAGAGCTTCCCTATCAGCTAACGGTCGAGACAGAGAAATGGGAGGATCGCAAGGACGGCTCTACCCGTATCGACCAGATCGTCTATGTCGCGCGGGACGGGCATAAGGGCATCGTGCTGGGCAATAAGGGCGAGACGATCAAATCCGTTGGCCAAGCCGCCCGCGTTGACCTGATGGAATTTCTGGGCCGCCCTGTGCATCTGTTCTTGCAGGTCAAGGTGCGTCCGAACTGGCTGGAAGAGCCGGAGCGCTATTCCGAGATGGGGCTGGAGTTCAAGGACGGGAATTGAGCGCCTTGGCGCACAGGGGGCGGCATGGACGCGCGGCTAACGGCTGATTTCTGGGTAAAGGCCTATCTGATGCGTTTGCAACTGGCGGGCATTCCGGCTTTTGTTACCGCGCGGGGGGATGCCTCGGCGGGGGCGGTTCTGGTTAAGCAGGCGCCTTTGGACGGGACCGCCTGTGCCTATCAACGTTCCTTTAATCTGATGAGCGGGCAGCGCGCCTGGGTCGTTCTGGCCCAAGGGCCGGAGCCAGAGGTCGATGCCGCGATTGCCCGTCAGCGCCAGTTTGATCCTGACCTTTGGGTGATTGAGGTTGAGGACCGCATGGGCCGTCATCTGCTGGAACAAGAGGGGCTGGCGGAGTGATGCCAGCCTTGCGATAGTCTGGAGATGGATTGGCAAGATGAAGGGGTGCTGATTTCCATGCGCGCGCATGGTGAGGCCTCTGCGATTATCGAAGTGTTTACGGCGGCCCACGGACGGCATGCGGGGGTGGTGCGTGGTGGCGGCTCGCGCAAGATGGCGGCCACCTTGCAACCGGGCACACAGTTGGCCGTGACGTGGCGCGCGCGGTTGGAGGATCACATCGGCAGCTATGCCGTTGAGCCGTTGCAAAGCCGGGCAGCGCTTTTGGGCGACCGTTTGGGCCTTGCGGGGCTGACGGCGATCTGTGCCATGCTGCGCACCGCCTTGGCCGAGCGTGAGGCGCACCCGCCGCTCTGGCGTGCGACGATGGCATTGTTGGCCGCGTTGGAGCATGACCCCGACTGGCCTGTGCGCTATTTACGCTGGGAATTGATGCTGTTGGAGGAGCTGGGCTTTGGCCTTGATCTGGGGCGCTGTGCGGTGACGGGCGCGCGCGATGATCTGGCCTATGTCAGCCCCAACACCGGCCGCGCCGTCAGCCGTGCGGGGGCGGGCGATTGGGCGGACCGTCTGTTCCCCTTGCCAGAATGTATGATGGGGCAGGGACCGGCGAGCGGGGTTGAAATCGGGCAGGGCTTGGCAATTACCGGACATTTCATTGCACGGGAGTTGATGCAGGGCTTGGGAAACCGCGCCCTGCCAGAGGCGCGGCATCGACTGATCCGACTGTTGGAGAAAAGGCCCGATCAGGGCGATTAATCCAGCAAGCGTCGCGCAATCACCTGTGCCTGAATTTCGGCAGCACCTTCAAAGATATTCAAGATCCGCGCATCACAAAGGATACGGCTGATCTGATATTCCAGTGCAAAACCGTTGCCGCCATGGATCTGTAGCGCGTTATCCGCCGCGGCCCAAGCCACCCGCGCGCCCAAAAGTTTCGCCATGCCGGCCTCAAGGTCGCAACGTTTGTCGTGATCTTTTTGCCATGCCGAGAAATAGGTCAGCTGACGCGCGATCATCACCTCGACGGCCATCATCGCAAGTTTGCTTGAAACGCGGGGGAATGCGATCAGCGATTTGCCGAATTGTTTGCGGTCGATGGCATATTGCATCCCGACCTCAAGCGCGTTTTGTGCCACGCCGATGGCGCGGGCTGCGGTCTGGATGCGGGCCGATTCGAAGGTCTGCATCAGCTGTTTGAAGCCTTGCCCCGGCACGCCGCCCAGCAGGTTCTCGCCCTTTACGGCAAAACCGTCAAAGGCCAGCTCATATTCCTTCATGCCGCGGTAGCCCAAGACCTCGATCTCTCCGCCGGTCATGCCGGGGGTGGGGAACGGGTCTGCATCGGTGCCAGCGGTCTTTTCGGCCAGAAACATCGACAGCCCGCGGTAGTCGCTGGTCTCGGGGTCGGTGCGCGCCAGAAGGGTCATCACCTGGGTGCGGGCGGCATGGGTGATCCATGTCTTGTTGCCGGTCACGACCCAGTCATCTCCGTCCTTTGCCGCGCGGGTGCGCAGGCTGCCAAGGTCGGAGCCGGTGTTGGGTTCTGTGAACACGGCCGTTGGCAAAATCTCACCGCTGGCAAGTTTGGGCAGCCAATGCGCCTTTTGATCATCGGTGCCACCGCAAAGGATCAGCTCGGCCGCGATCTCGGAGCGGGTGCCAAGCGATCCTACACCGATATAGCCGCGCGAAAGCTCCTCGCTCACCACCACCATCGAGGCTTTGGACAGGCCAAAGCCGCCGAAATCTTCGGGGATGGTCAGGCCGAAAACCCCCATTTCGGAAAGCTTTTCAATGATATCCATGGGGATCAACTCATCGCGCAGATGCCAGCCGTGGGCATGGGGGATGACCTCGGCGTCAGCAAAACGACGGAATTGGTCGCGGATCATCTCCAGCTCTTCATCTAGGCCGGTTGCGCCAAAGGTGGCACGGCCGTGGTTGTCTTGCATCAAGGCGACCAGCGCGCTGCGTGCAGCCTGTGAGTTGCCATGCGCGATCAGCCGGGCGGCGGCAGGGCCGGGTGCCCATTGGATGCCAAGATCGGAGAGGCGGGCGATCTCTCCCTGTGACATCGGTATGCCGCCTGCGATTTGCGCCAGAAATTCGCCAAAAGCGATCTGGAGCAGCAAACGCTCCATATCACCCAAGCTGCCAGCGTCAGAGAGCCGTCCCGCCCAGGCGTGCATCTGCACAAGGCTTTGTTGATAGGTGGCCAGCCAGCTCAGGGCATGGGCGGCGGATTGGTTTGCCTCCAGCAATGGGGCGGAAACCTTGCCGTTCTGGGTCACCATCGCGCGCAAGCTCTCGCGCGCATCGGCAAATAGGGTGTCGATTTCGGGCAGGGCTGCCTCGGTCAATCCCAAAAGATCGGTCAGGATCGGGCTGTCGGCAAGGGGGTGTCCGTCATGGGCCATAGGTCGCTCCGTCTTTCATATCTTTCTGCGCTTGCGAAAGGAATAGAGCCTTTGCAGCCGCGGCGCAACAAGATTTCAAAGATTGGCAATAAATCGACCGAATGTGTCGCGATGAATTTGGCCCACCTCTGTCCCATGCCAGAGAAACCAAACGGGGGGCCAATGGTAGCCCCCCAGTATAATCAGATCGCCGCGGCTTTTACGTCGTCGTCGATGAAGGGCATATATTGGCCGAAGTTATCGGCAAACATTTGCACCAGTTTTGCGGCCTGCGCGTCATAGGCGGCCTTGTCCTGCCATGTTTGACGCGGATCGAGCAGCTCGTCGGCCACGCCTTCTACGGAGACAGGAACGTCAAAGCCGAAGTTCCCATCGCGGCGGAAGTCGCTGTTGACCAATGTTCCGTTCAGCGCGGCCGTCAGCAAGGCCCGTGTCGCACGGATCGGCATGCGCGAGCCGACGCCATAAGAACCACCTGTCCAGCCGGTGTTCACCAACCAGCACGTCGCGCCATGATTGGCGATCTGGGCCTGCAACAGCTTGCCGTAAACCTCTGGACGGCGGGGCATGAAGGGCGCGCCAAAGCAGGTCGAGAAGGTCGGCGTAGGCTCTGTCACGCCGCGCTCTGTGCCCGCCACCTTGGAGGTGAAGCCGGAGAGGAAGTGATACATTGCCTGTGCAGGTGTCAGACGGGCGATGGGTGGCAAAACGCCAAAGGCATCGCAGGTCAGCATGATGATGTTTTTGGGATGCCCGCCCATGCCGGTTTTCGATGCATTGGAAATGGCTTCCAGCGGATAGGCGCAGCGCATGTTGGCTGTCAGGCTGTCATCATCAAAATCCAGCTCCAGCGTTTCCGCGTCAAAGACCATGTTTTCGATCACGGTCCCGAAACGATGGGTGGTTGCATAGATCTCCGGCTCTGCTTCGGCGCGCAGATTGATGGTCTTGGCATAGCAGCCGCCCTCAAAGTTGAAGGTGCCCTTGTCGGACCAGCCATGTTCGTCATCACCGATCAGGGTGCGGGACGGATCGGCCGAAAGCGTGGTTTTCCCTGTGCCCGAAAGACCAAAGAAGATGGCCGCATCATCGGGATCATCCACAGCATGGTTGGCCGAGCAGTGCATCGCCATCACGCCCTTTTCAGGCAGGATGTAGTTCAGCAGGGTAAAGACGGATTTCTTGTTCTCACCGGCATAGGCGGTGTTTGCGATCAGGATTTCCTTGGAGTCGAAATTCATCACGATCACGGTATCGGAGCGGCAGCCGTGGCGGGCCGGATCGGCCTTGAAGCCGGGGCAGTTGATGATGGTCCATTCCGGCACGAAACCATCCAGCTCTTCGCGGGCCGGGCGGCGCAGCAGGTGGCGGATGAACAGCCCGTGCCATGCAAGCTCGGTGATCACACGCACGTCGAGGCGATGCTCGGGGTCGGCGCCTGCGTAAAGGTCCTGAACGAAGTAATCCCCGCCCTTCATATAGTCCAGCATGTCGGCGCGCAGGGCGTCAAAGGCTTCTGGTGCCATTTCGGCGTTGTTTTCCCACCAGATCGAATCTTCGACCGAAGGAGTGCGCACGATGTGCTTGTCCTTTGGCGAGCGGCCGGTAAATTTTCCGGTCGAAACGAGAAATGCCCCGCCGATGCCCAGTTTCCCTTCGCCGCGCGCGACTGCTGCTTCGATCAGGGTAGGCTCAATCTGGTTGTAAGAGACAGATCCAAGTCCGGTGATGCCTTGGGCTTCGACTGTATGGCTTGGGTTTACGCGTCCGGTGTTCATCTAATGCAAGCTCCCGATGCCGATGATTACGACAAGTTTTGGGTTTTGAAGCGGTACGCCGAGCACCCGCCAGCGTCCCGGTCGCCCCCGGAGCCGGAGCCGACACCATGCCTATAGCACGGCGATTCAAGATTGTAACAGGACGGTTTCTTGGCGTTAGCGCAATCAAATTCAAGTTAGCGCAATCAAATGAATGAATGAGGCATATTAGCCATTCATTCGTAAATTTATGACCAACTGAACCGGTCTTGACGCATGATTCGCAGTTGATTCTTTGTGGCAAAAATTTGAAATTGGGGAAAAATATAGATGAGCAGCTTAGGAAAAATACCGATGCCAAGGATCGCCCTTGTGGACGATGACAGAAATATTCTGACCTCGGTTTCGATGACACTGGAGGCTGAGGGGTTTGAGGTGGAAACCTTCAACGACGGGCAGTCCGCGCTGGATGCTTTTACCCGCCGGATGCCGGATATGGCCGTTCTGGATATTAAAATGCCGCGTATGGACGGTATGGACCTGTTGCAGCGCCTGCGTCTGAAAACAATGATGCCGATCATTTTCCTGACCTCCAAAGATGATGAGATCGACGAGGTTCTGGGCCTGCGGATGGGGGCGGATGACTATGTCAAAAAACCTTTTTCCCAACGTCTGTTGGTTGAACGTATCCGGTCGCTCTTGCGTCGTCAGGTTGCGATAGCGACGGATGAGGTTGCCGTGACCGAAGAAACCAAGGTGATGGAGCGTGGTCATTTGCGGATGGATCCGCTGCGTCATGCCGTCTCGTGGAAGGGGCGGGACATTTCCCTGACCGTTACCGAGTTCTTGTTGCTACAGGCGCTTGCGCAACGGCCCGGCTTTGTAAAAAGCCGCGATCAGTTGATGGATGTGGCCTATGATGAGCAGGTTTATGTCGATGACAGGACAATCGACAGCCATATCAAGCGTCTGCGCAAGAAGATGCGAACCGCGGATGAAGAATTTACGGCGATCGAAACGCTTTACGGTATTGGCTACCGCTATAATGAGGAGTGATGCGCCCATATGACGCGAGCGCGAAACACGCCTTCCAATTCGTCTGATGCCAAAACCGATGTGCCGGAAGGTGAGGATGTCACAGAGCGCGGCGGGCAGGCATCCGCCACGGTGAACGCTGCGCCAAGGCCGCGCGCGCATCGGGGGCTTAGGGGCGTTGTTGCCCTCAACCGGTCGCCTTTGGCCCGCAAGATCATTATCTTTAATATGATGGGAACAGTCATTCTGGTGGCTGGCGTCTTGTTCGTGAACCCCTTCCGCGACAGCCTGGTTTTACAGCGTGAACAAGGGCTTGTAACAGAAGCGGAATTGGTTGCCGATGTGTTCGAAGCACTGCTGCCGACGATGGAGGCTGGCGTTTCGCGCGATCCGCTGGCTGATGATGTTGGAAAAACGCTTGCCGCAATAACGATCGGGCCGGGGGTGGATGCGTTTGTTTTTGACAAGTCGGGTCGTGTGATCGCGGCACAGGAGGGGCCGCCGCGTGGTGCTATTCTGGATGGAACGAACACACAATCAACGCTGATCACGGATTTTTTAAACTCGATCTGGGAAGCGGTCTCTGGGATTATATCCGCCAAGGACGTGCAAACGGAGCAAGTCGATTCCGAAGGTCTTGCGGGCAGCAGTTTTGCGGCAGCCGTGGCAGGTCAAACCACCTCTAATATGGCTCGGGATTCTGCCGGTGGCACGCTGTTTTCGGTTGCCGCGCCGATCTGGACTGCTGGCGAAGTTATCGGCGTTGTCGCCCTTACGTCTGCTGAGGGCGAGATTGACCGTCTTGTCCGGCATGAGCGTGAGCAGGTTTTGCAAATGTTCGTTATCGCGCTGTTGGTCTCTATCGGGCTTAGCCTTGCGCTGGCATCTACCATTGCCAACCCATTGTCCGATCTGGCCGCTGCGGCCGAATTGGGGCGTGACAGGGATGCACGGAACATGGCCCCGGGGCGGGTTCGCATTCCCGATATGGCCGCACGGACCGATGAGATTGGCCGCCTTTCAGTTGCGATGCGGGGCATGGTGGCCGCCCTTTACGACCGGATTGATGCGAATGAACAATTCGCGGCGGATGTCAGTCATGAAATCAAGAATCCATTGGCCAGCCTGCGATCTGCGGTGGGGACATTGCGGGTGGCAAAACGGGATGATCAGCGTGAAAAGTTGTTGACTGTGATTGAACATGATGTGCGTCGTCTCGACCGCTTGTTGAGCGATATTTCTAATGCCTCCAGACTTGATAGTGAGTTGGTGAAAGAGGAAGAGGACGAGTTCAACCTTGTCAAAACCATCTTTAACCTCTCGGAGTATCTGGGGGATTTGGCCAGACAGAACGGGGTTGATTTCATTACCGATCTTCCGGCAGAGCCAATCTATATCCGTGGTTTGGAAGCGCGTTTGGCACAGGTTTTTGTCAATCTGATTTCAAACGCGGTGTCTTTTTGTGAAGAAGGCGATGCGGTTCGCGTTTGGGCGCGCCGACGTGAAAACCGGGTCTTGGTCGTGGTTGAAGACACTGGCCCCGGTATCCCCGAGCAGGCCTTGGAAAAGGTCTTCAAACGCTTCTACTCCGAACGGCCTGTCTCTCAGTTTGGGGATCATTCCGGCCTTGGGCTTGCGATTTCCAAACAAATCATCGAGGCGCATGGTGGTGTAATCTGGGCGGAAAACATTCGGCCAACCACGGTTGATGTGACGTCCGAACCACTGGGTGCTCGGTTTGTTGTGGGCTTGCCGATTTGATTGGGCGCGTCGCGTGAAGGATGACGCTGGTGGGGTGATCCATGCAACCTGTGTTGACGTCAACGGCTTTGGCATTTTGATCCGTGGCGCATCGGGATCAGGCAAGTCCAGCCTAGCGCTGCGTCTGATGGCGCATGGTGCAAGGCTGGTGGCCGATGACCGGACATCTTTGCAACGAAATGACAACGCCGTGTGGGCATCAAGCCCGCCAGCCATTCGCGGCGCTATTGAGGCAAGGGGAATTGGTTTGCTGGCTGCGGATCCCGTGGAGCAAACAAAAATCGCGTTGGTCGTCGATCTCGACAGTGCTGAGCCGGAAAGACTTCCGCCAAAACGCCAAACTCTTCTGCTTGGCATACCGATAGACCTTGTATTCGGGGCAACATCCGGCCACCTTCCTTACGGGTTACTACAGCTTGCCCATGGCGGGCGATGGAATTGATGCGGATCTGAGCGGGCGAGAGTGGGGTATGGAACATCGTATTGTCCTTGTGACCGGGCCTTCAGGGGCGGGGCGCACCACAGCGGTCAACGCGCTAGAGGATCTGGGCTATGAGGCGATTGATAACCTCCCGCTCAGCCTTGTGCCGCGGCTGATTGATGGCGACAGTCAGAGGCGCCCACTGGCTTTGGGCTTGGATGCGCGCAACCGTGACTTTAACGCGGCGGCTTTGATCGCCTTGATCGACAAGCTGACAGTCGATCCAAGGGTTTCACTGAACGTGATCTATCTGGACTGCGCGGCAGATGAGTTGATCCGCCGCTTTGCCCAGACCCGGCGGCGCCATCCCTTGGCGCCCGACAGCACACCTATGGTCGGCATCGCGCGCGAGGTGGATCTTTTGGCTCCGGTTCGTGTGCGCGCTGATCACCTGATTGAGACAACGGGAATGTCGCCGCATGATCTGCGGGCCGAGATTGGGCGATGGTTTGGTCAATCCGACGTGCCGGGGCTTGCCGTTTCGATCCAGTCCTTTTCCTATAAACGGGGGGTTCCGCGGGGTGTGGATATGATCTTTGACTGCCGCTTTCTGCGCAACCCGCATTGGGTGGATGAGCTGCGCGATATGGATGGGCGTGATTCTGCAGTTTTTGACTATATCGCCAAGGATCCGCGATTTTCTGAATTTATCCAAAAGGTGAACGACCTGATCCTGTTTTTGATGCCTGCCCAGTTGGATGAGGGCAAAGCCCATCTTGCCATCGGCTTTGGCTGTACCGGCGGGCAACACAGATCCGTTGCCGTGACGGAATTGATCGCATCAAAGCTTGCACAGGAAGGGTGGCCGGTGGCAAAACGGCATCGGGAGCTTGAGCGACGGGCCGCAGGGCAGCCCGCAAACGGGACAGGGTGATCAAAGAGTGATTGGAATTGTAATTGTTGCCCATGGCGGGCTTGCACGCGAGTATCTTTCGGCGGTGCAACATGTTGTGGGTAAACAAAAAGATATGATTGCGGTCGCAATCGAGGAAGATCATGACCGTGCGCAGAAACAGGCGGAAATCTGTGATGCGGCGGACTCTGTGGATCGCAATGATGGGGTGGTTGTCGTCACCGATATGTTCGGCGGCTCCCCTTCGAACCTGTCCTTGATGGCTTGTGTCGGGCGCGGTCGACGGATCCTTTATGGGGCCAACCTGCCAATGCTGATAAAGCTGACCAAATCACGGCATCTTGCGGTACAGGATGCCGTAACGCTGGCGCTGGATGCTGGCCGAAAATATATCAACAGCCTCGACCTGGGCGAAGAAGGAGACCTCCCATGAGCGAGCGTATTTTGAAGATTGAAAACGTAAAAGGGCTTCATGCCCGCGCTTCGGCCAAATTTGTAGAGGTTGTCGAAGGGTTTGAGGCAAACGCAGAGGTTTCCAAGGACGGGATGAGCGTTTCAGGGGATTCCATTATGGGTTTGCTGATGCTTGCCGCTTCGCGTGGCACCAGCATTTCCGTCAAGACCTCTGGCCCGCAGGCCGAGGTCTTGCTGGAAGCGCTTGATACTTTGGTCAAGAATATGTTTGGCGAAGATTTCTAGGTCAAGTGTCAGAGGTGGTTTTACCGGGTGGGAACCGGTGTTTCGCCACGGTAATCATAAAAACCACGCTGGGTTTTGCGGCCCAGCCAGCCCGCCTCGACATATTTGGTCAACAAGGGGCAGGGGCGATATTTGGTATCAGCCAAGCCGTCATGCAGTACGTTCATGATCGCAAGGCAGGTGTCCAGCCCGATAAAGTCCGCCAACTCTAACGGCCCCATCGGATGATTCGCACCAAGCTTTAGCGATTCATCGATCGATTTAACCGATCCCACGCCTTCATACAGCGTATAAACCGCTTCGTTGATCATCGGCATCAGGATCCGGTTCACAATAAAAGCGGGGAAATCCTCGGCACTTGCCGCTGTTTTGCCAAGCCGCTCGACCACTGCCAGCAACGTGTCGTAGGTTTCACGGTCGGTCGCAATGCCGCGGATCAATTCCACCAGCTGCATGATTGGAACGGGATTCATGAAGTGGAATCCCATAAATTTTTCCGGCCGGTCGGTGCGGCTTGCCAACCTAGTGATCGAAATCGACGAGGTGTTGGAGGTCAGGATCGTATGTGGCTTCAGATGCGGCAGCAGATCGTCGAAAATCGCCTGTTTCACGGTTTCGCGTTCCGTCGCGGCCTCAATGATAAGGTCAGAGGGTCCGATCTCGGTAAGGTCCATCGTTGTTTTGATACGGGCCATCGCGGCGGCCTTATCCTCGGCAGAGGTTTTCCCGCGTGAGACCTGCCGCTCAAGGTTGCGGTCTATAAGGGTCACGGCCTTGTCCAGGCTTTCCCGGCTAATATCGGTAAGGGTGACATCATATCCTGCCAGTGCAAAGACATGTGCAATCCCGTTGCCCATCTGCCCTGCGCCGACGATTCCGACTGACTTGATCTCCAACATCCCGCTCTCCTGCATCCTGTCATTGCGGAGCATATGCGCGGTGCGGGGGGGCGTGCAAGGCCGCGTGTCCCAAAGATGCAGATTCCGCGAAAATCCTGAGAATTCGTGACAAATTCAGGATTTAGCCATTTTGAAAGGACTCTGCGTCACTCTCGAACTTGGGTGTTGAAAATAAATGGTGGGTGAAATGGCCTATGTGTATCCGAGCGATGTTCCGCTCGACTATCAAACGTGCCGCTATGGTACATCGAAACTTTCTTTCCGGGGACCAAAGCACAATCTTGTGCGGCCGTATTTTGTGACAATCGGGGGTACGGAAACCTATGGGAAATTTGTCAAGGACCCGTTTCCGGATTTGGTGGCGGCACAAACCGGCATGCCGGTGGTCAACCTTGGCTGCATGAATGCCGGGCCGGATGTCTTTTTGAAAGATCCCGAGGCCCTGGACATAGCGTCGGGGGCCGATCTGACAATTGTTCAGGTCGTAGGGGCCGCGAATTTGACCAACCCTTTCTATGCGGTTCATCCTCGGCGGAACGACCGCTTTTTACGGGCGAATCCAAGCCTTCAGAATATGTACCGGGATGTGGATTTCACGGAATTCCATTTTACACGGCATATGCTGCAAACATTGTTTCAGGTCTCGCCGCATCGGTTTGTGGCGGTGGCCGCACAATTGCAGGCGGTATGGGTTGAGCGGATGAGCCTGTTGCTGCAAAGCATCAAGGGGAAAACGCTGCTTTTGTGGATGGCAGATCATGCGCCAAGCACGGCGCGTGCCGATGCAAACCCCTATTCGGACCCTGTTTTGGTGCATACCGGGATGATTGATCAGCTGCGCCAGCATGCCAGTGCCTATATGGAGGTCGTCACCAGCGAGGCTGCGAATCATGAAGGGATCGACGATATGGTCTTTTCCCCGCTGGAGCGGCACGCCGCCGAGGGGGTTCCCGGACCCTTGGCTCATAGAGAGGTCGCGGATGCGCTGAATGCGGGCATCAATCAACTGCTTGCAGCGTAACACCGCTTAAAACAAAAGGGGCGTCTGGGAAGGACGCCCCTTTGAGTGATTTAAAAATCGATTACAGCTTTTCGATAAGCTCCGGTACCGCCGTGAACAGATCGGCAACCAGCCCGTAATCGGCCACTTGAAAGATCGGCGCCTCTTCATCCTTGTTGATCGCGACGATCACCTTGCTGTCCTTCATGCCGGCGAGATGCTGAATCGCACCGGAGATACCAACGGCGATATAGAGATCGGGGGCGACAACCTTGCCCGTCTGGCCAACCTGCCAGTCGTTCGGGGCATAGCCGCTGTCGACCGCCGCACGGGAGGCACCAACGGCCGCGCCCAGCTTGTCTGCCAGCTTCTCAATCATCGCGAAGTCGTCTTCGGAGCCGACACCGCGACCGCCCGAAACCACGATCCCGGCACTGGTCAGCTCTGGCCGATCGGATTCAGCGACTTTGTCTTCGACCCAGGACGATAGCGCCGGATCTGCCGCCGCACCGATGGTCTCCACTTGGGCAGAGCCGCCCATTTCCGCCAGATCAAAGCTGGCCGTCCGGATCGAAGCGACTTTGATCGCATCGCCGGATTTCAGTGTTTGCATCGCATTCCCGGCATAGATCGGACGCTCGAACGTGTCGGCGTCGATAATCGAGGTCACATCCGAAATCACCATCACATCCAAAAGCGCCGCAACGCGTGGCAACACGTTTTTCGCATCTGTCGTTGCGGGTGCAATTACGTGGCTGTAATCCTTGGCCAAATCAACGATCAGCGCGGCTGTTGGCTCTGCCAAACGGTGACCAAGGCTTGCATCCTCGGCGCAAAGCACCTTGGACACGCCAGAGATTTTCGCCGCTTCTGCCGCTGCATCTGCCGCAGAGGCACCTGCACACAACACAACGATATCGCCCAAAGGTTTCGCCGCCATCACCGCCTTGGCGGTTGCGTCGACATTCAATGTGCCGTTGGTCACTTCACCCAAAAGAAGAACAGCCATCAGATAACCCCCGCTTCGTCTTTGAGTTTTGCAATCAGCTCATCCACAGAGCCGACTTTGATACCGGCTTTGCGGCCTGCCGGCTCTGCGGTTTTGACCACCGTCAGGCGCGGGGCCACATCGACGCCGTAATCGGCGGCGGTTTTTTCATCCAAAGGCTTTTTCTTGGCTTTCATGATGTTGGGCAGCGAAGCATAGCGCGGCTCGTTCAGGCGCAAATCAACCGTCACGACCGTTGGCATGTTCACCTTGATGGTTTGTAAACCGCCATCCACTTCGCGGGTGACAACGGCCTTGTCGCCATCAATCGCCAGCTCGGACGCGAATGTCGCCTGCGACCAGCCCAGCAGCGCCGAGAGCATTTGCCCTGTCGCGTTCATGTCATTGTCGATCGCCTGCTTGCCGCAGATGACCAGGCCGGGGGCTTCTTCATCGACCACAGCCTTGAGCAGTTTGGCCACAGCCAGCGGTTCGATGTCATTATGAACATTATCGGCAGCAACGATCAGAATGGCACGGTCGGCGCCCATGGCCAAAGCGGTGCGCAGGGTTTCTTGCGCCTGCTTTACGCCGATGGATACAACCACGACTTCCTCGACACTTCCGGCCTCTTTAAGCCGGATGGCCTGTTCGACGGCAATTTCGTCAAACGGGTTCATCGACATTTTGACATTGGCAAGATCAACACCGCTGCCATCCGCCTTCACACGGACTTTCACGTTATAGTCGATCACACGTTTGACAGGTACAAGAACCTTCATTGCGCGGACTCCTTGGTTTGGGGTGGGGCAGAAGGCCCCTTAAACGCTCTTCGCTTTGATATAATTTTGTTCGAGGAATAAACAGTCCAAAAGCACCATGTTAGCGACAACATCCTTACGTTTTCCGACTTGAAAACGGGGTGATAGATGCCAATCGCCCGTCGGAACTGATAGGATTCGTAACATTTCCGATCAGCGCGTCAGCCCCGGCACCCAAAGCACATCATCCGCACCGTCATTATTGGCAATACGGCCGGCCACGAAAAACCAGTCCGACAGGCGGTTGAGGTATGTGACGGCGGCAGGGTTCACATCCTCATGTGCGGCCAGCTCCACGGTCATTCGTTCGGCGCGGCGACACACGGTGCGGCAAAGATGGAAATGGGCGGCAAGGGCCGTCCCGCCCGGCAGAATAAAGCTGCGCAGGGGGGTCAGCTTGCTGTTCATCTCGTCGATCTCGGATTCAAGCCGTTCAACCTGCGCGTCGATAATACGTAGGCGCGGATAGGGCGCTTGGGCATCCTTGTCGCGGTCGGGGGTGCAAAGATCGGCCCCCAGATCGAACATATCGTTGGAAATCCGCGCCAGCGCCGCATCCAGATCACCGGTCGCATGCATCCGCGCAAGGCCAATGGTGGCGTTGGCCTCATCCACGGTGCCATAGCTGGACACCCGCAGACTGTGCTTGGCCACGCGGTCGCCATTTCCGAGGGCTGTTTCGCCCTTATCGCCGGTTTTGGTATAGATCTTTGACAGTACAACCATGCATCATCCCCCCATTCTGCGTATAAAGACAAACAGCAATATCAACCCGACTGCAACCGCCTGCGCATAAATACGGTAGCGCATCAGCTTATTGGAGCGTTTTGCCGCACCCGCACCGCCTTTGCCAAAGCTGCCGATGCCCAGCACCAGAATAACCAGAACAAGAAGGCAGGCGATGGCGGCGATGATAAAAAGCGGATCGTTTAACATGAGGGGGCTCCGGTTTTGCGGCTTTGGCTATGATGTATGCGCAACGGGGGAAAAAGCGAACAGAAATCCGCAGCTTCAGCCTTTTGCGATCAACCAGTCGAGGGCGGCGGTCGGTAAAATGCGCCGTGCGATGTTCATCAGATAGGTGGGCAAGGTCACAAAATAGCGCGCTTTGGGGTGGTCGGCCTCTAGCGCGTGGATCAGCTTGCCGGTGACAGCGCTTGGGGGTTGCTCGAACCGGTCGGGTCCGCCGGCGGTATAGAGACGCGCTTTTACCGCTTCATATTCCGCGCGGCGGGGCGAGTTTTCCCAATTGATCCAGCGCTCAAAATGCACAATGGCATTTTCACGAATTCTGGTGGGGATCGGTCCCGGTTCGATCAACACCACATGGATGCCGGTCCCACGCATCTCTATGCGCAGCACATCCGTCAACCCCTCCATTGCGAATTTCGTCGCGACATAGGCCCCGCGCCAGCGCATACCGACCAGTCCAAGCACCGAAGAACAGTTGATAATACGCCCATGGCCCTGTCTGCGCATCACGGGGATGATCCTGCGCGTCAAATCGTGATAGCCGAAAAGATTGGTCTCAAATATCGCGCGCAGCCCGTCACGGGGCAAATCCTCTACGGCGCCGGGGCAGGCAAAGGCGCCGTTGTTGTAAAGCGCGTCGAGGGTGCCGCCGGTGCGGCGCAGGGTTTCATCGACTGCGGTCTTGATGCTGGTCTCATCGTCATAATCCAGAACAAAGCTTTCCAGCCCCTCGTCGCGCAGGCGCTGGCAATCCGCCTCGGCGCGGCAAGTCGCAAACACCCGCCATCCCTGCGCGTGCAATGTTCGGGCCGCGTCAAGCCCGATGCCAGATGAGCAGCCGGTGATCAAAATGGATTTTTGTGTCATGCCAAGGCCCCTTTTGTCAAAGCCCTAGCGCCTATGGTAGGAAAAGGTCAATCAAGCGGGTCTATATCGGTTAGCAGGCGCGCGGCGACAAATCCGTCAACCCCGTCACCCTCGATACGTATCTGTACCCAGCCATCCTTTGGCGGCGCCACCACGGCCACAGCCTCGTCGCGGGTCAGGCGGCCGACGACACTGTGACTGGTTGACGGCCCGCCACGCACATTTACGGCAGACGCGTTGATATACATCACCGGCAGGGCGCTGGCACCGGTCTGGACGGCGACATTCTGGGCGGGGACGGCGTCTGTTGGATCCCCGGAGAGCACGAAGCGGCCCGTAACCGGTGCCTGACCTGTCAGCTTTGGTTTCTGTAGGGTGACGGGGATGACATCGGCCCGAGCGACCTCTTGCGTTGGGGGCGATTCCACCACCTGAGGTGGGCGCAGCACTTTGGTTGTTGCCGGATCAACCCCGACACGGCCCTGCCGAAGCTGGCCTCTGTCCTCGCCCCCTATCATCAGGACAACGAACATGCCGATCCCCAGCAAAACCACCAACTTCCACATCGCAATTATCCTGTTGCCCGCTTTTACAAATCGTTAATGGTTGTACTATGGCACCTTAGGCCGCCAAAAAATACGCAAAATCGACGTGGAAACGGTTTATCCACAAGTATTCCCGCCTGCGATACAGATCTTGACAGTGCTGGCGGGATTTCGGCTGGACCGTATCGCGCAGGGCCATTACACCGCTGACCATGACACATTCGCCAGATGATCCCGACACACCGCCCATGACCACCTCGGAACCGCTGCGCCGCGCGATCGGCGACCGGTATCTGACCTATGCTCTTTCTACGATCATGCACCGTGCGCTTCCCGATGCGCGTGATGGTCTGAAGCCGGTACACCGCCGTATCCTCTATGCGATGCGTGAGCTGAAGCTGTCACCCACGGGAGGCTTTCGTAAATCGGCCAAGATCTCGGGCGATGTGATGGGGAACTATCACCCCCACGGCGATAGTGCGATTTACGACGCGATGGCGCGTCTGGCGCAGGATTTCAACGTGCGTTACCCGTTGGTCGACGGGCAGGGCAACTTTGGCAATATCGACGGCGATAACCCCGCCGCCAGCCGTTATACCGAGGCGCGGCTGACCGCGATTGCCGAAAAGCTGATGGAAGGATTGACGGAAAACGCCGTCGACTACCGCCCCAATTATGACGGCACGCTGGAAGAGCCGGTGGTCATGCCTGCCGCCTTTCCGCATCTTTTGGCCAATGGGTCGTCGGGGATTGCCGTGGGTATGGCCACGAACATCCCGCCCCATAACCTGCATGAGCTGATCGACGCCTGCCAAGCCATGATCAAAGATCCTGCGGTCGGTGATGACGCGCTGGTGGGTTTGATCCCCGGCCCGGATTTCCCGACCGGCGGCGTGATCGTGGAGCCGCGCGGCAATATCATGGATGCCTACCGCACCGGGCGCGGGTCCTTCCGTCTGCGCGCGAAATGGGAGGTGGAGGACCTGGGCCGTGGCCAATGGCAGATCGTCGTCACCGAAATCCCCTATCAGGTTCAGAAATCCAAGCTGATCGAGAAGCTGGCAGAGTTGATCCAGACCAAGAAGATCCCGATCTTTGGCGATGTGCGCGACGAATCCGCCGAGGATCTGCGCATGGTGATTGAGCCCAAGACGCGCACGGTTGATCCCGATATGTTGATGGGGATGCTGTTCAAAAGCTCTGATCTGGAGATCCGCTTCAGCCTGAATATGAACACGCTGATCGACGGGCGCACCCCCAAGGTGTGCAGCCTCAAAGAGGTGTTGCGTGCCTTTCTGGACCACCGCCGCGATGTGCTGCAAAGGCGCAGCCGGCACCGGATGGACAAGATCGACCACCGGCTTGAGGTGCTCGAAGGCTTCATCACTGCGTTTTTGAACCTTGACCGTGTGATCGACATCATCCGCTATGACGCCGACCCCAAACGAGCCTTGATGGCGCAGGATTGGTCGCTGACCCCGCCACGGGCCATGTCGGAAAAGGATTATGTCCCGCCTGTGCCGGGCAAGGGCACGCTGACCGAGGTTCAGACCGACGCCATCCTCAATATGCGCCTGCGGTCCTTGCGCAAGCTCGAAGAGATGGAGCTGATCGCCGAACGGGATGCCTTGCTTGTGGAGCGTGCGGGGTTGGTGGATCTTTTGGCGGACGAGCGTTTGCAGTGGAAACAGATCGGCGCCGACCTCAGGGAAGTTCAGAAAACCTTTGGCAAAACTTGGGCGCAAGGCGCGCGTCGTACAATGTTTGCCGAGGCCGGCGAGGTCGAGGAAGTCCCCTATGAGGCGATGATCGAGCGTGAGCCGATCACGGTGATCTGCTCCAAGATGGGCTGGATCCGCGCGATGAAGGGGCATGTCTCGCTTGATACCGAGGCCAAGTTCAAGGACGGCGACGAGGGCCGTTTCCTGTTCCATGCCGAGACCACCGACCGGATCATTCTGGTCGGCAGCAATGGCCGGTTCTATACCATCCTCGGGGCCAACCTGCCCGGGGGGCGCGGCATGGGGGAACCTGTGCGCCTGATGGTCGATCTGCCCAATGAGGCAGAGATTGTCGATCTGAAGATCCATCAAGCGGGGGTCAAACTGCTGGTTGCCTCCTCCGAGGGGGATGGTTTCATCTGTCCGTCCGATGAGGTGGTGGCCCAGACCCGTGCCGGCAAACAGGTGCAAAGCCTGCGCGGCGATGCCAAAACCGTGGTGGTCAAGCCTGTCACGGGCGATCATATCGCGGTGGTGGGCGAGAACCGCAAGGTGCTGGTGTTCGCGCTGGACGAGCTGCCGGAAATGGCCAAGGGCAAGGGCGTGCGCCTGCAAAAATACAAAGACGGGGGGATGTCGGATGTGACGACCTTCACCCTTGCCGAAGGGCTGAGCTGGAAAGATCCGGCAGGGCGCACCCGCACGCAGAGCGAGCTTGACGAATGGCGCGCCAAACGGGCAACGGCCGGCCGGATGGCCCCGCGTGGCTTTCCGCGGGACAATAAGTTCAACTAAACGCGCCGCTTATAAGGTCTCAATATTCAGCCAGACCCCGCCTTGGGGGCGCAGGGTCAGGATCATCACCGGCGCGGGCTCTTTGCCCTTGACCGGTGTAAAGCGGTGCCGCGCCAAGAGCGTTGCCAGAATGACCACCGCCTCTTGCAAGGCGAAATTTGCGCCGATACAGACCCGTGGCCCGTCGCCAAAGGGCAGATAGGCAAAGCGCGCAATCGCATCGGGGTCCTCAAAGCGCGAGGGGTCGAACTTGTCGGGGTTATCCCAAAGCATATGATGCCGGTGGAGTGCGTAGATCGGCAAAACCACGGTATCGCCCGCCCTTATCTCGCGCCCGCACAGCTCATCCGCGACCATCGCTGTGCGCGAAAGGAAGGCGGCCGGGGGATAGAGACGCAAGGTCTCGTCAATAATCCGGCGGATCAAGGGCAGCTTTGCGACATCGTCGGCCGTCGCGGCACGGTCGCCTAGAACGGCCTGTGCTTCGGTGCGTGCGGCCTCCTGAACCTCTTGGTCAAAGGCGCATAGATATAGCGCCCAAGAGAGCGTCAGCGCAGTGGTCTCATGCCCTGCCACGATGAAGGTCAGCAAGTTGTCGCGTAGCTCTGCGGTCGTCATCTTGCGGCCGCTCTTTGGGTCCTCGCCCGCCAATAGCAGGTCGAGCAGGTCCGGCACATCATGGCGCGGCGCGGTCTTGCGGCTCTCAATCGCCCTATCTGCGATTTGCCGCATCTCGCGCATTGCCGCCCCAGCCATCATCCGCCCCGGACGCGGCACCCAGCCAGGCACCCCGATCAGATCGAGGACCGAAACCTTGGCCGCCTGCGCGATAAAACCCTCGATAGCGCGGTGGACGGCATTGCGGTCGAATTCTTCGTCCCCCGAAAACGTGACGTCCGAAATCACCTCAAAGGTTGCGGCAACCATTTCGGAAAACATATCCGCCGCGCGCCCATCCGCAGCGGCAATCCGCGCGCTTGATCGTTCCGCCGCGGCCGTCATCACCGGCGCAAGGGCTGCGACATTGCGGTGGCTGAAAACCGGTGCGGCCGTGCGGCGTTGCCACAGCCAATCCGCGCCCTCGGCCACAAACAGGCTATCGCCGATGGCCTTTTCAAGGATCAGCTTGGTGACGGTAGATTTCGGGTAATCCGTTACCTTGTCGCGCAACATCCGCTTGAGCGCGCCCGGCTCCATCACCATATGCCAGCGCTTGCCTGTGCGCCCCGAGATCATCGGTTGACGGGTCGCGATTTCGGGGATCAGCTCCAGCACGTTGCGCCGCCCGACCTTGGCCGAGGCGAATATCCCCAAGGGCGCATTGTGCAGGGGCACCCGCGCAGGGGTACGTTCTTGGGGCGTCGTGGGGGGCGGGTCTTGCATCACGGTCTCTGATAAATTGACGTTTGTGAACCACAATATAGGGCATTATGTGCATAGGCAAAGCCGGCATGGTTGCGCCGTCCCTTTGCAAAGGCTATGCCGAGGGTCAGGTTTTGACCAAGGAGTATTCTATGATTATTGCCCGTCTGACTGCCATAAGTCTTGCGCTCGGCCTTCTTACGGCCTGCGGCGGGCAAAATGTGGTCGAGGCCCCGGTGGAGTTGGGCAATTTCAAGCTGGGCCATAACATCGTCGTGGCCGACAACCCGCAAAAGGTTCCGATTTCCCGCGAGGCCGATCCCCAAGACTGGGATGACAGCCTGACAGCGGCGCTTGATAAACGGCTGGGCCGCTATGAGGGGGATAAATTTTATAACCTTGGCGTGTCGGTGGATGCCTATGCGCTGGCCCCGCCCGGAATCCCGCTGGTGCTTTCGCCCAAATCCGCGCTGGTGGTGACGGCGACGCTTTGGGATGATGCACTTGGTAAAAAGATGAATGAGGGCGAGCAATTCACCGTGTTCGAAGGCATTGACGGCGATACGATGATCGGGTCCGGCCTGACGCGCACCGCCGAAGAACAGATGGAAAGACTGAGCTTCAACGCCGCCAAACGGATTGAGCGCTGGCTTTCAGAGAACCCTGAATGGTTCGGCCTGCCGCCAAAACCAAAGAACGCGCCGGTTTCATCGAAGTGAAGCTTGATTTTCCCGTCTGAAGTGGATATCTCGCGCCCGAGATAGAACGGGGGCCGTTGTGGTCCCCCCCAATGTTTGAGGCATTCCACGATGGCAAAGGCAAAGTTTGAACGTAGCAAACCGCACGTAAACATCGGCACGATTGGTCACGTTGACCACGGCAAGACGACGTTGACGGCTGCGATCACGAAATATTTTGGCGACTTCCGCGCCTATGACCAGATCGACGGCGCGCCCGAAGAGAAAGCACGCGGGATCACGATCTCGACCGCGCACGTGGAATATGAGACGGCAAACCGTCACTACGCCCACGTTGACTGCCCCGGCCACGCTGACTATGTGAAAAA
>NZ_LGHS01000011.1 GCF_001202025.1 Pseudorhodobacter aquimaris
CTGCCTGACGGGTTACACCGCATCAGGCACTACGGCCTGCTGGCCAGTTCGACCCGCAAGGCAAACATCACGAAGATCCGCACATTGCTCTGCGTCCAGCGCCCCGAACAGACCCCTGCGTCAGAACCCGACGCCGAGATCGTCTCACTCACCCTGCGCGAACCATGCCCCTGTTGCGGCGGCCCCATGCGCATCGTCGAAATCTTCCGGCGCGGGCAAAAGCCGTCATCACGAGCACCGCCAAGGGAGCAGGCCGCATGACAAATCGCCTGTCACTCGTCACGGAAATCCACCAGCTGCAATCCGCAGACTTGGTCCTAACAGCCTGTGCTTGTTCACTTCCAGCGTCGCACGAAGCGGCAATGACACCGAAACAAACAGCTTTGTCGGCATCCTTAGCCGTGCATGCGAGCGTATCGGGCACCATACGCACCTTCAGCCGCACCCCTGATGCAACGGTTGCCCTAACCGACTGTACACTTTCCCCATAGACGGGTCCAAGATCCCCACGGCTTCCACCTTGGGAGGTTTTCCAACGCGGGTCGTGGTCTCGCCAGTGCGCAACGTGCCGCCGCGACCCGCATCAGAAAACCTTCACCATAGTTGCGGGTTTCTGCGAGATGGCGAATGACGGCTTTCGGGAAATTGTGCCCCTGCATCATTCAAAACCCATTTTTGTAATGTCGAACTGTTCTGCAAACATCTTCCCCAAATTTTCTGGGTTAACGCCATCACGAAAGGCTCGTTTGGTTGGCTCATCATCCATAATGTCGATCAACGAAAAGCCCTTTTCATCAGGTGCTAGTACCGGATTTTGTTTCCCTGCAGCAACTTTGTATCGATCAAACCATTCGTCCCAGCCGTCCTCGTTTTGGTTCATCAGGTTGTCAATCTCCTGACCTAGCGGAGACGCGGCGAACTCTTCGGAAATTCGGGTGAAAGTTTTAGAGGCGGTGTCGAGCAAATCCATATCCAGATTGTTCAACGGATACAGCTTACCGTTTACGGACACCTCGTTGAGGATGTTACCGAGGCACATCGCAAAGCAGTTGCTGTTTGGGTTCCCAACCTCAAGAACGTCTATTGCGTTTGAAAATGCTGAAGCAGCTAGTGAAATTTTGTGCGGTCTCTGGCCAAACCGTCCATCGAACAGGTGGGGGTTCTTCGTCCATACAGCATCAACTAAGCTCGTTGCAGATCATGCCGGGTCGCTATCAAAAAGCCCACTTTTTTGCTGCATCTCCAAGAGGTTTTGAACGATAACCGCCGCCTCGCTCTTTTTAAATGTATCTTTAATGCCGCCAAATAATCTCATTTTTCGTTCCTAATTATCCAAGGTACCCAGCTTCGCCTTGTCGGTGCGGATAGCAGGGCTGTTACGCGGCTCTCTGATTGATCGAGGCGTTTGCGAAGACATTGTATCTATGCCTGACCTGTGAGATTCAAGAGTGGTCATTGGCGCAGCCGCAGCGAAAGCTCACTTTGTCCGCTGAGCGGACTATTGGAACTGTTTGGTTCGGGCAGGTTTGGACGGGTCCTTCCGACCGGCGGAAAAGAGAAAGCGGGCTTTGGGAAGGGTGTTTCAAACCTCTCAAAGGAGATCCCCATGCCCATGACCCTTCAACCCCAGCCAGACCGTCCGGATCCGACCGTGATCGCGGCGCAGAACGACGCGTTTCGCAAGCTCGCGTGCCTTGGCGTGCCGCCCGCGCAGCCCATCCAGGGCCGGATGCATGTCACCCGCTCGCTTATGGAGGCCGGTGACGGCTTCATGGCCGAGGCGGTGAAGGCGACCGGTGCGTTCGAT
This sequence comes from Pseudorhodobacter aquimaris, assembly GCF_001202025.1. Lineage (GTDB taxonomy): Bacteria > Pseudomonadota > Alphaproteobacteria > Rhodobacterales > Rhodobacteraceae > Pseudorhodobacter > Pseudorhodobacter aquimaris. Next base: position 1,808 of record NZ_LGHS01000011.1, read on the forward strand.
ACATTCGAGCCTGAGAATGATCCCGAGGGCTGGCACGATTTCGGGGCGGTCGAGATCCGGGGCGAGACCGTGTTCTGGAAGATCGATCTCTATGAGGCAGATTCGGATTTCCGCTACGGCGCTGAGACCCCGGACAATCCTGCCACCACCATGCGCGTGCTGACCATCATGCTGGCGCGCGACTGGTAAAAGGGCAGGGGACTCCCCTCCTGACACCCCAGGCGATGAAGGCCCACTGACCCCTCAAAGGGAAAGCGGGCCTTTTGTCGTGGTGATCCCTGAAGCCGGGGATTGGTCACGCGCAAGCGCGCGGGCCACACCTCACCCACCTGGAAGGATATCCCATGACCACAAGCTTTGCCCCTCTCACCGTCGCCATCGGCGATCTGGTCCCGCATCCTGCCAATGTGCGCAGCAACGCGCCGGAAACCTATGACCCCGAGAACATCGCGCATCTGAAGGCCAGCATCGCTGTGCTGGGCCTCCTGCAGCCGCTCCTGGTCCAGAAGCTCGACGGCAAATACTCTGTCCTCGCTGGTGGCCGACGCCATGCCGCGCTGAAGGAGCTGGTCGCAGACAAGGCCGCCAAGGGGTTCACGGCGAAGACCAAGGTGGACTGCCGCCTCGTGCCGGAGGAGTGCGACGTCACCACGGCGCTGTCGCTCGCCGAGAACATCACCCAGGCACCGATGAATGCCATCGACGAGTTCGAGGCCTTCGCCCGGATGATGGAGGTCGACGGCCAGACGCCCGAGACGATCGCAAAGACCTTCGGCGCCACGGTGGCGGCCGTGAAAGGCCGGTTGCGCTATGGCCTTATCCACCCCGACATCCGCGCCGCGGCCCGGGGCAAGGTGATCACGCTCGACACGATGAAAGCCTTCGCCGAGCACCCGAGCCAGGAGGCGCAGCGCGAGGTCTTCGAGGCGCTCACAAAAGACGGCGGCTATCTGCAGGCCTACACGGTCCGTCAGGCGCTCAAATCCCGCGGTGTGCAGGTCAGCGATGATATCGGGGCTTTCGTGCGCGCGGACTACGAGGCCCGCGGCGGCGCCGTCGCGGCTGACCTTCTGGAAGAGCATTCCGTGCTCGAGGATGCGGCGCTGGTCGAGACCATCCTGCTTGAGAAGCTCGGTGCAGCCGCCGAGGACGCCCGTATGAGGCTGGGCTTTGCTTGGGCCGATGCGATGGTCCGCTATGATTACGCGACCATGGCCGACTACGGCCGCGTCTATCCCGGCCCGATCGAACCTGATGAAGCTGCCCTGAAGCGCGTGGATGAGATCACCGCCGAGCTTGAGAAATTGCAGCTCGAGATGGAGAATGAGGGGCTCGAGGACGGTGCCTACAACGCGCTTTACGACCGCGTGGATGCCTTGGAAGAGGAAGCCCACGATCTGCAGGAGGCCTACAGCGCCGAGGACCTCGCGCAGTCTGGGGTAATCGCCTCGTGGTCGAATGGTCAGGTGACGCTCCATGTGGGTCTCGTCCGCCCGGAAGACACCGTCAAAGAGGAGGGCGCGCGCGGCTCCTCGGCAAGCCCGACCGCGGAGGAGGCCCCGGACGCCGGCGAAATCACCTACCCAGCCTCACTGGCTGAGGACCTCATGACCGAGCGGGCCATGGCGCTTGGGGCCGCGATGGCGCTGCATCCGGAAGCCACGCTCGATCTGACGCTCTTCAAGCTGGTCAGTGACGTTCTGGCCAGCGGCATGAGTGTCACGCAGGCGATCAAGATCGATGCCCGCAAGGAATACCGCAGCCATGCCAAGATGGACGAGATCGACGAGACCTCGCTTGAGCAGGTGGCGGCGGCGCATGATGCGCTTGATCTGTCCTGGCTCGATGACACCCGCGCGCCCGCCGATCAGTTCGCGGCGTTTCGCGCGCTGGAGGCAGGCGAGAAGGCCAAGCTCGTCGCCTATGCCACGGCCAGCACCACGCAGTCCTGCTTCGCGCGGGACCGCCAGCGTGACAGTCTGATGCATGATTTCGAAATCGAGATCATGCCCGATATCCGCGCGCATTGGACGCCGAACGCGGCGCTGTTCAACCGCTTCAAGAAGGCCTGGCTGCTGAAGATCCTCGGCGACGATCTGGGTCTCGCCCAGGAGGCTGTGACGCTGGCCTCGTCGAGCAAGAAAGAGATCGTCGCCTTCTGCGACAAGCTCTTTGCAGAGCCCTTCGCTACGCTCACGGACGCGCAGCGCGCTGCCGTGGCCGCCTGGTGCCCGCCGAAGATGCAGACCGCCGGCATCGCCTTTGATGAGGCGGAGCCCATCGCGGAAACCCCGGAGTCTGACGGCGAGGTCGCGCAAGCGGCCTGAGCCATCACGCGACCCGCGCGTGGACCATGCCACCCGCGCGGGTCGACCCTCCCACACTCAACCGAAAGACATCCCCATGGCTATTCTCAAGTTCTCTGCCTCCGCTGTTGCGGCGCAAATCGCACATGCGCGCGCCTGCAAAACCTTCCTGCCCAACTGGAACGGGCCCGTGGACAAGCCCGCCCTGATCCTGATCGTCGGCAATGGTGTGCATCTGCGCTCGAACGGCATCGATGGCACGACCACCCGAATCGTCACCACCGAACAGGCCGATCCCTCTTTCGCCTTCGCCGACGGCATGAACCCGTTTCGGGACACCGACTGGATGGCGCAGCGCCGCATGGCGTTTCGCGATCTGACCGGCCAGTTCTACACCGACATCCTGGATGACGTGCAGGTGCTCATCGACCGGGGGCGAGGGGCCATCCGGCTCGCCACCGATGGCCACAGCATCCGCGTCTTCGTGCGCCGGGCCTCGGATTATCTCATCGGCGGGACCTACGAAGTGCCCTCGGGCCTCGGCGGCACCTTCCGGGTCATCCTCAAGGATGCCTGCGACACCTTCGCGATCGTGCAGAACTGCGGCAATTGCGAGGATTTCGACGCCATGCAGCCCTACCGCGTGCCGCTCGATGCGCTGATGGAAATCGATGACCGGAGGGCGGCGTGATGGGTTGGCTCTTTTACACCGACGGCCGCGTCCAGACCTACGCGGACGAAAAAGCGGAAATCGTCCGGCTCTGCACCTCTCATGGCGATACGCGCAAGACGGAACTGGTCAAAGCGTGCAAGGTGGGTTCGACTTGGTACGCGGCGGCAAAGGTCACCAATCTCGACGGCACCCCTGTCGAAGACACGACCTATGTCACCGATGCGGATGGCTCCATCACTTTCGGGGCTGTCTTCCTCACCCGATACGATGACGGCTGCTGGGGCTACAAGGACATGGAGGAAAGCGCTGGCCCGAACGAATCTCGTGCTCCGCTTGGGCTGATCGAGCTTCTCTCCGACCTGAAAAACCCGGACAGCTACGCCCAGGACTGGCGTCAGCGCTGCCGGGATTGGGCTGCGATCCCAGACTACCAGGAAGGCGACAAGATCAGGCTCGCCACCCCTGTGACGCTCACCGATGGCAGCACCTGCCAGATCGTCACTGCGACGCACTACAGGCGGGGGCGGCAAAAACGCCGCTGCTACCGCATCGAGGAAACCGGCGGCCTTGTGCGCCTTTCGAAAGCTTCGCTTGTGGGCTCGGAGTTGCTCAGCTCCGCGAAGGGTGCGGCCAGCCCAGTGCTGGCGGAGTTTCTGGCGGGGCGATAATAGGTGCTGCGCCGGACGGTTTATCGGCCTGCCCGGCGACAGCAGATGCTGCGGCTTGTCTTGACAAGGCAATGCAAGTGCATTACCTATCACAGGCAGCAAAGACCCCCTTTCTTTCAGGAGACTGCCATGACAGCGCTCGCACAAGATGTCTCGAAACTCACGGATCGGTATCAGACGACCGTGCCGGCGGGTGTGCGCAAGCAACTCAAGCTGGGCAAGGGCGACCGGATTCGCTACTGCACCGAGGCGAGTGGCAGGGTCTATATCGAGCCCGTACGCGCCGAAGAGGATGATCCAGCGCTCGGCACGTTTCTCGATTTTGTCGAAGCCGATATCAAGGCGCATCCGGACCGCATTCGGGCGTTCGATGGCGCTTTGCATGACCGTCTTGCATCACTGGTCAGAGACGTTGACGTCGATCTCGATGCACCGCTATCGCTCGAGGATGAATGACCGGCGATAGCGTGCCCGCCCGAGCGCCCCTTGTCGTGAATGGATGGTCGATTTATGCGCATCCGCTCTTTCTGGACCAGCTCGAAGGGCTGACCCTGGAGGTCGAGGCGCGTAAGGCACGCGATCCCAAGACTTGGCGCAAGAAAAATTCCACGAAACGGCTGGCCGCCATCTTCAAGCTGGTGACCGAGGCCATACCGGCGGATCCGGGTGCCGCCGCCTTCCGGCAAGGCGGCACACTCGGCGATCACCGCAAGCACTGGTTCCGGGCGAAATTCTTCCAGCAGTATCGGCTGTTCTACCGCTTCAACAGCGATGCGAAGGTCATCGTGGTGGCCTGGGTGAACGACGACAAGACCCTGCGCGCCTACGGCAGCAAGACGGATGCCTATGCGACGTTCAAAGGGATGTTGGAAGATGGCAATCCACCTGACAATTTTGACGCGCTCTTGAAAGAAGCAGCGGCGGCGAACAAGCGGTTCGAGACGTCCCTTGAAGCAGCGCCCGATCGGTAAGTGGGGTCGAATGCCCGAAGGGGCGGATTCCCACGCTAAGGCTGCCAGTGAGTGGGCATTATGCGTTTCAATCGCCGTCATACTTGGGCCAAGTGAAATAGGCGACATTGGTGTGTCATATGGCTGGTACGATGAAATTCTCAGAAGTCCCTCCCTATCCGTACACCTGCCGTTCGCTGCATCGTGTACTAACTGGTAAGATGCGGACAAAGTGTGAATTCGACGCTGTTGATCCAAGGTCGGCTTTGTGGCTGGTCGGGGGGCTATCCCCTTGGACCTACAATCCTACGCGCAAGAGTTCTCGGTGTGGAATTGCTGGCACAAAGTTGTCGTCGCGACCGGTCATGTCCGAATTTGCGATCATACTGTTCAGTATCGCCTCTTCAGTGGATTGGACGACCGCCTCGAAGAACCTGTCAAGATGTTCATCCGGTACCATCTCAAGGCGAAGCAAGCGCTCGGAAGCGCGAAAATCCGGAACTGTGTTCCCTGTCGAGAATGCCAAGAAGATGTCTCCGGACCCGTGTCGGCCAATGCCGCCGGTTTTGCCGACCCCAAGCGTCGCCCTGCGCGCCAAACGCTTCAGTTGATGCGGCAGAATTGGCGCGTCAGTCGCGACTACGACGATGATCGAACTTAAATCAGGGTCATGAGTATTCCTGACCATAGCGGGTTCTTTCATCTCTTTACCCAGAGGATAGCCCAGTACGGTCAGGTCTGTCCGGCCGCCAAAGTTGGCCTGTACAAATGTGCCGACCGTATAAGTGTGGCCATCAAACTGCACCAACCGCGAGGAAGTCCCTGATCCAGCCTTGAAACCAAAGCACTTCATCCCCGTGCCGCCACCAACGCTGCCTTCTTGTATCTGGCCAGTCGTGGCATGTTCGATTGCGGAAATTACATGTGCGTCTGTGACGTGAAACCCGTTGATGTCATTCAGAAATCCATCATAGGTTTCGGCGGCGACCGGAAGCGCAAATCCGTCGGCATAGACATCAGGGAACCTTGCGGCAGCCCATTTGATGACCGCATCACGTGCAAGACCGCAGGAATGCGTGTTCGTAATAGCTATAGGCAAGGAAAACTTTCCAGTTTCCTCGATATAGTGCGACCCGGTAAGCTCTCCGTTTCCGTTCAAACTGAATATGCCTGCCATTACTGGATCGCAAAGCTGATCTGTCGGTCTGGGCAAGATGGCTGTCACCCCGGTTCGAATTGGCCCAGAACCGACTTCGAGTGCGCCGCTGCCACTGATCAGCGTCGTGTACCCAACTGAAACACCTTCGACATCTGTAATCGAATTCCACTGCCCTGTGCTACCGTCGAGCTTCAGACCGAGTGTTCTGGCCCGCAGCGTTTTGGGCCTTTCAGACCGGGCAAGGTCACTTGTCTCATTTATCATGCTGTTTTGCTACCTGATGAATTGATCTCGTCAGCCTAGATCAGAAATCACCTGCATCTCAAACCCTCAATTTCGGTAGGCACGCGCTAAGACCGAATTGACGATTTGCTTGAAGTCACCTGGCTAGACAGGACGTTCGACGAGTCCGCAGCATCCGGTATTTTGGGCTCGAACCTGCCGCTCGCCGCGCGCGTCTGAACGTCCGGAGCCGGACAGAAACCCCCCGTCAGAACCACGCGGTCAAAAACGGTGGTTTTTGGAGCGCGTGCGCTGGCGGTTAAGGTCGAGAGCCTAGCTGATCGTGCCCCGTCAACCTCCCAATATCTAGGCAATCCCATCCATCGTTAAAACGTGGCGCTTTTTGCGGATCGTCAGAATATACCTTGACCAACTCGTCAAGTGGCACGCGATCTTCAATCCCAAGCAGAGGGAGCAAGCGCATAAGTTCTCGTGTCGACTGAGCACGAGCAAATATCTCAAACGGGCGATGGCCATAGGAGAGAAGATACATCGTAACCGGAAACCAGAAGTAGTAGGATTCTGCGTGGAGCAGGCGGTTGCGCAGAAACAGAACAAAGTCAGTTTGTATTAGTTGTTCGAACCTAAATCCGCTTCCCGCAGCCCTTTCCTTGAGAAGATCAGCATGAAGCGAATGGCGCCTTAGTTCTAGTTGTTTATTGCGATGGTCAAGGAGGCTGTCGTGAAAGAAAAACACGTCATAAGTTCCCACTGCGTTACCGCCGTTCTCTCCACGCACGGCGTCGTAATAGGGTCGTCCAGTGATTGCATCGAATAGGTCAGAACGGCCATCAGTCATCGCAATCGTACAGAAATACAGCAAGAGTTCGTGTGCAAAGAATTTGTAGTTATCGAAATCAAATTTGCGATGCCTGCCACTCTCTGGCGTCGCGTGGAAATAGGGAATGAACCGTTCGAGAAAAGCGTGTAACGCATCTCCGTAACGGGTTTCAGGTTCTGCTCGAGCAATTGCACGCACCAGCGTTATTGCTTCATCCCGATATGGTAGAAATGCAGCGTAATTGCTTGATATTTCGTCTGACAGTGGATCAGTTTCGACATTGATGCGGAATGCCTCTAGCTGATCAGTCAGGGTTTCTAAGTACTCTTGCGTCGCGGCAAAGGCATGTGGTTTGCTATTTTGAACAGCATCCATTGCCCGACGGTGCGCCGCGCTCGTGGCAAGCGTGATCGTCGCTTCATCTGATTTCAGGTAGGCTGGCGGACGCCCTACGTCTGGCTTCTTGTAAAGTGGCTTGTCAAAAATCCAACGGACAAGCTGCTCGAAGCTATCTGTCGCTCTGGTCAAATCCGTAAAATCAATAAAAATACGCGACGTATAGTAAGTAGGCAAGCAGGCGTTTCCGTGTTCATCCCGCTCAAACACAAGCGCGACGAACTTGCCTTCGTCTTCGCCACTATAGAGCTTTGGGGATATGATCTGCGCTTCGGTTCCTGCGCCACCGGAACGCTGGTCTGATTTCTCAGCGTAAACTCGGTCAGAGACGATTATGACTTTCTGAATGCCTTTATCAGTAACCATCTGCTCCATAAAAGCAGTGGACTCTTGGCCTTCGCGCAGATCCCACTTGTCAAGGATTGCATCAACTCCAGCCGAACGAAGGTCGGTCGCAAGATCTAAGACCCGAGCTTCATGGTCTGAGCTACTCCAACTGTAGGAGATAAACGCCTTTGGCGCGGCTGGTTGAATATCGGACATGGAGAGCTTCACGATTGATTCTATAGAGGTTTATTTAACCTAAAGTAGTGTCTCGTGACCAGAGAGTAACGATTCATAGGTAAGGCTGTTCCTAAAACCCTCGTTTTTGGGAAGGTCGATATCCCAAAGCGGTCGCTCGTTGCACGGCGCATGAGCTCACACAGTGCGGACAAATGGTGATTTCGCTGCGGATGCGCCAACGTCCGGTTCGGCGGACCGTTCAACGAATGGTGGATGCCCCCCAATCTTACGTCCTCCGGGATGCATGACCTAGCGTCGGCAGAACCTGCAAGTGTAACCGCTTCGGCCTTGGCAGGTTTATGACCAGCTTTCTTTGCTGCCAAAACGACCGTTTGTCACTCGCGATAGTTGCCGCACGCCTCAACACCCTCTGCGACCAATTCCAGAAGTGCGTCCACATCATTCAAAAGGGCTGTAATGCGCGGGCTGCTGATACGGTAGCGAATGAAGCGTCCATCGCGGTCGCTGGCGACAAGCCCACAATCCAAAAGACATCGGAGATGGTTGGAAACGTTTGGTTGCGATAATTCCGTGCGTTCGACGAGTTCGTGAACAACCAGCGGCCCCCCGCACAAGGCACCGAGAATAGCCAAGCGGCTTGGGTCGGCGAAGCCGCGGAAAAGCTTTGCGCGTTGTTCAATGGTAGCGGTCTTGCGGTCGGTAACGATCTGCGTCATATCATTACTCACTGATATATTATCCTTTGATCCACTTTAGCAGGAGAACTGCGACCATGGCCAACGCAGAAAACGCGATAGCAGATATTCCATCCTTCCGTTACCGCGTCTCCGGCATGGATTGCGCCAAGGACGCCGCACAGATTGAACGAGCGGCGCAGTCTGCCGGGGTCGCGCCCGACGCGGTGAAAGTGTCGGCGGCGACCCATATCATGACCTTGAAGGCCCCTGAAGCGCGGTTGCCGGAGATCGAAAAAGCCGTTGAGACAACTGGGTATGGGTTTGACCGTATCGAGAGCGACGAGGATATTCAGCAAGGTGCGGCCCATCAGGACCCGGCCTACCGACGCGCGCTCTGGATCGTCGTAATCCTAAACGTTGGTTATGGTGTCATCGAGATGGTCGGCGGGTTCATCTCCGGATCGCAGGCTGTGAAGGCCGATGCGCTCGATTTCATCGGCGATGGCGCAATTACCTTCCTCGGACTTCTGGCCATCGGCTGGAGCCTCGCCTGGCGAGCGCGATCAGCCCTGATTCAGGGCATCTTTCTCGGCTTGCTCGGTCTTGGCGTCCTTGGCACAACCATCATACGGGCATTCGAGCCGACACCGCCAGACGCCACTCTGATGGGGATACTGGGCCTTATTGCTCTTGTCATCAATGTCATCTCCGTGTTGCCCCTGCTGAAATTCCGCAAAGGCGACGCGAACATGCGTGCCGTCTGGCTGTTTTCGCGCAACGACGCCATCGGCAATGCGGCAGTCGTTATCGCCGCCGGTCTGGTGTTTTGGCTGGGTAGCGCATGGCCCGACCGAATCGTCGCCTTCGGCATCGCAGGATTGTTCTTGCATTCTTCCTGGGCGATCATCCGCGATGCGCGTTCCGATCTGAAAGTGGCGGCATGAACAGCCGCATTCTGGGGGCGGTCTGCACGATTGCAGCTTTCGGTCTCGATCAGGGCACCAAGGCGCTTGCCCTGAACACCCCGGCGCTTGAGCATGGGGTCGAGGTTCTGCCCTTTCTCAATCTCGTTCGTGTCCTGAACGATGGGGTCAGCTTCGGCATGCTCGGTGGGATCGTGCCCTGGTGGGGTCTCGTCGTGCTTGCTACCGCGATCATGGCATGGCTGCTGATCTGGTTATGGCGCGCGCCGAACAGGCTGACGGCTGCTGCTCTCGGTCTGGTCATCGGCGGTGCGCTCGGCAATGTCATCGACCGGCTGCGTTATCAGGCGGTCCCTGACTTTCTGGATTTTCACTTCGGAACATACCACTGGCCGTCCTTCAACCTCGCTGACGTGGCGATTTTCTGTGGGGCGGCACTGCTGTTCTGGGACGGCTTTCGCGCGACGAAAGACAAGCCGGGACATCAGGAACAAGACCAACGCGAGGGAAATATCACGGGGAGATAAACGATGTCCGCATACCATCCGCAAAGGGCTTCGACAGCACGTTCGCCCAACTGCGCAACCCAAGTCCCGCCCAAGGCATGCTATTCAAAAGGAGAAATGCGATGCACATAACGCGCCGCCAAATTTTGACCGCCGTCGCTGGCATTGCCAGCGCCGCGCCGCTTGCGGCATTTGCGCAAGCTGCACCAACAATCCACGTTCTCAAAGACCCTAATTGCGGCTGCTGTCGCGCCTGGGTCGCCATTCTTAGGCAGGAGGGCTTTCGCGTCACCGAGGAGCGGAGCTTTGGGACCCTCATGATGCGTCACAAGCTGGACAATGGCATCCCGCAAAGAATGATATCGTGCCACACGGGCGAGATTGAGGGTTACATGATCGAAGGTCACGTGCCGGTTGCCGACATCCGCCGCCTGTTGGCTGAACGGCCAGATGCTGTCGGTCTCGCTGTTCCTGGCATGCCTTATGGGTCGCCTGGAATGGGCCCAGAAGATCAGCGTGAAGCTTATGATGTGTTCTTGATCCGCCGGGATGGTAGCAGCGAGGTCTTTACGAGCTATTCCGCAGCTTAGAACTCCAATGACCTCTGGGTCAGAGTCTTTATGAGAAATGACCGTTTTGATTGTGTCCTTCTGACAGAACTTATCCAAAAACGGTGATGCACGTTCCGATCTGAAGGCGGCGGCATGAACAGCCGCATTCTGGTTGGGTTCCGCGCAACGGAAGACACACCGAAAAAGCCTGAACAAGGCAACCGCAAAAATAGTGCACAGCAAAGACCGAGAAGCGGCCATTCAGTTATTCTGCAGCATCTGTCGAAGTGGGCTCGTTTGAGACCTTCGCGGCATCCCGCCCCAACGTCGGCAATGGTGTGAAGGGGCGTCTGTGCGCAGATGTTTTGGTCATCCCCATAATGTAGAGATCTCAAGAGTCTTATCGTCCGGGAAGTTTTGCTGTAACGTTCGATCATCGCGTGAACGGGGAATCCGAGTCGAAACAGCCTTCAGACCGCAAACAGGCTTGCGACAAAGTCAATCTGTCCAAGGTCCATTCTCCCTACCGCCGATCTCGGGTCGCTCTGAGCGTTGCAGTTATGCCGAGAGACCTAGGCGAATTTCTGGATAGGCGCCTCGAGGACCATTGCCGTGACCGCTGAGATGACGTCCCATGATGCCTGGTTTCGGTCCAAGGTGAAGGAGGCGCTGAATGACCAGCAGGCCGCGACACCGCATTCCTACGTGATGAATCTTGTGCAGGCGGTGATTGATGAGAAGCGCCGCCAACAGTCTTGAACAGTGCGTTCTGGTCTTACCTGGTACCTTTGTGCGTTTCGGGGTGTTTTGGTGGGTTGCCGCCGCTTCTTCTGTCAAAAAAGTGTTTGCCGATCGGCTGCGTGACTTAGCCTTTGATTCGGACAAGGGCGGGTCGCGCTCGTGATCTGAAATTCTGCACTCACTCTCGTTGCCCAACCTCCGTCATAGCTTTCGGCGGAAACCACAAAAAGTGTAGAGCGGGCTTTTTGTCCTTTGGAACTCAGACCCTGATTCAAAGGAAAACCCCCATGTCCAAACCCAGAACGGCCAACCCGGCTCTCGCAATCTCCGAAGCCGATCTCGCCTCTGCGCTAGCGCTTATCGGCACAGAGATCCACCACCAACCCCTGCGCAGCTCAGCGCTCGCGCGTATCATGCGCGAGACGTTTCATGGCAGCGATGCCGGTGGCGCCTGGGACTGGCGCATGGCCTATGACATGATGCAGGCAGCGGCCATCCAGGTGCTTCTGCGTGGGGCCGGTGCCACAGCAGACATCGCCAACGTAAAACTCCTCGCCTCACGTCTCCTTACGGAAACCCGCCGGTCAGAGCAGCAGATCCGGCTACAGCAGTTTTCCACGCCGCTGCCATTTGCGGCGCTAGCCTTGCGGGCGGCAGCCGTTCGCAAGGGCGAGACCGTGCTGGAGCCCTCGGCTGGCACCGGTGCCCTGGCAGCTTTCGCCGCCCGGGCCGGTGCCACCCTTGTGCTCAACGAGATCGACCCCTTTCGCCAGAGCCTTTTGCGCGCGGTCTTTGGTGGCGATGTGACGGGCCATGACGGCGAGCATATCGACGATCTGCTTCAGACGCCGGTTCTACCCGACGTCGTGGTGATGAATCCGCCCTTCGCCTCCTCGGTCGACCGATCCCGCGACAAGCACATCGCTGCCAAACATCTCATTGCGGCTGCAAAGCGCCTGGCACCAGGTGGGCGCCTGGTGGCGATCATGCCGCCGGGGTTCACGCCCGAACGCGATGCCGCGCATTGGTCCCGCGCCTGCGGTCTCCTGACGCCACGATTGGCGCTGACGATGCCGGGGCAGGTCTACCGCAAGCTCGGCACCTCTGTCGAAACCCAGCTGATGGTCTTCGACAAGGTGCAGGAGGGCGGCGAGATGATCCGCGCCACTTTGTGCGATCTGGATGAAGCCCTTCCATTTGTCGATGCCGTGGCCGCAACACGGACCGAGATGAGCCCGGCCCAACGGGTTGAAGCGATCCCTCATGCTCGGCCGACCGTTCGATCATTTGTCCCGCGCAAGACCGCTGCCGGTGTTATCACCGCCCCCACAGCCAGGGCCAATGCCGTCCGTCCGCTCAGCTTCACGAGCCTTCAGACCCCGCGCAACAACATGCCCATCTCGGACATCTATGCGCGCTACCGTCCGCAACGGATCGAGATTGCGGATGCGCAGGAACATCCCACGCCGCTCGTTGAAAGCATCGCCATGGCCTCGGTTGCCCCGCCCATGCCCTCAAATACGGGCCGTGATGACTTGCGCCTGCCCGCACGGTTGATCGAGGAGGGACATCTCTCCGAGGCGCAGCTGGAAACCATCATCATGGCGCATGACGCCCATCGGCGCGACCTGCCGGGTCGGTTCGCGATCGATGACGACCAGACCAAGCTGACGCGCGCCGATGATGACCCGGATGCACGGGCCTATCGCCTCGGCTATTTCCTCGGCGACGGCACCGGTTGCGGCAAGGGGCGCGAATGCGCGGGGCTCATTCTCGTGAACTGGCTGGCCGGTCGCAGAAAGGCGATCTGGGTCTCCAAATCCGCCACGCTCATCGAGGACGCCATCCGCGACTGGACCGATCTCGGCGGCTCGCCCGCCGACATCCAGCCGCTCTCAAAATGGAAACCGGACCAGCCCGTCCCTATGGGTGACGGTATTCTCTTCGTCACCTACGCCACGCTGCGGTCCGCGGGCAAATGCGGCACCACGCGACTGAGCCAGATCCTCGACTGGATGGGCGCGGAGTTCGAAGGCGTCCTCGCTTTTGATGAGGCCCATGCCATGCAGAACGCGGCCGGGTCCGAGCAGGGCAGGGGGGTCAAACCCTCCCAGCAGGGCCTTGCTGGCCTGCGGCTGCAACTGGCAGCACCCCGCGCCCGCGTCTTCTACATCTCGGCCACGGGTGCCACGAGCGTGCACAACCTGGCCTATGCCGCGCGGCTGGGGCTCTGGGGGCAGGGCCCCGAATACCCCTTCCCAAGCCGCGAGAGCTTCGTTTCTGCGATGGAAGCCGGCGGTGTCGCCGCCATGGAGGTGGTGGCCCGCGATCTCAAGACGCTCGGGCTCTACACGGCCCGCGCCCTCAGCTTCGACGGCGTGGAGTATGACGTGCTCGAACACGCGCTCACCCCGGCCCAGATCAAGATATACGATGCATACGCGGGTGCGTTTCGGACGATCCACCACAATCTCGAAGCCGCGCTGACGGCGACCGGCGTCAACGACGCCTCGGGCGAGACCAATGCCTCGGCCGCACGCGCCTCGGCCAAGTCCCGCTTCGAGAGCACGAAGCAGCGCTTCTTCAACCATCTCCTGATGGGCATGAAGGCTCCAAGCATCATCCACGCCATCAAGGACGATCTGGCGGCGGGCAAGGCTTGCGTCATCCAGGTTGTCTCGACAGGTGAGAGCCTGCTCAAACGCCGACTTGAGGCGATGGACCCGGAGGATGAACTCGTTGAGGGGGCCTTGACGCCGCGCGACAATGTTCTCGGCTACCTCGAACAGGCCTTCCCAATCCATGCGCAAAAGCTGGTCGAGATCGACGGCAACATGGTGGCCGAGCCGCTCCGCGATGAAACTGGCGCGCTCGTTGTCTCGCGCGAGGCGCTCGCCCTGCGCGATGCGGCAATGATGGAGTTGATGACGCTCGCCCCGATCCCCTCGGCGCTCGATCAGATCCTCTGGGCTTTTGGCGACGAGGCCGTCGCAGAGGTCACGGGTCGGTCCATCCGCCCTTTGAAGGCCGAGGATGGTCATCTCTTCATCGAGAAGCGCGCCGCCAGCAGCAATTCGTCCGAGACCCAAGCCTTCATGGACGGCGAAAAGGATATCCTTATCTTCTCCGATGCAGGCGGCACGGGCCGGTCCTATCACGCGGCGCAAACGGCGAAGAACCAGAAACGGCGGCGGCACTACCTGCTGGAGCCCGGCTGGCGCGCGGATGCGGCCATCCAGGGGCTCGGCCGCACGCATCGCTCGGCCCAGGTCAGCGCGCCCTTCTTCCGGGTCTGCACCTCTGATGTGCATGGCGAGAAACGCTTCACGTCGACTATAGCCAAACGCCTCGACCAGCTGGGGGCCTTGACCAAGGGTCAGCGCGAGACCGGCTCGCAGGGCATGTTCCGCGAGGAGGACAATCTCGAAAGCCCGATCGCACGGGCGGCGCTGCGTGGGTATTTCGCCGATCTTGCCGCCGGGCACGCTGAGGCGATGAGCTACGAGAGCTTCACCGACTGGACCGCCCTGCGGCTGATCGACAAGGACGGGGTGCTCCTTGAGGAGCTTCCCCCGATCCAGCGGTTTCTGAACCGGGTTCTGGCCCTTCCCATCCACATGCAGAACGCGCTCTTTGCCGAGTTCATGCGCCGGATTGCCGATCAGACGGATCGGGCGCGCGCGGCGGGCACGCTCGATCTCGGCGTAGAAACCCTACGCGGCGACAAGATAGAACAGGTCTCCACCGAGGATCTCTGGACCTGCCCGAAATCCGGCGCGGTGACGCGGATCATCGGGCTGGAGGTCACCGACCCGGTCCACGTGCTGTCGGCGGATGACGCGCTGTCGCGCAATCCCGACAAGCTGCCCATGGTCAACCGCGCTTCCGGCCGCTCGGCGCTGATCTCGGCGCGGCCCATGCAGATGTATGACGAGGATATCGTCACACTGATGCGCAAGGCCGTGCGGCCCAACGGGTTCAGCTACCTCGAGGAGACGCGGTTCGCGTCCTCTGCCTGGGAAGACATCGGCAAGCCTGAGTTTGCAGGGCTTTGGGATGCCGAGGCTGCGTCCCTGCCAAAAACCACCACGACCAAGCTCTACCTGCTGACCGGGCTGCTGCTGCCGATCTGGAAGAACATTCCGACCACCAATGAGCGTATCTACCGCGTCACGCCGGACGGGGCGGCCGCCATGATCGGGCGCACGCTGAGCGAAGAAGGGGCGGCCGCGCTGCGCGCCCGCTTCCTCGTCTCCAATCCGCAAACGCCGCAGGAGATGCTGACCGCCGCCCTCGGCACCACCGTACCTGTCGATCTGGGCCGGGGTCTCACCCTGACCCGTCGCCGCGTCGCAGGCGAGTTGCGCCTCGAGCTTGGCGGCGTGGACAAGGGCATGATCGAAGGCCTCAAGGCCATGGGGTGTTTCACTGAGATCATCGCATTCCAGCTACGGGTGTTCCTACCGCATGGGGACGGGATCGACACGGGGACCATTCTGGCCCGGATCGTTGGGCAGGGAACCACCAAGGCGGCAGAACAAGCCGCCTGAAAAGTCAAAGAGGGCTTTGGGCCGGGCGTCGCCGATCGGGGTTTGCCCGGTCTGCGCTTTCCGGGCGCGCGCAGACCAATGCCACGCCCGGCCCCCCCAACTACAGAAAGGAGGACAGACCCATGACCAATCCCCAAATGGACTATGCCGCGCTGGCGGCTCAGTGGCGCGCAGAGCGCGAAACCACCTTGAAGGCATCCCGAGCGGAGCTGATCGCGCAACTACGTGCGCTTGGCATCCGAGAGGTCACCGCCGAATACGAAGGCTATGGCGATTCCGGCAATGTCGAGGATGTGACGGTGCAGCCTGCGGAGGTCCAACTGCCGGAGGCGCTTGCCACTGAGGTGGGCGATTTCGCCTGGTCGCTTGCCTATCACCATCATCCGGGGTTCGAAAACAACGAGGGCGGCTACGGCACGCTGACCTGGGACATAGCACTAGACAGCATCATCCTCGATCACGCGGACCGCTATGTCGAATGCTCGCACAGCTATGACGAGGGGCTTTGAGATGGCCCATCCGCTTCATCATGCCGAAAGCTCCGCTCGGAAATTCGGCGGGGCGCCGTCCGATTATCAGGCTGTACACGACTGGTTCGATGCTTCGAAAGAGCACCTCGCGCTCTTCACGCACCGGGCCTTGCGTCACCATGCCCAAGGCCTGTTTGAGGCCGAACGTGTCTTCGGCTTGACCCTGACCAATAGCGCTTGTCGAGAGATCCCCGTGCGCTGGATCGGCGAACAGCATGTCCGCGAAGACTGCCAGGGCCGCATCCCGAGCATGGCGGACTGGCTGCGACGGATACAGCCTGAGCCATGGATGGCCAATGGCCACATCGACCGGCATTCCGGCGATGAGCCCTGCGGCGACCCAAGGGTTGCCTGGGCCTCCGAGGTCGCCGCCGGAAGAACGGTTCTTGGCCTGAAGGATTGGATGGCGGCGCGCGCGACGCAAGCCACGCAAAGCGCCTGACAGCTCTTGGCCGTTTGCCAAACGAATACTGCATGGAAGCCCGGTTGGAAGATCGGGCTTCTTGCGTCGTTTCCCCACCATTCTTCTTGAGGAGGATCGCATGACACTCGATGAAATCAAAGCCGCGGTCGATGCCGGGCAGACCGTGCATTGGGCCAATACCGGCTACGTTGTCCACAAGGACAGGCTCGGTCAGTACCTCATCACCTATGTGCCGAACGGCAGCTGCATCGGCCTGACCGACCGGAGCGGTCACCGGTTGAACGGAAAAGAAACGGAGTTCTTCGTCGCGCAATCGAAGGACGCCGCAGAAAATCCGGGCAACCAATCAAGACCAGACGGGCAGGGGAGGGGCGTAGCACCCGGAGGCGCGGGGGCATTCCCACTCGGACAGCAGCTCTGACCCGTGGGCGGGGCTGAAAGGAAAGCAGGCTTTCTGATTTGTGATCCCACGAGGGGTCGAGAATGCAATCCCGGATGCGCTGGCAAGGACGTCAGACACCGGCCAATCCAAAAGGAACCATCCCATGTTCGCAGGAACCCTCACCCGCAATGTCGAGACCGCAGCCGCCGAGTACACCGGCATGATCCATTCGACGCGCTTTGACATCGCCATCCAGTTGGAGGCGCGGGCCAAGATGTCCGAACGCAGCCCGGATTTTGACGTAACGGCAGTCAACAAAACAGGCCGCAAGGTGCGCATCGGCACGGCCTGGAACGAGACCGGCAATACCAGTGGCAACCCCTACATCTCGATGCAGATCGATGTCGGCTTGGGCCCCTTCCGGGTCAACGCGGTGCAGACGAAAGAGGCGCGCGCGGCCCAAAGCGGCGAATTCGAGATCATCCCGCTGGTCTCGAACGGCCTGATGAAATCCTGTTGATTGTCACTGAGAACTGACCCGGCAACAGCAGAAATTGTCATTGAGAATTGACCCATGTGCAACCTTGCCCCTGCTTGATTCAGCTGGGGGCTATTGGAGTGGTAGACATGGGATTTTTGAGGGTTATTCGGAAATGGGCGCTGCGAGACAAGATGCCCATTCGCGAGATTGCGCGGCGTACAGGCGTATCTCGCAACACGATCAAGAAGTATCTGCGGGCTGGGATTGTCGAGCCCGAGTTTCAGAGACCGGACCGGCCGAGCAAGCTGGATCCGTATGCTGAGAAGCTGACAGCCTGGTTGCTGTCTGAGCAGCGCAAATCACGCAAGGAGCGGCGGACTGCCAAGCAGATGCATGCCGATCTGGTGCAGCTTGGCTTTGATGGCTCATATGAGCGGGTTGCGGCCTTTGTGCGGGACTGGAAGGGTGAACGGCAACGCGCATATCACACGACTGACCGCGGGGTCTTCGTTCCGCTGGTGTTCCAGCCGGGCGAGGCGTTTCAATTCGATTGGAGCGAGGACTGGGCCTATTTTGGCGGCGAGCGCATCAAGCTTCAGGTCGCCCATATCAAGCTGTCGCACAGCCGCGCCTTCTTGGTGCGGGCCTATCTGCTGCAAACGCATGAGATGCTGTTCGATGCCCACTGGCATGGCTTCCGGGTGTTTGAGGGTGTTCCAGGGCGCGGCGTCTACGACAACATGAAGACAGCCGTCGAC
>NZ_LGHS01000012.1 GCF_001202025.1 Pseudorhodobacter aquimaris
CCGACAGCGCCTTCAAGGAGGGCGAGCATGCCGCGTGATCCCGCCCAGCGTCACCAGATCAAACAGGAGCCCGTCATGACGAAACTCACTGACACCCAGACCATCATCCTGAGCGCCGGGGCCCAGCGCCCCGACAACATCGCCCTGCCGCTACCCAAAGGGCTGCACGGTGCAGCGGCGAAGATGGCCGTCACCAAAATGATCGCACATGGCTGGCTGCAGGAGGTCGACGCCAACCTGCGGCGCGGCGAGCCGCTCTGGCGTGAGACTGGCGATGGCCATGGCACCACGTTGATCGTCACCGACGCCGGGCTGCTGGCCATCGGGATCGCGCCGGTGGTGGTGAAAGCCGTGGTCGCCATCCGCGAACATGCCGCAAAGACGCTTGCATCAACGGAGACCGCTGCCCAGCCCAAGCAGCGCGCCGGGACCAAACAGGCGATGCTGATTGAGATGTTGCGGCGGCCCGAAGGCGGCACGATGCAGGAAATCATGGCTGCAACCGGATGGTTGGCGCACACGGCGAGAGGTGCCATGTCGGGCGCCTTGGGCAAGAAGCTAGGTATTATCGTAACTTCGGCCAAGGAGGTCGACAGGGGTAGGGTGTATCGGATTGCACATACCGACTAGAATATTGCGCCAGTCTCGCGCCACGCAGCTTGCCGCACAATTCCGTTCAGTGCTCATCGCTTGCCATCGTCTGCAAGAATGCGAGATGGTATAGGTGATTTTTTTTGGAGACACCGTATGGACAAAATTCCGACGAGCGTCGTCGGCCTGCTCAGCCAGATATTTCCAGTTCGTTACACACAGGCAGAAATTGACTCTTTGTTCCTCTTCGCGGGCGCACCAGAGCCGATTCCAGACGGAAGCAAAGCGACAAAGGTCCAAGCATGGCTTCGCCAGATTAACAAACTGTCCGATGAACCATTGAGGATATTTGGCGCAATCCTCGACGATTTCATGGAAAAGGCAGTGCCAACAAACACTTTTTGGCTAAGTGCTGGCGATGATCATGCCGCAAACCTTGAGCAAGAGAAAATCAAGATAAAGGAAACCTTGGCGCGCGAAGGTTTGGCTTACGTTCGCGGCGGAAACATCGTTCGAGCTGGCACGACATCTACCCTTTCACTGGAAGAAGCTGTCAAAAAGCACGGATTGGCGTCGGTAGATGTTGAGATACAACGTGCTTTGGCTCAGATCGAAAAGGACCCGCATGCGGCTGCACGGCAAGCATCGGCCCGGGCACGTGGTGAATGACGAAGCCGATCCAGTTGTTGCCAGCCTCGGTTGCGCCGACTTGCGCGGCCTTCATGAACGTCACACGCTGCGCTGGATGGCTGGGCGACAGGGCATCCATGATCTCGCGCAGGTATGGCGTGCGTGCGGTACGGT
>NZ_LGHS01000013.1 GCF_001202025.1 Pseudorhodobacter aquimaris
GGAAAAGGCAGTGCCAACAAACACTTTTTGGCTAAGTGCTGGCGATGATCATGCCGCAAACCTTGAGCAAGAGAAAATCAAGATAAAGGAAACCTTGGCGCGCGAAGGTTTGGCTTACGTTCGCGGCGGAAACATCGTTCGAGCTGGCACGACATCTACCCTTTCACTGGAAGAAGCTGTCAAAAAGCACGGATTGGCGTCGGTAGATGTTGAGATACAACGTGCTTTGGCTCAGATCGAAAAGGACCCGCATGCGGCTGCGCACTACGCCGGAAATGTGCTTGAAGCTGCGCTGAAGGCTTATCTTGATCACAAAGGAAAACCCTACGGCAGCGGTGATGCCCTTGCAGAACTTTGGAAATCATCAGCGGAGCAAATTGGGCTACGCCCGGTTGATTGGGACAGCAAAGATCTGAAAAAGATTGCGTCTGGATTGAACAGCATTGTCGATGGGATAATGCACCTCCGAAACACGAAAAGTGGTGCGCATGGAAAGTCAGAAGAGCAGACGCGCAACTTCACCATAAAGCCTCGGCACGCGCGCTTGGCAATCCATGCCTCACACACCGTTGCGGCCTATGTCTTGGAGTTGATCGACGGTCCGTAACGCAGTCTTCCCAGTTGCCATCTCCCACCGCCGCACCTCCACGTCGCAATAGACCGGGTCTAGCTCCATCGCGAAGCAGCGCCGCCCAGCGCGCTCGGCGGCAACGATTTGGGTGCCGGAGCCGCAGAACGGCTCGTAGATCAGATGACCGAGATCCGAGAACGCTGTCAGCACCGCCTCGACCAGCGCGACCGGGAACACTGCCGGATGCGATCCGGCCCCGCCCAGTCCGCCCTTGTGGCGCATGATGCGGAAGACGCTGTCCGGGATGCGGTGGCTCTGGATCGCGTTGCCGGTCCCGGTCTTGGCGTGGACGGTGCCGTCGGCACCGCGCAGTCCACCGCCGCCGAGGGTTTTGCCCGCGTGCTTGGACGGGACGGTCTTGTGCGGTTTGCGCGGCGCGCGATTGAAGTGGAAAATGAACTCGTGCGAGGGGGCCAGGCGGCCGTTCCAGTCGCCCGGCAATCCCGGCCCCTGATCCCAAACATACCAACCAAAGCGTCGCCAGCCAGAGGTGCGCATCCATTCCACCCATCCTTCCCAATAGGGCTGCCATTCACTGTCGCGATGCACGAGGCCGAGGTTGACCAATAGCTGTGCGTCATCGGTGACCGGGGCCGCTGCGAACACGCCCTGCATCAGCGCATCCCAATCGCTGACCTTTTCCTTGGCCGCGCCGTAGTCGCGCTGCTGGGCATAGGGTGGCGAGGTGAACATCAGCGTCGCCTGTTCGCCCTGCATCAGCTGGGCCACGGCGGCAGGATCCGTTGCATCGCCGCAGCACAGCCGGTGTTTGCCCAGCGCCCAGATTTCGCCCGGCTTGGTGATCGGATCGGCGGGTGGCTCGGGGATGGAATCGGCGGCATCGTCTGAAATTGCCGGGCGGTCGTCAGCGTCCGCCAGCAAAGCTTCCAGCTCATCCTCTGGGATGCCAATCAGCCCGAGGTCAAAGTCCCCTGCCAACAGCGCCTGCAATTCCTGCAGTAGCAGGCCCTCATCCCAGCCGCCCAGCTCGGTTAATTTGTTGTCGGCGATGCGATAAGCCCGGCGCTGCGCCTCGTTCAGATGGCCCAGCACGATGACTGGCGCTTCGGAAATGCCGAGGTGGGCGGCGGCCAGGACCCGCCCATGGCCCGCGATCAACTCGCCATCGGCGGCAACCAGCACCGGAACCGTCCAGCCGAACTCGGCCATGCTGGCGGCGATCTTGGCCACCTGATCGGCGTCGTGGGTCTTCGCGTTGCGGGCGTAGGGTTTAAGCCGGGCGAGGGGCCAGTATTCGATCTGCTTGGGCGAGACGGGCGCGTTCATACCGCCAGCCTTTTGGCTTTCAGGTCCGCGAACGTCTCGCCGGTTTCGGCCAAGACGGCATTCGCGCCGGTGAATTGCTGCCAGCGCTCGATGGCCACATCGACATAAGCCGGGTTCAACTCGATCCCGAAGCACACACGGCCCGTGGTTTCAGCCGCGATCAACGTGGTGCCGGATCCCATGAAGGGTTCAAACACCGCCTGGCCGGGGTTGGAATTGTTCAGGATCGGGCGGCGCATGCATTCCACCGGCTTCTGCGTGCCATGGACGGTCGCCGCATCTTGATCCTTGTTGGCGATCTGCCACAGCGTTGTCTGCTTGCGATCCCCAGCCCAATGGCCCTTGCCGGTCTTTTTCACGGCATACCAGCAAGGTTCGTGCTGCCAGTGATAATCGCCACGGCTGAGAACCAGCCGGTCCTTGGCCCAGATGATCTGCGACCGGACTGCGAAACCTGCGGCCACCAGGCTCTCGGCAACGGTCGAGGAGTGCAGCGCGCCGTGCCAGACATAAGCGACATCGCCGGGGAACAGCGCCCAAGCCTCCCGCCAGTCAGCACGGTCATCGTTCAACACCTTGCCGGTACGCTTCGTTTTGGCCGCGCCCGCCTGGTTGCGCCAAGAGGGATCATATTCCACGCCATAGGGGGGGTCGGTGACCATTAGCAGAGGGCGAACATCGCCGAGCAGCCGTCCGACCACATCGCCGGCCGTGCTGTCACCGCAGATCAGCCGGTGCGACCCAAGCTGCCAGAGGTCACCCGCAGCCGACACCGGCGTGACCGGCGGTTCGGGAATGTTGTCCTCACCTTCAATCGCACCACCCTCGACCTGATCCGGATCGCGCAGCAGGGCATCCAGATCCTCGTCGGTGATCCCGAGCAACGACAAGTCGAAATCCTCGGCCAGCAGCCCGGCGATCTCGTCGCGCAGCATGGCCTCGTCCCATTCGCCCAGCTCGGTCAGCTTGTTATCGGCGATACGGTAGGCCCGGCGTTCGGCCTCATCCAAGTGGCTGAGCCGGATCACCGGCACATCCTTCAGGCCCAACATCACCGCCGCCAGCACCCGGCCGTGCCCCGCGATCAGTTCCCCATCGTCAGACACCATGCAGGGCACGGTCCAGCCGAACTTCGCCATGCTGGCTGCAATCTTGGCGACCTGGTCAGTGCCGTGGATCTTGGCGTTGCGGGCATAGGGGCGCAGCCGGTCGAGAGGCCAAGTCTCGATCTGGCTCGGTGCGAAGACCAGGTCCATGGGGCGGTTCTCATTTGGGGCAGGGCGGACGTGCCGATGCGCGCCGGGCGATGCCAGCGTCACGATCAGGATCCGCGATGTGGGGAAAAACGAAGGCGCCCGCGAGGGTCATCCTCCGGGCGCAATTCTTCGATGATTAATAGGTAGGTCAAGGGGGCTAGAAATGTCAATCCATTTTCTGCCTTGGAATCAACGTGTTCAGAGATGGCCGGAAGCTTCTGGCGGAGAGATGCGTTCCTATGGTGGCTACTGGCGAGGGTGGCTTCCATCAGGTGGCCGCCCTGGCTTCCGAAAGAAATCCACCTTGCGCGCGCTGCGTGCTGGGTAAGTCACTGATAATGAGTCATAATGCCGAGGCGATCTGTGGGGGTGGCTTCCAAGTGGCTTCCCCGGTGAAAAAGCCACGCGCTAGCGAAATGCCGCGCTGCGCCCCCCCGCATACATTAAGGGCCAGGGAGGAACCATGCCAAGGGGGGCGCGACTCTAGGGAACTACCGAAAATCAAGCGGAAACGCAGATGTTTAGTTCATGCTATTTACTGGTAGTCTTTGCTGCAGAAAGCCGATCATAGACTTGGCTTCCCAGCCACTTAGACACTAGTTCCTGCATCTCCGGCTTGCCCATGTACTCGGCGAATAGCTCCTGGTTTAGGTCCATTCGATCGATGAACAGGGACTCGAGCACCTGCCGAAATACAAGCTGAAACTTGTCGAGCGAGTTGACCTCGGCCGCTTTCTGCAGCGACTCTTGCAGGCTCGCAGCTTCGGCGATCTGATCGAAGAACAATTGATCCGCTTCGTTAAGCTCGCCGCCGAACCGCTGGTTGATCGTGTCAATGAGGCGAGACAGCGAGACGTGTTCCTCGCGCACCATGCCTGACCCCACCTCTCGCGGACCATCCAGTGGTTTGGTATCGCCGTCGTTGAGGCTGATTGAACCTTCACTGATTTTCTGCAACCGGTAGTAGTCGAGTTCGACCTCCTCGTCGAATTTGTATCCCGGCCCACTCTTGCGCTTGGGCAGTTTCAGTGCGAGGTGTCGCAAGTAAGTGAACAGCTTCTCCAAATCGCTGTCTTGATATGGGATCACTTGACTCAGGAAGCTGTACAAGTTGCGGAAGGCTTGCAGCTTTCCGCGCCAAAGCTCAGCTTCATCCTCTTGCGTGGTCTGCAGCCGCTGGAAACGCAAGACTGCCTGATCCAGGATCGCGTTCATCATCTTGTGGTCGCCTGGGCTCTGGCGTCGCTTCGGCGCGAAGAATACCCTCGCAAATTCGGTGACTTCTGTTTGGAAGTAGATGTCCGAGGCGTCCAGTTCCGCCTTGACCTCGTATAGCTTGTCGGGATCGACTTGCTCGCCCATCACGGATCCTTCGTAATATTGGCGGAAGGCCTCCTTGATTTCACCCGGCTCGTTGACAAAGTCGAGCACGAATGTGTCGTCTTTGAGCGGATGGGTGCGGTTCAAGCGCGACAGCGTCTGTACGGCCTGAATGCCTGCGAGGCGCTTGTCTATGTACATCGTGTGCAGCAGCGGCTGATCGAAGCCGGTCTGGTATTTCTCGGCCACCAGCAATACGCGGAAATCAGGCTTAGCGAATGTGTCGGGCAGTTCTTTCTCCCTTAAACCGTCATTCATCTCCACTTCGGTATAGCTTTTCTGCAAATATTTGTCGTCTTCAACACTGCCTGAGAACGCGACCAGGCTCTTGATCGGATAGCCCTTCTCCTGAATGTATCTGTCAAACTCTTGTTTATACCGCACTGCCTCCAACCGCGAGCCGGTCACAACCATGGCCTTGGCGTGGCCGCCGATCTTGTGGCGCGTAAATTGCTGGAAATGCTCGACCATCACCTCAGTCTTCTGGCCGATATTGTGCGGATGCAGGCGCATAAAGCGAGCCAGCGCCTTGGCAGCTTTCTTGCGTTCCACGTTCGGATCGTCCGCGGCATTCTTAATCAGCGTATAGTAAGTCTTATAGGTGACGTAGCTTTTCAGCACGTCTTCTATGAAGCCTTCCTCAATCGCCTGACGCATTGTGAAACGGCAGAAGGGTTCGCCATCGCGTCCAAAAATCGCCAGAGTCTTGTGTTTGGGCGTAGCGGTGAAAGCGAAGAAACTCATGTTCGGCTGCTTGCCACGCTTCGCCATGGAACGGAACAGGAGCTCGAGTTCACCCTCGCCTTCCTCCTCAGCCATCTCCTGCGCCCTAAGGCGCAGCTCCGCGCCGCCCAGCACGCCCTTGAGCTCCGTCGCCGTCTCGCCCGATTGCGAACTGTGGGCCTCGTCGATAATCACCGCATATTTGCGTGTTGGTAGATGGCTCCTGCTGCCTTCACCGCGCTCATCGCTCAGCTTGGCCAGCTGCCGGGAAACGAATGGGAACTTCTGCAGAGTGGTGATGATAATCGGCACGCCAACTTCCAACGCTTCGGCCAGTTGGCGTGAGTCCCCGTCAATCTTTTGCACCACGCCTTGCCGATGATCGAATTGGTAAATGGTGTTTTGCAACTGGCGGTCTAACACCACGCGGTCAGTGATGACTACGACACTATCAAAAATCCGCTCGTCATGTTCATTGTGCAAGCTGGAAACGCGATGCGCCAGCCAAGCGATGGTGTTGCTTTTACCGCTGCCTGCCGAATGCTCGACCAGATAATTATGCCCCAAGCCTTCGCGGGCTGCGGCCTCCACCATCTGGCGCACCGCTTGCAACTGGTGATACCGCGGAAAAATGAGGCTCTCCTTTCGCACCACCTTCCCGTCATCCGCAGTTTTTTCTTCCACATTCAGATGCAGAAAGCGGGCTAGCAGATCAAGCAGACTGTCTCGTTGCAGCACTTCTTCCCACAGGTAGGCCGTCTTGTAGTTACGCCCCGCGCTGTCCGGTGGGTTACCGGCACCGCCGTCCATGCCCTGATTGAAGGGAAGAAAATGTGTTGAGATGCCCGCCAGCCGCGTGGTCATGTGAGCTTCCTCGGTGTCCACAGCGAAGTGCACCAAAGCGCGCTTGGTGAACAAGAAGATTGGTTCTCTCGGGTCTCGGTCGTGGCGGTACTGGTGGATCGCATTAACCGCAGTTTGCCCACTCAAGGGGTTCTTTAGCTCTAACGTCACCAAAGGAATGCCGTTAACCGACAGCACCACATCCAGCGACTTTTCGTTCTTCGGGCTGAAATACAGTTGGCGCGTGAGACCTAGAAGATTGGCTTGGTATCGCGCCTCAAGTTCTGGGTTAAGCCCGTGCGCTGGGCGGAAATAGGCGATCCGCAGAGTCTTTCCAAAACATTTGAAGCCATGGCGCAGTGTGGCTAGTGCGCCATGGCTGTCCAGCCACTTGCATAGCGATTCCAGCACCCGTGTACCGGTTTGCTCGCCATGCAGCGCTTCCAGCTTTGCCCAAACCTTGCCTTGGGTGGTGCTGATGAATGCCAATGCTTCATCAGGAAAGATCGCAAGTTTGCGGTCGAAGCCTTTTGCGGCAACCCGTGTATACCCATCAGCAAGCAGAACCGATTCGATTGCGGTTTCAAAAGCGGCTTCGCTGGTGCGCCCTATGCTCATCTCCCTGCGCCCCCTTCGATGTACTTTGGAAGTAGCTGTTTGAGTACAAAGCAAAATTCCTGAAGGCGACCGTCTTTGTTACGTTCTTCGATGTTAGCTAGGGCGATTTTTGCATCTGCGATAGATAAAGGGCGGTTCCGGGTCTTTAGTCCGAATCCGAAGAAACCATCTATCCTTGCTTTTCTCAATTGACGCAGTGTGGATGAATCCAATTGAAGAACTTCTATTGTTTTTGATGCTACGTCATGGTCGACAGGATTGGGGTGAACATGGCCGCTCCAGACGAAGCGAAAGCGCCGATCACAATCGTCAGATAGAGGTGATAAGAACAAGTCGACATCCCACCAACCTCCCTTGACCGGTGCACCGTAGCCGTGAGAACTGTCCCCACCATCGGCGGGAAAGCAGGCAACAACGTTCCTGTACTCGACGTCCTCCCATTCAGCACATTCGCACTGGGGTTTCACATGCTCGACATGGGACGAGTCGCTGTTTATCGAACGTCCCGTGTAGGCGCAAAGCCACCCCTGCTCGTCAAGTAGCTTTGACTTTAGGGCACCATGTGCCTGTGTTCCTAACAGATCACGATAGGTGTGATTGATATCCCGATTCTCGTCTTTCCACGATTGCAGCTCCTGAGGTGAATGTGTCTTAACAATCCTTCTCATTCAGAGCTCAATAGCGCGAAGCGGTCCAACAGCGCTATAGCCTCCTGCAGATCCGAAAAATCACCAATTTCCGCGCGTAGCTCTTCTGCAAGACTTCGTGCTCTCTTCAAGTCGTCTTCATCAATTGCTTGATAGATTGCAGAAATTCGTTGCTCAGTCTCGTAGTCTCGGGCGGTCACGCCCATAATGTTTTGCAGAATCCAGCTGCTGTCCATACCAAAAGACTGGGAAGTCCTGGCCTGAACTACTTTTCCTGTCTCTCCATGGTGCAATAGTCGCAATTTTTCAGGGCGCACTTGGCCAATGATTTGTGGAGAATGGGTTGTTACAATGAACTGGCAACACGTGAACGTGTTTTTAAGAAGTCTTAATACCCGTCGCTGCCACCTTGGATGTAGGTGCAGCTCGATCTCGTCAATCAACACTATAGCAACGCCCTCGGCTATTGGGTTGTCGCTGTCTGGGTTGGCGATTGCGAGACGACGAGTCAGATCAAACACTAAGGCTAGCAGGCCTCTTTCGCCATCAGAGAGTTGTTCGAGAAATAGCGTTTGGTCATTCTTTGTCACGCTGAATCGCGGTGGCCTTGTGTCGTGCAGCATCAGATTGTAGACCTCCGGTAGAAATTTTCCGATTGCCTGTCCCAGCTGCTGAAAGAGACGGTCTTTGGTAGCAGTGGATGCTTCAGATGAGATCACCCGATACCAGTTTGCGAAGTCATTGAGGGAGACTTCGACTTGGTTAAGGGACTTGTCATATGCTGCCGCGGCATCTATTTTTTTTGTTTTTGGCAGAGCCGGTGGTAATCGAGATAGAAAACGTGATGTCGTATAGAGCACGGCGAGCGGTTGCCTGCGATCGCCCTTTGCCTCAATGATTAGCGAAGCCACGTCAGCGGTCACATTTTCGGACAAGAAGCGCACAGCCGCTATATTCGATGCTTGATCGAGCTGGATTTCAATAGGCCTGATCTCATCATTGATTTCCTGCTCTTCTTTTGAGCCCTTCTTTGTCTCTCGTGTGGCAAAGCGCAGTTCGTCCCGACGCTTTATCAAATTCTCGGTTCGTTCGGCTGAAAGCGGAGCCGCGTGAGTCAAATCGACTATAGCGTAGGATAAATCGAGGCGCAGCGTGGCCGAGACTGATAATCCATGCTTGCCTGACTGAACATCGGTATCGCTCAAGCCAAGGGTCGGTTCTTTGGAAACCGTGAACTTCGGCAATGCTAGCGAGAGAGCGGCTGTGAGCGCCTTCAATATGCCGGATTTACCTACTCCGTTTACTCCAGCGATCACGGTCACGTCATCTGAAAAATCGAGGTCGATCTGCTCAAAACCCCGAAAATTTGCTAAAACGAGTTTCTTTAGTTTCATCCGAGCATTTCCTCTGGAGGTATTTGGCCGGTGACGGCAGCCGTGATCAGTGCAACGCGGCGTTCTTTAGCCAAAAAAACTGACCGAAGAAGCAAGCCCTCCATATGACGAATATGTGAGCGCTCTTGTTCGATGAACGTTACAATAGCCTGCTGTTCTTCGATAGGAGGGTAAGGAAAGTGGAGGGATAGAAAAGCATCTGTATAAAGACGCAAGAAACCTTGTTCGCCAGTACCAAGACCTTTTGAAGATGACCTGAACACCGCTTGAAGAAGTGATGTCTTGAACAGCTCCAGAAAGTACTCAATTGATAGTTCATTGTTTAAAACGTCGAACACTGCGTAATCAGGGCTTACTAAGCCTGGCTCACTAGCGACCGCAATTAGTCCACTGGCCGCACGCATTCGATTGATTACCATTTGGCCAGGCTCGATCTTCTTGAACCCAATGACATCACTTGCTTTCAGGAATTTTTTCGATACATCGTTGTGGCGCACTAATCCTTTCCCCATTCGCAACGAAAGTAGTGTCTCTTCCCCAGTATCCGTCCGTCTGTCGACTTCACGAAAAAGCCCTTTCGCTCGCTGCTCCTTCCAATGTGTTGGTATCGCGCCCAGCCAATCTTGGTTTGAAGTTTTAAGCGCGGCTCCGGGGTCGAGTCCGCGGATGACGACTCGGCTGACAAGGGCGACGCGCTTTTCTTCCAGCAAGGCCAGCATTTTTTGCTTTTCGGAAACCAGCTCATCAATGCGTGCTGTTTCGCGATCGAGGTAGTCGGCGATGAGGCGCTGAGTCTCGCTCGAAGGCCTAGGGAGGTGGTGTTGTCGGAGCAGTTCAGGCGAGACCCGCTTGAGCCCTCCAGCGCCAGTCATAGAGGCTTCACCATCTTGCTTGAAACTGGAAGATTGTAAGTAATAGAAAAGGAACTTTCGATCAATCGCCGTTGGTCGAATTACAAATATTTCCGAAGTCCCAAAGCCTTTTCCCCCGACAAGGTTCTTAGAAATTGCAATATTTCCATTCTCAAAGCAGGGCGTAACTTTTGCAAGAAGGATATCACCTTCTGCAAAGACGTTGTACGATGGCGTGTACTTTGAATAGGTTTCCATGTTTGGAATAAAAAAACCGCTCTTGATCCTATCCATTGGCAGAAACGTGATCATGTCGCTCTCGTTAAACTCTTCCAGAGAAACTGATGGGTTTAGTTTGCTAACGTAGCGCAGCGGAATTGTGGCCCAATCCTTAGGCGTCATCACTCAGTTACCTCCCGCAGCAACGCCAGAATGCGCTGCTCGACGCCAGCCAGTTCCGCATCGATCTCGTACAGTGGGCGCGGCGGCTGATATTGGAAAAACACGCGGTTGAAGTTAATTTCGTAGCCCACCTTTCCAATACCACCGTCTTGTTCGTCCAGTGCCTGACGGTCGATCCACGCATCGGACACGTATGGGCGCACCTCGCGTAAGACATAGCTGACGATGTCTTCTTTCAGGGGAATGTTCTCGGCGTCCTTAAGCGCCGGATCGGGCTCGTACTCGGTGTGCTTGCCCTTTCCGTCGCTATACAAACCCAGCAGAGCATAGAGGTCCTCTTTCGCGATGTCAGCGGTCAAGGTCTGGCCAGGAAACAGGGCGGCTCGATCCAGCGGACGAACCTTGTGTCGTTTTGCGACGACTGGTGCTGCCTCTTGAGCCACGTTGGTGAAGCACTCACGGAAGATTTTCTTCTGCGCCGTGCCCTTGGCGCCCTTGGCCCAGTTCTCTACGTCGCTAGGCAGAGCCTTGAATATCTGTAGAACGGTGTCCCACGCGTGGTTCCAATCCAGCAGCGGCTCTTGCCCAAGCTGATCTTGCACGGCCTGCAGGGCATCGAAAAGTTCGGGGGTTGTGTTGAGGAAGCGCTCGCGCGCTTTGTCGGTGATCTGGAAACGCAGGCGCAGCGGGCGCAGCACTGTAATCCGGCGGTAGCCGAAGTAGGTGTTGTCGAACACGCGGCTGGTTTTGCTGTTCTCCGTGGTGCCATGTTCTCGGGTTATGGTATCGAGCGCGGCCTGGTCGAGGTAGCGGCGCTTGTCGCCCAAGCTGCGCTTCATTGGCGTATAGCGAGCGCGGGCGTCGATCAGTTGAATTTTGCCCTTGCGACGGTCGGCCTTTCGGTTCGTGACCACCCAGATGAACGTGCCAATGCCAGTGTTATAGAACATTTGTTCGGGCAGGGCCACAATGGCCTCAAGCATGTCGCGCTCAATGATCCAACGACGGATATCGCTCTCGCCGCTACCCGCACCGCCGGTGAAAAGTGGCGAACCATTAAAAACAACTGCCGAGCGTGAGCCGGTGTTTTCGCGATCACCGGTTTTATAGTCTTGGAACTTGCTCATCATATAAAGCAAGAATAGCAAGGCACCGTCGTTTATGCGCGGCAACTTTCCACTGTAGCCACGGAAGTTAGGCCACCGGTCTATAGTCTTTTTCTCCGCCTTCCAGTCGACGCCGAAAGGCGGATTGGCCAGCAGGTAGTCGAACTTGTGATTAGGAAAAGGGTCATCGGTGAGGGTGTTCCCAAGCACTACCTGGCCATCCTTGTGGCCCTTGATCAACAGGTCGGAGGCGGCTACGGCGTATGATCTTGGGTTATAGTCCTGCCCAAAGACCTTGACTGTCGCCCGTTCGTTGTGGGCGCGAATCCAGTTCTGCGCTTCGGCTAGCATACCTCCCGTTCCACACGCCGGATCGTAGATGGTGACGATCACGCCCGCTTGCGTGAGCACACTGGTATCGGGTTCGAGCAGCATGTTGACCATGAGCTGGATGACTTCCCGCGGGGTGAAGTGATCTCCAGCTGTTTCATTGGCAGCTTCGTTGAAGCGGCGGATCAGGTCTTCGAAGACCAGGCCCATCGTGATGTTGTCGACATTGCGAGGATGCAGGTCGATTTCGGCGAACTGCGCGATCACTTGGTACAGGCGATTTGATTCTTCGAGCTTCTCAATCTCCTTGTCGAACTCGAAGCGTTCAAAGATTCGGCGGATGTTCTCGGAGAAGCCAGCAATGTAGTCGGCCAAGTGGCGGCCGATGTTGTCTGGGTCGCCCTTGAGCTTGTAGAAATCGAGCTGGCTGTGGTTGTGAAAGCCCAGCGGTTCCCCGTCCTCATCCTTCGCCAGGTTGTTGAGGATGGCGTCTATGTTTTGGATGCCTTTGTCGCTCAGCTCAGCATGGCGCTTGAGAACGGCCTCCTTACTGTGCGCCAGAACTGCGTCGAAACGGCGCAATACGGTGAGAGGCAGCATCACTCGCTCATACTGCGGTGGGCGGTACGGGCCGCGCAGCAGGTCGGCGACGGACCAAATGAAGTTGGCGAGTTGTTGGAAGTTGGCGCTCATGGGTGCATCCTGGAATACGAAAGGCTCTGTTGCGCTGTTGTTGCCCATGGCGCTTCGTCTGTATTCGATAGAAGGCTGTGATTCATTGAGCAAGCGTCGGCTTCTCGCCAACTTTCTATCATCCAGCTATCGCCGATATGGGGCAGATTTTTCGATAGAGTTGGTTCAATGCGAATTTCAGCGCAGTTATGCATTGATGCCATTGATTAATCTGCCTCTACAACTTCTCGTCCGGACAGTATTTCAGCCAGAAGCTGAAATCTAGCCACTAAGCGGTATTCAAAGGCTTTGCCCATTGCCGCCTCTGCCATGGCTGCGCTTTCGGCATCCGGTCCGTCACCTCGACCTCTCGCAGCATTCTGCCTGCGATCAGCCCGTCGCGAACCCAATCCAGCGCCTGCCACCAGTCCTGATAGCCGCGCCGCGCCGAGGCGATCTGCTCCGGATGTGGCCGCCAGGTGACCGGGCAGGCCAAAACCTCCACTGTTCGCCATTTACCGCGGGTCAGCACACGCTCGGTGCCCACCACCACCGTGGTCGCCCGCTCGCCATGCTGATTGCGTTTGGTCTCGACCGGCACGCAGCGCGGTACCGCACCGGGCATCCAGTCCGGTGTCAGCCCGGCGCGCGCCAGTTCAGCCACGCGGATCGCCATGCGGATGCCGCCGAGGCTGTCGGGCATCCCGGCGACGGTGGCGGCGATAACCTCGGCGTCGGGATGAGTGTAGCTGCCCATCTTGTGCTGGCCGCCATCAACCTTGCAGCCGAGCGCCGCGCGTTGCAGCAGGACGTATTCCAGGCCGAAGCCAAAGCCTTCTTCCGACACGTCCTTGGGATGCGGCAGTTCTAGTTGGGCCTTCTCGATCCGGAATGCCCATTCCAGTGCCGCCTGTACGCCCAGCGCAAGTTTTGTGCGTCCGCCGCGATTGAGGATAGGTCTTTGCAAGGTCATAGCACACCCCGCATCCGGAGGCGTTCTGGCGTGACCACACCGCGTTCCAGCATCAATCCACACATGGCGGCGCTGATCATGCTCGGAGGCAGGTATTCGTCGGAGTTCACTTTGGCCGCATAGAACGCCGCCAGCTCATCCGCGCTGTGCTGTGGCTTTCCGTGGGCCTTTCGGCTGCGTTTGGCTGTCAGGGCATTGGCAGCCGCCTGCGCATCGCGCTGGGCAGCGCGTGCCATGAACCGATCCAGCGCTTTGGGTCCATCAGGGGGATTGGGGTGATCGCGTCGGGTCTCGGTGGCGACCTCGATGATCCGGCCTTCGGAGAGTCCGAGGACGTCGATCCAGCGGCGCACATGGGTTCTGGCTGGCGCGCCCTGCCACCAGGCGGGCAGGCTGGCATTTGCGGCGAAGCCCAGCGCCGAGAGCAGCTCTGCAAAGAACCGATCAAAATCAGCCTCGCGCGCAGCCGCGTCCTCCTCCTCCTTTACTGGTTTACTTAGTGGTTCTCTTACAAGGTTAGTGTCCGGATTTCGGACACGGCTTTGGCCGTTTTCCGGACACGGGTCGGGGCAAAATCCGGACACGGCTTTTGGGTCAATCCCGTGTCCGAAATCTGGACACGGATCAACCGCGCGAGGCTCATCGAGACCGTATGGGCCTGCGTCATCGGTGATTTCCACAGCCCCTGCGGTCCCGTGTCCGATTTCCGGACTCGGAACCACATCACGCGGTGTAAAGCCGCGCTCGAACCCCAGGATGTAGCGGGTCGGCAACTGGCGCTTGGTCACCGCATCAATCCGGGGCACGCGGCGCAACAGGCCGCGCGCCTCCAGCTGGCACAGGTGATCGTTCAATGTGGACCGGCTGATCTCGCAATCGTGGGCCAGCCGGGCCTGTGAGGGGAAACAACCAAAGTCCGGGTTGAACCGGTCGCAGAGATGCCAGAGCACGATCTTGGTGGTGGGTTTTAACCCGCGCTGCTTGATGGCCCAGTTGGTGGCGTCATGGCTCATGGCGCGGGCCTCCGCACAGTAGGCGCAATGCGCGTCGTAAAACCGTGATCGGCCAGCGCGCCCAGCGCGTCGTCGAGGCTGCGCACTAGGGCCCAGCCAAAACCCTGCGCCAGCACGGCTTCGCGGAAGGCCTCCTGCGTCGGACGCATCCGTCCTTTCGGGGCTTTCAGCTCGAGAAACAGCACGCGGCCGTCGCACAGGACCATCAGATCGGCAAAGCCCGCATGGACGCCCATGCCGACGAGGATCGCCTGGCGCTTTGCACCGCGGGGGCCAGCCTCGGTCACCTCGTTGGCGCAGTGATGGATGATTGCCGTGCGGGGCAGTGCCAGGCGCAAGGCTTGCACGACAGAGCGCTGCAGATCAGCTTCGGGTGTGCCGCGGCGCATCATCCTGCGGCTCTCCCGTTCTCTTCGCGCTGGGCACACCGCACCGGCCGCCGTGCGTCGATCACCACCAACAGCCGCTGCGCATCTTCACGCTCGGCAGCGGTGTCGCCATGGGCGGCCAGGACATTGCAGGCGAGCCGGATCAGGTGGTCGGAATGATGCGCGACATCGGCGATGACGGCGCGTGCCTCGGCCAGCCGGTCTTGGGGCCAGTCGGACGTGCGGGTTTGAACGAGCATCACCGACGGCCTCCCGAACGGCGGCGGCGCGGAGCGGCTTGCTCCTGCTCTTCCAGCCACTCTTCGACGGCGGCGCGACGGTAATAGACCTTCCGCCCGGCGCGGACGCAGGGCGGTCCAAAGCGCTGGGCCTCCCAGCGGCGTAGCGTGTCGACCGACAGGCCGAGCTCCAGCGCGAGATCAAGGCGGCTGATCCAGCCGACCAGCAGCGTGCGCGGTTTGTCCTTTGGGTCTGGCATCGATCCGAGATGCGGCATCGGGGTCTCCCTGTTTCTGGGCCCGGTGACGGTGTGCGTCACGGGGCGTTTGCAGAAAGCAGTGAGCGCAGGGCCGAAGGGGTGGCGGGAAGGCGCAGGGTGGCGCAAAGGATGCCGCTCTTGCGCCACCCCTTGTTTTATTGGGTTTTCGAGGTTGACGAGCGCGGAGTGTCATGGTGCGAGAGTTCGCGGCCCGGGGCCGAAATGGACACCACACCTGCAAACACCTGCGAACAGCCGCATTGGCAGGCTTTTACGGGCATTGGTGGGCAAAGTGGGGGTGGCATCCGGCACGACACCCCTGCCACCCATTGATTTCCTTGGGTATTCGTAAATTCGCGCCGGTCTTGTTGGGTGGTTTGTGCCGGAGAGGGGCTTCCACGGTCACGATACCTGTTTTGGATCAGGGTGGACGCCCCTGTCAGCCCATCAGCGCAGCGCCGAAACACCATAAAAACATGGGGTGGCGCAAGGATGGCGACCTTTCCGCCACCTTCTGCCTCCCTGCCACCCGGGCTCGCATGCTTGACTTGATAGTGCGGCGAAACCACGCCTCATGTCGGATGCAAGAAGGAACCAACGCATGCCCGAACGCATCAAACTAACCGAAAAAGTGCTCCGCGAGGCTGAACCCGCCTCGGGGCGCGACTACCAGATCTTCGACACCGACGTGCGTGGCTTTGCCGCCTGCATCTACCGCGGCGGCGGCCGGGCATTCACGCTCGATTACCGCAACGCCGGGCGTCAGCGCCGGATGACCTTCGGGCGTTGGCCGGATTGGTCGGTGTCAGCGGCGCGGGAACGGGCCAAGGAACTACGTCGCGAGATCGATGCCGGGGGCGACCCGCTCGCCCAGCGCGAGACCAAACGCGAGGCACCCCGCGTGACGGACCTGATCGAACGCTACTGCGCCGAGCATCTGCCGAAACTGTCGGAACGCAGTGCGGCCGACCAGCGATCCGCGCTGGCAAAGCTGGTGGCCCCGGTCTGGGGTCGGAAACTGGTGACAGAAATCACGCAGACTGACGTCGACAAGCTGCTGACCAAGATCGCCGCGGGCCGGGCCCGCCCGCACAAGGACAAGCCCAACAACCGGGCGCGCAAATTGCAGCCCGCGAAGCCTACGCCAGTGCGCGCCAACCGTATCGGGGAGGTCCTGCGCAAGATGTTCACGCTGGCCGTCCAATGGGGGTGGTGCGAGGACAACCCTGCCCAGCGCTTCCACCGGCGCATTGAAACACCGCGCGAACGGTTTCTGTCGCAGGAGGAAATCGCCAGCCTTGCCGCAGCCCTTGATGCTGCGGAAGATCGCCGTGCCGCTGATATCATCCGCATGTGCATGCTGACCGGTGCCCGGCTGGGCGAGGTGCGGCAGGCGCGGTTCGAACAATTCAACCTTGAACACATGAGCTGGTCAAAGCCGCCTGCCATGACGAAGCAGCGCCGCGCGCACCGTGTGCCGATCTCGGACGAAACGGCCGCTATCGTGCGCCAGCGCCAGCTTCTGATGCCGCGCGGCATCCCATGGCTGTTTCCCGGAGATGTGCCCGGCCAGCCGGTGCAAGAGGTGCGCCGGTTTTGGGCCCAGATCCAGAAGACGTGCAGCCTATCTGATGTGCACATCCACGACCTGCGCCACACCTTCGCCTCGCTGCTGGTCAGTGGCGGCGCGTCACTGGAAATGATCGGCAAGCTGCTTGGGCATAGCCAGATGCAGACCACCCTGCGCTATGCCCACCTGATGGACTCGCCCCTGCGCGCCGGTGTCGATGCCGTCGCGATTGCGTTCCGGCCGAAACCACGGCTGGTTCACGTCGCGGGCGATCACGGCGACGCCAAGTCGGCCTGACGTGGCCCGGCGCGGACCTAGATTATCACGCATCCTCCCGCCGCACGGCTTTCCATATCGGCGTGATCCGCCGCCGAATGCTGCGGCTGTCGGGCATCTTCTTGCCATCCGTCTGATCCGCGAACCATTCCTGCATTTCGGCGACCAACTCGGCTTGGGTCGGGGGAAACCCGTGGTCGTGAATGCGCAGGATCAAGGCAACCATCATCCCCTCCCAATCGTAGGATGTTGCGGCACCTGGCCCGGATGCCACCCGCCGAACCATATCGTTTTCCTCTTCAAAAGCATGGACCTCCTCCGCAGGGATCATCATGTCGGCCAAACCAACAGGAATGCCGCCAGCAGAATCCGTGATCAGCAGCCAGTCTTGGCGGCCCAAAGGTTGGATGCGCCGCATGACGCCTTCAGAGGGGCCGGTGCCACACCGGCGAAACAGCGGGAGTAATTCCATAGGGGACAGCACCACCATACCCGCGATGATCTCCTCGCCACAGCGGACAGCTGAAATCCCAGTCAAAATCTGAAACCTGCCTGTATGGGCCCACCCCGCGATATCCGCGATATTGCAGCCCCAGCGCGCCGAGGCCTCATGAAGGGTGAAAAACACTCGCGGCGGCAGGGCCATGATCGATACATCCTCCTCTGGACAGAGGACGAGCCGTACTCAAACCGCCTGCTGCCCGCGCCGGGAAAGCGCAGAGTAAGTATGATCGGAGACAACGCCGTTCACAGCGCCAAAGCGCTGCGACCTTGTCCAAAGTGCCATTCCGATAGACCTGTTATGCTTTTGGTTGAGGACTGCTCTCCCCACACGCGCAGATTGCATCGGGCTAAGATTCGGAGCAAGAGGGGGGACCGAAAGTCGCTGTGGATAAGTGCAGATGATATTGACGGCATTTACGAGCAACGAGCGGTCAATCAAGCCAATTTAGATCCGGCGGAAAGCGGCCTTTCGCAGCACCAAGCTCGAACGGCCGCTACGTGCAGATAGCACCCTCTGCAAAGTCAAGGTCGCAGGGCGCGGCGGAACCAGGTGACCTGGCCGAGCAGAGCTCGAACCATACTTTCTGATGCTGCGGTGCGGCCCGTCGAAGGAGACCTCTGCTGGGCTTTCTTGCAGCATGACTGTAATGCGTTTAGTGCAACATTGCATTCCAACGCATTTTGTCTGACACATGTAGAAAAGTGGCCTTAGAGCCGCGTGAGTGGATGAGGCGAAATCGTTGGAACCGATCAGTGACCTGAATGTGGAGTCGGAACTCAGCTACGCATATCTACATGCGGTTGCCTCACATGCTGGCGCTTCTTGCTCCGTGTCCAACCGCCACGAGGACAATGCGGGAGTCGACGCAAAGATCACTGCATGGGGTCCGTTTCCAAGTGGCGGATATCGTCATGAAGTCGATCTCAAAGTGCAGCTGAAGGCCACCATAAGCGAGCCCGTTGAAAAAAATGGGTGTTTGTCCTACAGTTTCTCTGGGATCAAGCAATACGACGATTTGCGTCGCGACACAGTTGCTACACCACGGATACTCGTCGTTCTGTTCCTACCCAAGAGTAAGAAGGCGTGGTTGACCCACAGTGAAAAAACACTGTCGCTCAGTAAATGTGCATATTGGGTAAGCTTGCTAGATGCACCACCTTCGACTAACGGGTCTTCGCAGACAGTCTACCTGCCAAAGACCCAAAAGTTTGATGTTGCTAACCTTGCAGATATTTGTGACCAGATCGCTTCTGGCAAGAAACTGAAATACGCTGGAAGGCCAGCATGAAGAACTTAAGTCTAATAAATGCGACTGACTTACGTGATTTCCTCAAAGGAAATGGCTGGGTGGTAAATACTGCTGCACTGGACGACGAGTTATATGTATTAGAGAATCCAGATTATGCTAGACGGCAGTTAGTATTCCCGGTTCAACAATCGGCAGCTGATTTTATAGACAGCACTCTGAGCGTCGTTGAAAAATTTGCAGAACTTACAGGTGAAACTGTTCAAGCAATAATACCACGTATTACGAGTGTTCGAAATGATGGGTTAAGGCTCCGAGTTCATTCGAGATATGATGACACAACACTTCCTTTAGATTTCGCGTCCAACTTGGTCGAAAATGTCGAAAAACTCATCAAATCAGCTGCATGCACAGTTTTGAAACCTCGTGTAATGCACCCGCGCCTGTCCCACAGAGAGGCGCTTCAAATGATTGGGCATTCTAGATTTGGCCAGACAGAAGTGGGAAGTTTCATTATAAATGTGTCTTGCCCGATCAACGCGCTTGACGCACAGGGATCATTAGAGATTGATGAAAATGACGCGCCTTTTGTAAGGCAGGTTTTCAATACAATGGGCCAAAGTATTCATAAACTTGTCAGGTCGGTTGAGGCCGACACTCTAGATGAACTAGTTAGGGATCTCAAGGAGTCGCCAAGCCCACTGATATCTTCGAATATGTGTGAAGCGTTGGCCGCTATGCATGATGATGATTTAGCGAACTCTATTGATATTGGGTTTAGTTGGTCGTCACTTCGACCTATTACTAGCGCGGTCAAGCTGAAACCAATTCGAATTCAGCGCGACTATTTTTCTCGGATCGAGGAGGTCCGAAAGGAATTACGTGCGGTCGAGTTGCAAGCACCGGAATCTTATATTGGGACCGTCGAAAGACTTGATGGCGACATGGGTGAAGATGGCTCGCGTTCTGGAAGCGTCTTGCTTGTTTTACTACTAACCGACGAAGATCAATCAGTCCGAGCCAATGTCTCTTTGAACCCGACACAGTATTCTGATGCGATAAGAGCACATGAGACTAATGGAGCGTATGTTAGAGTGACAGGGAGATTGAGGTCAGGACAACAACCGAGAAGTCTAACGGAAATTACGCAATTTGAGTTGATTCCAGGCAAGCGTTAGACATGCCATTTTATGCTATAAAATTCTCTTAGCTATTATGAATTTCGGCTATCGGTGGATTGGACTAAGCCGCTCCGCGGCATTGGCACCTGACCGCGAGGTCGGCACTTATTTCACGGTTTTTCTTTGCGGCAGGCCCTTCTGGGCTGACGATTGAGGTCTTCTCAATCATCAGACAGGAGGTTCCCATGACAGAGGAGAAGACCACCCCGCTGCGCCAGCGGATGATCGAAGACATGGATATTCGCGGGCTGTGCGAGAAGACGCAAAAAGCCCACATCCGGAATGTGAAGCATTTCGCGTCATTCCTCGGGCGGCCGCCCGACACAGCTACCCCCGAAGATCTGCGCGCCTATCAGCTCAGGATGACACAGGACGGCGTGACGGCCAGCACCTACAACGTGCGCATCATTTCCCTGCGGTTCTTTTTCGGCATCACCTGTGGACGCGATGAGATGAAACGCTTCATGCAGTTTCATCGCAAGCCCCGCAAATTGCCGATTGTCCTGAGTGTCGAGGAGGTGGCTGATTTGATGGCCGCCGTGCCCGGCCCTGGGCTCAAATATCGGGCGGCTCTTGGCATCAGTTACGGTGCCGGGCTGCGTGCATCCGAAGTCTGCAACCTCAAGGTCAAGGATATCGACAGCGATCGGATGCTGATCCATGTCGATGATGGCAAGGGAGGGCGGGATCGCAAGGCTATGCTGTCGCCAAGCCTGCTGGATCTGTTGCGCGACTATTGGCGCGAGTCGCGCCCCGAGGGGTGGTTGTTCCCCGGCAAGCCAAAGATCAGCCCGCTATCGTCCCGACAACTGAACCGTGCATTCACCTCAGCCAAGCACATGGCAGGTATCCAGAAGGCCGCTACGCTGCACACATTGCGGCACAGCTTCGCCACACACCTGCTGGAAGCCAACACGGACGTGCGGGTGATCCAGGTGTTGCTTGGCCACTCCAAGCTGACGACCACTGCCCGGTATGCCCATGTGGCAACAAAGACTATCCGCAGCACCGTCAGCCCTTTCGAGCAGATGAAGCTCTTGCAAGACGAGACCTTGCGACGAGGGGTGGAATAGCGCCAAGGGCCGGTGCCCCGGCCCAAACTGGAGATCGCTGACATCTTCCGCGCCCATGGTCCTGCGTGGCGGCAGGCGAATGCGGGGCATGTCAGCCTGTCCCAGTTGAAGGTGATGTCAGCGATTGAAGCCTGCCGGACCGAAGCGCTCGGCGGGCATGTGGCCGGTTGCGTCAAATGTGGTCACCATCACATCGCCTATAATTCCTGTAAGAACAGGCACTGCCCCAAATGTCAGGGACCGGCCGCGTGCGACTGGATGGAGGCGCGCGCCGAAGACTTGCTACCAGTGGAATATTTCCACGTCGTATTCACGATGCCGGCCGAGATTGCGCAGATCGCTTTCTGGAACAAGAAGGCAGTCTATGGCCTGTTGTTCAAGGCATCCGCCGAAACGGTGATGACCGTCGCCGCCGACCCCAAGCGCATGGGCGCGCGGGTGGGCATGACCAGTGTGCTGCACACCTGGGGATCAGCACTGACCCATCATCCACACATCCACATGATCGTTCCGGGCGGCGGGTTGTCGCCCGACGGCACGAACTGGATCGTCTGTCGCCCGGGGTTCTTCCTGCATGTGCGGGTGCTGTCGCGGCTGTTCCGACGCCTGTTTCTGGACGGGCTGATGGATTTGCACCGGGCTGGGCAACTGGTCTTCTTCGGTGATCTGGCCGGATTGTCGGCGGCAAAGGCTTTTGCCAGCTGGCTCGCCCCGTTCCGCAAATCCGAATGGGTAGTCTACGCCAAGCCGCCCTTCGGAGGGCCCGAGGCCGTGCTGGCCTATCTCAGCCGCTACACCCACAGGGTCGCCATCTCGAACGCCCGCCTGGTCAGCGCCGATGCCCAAACCGTCGCCTTCCGATGGAAGGACTACCGCACCAAGTCAGGCGATCGCAAAAAGGTCATGCGGCTGGCCACGCCCGAGTTCATCCGCCGCTTCCTGATCCATGTGCTGCCTGATGGCTTCCACCGCATCCGACATTACGGTCTGCTGGCCAGCTCCGCTCGCAAGGCCAACATCACAAAGATCCGCGCCTTGCTGTGTGTCCAGCAGACCGGACAGGCAACTCTGTCAGGACCCAACGCCGAGATCATCCCACTCACCCTGCGCGAACCGTGCCCCTGTTGCGGCGGCCCCATGCGCATCATCGAAATCTTCCGCCGTGGACAAAAGCCGATGTCGCGCGCACCGCCGAGGGAGCAAGCCGCATGACACGCCGCCTGTCAGATGCCAAAGACCACCACCGGCTGCCTACGGCAGACCCGTTCACGACAGGCTGCGCCCGTCCGTCTTCGGCACGAAACACGATAGCGCTCACGCCAAATCGCTCAGCGTTTCCGGGATTATCAAGTCCGTTTATCCCCGTCTCAGGGACTATGCGCTCCTTAAGCCGCGCCCATGACGCAGCCGTCGCCCCAACCGTCCTGGCACTTTCCCCATAGCCCGATCCAAGACCCCCGCGGCTTCCTCCTTCCGAGGTTTGTCAACGTGGGCCGCCAGCTCTTTGTCGCCAATGTCGTGCCGCGGCCCACATCGAAAAACCTTCAGGGAGGTTCGCTATTTGCGGAGATGCAGCGAAGGTCCAATTTCCTCCCGGGCTGCCTGTGGTCCACGTGACCTGCCACGGGCTACATTATAACGCTGTTTGGGTCCGCTTCATGGGCTGGAAGCAGTCGTCCTTGCTTCACGCGAACGGCGGCTTAGGGCTTAGGGCCGTGTATTTCGATGGCGCTTGCCTGTCGGCTTGTGCTGCGATTGAATAGTGGAAATTTCCGAAAGGTTGGAATTGCTTATGCCGATCTACGAATTTGCCAGCGAAGAAATTCGCCCCTTACTTAAGACCACATTCAGCCAGATGCGGCTGCAGGAGCGGCGTGATCTTCAACGCCTTCTTCGGGCGAACATCTCTGTGGTTGCACCCGATACGCTGGTCATTGCTGAAGAGTTCGGAGACTGGGACGAGTCGCGTCGGCGCATCGACCTGCTTGGCATCGACCGCGATGCAAACCTTGTTGTCATCGAACTCAAACGAACCGAGGATGGCGGACACATGGAACTCCAAGCCATCCGCTATGCAGCGATGGTCTCGACCATGACCTTCGATCAGGCTGCCGACGTGTTCAGTCGCTACCTCGCACAAATCGGCAAGGCCGACACGGATGCGCGGGCAGAACTACTCGAGTTCCTCGGGTGGGACGAGCCCGATGAAGATGCATTCGCGCAAGACGTCCGGATCGTCTTAGCCTCAGCTGAGTTCGCTCGTGAGCTAACGACTTCGGTTCTCTGGCTCATCGAGCGCGGCATCGACATCCGCTGTGTGCGCCTCCAGCCTTACGACCTCGACAGCCGAGTTTTCGTGGATGTCCAGCAGATCATTCCGCTCCCGGAGATGGCGGAATATCAGGTTCGGGTTAGCGAGAAGAAGCGCAAGGAGCGAGAGGCGCGCTCGGACACCCGAGACTGGACCAGCTACGATGTCAGTCTCGGTGGGCGTAAGCTATCTGGGCTGCGGAAGCGGCACGCCATTTATCAGACGTTCCGCCATCTCGTGGAGCAGGGCATCGCCCCGGAGACAGTCGCCGAACATTGCGGCCCGCGCGCCAATCGGGCACTCGTTTTTGTCGATGGGGAAGTGAACGCGGAGGACTTCTATCGCCTAGCGAAAGAGGCGCGGGCGAAGGAGGGGCGCAGCTTCGACCCTACTCGATACTTCTGCAGCGACGAAGAACTCCTCAACTTCGGTGGCCGGACATACGCTTTCCTGAATCAATGGGGCGGGTCGGACTGGAAGCAGGCCATGGTCAATCTGCGCGAGGCATTCTACGACAAGGAGATCGAGTTCGCGCCATCCGAATAGAAGCGCAAGCCGTATGCTACTTCCATTGATCGCCTCACAGACCCTAGTTCTTGCTGCAGTTGGGGCGAATGTCCGGCTTGACGAGCCGCACCGCATGATAGTCTGTTCCGACTGCATCTCTCCTATGGGCCGGAAGCGATTATGATCGGCGCATAGACAAACAGCTTACATCAACGCCACATCAACCCGCGAATGCGTATCTTGCGCTGGGTTTGCATCCGAATGCCGGTGAGTCCAGCCCGTTGCGGAAGTGGACAGTAGGCTAAATCAA
Source organism: Pseudorhodobacter aquimaris (assembly GCF_001202025.1). GTDB lineage: Bacteria > Pseudomonadota > Alphaproteobacteria > Rhodobacterales > Rhodobacteraceae > Pseudorhodobacter > Pseudorhodobacter aquimaris. The sequence continues at coordinate 23,973 of NZ_LGHS01000013.1, forward strand.
AGGCTTGGCGCGTAAGTGATTGAGTTACATAAGTTATTGGAATCGCTAGGGCTTTGGCTCATAACCTGAAGGTCGTAGGTTCAAATCCTACTCCCGCAACCAAACTTTCGAACAAGATATCAAAGGCTTAGGCCGATGCAAGGCGCCCCGAGGGGCGCTTTTTGCGTTGCAACACAGAACAACACGTTTCTTCGCGATTCCAAACGCTTACAGCCGTTCCTATTTCTTCCGTGCAACACCCATGCGACATGGAAATTATTGGATGTTCGTGGGGCGTTCCGTGTACGAATGAGCTTGACCTCTCGACCCGCGAGAGCTGTCATGTCCTCGAAACCAAATCGGGGACCATCATGCCTAAGACCAATGACGCCGCGCTGGACGCCTTCATTGCCGCAAAGGCCGAAATCGACACGATGCTTGGGCGGCTGGTGGCGCACAGCGCCGACCACTTCGGATCCAGCCCCGAGGAGGTGAACTGGGGCCATGTCGGCACGCTGGACCACTATCGCGGCCGCCTCCGCGAAATCACCGCCATGGCATTCTGCGAGGGCGAGCACGCCGACTGATCACAGTCCCAAGCTTCAGCCGCCACCTCGCTGGTCAGGGAGGGGGCAAAAAACAGGGATGCTGTGTGCCACAACATCCCGGCCGACTATACTGGCTGGCCAAAGCACGTCCCCATGGCCAGCTTGCTGATGGCCGCGTGCGCACCCGTCAGGTGTTGATCCGTCGGCAGATTCCAAGTTGGCAACAGCCCGGCGATAGCCGCCATGTGGTTTTCCAACTCACCGATGACCATGTTGATGTTCCATGTCCCGTCGTATTCGACTGCCGCCTTCCGAAGATCGGCGCACAGGGCAATGATCGCTGCATAGTTGCGCGTCGCGTCAAGCTGGCTTGCATCCTTCGTGTCTCCGACCAACAGGGTGAGACCATTCAGAATGGCATGGATATCTCGCTCCATCATGCTGCCACGGTCCCCACGCCATCCAGCCTAACAGCTACGTTGGTGATGCCGTTTCCGGCAGCCTCAGTCGCGATGCCCACCGGGAAGCGTCCAGTGCCCGGCACGTTGATGTTCTTGGCCGTGTTGTCCCACGCCACGCGTGCGCCGACCGTCAGAACTGCAGTGGTGGCTTTCGGTAGCTGATAGACGCCGGTGGTTGCCAGTTCGAGCGGATCGCCCGCGATGGCCGCATAGGCGGCGATGCCGAAGATATTGCCGATGATCGTCCCCTCGCCGGAGGCGATGCCGCCTGCGGGAGCGGCCACGGTGATGACGTCGCCGTTCTGAATATAGGTCTTCATGGTCAGAGCCCTTTCGAGGATTGGATGCGAACCACGGTGGTGCGCGCCGTGGTGCCGGTGATCTGGCGGTTCAGGTCGCCCAGCGCGGCCGCCATTTCCGCGTCGGTCGTATAGGTGACCCGCTTGCCGTCATATTCGACGGTGCGGATGCCCTGATAGCGGGCGGCCATCAGGGCGTCGCGCCAGGCGGTGAGTTGGGCGACATCGGCCATTACGCGCCTGCGTTCTGGAACCAGCCGCGGTGGTCGATGAAGCCCGCGCCGAAGTCGAGGATCACCCGGATTTCAACACCATCCACATCCCAGCCGGAGCGGCTTTCCACCTGTGGCCCTTCGTTGCCCGAGAGATAGGCGAACTCGAGGCCGTCGATCTCGCCGGGGTCGGCGGTCACGTACCAGCGGGTCGCGCTGGACAGGCGAGGTTCGACAACCAGCGACATCGCGCCCGAGAAGGGGTTCACATCCGCCGCCGTGGCGGGCGCGATGGTGGCGAGCCACTTCTCGGCTACCGTCTCCAGCGCTGGTGGCACCAGCAGGTTCTTCGGCGTGACGCGGATGATGCGACCGTCGATCCCCTTCTGGGTGCGTAGCGCCAGCCGGGCTGCGGACAGGGTGGCATCGGAAATCACAGCGCCGCTCGCCGCCTTGTTGCCGTGATCGACATGGAACAGCGCCTTGGTGTCCGAGAGGGTCGGACCGTTGCCGCTATTCGCCTCCAGCAGCGTGATGAGAATCCGCGCCTCGGTCTCGGCGGCCCCTTGGCCCATGCGGCGGGCGAGGTCCGAGAAGGCCCCGAGGTCGTCGTTCACCAGAACCTGCCTGGTGATCCCGATCTTCTTGGCCCAGGTCTCGATCTTGTAGGCTTCGCGCGCCTCGGCCATTGTCCCGGCCTTGATCTCGCCGTGCTCGTTCAGCTTTTCCAGCAGCGGGGCCTCGCCCAGCATGATCTTGTTCACCGACCGGAAATCCCGCGCCGAAGTCTGGCGGCCGAGCCGACGGATGCCGGAAGGGGCCGCCTGGTAAGCGTCGCGCAACACGCGGCCCACAGTGTTGCCGAGGATGATCGGGAAATCCGAGGTCGTATGCAGGGCGCGGGTGACCAGGCTGGCGGGCGACAGAGCCATGGTGGACTCGCCGCGCAGGGTCAGCAGTTCCTTGGCCATGTCCACCGGTGTGGAATAGGCATAGCGCCGCGCCGGTTCGGAAAGTTCGTGGCGCGGGTTGATCCGGGCATAGAGGGCCTCGCCCATCTGGCGGGCGCGAAGGGCGGGGTCATCCTGGCTTTCGCCCATCTCGACGCGCACCTGTTCGGTGCGGATCGTGGGCGCGCTGCGGCTGGCCAGCACCTCAAAGGCGGCACGACGCGCGGTGTCGGCATCTGCTGCGGTGTCGATCTGCCCGTCGATCCATGACTGGTCCAGCCCGGCGATGCGGGCGATGGAGCGGATCTCGGTATTGATCACGGCGCGGCTCTGCGTCTCGGGCAGCGCAGGGGTGACGGTGGTGTCGGTCATTTGGGTCTCCATGCGGATGCGGGCACCCAGGTCAGCCGGGGTGGGGACAAGGGAAATTTCGTGTGGGGTCCAGCGGCTGGCGGTCAGGACGCGTGCGCCGTTCTCGGTCGTCTCGGCCCATTCCTCGACTGAATAGCCAACCGAGACATGGCGCAGGATCCCAGACAGCACGTCCTGCCAGAGCGGTTCCACCTCGGGGCGCGATGAGAAGCGGATAAGGGCCGTGCCGCGGTGGCCATCGACGGTTGCGGATTGCACGCTGCCTAGTACGTCGCGGACAGCGGATTGACGGTGGGCATCAAGAACGCTGGCCCCTTGGAGGCGCGACAGATCCACTGCTTCCGGCGCAAGGCTGAGGCGTTCGACATACGGACCCGCCATGTCACGGCGGCGCACGGGCGCGCCGGTGGACCAGATCACCTCGACGGTGCGGGCTTGCGCGTCTGCGCTGGCCGGGGCCATGTCGGCGCGGCGCGTCAGCAGGGTGACGATGTCATTCATCTGGGATGTCTTCCTTCTTGACAGGCGGCGCACCGAAAGTCAGGCCCAGCGCGTCGGTGCGTGCCTTGTCTGCGGCGATCTCGGCATCAACCTGTTCGGCGTCGTAGCCCCGTTCGGAAATCGCCTGACGACGGCTTTTGAGACCGGCGTTGATAGCGAGGATCTCTGCCTCCACGTCCTTCTTCGGATCGACGTAATCGAACTTGGGCGGCAGCCATTCGCAGGCGAGATACGCCGCAGGATCGCGGTCGAAATCGCGGGCGGGCAGATCGCCCGACAATACCGCTAGCCGCACGAAGCGTTCCCAGACCGGGCGGCAGAACAGATGGACGACGACATTGTGCTGCAACTGCTCGACCCGGCGGCGAAACTCGATTAGCCCAGCGCGGATCGAGGAATAGGTGACACCCTCCAGATCGCCGGAGACCAGTTCATAGGGCAGGCCCATGCCGGCAGCCACGGCGCGGAGGTGGTTCTTGACGAACGGGCCGTAGGCGTCGCTCTCGGTCGGGTTGGAAAAGCGGATATCGGTGCCGGGCGGTAGTGGGATGAGGCTGCCAGGCTCCATGCCGACAGTCAGTGCGCCGTTGGTGTTTGTGCCGGTCAGACCCCCTGCCGTGCCGTCGGGATCGGTGATGAAACCGGTGAACAGGGCTGCCACCTTGGCCTTCACCAGTGCCGCATCCTCGAACTGGTCTAACTCATGCAACCGCAGCAAAACCGGAGCAAGCCACGTGATCCCGCGCAACTGTCCAGCGGCCAGCGGCTTGAACAGATGCAGGCAATCTGTGGCGGGGATGCGCAGAGGTTCCAGCCGCAACGAGGTCAGCGGATCGCCGGGCCGTTCCCTCATCATCCAGTAGGCGGCGCGTTGCCCAGCGCTGTTGAACTCGATCCCCGCCCGGACGCGCGCACCGCCGCCGATGTCGCGATGCAAGTCCAGCGGCACCTGGTCCCGGTCCAGCAGGTCGATGTGCAGGGGGACAGCCGTACCGTCGGGCACGACGCGCAGACGGGCGAAACTTTCGCCGCCCTCTACCATCGCCCGCACGGCCATGGCCTGCAGCCCATAGAAATCCGCCAGCCCACCCGGATCGGCATGATCTGTCCAGCGCAGCCACAGAACCTGCAGCCGTTCGCGCACGGCGCGGTCGGGATGTGTAGATTGCGGTTTGATCCCGGCCCCGACGACATTGCCGACCAGGCTGTCCACCGCCGCCGATACCCATGGATTGTTTCGTGCATACCATCCGGCTCTGCGTGCTGCAGTCGTAGCACCCGATAGGATCGCCGTGTTCAGCCCATCGACCGTGCGTTGTCCCTCCCAACGGCGACCACCACCCGCAGCGTCAAACGCACGGGTGCCGGGGCGGCCGAACAGGCGGTAGATCAGGTTGCGCATGAGGGCAGAGTCGCATGGAGTGACAGTAATCGGATACTGGGAATCATTTGTAACGTACAATCAGGACGCGTGTATCCAAGCCCCAAGATTTCTCTCGCCACAGTTGACGATATGCCGCGCAAAGCGGAACTGGGATATATTCGCAGTGGTCGACGCATTCGAAATTTTGCGAAAAACCGCTAGGGCTATTCCAGAAAACGCATCCGTGATACGGCCATTTACGGCGAGAGGCTGAAAGCAGCTCTTGCCGCATTGATTGATTAAGCAGTAGGGCGCGGACGGTATGGCAAATGTTAAGAACGGTGACGGCAAGCTTCCCGGTAAGACACTCTATGCAGGCCGTAGGCGAGAAACGACTCGGAAATCAGGCTTCTCAGTTCACTCGAACACAACCGGTGGGGAGTTTAAGCGCCACTCCGAGAACACATACGATCTGTTGGCCGGTGAAGTTTTAGGAATGTCTTTCACGATCGATGGACATGCAAGCGGAGACATCCTCGGATATGGAGCTTGGGTGCTGTGCGATGGAAATGTTGATCTCACAATAACTGGCGGGCCAGCGAAACGCACACAGACCAACTATGAATATCCTTCTTGGAACAAATTTGGTTCCATTTGGCGCGCCGAAACAGACGTCCCGGTTCAGATACATGCGATTCTTGCTGCAAAGACAATTTCAAGTGTCGCGATCTACATGCAATCTTGTGGAAAGATCAGGCACAAGTATCTTGATGATGCGCGCCCCGAGCTGATGAAGAATATGTACCAGTTTTCGCCCGAATCTATCTTTCTGGGAGATGATCCAGGCGGTGCAGTAGAGATAATAGCACCGCGTCCAAGCGGCTCTGAACATGAAAACATTTTGCTGAAGTCTTGCAACCGCTGTGGACGCTATCTCCCTGTTAATATTGGCAATGAACGAGATCATCTTAGTTTCAGCAATCACTGCGTAGCGGAGCATCGCCGCCCCTGCAGTCATGGAAGCTTTGGTCGACTCCGAAATTCTGAGGACGAAGCGGATTTCCTGAAATTGGATTACGGATTTCAATTGGAATGTCGATTTTGCAAGAAGTTCGAAGTGAATGCTGCGCACAATCCGCAACGAAGTTCAGCCCAGATGAAAGAGGACGGCGCGAGACGCCGGGCATTCGAGCTTCTTCTTGCTGATCTATATGGAGGAACGCCCCAACTACGATACCGGCATGCAAACGGCAAGGAACTTGCCGATATGGTATGGACTCGCTTCAATGGTCACTGTTTTCGATGCAACGCAAAGCTGTTGTCGGCAAGGGCGATGCATCTGGATCACACGCGTCCGCTGGCGCTTCTTTGGCCTTTGGACGGGAGTGCTACCGCACTATGCGGATCCTGCAACTCCGAGAAAAGGGACCGCGCGCCAGCCGACTTCTACACAGCTGAAGAACTCGCACGACTTGCTGAGATTACAGAGGTTCCTCTTGCTGACCTTCAGAGTCTTCGGCCCAACGAACAGGCAATAAAAGAGCTACTTTCTCGCTTGGTTTGGTTCTTTGAAGAATTTCTTCAGCGCCCAGAGATGACCAAAGAGAGGGACGGAAAAGTAGCTGGCCATCTTGTCATAAAAGCGCTGCACAAGGTGCTTGCCAGAAGCGAATTTTACTCAGGCATTGATCTTGTAGAGGAATATAGCCGGGGCGGATATGTGGATCGTTAACCTATAAAGGAGTCAGAACAAGATAGGAGTGGCCACTCACAGTTCCCTTGTCACGAATTCCGTGCGACTCGCAATGTTCAACACCCTCAATGTAGAAGTCCTCTACGTTGAACCATGGACTTGCCCGATTGGATAATTCGCTTCCCATGTCACATTTTGGGCTCTGTCCAAGATGCATAACCATAACACCGGTTTCGGAGATCTGCTGGCGCGCGTGATCAAAAAACACTTTATATATGTCAAGATTGATCTTTTGCCTCGTTTCAACAAAATCCTTAGGTTGCAAGTCGAAGTCAGCCCGCTCCCATCCCGCAAACCAGAAACGCATCCAGTTGGCCATATAAAATCTTGTCGAATCAAAAAACGGTGGCGATGTAATTATCGCGTCAGCCTTTGGCATTTCTTCCGGCCACTTTTCAGTCGTGTCTGACTGAAACGAGCCACCAAACGACCGAGACGGATTTCCAATTTCTTCGCTAAGGCGCGCAATTTTAGCCCGAAGTCGGGGTAAGAGAGCCCGATACTCGAAGTCACCAGTTGGTTTAAATGGCGTCACGGGGTGGCTTCTTCTGCTAAGCGCATAGGGCCTGTTTCCGTGCAAGAGATGCAAGGTGCAGGCAAACAGGAGCGCCCATTCGGGACTGCTATCCCATCGATCTAAGAAGAACTGTCTCGCGGCAAGTATTTCCTTCATTGTTTCCGGATGAAAGTAGTCTGGTATAGGACTATTAAACCTAACCAATGAGGCACGGTTCAACTGGTCGTCTGTCATCTCAAATGCTTCAATTGATTCCCCGAGCTCAGAAATCAATGAATCAACTCGAGGTGGCGCAGTCATTGCCACCTTTGCAAAAGTGAGAATGTGTCCTAGTCTGGAGATGTCTACACCAAAGCCGCGCCGCTGCATTCGGCATGCTTCAAACGGAATGGTTCCCGCACCTGAGAAAGGGTCGACTACGACCTCTCCAGGTCGAGAAAAGCATTCAATCAGATGATGAGCAAGCGCAGGCTTCATCTTTCCCTGGTAGGAGCACATCGAGTGACCAGCGCCACCCCATTCACGTTTTGAAAATGGGGGTTGCTGATGAGGCAAGTTGCGCTTGAACGCTTCCCATGATTGCTCCCATCGATTCTCATAGTTTCGGCGAAGTGGGGGAGCACGGAATTCTGTTGAAACGCTCATTCAGTTAGGCCTCTACGATTCTAGTTCTATTAAGGTTTTCAAACACTAAGAGCTGTTGCCGCAGTAGTTGGCCGCCATTGGAGTTTCTTTTACGTAGATGAACACGGTCGACAGTCCTTAGTCCAAGATCCTCGGCCGTTTCAACCAGAAGGTCGTCCGTGGCGACGTGTATGCCCGAATACATGCTATCTCCAATATCAATGCAAATCATGCCACCCACTTTCACACGGTTTTGCAGTGAGGCCATGACCTTTCGCATATCATGAAAGTATCCTCCAACCATTTTCGCTATTCGGTCGTCGTATGCATGCTCGGTGAGTTCCTTGACAGTTCTCTCAACGCCGATTGTTGTCGGTGCCCACTTGGTTTGCGCGTCTACATCGTTAATGCCAGATGTAATAACAATATCGCGAATTTCTCGTAGGTCGCCTTTTTTGTTAACAAGCCTCAGAAACCATAACTCAAGCCTAGCGTTGCGAATGTAGTTTGTTCCATTGAGATAGGGAGGGCTAGTAATTACCCCGTCCCAACCGTCATCTATTTGATCTCCCAAGTCAGCAGCGGCATTGCAAGCATGCCAAGCGTTGCCGGTTAGGCCTGGTAAGTTGAGCAGATCTTTCGCCTGGCTTTGGAGTCGAGCGCTTACAGCCTCGATGGGTAGAGGGGGTTTGGTTAGTAGCTCCTTGGGTGTCTTAAAACGGAGGTCTCCTGCTCTTTTCAATTGAGATGTCTTAATAAGACTTGCCAAAATGGCCAAGGTTAAGCAATTTCCGAGCATTGTGTTGGTGCTTAAGATTTGGTCAGCAATGGTTCTTAGAGTACGAACTTGATCCAAGGCTTCATCCTCAAAGAACCTGCTTGACCCAAAAGCGGCCAAGTATGTTTCAGCTAGTTCCTTGTCTGGCTTGGTCGTGCTCATCAAGGCTGGAATTGCGCGGTCGAGGCTCAGGAGTTCTTCGGATATTCGTGTGCGATCTTGCTTTGTTGCCCTGAGCAACGCAAGTTTGGTTTCTATAACAAATGCCATTGCCGGGTTGGCTTCTGAATAAGCACAATCAACTCCAGATTGCCCAAGAGCTATAGGAGTAGTCCCGCTGCCTGCAAAAGGTTCAATTATGCGCCGAGCATTAGGAAGATATTCTAATCGCACTCGATCAACGAATCGTGGTGAATATCCCTCTAGGTAAGGAAACCAAGAATGAAGTGGCGCCCGATTGCTATCCCGGAATGTTGCGTCAAGAGGTTCAATATCCATCTCTGCAGCAGTCTTGCTTTTCGGTATTATTTCGTTGTCAGCGAAAATTAGGGAAAGTTGCCGTGGGCTACTTTTCATGGTTTGACCTTGCCGACTATAGTCGGATGATTCAGTGTTTCATCGAAAGCTTCAAGTTGCATGGAGCCTCCTTGCACCACCCATTTGTCTATCTCGGACCTTTGGAATCGCCAAAGACGCCCTGCTTTGTGAGCCGGGAACCCACGTCGAGTGATCCACTTGTAGATTGTGTCATGCTTAACACCCAAGTGTTTGGCCACATCCTCAACGGTCATCCAAGTTTCAGCGCTCATTACGGTTGCGACCCTTCGTATTTCTTCATGGATGTTTTCGTTGGGTTCGACGCTGAAGGCAAGGATGAAGTGTGATTTTCCATGATCTATTGGACAGACGGATCTCGTTATCGCATCCAACTGGATCGAATGACCCTGCCTGCGACTGTCGCCTGCCCGCGTCGCAAACCTACCACGACGACGATATCCGCCTCCTCATTTAATCGCATCCCCATGCTGATTAGGCCGTGCAGGGCGGCGTGGGCGTAGACGAAGGTGTCAAGCGCCTCGTTGCGTTCGCCGTCGCGCTTGGGTTGCCAGGAGCGGATAGGGCGGCCCTTCTCGAAGCGGGTGACGACTCGTTCGGCGGTTAACTGGCGAAAGTAGTCCGCATCGAGGCGGCGGGGGAAGTGGATGGCGCCGGGGCCGGGTTCGGTCAGCTTCAGGCGGGCGTAGACGGCGTCCTTCACGGAATCCACCCCGACGATGAACAGCGGAATCTTGCCCTTGTTGGTGCGGGTGGGGCGGCGTGGCCAGACGGGAATGCCGGGGCCGCCACGTCCCTTGATCGCCCAGATGCGCCGGGCGAGGCGGGTGCGGCAGAATTCGTAAGCCATCTTGGTGTGGTGACCGCCGGTGTCGATGGCGGCGGCACGCACGGGCAGGTCGCCATAGGTGCCGTTCAGCAAATCGTCCAAGTCTGACCAGAGACGCGGGCCGGATGGGTCGCCCCAGAGCACGCGGTAGTCGATCACCCACGCCTCCTCGTCGCGGCCCCAGCCGACAGCTTGCACTTCGATCCGGTCGCCCTGCACGTCGACACCCGCTGTCAACACGGCCACGCCGGGTGCGAGGTCTTGGCCCCAATCCTCACGCCGAGCCATAAGCGGGTCGGCAGGGACGGTATCGCCTGCCTGGTCCTCCCAAGACTCGCCCAGCTTGGTGTTGACCCAGACTTGTAGCCGGGCAGGATCCTTGGCGACGCGCGCATGATCCAGTGCGATTTCGGCCCATGTTTCCCACGGCGAATAGAGCGACGACAGGTGAAACCCCGCAGTACGGCCATCGCCCAGCGCGGTTGACCGCCATTCGCCAGCGACCAGTAGCCGGGGCTTTTCGTGTTCATGATGCACGCCTCCGCAGGCATCGCAGATCATATAGGCGGCGTCGCGCTGCATCTCGGGCCATCGGATGCGCGCCCAAGTGATCGGAGCCATGTCGCCGCAATGCTGGCAGGGCACGTGGAAATACCTCTGGTCGCTGTCGAGATAGGCGGCTTCGATGCGGGAATGGCCCTTCAGGGTTGGCGTGGACACCATGTAGATCTTGCGTCTTCCCCGAAAGGTGGTGGTGCGCTGGATCGCCAAATCGACGGGGTCGCCCTCGCCATCGGCATCGCCGGGATAGCCGTCCACCTCGTCCAGGAACAGGTAGCGTACGGGCGTGGATCGCAAGCCCACCGCGCTGTTCGCGCCAGTCATCACCAGCTGGCCGCCGGGAAAGGATTTGCGGAACAGGCTGTTCCCGGCATCGCGCGACCTTGGGGCTGACACTAGATCGCGCAAAGCAGGTGTGGCTTCGATCAGTGGATCAATCCGCACGGTGGTGTTGCGGCGCACCATGTCGAGTGATGGCATCACCAGCATGGCGATGCCGGGGGCGTTCTGGATAATGTAGCCCAGCCAGTTCAGCCCGGCCTCTGATCCACCTGTCTGCGCGCCCTTCATAAGCACGACCCGTTCATAAGGGCTGGAGGTGGACAGGGCATCCATAACTGCCCGCAAGTATGGCGTGCGATCGGTGCGCCAGCGGCCGGGTTCGGCCGAGGTGGGCGGCAGGATGCGATGCCGGTCAGCCCAATCCGACACCGGGATCGGCGGTTCGGGCCGGATGCCACGCCGCCAGGCGAGATCAATCTCAGGCACCATCGCCGAAACTCCCCAACGGCATGTCGGCCAGATATTCCAGATGCTCGCGCATCATTCGGTCGAGAGCTGCGAAGGTCGCGCGCGGATCGGCCCCGACTTCGGCGGCCAGCAGGGGGGCGGTGCGCTGGACCCATGCCATGTGCGCGTCGCGTTCGGCGCGGGCGCGGGCAAACACCGTACGGGTGGCGGCAACGGTTTCAATCAATTGACCCTGCTCTCGTTCAAACGCCAGCTTGGCACGCTGCACTTTGACGATTTCATGCATACGCTTCGCTTCGGCCAGCGTGATGCCACTGCGGGCAGGGGCGACCGTGCCACCCTTGTTGCGGCGAGAGGGATCAAGGTTGTCCTCGATCCATGCCAGGCCCAGCGCCACGTCGATCTGACCATCAGCGCGCACCGGCAGACCCTCGGCCACCAGTTGTGAGATGCGTCCCTTGGTCAAACCGACACGTGTGGCGAAAGCGGTCTTGCTCTCTGAAGTGTTGAGTTTAGTCAATTCCGCCCCCTGACGCTGGACGGGTCATGCGCTGTGCTCCCCCGCATACAAACCGGCCCAAAAGGAACCATCGCTATCCCGGTCCTTGCCGAACTGTCTGGGTTGACGTGCTCGTGCATCGCAACGTCACCGCGCGAAGACAACCGTGGGTCCGGGTCTGTCAGCTTTGGGTCCGAGTTGGGTCCGGGTTTGAGTGCGCTGCAACCCGTTGGAATCGTTGAGTGGGTCCGGGTGGTCCGGGTGGGTCCGGGTCTGTTCATTACCTTTTCATAGCGTCCCCGCTCGTCCCATTCTAAATTGATTTCTGCAAAAGACCCGGACCACCCGGACCCACCCGGACCCAGCATTGATTTTGTTGGAGAATTTGAGATGCTTAGACCCGGACCCAACCCGGACCCAAAGCTGACAGACCCGGACCCACTCATGCCACCTGCTCCTTGTCGAGGCCGTCACGCCGATACCGGCGTTCGCGCTGGGCATTGTCACCGTGGCCACCGACACGGGCGCGGAACTGCCGGAAGCCCATGCTGGTGAGGGTGCGCACGACGCGGTTCTGATCTGCCTGCGCCCAGCGCCCCCGTTCCATGCCCAGTGCTTTCTCAAGGATCTCCGCGACGGACACACCATCCTGCTGTCCTGCGGTGTGTTCGAGATAGCGGCGGATCGGATCGTCCCATGCATCGCCTTGGTATCGGTCTGCCTGCTGCTCTGCAGCCAGCGCTTCGAGGCGTTGATCGTCCAGCCACCAAGGGTCGCCAGCGCGAAACCGCAGGCAGGCCTCGGCCCAAAGTTGGTCGCGGTCCCGCTCGATGGCTGCGATGTCTATGGCACCGCAGGCAACGGGCCAGAACCGGCGGCCACCGGTGGCATCTTTCAGGTAGCCGCCCTCTGGATTGACGCTGCCCGCGAACACGCATTGGCGCGGCAGGTCCACCAACCGCTTGCCATAGGGCGGGCGGAAACGATCAGCGGTGCGGCTGATGAAGGCCTTGATGGTGCCGACCTCTGCGCGGGTCATCGTGTCCAGTTCGGCAATTTCGATGATCCAGACGCTTCTGGTCTCCATCGCAGCATCCTTGCTTCCAAGGTCGGACAAGCGGTCGGTGAACCATGGATGGCCCATGATCTGCAGGGCGCTGGACTTCTTGATCCCCTGCGGGCCTTCCAGGATAAGGGCACAATCCACTTTCGCGCCGGGGCGATAGATGCGCGCCACGGCTGAAATCAACCACCGTGCGCCAACAGCGCGGGCGTACGCGCTGTCCGTTGCTCCGAGATAGGTTGAAAGCCAGGCGTCGATCCGCTTCACGCCGTCCCAGCGGAGTGCGTCGAGATATTCCCGGACGGGATGGCACAGCCGGTCACGCGCAACCGCCTCCACCGCCTGACCGGCGATGGAGGCAGGCACCAGGATGCCTTGGTGTTGGAGCCAGTCAGCGACCAGCAGGTCATCGCGGTCTGACCACTCTGTATCGTGCCATTTGCCATTGACTGTGGCCCATGGTGGCGGTTTGCGTGCGACAGTGGTGGCGGCAAATTCGTCATGCCAGAGCACGCCCCTCCATTCAGGCGCTGTACGCAAGGCAAGGATCGCATTGGCAAGAATGGGACGAGGTTCGCCCTCCCGGTTGGTCAGAAGGTCAAGGTGCCAGTCGCTAGCCTTGGCTTCAGAAGCATTGGAAAGATTGATCAGATCACGGACGGCCTGCTCTCCATTGGCGCGCAGCACATCGTTGAAATCCGAGCCCTCGGGCGGATCCGCAACAGCAACGCAATGGCCCCGACCGCGAAGCAACGTGACGGCATTCTGGCGCTGATGATGGGCCTTGCTGCCTGGTGCATCGCCGTCGCCTGCGATCACGACGAGGTTGCCATAGGGCACGGGTGCCCGCGCGATATTGGCGATACCGAGACAGGCCCAAGTCTCCCGTCCAGTGGCCTGCCAGATGGAAAGAGCGTTCTCGACGCCTTCGCACAGGATCAGTGGTCCGGTGCCGGGCAAGCGCACGGCGGCGCGTTCCGACCAGCCATCGACGGCTTTGTTGGTTCGCTTGACGACCTTCACCGGAGCTTTTTGTCCGTCATCAGTGAGATAGACCTGTTGCACCGCCAAGACCCTACCGACCTCGTCTGTCGCCAGCGCCACCAGCGCGCCATGCTTTCCTGCGGCAAACCGACGAAACCGGATGCAGTCGGGTGGCGTGATGGTGATACCGCGGTTGCGCAGGTAGGTCTCTGCCGGAGTTGCCGCGATGCCCTCCAGACAAGCGATGATCTCGGCCACGGCCTTCTTGCTGTCCATGGTGCTCGGTGCCGCAGCCGCTGTTTGGGGCGGCCGTTGTTGAATGTCGCCGATCCAGTCGCGCGCCCAGCGCCGGGCCTCTGCATCGGACAGGCCTTTGTGGTGCCGGATCAACTCCAGCCCATCGCCGCCGACGCCCGCCTCGTGGTCATACCAACGCCCAGCGCGTGGCCCTGCGATCTCGATGGCCACGCTGCCCTTGGTACCATAGCGAAGCTGGCATTTTGTCGAGTAGCCCGGATTGGGATCACCCATCAGCGACTGCGCCAGATCGGCCATGCGTTTATTGACGCGTGCAGCCAGGTCGGCGACCGAGGCTGGGTTGCTGATCAAAGATCACGCTCCTGCGCCTCGATCCACTCGATCAGCTTGCTTTTGCGGGCGCAGATGACATTGCCGATCCTGAACACCGGCATCCGCACCTTGGCGTCGCTGGCGTAGTAATAGACCTTGCGGCGGTGGCGCACGTTGCCAAACACAAAGATCGCGATGGCCTCGGCCCCATGCAGCAGGTCGTCGGCAAGCGTTGGGCAAGCGTCTGCGGTCGCAGGCGTGCCCCGCGTTTGAATGTTCATGGCTGTCTCCGTTGTGGCTAGGTGGTCAGTCGGCGCTGAGGGCTTTTGTGACCCGCCGCTCAATGTCGTTCAGGTTCACGACCGCAAAGGAGCGAACCTCTGGATCGGCCGCAATCTCGGGAAGACGTTGGGGCGAGATGATCTTCGACGCAGGGGCGGGAATATCCGAGTCCATAAAGGCCGCGTCCTCTTGTGACGAAAGCCGGATCGGGCCTTCGTAAATCACCAGCAAGGCGTCGCCATCGGCAACCCCGTGCAGATTGCCAATGTGCGGCGCGACTCGCGCAGGCTCAAACCCAAGACGTGCGAAGTCGACAATCACACCGAGGGCGATGGCGTCCGGCATTGTGAAAATCCGGGCCTTGCCACGTTCGCACTCGTTTTGCGGAACAAGGTAGCCGCGCGAAATCCAGGCGTCGATTTGGTAGCGGCCAATATTGAAGGCGTCGGCCAGCTTCTGGATGGTAATGTCTTGTGCCATTCCACTATCCTTTGACAGTACGTTTGATGTATGGATATATGGCCTCTAACGTACTGTCAATACCAGTGGGAATGTTCGGCAAACGCCTCTCCTCCCATGGGTTTCTGGCCTTTGGGGTGGGAGTGAAGGAAAGATGGCGACCATTCGCAAACGCACGCTGCCCTCGGGGCTGATCCGCTGGCAGGTGGATTTCACCGACCAGGCTGGAAAGCGGCGGTCCAAGCTGTTCCCGCGCCGCAAGGATGCGGATGTCTATCTGGTGAAGGTCCGCTCGCTGGTCGCCAACCACACCTATCTGGCCGACAGCGACAGCACGACGGTGGCCGATGCCGCAAAGGCTTGGCTCGACCATTGCGAGGTGCGCTGCAAGACGGGGCGACGGATGGAGCGGTCCACCCTTCGCGGCTACAGCGACTATGTGCGGCTGCACATCACCGCGCCCGAGATCGGCATCGGGGACAAGCTGATCGCCCAATTGACCCGCCGCCATGTCAACGAACTGCGCGACCGGCTGCTGCTGAATGGCCGCTCCGAACACCTGACCCGCCGCGCGCTGTCGGTGCTGAAGCTGGCGCTGGACCACGCCATCGACAACGGCCAGCTGTTCACCAATGCCGCCCAAGGGGTGCGGGTGATCAAGTCCAGCCGGATCGAGCACAAGGCCCCGGTGCCGACGAAGGAAGCGATCCGCGCCCTGATCGAGGCGGCCGACGAGGATTTCAAACCACACCTGATCGTCTCGGCGCTGGGCGGGCTGCGGGCATCCGAACTGCGGGGCTTGCGCTGGCAGGACATCGATTTCGACAAGGGCTTCTTGCACATCCGCCAGCGCGCCGACGCGTACAACCAGATGGGCGAGCCGAAATCGCGGGCAGGGTTCCGCGACATCCCCGCCGGGCCGATGGTTCTGAACGCCCTGCGCCGATGGAAACTGCGCTGCCCGAAAAGCGAACTGGGGCTGGTGTTCCCCGCGCCGCAGGGCGGCATCCTGCAGCACACCCGCACGCAAGACCGGTTCCGCAAGCTGCAGGAAAAGGTCGAGGTGACGATGCGCTGGCACGACTTGCGCCACTTCGCCGTTTCGCTCTGGATCGAGCAGGGGTTCTCGATCAAGGAAATCATGACCTTCGCAGGCCACTCCTCCATTCAGATGACGATGGAACGGTATGGGCATCTGTTCCCCTCGCCAGACCACCAGAAGGCGATGGCCATGGTCGAGGCGAAGCTGATGGGTTAGCGATTGTTCTCCATCTGACACGTCATTCCAAATGGTGAACAGGTGCGCCCTGCTTATGTCATGTCGGGCGAAGCCCCGTAGCTGCACCTTGGCAAAACGGATGTCTGCGCGAAGAGGCCATCGCCAACCTTCGCAGACCCGAAGAATGACTTGGTCAATTAGAGCTCCATGATCTTGGCATGAAGGCCGGCAAATAGAGATCGTACAAAATCCAGTGCGGCCTCGTCCTTTGTGAGCAAGTGTTGAACGGCCTTCTGGTAGTCGGCGACTGAACGAAGATTTAGCGCTCGTGCAATTTGATTGCGCGCACCACACTCGCGGATCGGGCAAAAGGCGAGTACGGCCTCCCAGTTGCCTTGGTCGAGAGCAGCCGATAACTCTTGCTGCCTTTGTGCCATAAGTGCCGCACTGTCCACGTTGATTTGTACGTTCACGCCGTTGAGGTATTCGTCCCCGTCGGGCAACTGATTCATGATCTCCTTGGCTACTGCCTTCTTGACCGCCTTGCTACATAGTCGATGGGCGTCAGCGCGAACCTCATTTATTCCAGCGGCCAGGGCCGCGTTGATCAATGCTTGTGCGTCGTCACCCGACACGCCCGCCTGTGCACGAGCGACCATTTCGATCAACCTTGGATGGAAGTAGATCGCTTCGACCGAATAGTACGGTACAGCATAGACCCCGTATGCGACCTTGGCCGCAATGGTAGCCGCGTCGTAGCTGTCGCTGTCAACGATCCCAAGCGCCCGCAGCCAATGGAACTGCTCACCGGCAGTCACACCGGCTACTGCCTGTTCAACCTCGCGGCAACTGCCCTTCGGGATTACCGACACCTGCGGGAAGATCAGACTGTAAAGTGGCTTGTCAAGGCTGGCTTCGGTCCCCTCAACAAACAGTATTTTCCGCCGTGCTCCAAGAAGGTCACGCTTGAGGATGTCATCCAGAGGTGCGTTCGCAACTAGTTCGTCTGCCTCCCAAGTTTGCGCGTGCTGACCATTGAAGTTGCAAGACCTTACGAGGAGAGTGCGAGCTTGCGGGTTCTCAACTGGCAGGTCATGGTCGTGGGTCGAAATGACGAAGGCGCAATCCGGTCGGCGGTCAAACAACTGGGTCAGCAGCGGAGATATGATTGATCTGTGAAGGTGTCGCTCAGGTTCATCTATGATTATCAATGTTCCTGGTGGTGCGGTCAGCACCTCTCCTGCGATCATCAACGCGTTTCGCTCTCCGTCAGACAACTGAGCAGCACTGTATTCTGGTCCACCGTCCTTGCTTGCCATCACCCTCTCATTCGCTCGAATTGCAATCGCGATGGGAATATTTGATAGACGCAGAAGTTCATTTATCACGGCAAGCGGGGCATCAATTTTCGACTTTGTGGTTGCGTCGAGTAGGCGACCTGCTGTCACGTCTGCGGCAATCTCGCGCGCACGAACGTTCTCTGCATCGATCAACTGAAAAACAATAATGCTCGCGCGCTGAGCGCCGTATGTGTCCTTGTAGCGTGAATGTTCTTGTGACTCTTCGTTCTGAATGTTCTGCTCAGTCTGAGCCTTCTTTGCCGGTGTCATGTCGAGAGTATCTGATGACATCCAAGTCTGTCGGTGCGCAGCGATTTTTCTGACGTTGGGGCGGTTTTGGTTTGTGAACCGGTGCATCAAGCTCGACTTACCAACACCGTTGGCCCCTAAGACGAAGAGCATTTCGCCAGCTTCGAGCTGCAACTGAGCAAGGGCAGGATTCGTGCACGGGAAGTGGATTGGGAAAGGCATCTGTCACTCGGCAACTTTTGGAGGGAACATCTGTATATAGTGGCTGATGCGGTGAGGGAAGCATGATAGCAGTGAGGCCATTTGTTTAAGAACTGTTTCCAGTTAGAGGTCGGGGGGCCGAAAGGCCGCAACGTCCCGCAGAGCTGACCGTCGCTTGTGCTCCGCCTGCATAGATCAGTGGCAAACCGGTCGGACCTTATATCGGTGAAGAGCCTATCAAGCATTTGGTCGAATGCATGGCAGTCAGTTCCCTGCATCATTAGTAACTCATGGCCATGGTCGCGGTGAAGCTGTTGGGGTGATGCGATTGCCGTTTCTTGCCAGCGGTTTGCGGCAGTTCCGTGCGACACGACGCCGACGTTGCAGGTCATAAAATCGGCTAAAATGCTGAAATTACGAAAGTATTCCGGACGCAGGGGTGACACTCATAACCTGAAGGTCGTAGGTTCAAATCCTACCCCCGCAACCAAAACTAATTCGTCAATGTTATCAATAGCTTAAAGCCCGACATAATCAGTCGGGCTTTTGCTTGTGCGGTTTACATCAACGCCACATCAACACCGCGCCTAAAAAACGGCATTCGCACGCATTCGCGTGCAGTCAGCGGCATTCGCCGACATTGAACGGCCAGAAACGCGTCCAAATGACTTCAGCGAACAGTCTTGCGCCGCCAAGGCCGCTTGGCCCAAAGTCATTGAAACATTGGGCAGGGCTAAGATATTGATTCGACTACGTGAGGGACCACTGCTTGGGCTGATCGTGAACCCCTTTGGCACGACAGCCAAGGTTCTCGAACTTGACGGTGATATGCTTCGGGCAACCAAGCGTGGCCAGACAGCGCATCTTTCTTTGGCGGACGTCTGCGACTCCCCGGTCGTTCGAAAGGGTGCATTCGGCTCAACTTTGACTGTGCGTTCGGGCACTCAGGCCGAGACCATTTTGCGTGGTGCAAACTATGCGGAAGCCGTGGATTTTTCCGATCAGGTGAAGCGCGCTTGGATCGAATTCAATCTGGCAGCCCTCAAACGAGAAGCAGATCGCTTTGACCGTCTTCATGCTGCCATTTCCGCCCTGGCAAAACCCGCCCAGTATCCTGCGGCTTGCAGCATTGAGCCTCTGCTGGTTGACGCGCGTGATCTTGATGGCACGCTTTTGTCCAAGCTGCAGCGCGAGGCAATCGGTGTCGAGGGTATGGTGCGCGTCGATCGCGTCAGGAAATTTGTTGCCGGGCCGCGCGCCGTAAGGGCTGAGGCAGTCTCGATATTCGTGGCGGCAGAACTCGAACGCTGGAAGGAGTTCTTCGACACCGTTGAGAGCATGCCGCTGACACCCGAGCAGCGCTTGTCTGTGGTCGTGGACGAGGATGCCACGCTGGTCCTTGCAGGGGCGGGGTCAGGCAAGACGAGCGTCATCACCGCGAAAGCCGCCTATCTCGTCAAGGCTGGCATCCGGCGGCCGGAGGAAATATTGCTCCTGGCTTTCGCCAAAAATGCGGCCGAAGAAATGTCCGAACGGGTCGAGGCGCGATCAGGCGTGCCGATCGTGGCGCGGACCTTCCACGCGATTGCCTACGACATTATTGGTCTTGTGGAGGGTTCAAAGCCCGCACTGGCAGACCATGCTACAGACGACGCGGCATTTACCGCATTGATCAAGCAGATCCTGAAGGATCTCATCAAAACGCTGTCAGATGTTTCAAAGAGCATCATTCGATGGTTCGCGCATTTCCTTGTCGAACCGAAGACAGAATGGGATTTCGCCACCAAGCACGCCTTTTATACCCACATGGAACAGCAGGACCTGCGCACGTTGCAGGGCGAGAAGGTCAAGAGTTACGAAGAGCTGCAGATTGCCAACTGGCTTTACGAAAACGGGATCGAATACGAGTACGAACCCAATTATGAGCACAAGCTTCCAGGGACCGGGCGGCGCGACTATTGCCCAGATTTTCGGCTGATCGAAAGCGGCGTTTATATTGAGCATTTCGGGGTGCGGCGTCAGAAGTCGGCAGATGGGAGTGAACGGCTGACGACCGCACCTTTTGTTGACCGCGAAAGCTATCTCGCCGGCATTGACTGGAAGCGGGAAGTTCACTCGGCGAACGAAACCATTCTCATTGAGACTTTCAGCTATGAACGCCAGGATGGGCGCTTATTGACTGCGCTTGCCGAAAAACTGGCTCCCCATGTGACGCTGAACCCGCGTCCGGTCGAGACAATCTATGACCGCGTCGTCGAGTTAAAGCAGGTGGACACGTTCTCACAGCTCCTCGGGACGTTCTTGCGCAAGTACAAAAGTGGTGGCTATAGCCTGGCTGACTGTGAATCCAAGGCCGAACGTGTGAAGCTTGGGAAACGCGCCAAGGCATTTCTGGATGTCTTTGCGCCCGTGTTCGAGGAATATGAGAAGCGGCTCGGCGGGCGTATCGACTTTGAGGATATGATCCTCCGGGCCGCCCGATACGCAGAGACAGGCAAATATGTCAGCCCGTTTCGTCACATCCTCGTCGATGAATTTCAGGATATCTCGCAAAGCCGCGCAAGGTTGGTGAAAGCGCTGAAAGCGCAACATCCGGACGTGCGCATGTTTGCCGTGGGTGACGACTGGCAATCGATCTTTCGTTTTGCCGGTTCAGACATTCATCTGATGCGTCATTTCGGAGGCGAGTTTGGCGGTGCATTTGATGGCGAAGCTGGCATCCACAGGACGGTTGATCTTGGTCGCACCTTCCGGTCGGTTGACCAGATCGCCTTTGCCGCCCGGACATTTGTTCTCAAGAACCCAGCGCAGTTGCAAAAACAGATTGTTCCGGCGGGGATTGCGACCGAGCCAGCAATCAGAATTATGATGACACCGCGTGATGAAGGTCTGCGCAAACTCACCGAAGTTCTGACCAAACTGTCGGCGCAGTTGGATGCGGGCGAAAAACCCGTTACCGTTCTTCTGCTCGGTCGATACCGGTTTGTTGAGCCGGATATGCGCGCGTTAAAAAGGCAGTTTCCGCGCCTGCAGCTTAGCTTCAAGACAATTCACGCCTCCAAGGGTCTTCAGGCAGATCACGTGGTTCTGCTGAACGCCGACAGCGGCCGCACGGGATTTCCATCAGAAATTGTTGACGATCCTTTGCTGACTTTGGTTTCTCCTGAAGAAGAGATGTTTGAGAACGCCGAGGAGCGGCGGGTGATGTATGTTGCGATGACGCGTGCGCGTTTTACACTCACGCTTCTTGCATCGAACGCGCGGCCATCCGCTTTTGTCACCGAACTGGGCAAGGACCCCGTTTACGGGGTAATCGCGGCGCCTGGAACGGATCAGGAAGCGCATGAATGCGGAGAGTGCGGCGGACGATTGGTGAGTGTGAATGGCAAGGATGATCGTGTCTGGTACCGGTGCGAACACGTCCAACATTGTGGAAACTTGTTGCCTGCTTGCTTGTCCTGCGGTGCCGCCCTGCCGCGGTTGGCACCCGGATCTGCGGAGGTTCGGTGCAGTTGCGGGGCCTGTTATCCGGAATGTCCCGAATGCAACGATGGCTGGTTGGTTGAACGCAAAGGGCGCTATGGGCAATTTATGGGATGCGTCCGCTACCCCGCGTGTACTGGTAAGTCCCGCCCAGCGTCGACGAAGCAGAGGTCGAGGAATTTATCGAATAGGGTAAGTCGGCGTAGGACATAGTGACTTTCTCGGATGAATTTTCCGATAAAGGTAAGTCATGGCACGCGAGATCGGATATCGACCGACCGATGGCAAAAATCGGGTCCAAGAGCTTGTCTACAAGCTGGTTGCATGCAGGGTGAATGTCACAGCCGAGGTGGCCGCCCTTCGGGGCGCGACAGAGGACTATGTCACGCAAACTGCGGAAGCTGTCGATGGGAATGCGCTGCGCATGGCGGGGAGGCTGTAGATGGCGGGCAAGCTAACACATAAATGGGCGTTCAAACCGGGTATGCGCGCGGGGGCGTACAGCTGGAAGTCGTCAGCCAAGGCCATTGACCGGCTTAAAACGACAAGCTCCGAGATCCGCGCGGTCGCCCGCACAGACCCGATTGCCGCAGCCGAGGGCGTCATTGCGCTCGCCCAGCGCATCTGGCCCGCTTTTGAGCATATCGACACTTCCTCGGGCGCGCTTGGCAATGCCGTGCGCCGGACGCTAGAAGAGTTGCTGCCAGTCCTGATAAAGGCCCCGGCCGACGAGAAGATACGCGCGAAATGGCTGGAGCAGCTGCGCGAGGCCATTCTTGATGATGGCGTCGATTATCTTGCGCCGATTGCGGATCGCTTCGGCCAGATTGCAGCTTTCCCCGCGCTGATGAACCTGCACGCGGATCGCGACCTCGACATGATCCAAGCGGCTTGGTCGGATCACGCGAGGTTTTCTCACGTCACCACGGCCACTTTGACGCTGTCTTGCCTGCTCGAGGCTGGGCGCTACGATGAATTACTTGTACTTCTTGAACTGAAGACGTCGCGCCTGTGGTTCGACCAGAAG
The DNA here is from genome assembly GCF_001202025.1 of Pseudorhodobacter aquimaris. Lineage (GTDB taxonomy): Bacteria > Pseudomonadota > Alphaproteobacteria > Rhodobacterales > Rhodobacteraceae > Pseudorhodobacter > Pseudorhodobacter aquimaris. Next base: position 46,401 of record NZ_LGHS01000013.1, read on the forward strand.
TTCGGCGCCGAGGCGCTGCTGCGTCAGGGGCGTGAAGACGAAGCTTTGGCCTATGCAGAATCTCTGCTGAAAGATGATCGTCGCCAATGGGGCTACCAGGACATCGCGCAGTTTTGTGAGACCATTCTGGTGCGGCAGGGGCGGGAGGAAGCGGCCTATCGCCGCTTCGGCCTGCTCACTGCTGCGGGCAATACCTACCTCGCGATGTGGCGGGGTTTGGTGAAACGGTATCCGGATCTCGATGCGCGCATGATCCTTGTCGATCTGATCGAGAGCCACGGGTCCAAAGGAAAATGGTTCGCCGCCGCCAAGACCGCGAAATACTTCGACATCGCGCTTGAGTGTGCCGCCCATCCGGACGCGGCACCGGCAACACTGATCCGCGCGGCGCGGGATTTCGCGATCACGGAGCCAGCTTTTGCCGCGCAAGTCGGTCTGCAAGCGATCGGGCATCTTCTGGCGGGTCGCGGCTATGAACCCAGCCCGCTCGATATCGACGAGGCCGTCACCAATGTCATGGCCGCTGCTGAGCGGATCGGGCAGGGGGACCGGTTGCTGCGCGAGCTTCAGAGGCTCTCGGCCAATGCCGCCACCAATGTATTAATGTCAGCGCGATTGAAATCCCGGATCGCCGATATCGAAAGGGGCGACGGATAAAATGCAACACCGTGATAGCACCCGAGCAGTATCTTTATCACGGTAGCGCTCTTTTTGGTGGATTGTTGATTGTCACTGAGAACTGACCCGGCATTGTCACCGAGACTTGACCCACCCAGCTGTTATGTTCTTTGCGTCATGATGGCGTCAATGCTGCTGTCTCCTTTCGTTTCTTTTTCGCTGTCTCAGAGCTGGCCTTGAACCGATAGCTGTCATTACCTGTCTCAAGGATGTGGCAGCGGTGGGTTAGGCGGTCGAGTAGCGCGGTGGTCATTTTCGCATCGCCGAACACGCTGGCCCATTCGCTGAAGCTCAAGTTCGTGGTGATGACGACGCTGGTGCGCTCGTAGAGTTTACTGAGAAGGTGGAACAACAACGCGCCTCCCGAAGCGCTGAACGGCAGATATCCCAGCTCATCCAGGATCACCAAGTCGGTTTTCACCAACGCCTCAGCGATCTTTCCGGCCTTGCCTTGGGCTTTTTCCTGCTCCAGCGCATTGACCAACTCAACCGTTGAGAAGAAGCGGACGCGTTTACGGCGATGTTCGATCGCTTGGATGCCAAGAGCGGTAGCGACATGCGATTTCCCGGTTCCTGGGCCCCCGATCAGCACTACGTTTTCGGTCCCATCCATGAACTCGCAGCGATGCAACTGGCGAACCAAGGCTTCACGGATTTCACTGGCGGCAAAGTCGAAGCCAGAGAGGTCCTTGTATGCCGGGAAGCGTGCCGCCTTCATGTGATAAGCGACGGAACGAACCTCACGTTCAGCCATTTCGGCCTTGAGCAGCTGCGACAACATGGGGATCGCTGCGTCGAAAGCGGGCGATCCTTGCTCATGCAGGTCCTGCACAGCCTGCGCCATGCCTGGCATTTTCAGGCTACGCAACATGATGACGATGGCAGCACCAGCGGGATCATGACGCATGACGTGTTCCTCCCGTGGTGCGGCCCATCATACCGCGCTACATTGGCCTCGGGTTCCTTGCTCAAAGAAAGGGCTGCGGGCGGGGTTACATCGGGCTGGTCTATCGGTGTGCCATCCACCAGTCTGTGCAACAGGTTCAGCACATGTGTCTTGGTCGGAACGCCTGCCTCCAGTGCCAATTCCACAGCGCAAAGCACAGCTTGTTCATCGTGGTGCAGCACCAAGGACAGGATATCGACCATTTCTCGATCCCCGCCGGGCTTGCGCAGTATCTGCGCCTGCAATTTGCGGAAAGGTTCGGGCATTTCGACAAAGGGCGCCCCGTTGCGCAGCGCCCGGGCTTGCGCTGAACCACTGCCAGATAATGGCGCCAGTCATAAATGACGCGCCCTGGCTGACGGTGCGATCGTTCAATGATGCGCTCATGCGTGCAGACCACATGCCCTTCGGCGACGATGACCAGCCGTTCGGGGTAGTGTGCAGGCTGACGGGTCGATTTGCGAAGCTGGCGGGCACTGAGTAACGGTTGCGGTCAAAGGTGATCAGGCAGGTGGGCGACACCCGCTTGCTCTGCTCAACAAAGCCGTCAAACATTGTGGGCAGTGGCATCAGCGCGGGCTTTTCGGCCTCCCAGACATCAGCAATGCTGCCAGGTAGGGTGCCATGCGGAGTCTCGGCCCACAGGAGCTTGCAGCGCTCCTCCAACCACTCATTCAGCGCATTGAGGTTAGGAAAGGCGGGCATGAGTTGCCAAAGCCGGTGGCGCGCATCGCGCACATTCTTCTCAACCTGACCTTTCTCCCACCCTGCCGCTGGATTGCAGAACTCAGGATCAAAGACATAGTGGCTGGTCATCGCCAGGAACCGCGCGTTTACATCGCGCTTCTTTCCGACACCAACCCGGTCGACGGCTGTCTTCATGTTGTCGTAGACGCCGCGCCCTGGAACACCCTCAAACACCCGGAAGCCATGCCAGTGGGCATCGAACAGCATCTCATGCGTTGCAGCAGTCGTATCATAAGGATTTTGATCATAGTTTTGGCCACCTGTATTCGCCTGTGAGGAGGATATGCGCCCATCCGAGGGGCGAGATGTGCGCCAGCAGGTCGGGTGAGCAATCCAGACCGGCACGGCGGCGGCTGGTGACGGCTTGGCCGAGGTGTTTGGTGTTCCAGTAGATGATGACAGCGGCGAGCAGGTTCAGGC
>NZ_LGHS01000014.1 GCF_001202025.1 Pseudorhodobacter aquimaris
CACATAGGCCCAACTCCGGGGATCGTCATAAGCCGTGATGGTGCTTCATCTGTTTTTGCGCGGCCTTTGATCTCGTGGTCCAGCGCCATAATCCGTTCGTCAAAAAGAGCGATCTGATCGATGTATGCTTGGCAAAGGCCTAAGATTTCAGTCGGCAGGTCAGGCGCAACTTCATCAAAGCTGGGTATAATGCGTCTAAACTGAACCATCCCTTGAGCGACGACGACACCGTATTCTGCTAAATGACCCCGCAAAGCGTTTACCAACTGGGAGCGTTGGCGGACACATAAATCGCGTGTTCGAAAGACCATGCCCTGCGCCTGTTGTTCTGCGCTTTTAACCGAGACGTAGCGCATGGTCGGGCGCGATGCCGCCTCCGCGATCGCTTCTGCGTCATTTGCATCGTTCTTTTGACGCTTCACAAACGGCTTAACGTAAACAGGTGGGATTAGACGCGCCTCGTGACCGAGCTTGCCAATCTCACGCCCCCAATAATGGGACGTAGCGCAAGCCTCCATAGCAACAACGCACCTTGGAAGCTTACTCAGGAACGCAATAAGCTGAGACCGCGACAATTTCTTGCGGAACACAACGGAACCATCGGTGGCAGCCCCGTGCAGTTGGAAGCTCCGTGCAGTTGGAAGCCCCGTTTTGCTAAATCAATTCCTACTACGCTAACATTCTCTATGGATGCTCTTCCTTTGTATGACAGTTTAAACTGCTATCATTCTGGCACATTGCGATGCCGCCGGGTGGCGCATCCACCCCATTATTGATGTAGTGGAATATTGCTCCTTCGCGGCTTGGCGCCTGGCCTCCCAGCGGTTCACCAGTGGTGACCGGAGTGATGTGCTAACCGACGCAAAGGTCAAGGTCGGTCTGCCTCTCGCTGTTTGCACGCAAAAACCTGACGGCAGCAGATGGCAGGGGCGGGCGGCTATGGCGCCCTCTGAGGTATGAATGCCTTTATATGCACGGCTTCGAAAAGGACTCAGAGGCCAAGGCTGGCATCGGCAAGTGGCTGGCCTCTTACACCGGCGAATGCCCGCACCCGACGCATGGAATATTAACCCCCGACGAGGCGTACGCCAGCAAACCAGAACCAATGCAATTAGCAGCCCGAAATGAAATCCTGATCCATCGTAACAAGCCCGCCAGCGCCATCTCTTCGCGGATCGCTTCAAGCGCAACCTTGGCTTTGAGCATAGGCGAATGGTTCTCCCGTTCCTACATTTGGGATCACTTCTTTCGCCATGCTATCCACCTTAACAACTGGGGTGACTCTCCGCGACTGCCTCTCTCGTTGGTGGTCAGGCCGGTCTCAATGCCTTTGGCGCAAACTATGCCGCGCGCCTGAAATTCTGGAAAGACTAAAAACCAAACAAAATAGATATATTACATAATTATCATTATGCCTCATATCGCATTAGCTATTGAAATGCGTCACCCCCCCGTTGCGATGGCTTTATAGATCGGATCGCCAGCGCTGATCCGTGTAGCGTTTTCCGTGGCAAAGGACTCACTAACGGATCAGAGGGCATCTGCAAAACCCAACTGACGGCCCTAAGCCCGCATCTGAACAGGTTTGCCCCGCGCCCGATGTCTTGCTGGGCACCTTTCCCTAAACGGCGCGTTCGCACGGCAGGCCTATCACAGGTTGGGTCCGCGGTGGCAGGCGCTTGGGCGAAAAACAACATTGCGAAAAACCCGCTCTTCGCACCATCAGCAGGTTGAGGCGTTTTGCCGGTCATGCGTCTGGATCTCATCCATCATCACGGTTTGCGGCACCGGCATATCCCCTGCTTGCAGGGCGCGCAGCACTTGTCGGCGTCCTTCGATTCCTGTCGCGTCCTTGCGCTTTTTCAAAAAGTGAAAGCCAAGCACCTGCGCGGCAAGGTAGGGATGGGTTTCAACGAAATGGCCATTCATCACGCTACGCTCAACCAGCCGCAACAGGGCGGGTCGAGCGGTTTCTGTCGCCGCGTCACCCAGGATCCGGTCGCGCGCGGCGATCATATCGGGATCGGTGAGCGCCGCATACTCAAGCACCTTGCACAACCCCGCAGTCGACATGTTTTCTGCCTGCTGCATCATCAGCACGGGCGACAATAGCGCAGGCGCCACCAGCCCCGCCTGCATCATCGCGCGGGACAAGCCCTTTTCGCCATGCAGCAAAACCGAGCTGCGCCGGGATGAAACCGGATAGCGCCGCCAGAACTGCATAAATGCCGGATGGCCAAGCGCGCGAGGGCCAAACATCAGAAAATAGGATTGAAAATGCGCACGATGCGCCCGACCGGGCCGCTCCATCCATGCCGCCCCCGAAAACCCGTCATGGCCCGGCGCATGTTCCAGCCGCGCCAGCAGATCACAGTTTTCTTGCAGCGGGAACCAGATGCTGTCGTTCAGGATGACCAACCGCTCAGGGTGCCGTTCGTACTTTTGCAACAGCATGATACCGTCGCGGTAGCCGCCGAAATCATGGCCAAGGTTTGGCCGCTCTATCAGACGCCAGACCAGCGGCAACAAGCGCGCATGATCATCCCCGCAAAGGGCACCATTAGACACCACAAGCGGCGCATAGCCACAAGCATGCAGATGCCGACAGGTCGCCAGAATGGACCCCGCCAACCCATCCGGCTGCCATATCAGCAAAAGCGCCACCTTTGGCTGAAACGCCCGTCCCCCCGCATAGTCGCAAAGATCCGCGCCAAACGTCCGGTCGCGACGGCGTTGCGCAAAATATTCCGAAACCCGGGCGATACGGCCCGCAGCGCTTTCTCTGGCCCGCCTCAACTCACGCAGCAGCTTCGCTCTTTTTTTCATTGTACTTCTATATCCGCCCGCAGATTGCGCGCCCAAGCATAGAGAGGCGTGGGATGAGGGCAATCGATTTGCATGGACGCCGCCGCCAGCAGGCCCTAAAAACCGCCAAAAGTAAATCGCGGGAGATGGCTGTGCGAAATATTATCTGCATGAAATGGGGCACGCTCTATTCCGCCGATTATGTCAATGTTCTTTACGCGGCATGCCGCAAGGCGACCGCGGGGGATTTCCGCTTTATCTGCATGACCGATGACGCGACAGGACTTGCCGAGGGGATTGAACATTACCCCATCCCTGATATTGGCCTGTTACCCCAGCATTGGCGCGGCGGCGGCTGGCCCAAGATTTCGGTGTTCAAGCCCGGCCTTTTTGACATGGTGGGGCGCGTGCTCTTTATCGATCTGGATATGCTGGTCTTGCGGGATCTGGACGCGATGTTCGATCTGCCGCACCCCTTTGTTGCGACCGATATGGGCCCGCTTTGGGGTGATATGGCGCAATACGCCAAAGAAAAGCGCCTGCGACCAGAGCCGGGAACCTGTATCTTTGCCTTTGATGTCGGTGCCCAACAACAGATCTTTGACCGATTTACCCAAGGCCGGGACCGGTGGGTCCGCGATTATAATTTTGAGCAACAGGTCATCGGCTTTCACGCGAATACGATGGACTATTGGCCGGATGGCTGGGTGCTTTCCTTCAAGCGTCATCTGCGGCGGCCGATCGGTCTGGACCTGCTCCAACCCCCTGCCGAGCCGCCGACAAGCGCCAAGGTTCTGGCCTTTCATGGCAATCCACGGCCATTTGATCTGGTCAAATCCGGGATCTGGGGCCGCGCGCCGCATTTGGGACGTGGCCCTGTCAGCTGGATGCGCGACTATTGGGTGGAAAACGGCGGCAGCCTTTAGGCGGTTACGACCGCCGACTTAGGTCACGCTTGGCCTTCGGGAACAGATAACCCTTTTTCAACAGCCACCCTGCCCTACGGAAATAATTGCTGGCGCGCAGCCAGTAATGGGGCAAGCGCTTGTACCATTTGAATTTCACCACATCACCAGATGCGGTGCCGGTGATAAAGCTAACGCCGCCGTCATCGACATGGCTGGGGAATGGCTCTAGCCCGAACAGGCGGAAATCGTGGCGGAAAAAGCGGTTGATCTCATGGTCGGTCGCCCGCGTGATCGGCACCATCGCGGGCAGCAGCTTTTCAACCGTGGCGCGGGTGATCAAATAGGCCCCCGTTCCCGTCGCAGGCCCCAGATAGGCATTGACCCGATAGTCGCCCAGCTTGCCCTGTGTGATCGGCCCTTTGGCGCGGATCTTGTTCAGTTTCAGCATATCCCAGGCGTGATCATTGGCCAGCGCAAGATCGACCGCAGACAGAAAATCATCGTGAAAAACCACGTCATCTTCCAAAATCAACGCAGCAGGTTTGCCCGAGGCCAGAAATTCCTTCCACACCCCCAGATGCGAGGCGTAACAGCCAATCCCCCCCCAAAGCACCTTGCGGCCTAGGTTGCGCTCAAAGGCGGGCAGGTCCATCAGCGCGCGCAGCTCATCCTCGCGTGCCTTGCCGTCGACACCGTCAAAGACCGCATAGGACAGATCCATCTTTTGCAACTGCGCATCCATCTTGCGCCGCCGCTCTACGGCCCGCGGAAGATTGATCAGCCAGACACCGATATCATCTCTGGTTAGTGCCATGCCGTATTCTCCATCTGCGGGCTGCTTTGCGCCTATGTATGACGCGGGGCGCGAATCTGCAAACCTTTCAGAACAGAGAAATACCTAGCCCCGCAGGCGCGACTGGTAATCATTGGCCTGCCAATCGGCGCGGAAAAGCCAGCTTTGTTCAGGCTGACGTTCGGCCTGTTCGGCGGGGATCTCGACCTCGTCAAAGCCTGACCGCCGTGCCATGGCGTATTGATCGGCGATCAACGGGCCACGCGCGCGCAGACGTTTGGTAAACCCCATGCGCCGCAACGTCCGCGCAAGGGTAAAGCCGCGGCCATCCGCAAAGCTGGTGAAATCCACCCGGATCAGACCGAAATCATCCAGCCGCCCTTGCAGCATCGACAGATCCGCATCGGCAGGCAGATCAAGCCCCGGCCCGCCCGCGCCGCTGTTGGTTTGCGGGTTGTCGGTAAACCCGTTTTCCCAATCCTCCGCCGAAAATCCATTGTCCCTGACAAGTATGCTCATCCGCCTGCTCCTGATCTGACCACTTTACCGGCGCCAAAATGGATGCCGCATTCGGTTTTGTTCTGGCCCTGCCAACGGCCTTCGCGCCCCTTTGCAGGCACAGTGCATGGCGCGCAGCCAATAGAGCCATAGCCTTTGGCAACCAGCGGATGCGGCGGCAACCGATGCGCGGCGATATAGGCCGCGGTTTCGGAATGCGACCAATTCGCCAGCGGGTTCAGCTTGATACGGCCGGTGCCTTCCTCGGCCTCCAGCAGGGAAAGCTGTTCGCGTTTGCCGCCCTGATAGCGTTTGCGCCCGCTGATCCATGCATCAAACTCTTCCAGCCCCTTGGCCAGCGGTGCGGCCTTGCGCAGCGCACAGCAGGCATCGGGCATGGTTTTATGCAGCGTGCCGTCGGGGTCCTCCGCCGCCAGCTCCATCTCATCGGCGCGCAGCACACGCAGATCGCGCAGGCCCAAAAGATCGCCCAGTTCGCGTTGATATTGCAGGGTTTCCGCAAACAGCATTTCGGTATCGATAAACAAAACCGGCGTGTTGCGGTCGATCTCCGAGACCATATGCAACAGCACCGCCGCCTCGGCCCCGAAGCTGGACACAAGTGCGGTTTTGCCGAATTGCCCGTCGTGCAAGGCCGCCTCCAGCAGGCTGATGGCCTGTGCCTCAGCGAAATGGGTATTCAGACGCGTCGCGCGCTCTAACAGATTACTACTCTGCAGCATTGATCAGGACCTCTTGGTAAAGGGCGGCCTTGAACGGGGCAAGGCCAAGGCGGCGGTACGCGTCAAGGAAGGTCTCATCACGGCTTTCGCGCAGATCAAGGTAGGCCATCAGCAGACGTTCAATCGCGGGCACAATCTGGTCATAGGCAAAGCCCGGACCGGTGCGCGTGCCAAGGGCCGCATCCTCGGTATGGTCGCCGCCAAGGGTGATCTGATAGTTTTCAACCCCCGCCCGATCCAGCCCCAGAATGCCGATATGGCCAACATGGTGATGCCCGCAGGCATTGATGCACCCCGAGATTTTCAGCTTGAGCGGCCCGATGTCATGTTCAATCTTCAGCGCGTCAAAGTGCTGCGCGATCTGTTGTGCAACCGGGATCGAGCGGGCCGTTGCCAGCGCGCAATAATCCATACCGGGGCAGGCGATGATATCGGAAATCAGGCCGATATTCGCCGTGGCCAGGCCTATTGATGACAGCCGCGCATAGATGGCGGGCAGGTCGGATTTATGCACATGCGGCAGGATCACATTCTGCTCATGGCTGATGCGCAGCTCGTCATAGCCGTATTCCTCGGCCAGATCGGCCAAAAGGCGCATTTGGTCCGCGCTTGCATCGCCGGGGGTATCCCCATGTGCCTTGAGCGACACGGTGACAATCGCATGGTCGGGCCGCAGATGCGGCGCAAGGTTGGTATCGGACCACGAGCGGAACGCGGGGTTTTGCGCCCGTGCAGCCTCAAACGCGTCGATGCTGCCATCGCGGAATGTGGGCCGCGCAAATTGCGCCGTGATCTCACGCAGCATGACCTGATCCACACCCGTAAAGCCGGGGCGGATCTCGGCATAGCGGGCCTCGACAAGACGGCGGATCTCATCAATCCCGTGTTCATGGACTGTGACCTTGATGCGTGCCTTGAACTTGTTGTCGCGCCGCCCGATCTGGTTCCAGACCGACACAATCGCCTCAAGATAAGGTAGCAAATCCGCTTGCGTCAGAAACGGCGTGATCACCTTGCCAATCATCGGCGTGCGACCCAGACCCCCGCCCACGATCACCTCAAACCCGATCTCGCCACCCCGTTCCACCATGCGCAGCCCGATATCATGCGCGCGTGTCACCGCACGGTCATTGGGTGATCCGGTGATCGCGATTTTAAACTTGCGCGGCATGAACTGAAATTCCGGGTGGTCCGTGCTCCACTGTCGGATCAACTCGGCCACGGGGCGCGGGTCAGCCAGCTCATCCGCGGCGGCACCGGCGAAATGATCGGCGGTGACGTTGCGGATGGTGTTGCCCGAGGTCTGGATCGCATGCAGACCGACCTCACCCAATGCGTCCAGCATATCGGGGATATCGGCCAGCTTTGGCCAGTTGAACTGAATGTTCTGACGTGTGGTGAAATGGCCATAGCCCTTGTCCCAGCGTTCTGCCAGATAGGCAAGCTGGCGCATCTTGGCACCATTAAGCGTGCCATAAGGGATTGCCACCCGCAGCATATAGGCATGCAGTTGCAGATAGACGCCATTCATCAGACGCAGCGGTTTGAACTCATCCTCGGTCAGCTCACCGGACAAACGGCGGGCAACCTGCGCCCGGAACTGTGTATTGCGTTGGGCCAAAAAGGCCTTGTCGAAGTCATTATAGTGATACATCGCGTTGCTCCGCATAGTCGGCTTGCTTGCCATGAAACTTGTTGGACGGGCCTGTCTGGCGAAAGGCCTCGCGGAAATGCGTGGGCTGTGGCACGCCGCGCTCCAGCCGCACATCGGCCAGATAGACGCCCACAACCTCATGGTCGCGCGCATGGGCCACGCCGAGTGCCGCCTTTGCCGCCTCAGGATCGCTGAAAACCCGCGCATCGCGCAATTGCCGTACCCAACACTCATCGCCCCCAAGATAGACGACATCCCCTTCGACAAGCGCGTTGGCGGTAATAACCTGGGCGGTCATAGTGCTATTCCCTCTTGCAATTCCATCTGTGCCGCGCGTGGGGCGAGGCCCAGAAACATCAGCGCCGGACCGGACAATCCGGCCTTGGCCAGATCCGCCTCCAGCCGCACAATACTGGACGAAATGATACGTTGATCGGGGCGTGAGGCGTTTTCGATAACCGTTACCGGCGTGGCTGGCGCGGCGCCATGCATCAACATCCGCCCCTGCACAAAACGCGCGGCGCGCTTGCCCATATAGACCGCGGCCACCTCCCCTTCACGCGCGAGGGCGTGCCAGTCATGTTCGGCAAAGCCCTGCATGTCGTGGGCCGTCATAAAGCGCACAGCCTGATTGCGCCCGCGTTTGGTCAGGCTTTGGCCGATCGCGGCCACACTGGCCGAGGCGGCGGTGATGCCGGGCACAACCTCCCAGCCGATGCCTGCCGCATCCAGGGCCTCGATCTCTTCGTCCAGACGGCCGAAAACAGTCGGATCGCCACCCTTGAGCCGCACCACCCGCAAACCGCTTTGCCCGTGTTCGACCAAAAGCGCGTTGATATCGGCTTGGGGTTTCGAGGGGCCGAAGCCCTCTTTGCCGACCGAAATCATAGCGGCCTCTGCGCGGCACAGATCAAGGATCGGCCCTGAGACCAGCCGGTCATAGATCACCACATCCGCCGCCAACAGCGCGCCATAAGCCTTGCGCGTCAACAGGTCCGGGTCACCGGGGCCCGCGCCGACAAAGGCAACATGGCGCAGGGCAGCAGCCGCGTTTTGATCTGATGGGAGCTTTGACATATCAGGCGCCTGTTGTTTCTATCAGGCGCCATTATGGAATAATTTCCCGCATAAATGCCAGCACCCGCAATAATTAAAGAAATAATTCCAACAGGCAGGCTGTGAACACGACAGATTTCCACAGTTCAGGATGTTCGCAGAAACCTTGCCTGCCTATGGACGATTTCCCCCCTTGGGGATGATTCCTTTTGCGCCGTCAAAGCGCGCGGCCAGCCCCCGCAAGCCATTGGCAAAGCTGATGACATCTATGCCGACACCGGCAAAATTGCCGCCAGCCGCCTTGCAGCCTTCAATGAAATCCGGCTCTGTCGCCAAAAAGCCCGCGATCCGCCCTGCAGCCCGGATCCGGCGCAGCGCGTCATAGACCGCCTCACGCATGGCCGTATCGTCACCCGCCCCCAGCAACCCCATATCGGCGGCCAGATCTGCGGGGCCGATGAACACGCCATCCACCCCCTCAACCGCCAGAATGTCATCCAGCGCGGCCAGCCCCTTGAGGCTTTCGACCTGCACGATCAGACAGATCTGCGCGTTGGCGGTGGCGACATAATCGGCAATCGCGTTAAACTCCGACGCCCGCGCCAGCGCCGAGCCGACCCCGCGAAACCCCTCTGGCGGATAGCGCGTCGCGCGGACAAGGGTTGCGGCCTGTTCGGCGCTGTCGACCATGGGAACCAGCAGGGTCTGCGCGCCAATATCCAGAACCTGTTTGATCAGAACCGGATCGCCAATAGGCACCCGCACAATCGGGGTGGACGGCCCGCCCCGCAACACCGCAAACTGTGCCGAGATAGAGCGCAGATCGTTGGGCGCATGTTCCCCGTCAATCAGCAGCCAGTCAAAACCGGCACCCCCCGCAATTTCGGCCGCATAGGGATCGGCCATACCCAGCCAGATGCCATGCAGCACCTCACCAGCGAGCAAGCGTTGTTTCAGCGTATTTACAGGGGCGGGCATTGGCGGACCTCAAACTTGGAATGGCGGCCCTTGGGAAACCCGCAAGGGCAGAGAAGGCCACCGGACAGGAAAATCCGGCGCGCCGCAATCCGAAAACGCACCTTAACCCTATGAGGCCATCGTCTGACGAAACCGCAGCAGGGCCACGACAAAGAACGCCACGCTCAGCCCGACCATCACCAGCATATCGGGCCAAACCGTCCCCAGCCCCGCGCCGCGATACAAAATCGCCTGCGAAAAGGACACGAAATGCGTCGAGGGCGCGATCTGCATGATATTTTGCAGCCACGTCGGGATGCTCTCCATCGGGGTGGTGCTGCCCGACAACAGGTTCATCACCACCAGCACCGGCAGCGCCAAAAGACCGAACTGCGGCATCGAGGTGGTGAAGGTCGCCAACAAGATCCCCAGCCCCGTCACCGACACCAGATAAAGCACCGTCCCCGCCACAAACAGGCTGATAGAGCCCGCAATCGGCACCCCCAAGATCCCCTGCACCACCAGCCAGAGCGACAGGACCGCCGCCACGATGATCGCCAGACCATTGGCCCAGATCTTGGCCAGCATGATCTCGGAGGGGGTGACCGGCATGACCAGAAGATGCTCGATCGTGCCGTGTTCGCGTTCGCGGATCAGCGCCGCCCCCGTCAGCAAAACCGACAGGATCGTGACGTTATTGATCACCTGCATCACCGAGGAAAACCATGTCGATTGCAGGTTCGGATTGAATTGCGCCGTCACAACCAGATCAATCGGCAGGGTGGTCTCATCATCGTTGCGCGCCACGAATTTGGTGATCTCGGCGGTGATGATCTCTTGCAAGAACACCGAGCCGTTGCCCGCCTGTACCATCGCGGTAGCATCCACATTCAACTGCATTTCAGGTTGACGGCCCGCCAGCACATCCGCCTCGAACCTTGGCGGAAAGGACAGCACGAAAACAAAGTCGCCGTCATTCATCACCCGGTCCACATCCGAGGCCGCGATTTCCTGCGGCGTGTCGAATTCAGGCGGCAGGATGGCCCCCACGATCCGCCCCGTCAGATCGGAGCGGTCCAGATCGACATAGGCAACCGAGGCGTTGACCACCTCCAGCTTGGCGCCCGTCGCCACGGCATAGACCGCAAAGCTGAAGATATAGACGATCAGCAACAAAAGCACCGGATCGGCCCGCAGGCTGCGCAGTTCTTTCAACCCCAGCCGGTAGATATTGACAAGCCATTGCCGCATCTCAAGGCTCCTGTTTGCGCAACGCCAGAACCGACGCCGCGATGAAAAACAGCGCGAACCCCGCCAGCGCCAGATGGTTTTGCCACAGCTCCGCAAACCCCAGATCCTTGGTAAACGTGCCGACACTGATCTGTTGATACCACGCCGAGGGGAACCCCAGACCGATCATCCGCCCGCCCCCCGAAAGCGACGACACCGGCACCAACAGCCCCGAAAAATTCACCGACGGGATGATGGAAATGATCGCCGCCGCAAAGGTGGCCGCCACCTGCGTCTTGGTAAAGGTGGAAACCAACACCCCAAACCCCGTCGTCGCCAGCGCGTAAAACACTGTTCCGACCAAAAGCGCGGTGACAGAGCCTTTGATCGGCACACCGAACACGCCATAAGCCACCACCAGCAGGGTCAAAAAGCTGATGCAGGCGATAACGGCATAGGGCAATTGTTTGCCCAAGATAAACTCCAGCCGCGTCACCGGGGTAGAGCGGAAATTGGCAATCGATCCGGTCTCTTTTTCGCGCACAACCCCCATCGCGGCCATCATCGAGGGGATCAGAACCAGCATCAGCATGATCACCGAAGGCACAATGGCAAAGACCGATTTGAACCCTTGGTTATAGCGAAAACGTGTCTCTATTCCGGCCAGACTGGTGTCGATCTGCGCGCCATAAGTGCGCTCTATCTGGTCCTCCATATAGGAAACCGCCAACCCTTGCAGATAGCCGCGCGTGGTCTCGGCGCGAAAGGGCATGGCCGCATCAACCGCCACACGCACCTCGGGCCGCTCCGATTGCAAGAGCATCCGTCCGAAATCCGGCGGGATCTCGATGGCCAGCGCAATCTCGCCGCTGCGCAAACGGGCCTCCAGTTCGGCACTGCTGACGGCGGGGGGCTGGCGCGCGAAATAACGCGAGCCGGAAAACGCCTCCAGCAGGGTGCGGCTTTCGGCGGTCTGGTCCTGATCCAGCACCGCATAGGGCAGATCCGTCACATCAAAAGAAATGCCATAGCCAAAGGTCAGCATCAGGATAACCGGCCCCAGAAAGGCAAATGTCAGGCGCAAACGGTCGCGCAAAATCTCCATCACCTCACGCCGGGCAAAGGCCCAGATGCGCGCCAAGGCCCTGTTGCGCGGGGCGTCCAACGGATAATCGGTGGCCAGTTGCGAGGCGGGCTTGGGCGCATTTTCTCCCGCTGCCGTCCGCAGATAGGCCACGAAAGCCGTGCTCAGATCATCATTGCCCGCAATCTCGGCCGGGGTGCCGACGGTCAGCACCCGGCCCGCATGCATCAGGGATATCCGGTCACAGCGCTGTGCCTCATTCATGAAATGGGTGGAGACAAAAATCGTCACCCCGTCATTGCGCGACAGCCCAATCAAATGTTGCCAGAACGCATCGCGCGCCACCGGATCAACGCCCGAGGTCGGCTCATCCAGAATCAACACCTCGGGGGCATGGATCACCGCCACGGCAAGCTGCAACCTTTGGCGCAGCCCCAGCGGCAGGGCATCGGGGCGTTCCCCGGCCACATCGGCCAGATCGAATGTCGTCAGCATCTCGGCCACACGGTCGGCCCGCCTCTCCACCGGAATCTGGTATAGCTCGGCATGCAGATCAAGGTTCTGACGCACCGTCAGCTCGGAATAAAGCGAGAAGGATTGCGACATGTAGCCAACCCGCCTGCGGGTGCGCATGTCGCGCGCATCCAGCGTTTCACCAAAGAGCAGCGCCTCGCCTTCGCTCGCGGGCAAAAGCCCGGTTAGCATCTTCATCGTCGTAGTCTTGCCACAGCCGTTAGAGCCGAGGAAGCCGAAAATCTCACCGCGCTCGATCTCAAAACTCACGCTGTCTACGGCCGTGAAATCCCCGAACCGGCGCGTCAGCCCCTTGGCCTGAATGGCGGGGGGACCATCGGCGGGCGGACGCGGTGGCACGACGACCGCATGATGCCCGCGCCGCGCCTCTTCGGGCAGTAGCGCGATAAAGGCCTGTTCGAGACTGTCTTGCCCTGCCTGTTCGCGGATACGGGCGGGGGTTCCGGTGGCAATCACCTTGCCGTCCGACATGGCCGCCAGCCAGTCAAAACGCTCCGCCTCTTCCATATAGGCGGTGGCGACGATCACGCTCATCTTTGGGCGCTCTTGGCGGATATGGTCGATCAGATCCCAGAACTGCTGACGTGACAGCGGGTCAACGCCGGTTGTCGGCTCATCCAGAATAAGCAGGTCGGGGTCATGGATCAGCGCCGAACAGAGCGAGAGCTTTTGCTTCATCCCCCCCGAGAGCTTGCCCGCAGGCCGGTCGGGAAACGGGTCCAGCCCCGTTGCGCGCAACAGCGCGTCAATCCGCGCGGCCCGTTCCGGCGCCGATTGGGCAAAGAGCCTGCCAAAGAAATCCAGATTTTCGCGGACGGTCAACGTGGGATAGAGGTTGCGCCCAAGCCCCTGCGGCATATAGGCGATGCGGCGGTTACAGTCGCGCAAATGGCCACGGTCGCGGATATCGCCGTCCAACACCCGAACATCGCCGGTTTGCAGCCTGCGCACGCCCGACACCAGCGCCAACAACGTGGATTTGCCCACCCCGTCCGGCCCGATCAGCCCCGCCATACAGCCCGCCGGAATTTCCAGCGTCACATCCGCCAGCGCCGCAACCGGCCCGTAGTGATGCGTCACCCCCGTCAGTGATGCGACCGAGGCCTCGCTCATTCCGGCAATCTCACGGCAAGATCGGCGGGCCAGTCAGCATCCCCGACCACACGGACATAGCCCACCCCCGGCACGCCTGCGCGCGCGCGATCCTGATAATTGGCCAGCAATTCCGGCGCGACGGTCAGCTTGACGCGGAACATCAGCTGGTCCCGCTCATCTTGGGTTTCGACCGAACGCGGGGTGAACTGTGCCGAACTGGCCACAAAAGTCACCTTGGCGGGGATCACATAGTCGGGGATCGCGTCCAGAATGATCCGCGCCTCGGCCCCCACGGCCAGACGTCCCGCATCGCGCGCGGGCAAGAAAATCGTCATATACATATCCGACAGGTCGGTCAGCGTGACGATGCTGCTGCCGGCGGCCACGACCTCTCCGGCATGGGCCAGCACATATTGCACCCGCCCTGCGCGGGGTGCCTTGAGGCTGGAATCGTCAATCAGGCTCTGGATGCGGTCGACCGCGGCTTGGGCTGCGGCAATCGTCGCCTCGGCCAAGGGGATGCCCGCCTCGGCCGAGGCAACTGCGGCCTGCGCCGAGGCCAGTGCTGTGCGCTGCGTATCCAGTTGCGCCTGAGAGGCGATGGCGTTGGTCGCCAGCTTTTCTACCCGTTGGAATTCGGCCTCGGCGGTGGTCAGCGCGGATTGATACTGGCGCAACTGTGCCTCGGCCTGCAGCTTTTGCTGCTGTGCCTGCAAAACGGTGGCCTGCGCTTGGTGAAGCTGGGCTTGCAGCTCTGTGGTATCAACACGCGCCAGCACCTGACCGGCCTCGACCCAATCGCCCTCGGCCACCGCAAGTTCGGCGACGCGACCGGCCAGCTTGGAGGCGACATCGATCCGCTCTGCCTCGATCCGGCCATTGGACATGCTGATACCTTCGGGCAGGCCCGACCCCTGCGAGGATTGCCACCAGATCAAGCCACCCAGACCTATCGCGACAACCAAGGCCGCCGCACCGAACAGTGTTTTCTTCATGCCCAAACTTTCATCCATCTACTCATATCAGACCTGCCAACGGCCTTCTTCGCGCTTTCTAACGCAATTAGCGCGACAGATGTTGATCAAGATCAATCGTCACAAATCTGTACGCTGTATGTCAGAAGATAGAATTCGACCGCATGAAGAAGGACGCTCTGACCATGGCGCAGAAAAACCTGACCGAACCCAAACACCCAACGCTCCGCGACAGCTGGCACCATCTGCCCGCCTTTCTGCCCCATACCCCCGCCAATATGGAACAAAGCCTTGATAAGGGGTTAAAGGCAGCGCAGGCCCGTTTTACCGGCGGGCTGTCCCCCATCGCCCTTGCCGCCGCCTATAGCGATTGGGCGTTGCACCTGTCATCAGCCCCCGGCAAACAGATGGAGCTGGTGGAAAAAGCCATCCGCAAAACCGCGCGCTTTGCCCATTACGCAGGCACTTGCGCCCTGACCCCAAAATCCGGCAAGACCTGCATCACCCCCCTGCCCCAGGACAAAAGGTTTCGCGACGAACATTGGCAGCAGTGGCCCTTTAATGTGATGTCCCAGGCCTTTTTGCTGAACCAGCAATGGTGGCACAATGCCACCACCGGGGTTGAGGGTGTAACCAGCCAGCATGAGGATGTCGTCACCTTTGCCACGCGCCAGATCCTTGATGTGTTCTCGCCATCGAATTCCCCGCTGACCAACCCCGAGGTGCTGGCCAAAACCATGGCCGAGGGCGGCATGAACCTGATCCGCGGCTGGCAAAATTTCCTTGAGGATGCCTCGCGCGCTCAAGCGGGCCAAAAACCCGTCGGCACCGAGGATTTCGAGGTCGGCCGCAATATGGCCACCAGCCCCGGCAAGGTCGTTTATCGCAACCGTCTGATAGAGCTGATCCAATACGCCCCCACCACCGACAAGGTCCGGCCAGAACCGATCCTGATCGTGCCGGCATGGATCATGAAATACTATATCCTTGATCTGGGCGCGCAAAACTCGCTGGTGAAATATCTGACGGCGCAGGGCTATACCGTCTTTATGATCTCATGGAAAAACCCAGATGCCAATGACCGCGATCTGGGGATGGATGACTATTTGTCCTATGGCGTGATGGAGGCGGTGCGCGCGGCAAACACAATCACCGACGGGCAAAAGATCCATGCGATCGGATATTGCCTTGGCGGAACCTTGCTGTCGATTGCGGCGGCGACAATGGCGCGCGACGGGGATGACCGCCTCCAGAGTATGACCCTGCTGGCAGCACAGGTCGATTTCACCGAGGCCGGGGAGCTGACGCTTTTCATCAACGAAAGCCAGCTGACCTATCTTGAGGATATGATGTGGGAAAAGGGCTATCTTGGCAGTGACCAGATGGCGGGGGCGTTCCAGCTTTTGCGCTCTAACGATCTGGTCTGGTCGCGGGTGATCCATGATTACCTGATGGGTGAGCGGTCAGAGATGAACGACCTGATGGCGTGGAATGCCGATGCAACGCGTATGCCCTACCGGATGCACTCCGAATATCTGCGCCGTCTGTTCCTGAAAAACGATCTGGCCGAGGGGCGGTATTTTGTGGGCGATCAACCCATTGCCATTACCGATATCCGCGTGCCGGTCTTTATGGTCGGGACCGAGCGGGACCATGTGGCACCCTGGCATTCGGTCTATAAGTTCAACCTCTTGTCCGATACGGATGTGACCTTTGTGCTGACCAGCGGCGGGCATAATGCGGGCATCGTGTCGGAACCGGGGCATCCGCGCAGGCATTACCGGATACGCACCAAGGCCAAGGACGACCCCCATACCGGCCCCGATAGCTGGGTTGAGGAAACCGCGCCTGTGGACGGATCATGGTGGCCCGCGCTGACCGACTGGCTGGACAAAGCATCGGGCGCGCCGGTCAAACCCCCACAGATGGGCGCAAAGGCCAAGGGCTATGCCCCCATTTGCGATGCCCCTGGCACCTATGTTTTTCAGGAGTGATCGCTGATGCTGGAAAATCTGTTGAAAGGCAAACGCGGGCTGGTTGTCGGCGTTGCGAATGAACATTCCATCGCTGCGGGCTGTGCCATGGCCCTGCATGCCGCCGGTGCCGAGGTTGCGATCACCTATGCCGATGATCGCGCCAGACCCTATGTCGCACCGGTCGCGGCCAGGCTTGACACCCCGATATTCCTGCCGCTGGATGTCGAAAAGGACGACGAGATGGAGGAGGTCTTTGCCGCCATCCACCGCGAATGGGGGCAGCTTGATTTCGTCATCCACTCCATCGCCTTTTGCCCCAAGGAGGATCTGCACGGCCCGGTCAGTGCCTGCTCCAAGGCCGGGTTTGCGCAGGCGATGGATATTTCGGTACATTCGCTGATCCGCCTGACGCGGTTGGCCGTGCCGATGATGCCCAAAGGCGGCACCATCCTGACCATGAGCTATTACGGCGCGGAAAAGGTGGTCGACAACTATAACATCATGGGGCCGGTCAAGGCCGCGCTGGAAGGGACCGTGCGCTATCTCGCGGCGGAACTGGGGCCGAAACAGATCCGCGTCAATGCCATCTCGCCGGGGCCGCTGCGCACGCGTGCGGGGTCGGGCATCGCCCATTTCGACGCGCTGATCGACGCGGCCCAAAAGCGCGCGCCCGAACAAACCCTCGTCACGATTGAGGATGTGGGCCATATGGCGGTGGGGTTGGTCAGCGACCTGTCATCCAAGGTGACGGGCAATATCGCCTATGTCGATGGCGGCTATCACGTGCAGGCCTAGGCCGGAAAAGGACAAGACATTATGCAATTCATTGAAAACCGCACCTTCGATGAACTCCAGATCGGTGATTTTGCCGAGATTAAACGCACCCTGAAGGCTGAGGATATCGAGCTGTTCGCCATCATGTCGGGGGATGTGAACCCCGCCCATGTTGATGCCGAATATGCCAGCTCTGACATGTTTCACAAGGTGATCGCCCATGGCATGTGGGGGGGGGCGCTGATCTCTACGGTCCTAGGCACCGAGTTGCCGGGGCCGGGCACGATCTATCTGGACCAAAGCCTGAGCTTTCGGGGCGCGGTCGGGGTGGGCGATACCGTCACCGTGCGTGTCACCGTGGCCGAGAAAACCGAGAAACATCACCATGTGACGCTGGATTGTCTTTGCACCAACCAGAACGGTGATGAGGTTATCAAGGGCCAAGCTTTGGTCATCGCCCCCACCACCAAGGTCCGCCGCCCCCGCGTGACCCTGCCAGAGGTGCATCTGCATGAACCGGGCGCGCGATTCAATGCGCTGGTCAAGGCCGCCGCCGATCTGCCGCCCGTGCGCACGGGCGTCGTCCATCCCTGTGATGCGCTGTCACTGGAGGGCGCGCTGGAGGCCCATGCTCGGGGCATGATCATCCCCGTTCTGGTCGGCCCCGAGGCCAAGATCAGGGCCGTGGCCGCCGAGGCCGGGCGCGACCTGACCGGCATCGAGATTGTCGACACCCCCCACAGCCATGCCGCCGCCGAAACCGCCGTGACGCTGGCACGGGCAGGCAAGGTGGATATGCTGATGAAGGGGAAACTACACACCGATGAATTGCTGACCCCGATCCTGCACAAGGAGACCGGCCTGCGCACAGAGCGTCGGATGACCCATATCTTTGCGCTTGATGTGCCGAATTACCCCAAACCGCTGTTTATCAGCGATGCCGCGATCAACATCTTTCCCAACCTACAGGCCAAACGCGATATCGTGCAAAACGCCATCGACCTTGCCATCGCGCTTGGGATCGAGGTGCCAAAGGTCGCGCTGCTTTCGGCAGTGGAAACCGTCACCTCCAGCATCCCCTCCACGCTTGAGGCCGCCGCATTGTGCAAGATGGCAGATCGCGGGCAGATCACCGGCGGGTTGCTTGACGGGCCGCTTGCCTTTGACAATGCCGTGTCGCTTTCGGCGGCCAAGGCCAAGGGCATCCAGTCCGAAGTTGCGGGCCAAAGCGATATCCTGATCGTACCGGATCTGGAGGCGGGTAATATGGTGGCCAAACAGCTAATCTATCTGGCCGGGGCCGATGCGGCGGGGATTGTGCTGGGCGCGCGTATTCCTATCGTCTTGACCAGCCGCGCGGATGGGGTGATGTCGCGCCTTGCCTCAACCGCGATGGCGCAGATATATGTGCATCACAAAACCACCATCGGAGGCCTGACATGAGCGAGGTTTTTCTGACGCTGAACGCAGGCTCCTCCAGCATCAAATTCGCGGTTTATGACGCGCATGACCCCTCCCCCACCCCGCGCCTTGGCGGCAAGATCGCAGGGATCGGCAGCGCGCCGGTCTTTGCCGCGCGCGATGCCAGCGGGGCGGCGGTGGATAAAGGCGCACTGGCCGCGCTGGACCAAGACGCCAGCCATGACGCCCTGATCGCGCTTTTGCTCCCATGGATTGCGGCGCATCAAAACGGCGCGGCGCCCTTGGCCGTGGGGCACCGTGTCGTGCATGGCGGGCAAGATTTCATCGCGCCGACCGTGGTGGATGAGGCCATTCTGACGCAGTTGGAAACCCTGAACCCGCTGGCGCCTCTGCACCAGCCGCATAACCTCGGGGCCATTCGGGCGGTGGCAAACCTTTATCCCGACATCCCCCAGATCGCCTGTTTCGACACCGCGTTTCACCACACCCAGGACCGGCTGGCCAAGCTGTTCGCCCTGCCGCGTGACCTGACCGACCAAGGCATCATCCGCTACGGCTTTCACGGGTTGTCCTATGATTATATCGCCAGCACCCTGCCCGAACATCTGCCCGGGGCGCGCCGTGTGGTGGTTGCCCATCTGGGCAATGGTGCCAGCATGTGCGCGATGCGCGACGGACAGAGCATGGCCACCAGCATGGGCTTTACCGCGCTGGACGGCTTGATGATGGGCAGACGCTGCGGGGCGCTCGATCCGGGGGTGATCCTCTATCTGATGCAATCCGAAGGGATGGACCCCGAGGCGATCAAGGACCTGCTCTATAATCAATCCGGCCTTTACGGGGTGTCGCAGATCAGCAACGACATGCAGATCCTGCAAGAGGCCAATACCCCCGAGGCCGAAGAGGCGATCGCGCTTTATTGCTATCGCGCGGCGGGGGTTCTGGCGGGGTTGCTGCCCGCGATCGGGGGGCTGGACGCCTTGGTCTTTACCGCCGGTATCGGGGAAAACGCGCCGCTTGTGCGCCGCAAGATCTGTGAACATCTGCGCTGGTTGGGGGTGGCGATTGACAGCGCGGCGAATGCCAGCAATGCCACCACCATTTCCACGCTGCAATCGCAGGTCTCGGTGCTGGTCATCCCCACGAACGAAGAGGCCGTCGTGGTCAATGCCTGTCGCGCGCTTGTCCTATAGGGCGGGTTTGCGCCGACATGTTGACGCCGATCAATAACGCCACGGCATATTCGTGTATACTGTATGGACAGCAACACAGATAAGGGGACGTATCATGAACAACAGCGATAAGACCTCCACAATGGTTGACCTGATGAAAACCATGCAAGAGGCCGGACTGAAATCCATGCCTTTTCAGGGAACGGACTGGCTGACGACCATGGCCGATATCAGCAGCGAAGTGATGAATTTCACGGCCGCCCGTCTTAAGGAAGATGTCAAGACACAGCAGGCCTTGATGCAGGCAAAAGATCTGGCCGCGGTACAGCATATTCATGCAGAATTCTTTCAAAAGGCGATGGATGATTATGCCGCCCAAACCGCCAAGCTGATGAGTATGGGGCGGGCCTTGACACCGGGCACCCAGGATCCGGCCAAAACCAAGGGCTGACAAAGCCACCCTCCTTGCAAGGACCACGACATGAAGAACAGCACCATCCTGATCGTAGCCGGCAAGGATGCACCCCTTGACCGGCTTGCCCAGAAGCTTGAATCCCTGCGCGCGATTCCCGCGCGCGCGGTGGTTCTGCTGGTCGCGAAAATGCCGATCTTTCCCTATTCCGCCATCGGGTTGCCGCCCCTTGGCCCCATCGATATTCCGCCCGAATGGCAAGAGGATGTGGCGAACCTTCGCGCAGCCCTCAACGACAAGGCCCAAGCGGTTGAGGCCTTGCTGCAAGAGCATGACCTTTCAGGCGAGGTGGCAACCGAGGCCTGTGAGCCGTCGATGCTGGCCGATGTTATCGCGCGGCGGGCCATGCTTTGCGATATGGCGATCATCGATGAGGATCTGCGCACGCCAGAGCCGCTGTTTCGCGAGGCGGTTTTCGGGGTGTTATTCCGATCCCCCGCGGGGCTTTTGCTGAACGACCCCAAGGCCGCCGCGCTGAATGGTCCCAAACGGGTCTTTGTGGCGTGGAACAGCCATCTGCATTCGGCCCGTGCCGTGCATCAGGCCCTGCCGCTTTTGCGTCGGGCCGATGAGGTGGTCATCGCCAGCTTCGACCCCGTCATGACCGAGTTTCGTGAGGGCGAGGACCCCGGTGCCGATGTCGCCAAATGGCTGACCCATCACGGATGCACCGTCACCGTTCAGCAATACCCCAGCGGCGGCAAGGACATCGCGGACTGCATCCTTGACCGCTCCAAGGAGATGGGCGCGGATTTGATCGTCATGGGTGCCTATGGGCGGTCCAGAATGCGCGAGACCATCTTTGGCGGCACCACGCACAGCATGATCGCACAATCAGACCGCCCCGTCTTTTTGGGCCGCTAGTTCATTGGGGGCGGGGACGATCTTGTCGGCCCCTACTGCCAATCATGCGACCACCACGCCTTTGCATAACGGTTTGCCTGCGCAACCCAATCGATACTTGCTGTATTTGACCCAGCCGGGCCGGTGTTCCAAAAGGGCTGCTCTGCAAGAATCGCCTCATCGCGCGCAGAGGTCGTCGCCGCATAATCGACAATGCGCTGCCCTTCGCGAAATGTGGCCAAGGATTGCTGCCAAACGGTGCCGTTCAGTGTTAACCCCAACTTTTGTTTCTTGGGGTTATATTCGGCGGTGAACAGTGTCCCGAACCCCTCGGCATACCGGTCTTGTAGCAAGGGCGATTTCAGGAAATGCCGTTTCAACTTGCGCGGCTTGACCCGCAATTCGTCCAGATAGGCATGGCGTTCAAAGCTGCGGGTAAAGCCGGGGCGATCGGCCAGGCCGTTCTGGTGATTGGTCGCAAACGCCCTGGGCATCACCGTCACGCCCCCGCCGGGCGAAAGCTCCACACCGACTGTTTTGCCAGTCGCGTCGGCAAGCACAAGGTTATAGGCCATATGTGACGGCACCCGCCGCAGTACAGCCAGGGCGGCATCAACACTGTCGCAGGTTTCTAAAATGTAGCGCAATATGGTCGTGACACCAAACCCCTGCCCCGTTTCCGCCCGCCCGCCATAGGCCAGCGCCACAGTCAGCCCCGCATCATTGATACCATCAGACAGGCCCCACAAAAACTCTACCATCCCCATAACCGCACGCCCGGTCCATTCGGTGCGCAGCAGCAGACCCTCATTCAGCGCGGGCGAGAGGTCATAGTTTCGCACCAGACGCACATTCTTTTTGCCCGCAACCGCCGCAAGCGAGCAGCCCCCCAGATAGGTCGGCGGGCACCATGTCGATAAAAACCGCGCGGCACGGTCAGACCCGCCCGCGACCCGCACCAAACGATCATATACTGTCACCATCTCAGGCATATACAGCTGCATGGCTGCGCGACAATCTGCGCGGTTTGGCCCGTTGTCACCGCCCCGCGCAATGAACCATGCCTCATAGGCAGGCCAGGACCGCTGCCAGCGCGCATGCCATTTCGGGCCCGCGGTTTGCTCATCCACCGCGTCAAATGTCAGGGTCATCTGTGTCATGTCACTGCCCTTTACCGCTGGCATCAAAGAAGAACCGGATCATTTCGGCGCTGGCATCTGGCCCGGTTGTATCGGTATAGGACCCGGCAGCCTGCCCGCCCGACCACGCATGGCCAAGACCTGTGATCTGCCAATGCTCCAACATGTCGCGTCCATCGGGGTCTGTGGCAATGATGCGCGAATAGCTGCGCCCGTTGATTTGCCCGCTTTGCCGGTCTTCAATCACCTGCCGCGCGCCTCCGACCAGCGCCCGTTGCACGATCCTGTCACCGTTTGACGGGTGCACCGTTGCATCGGCTGTGCCGTGAAACACAATCGTGCGGATCGTACTGCCAGATCCGGCCGGAGCCGCCTCGGTCACCGTTCCCGCCATCGCAGCAAAGGCCGATGGCACATCTTTGGCCGCGCCCACGGGCAGGCCGGAATGGGCGCCGATGGCGGCAAACACATCCGGATAGGCCTCGCCCAAAATCGCAGCCATGGCCGCACCCGCAGACAGACCAGCGACAAAGGTGGCATCACGGCCGACCCCATGCACAGAACAGATTTTGCGGGTCAGCCCGGCCAGAATTGCAGGCTCTCCCCTGCCCCGCTTCTGGTCGCCGCGGCTGAACCAGTTCCAGCATGATTGCGCATTCCCACCGCGCGATTGCGCCGGATAGACCAAGACAAAGCCATGACGGTCGGCAAGCTGGTTCATCCCTGTGCCTGCCGCGAAATCCTCGGGGTTCTGGGTGCAGCCATGCAGCATGACAACCACGCCTGTCACCCCACCACTGCGAGGCGCAGGGATATAGGTGCGATAGGCGCGCGATCCGGCATCACAGGTAAAGGTATCACTGGCAAAAACGGCACCTTCGGGCAAAACCGGTGCAGCCGCGCCACCACCCAGTTGCGCCAGCAAACCGTTCAGCCCCCCCTGCCCCGATGGCGGCAAAAGCCCGTGTTGGCCAAGCGTGCGTGCCACAAGGTCATTGGCGGCAAGACGTGCGTCAGCCTGCGCCGGGCGCCATGCGCCCGCGTTAAATCGTTTCATGTCTTTTATCCTTAACTTGCGCTATTTGATCCGGTCAGCCAGCGCTTTTCTAATATCTGCACTGGCCTGCAAGGCACCCAGCACGGTAATCGATCCGATCGTCTGCAAGGCCAGATTCGGCGTCACATCGCTGGCGATACGTGCCAAGCCCACGACCTTGACATGCAGCACCTCACCCGCGTCACGCAGCGCTTCCAGATCCGCTTTGGAATAGTCGCGCAGGCCCAGCTCCATCGTGTGGCGTTCCAACGTGGTGCGCACCGTATCGACATGGCTGTCCAGTTGGTTGCGGATCGCGGTGCGGATGAAGTCACTCCGGTTTGAGTAGAACCCCTCCTGCACCAGCAGATCGATCCGGCCCAGATCAACGAAGCCAAGATTGATTGTGATCTTTTCATTCTCGGGCTGCTTCTCGCGCAGCTGTTTGACGTTGCTCACATCGATTCTCCATCTGTATGGATGTTATATGGATGTAAAATGAATCAAGTTCAAGCCCTGGCACGGACAGCAAACATAAATTGGCCGATCGCTTATGGCCTGCGCCGCACCCATCGCGGGTCACAGTATATTTATCAGGCCCCGCAGCCAACGCACGATTTCGGGAACCGCAGGCGGGTTGCCGCGTTGGTGCAACATGCTGGCAAAACGGTCGGCAAAGTTTTCAAACAAGAGAGGGTTTGCAATGCACAGTGTCATTTATCTGGTCGGCTTGGTGGTTGTTGTTATGGCGGTTTTGTCGTTTGTCGGGCTTGCCTAAGCCATTTTCCAGAAAGGAAAAACCTATGGAATATGCGAAAAAAACCGTTTCGGTTGTGGACTCTGATCTGCGCCATGTCGATTGGCCTGCGATCTTAGCTGGCGCCTTTCTGGCGACAGCTTTGACAATCGTTTTGATGTCATTCGGTGCGGCCTTTGGCTTGTCGATGGCAAGCCCTTTGTCCGGTGATGGCGTCTCGCTGCGCTGGATCACGATTGCCGGCGGTATCTGGATGATCTGGACCGCGGTCAGCAGCTTTGCTGCGGGCGGCTACTTGACCGGCCGTCTGCGCCGTCGTCTGGGTGACGCCAATGCGGATGAGATTGAGGCACGTGACGGCGCACATGGCGTTGTCGTTTGGGCTGTAGGTGCTATTTTCGGCGCTTTTCTCGCGATCAGTGGCATAACCGGCACCTTGTCGGCGGTTGGCAGCGGTGCAGCTTCGGCGCTTGAGGCGGCGGATACGCAGCTGGCTGAGGCGACATCCTACACCAGCGCGGAGCTTTTGCGCGGCGATGCGACCCAAGGGTCAGCCGAGGCAAAATCCGAAGTTGCCGCTATTCTTGCCAAGGGCATTGCAGCGGGCGAGGTTTCCGACGCTGACCGGCAATATCTGACCAATGTCGTGGTCGCTGAAACGCAGCTGGATCCGGCAACTGCCGAAACCCGCGTCGATACGGCAATCAATGACGGTCTGGTCGCGCGCGCCAAAACGATTGAGGCGGTTGATCAAACCCGTATTGCAGGCATGATCGCCGCATTTGCCCTTGCTGCGACGATGCTTGTCAGCGCCGCAGCGGCCTATTTCGCGGCCGTTACCGGCGGCGCGCACCGTGATGCAAACCGCGGCTTTCGCAGCTACGGCCGCTAATTCCAACACTCAAGGAGATTGCTATGCCTGTTATCATCGCTTGGCTACTCGGCGCGCCATTATCGGTTTTGCTGATCATCCTGTTACTCACCTAGACCGGCAAAAGCCCCCAGTGATCAACTGGGGGCTTTTGTGATTGGGCCGCACCTTTGGGCCGTTGTTTTTCCTGACCGCCCGGCTTTGCGCAGGGTTAGTGGTGATGTTCTGGCAGCTTTTCCACAGCATCGCGCGCAAGGTCGGTTACGGCATGAACCGTACCAGCCTCATCGCGCATCACATCCAGCTGCGCCAAGCGAAGGGCAACCGGCCTTGTGCCGATGCCAAGAAAGCCGCCAACATCAATCACCGCACACATGTCAGGCCCTGTGCCATGCAGATGCGATATCGTGCCGACGGTGTTATCGCTGCGGTCGTAAACCACAGCACCTTCAAGATTTTCACTGTTCAATTCGCCAGGTTCTAGACGCGGGTGAAAAGAATGATCCATTTTTTACCTCCTGTATTTGGCTACTCCAGTTAAACGCGGCGGCCGCAAAAAGGTTCCTGCAGGGGGCGCGGGATCGCCCTTGGATCACACGGGCAAAACTGTATCGCTCGCATCACAAATTTCGCGCAATGCCGGTTTCAGCCCCTCTTCAAGGGTGGGATGGTAGAACGGCATCCCAAGTAAACCGCGCGCGGTTTCTTCGCGTTTGATCGCAAGTATCAACAGATGTGCAAGATGGTCTGCACCCGGTGCAAACATCTGCGCCCCAATCAGGCGGCCGCCGGATTTGGTGGCGAATAGCCGGACCAACCCTTGCGCCTTCGCCTCTACCTTGGCGCGACCTTGGTCTGAATAATCGGCGCAACCGGAAATGCTTTGGGCATTGGTGACCTCGCCCAGACTGACAAGCGGCGGATCGGTGAAGGTCAGGCTAAAGGCAGGATGACGGGTGAACATGGCCACGTCTGGAAAACGGGCTGCATTTTGCCCGGCGATAGAGCCTTCGTGCAGGGCCTCATGCAGCAATGGAACATCGCCATTCGCATCGCCCGCAATGAAAATCGGCGCGTCGCCGCATTGAAGCGTGGCGCAGTCAAAAACCGGACCGCCGTGGCTATCCAATTCCAGATTAGTCTGCTGAAGGTCAAGGTTGGCAAGGCACGGCGGGCGGCCGGTCGCTATCAGGACCTTGTCAAACAGCTTGCTTCCCTCACTTGCACCAGACCAGCTTATCTTGACCTGAGCGCCTTGCCGTTCCGCCACGATGTCGACCCCAAGATGAACGGTGGCGTCACGCGTCAGCACGTCGAGCAGATTTTTCTGAATATCGGCATCGTCAACACCGCCCAAGACCTCATCGCGGTCAAAAAGTACGGTTTCCACGCCAAGCCGCGCCATGGCCTGCGTCATCTCAAGCCCGATTGGACCGCCACCGACGACGGCAAGCGATTTGGGTAAATCCTTCATCTCAAACACTGTTCTGTTGGTCAACAGGACATCGCCCAAGCCCTCAAAGGGCTTGGGGATAGCGGGAAAAGAGCCTGTCGCGATGACGATAGCTTTTGCCTCAACCTCATCACCGTTGTCCAAACTCAGTGTATTTGGTCCGATGAAACGCGCTTTGGCCTTGATGCAGACACCATCCGGCAGCTCTGATATTCCGGTAAGAGTAGAGCTTACAAAGGCATCACGCTCAGCCCGCAATCGCTGCATCACGGCGGGTCCATCGACGGTGACTTTTTCGGTCTTTATACCAAAAACCTGCGCCTTGCGGGCAGAATGTGCCGCGGTGGCCGCAGCGATCAAAAGCTTGGACGGCATACAGCCGACCGTGGCGCAAACCGTCCCCGCAAATTTCTCATCGATCAAAAGGGTTTTTGCACCCGCGGCCCGCGCCGACCGTTCGGCGACTAGCCCCGCAGTTCCGGCACCAATGATCGCTACATCACACTTATGTCGGGACATATTTCCTCCTACAGGATGCGGACCTTACATAACCGCGCGACATCCCGTTTAGATGCGCCTGCGCGGTTCGCCGTCTACGTCGACCTCTGCATCCGGGGTCGGGTCGGGGCGGTTACGCTTTTCATCCCAATCGGGATCCTGGCGTTTGATCCGGGCGGAAATGCCCTTGGCCATAGGCAAGCCAACGACAAAACCCAGACCAACGGCCACCAAAAACGGCATCCAGCCAATGTAGCCCATCGACATGAACAAAATGATGATCGCACCCGAAACCACAGTCCAGGTCATCATCGCGACGAAAAGGCTTAATCTGTCCATCGGTCTCATCCTTTCATGTTTTTATGCGGCATCACCCAAGGCCGCTGCGACCTGCTTTTCAATCTGGTCCATCGGCTGGTTGGTGAGCTGCTTTGGCACCTCTGCCAGAATTTTATCGGTAACGACCGAATGCAATTCAGACCGCAGCACACCCAGAACCTGAGGGGCCGCGATAATAACCAGTTGGTCAAAACGGCCCGCATGGGCCCGGCTGTACAAAAGATCGGCAAGGTCAGCAGCAAACCGTTCCTTTGCCAGATCATGCCAATCGGTATCATCAAAGGCGGACACATTCGGGCTGGCGCTGCCAAACACCCGGCCGGGACGATTTGCGCCCTGTTCGCGCGTGGGGGGATTGTCTTGCTCATCCTTGCGGACAACGCGCAGGTTGAGATGGGCGTCATCCCCATCATTCACCAAAAACAGCGCCTTTTCGCCATCGGCGATAAGCACCCAGCCACCATTCTTAAGTTTGGTCATCACGCGCCCCCTTCATTATCTTCGTCGGATTTGGTGACGCGTGTAGCGCCAGCAGGGCGTTCGGTGGCGCGCTTCAACTCATCCTTGGTTCCGATGTCGCGGGCCAAACGCCCGCCTTCGCGGCCACCTTGCGAAATGGTCCCTTCAGCACCAAAAGCTTCTTTTGATGTGTCGGGCTTGTCTGTTTTTTCGCGGGTCATGCTATGCCTCCTTTTTTGCTGTCACTACAGGTGAAACGCGCCCAACGGCTGTGGAGTTCCCAAAAACACAGGTTTTGCGGGCGGGCTAAGGCTTTTGCGGCACTTCAACAGGCGGTAGGTCCGGCGCCTCAACAGGCGGGTCAACGGGGCGTTCGGGTGGGGTCTCGGCGGGTAAATCAGGGGCGGGTTGATCTGGCACCTCGATCGGTGCGTCGGGTTGGTTAGGCTCGGGTGTCGGGCGGATTGGCATGTTTGCCTCCTATTGAATGTCAGGGGCGACTGGGCCCCGGGAATGACCCGCCATATGTGGCGGGTCGCGGGCTTAATTCACCGGACGAATCCCGTCCAGGAACGGATAATCCGTATAGCCATGCTCATCCCCGCCATAGAATGTTTGCTGATCGGGTTGCGTGAGGGCAGCACCGCGGCGGAAACGCTCTGGCAGGTCGGGGTTGGCGATAAACGCCCTGCCGAATGTCACGGCATCCGCTGTTCCATCGGCAATCGCCTTGGCGGCACTTTCGGCATCATAGCCGCCATTCGCGATGTAGAATCCGGAATATTCCTTGCGCAGCCGGTTAAGCAGCGCCTTGCCATCGCTGTCACCTTCGCTGCCCGGAAAGGATTCCACCACATGCAGATAGGCAAGGTTGTGGTCCCCAAGTGCTTGGTAAACGGCGCGGAACAGGGTTTCGGGGTCGCTGTCGGAAATGTCATTGGCCTGCCCCAATGGCGACAAGCGCACGCCGACACGGCTGCTGGGCCAAACCAGCTTCACGGCATCCAGTACCTCAAACAACAGGCGCATGCGGTTTTTAACCGATCCACCATAATCATCGCTGCGGTTGTTCACGCCGTCTTGCAAAAACTGGTCAATCAGATAGCCGTTGGCGGCGTGAACCTCGACCCCATCGAAATTCGCCACCTTTGCCCATTCAGCCGCGGCGCGGAAATCCTGTACCGTCCGCGCAATACCCTTGGCATCCAAGGCCACCGGGGTTGAGCAATCCTCAAACCCGTTGGCGGTAAAGGTTTGCGTCTTTGCCCTCCGGTCAGAAGAGGATACAGGCGACGCACCATCAGGCAACAAAGAGTTGTGGCTGATCCGGCCCACGTGCCAAAGCTGGCAGAAAATACGCCCCCCATTCGCGTGAACGGCATCGGTGATTTTGCGCCATGCCCTTGTCTGGTCTTCGGTATAAATGCCGGGCGTGTCGAGATATCCCTTGCCCATATCCGAGATCTGGGTCGCCTCGGACACGATCAAACCGGCCGATGCGCGCTGCGCGTAATAGGTCTGTGCCATATCCTTTGGCACCCCGTCCGGTTGTGCCCGATTACGCGTCAAGGGGGCCATCAGCACACGGTTTGGCAGGCTGAGGATTCCCATTTGCGCGGGATTGAAAAGAATTTTCGTGTCGGTCATAAAATGCTCCTGTTTGGCGGGCTCGTGAACCAACCAACACAGCCGCTTAAAGTTCCACGCGAAATTCACACGGGCAAATGCGCGACGCCCGGGCTTTGGCAAAACAACCAGTCTGCGACCGTCGCCCTTTGGATCAATCCGCCGGCATCCAGATCGCATAGCGGGGGTCGTTTTCCAAAAGCTGCAACCGTCGTTTCAGCGCGGCATTCTCATCGGCCAGCGACAAGACCACCGCCACACCCGGAATGTTCAGCCGCAGGTCACGTTGCAGCCGCTGGACCTTGCGCACGATGGTGATGCTGGTGCTTTCAAAACGCCAGACGGTCCTTGTCGTGCCTTTGGGTTCCAGAATACCTTCTTCGACCAGTTCGATCAGCCAATCGGCATTTAATCCGCAAACCCTGCACAGATCATTCAGGGTCAGGGGTTGCACAATCTCGGATGCGGGCACCAAGGCGTTATGTTCGGGCATGTCCTATCCTCCCAGTCTTGCGCGAGGGTCGAAATCCATCTCACGCGCCATTTGTTCATATAAGTCGCGGGCCTTTGCGCTTTCGGTGGGCGGGATGACGATTTTGACGACAGCATAAAGATCACCGGGGTGTTTGCCCGGAATACCGCGCCCCTTCAGCCGCAGCTTCTTGCCCGATTGCGCATGTTTGGGGATTGTCAGCTCTATCTCGCCGCTGGGGGTGGGCAGGCTGATCTTGGCACCCAAGGCCGCCTCCCATGGCGCGATCGGCAGATCCATAAAGACATCGCGGCCCTCGACACGGTGGGCTTTATCCTCAGCGATCACCACCTCAAGATAAAGGTCGCCCGCCCTGCCCTGCCCCATTCCGGCCCCGCCTTTGCCCGCAACGCGGATATGCTGGCCGGTGGTCACCCCCTTGGGGATGGTCACGCGGATCGAATGTTCGCGCAACACCACATGTCCCGAGGGGTCAAGTTCAGGCGCGCGCAGGGTAAAATCGCGTGATCCGCCCGCGTAGGCTTCGGCCAGCGAGATCACGATTTTTGCGTGGCTGTCCTGCCCCGGCGCGCTAAACTGCCGGTCACCGCCCATATGCGGCGAAGGCTTGCCCCGGCGGGCGAACAGCTCATCAAAGAAAGAGCCGAAGCCATGCGGATCGCCCTCGGTATAACCACCGCCGGTAAATTCGAAACCCTCATCCCAATCGGGTGGCGGCTTGAAAGACTGCCCTTCCTTCCAATTCGCGCCAAGCTGGTCATAGGCCGCGCGTTTTTCAGGATCGTGCAGGACCTCATAGGCCTCACCCACATCCTTGAATTTCGCTTCGGCCGCCTCGGCATCGGGGCCTGTGTTCACATCAGGATGGTATTTGCGCACCAATTTGCGGTAGGCGCGCTTGATGTCCTCTTGTGGGGCGGTTCGATCCACGCCCAAAATCTTGTAATAATCTTTGTATTCCATAGCTTTCTTGTCTCCACGCAACGCGGATTCCTGCCCAAAGGCCACGACCATCTGACGAACGTAGCACCAAAACAGTGTATTGTAATTAACCTGAATCATAGCGCCCGATTCGAAATATAGGCGCCATGACCACCTGTTGAGGTTTTCTGCGCATCCCCCACAATATCTTGCGGAATTCTGCAAAATCTGCGAGTTTCCGTGGATAATCAATGGGCTATCGCCAAAATGTCGCTGATTCCCCTCACGCGCCAACTGCTCTTGCTGCCCAAGATGAATAAAAAATATTGCCTGAGGCCAAGTTGCGTGTCATGAGTGCAGTTGTCGCGATCTTACGAAATTAACGCAATTTGGCGACGAAACATAATTGGCCCACTAAGAGGCCGCCTGGGCAGAGTGATTTTGGACATGAAAATGGAAGCAACCAGTTCCATCGCCGCATCGATTGCGTCAAACGCGGCCCGGCTATCAGAGGCGCTGAACACGCATATGCGCAACAGCTTTCAGCCCGACAGCCGGAAAACCCTGCGCAAGTTTCACCCAGCCGAGGTGTCCGAACTGACCGGCATCAGCATGTCCAACCTCAGAACCCGCCACCAAGAAGGCGATTTCCCTGATGTAGAGACGGATTCACGCGGGCGCAGGCTCTATACCGCCCAAGAGATTGACCAGATCCGGCATGTGATGGCGAAAACCGGCCGCAACGGTCAAACCTATCTGCCCGGCCGCCGTGAAAACGACGCGCTTCAGGTGATTTCCATCGTGAACTTCAAGGGCGGGTCCAGCAAGACCACCACCGCGATCCATCTGGCCCAACGCTATGCCCTGCGCGGCTACAGGGTTCTGGCCATTGATATGGACCCGCAAGCGAGCCTAACCACCATGTTCGGCTATCGCCCCGAGGTGGAATTTGCCGAAAGCGGGACCGTTTATGACGCCCTGAAATATGACGATCCCGCGCCCTTGAGCCAAGTGATCCGCAAAACCTATTTCCACAATCTCGATCTTGCACCTGCGGGGCTTTTACTCTCTGAATATGAGACCGAGACCGCCTATGCGTTGCAACACAAGGCCGATCCGCCCTTTACCCAACGTCTTGCCATCGCGCTGGATGAGGTCGAGGCCGATTACGATCTGGTCATCATAGATTGCCCGCCGCAACTTGGGTTTACGACGATGACGGCGCTTCTGGCCTCTACCGGTTTGCTGATCACGGTCGTGCCTAGCATGTTGGATGTGGCCTCTATGGCGCAATTTCTTGAAATGGCTGGTGAAACTGTCCAGACCCTTGAGGAAGTCGCCGGGCCGATCGATTGGAACTTCCTTAAGTTTCTGATTGCTAGATATGAGCCGACAGATGTGCCGCAGTCGCAAATGGCCGGATTCTTGCGGTCCATCCTGTTGGATCAGGTTTTGACCACGCCGATGCTTAAATCCACCGCGATTTCGGACGCAGGCATGACGCAACAAACGATTTATGAACTGGACCCCTCTCAGGTCGTCAAGAAAACACTGGTCCGCATCCTTGAAAGCGTGAACGGCGTCGCGGATGAGTTTGAGGCGACAATCCAGCAAGCTTGGGGAAGGGAGACTGACTGATGGCGCGTAGAAACCTGTTTCAGCCCCCTCCCCCACCCGATGCCAGCAAGACCGCCCCCGCCACAGAGCAAAAGCAGCGGTTTCCCAATACCGGCGCGATGAGCGGCGTGAAATCCACCCTGAAGGATGTCGCAAGCAATGCGGTTCGGGAAATCTCGGTTGATGTCATTGAGGAAAACGGTCCCAAGGACCGACTTTCTTTTGGCGATGCCGATGTTGCGACACTGGCCCAGAGTATCAAGACCCATGGCCAGCAAGTGCCGATCATGGTGCGTGCGATCGCGGACAAGCCGGGGCATTACCGGATCGTCTATGGCCGCCGCCGGTTGCGGGCCTTGCGGTTGCTCGGCATCCCGGCCAAGGCGCTTGTCAGAACGCTGTCGGATGAGGAGGCCATTCTTGCCCAAGGGCAGGAAAACACCCAGCGTCTTGATCCCAGCTTTATTGAAAAGGCGCTGTTTGCGACCGAGCTGACAACAAGCGGCTATGAGCAGGCGATCATCCTTGACGCGCTTGCGGTGGACAAACCCATGCTGTCGCGCATGACCAAGGTTGCCCGCTCCATCCCCAAAGCGGTGATTGAGCTGATCGGCTCTGCCCATGGTATTGGCCGCCGACGTTGGGAGGAACTTGCCGACCAATCGCGCGACCACGGCTTTGATCTTGAACAGATCGCGGCCACCCTGCCCTTTGACACCGCCCAAAGCACCGATGACCGCTTTGGTATGGTTGCCGATGCCGTGGCGCGGATGGTGAAGCCCAAACCCGCGGACAAAACAACGCCCACCCTTTCGGTCAAGCTGGAGGATGGAACCCCCTTGGCCGAGGTAAAAGAAACCGCACGCGCCCTGACGGTCAAGCTGTCCAAGGCCCAGACCCCCGAATTTGCCCAGTGGATGCGCAACAACGCAGAAGCCGAGCTGAGGCGTCTTTATGAGGCGTGGCAGTCAGCGCAACAGCCCTGACCCGTATCACCCAGAGCAACACCATAACAAAAGGAGCACGACCAGCAGCCCAAAAAAGAAAGAGCCCCCCAAGGTAATCCCCGGAGAGCTCAATCTGTTCTTTGCACTTTCAGATTTACCAGCTTCTCTGCGCAAGTCAACAACAACCGATTCGGTTGATTGTGTTTTGCTGCCTTTTTTCTGATTCCCAAGGGTTTCGGGCCCTTTTTACATCAGGTTGTCGTGAAAAAACATGGCATTTACACAAGCAACTGCACCCGGCGGGCTGCGGAACAATGAGATATTGTCCGCGGACAACGCCCTTCCCGAACGCCATATCGTCATTGCCACCCTGCGCAATGCCGCACCACGTCTTGGCCTTAGCCCGTCGGTGATCTCCACGCTGGATGCGATGTTGTCCTGCCTCGCCCCCAAGCGCAATCACCACACGGTCTTTGCCTCTAACGCCACGCTTACGTTTCGGCTGAACGGGGTTTCGGACAGAACCGTCAGGCGCCATGCCGCCGTTTTACAAGAAGCCGGGCTGTTGGTGCGTCACGACAGCCCGAACCGGAAACGTTTCACAAAACACAGCCGCCAGGACGGGATGGCGCTGCGCTTTGGCTTTGACCTCTCGCCACTTTTTGCGCGCTTACAGGAAATCGCCGCGCTGGCCGCCGAAGTTTTGCACGAACAAGAGCAGATCGATTACCTGCGCGCCAAGATCCGTGCCGCCGCTAATGCGCTGCTTATCGACAACCCCGACGATGAGATGGCACAGAACACCCTGCGCCTGCTGCGTCGAAAATTAGCGCTGAACGACTGCCAAGAGATCCTTGCAAAACTGGCCGACGTGCCGGTTCAGGCCGAAACTGCCGATGAACAACAACCCGTCATCACAACCAATATGACCGACAACGACGGCCAAATTGTCCGGCATCATCATAAGTCAAATAAAGAACTTATTGATAAAGAGAGTACACCGATTACGATTACAGAATTGCTGACCGCATGCCCGGAAGCAAATAAGTTCGCATTGCATAGAATTGAAACAGCCCATGATGTTATCGGCCATGCCCGCACATTGGCGCCAATGATTGGCATTACCAATGAATCCTATGAGGCAGCGCATAGGCGACTTGGGCCACTCAGGGCTGCGGCGACGGTTTGGGCGATACTGCAGTTCCACAGCAAAATACGCAAGGTTGGAGCCTATTTCCGGGCAATTACAACAGGCGATAAAAGTGCAGCCTTCAGTCCTGAAGCTTTGGTGCGCCGTCTTGCCAATGCACAACTCCAGTTGGCTTGAATGGTATTGTCCGCGGACAATATCGGTAACAAACCGGCAGGGCAGGGGGTTATGCTTATATTATCTTTTGTTTACAATGAATTAGCGGAATTTATGGCAACAAGGACCGCTAAACGACCGTGCACAGCCTGGATTTCACACAACCGCTATAAATCTGTCGTCTAACTGTAATACGACCCCTTTAGCACAGGCTCCAAATTGGGGGCCATGATGCTGACACTACAAAATCTGACCAAGACCTTTGGCGACAAAACCGCCGTTCATAAGGTAAGCTTTAGCGTTGATCGTCCGATGATGATCGGGATTATCGGGCGCTCTGGCGCGGGGAAATCCACGGTTCTGCGGATGTTGAACCGGCTCAGCGATGCCTCCTCCGGCGCGATCCGGTTTGAGGGCAAGGACATCACACGCCTCAAGGGCGCCGAGCGTCGTAACTGGCAGTCGCGCTGTGCGATGATCTTTCAACAGTTCAATCTGGTGCCGCGGATGGATGTTGTTTCCAACGTATTGCACGGCACGTTGAACCGCCGCTCTACCTTGGCGACGATGTTCAACCTTTATCCTGACGGCGATATCCATAAGGCGATTGAGATCCTCGACCGTCTGGGCATTGCCGAACAGGCCCCGAAACGCGCGGAGGCCCTTTCGGGTGGTCAGCAACAACGTGTCGCCATCGCCCGCGCCCTGATGCAGGACCCGGCAATCATTCTGGCGGATGAACCCATCGCCTCATTGGACCCGATGAACGCACAGATCGTGATGCAGGCCCTGCGCCGCATCCATGAGGAAGACGGCCGCATGGTCATCGCCAACCTGCACACGCTGGACACGGCGCGGCGCTATTGTGACCGGGTGATCGGGATGCGGGACGGGCGCGTGGTCTTTGACGGCGCACCAGAGGCGCTGACCACAGATGCGGCACGCGAGATTTACGGCGCAGGCACGGATTTTTCCGAGGCCGCCACCTCTACCGAAATCGAAACGCTGGACAGGCCCGAGGCTCGTCCCCCCGAAGTCTTTGCCGAAGCCTTTGCCTGAGCCAGCACAAAATCCCGCACCTCTGCGGGCCAATCCCATAACGGAGACTACAATGAAAACCACTCTTGCTTTTGTACTGGCGACGACCGCGCTTGCCGGTGCTGTTCAGGCCCAGGATATCACCGAATTCCGCATCGGCATCCTTGGCGGTGAAAACGCTCAGGACCGCATGAATTCCAACGAATGTGTCCGCGCCTATGTCGAGGACCTGCTGGGGGTTGAAACCAAGATATTCACGCCTGCCGATTATGACGGGGTGATCCAGGGGCTGCTGGGTGGCTCGATTGATATGGCGTGGCTTGGGGCCTCTGCCTATGCGAAAACCTATATGACCGACCCCGAGGCGGTTGATGTGGTGATGGTGAAAACCAATCTGGACGGCTCTTACGGCTATCACTCGGTCGGTTTTGCCCGCGCCGACAGCGGCATCACCTCGTTGGAGGACATGAAGGGCAAGGTTTTTGCCTTTGGTGATCCGAACTCCACCTCCGGCTTTTTGATCCCTTCGGTTGAGATCCCCAAGGCCATCGGCGCGACCATGGAGTCGGGCGATTATTTCGGCGAGGTCCGCTTTGTCGGCGGGCATGAGCAGACCATCGTGGCGGTTGCCAATGGTGATGTGGATGCGGGCGTGACATGGGCCGACGGGCAGGGCGAGTGGCTGGACGGCTATAACTCCGGCGCGCTGCGCAAGGCGTCCGACTCGGGGTTGGTCGATATGAATGATCTGGTCGAGATCTGGAAATCCGACATCATCCCCGAAGGGCCGATCGTTCTGCGCCGCGCCCTGCCGGAAAAGGTCAAAGCCGATGTGACGGCCTTCCTTGGCGAATTGCACGGCAAAGACCCCGAGTGCGCCTATAACATGGCTGCGGGCGATACCGCCGGTTTCTTTCCGATCACCCATGACGCCTATAAAAACATCATCGCCGTGCGCGAAGCTGTTCAGGGCAACTGAGCCTTTGAAATCCGGGGGAGGGGCAGCGTTCCGGCGCTGCCCTTGCCACTATTTGCACTGGAGTATTCGATGACAGGTTCCGCGCTGACTGGATCAAACCCGACCCGGTCCGACCATATTTCCGCAACCTATGTGGTGCAGGTCCGCCGCCGCCGGATGTATGGCGGGCTGACCTTGGCCCTTTTTACCTTGCTGATGGTGTCGGGCTTTGTCGTGGCCGACGGGCGCAATGCGGGCGGGTTCTGGGCCGGTTGGCATCAGATGTTGGACTTTCCCGCCGATGTCCTGTCAGAGGCCTGGGAAAAGCGCGCCAATCTGCCCGCGCTCTTGGTGAAATTCTTTCCCGCCCTGGTCGAGACGATCAATATCGCGGCGGCCTCTACCCTGATCGGGGCGATGGCGGGGCTGGTTCTGGCGCTGCTCTCGACGCGCGGGCTGGCGAAATGGCCCGCGCTTATTCCTGTGTTCCGCCGGATCATGGATGTGATGCGCGCGGTGCCTGAAATTGTGATCGCCCTTGTGCTGATCTTTATCCTCGGCGGCGGGCCGGTGCCTGCGATGATCGCGATTGCCTTTCACACCGCGGGCGCCTTGGGCAAGCTTTATTCCGAGGTGGCCGAAAACGCCGACCTAAAACCTGTTGAAGGTCTGGGGTCGACAGGGGCCAGATGGATACAGCGGATGTGGCTGGGGGTTTTGCCCCAAGTAGCGCCGAATTTCCTGAGCTATAGCCTGCTGCGGTTCGAGATCAACATCCGCGCCTCGGCCATTCTGGGCTTTGTCGGGGCAGGGGGGATCGGGTCGGAATTGCGCCATGCGATGTCATGGGGGCCGGGCCGCTTTGATGAGGCGGCCGCGATCTTTGTCCTGCTCTTTGGGGCAATTGTTTTCTTTGACCAGCTTTCCAGCCGCTACCGCAACAAAATGATCGAGGGGCAATAAGATGAGTGACGCGACAGTAACCCTTGCGCCTGCCAAACGTTCTGTCTCGGCGCTGTTCCGACGCAAACGGCAGATGGCCTTTGCCGTGCCTGCGATTGTGCTGGCCTATCTGCTCTATATCGCGGTCACCTTTGATTTCGCGGGGATTGCCAAACGTGCGAGCCTTGAGAATGCGGGGATTCTGGCCTCGGACAGCTGGTCCTATAAGGTGCATGTCACCCGCGACAACCGGCGGGGCGGGACCTCTTATGCGATTGAGGGTGAACGCAAGGGCACCTATGCCGATGGCACGCATCCGGCCTGGGTCGATCCGCGCGGTGCCGAGGATGTGGTGATTGATCTGGAGGATGGCTATATCGTCCATTTCCTGCCCGATAATGCCGCCCTCTTCTATATTCCCGACTATGGCCGGATCGAGGCGCAGCTGGTCGACGGCAGCATCAAGACCAACCTGCAAGCGCCATTGCCCGACTGGATCAACCTGTCCGATCAGCGCATGACGGTCACAACCGAGGCGGGCCGCATGACGATGACCCGTTCGCGCACCGAGGTGTACCGCTATTTCGCGGGGTGGGAGCTGTTCTGGTTCACCCTCGACAGCCCCTATCACGGGCACAGCTTTGCGCAGATCCTCTTTGGCGACCGGATCGACCCGGATCGCGGCAATATCTCTGGTGCGCTGTCGGATTTCTGGAACAACGGCATGTGGCGTCACAAGGATGTGGCCTGGGCGATTGGTGAGACCATCCTGATGGCCTTCCTTGGCACCTTTGGCGCCGCAATCATCGCGCTGCCGCTGGCCTTTATGGCGGCGCGGAATTTCTCGCCGGTCTGGCTGGTACGCGGTGCGGCGCGGCGGCTGTTCGACTTTGTGCGCGGGGTCGATGCGCTGATCTGGACGGTGGTGCTGGCACGGGCCTTTGGTCCCGGTCCGTTGACGGGGGCGCTGGCGATCCTGATCACCGACACCGGCACCTTCGGCAAGATTTTCTCCGAAGCTTTGGAAAACGTCGATGAGAAACAGATCGAGGGTGTCAGCTCTACGGGCGCCAAGCCGATGCAGCGGTACCGTTTCGGGGTGATCCCGCAGGTGGTGCCGGTCTTGCTGGCGCAGGTCTTGTATTTTCTGGAATCCAACACCCGCTCGGCCACAGTTATCGGCGCGATTACGGGCGGCGGGATCGGCTTGATGTTGACCCAGGCGATCCAGACCCAAAAGGACTGGGAAGAGGTCGCCTATTACATCGTGCTGATCGTTGGCGTGGTGATGCTGATGGATTGGTTCTCGGGCTGGTTGCGCGCGCGGTTGATCGGGGGCAAAGACCCCCGTGCGGGGGCCTAATCCTCTATTGTCAGGGTCACTCGGTCGCCGGCAAACCATGTGCGGCCATATTCAACCGGCACCCCTGCCGGGTCTACATTCAGGGCGGTAGAGCGCAGCAAGGGATCGCCCTCGCGGATCTGGAGGTGCAGCGCCTGCGTCGCATCGGCCAGAACTGCCGTCAGTCTGGTTGAGGCGCGGGTGTAATCCTCGACGCCGACACGGCGCAAGGCCTCGGTGATGCCGTCACATTCGGCAAGCGCGGCCTCTATCCTCGCAAGTCGGGTCAGCGGGAACAGGGTTTCAAACAGGGCAACGGGCTGCCCATCAGCATAGGACAGGCCGGAATAGTAACACAGCATCTCACCCGTCTGGATATTAAGGGCTGCGGCCTCTCCCTTTGACGCGGCGTGCTGTTCGATCAGCAAGACCTTGCGATCAGGGCGGCGACCGGCGGCCCGCAAGTTCTGATGAAAGCGCACCCTTTTGCCGATCGGGTAATCGGTCGGCGTCGCGGCGACAAAGCTGCCCGCCCCGCGCCGTGAGCGTACCAACCCTTCCTCGGTCAGATGTGACAGCGCTTGGCGCACTGTATGACGGTTTACCCCGAAACGGTCCGACAGGCGCGATTCCGTGGGCAGCTTG
This sequence comes from Pseudorhodobacter aquimaris, assembly GCF_001202025.1. Taxonomy (GTDB): domain Bacteria; phylum Pseudomonadota; class Alphaproteobacteria; order Rhodobacterales; family Rhodobacteraceae; genus Pseudorhodobacter; species Pseudorhodobacter aquimaris. Next base: position 39,378 of record NZ_LGHS01000014.1, read on the forward strand.
TCACCGGGGGCATAGCGCCCTTCGGAAATATCATTGCGCAGGGCATTGGCGATGGCCAGCCAGATCGGGGTCCGCCGCCGGTTGGATGATGGGTTGTCACTCAAATTTCACAAATCTCCTCTGTCGTCATGCGGCGAATCTGATAAGATATGTCTAGTTGTATAGGAAAACACAGAGTTGTCGAGATGAATGAAACCACCGCCGACATATCCGCCCGCAAGGCGTGGATGGGCCTGATGGCCAAAGCCCCCGCCGCGCGTGTGGGTGCGCTCTTGGATGGCGCCTGTGCGCGCCCCGATTTCAAATGGCTGCGCCCCCCCGAGGTGGGCAGCGTCATGGTGCGCGGCAGGGCAGGGGGCACCGGCGCGCCGTTCAATCTGGGAGAGATGACGGTGACCCGTTGCGCACTGCGTCTTGCCAGCGGCGAGGTGGGCCACGCCTATATCCAAGGCCGCAGCAAGGCGGATGCCGAGGCCGCCGCCCTGATCGATGCGCTGATGCAAACCGGTCAGGCCGCGACATTGCAAACCGCGGTGCTGGATGTGCTGGCCGCGGATCGCGCCGCCTTGACCAAGGTCCGTGCCGAAAAGGCCGCCGCAACCAAGGTCGATTTCTTTACCATGGTCAGAGGGGAAGACTGATGAATACCCAGGTTCTCGACGGCGGGTTTGCCGATCCCGCACCCCAAGCCGCCCGCGCCTTTCGCGCCGTGATGGAGGCGATGGCCCGCCCCGGCACGATCCATTGCCTGAGCGGCGCCACACCACCCGCACCGCTGTCGGTTGCGGCGGCTGTGGCCATCCTGACGCTTTGTGACACGGATACGCCGGTCTATCTGGCGGGCGATATGGACACGCCTGACGTTCGCGCATGGATCGCATTCCATACCGGCGCGCCGTTCTCAGGGCCTGCGACCTGCGCCTTTGCGCTGGGGCGCTGGGATGATCTTGCGCCGCTGTCCGCCTATCCGATCGGGAGCGCGGATTACCCCGACCGTTCGGCCACGCTGATCGTTGCCGTGGATGCGCTGGAAAACAGCAGCCAGAACCTGCAAGGGCCGGGCATCCAAAACACCGCCCGGCTTTCCCTGCCTGAAATACCGGCCTTTCAGGCCAATCACGCGCATTTCCCCTGCGGGCTGGATTTCCTGTTCACCTGTGATGATCGCATCGCGGGCCTGCCCCGCTCAACCGAGGTATCTTAACATGTATGTTGCCGTCAAAGGCGGAGAGCGCGCCATTGAAAACGCCCATGCCTGGCTGGCCGAGGAACGCCGTGGCGACCCTTCGGTGCCCGAACTGACCATCGCCCAGATCCGCGAACAGCTTAGCCTGTCGGTCAACCGTGTTATGGCCGAAGGCTCTCTCTATGACCCTGACCTTGCCGCTTTGGCGATCAAACAGGCGCGGGGCGACCTGATTGAGGCGGTGTTCCTGATCCGCGCTTATCGCACCACCTTGCCCCGTTTCGGGGCCAGCGCGCCGGTGGCCACGGCCGATATGGCCTGTGACCGCCGCGTCAGTGCCACCTTCAAGGATGTGCCGGGCGGGCAGGTCTTGGGGCCGACCTTTGACTACACCCACCGTTTGCTGGATTTCAAACTGGCGGCTGAAGGCGAAACACCCCCCGCGCCTCAACGCGAGGCCGACCCCGCGCCCGTGCCCCATGTCACCGGCTTCCTCAACCAAGAGGGGCTGATCGAGGAAGCCCCCCATGACGACACCCCCCCGCCGGACCTGACCCGAGAGCCGCTGAAAATGCCCGCCGACCGCAGCCTGCGCCTGCAGGCGCTTAGCCGTGCGGATGAGGGGTTTACGCTGGGGCTGGCCTATTCCACGCAGCGCGGCTACGGGCGCAACCACGCCTTTGTCGGCGAGTTGCGGATCGGCACAGTGCCGGTAGAGATGGAAATCCCCGAGCTGGGCTTTGCCATCGAGATCGGTGAGGTCACCCTGACCGAATGCGAAACCGTCAACCAGTTTACCGGATCGAAAACCGAACCGCCGCAATTCACCCGCGGCTATGGCCTCGTCTTTGGTCAGACCGAACGCAAGGCGATTTCCATGGCCTTGGTCGACCGCGCCCTACGCTGGGAGGAGCTGGGCGAGGATGACACCGGCGCGCCTGCGCAGGATGCGGAATTTGTGCTTTATCATGCCGATAACATTCAGGCGACGGGGTTTTTGGAACATATCAAGCTGCCCCATTACGTCGATTTCCAATCGGAACTGGAACTGGTGCGTAAATTGCGCCGCGATGTGCAATCAACCCAAACCAAGGAGGCGGCGGAGTGACCGAGCAAGCCTATAACTTCGCCTATCTGGATGAGCAAACCAAGCGGATGATCCGCCGCGCGATCCTCAAAGGCTTGGCGATCCCCGGCTATCAGGTGCCCTTTGCCAGCCGTGAGATGCCGATGCCTTATGGCTGGGGCACGGGCGGGGTGCAGGTCTCGGCGGCGGTGCTTTGCCCCGAGGACCGGATGAAGGTGATTGACCAAGGTGCCGATGACACCACCAATGCCGTGTCCATTCGCAGCTTTTTCGAGCGTACGGCGGGGGTAGAAACCACCACCAGCACGGCCGAGGCCAGCGTGATCCAGACCCGCCACCGCGTGCCGGAAATGGCGCTGAGCGAGGGGCAGATCCTGGTCTATCAGGTGCCGATCCCCGAACCCCTGCGGTTTCTGGAACCCCGCGAAAGCGAGACCCGCAAGATGCACAGCCTAGAGGAATACGGGCTGATGCACGTCAAGCTTTATGAGGATATCGCGCGCCACGGCCATATCGCCACGGCCTATGCCTATCCGGTCAAGGTCGAGGGGCGCTATGTGATGGACCCCTCCCCGATCCCGAAGTTCGACAACCCGAAGCTGTCGGATTGCGCGGCGATCCAATTGTTCGGGGCAGGGCGCGAACAACGCATCTATGCGCTGCCGCCCTATACCAGCGTGGTCAGCCTCGATTTTGAGGATCACCCCTTTGAGGCCTCGAAACCCGATCACCCCTGCGGGCTGTGCGGTGCCGAGGACAGCTATCTGGACGAGGTGATTATGGATGATGCGGGCGGGCGGATGTTCGTCTGTTCGGATACCGATTTTTGCGAGGCCCGCCGCCTTGCAGGGCATAAGGGAAAGGACGCAGCATGACGGATCAACCATTGCTTTCGGTGCGCAATATCTCGCGGCACTACGGGGCACATATCGGCTGTGAGGATGTCTCCTTTGATCTTTATCCCGGTGAGGTGATGGGGATCGTGGGTGAGAGCGGTTCAGGCAAATCGACCTTGCTGAACTGTATGGCAGGGCATCTGACGCCGGATAGGGGGCAGGTGGTGTTCGACACCCGCGCCGACGGCCCCCGCGATACCGTCACCATGAGCGAGCCGGAACGCCGGATGCTGAGCCGCACGGATTGGGCCTTTGTCCATCAGCACGCCCGTGACGGGCTGCGCATGGGGGTCAGTGCGGGCGGCAATGTGGGCGAACGTTTGATGGCCGTGGGGGCGCGCAACTATGGTGATATTCGCACCAAGGCCACCGATTGGCTGGGGCGGGTCGAAATTGACGCGACCCGCATCGACGACCGGCCCAGCACCTTTTCGGGCGGGATGCAGCAACGGCTCCAGATTGCGCGTAACCTCGTGACCGGCCCGCGGCTGGTGTTCATGGATGAGCCGACGGGCGGTCTTGACGTCAGCGTGCAGGCGCGGCTGTTGGACCTCTTGCGCGGATTGGTGCGCGATATGGGGCTTTCTGCGGTGATCGTGACACATGACCTTGCCGTGGTGCGACTTTTGGCGGATCGTCTGATGGTGATGAAATCGGGGCGTGTGGTTGAACAGGGGCTGACCGATCAGGTGCTGGACGATCCGCAGCACGGCTATACCCAGCTGCTTGTCAGCTCGGTTCTACAGGTTTGAGGGTATGACAATGATCGAATTGCAAGATGTCTCCAAGGTTTTCACGCTGCACAATCAAGGGTCCGCCGTGATCGAGGTTCTGTCGGGTGTCAGCCTGTCGGTCAAGCCGGGCGAATGTGTGGCGCTGACCGGATCATCGGGGTCGGGGAAATCCACGCTGATGCGGATGATCTATGGCAACTACATGGCGCAATCGGGGGAAATCCGCATCGGCGGCACCGATCTGGTCAAGGCCGAACCGCGTGAGGTTATCCGCATCCGCCGTGAAACCTTGGGCTATGTCAGCCAGTTCTTGCGGGTGGTGCCACGGGTGGCAACGCTGGATGTGGTGGCCGAACCCTTGCGCGCCGTCGGGGTGGATGCCGAGACCGCACAGGCCCGCGCGCGGGCGTTGTTGACGCAGCTGAACATCCCGCAAACGCTTTGGTCGCTCTCGCCCACGACATTTTCGGGCGGCGAGCAACAGCGCGTCAATATCGCGCGCGGCTTTGCCCACCCTTACCCTGCGATGCTGCTGGATGAGCCGACCGCAAGCCTTGATGCCCAAAACCGTCAGGTGGTCTTGACCCTGATCGAAGAAGCCAAGGCACGCGGGGCCGCCATCATCGGGATTTTCCATGATGAGGCCGCGCGCGATCGGGTCTGTGACCGCGAGATTGACGTAACCGGCTATGCGCCCCGGCGTGCGGCATGACCGGTGGCATGACGGGGGGGCGCTTCATCGCGGTTGTCGGCCCCTCGGGCGTGGGCAAGGACAGCATCATGACTGCCCTTGCCAACCCGCAAATGCGGCTGGTGCGCCGTGCCATCACCCGCGCCCCCGGTCTGGGCGGTGAGGATTACGACGCCATAACCCCCGCCGATTTTGACAAGGCCACCGAGGCAGGCGCCTTTTGCCTGCATTGGTCGGCGCATGGGCTGCATACGGTATCCCCGCGCAGGTGCGCAGGGATATTGAGGCGGGGGCGGACCGTATCGTGAACCTTTCGCGCGGTGCCCTTGAGGAGGCAGCAAAGATCTTTGCGCGTCTGGTGGTGCTGCATATCACCGCCAGCCCAGAGACCTTGGCGCAGCGTCTGAAACACCGCGGGCGTGAGGATACGGGCGATATCGCCAAACGGCTGGCCTCGGCGCAAAAGCCCCTGCCAGCGGGGCTGAGTGTCATCGAGATCGTAAATGACGGCCCGCTAGAGGCGGCGGTGGCCAAGGCCCGCGCCGCCCTTCAACCCGATAGGGTGTAACGTTGGATCACCTCAAACCGCCCATCGACACGTTCCCCCACCAAGGCGATCCGGTCCAACCGGAACGGCGCGGGCAGGGGGGGCAGATGGGCCTCGGCCATGGCCTGCCAATGGGTGCGGGCGTCATCGGTCAACCGACCCGTCAGCGTCAGGTGGAACCCGAATTCCTCCATCACATAGGGATAGCCCCAGCGGGTCAACAAGGCCTCTTGGCGCGGGGAAAGACCGGCGGCGCGCCTGCGGGCAAGCTCTGCCTCGGGGGCGGGGGCGCGGAAGGGGTCCAGATCGGCCACGCATTGCGCCGCCACACGGGCGATTTCCGCCGTCCCGCCCACGGGCCGCAAGGCCAGAAACCCGCCCAGATTACCCAGTGCCAAACCGTCACAAACCGCAGGCGCACAGCCCGCCGCCATCAGGGCCACGGCCCGTTCCAGATCGGTGGCACTGTGCGGCGCATGCAGCCGGAAGGGCGGCTTCAACGTGGCATGGAACCCGTATTTGCGCGGTGTCATCGTTACGTCATCAAGCTGCGCTATGTCGAACTGATCCGCCGTCTGGCCCGTCGCCACATCCCAGCCCAGCCACGCCGCCCCGAAATCTGCCAGATCGCCCTCGGGCGGCACATAATAAATCGCAAAACGAGTGTATGACATGAATTCTCCTTCTCTTCCGATCACCATAGCGCAGGAACATGACCGTTCCATGTCAGATAGCATCTGCCTTGCCAACGCCCGCCTTGTTCTGGCGGACCGCATTGTCACCGGCAGCGTGACGATCGAGGACGGTATCATCACCGAGATCACCGAGGGCGATCACATCCCCATAGGGGCAACCGATTGCAAGGGCGACTACTTGATGCCCGGTCTGGTAGAACTGCACACCGACAATCTGGAACGGCATATCGAGCCGCGCCCCTCGGTCGACTGGCCGCACCGTCCCGCTATTCTGGCGCATGACGCAGAGCTTGCCTCAACCGGGATCACCACGGTGTTCGATGCGCTGCGGGTGGGGTCGATCCATGATGGCAAGGCGCGCTATAATGCCTATGCGCGCGGCCTTGCCAATGAGTTGCTGGAGGTGCGCGCGGCAGGCCATCTGCGCATCAGCCATTTCCTGCACCTGCGCGCCGAGATTTGTTCCGAAACCCTATTGGAGGAGATGGCCGCCTTTGGTCCCGATGACCGTGTCGGTATCGTCAGCTTGATGGATCACACCCCCGGTCAGCGCCAGTTCCGCGATGTCTCTGCACTCAAGACCTATGTGGCCAAGAAACGCGGGATGAATGATGCCGATTTTGAGGTCCATGTCGAAAACCTCAAGGCGTTGCAGCGCAAATACGGCGTGCAGCATGAGGTGGGCGCCGTGGCCGAGGCGAACCGCTATGGCGCGACCCTGTGCAGCCATGATGACACCACCGCCGAACAGGTCGCCCAGTCACGCGAAAACGGGGTGCGCTTTGCCGAATTTCCCACCACGCTGGAGGCGGCAGAGGCCTGTCACGCAAACGGCATCGCGGTAATGATGGGCGCGCCCAATATCATTCGCGGGGGGTCACATTCGGGCAATGTCTCGGCGCTGGAGCTGGCGCGGGCGGGGGTGCTGGATATTGTGTCTTCCGACTATGTGCCCTCGGCGCTGTTGTTGTCGGTGTTCCGGCTGGATGAGGTCTGGGACGACCTGCCGCGCGCGGTGGCCTGTGTGACGCGTAACCCCGCATCGGCGGCGGGGCTGGTGGATCGCGGGGTGGTCGCAACCGGCCTGCGCGGCGATGTGATCCGCGTCGGGCTGGCCCAAGGCGCGCCGCTATTGCGCGGCGTCTGGAGCAGGGGCGCGCGCGTCGGCTGAGAGGGTCAGCCCGCCTTCGCGTTGCAAAAACGCCACCACCTCGGCCACGCCTGCACCATCGCGCAGGTTCGCCATGACATAGGGGCGGGTCGCGCGGGCGGTTCTGGTATCGGCCTCTAGCAGCATGATATCGACACCAACATGGGGGGCGAGGTCGGTTTTATTGACCACCAGAAAATCGGATTTCGCCACCCCCGGCCCCTTTTTGCGCGGAATATCCTGACCGGCGGCGGTATCAATCACATAGATCGACAGATCGACAAGTTCAGGGCTGAAGGTCGCGGCAAGGTTATCCCCGCCCGATTCAATCAAGACCAGATCGAGGTCGGGGAATTTGCCGCGCAGATTGGCCACGGCGGCAAGGTTGATGCTCGCATCCTCGCGGATGGCGGTATGGGGGCAGCCGCCGGTTTCGACGCCGCGAATACGATCTTGGGGCAAGACCTGTGCGCGGACCAGAAAATCGGCATCCTCGCGGGTATAGATATCATTGGTGATCACCGCCATCGAACAGCGCCCTGCCAATGCGCGGCAAAGCTGTTCGGTCAGCGTGGTTTTCCCCGCGCCCACCGGGCCACCAATTCCCACCCGAAGCGGGCCGTTTGCATGGGTCATGAGCGAAATATCCTTACCTCAAGTGTTTCGTGGCGCATGGCGGCCATATCGGCGCCGATGCTGCTGGAGAAAAGATCATCCAATGTGGCCTCTGCGGCACGGCTGGCGGTTTGCAAAATCACCGGCGAAAGGGACAAAAGCACGGCTTGCCCCTCGGCCCCGCCAAGCGGGATAAAGCGCACGGCGGCAGAGACCAGCTGGGCGGCAAAGGCCTGAAGCCAAAGCGCAAGCACTTCTTGGCTGTCCAGGGCCATGGTTTGTGTGGCATGACCCACGGCCAGCGCATAGGGCAATTCCGGCGGTGTGACCCCTGTCAGCCGCGCGACCAACTGGCCAAAGGTGGCGCCTTGGTCGCGCATCTCGGCGCTGCGCTCGGCACTGGGGGCATAGGCATAGGCCAGATCGGCGAGGGCGCCCACATCCCCCGTGCGCGCCTGTGCCAGCAACACCGCATCCATCCAGCCGCTGCCATGGGTGATCAGCGCCGTGATCCAATCCGTCAGGCTGGCGGCATCCTGCACCGTGCCGTCGACCATCGCCTGCTCCAGCCCTTGGCTATAGGCATATCCCCCCACCGGAAAGGCGGGAGAGAGCATTTGGACCAAGGCCAGCCGGTCCGCCGCAAGCGTGCTAATGTGCATGGCCCATTGTGCGGCCATGGCCATAAGCCCCGCCCTCCGGGTGAAAGGGCAGCATTTTCGGCGTAAGGCTGGCCCCCAGTTGCGTCAGCATCGCCTCCAGCACCGGATCGCGGCGGACGACCAGATGATCGCCCGCCACCTGACATGGCGTGTGCCGGTTGCCGATATGCCACGCCAGCCGCAAGAGGTTATCACCGCGGATCACGACCACGGGTTCCTCGGCGGCGGCAATGGCAATCACGCGGCCATCATCCAGTTGCAAGGCCTGACCGGGCAAAAGATTGGTCACCTCGGCCAGATCGAGCATAAAGGCGGTGCCGCCGTCGGCCTCGATCCGTTTGCGGCGCATCAGGCGGCTTTCATAATCCAGCGTCACCGTGTCGGAGGGGGTCTGCCCATGCCCCAAGGGCAGGACGGTTTGGCAAAGGGCAAGCAGGGTCATAGGGCCTCAATACAGAAAATAACGTTGCGCAAGCGGAAGCTCGGACGCCGGTTCACAGGTCAGCAATTTACCATTGGCGCGCACCTCATAGGTTTCGGGGTTCACCTCGATCACAGGCAGGGCATCGTTCAGGACCATATCGGCCTTGCCAATGTTGCGGGTGTTTTCCACCGCCAGCGTATCCTTGGACAGGCCAAGCGTGTTGCGCAAACCATCCGCCTGTGCCGCCGCCGAGGTAAACAGCACCGAGCCACGCTCCATCGCACGGCCATAAGCCCCGAACATCGGCCGTGAATAGACCGGCTGTGGCGTGGGAATAGAGGCATTGGTGTCGCCCATCTGCGCACAGGCAATGGTGCCGCCGACCAGAACAATCTCGGGCTTGGCGCCGAAAAACGCCGGATGCCAGAGCACCAGATCGGCGCGTTTGCCAACCTCGACGCTGCCGATGTGACGGCTCATCCCATGGGCGATGGCGGGGTTGATGGTGTATTTCGCGACATAGCGACGGGCGCGGATATTGTCATTCTCACCCGTCTCTTCGGGCAAGCGGCCACGTTGCTGGCGCATCTTATGGGCGGTTTGCCAAGTGCGAATAACCACCTCACCCACACGCCCCATCGCCTGACTGTCCGAGGACAGAATGGAAAACGCGCCCATGTCGTGCAGGATATCCTCGGCGGCGATGGTCTCGCGGCGGATACGGCTTTCGGCAAAGGCAACATCCTCGGGGATGGATTGGTCCAGATGGTGACAGACCATCAGCATGTCCAGATGTTCCTCTAACGTGTTGGAGGTATAGGGCATGGTGGGGTTGGTCGAGGAGGGGATCACATTGGGGCTGCTGGCAACCTTGATGATATCGGGGGCATGGCCGCCGCCCGCGCCCTCGGTGTGAAAGGCATGGATGGTGCGGCCCGCAATCGCGGCCAGTGTGTTTTCAACAAAACCGGATTCGTTCAATGTGTCGGTATGGATCATCACCTGAACATCCATCGCATCGGCCACCGTCAAACAACAGTCGATCGCGGCGGGGGTGGTGCCCCAATCCTCATGCAGCTTCAAGGCACAGGCGCCGCCGTTGACCATTTCGACCAGTGCCTCGGGCTGGCTGGCGTTGCCCTTGCCCGACAGGCCGAAGTTGATCGGAAAGGCATCCAGCGATTGCAACATCCGCCCCAAATGCCACGGGCCCGGTGTGCAGGTGGTGGCCAACGTGCCATGTGCAGGGCCGGTGCCGCCGCCCAGCATCGTGGTGATGCCCGAATGCAGCGCGTCCTCTATCTGCCCCGGCGCGATAAAGTGGATATGCGCGTCAAAGCCGCCTGCGGTGATGATCTTGCCCTCGCCGGCGATGACCTCGGTGCCCGGTCCGATGATGATGGTGACGCCCGATTGCACATCGGGGTTGCCCGCCTTGCCAATCGCATCGATCACCCCGCCGCGCAGGCCGATATCGGCCTTGTAGATGCCGGTATGATCCAAAATCAGCGCATTGGTGATGACCGTATCCACGGCACCCCCCGCGCGTGAGATCTGGCTTTGCCCCATGCCGTCACGGATCACCTTGCCGCCGCCGAATTTGACCTCTTCGCCGTAGGTGGTCAGGTCGCGCTCTACCTCAATGATCAGATCGGTATCGCCCAACCGGATGCGGTCGCCCGTGGTCGGCCCGTACATCGCGGCGTATTCGGGGCGGGAAATGCGGGTGGCCATGTTAAAGATCCCCCATGATCTTGCTGTTGAAACCAAAGACCCGCCGCGCACCGCCATAAGGGACAAGCTGCACCTCGCGCTGCTGGCCCGGCTCAAAGCGCACAGCGGTGCCTGCGGCGATATCCAGCCGCATCCCGCGCGCAATGCTCCGGTCGAAATCCAGCCCCGCGTTGGCCTCGGCAAAATGGAAATGAGAGCCGACCTGAATCGGCCTGTCGCCGGTATTGGCAACCATCATCGTGATCGCGGGCTGCCCTTCATTCAGGGTAATCTCACCCGCTGCAGGGAAAACCTCACCCGGTATCATAGCGCCCCCCCGGCAAGGCCAAGCCCCGCAACCGCAGTGGCCGCCCCCATCATGCGTGGCATCCAGCCCGCGCCCATCCGGCCCAAGGCGATGCCCAGTGCATGCAATGCGGCCGTCATTCCGGCAAAGCCCGCGCCATAAGCGATAAGCCCCGTGCTTGGCCCCTCAACCCCGTGGGCAAAGCCGTGCGCCGCGCCAAAGACGGCCAAAGCCACCAAGACCGTGGCCAGTGCAGGCCGCAGGGTAAGCGCCGCCGCCGCGCCGATCAGCACGACCGAGGCGGTGATCATCGGCTCTACGCCTGAAACCATCATTCCCAAGGCCCCCGCCATGCCGCCCGCCAGCATCGCCAGCACAAAGGCCAAGGGCATCGCCCAAAGCGCGCGCCCGCCGATCATCGCGGCCCAGACCCCGACGCCGACCATCGCCAGAATATGATCGGCCCCCGTAATCGGGTGAACCATCCCCGAAACAAAGGCACCCCCACTATGGGCGCCGCTATGGGCCAAGGCGGCACCGGGCAGGCAGATCAGGGCAAGAAGGGTAAGACGCAACATCGGGTATCCTTTCAAACGGGGTCAGCGGATCGGCTGATGAACAGTGACAAGTTTGGTGCCATCGGGAAAAGTCGCCTCGACCTGAACGGAGTGGAGCATCTCGGGGATGCCCTCCATGCAATCCTCGGCGCGCAGCACCCCGGCACCGGCCTGCATCAAGTCGGCAACACTGCGGCCATCGCGGGCGCCCTCGACGACAAAATCGGTGATCAGGGCCACGGCCTCGGGGTGGTTCAGCTTTACACCGCGTTCCAGCCGGTTTCGGGCCACCATCGCGGCCAAAGACACCAGCAGTTTTTCGCGTTCGCGTGGGGTCAGGTTCATATCAATCCTCCGCTCTGCCAGACGCGGGGCAAGGCCCGTCCGGTCAGGATTTTCAAAACTCGGGCAAGCTGTTGACGCATGGGCCAGCCGTCCGCCGCACTAATGCGCAGCACACAGCGACCATCCCAGCCGGACACGGCCGCGCCTTCGCCCAAGGCCGCACGGATCGGCCCGACGGCATCCTCGGCCCCTTGGGCGATCAGGCAGACCACGGCAAAGGCACGGTCCCCGCGCAAAAGGGCGGCCGAACGATCGGCCAGAACATCCGCGCTTAGCCGGAAGTTTTCGGCCCAAAGGGGGCGGCCTTCGCGCCGGATGATGCGGCGGTCGTGCAAATCGGCCTGGTGCAGGGTTTCGCCCATCGCGGCCCGTCCCAGAACAAGGCTTTCGGTCAAAAGACATTCGGCCCCTTTGGCCAGATCGATCTCTGTTGTGCGGTGTAGATTTGCGTTCTGAAACAGGATGGTTTCTTGGGGCATCCAGTCGAGCCGCGCGCCCGCGCCGAGGGTTGCGCGCACCCCGATGCGGGCCGCCCCCCCTGAGGAGGCATAGCCGCGCTCGGCGGTCTGGGTTGTCGCCAGAACACGGCACCCCGCGCCCACATCCATCGACAGCCGCAAGTGGTCGCCGCCGGTCAACCCGCCGGAGGTGTTCAGAAACACCGCCTCGGGCACATCCCCCGCAACCCGTGGCAGCATGAGTTTGGCCGCGCCTTCCTGACGCAGCCCGTCCAATGCGATGCGCCCCCTGCGCTTGGAAAACCCCACAGCCGCCACGCCATAGCTGCGCTGCATCTGGGATTGATCGATCTCGTCCAGCATCGGCCCGCCTTTCCATGCTTTTCTATGGCACGGCTGTTTGGCATCGCACATATGCGCGCCGCCCAAGACGGTGGGCTTGGCGATCAGACGGTCGAATTTGCCCCATATTTAGGCAAATTGCGCAATATTATGGCTGAACAGGGATGGAACTTGTGTGTAAACGTCTTTGCGCGCCTTTAATTTGGGCAGGGCGAGCGCTCGTCGGTTTTGATCACTTCATCAATTGTATGTTTCGAAAAATGAAGTATATCTGACGGCATTGCGCTACAGGATTCGTTATGGGCCATGATATTGTAAAACAGACCCCCCCTTTGCCGGATGACCTTCCGGCAGAGCTGAACATCCTGCTGGGGGTGCATTTCCTGTATTGGAAAACCGCCGAAGTGCTGGACCTGACCAGTTCAAAAGCACGCCTGTCCAAAAATGAACGCGGGCTGTTGCTGCTGTTGGAAAAACCAAAACGCATGGGGGTTTTGGCCGAACAGATGCAGATATTGCCCTCGACGCTGACCTCTATTGCCGATGATCTGGAGGGCAGGGGGGTCGTGCTGCGTGAACGAAGTCCGGACGACCGCCGCGCATGGCGGTTGCGGCTGACGTCCGACGGGGTCGCGATGCGACAAGAGATTGTCGGTCAGGTTGTGCATATGTTCCGAGAGGTTTCTGGCCTGACCGAGCCTGAAATCCAGATGATGTCTTCTAAAATGCTAAAGATTGCCCAGAATATCAAGGCCAACGGCCTACCAGAAGGAGCCAAGTCATGCCCGTAAAACACACGCTATTGGGGGCCGTTCTTATGTTTCTGGCCGCCGCGCCAATGGGCCTGCACGCGCAAGAACCGTTGAAACCGGTCAAGCTTATCACGGCAGAGGCGGGCAAAATCGACAAGACCCGGCAGTTTTTCGGTCAGGTCGTGGCGCGGCAAACGGTTGATCTGGCCTTTCAGGTTTCAGGGCAGATTGTCGAATTGCCGGTGATCGAAGGCGCGATGATCAAACAGGGGGATTTGATCGCCCAGCTTGATCTGGAAAGCTTTGAGCTGGCCTTGGAGCAGGCACAGCTGCAAGAAGAGCAGGCCGCGCGCACGCTGGACAGGCTCAGGCAGCTGTCGGCCAGAACCGCCAGCCAGGTCCAGATCGACGATACCGCGACCGAGCTTGCCCTTGCCAAGGTCGCGGTGAAAAATGCGGAATATGCGCTGAAACATGCCACGCTTCTGGCGCCTTTTGACGCTTTGGTTGCAAATCGTGAGCTGGCCAATTTTACCACGATCACGGCCGGAACGCCGGTTGTGCGCCTGCATGACATGTCCGAGGTGGGCATAGAGGTGGACGTGCCTGAAATCCTGTTCCTCGGTCTGGATCAAAGCGAAGATTTCAACATTCAGGCGCGGTTTCCCGCGTCCGATACGCTCTACCCGCTGCGCTTGCGTGAGTTTGAGGCAGAGACCACCAAGGTCGGGCAGTCGTTCCGCGTGACCCTGGGAATGGACGCGCCAGAGGGGGTGCGTATCCTGCCAGGTGCCTCGGTCACGGTGATCGCAAGCGTTCCGGCCGCTGATCCGGGTGGTGTGTTGCTGCCCAAACAGGCGGTGTTTATTGATGAAAACGGGGATCCGGCGGTGATGGCATTTTCCCCGACCGATGCCGAGGAAGGTCAGGTCAACAAGCTGTTGGTTGAGGTCGCCCCGGCACAGGAAAATGAGGTTCTGGTGACCTCTGGCATCGCGCCGGGCACCGAAGTGGTCGCCGCGGGCGGGGCCGCATTGAAGGACGGTCAAGCCGTCCGCCGTTTTGCCGGCTTCGGCAATTAAGGGGCCACAGATGAACATCGCACGTTTTTCCATCGAAAAGCCGTTGATCACATGGCTGATCATCCTTGGCGCCTTTCTGGGCGGGCTGTGGGGGTTCACCTCATTGGGGCGGCTGGAAGATCCGGCCTTTACCATCAAGACGGTGGTCATCTCGACCCAATACCCCGGTGCCACGGCCGAACAGGTCGCGGTCGAGGTGTCGGAACCTTTGGAATCCGCGATCCAGAAAATGGGTGAGGTCGAGAGCATCACCTCGATCAACCAGCCGGGCAGCTCTTTGATTACGGTGGATGTCTATTCCACCTTTGGCGGGGATGAATTGCCGCCGATCTGGACCAAGCTGCGCAACCGGGTGTCGGATGCGGCCCGTGCCCTGCCCGAAGGGACAAGCGCGCCCTATGTGAACGACTCCTTTGGCGATGTGTTCGGCATTTATTATGCCGTTCAGGCCGACGGGTTTTCCGATGCCGAAAAGCACGAACTGGCCACCTTTTTGCGGCGTGAGTTGCTGACCGTTGACGGTGTGGCCGATGTTGAGGTCAAGGGCCTGCCCGAAGAGGCGATCTTTATCGAGCCGGTCATGGCGCAGGCCGTAAATCAGAACCTTGCCCCCATGAGCATCATCGGCGCGCTGGCCGAGGCGGATTCGGTGGTGGATGCCGGTACGGTCCGCGCCGACGGGGCGCGCACGATCATTCAGGCCCCCGACGGGTCTGGCAGCGTGGATGCGATTGCCTCGCTGACCATCGGGTCGGAGGGTGAGGTGATCAACCTCTTTGACATCGCTACGGTGCAACGTGACCGGATTGAGGACCCCGATATATTGGTGCGCTATAACGGTGCGGATGCCTTTACGCTGGGGGTTGCGGGGCTTTCGACGGAAAATATCGTCGATGTCGGCCGCCGTGCCGAGGCGCGTCTGGACGCGTTAAAGGATTACATCCCCTACGGCGTCACCTTGAACCCGATCTATCAGCAGCATGTGGTGGTGGATGAGGCCTCTAGCGCCTTTATCGTCAACCTGTCGATGTCGGTGGCGATCGTTGTGCTGGTGCTGGCGGTTGCGATGGGTTGGCGCGCCGCGATTGTGGTGGGGGCGACCTTGTTGCTGACGGTGGTTGGCACGCTGTTCTTCATGGCGATCTTTTCCATCGAGATGGAGCGGATCTCATTGGGCGCGCTTATCATCGCGATGGGGATGCTGGTCGATAACGCCATCGTGGTGGCCGAGGGGATGCAAATCTCCATGCGGCGCGGCAAGGACAGCTATACCGCCGCCGATGATGCTGCCGCCAAGACCCAGATCCCGCTGTTGGGGGCGACGGTCATCGGTATCATGGCCTTTGCCGGTATCGGGCTTTCGCCGGATGCGACGGGGGAGTTTTTGTTCTCGCTCTTTGCTGTGATCGGGATTTCGCTTTTGCTGTCATGGATTTTGGCGCTGACGGTGACGCCGCTCTTGGGGCATTACTTTTTCAAACAAGGCTCGGGTGATACCGATGACGCCTATGACGGCTGGATGTTCCGCATCTATGGCAAGGCGCTGGAATGGTCGCTGCGCCTGCGGTGGCTGGTTGTGGTCGGCCTTATTGCAGTGACGGTGGTGTGTTTTGCGGGCTTTGGGATGGTCAAGCAATCCTTCTTTCCCAACAGCAATACGCCGATGTTCTATGTGCATTATCAACTGCCGCAGGGCGCCGATATTCACGCAACATCCGATGACATGCGCAAGATGGAAACCTGGCTTGCCGCGCGCGATGAGGTGCAATCGGTGACCACATTCGTAGGCCAAGGGGCCTCGCGCTTTATGCTGACCTATGATGCGGTCAAGCCGAACCCCAGCTATGGCCACCTGATTATCCAGACCGAAACGTTGGACCAGATCCCGGCACTTCAGGCCGATCTGAATGCCTTCGGGCGCGACAATTTCCCCGAGGGGGAATTCCGTACCGAACGGCTGGTTTTCGGACCGGGGGGCGGCGCGCCGATCCAGTTGCGGCTCTCGGGGACGGACCCGGCGGTGCTGCGTCAGCTTTCGGTCCAGATGGCGGGGGTGATGCAAGGGGCGTCGGATAACCTGCTGGCCATGCGCACCGACTGGCGCGAACAAGAGCTGGTCCTCAAACCCATCTATGCGACCGAGCGGGCCAAGACCGCAGGTGTCAGCCGTGATGATATTGCCGATACCTTCCGGCTTGCGACCGACGGGATCACCAGCGGCGTCTACCGTGAGGGCGACCGCCAGATCCCGATCATCACCCGCCTGCCGCGCGACAGTGAGCTGGGGCTGCTCGATCAGGTGGTGTTTTCCGATTCCACCGGTGAGGTGCTGCCGATTGAACAGATGATCGACGGGTTGAAATATGAGGTGCAGAATACGTTGGTTCATCGGCGTGACCGTGTGTCCACCCTGACTATTCAGGCCGATATCCCGCCCGGCTTTACCGCCCCGCAGGTTCAGGCCGAAATTCAGGCTGCGGTTGAGGCGGTGGAGCTGCCGCTTGGCTATGCCATGGAATGGGGCGGCGACTACGAAAGCTCTCGTGAGGCGCAGGCGGCCCTTGGCGCACAGATCCCGATTTCGGTGTTGATTATGGTGCTGATCTCGGTGCTGTTGTTCAATGCGATCCGTCAGCCGTTGATCATCTGGCTTTTGGTGCCGATGTCGGTCAACGGGGTCGTGATCGGGCTGTTGGGCACCGATATGCCCTTTACCTTTACAGCACTTTTGGGGCTGTTGTCGCTCTCGGGGATGTTGATCAAGAACGGTATCGTGCTGGTCGAGGAAATCGATCTGGTCCGCGCCGAAGGGGTGCCGCTAAAAGAGGCAATTGTCACGGCCTCCACCTCTCGTCTGCGGCCGGTGATGCTGGCGGCGGTGACGACGATCCTTGGGATGGCGCCGTTGTTGTCGGATGCGTTCTTTGTCTCCATGGCGATCACGATCATGGGGGGGCTTGCCTTTGCATCCATCCTGACGCTGGTGGCGGCCCCGGTGTTCTATTACCTGCTGTTCGCGCGAGAGGAGGCCCGGGCCCTCGCGGCCTGAGCCCCCGCGCGCGGGCTATCCGATCAGCTTTTCGGGCAGCCATGTTGCCAGTTCGGGGAACAGAACGATCAGGATCAGCGTCAGCACCTGCAACCCGATAAAGGGCAGCACCCCGCGGCACATCTGCCCGTAGGTCATATCGGGCGGGGCGATTGATTTGAGGTAAAAGATCGAAGAGGCCATCGGCGGTGTCAGATATCCGGTCTGGATGACGATCAGAACGAGGGTCGCAAACCAGATCGGGTCAATCCCGGCCGAACGGATGAAGGGCGCAAACAGCGGCACACAGATCAGGACATTGGCGGTCCAGTCCAGCACAAAGCCAAGGATGAACACCACCAGCAAAAAGAAAACGATCATGCCGGTGGTCCCCAGTCCCGCACCCTCGATGAAGTCGCGGATCAGCCGCGCGCCGCCATTGGCCGCAAAGACCCCCATGAACATGGTTCCGGCCGCGACGATCAACAGGATCATCGCGGAAATCCGCACCGTGATCGACAGGGATTCGCGCAAGACCGCCCAGTTGAACCGTTGGTTGACCACGCACAGGAGCAGCGCCCCTGCAGCCCCCACCGCCGCCGCCTCGGTCGGGGAGGCGACCCCGCCAAGAATAGAGCCAAGCACCGAAAAGATCAGCAGGCACACCGGCACCAAGGTCGTGACGGTCGCGCGCAGCTTTTCGGCCAATGTAAATGTTTCCTCGGGGGCGTCGCCCTCTTGGGCTTGGGGCGGGTTGAGCATGCCTTGCACGGCGATATAGCCCAGAAACAGACCGACCATCATCAAGCCGGGGATCATCATCCCCGCCAGCAGCTTGCCCACCGACATCTGCGCCAGCGAGGCATACATCACCGCAATCACCGAGGGCGGGATCATGGTGCCCAAAGAGCCGCCTGCGCAGATCGTGCCCGCAATCAACGTGTTGCTGTAGCGCGCCTTTTGCATCGCGGGAATGGCCATCATCCCGATCATCACCTCAACCGCGCCGACAACGCCCGCGGCGGCGGCAAAGACGGCCCCCATGGCGATGGTCGCCAAGGCCAGCCCGCCGGGCAGGCGGCCCAGCCACATATTCATCACGCGAAACAGCCGCTCTGCGATGCCGGACCGTTCCAGCAAGGCCCCCATCAGGATGAACATCGGGATCGCCGAGAGGATGAAATTGGTCGAGGCCGAATAGAAAGAGCCGTAAAGCTGGTTGAACCCGACCGGGCCAAAGGCCAGCAACCCCCCCGCCGCCGAGACGATGACAAGGGAAAAGGCGACCGGCAGGCCAAGCAGGATAAGGGCGAAAAGGGCGGGAAACATCAGGGCTGCGGTGGCCATATCAGGTCTCGATTTTGAATGTGGTTTCGACCCGTGGGCCCAGTAATGCGCGGATACCTTCGGCGGCAATTTGCAGCGCAAGGGCCGCCAGTCCCACGGTCAGCGCGGTATAGAACGGCCACATCAAGGGCGCCCACGGGCTGACATGTTCGACCTCGGCGGTGACAAAGGCGCGCCAGCTTCGCGTGCCTGCAATCGTGGCCAGCTTGGCAAAGACCGGACAGAGGATGAAAAGATAGATCACCCCGTCAATCCCCGCCCGCAACCGCACGGGAAATTTTGCGGCCAGAAAATCAATCCGCACATGGGCATCTTCGCGCAGCGCCTGCGCGGCGCCCAGCACAAAGAGCACCCCCGTGCTCATATAAGCGATGTCAAAGGCCCATTCGGTTGGCGCGCCAAAGGCATAGCGCGCCACCACTTCATAAAGCATGGAGCCGATCAGGATAAGCACCATTGCCTGTGCGATATATCCCAGAACAAGCGAGATACCGTCCGCGATTGCAAGAAACAGGTTTTTCATGATTGGCCCCTTGCGTGATTACTTGCCGTTGCGGATCAGATAGCCGCTTTCAGCCGTCCAACGGTCCATATAGGCGATGTAATCATCCAGAGTGGCGGCCATCTCGGGCTGATCGGCGGCTTTTTTCTTGATCCAGTCCAGACCTGCTGCAGAAAGCTCATCGGCAAAGGCGGGGTCAAGCGCGATCACCTCGGCGCTGCCACCGCGGAAAACCTCCATCGCCTTCATGTCCTGATCGTAAAAATTCAGGAGCGATTGCAAGGTTGTCAGCTCTGCCGCCGCCTCGATCTTGGGCTTGAGGGCATCATCCAGCGCGTCCCAGGTTTCCTGTTTCAGGACCACTTCCCAAAGGAAGGTCGGCTGGTGAACGCCGGGGGTGATGATATAGGGCGCTGCCTCATGGAAGCCTTCGGGAAGGTTGGCCGAGGGCGGACCCCATTCGATCGCATCCACGCCTTTGCGTTCCAGCAGGGTGTAAATCTCACCCGGGGGGACAACGGTGGGGACCGCGCCGAAATAATCGCGCATCACTTCGGCCCAAGGACCTGAGGTGCGGTATTTCAACCCTTTGAGATCCTCGGCGTTGCGGATCGGCTTGTTGGCATGGGCCATGATTTCCGACGATCCGATGCCCACGACCAGAGATTTGAACCCATCCGCATCCCGGATTTCCTGCAGCTTTTCCTTGCCGCCGCCCTCATAGATCCATGTGGCATAGGCCTCGGGGCCCATACCGCCGGGAAAGCCGGAAAAGATCGCGTTGATCGGGTTCTGGTTCACCAGATAGCTGGGCGTGGAATGTCCCGCCTCAACGATACCGTCGCGCACCCCGTCATAGACCTGAAGCGCAGGGACCAGAACGCCCGCGCCAAAGGGCTGTACCTCAACCGCGCCATCGGTCAGCACATCGACGTTATCGGCAAAACGTTCCAGAAAGTTGACGTAAAAAGGCGACCCCTCGGGCACCGATGTCGGCACGCGCCATGTGACATCCTGCGCCGAGGCCCCGGCCGCCAAAAGCGACAGGGCACCGGCCCAAGCCAGAGTTTTTGAATAATGGGTCATTGAGAGCTCCTCTGCTGGGGGCCGTCGATCGTTATGTTCTGACGGCTTAGGAGTGTTATGATAAACAAACTTCGCTTCATGTCGACATAAAAAATACTTCCAGCATCCAAAAAATTTGCCATTGCTGGAAAACGCACATGCGCAAAGGATGCCCCAAATCCATAGGGCATCCGATTTTTTATACATAAAAACAAAAGAGTGGTGTCAGAACCCGCTGACGCCAGGCAGCCATGTGGACAGCACCGGCACAAAGGTGATCAGCAACAACGCCAGGGCCAGCGCCAAAAAGAAGGGCGGCATTTCCTTGATCAGCGTCGTGGGCTTGATCCGCATGGTAGAGGAGACCACGAAAATCAGGCTGCCCACTGGCGGCGTGGTCAGGCCAAGCGTCAGGTTGACGATCACGATGATGGCGAAATGATCGGGGTCAATCCCCAAGGCAAGGCTAATCGGCGCAAGGATCGGCACCAGAATCATCACCCCCGGCAGCGGGTCCATGAACAGGCCAAAGATCAACAACAGCAGGTTCACCGCCAAGAGGAACACGATGGGCGACAGGTCCCATGCGATGATGGTCTCGGCCAGAAACTGCGGGATGCCCTCAATAATCAGCACCCATG
This sequence comes from Pseudorhodobacter aquimaris, assembly GCF_001202025.1. Classification (GTDB taxonomy): domain Bacteria; phylum Pseudomonadota; class Alphaproteobacteria; order Rhodobacterales; family Rhodobacteraceae; genus Pseudorhodobacter; species Pseudorhodobacter aquimaris. Next base: position 60,204 of record NZ_LGHS01000014.1, read on the forward strand.
CAAAGGCCCGCGCCGCGCCAAGGATCAGCAACACGGCGGTGGACACCAGCGCCGCCCGCAAGATGATGCCGGGCAAGTCCTTGATATGTAATGAGCGATAGATGAACATGCCCACAAACAGCGCATAGAATACCGCGATGACAGAGGCCTCTGTCGGGGTGAAAACGCCAAAGCGGATGCCGCCGACGATAAGCACCACCAAAAACAACGCAGGCACGGCATAGATCGCGACCCGTATGATCTCTTTGACCGGGGGCATCGGCGCGCCGCTGGCATATCCGCGCTTGTGGCTGACATAGGCATTGGCGACCAGAATAAGCACCGTAATCAGAATACCCGGCAAAACACCCGCCATAAACAGCGACCCGACCGAGACTTCTTGATCCTGCATCGCATAGATGATCATCGTTATAGAGGGCGGGATGATCGGCCCCACGACCGAGCTGGCGATCGTCAGCGCCCCCGCATAGGCACGGTGATAGCCGCCCTTTTCCATCATGCGGATCATCATCGTACCGGGCCCCGCCGCATCGGCCAGCGCGCTGCCGGAAATCCCCGCAAACATCGCCGAGCTGACAACATTGGCATGGCCCAGCCCGCCCTTGAGATGCCCGACCAGCGATTGCGCCAGCCGCAGCATCGCCAGCGTGATGGCCCCGCCGGTCATGATCTCGGCCGCCAGAACAAAGAAGGGCACGGCCAGCAGCGGAAAACTGTCCAGACCGGCAAACATCTCTTTGACGACAACAAGGTTCGGATAGCTGGAGCCAAAGCTCAGCGCCGCGAAAACCGCAATCGCCATCGCAAAGGCAACCGGCAGCCCGAGTGCCAGCAGGATGAACAGTGCCGGAAAGAGGATCTCAGCCATTTGCGCTTCCGGGTAGGGCGTCTGTGTCGCCGTGTTTGTATTCGCCCGCGGTGATAAAGGGCCGCGCGATCAGCATCAGGTGAAGGATCATCAGGGTAAATCCGACCGGCATCGCCGCATAGACATAGATGAAGGGGATGCGCATGGCAGGCGTCACCTGATATTGCATACGCTGCGCATATTGCATCCCGACATAGACCATAAAGCAAAAGAACAGCAAAAGCGTCAGGGTGATCGCCCCGCGCAGGATCTTTTGCCCCATATCGGGCAGCGCATCCTGAAGGTTGGTAATCGCAACATGCCCGCCCGTGCGCAGAACAAGCCCCGCACCGCTGAAGGTCATCCAGATCATCAGATAACGCGCGGCCTCATCCGCCCAAGGCAGGGAATGCGCGGTGGTATAGCGCAACAGGATATTCGCGCCCACAATCAACGACATCGCGGCAAGCATCACGATCAGCGCCCAGCCGTTCAGCGTGACAAAAATGGATTCGAGTTTTTTCAAGCTGCACCTTAGGGGTCACAAACCGGCGCCCAAGCGGAGGCGCCGGTTGTTTCGGGTCACTTAAACGATACGATAGAGTCGACCAGTTCCTGGCCATAAGTCTCATAGTATCCTTCATAAGCGGATTTGATCGAGGCTTGGAATGCCGCTTTTTCCTCGGCGGTGAGGGCGTTCACTTCCATGCCGCGCTCTTTCAATGTTTCAACCCCGGTGGTTTCAACATCATCGACAAAGCCGCGCATCGCAACCGCAGCCTCGGTCGCGGCTTTTTCCACCGCGGCCTTTTGGGTGTCATCCAGACCTTCCCAGAACGGCTTGGACACCAGCAGCATTGCGGGCGAATAAACATGCCCCGAGATCGTCAGATATTTCTGGACCTCGTTCAGCTTGACCGAAACAATCACCGAAAGCGGGTTTTCCTGCCCGTCGATCACGCCCTGCTGCAAAGAGGAAACCACCTCGGGCCATGCCATCGGCGTTGGCGCGGCACCCATGGCATCAAAGGCCGCCAGATGGACCGGATTTTCCATGGTGCGGATTTTCAGCCCCTCAACATCGGCGGGGGTGTGGATCGGGTTGCGGTTGTTGGTGATATGGCGAAAGCCTTGCTCACCCCATGCCAGCCCGTGCAGGCCGACATTGTCGAATTTGGCAAGAATGTCCTGACCGATCGGCCCGTCCAGAACAGCGCGGGCATGGTCCAGCCCGCTGAACAGAAAGGGGATGTCGAAAACGCCGGTATCCGGCACGAAATTGGCCAAAGTGCCGGAGGAGACAATCGTCGCCTCAATCGTGCCGATTTGCAGCCCCTCGATCACCTCACGCTCACCGCCAAGACCCGAAGACGGGAAATGCGTCACCTTGAACTGATCGCCGGTCTCACCCAGCAAAACCTCTTCGAATTTCTTGGCAGCAACGCCGTAATGGCTGTCGGGGGCCAGCGCATAGCCCATCTTGATTTCGGTCTGTGCAAAGGCCGGACCGCCGATGGCAACAACAGCGCCTGCAACGGCCAGACTGCGGATAGTGAATGTCATGGATAACCTCCCAGTTAAATTTGGATAAGTGCTATAGAAGCCGGGTCAGAGTGGCAAGCCTGCCGCTGATTATCCCCGCGCGTTACTGCGCCCCCGGTTTTCGGAAAATCGATACCAGCTCTGGCACATAGTCCTGACCGTGGCCCGCCTCAACCGCGCTTGAAATTGCCGCGGACACGCTGTCGGCCACGGGCTTTTGTGCGCCTGCATCGGTGGCCATGGCGCGGTAGTAATCAATATCTTTTTGCGCGTTGCTGATGAAAAACGGCAAGCCCTCGCGGTCGCCCTTGGTGATATAGGGGGCCAGCCGGTCAAGCGCGGCCGATGCGCCGCCGCCGTGGGCCAGCACATCCACGAAAACCTGCGGGTCAATGTCGGCATCGGCGGCCTGTGCGGCGGCCTCGGCCAGCAAGGTCATGAAACCGATGGACACATAGTTATGCAAAAGCTTTAACCGGTGCCCATGCCCCAGCGCGCCGACATGTTCGACGCTGTCGGTAAAAGAGGCCAGCACCGGCCGCACCTTGTCCAGATCGGCAGGGTCGCCCCCGACCAAAAGGTTCAGCGTACCCTCATGGGCATGTTTGGCGGTGCGCGTCATCGGCGCGTCGATGTAATGGCCACCGGCGGCGCGAATGGCCGCGCCCATCCGCAGGGTGGAATCGGGCAGCGCGGTAGAGCAATCGACAATCACCGACCCCGCTTTGAGGCCGGACAAAATCCCGTTTTCACCCGTGACAATCGCCTCAACCTGTGGTGAGCCGGTGACGCAGAGGATGATCACATCACAGGCCGCCGCAATATCCGCAGGCGTGGCACAGGCGCGCGCGCCAAGGGAGGTCAGCTCCTCTACCGGCTGGTTGCCGGGGTGGTCCAGAAACCGCAGGGCAAAGCCACCCCGTTTCAACACATTGCGCGCGATGCCATGGCCCATAAGCCCGACGCCTATAATTCCGACCTGCATCCTGTTCTCCTTTGGTGCTGGGGTGGGCATATCAATCGGCATTGATCCAGATGGCCTTGGTATCAAGGTATTCTTCCATATGCTCCATCCCGCCCTCGCGGCCATAGCCCGACATTTTCACCCCGCCAAAGGGCACGGCCGGATCAATCGCGTGATACATGTTCACCCAAACCGACCCTGCCTTGAGACGGTTTGCCAGCTTATGCGCCGTGCCCAGATGGGTTGAAAACACCCCCGCCGCAAGCCCGTAAGGCGTGGCATTGGCGCGGGTGACCACCTCATCCAGCGTATCGAAGGGCAGGGCGGAAATCACCGGGCCGAAGATCTCTTCGCGGGCGACGGACATCTGGTCGGTCACATTGCCAAAAACGGTGGGCTGGATGTAATGCCCCCCCGCCAGATCTGGCCCCTCGGCCTTGGCACCACCGGCCACGACCTGCGCGCCCTCATTCGGGCCAGCGGCAAGATAGCCCGCAATCCGCTCCGCCTGCCGCGCCGAGATGATCGGGCCGATATCGGTATCGGCGGCAACCCCGTGGCCGATTTTCAGGCCCTTGGCAAAATCGGCCAGACGGCGCAGGAATTCATCGTGGATCTCACGCGCGACAAACAGGCGCGACCCCGCAATGCAGATCTGGCCGGAGTTTGCGAAAACCGCCATCGCGGCAACCGGCACCGCCTTGTCAATATCGGCGTCCTTGCAGACGATCACCGGCGATTTGCCGCCCAGCTCCAGCGAGACACGCTTGAGGTTGCCGGTCGCGGCACGGGCGATGGCCTGACCTGTGGCGGTAGAGCCGGTAAAGACGATCTTGTCCACGCCCGGATGGGCGGCAAGGGCGGCCCCCGCCGTATCGCCATGGCCGGTGACAATGTTCAAAACCCCGTCCGGCAGCCCCGCCTCTTGCATGATCCGCGCGATCATCAAAACAGTAAGCGAGGCCTCCTCGGAGGGTTTCAAAACCACGGTACAGCCGGTCGCAATCGCCGGTGCGATTTTCCAGACAGAGCCCGCAATCGGCGCATTCCACGGGATGATCGCCCCGACCACGCCAATAGGTTCGCGCACGGTCGAGGAATAGATCTCACCGGGGAAAGAGTTGGGGATGGTGTTGCCGTGGATCATCACCGCTTGTCCGGCATAAAACCGCAGCATCCCCAGAACCCGGCGGCTGTTGGCAAGGGTACGCTGGATCGGCATCCCCATATCCAGAGTGTCCGACAGACAAAGGGTTTCCCATTCGGCCTCAAACCTCTCGGCGATGCGCAGCAAAAGGGCCTGACGCTCAAAGGGGGTGAATTTGGACCACGGCCCCTCAAAGGCCTTGCGCGCGGCGGTAACGGCGCGGTCGATATCGGCGCTATCGCCCTCTGGGACGGTCGCCAAAAGCGCGCCATTGGCGGGATTGCGTGCCTCAAGGGTTTTGCCGGATCGGGCTTCGCACCAGTTGCCATCTATGAACATCGGGCGAAATTCCCCGCGATAGAGGTCACTTGCCAAAGCAGTCCAGTCTTTCATGTCTTCTCCCTTGCCTTGCGGCAGTTGATCTTTGCGCCAAGGTCGGGGTGTTTGGTCGCAAACCTCGGGGATCATCTTTTGAACCCGGTGGCGGGGTTTGTCCATGGCTTTTTCGGCTGCATTTGCCGGGTTCTGGCCGTGATCAAAAGCCCAGGGTGGCGGTCACTGCGCGTTTCCATGCGGCGTATTTTTTGGCCCGCTGATCCTGATCCATCACCGGCAGGAATTGCCGGTCAAGCGCCCAGCCTTTGGAAAACTCTGCCTGATCGGGATAGAGCCCGACATGCATCCCCGCCAGCCATGCCGCACCAAGGGCGGTGCTTTCCAGCTCTTGCGGGCGGTCAACGGGGGCGTTGATGATGTCGGACAAAAACTGCATCGTCCAGTCAGAGGCGCTCATACCGCCATCGACCCGCAAGACGGCCTCGCCTCCCTGTCCGGTCTCGTGGCCGGCCCAATCCTCATGCATGGCCTCAAGCAGGTCGCGGGTCTGATAGCCGACGCTTTCGAGGGCCGCCCGTGCCAGCTCTGCGGGGCCGGAGTTGCGCGTCAGCCCGAAAACCGCACCGCGACAGTCTGCGTTCCAATAGGGCGCGCCAAGGCCGGTAAAGGCAGGGACCAGCACGACCTGCTGCGCGGGATCGGCGCTCTCGGCCAGGGGTTGGGTTTGGCGTGCCTCCTCAATAATTTTCAGCCCGTCACGCAGCCATTGCACCACGGCACCGGCCACAAAAATAGACCCCTCCAGCGCATAGGTCGGTTTGCCGTTCAGCTGATAGGCGATGGTGGTCAGCAAGCGGTTGGTGCTGGTGATCGGGGTCTCTCCGGTGTTCAAAAGCGCGAAACAGCCGGTGCCATAGGTGGCCTTGATCATCCCCGGCGCAAAGCAGGCCTGGCCCAAGGTCGCGGCTTGTTGATCGCCCGCCACACCGGCAACGGGGATGGCCGCGCCGAACAGATCGGGGCGGGTCTGGCCGAAATCATCGGCGCAATCCTTGACCTCGGGCAGCATTTGCATCGGGATGCCCAGCAGGTCGCAGATCGTGCTGCTCCATAGGCCTTTGCGGATATCATAAAGCATGGTGCGCGCGGCATTGGTGGCATCGGTGGCATGAACAGCCCCCCCCGTCAGATGCCAGATCAGAAAGCTGTCGACGGTGCCGAACAACAGCTCCCCTTTTTCGGCCCGTGTCCGCGCGCCCTCAACATGATCGAGGATCCATTTCAGTTTCGTGCTTGAGAAATAAGGATCAATCAACAATCCGGTGCGGTCGTTGATCATCTTTTCGTGGCCCGCCTCACGCAATGTGCGGCAGGTATCGGCGGTGCGACGATCCTGCCAGACGATGGCGTTATGGATGGCCTTGCCGGTGGTGCGGTCCCAGACCAGAGTGGTTTCGCGCTGGTTGGTGATGCCGATTGCGGCGATATCCGTGGCGGCAATGCCGGTGGTCTCCATCACCTCATGACAGGTGGTGACGACGGTTTGCCAAAGATCCTCGGGGTCATGTTCCACCCAGCCGGAGTCAGGGTAATGCTGGTAAACTCTCGCTGTGCGCTGCCAACACGTTGCATCTTCGCATCATAAAGGATGGCGCGGCTGGAGGTGGTTCCCTGATCAATGGCGAGGATATGGGTCATATGGTCACCCTTTGGTCGAAACAGTTTCGGACGCACGGGCGGATTTCATCCATGTGTCCAGCGTGGCAATCTCATCGGCGGTCATGCGCAACCCCAGACGGGAACGGCGCCAGACGACATCCTCGGCGGTGCGAGCGTATTCGCGTTCCATCAACCAGCGGATTTCCCGCTCGGTCAATGTGGCGGCGAAGGGGTGGCCAAGGTCCTGTTCGGTTTTCGCATCGCCAAGAATGTTGCGCGCATCGGTGCCATAAGCGCGGATCAGACGGCGCGCCCAAAAGGCATCAAGGAAGGGATAGGCCTTGCGCAGATCGGCAATCAGCGCATCGACGCCGTCCACCGGAAAATCCCCGCCCGGAAGGCTGACGCCCGCCGTCCAATCGGGGCGGGGGCTGGTGATATAGGGTGCAAGGGCCGCCAATGCGGATTCGGCCAGCCTGCGGTAGGTGGTGATCTTGCCGCCAAAAACATTCAACAGCGGCGCGCCGCCATCGGTATTCACCTTCAACACATAATCGCGCGTCGCCGCCGTGGCCGAGGACGCCCCGTCATCATAAAGCGGACGCACGCCGGAATAGGTCCAGACGATATCCTCTTTCTCAACCGGCTTCTTGAAATAGCTGGAGGCGAAATTGCGCAGATAATCGGCCTCTGCCTCGGTGCATTCGGGCGGGGTCGATGGGTCGTCATGATCGGCATCGGTGGTGCCGATCAGGGTAAAGTCAGTCTCATAGGGGATGGCGAAAATGATGCGGCCATCCTCACCCTGAAAGAAATAGCATTTGTCATGGTCGAACAGCTTGCGCGTCACGATATGGCTGCCGCGGACCAGCCGCACGCCCTCGGTCGAATTGATCCGCACCTTGGAACGGATCACATCCTGCACCCATGGCCCGCCTGCATTGACCAGCATCCGCGCGGTGAAACGCCGCGTCTCGCCGCTGTCCGCATCCTCGGTGGTGATCTGCCAAAGATCGCCGACACGTTCGGCGGATGTAACCTTGGTGCGGGTCATGATCTGTGCGCCGCGCGCCTCGGCATCGCGGGCATTCAGGACCACAAGGCGGCTGTCCTCAATCCAGCAATCGGAATATTCATAGGCCTTGGTAAAGCGGTCCTGCAAAACCGCGCCGACCGGATCACTGGTCAGATCCACGGTCGAGGTCGCAGGCAGGATCTTGCGGTTGCCCAGATTGTCATAAAGAAACAGACCAAAGCGGATCAGCCAGGCGGGCCTGCGCCCCTTGGTCCATGGCATCACGATGTTCAAAATGCGCGACGTTGGTGTGTCCCCGTCAAAGCGCATATCCTTGTGATAGGGCAGCACAAACCGCTTGGGCCAACTGATATGCGGCATCGCCTGCAACAGGGTTTCACGCTCTTTCAACGCCTCACGGACCAGCCGGACCTCAAAAAACTCAAGATAGCGCAATCCGCCGTGGAACAGCTTGGTCGAGGCCGAAGAGGTGGCACTTGCCAGATCGTTCATCTCGGCCAGTGCGACGCTTAGTCCGCGACCCGTGGCATCGCGCGCAATGCCGCAGCCGTTGATGCCGCCGCCAATGACGAAAAGGTCGAGTGTTTCGGGGTTTTGTTGTGATGGCAAAATTGCCTCCTCACCAAAGGATTAGGGTCTAGGCTGCGTTCAGAAAGCCGGTCATCAACTGGCCGACCTCCTCGCGGCGGGAATACATCACCAGATGGCCTGCTGGAAAGATCTTCAGCTTGGCATCGGGAATAAGCGAGGCCAACAGGATCTGGTTGGGAACGGGTATCAGCATATCACCCGCGCCTGCAATGATCTGGGTGGGTTGTGTCAATCGGTGCAGCCACGGCAGGCTGCTCCAGCTGCACATGGCTTTGACCTGCGCGGAATAGCCTTCATAGGTCGGGCGGATCGCGTGGCGGGAATATGCGCGGAACAGTTCGGGATGCAAGATCGCCTCACCGCCATACATGAAGGGGCCGATGAAATTGCCATAGGCCTTGTTGAAATAGCGCCAGGGAAACATGATCTCGGCCAGGGCCACGGGCGATCCCCACCAGCTTGCGATCCCGCCCGCCGAGGTGATGGCCAGCACCAGCTTGCGGCAACGGTCCGGCAGGTCATGCGCGATTTGCTGGGCCAGCGCACCCCCCCATGAGATGCCCAAAATATCAAAGCGGTCCACGCCCAGTTCATCCAGAACCGCGCGCAACATCAAGGCATGATCCTGCATCGATGCCCCATGGTCGGGCGTATCAGAGCGCCCGACACCGGCGGCGTCAAAGCTGATGATCGGACGTTCGGGCAGCGCCTCCATCATCGGCAAGAGCATCTCAATCGCCTGACCCAAGCCGTTGCAGATCACAAGTGGTGGCCCCGCCTTGTCGAGATCGCGGGTAAAGACACGCAACCGATGCCCCCCGGCTTTGATAAAGCGGAACTCGTCACCGGCGCGCGTTGGAAGATCCTGTGTCATAATCGCTTTCTTATGCTTTGGCCGTGCCGTTCAGCCCTGTTGAGGCACCTGTTCCAGAACATAGGTTCCGGGGGCAGGCGCCAGCGCGGGGTGGTTGCGGTTGCCCGGCTTGGCGGGGGCGGGCTTTTCGGTGCCGTTGTTTTTCTCGGCCAGCCACGTCAGCCAATGGGGCCACCAGCTGCCTTCTATGCGGGTGGCGCCGGCTTGCCAATCCTCGGGGCCTTGGGTGCGATCGCCGCCGGTCAGGAAATAACGCCGGTTGCGCTCGGGGTGGTTGATCACCGTGCCCGAAACATGGCCGCCCGTTGTCAGCACAAATTCGGTATCCCCCGAGACCAGCCCCGTCGCAAGATAAGACGTCTTCCACGGCACGATATGATCGGCGGTGGCGGCGACGAAATAACAGGGCACATCAATGTTGCGGGTATCCACAGGCGTGTCCAGCAAGGTCAGCGCGCCCGGCTCCTTGAGCTTGTTGGCCAGATACATTTCCTCGGTGTAATAGGAATACCATTTGGCCGGCAGGTTGGATGTATCGGCGTTCCAGTACAAAATATCAAAGGGCAGCGGGGATTTGCCTTTGAGGTAATTGCCAACGACAAAGCCCCAGATGGATTCGTTGACATGCAGCATCGCCATCGCGGCGGCAATATCACGCCCCGGCGCCACTCCGGCGGTTTCAAGCCGTTTGTTATAGGCTTGCAGTTGTGGCTGGTCGATAAACACCTCTACCTGCCCCGGATCGGCAAAATCGATCATCGAGGAGAGGAAAGTCGCCGTGCCGACATGGGTCTTTTGTTCGGGTTTCATCACGGCCAGCGCGGCCAGCAACATGGTGCCGCCATTGCACCATGACAACAGATCAACCTTTGCACCCTTTACGATATCGGTGGTCACATCAAGGGCGGCAAAGATCCCGTCGCGCAGGTAATCGTTCCAATCGAGATCGCGCGTCTCCGGCCCCGGATTGCGCCATGCGATGGTAAACACGCTATGGCCCTGATCCAGCAAATAGCGGATCATGGATTTTTTCTCATTTATGTCAAAGATATAGAATTTGTTGACACAGGGCGGGATGATCAGAATGGGGTTGGAGCGGACCTTGTCGGTACGTGGTTGATACTGGATCAGCTCAAACAGCTCATTGCGGAAAATCACCGACCCCGGCGTGTTGGCCAGATTGCCGCCGACGGTAAAGGCGGTCTCATCCGTGGTGGTGATATAGCCCTTTTCCAGATCCGCCAGCATGTTGCGGAACCCGTCGACAAGGCTCTGCCCGTTGGTTTCGCGCGCCAGCTTCAGAACCTCGGGGTTGGTCAACGCGAAGTTAGAGGGCGCCATCGCATCGGCGGCCACACGGGTATAAAAGCTGAGCTTGCGCTGGTCATGCGCGGGCAGACCGGCCCTATCGGCGAAATCGGCCATGGCCTTGGCCGTCAGCATGTAAGACTGGTGCAGAAAGGGAAAGATCCCCTCGTTCCAGTCATCGGCCTTGAACCGCGCGTCCGTGCTCGGCTCGGCACTCTCGGCGGTAAGGCTGCGTTGCCAAAGCCGGGCCATCTCGGTCTGATAGGCCATCCAGCTTTGCATCCAGTTTCCCAAACCCTGAGGCGAGAGGATCGCCTGAAGGGTCTTGGACATCTCGCCGGTCATCTGCGCGGTTTTCTCGGGGTCGATACCCGCAAACAAGGGATGGGTCTTGGCGGCCTCTTTCATCAATGTGGCAAAGGCGTCAGCGGCGTGTTTATCCATGGCGTATTCCTTGTTTGCGGCTATGCGGTATCAGCTTCCTGTTTGAATCCAATATTCGTCACGCAGCATCCGTTTGAGCAGCTTGCCCGTGGCCGTGCGCGGCAGATCGGTCCGAAAATCAATGCTGCGAGGACATTTGATGGAAGAAAGCCGCGTTCTGCAATGGGAAATCAACGCGTCTTGCAAAGCGGGGGAGCCATCTTGCCCCGGCATCAGCTGTACAATCGCTTTTACTTCCTCGCCGAAATCCTCATTCGGGACGCCGATTACGACCGCATCCATAACCGCAGGATGGTCCAGCCCTGCGCATTGGTGGTTGAGGCGGTCAGATGGGTGCTGATGGTTGTGTAAAACAGCCCAACCCGGTCGGCGGCAAAGCATAGCTCCAGAAACTCGCGCCGGTTTTCCATAAGGAAAGCAACGTGATCTCCGTCCTTCAGACCGAGTGACCGCAACTGATGCGCGCCCTGATTGGCCCGCGCCCCTCAGTTGCGCAAAGGTGACATCCTCACCCCGTGGTGCACATCTGGAAGGCCAGCTTGTCAGGCGTAGTCAGGGCATGAGTGCGGGGGTGATATGGCAGGGTCGTCATGGTCAAAATCCGATCAGTGTTTTGCCAAAGTTATCGCCCGTTTTCAGATGGCTCATCGCTGCCTTGAGGTCGGCAAAGCCAAAGGTTTCGCCAAGCACGGGATGGATCTGATGCTGTGCCATGGCTTTCATCATCGCCTCCAGCCCGTCACGGTGGCCGACGGTGACGCCTTGCAGACGGACCTGCCGCGCGACAATCGGGCCAAGCGAGGCCTCCAGCTTGCGCCCCGAAAGCACACCGATCATCGAGAGCGTCCCACCCGGCCGCACCGCCCGCAGCGAGAGCGGAAGCGTGGTCTCGCCGGCCATCACCCCGTCAATCGGCCCCCCTAGCGAGGAGGCACGCCGCGCAGGGCTTGGCGCGCCGCCGGTCCAGTTCTGGAAATAGGTGGGGCAAACGCGGGCGTCCAGGGCCACACGGGTGACACCTTCGCCGATGGCGACGACCTCTCCGACACCGTCGCAAACGGGGATCAGAGGCAGGTTGCCCGTCGCGCGGCCATAGCCCCGTTCAGGCACGATCAGATTCCGAGAGTTGAGCGCGGCCATCCGCCAGATCGGTTTCGGCCCGCGCCATGCCTCAACCGCCATCGTCTATGCGCAATGCAACCAGAACGACGACAGGCGCCTTCGAGTTTGGTCGCCCGCATCTCTATCGCGGCAAAGTCAGAGCCGGAGGTCTTTTCCGTCAGCGCCGTGCAGGCGGTTTGGCAACCGTCCAGCAAGGCCGGAAGGTATTTCGTCTTAACGGCCGACGCCGCGCATTGTGATAGTTTATGGGTGTTGACGAGCGACATCGCAAAACCGAAATCGGACGCCGCCAACACCTCAGAGGTCGCGGCCTTTAGGGCATAGCTGTGGCCCCGCCCCCCGTCCGCAACCGGAACCTTGATGGCCGTCAGGCCCAAGGCGGCGGCCTGCGGGGCTACCACTTGCGCGGCGAAATCACGGGTCCGGGCAAGGGTGTCGGTTTCGGCGGCGGTCAGGGTCATCATGTCCGCCGTGGCAGCGTGGCGCGGATCACATCCAGCAGCCCGACAATCCCGCGCGGCATAAAGCGCGCCCGTCAGCCCTGCAAACATCGCCGAGGTGACAAAGGCAAAGTAATGCCCCTTGACCTGCAGGCCGGGATAGCCGATGGCCAGCGTGAAAATCGCGGTCACAAAGGGCGCAAGGGTGATGGTCATCCAGACCGGAAGCCCGAAATGCATCCCCATCAAGGCGGTGCATCACGGTTTTCAGCTACGGCACCGGCCGCCTGAACGGCCCTGGTTTTCTCGACAAATACCGTCATGCCAAGGATCAGCGCCGCCGCCAGAATGACGTAAAGCCGCAATTCGGGAATGGTCACGCCGCCGATGTTGAACACATGGTTGAAATTGGTCGGGATGACGATCTGCTCGGCACCAAAGAATTGCAGGTTGATCCCCTCAACCATCATCATCAGGCCAAGCGCTACGATAAAGGCGTTGATGTGGTTGGCCTTTCGTACGGGGCGGTAGGCCAAAAGCGCGATCGCGACCCCCAGAACCATCCCGACCAGCAAGGCCAGAAGAATGGCCGGCAACAGCAAAAACCCCTGACCCGTTACAAGAAAGAAGGTCAGATAGCCGTCGAACATCGATACCGACCCATGCGCGAAATGGCCAATGCCCGGAATGCCAAACACGGTTGTAAGGCCAAGTGCGATCAGCACATAGACACCGCCAATCGCAATGCCGTTGATAATTTGTTGAATGATCTCAATTATTTCACTTCTCTTTTCTCGCTAAACCGCGCAGGGCGGCGGCAACGGCCTCGGTGTCGTCAACATCGCCTGCGGCCTCTAGCGCGTCTTTTTGCGCATAGGTCTGGTCATGGTCATATGGGTAGCTTGGCGAGGGCGCGATGCCAAATTTCCGGGTGAAATTCTTATGGTAGGCGGTGCCGTTGTCGGTGGCCGAAAGCAGGGTCAGCTCTGTCGGGCGCAGGTCCCGGACGCCTTCCATCTGGTCGGAATTGGCCACGCGCTGGAATTGCCCACGCTGCCGCTGGTAAAGCCGAAACGCGGCACGTCGATGCCCAGTTCGACCGACTGGCGATAGATAAAGGCGGCAGGTTCCACATAGCCGACAACAAGGATCGCATCGGGTTCAAGGCTGCGGATTTTGGTCAGTTGCGGGGTCATGTCGCGGTCTTTGAGGCCAAAGGATTCGCGGGTGATGACCTCCAGATATATAGGTGCCGTCGCCCACCTTGACGCCGCCGCTTGCGTTGATCTCTTCGGCGGCCATTTCCACCGATTGCGATTGCGGCAGGCCGCAAACAGCCGCGCCGCCAATCGCCAGCATCTCTTGCTCCCCGCCCGAGAGCGTGCCTGCCGCCTGACCGGCACGGGTGCGCAGGATCGGGAACATATCCATCATTTCCTCAACGTCTTGCGCCTGCTCGTTATCCTTGTGCGAATAGGCGCCCATGCGCAGGTTTTGCAGAACCGCCATTTGCGGAAACACCTGCCGCCCGTCGGGGCGCATGGCGATGCCGCGGCTGCGGATCGATTTGATCAGCTCGCTCAGGGTTTTGCGTTCATGCGAGATAAGCCCTGCGGCCGGTTCATCCAGCAAGACCAGCTTGGGATCGGCGGCAAGGGCGGTGGCGATCATCAAGAGCCACTGCTCTCCCGAGGACATTGTGCTGACCTTTTTATCCGCGATCCGGTGCAGATCGGCCAGATGCAGGATGTCGTCGATACGCGCCTCGACGGCCTCTTCCTCATGGCTGCTGCTGCCCAGCCGGAAAACCGAGGCCAGAGGGTTGGATTTCAGCGTGGCGCAGGGCCTTAACCTGATCCAGGCGGGGCTGGACCAGGTGGCGAACAGGCGGGGTTTGGTGCGTGTTGCCGTGCTGCCGATGTTTGCCAGCAGGTGGCTGTCACTGCGGCTGAGCCTGATGTGGGAGGCGCAACCGGGGGGATTGGCCCGGTTTTCATGTGATCCGGCTGTGGAACGAAGAGCTGGTCGCGGTTTGCAGCGCTGAATATCGCAAGGCCCATGCGATCAAGGATCTTTCCGACCTCAGGACCTGCACGGTACTGCATGTCGATGACAAACGCATGTGGTCAGAGGTGTTCGCATGTGGTCAGAGGTGTTGAAAAACAACCTGATAGAGGCCCCTGCACCGCACCGCGAGATCTTGTTGGAGGACCGGCACTTTCAGTTGAACGCGACCATCGACGGGCTTGGGGTCTCGCTTTTCTCCAAGCGGATGATCCAGCCAGAGCTGGACGCAGGCGTTTTGGTTCAGCTCTTTGATCAGACGTTCAAAAGCTCTTTTGCCTATCATCTTGTTGTCCCCAAAGAGACAATCCTGTCGCCCGCAGCAACCGGTTTCAAAGACTGGCTTTTGCAGCTGTGCCGCAGCGGGGCTGATGCTGCGTAAATTCCCCGAGGTGTCGGTCGCTTCATCTGGTCTTTTGCCGTGACAGGTCTTATCGGACCAAAGCCAGCTGAAATGTTTTGAAAGATCCCTGAATGGAAATTGCAGTTATCGGAAATATTCACCCCCGCGGGATCGCGTTTCTGGAAAATACGCCCGGTATCACTCCGGTCATCGTTGACGAGAATGACAGCGCCGGCGTCATCGCCGCCACCCGGACCGCGACCGCGATCCTGATCAGAACCCTGCCCCTTACGGCCGCGCATATCGACGCTGCGCAAAACCTAAAGATCGTCTCGCGGCATGGCGTGGGGATCGACAATATCGACCTTGAGGCGCTGAACCGCCGTGCAATTCCCTTGACGGTGATCGGGGATCAAAACGCGGTAACGGTTGCCGAACATACGTTTTACCTGATGCTTGCGGCGACCAAGATGGGGCTGCGCTATGACAAGGCGACGCGCGTGGGCAATTGGGGGTTTCGCGATGCGCTGGCCGCGCGCGATCTGGCGGGCAAGACGCTTTTGGTGGTGGGTATGGGCCGGATCGGTGCCCTGGTTGCCAAACGTGCCGAGGCCTTTGGCATGAAAATCGCTTATTGCAACAGATCGACAGGTCCGGGCAGCCATGATCCCAATTGGACCAAGGTCAGCCTTGCCGAGGGGTTGCAAGAGGCCGATGTTGTCAGCATCCATGTTCCCTTGATGCCCGCCACCTGCAATTTGATCGGGGAGAAGGCCTTGGCGATGATGAAGCCCTCTGCGGTGCTTGTCTCCACCGCGCGGGGTGGCGTGGTGGATGAGGCGGCCTTGGCGCGCGCCCTTGCCAGCGGAGAGATTCGTGCAGCAGGCCTTGATGTGTTTGCACAAGAGCCGGTGTCGATGGACAATCCGTTGCTTGCGCTGGACAATATCATCCTGTCACCACATATGGCCGCGATGAGCGATGATGGCGCGGCGCGTATGGCGCTGACGGCGGCGCAAAACTGTCTGGACGGGATCAATGGGCGGCTGGACCTTTCGTTGGTCGTCAACCCGCAGGTGCTTGTGCAGGCCGGATGATTTATCCCGACTGGTGGATTGGCGGGATCTAGTCCCAGCTGGCCCGTGCCTCCATCGCCACTGGCCCGTCGGGTGCGGCGGTCCAGAG
This sequence comes from Pseudorhodobacter aquimaris, assembly GCF_001202025.1. Taxonomy (GTDB): domain Bacteria; phylum Pseudomonadota; class Alphaproteobacteria; order Rhodobacterales; family Rhodobacteraceae; genus Pseudorhodobacter; species Pseudorhodobacter aquimaris. The sequence goes on from NZ_LGHS01000014.1 coordinate 76,106, forward strand.
CATAAGGTCATCCCCCTGCCTTTGCGCATGTAAAAAGAAGCTGCCCCCGCCAAAAATCGGGGCCATGCTGCGAAACGAAAACCCTGTCGGCGCGCGGCCCATCAGGTCACCGGCATATTGCGCCAAAAGCATCGCCTGCAACGGACCATGAACCACAAGGCCGGGATAGAATTCCTCCTCCCGCGCATAGGGTTGATCGTAATGGATGCGGTGGCCGTTGAAGGTTAGCGCCGAATAGCGAAACAAAAACGCCGGTGAGGCGCTGATTTCGCGCCGCTCGTCGCCTTGCGGGGCAGGGGTCGGTGCAGGATTGGCATTGCCGGTTGGTGCATCACGGTAAACGATGTCTTGGCGCTCGCTTAGGATGGGGCCGTGCGGGCTGCTGAAATCATGGCGCAGGGTCACAAAACACAGCGGGCCCGAACGCCCGCTTTTCATGCTCACATCCTCAATCACCGAGCGACGCGTGATGTCCTCGCCTATCTTTGGTGCCGAGTGAAACCGCAGCGCGCCGCCTGCCCACATTCGGCGTGGCAAGGGCACCGGCGGCAAAAACCCGCCGCGCGTCGGGTGGCCATCGGGGCCAAGCTCCGCCGTGGGCACAAGAGGTTGGCACAGGCAGTGATGTGTCAACAGCGGCGCGTCAGCCCCTTCCTCGGTCGGGCCCTGACGGTCAAGCGTGGCATAAAGACGTTGCACCAGCGTCGGTGTCAGAACCTCATGTGCGTGATCTTTGCGTCCGATCCATTGGCGCAGATGGTCGATATCAAGTGTCATACCCTAATCCTCTAACGGGTTCAGCGCGGGCACCGGCCCAAAGCCGTGCGGATCATCGCCCCATATCGGCGCAGGGGCGGGCATGGAAACCGGCCCCGCCTCGGTTTCCACCGTGATGCGCCGCAGATGCGGGTGATTGGACAGCCCGCCCATATCATTCAGCTGGGCCAGCGCCACATCCGCCCGGCTTAGGGCGGCAACCGCCTCGGGGGCGGTCATGCGGGCAAAGGCCGCGCTAATAATTGCGTCGGTCTCATCGCGGTTTTGCACCCGGTCGATGTTGCGGGCAAAACGCGGATCGGTCACAAAGTCGGGCGCCTGCAAGAACAGGTTGCACAGGTTTTTCCATTCCCGATCACTTTGCACCGACAGCAGGATCTGCGCGCCATCCTTGGCGGTGAACACGCCGTAGGGTGCAATGGACGGATGGGCAAGGCCGATGCGTTTGGGGCTGTTGCCCGCCTCATGGTTCAAAAGGGGCACCGTCAGCCAATCCGCCATCACGTCAAACATAGAGATAGAGATATTGGCCCCTTGCCCCGTCACCGCACGACGCAACAATGCCTCAAGGATCGCGGCATGGGCGGTGGCACCCGTGGCGATATCGACAATAGAGATGCCAACGCGGGCCGGTTCGGACGGGCCACCGGTGATCGAACACAGCCCCGATTCCGCCTGCACCAGCAGGTCATAGGCCTTACGATCGGCCATCGGCCCACCCTCGCCATACCCAGTGATAGAGCAGCAGATCAGATGCGCAAACTCATCGGCCAGCCGTTCCGGCCCAAAGCCAAGCCGGTCAAGCGCGCCCCGTTTGAGGTTTTGCACCAGCACATCCGCACCGGCCAGCAGTTCGGCCAGCACCTCTTTGCCCTTGGGCGATGCCAGATCAAGCGTCTGGGAGGTCTTGCCCCGGTTTAGCCAGACGAAATAGCTCGACTGCCCCCTGGCCACGCTGTCATAGCCGCGCGCGAAATCGCCCTCGGGGCGTTCGATCTTGATAACTTCGGCCCCCGCATCGGCAAGGCGCGCGGTGCAAAACGGTGCGGCGACGGCCTGTTCAATAGAGACAACCTTGATCCCTTCCAGCGGCCGCATCAAAACGACCTCGGCAGACCAAGGATATGTTCGGCCACATAAGACAGGATGAGGTTGGTCGAGATCGGCGCAACCTGATAGAGCCGCGTTTCGCGGAATTTCCGCTCAATATCATATTCGCAGGCAAAGCCGAACCCGCCGTGGAATTGCAAACAGGCATTCGCCGCCTCCCATGAGGCTTTGGCGGCAAGGTATTTCGCCATATTCGCCTCAGCCCCGCAAGGCTGGCCTGCGTCATAAAGCGCGCAGGCCTTTTGGCGCATCAGGTTGGCGGCTTCGATCTCGATATAGGCTTCGGCAATCGGGAATTGGACACCCTGGTTCTGGCCGATCGGACGGCCGAAAACCTCACGTTCCTTGACATAACGCACAACGCGGTCGGTGAACCAATAGCCGTCGCCAATACATTCCGCCGCGATCAGCGTGCGCTCGGCATTCAGGCCGGTCAGGATGTATTTGAAACCCTTGCCCTCTTCCCCGATCAGGTTTTCTTCGGGGATTTCGAGGTTGTCAAAGAACAGCTCATTGGTCTCATGGTTGACCATATTCAGGATCGGCTGCACCCGCATCCCCGATTTCATCGCCTCTTTGATATCAACGATAAAGATCGAAAGCCCTTCGGATTTTTTCTTGACCTCGGACAGCGGCGTGGTGCGCGCCAGCAGGATCATCAGGTCGGAATGCTGCACCCGGCTGATCCAGACCTTTTGGCCGTTGATGACGTATTTATCGCCCTTTTTGACGGCGGTGGTTTTCAGCTGGGTGGTATCGGTGCCGGTTGTCGGCTCGGTCACGCCCATGGATTGCAGGCGCAACTCGCCGCTGGCAATGCGGGGCAGGTATTTCTGGCGCTGTGCCTCTGATCCGTGGCGCACCAGCGTGTTCATATTGTACATCTGGCCGTGGCAGGCCCCCGAATTGCCGCCCGCGCGGTTGATCTCTTCCATGATCACAGCCGCTTCGGTCAGCCCAAGGCCCGATCCGCCGTATTCCTCGGGGATAAGCGCCGCCATCCAGCCGGCTTTGGTCAGCGCCTCCACGAACTCTTCGGGATAGCCGCGCTGCTCGTCGATCTTGCGGTGATATTCGTCAGGGAAATCTGCGCAAAGGGCGCGGACCGCATCGCGGATATCTTGGAAATCATTTGCGTCGTGCTGATACAACGGAAGGCTCCTCGGTGTTTTGGCGTCAAGAGGGGTTTTCCTGATTGTCTGACAGGGCGACTCATTTAACAAATATCTGAATGGCCTTTCAGATATGCCTGATCGGCATGGCCGGTTGGGGCCGAAATGCAAAAGACGGCCCTTGGGGGGCCGCCTTGGAAACCGTTCAAACGTCGTGCCTTTGGCTTAAATCGGGTCCCAGCAAAAGGTATCCGCCGAAACATCCAGCGGCACATAGCTGCCCCGCAGTGCCGGGATCGCATGGCTGCGCACGCTGTCCAGATCCCAGCCCTCGCCGCGGTGGACCGAACGGGTGGGGCGCGGCTGTGACATCAGGAAAATCTCGTTGTTGCGCACGGCAAAGATCTGGCCCGTGGTATCGGCGCCCTCATCCGATGCCAGATAGAGCGCGATTGGCGCGATCTTTTCCGGGGCCATTTCCTTCATCCGGTTCACGCGCGCCTCTTGTTCGGGGCTGTCGACCTTGATCGAAGAGGTCATCCGGCTCCAGGCAAAGGGGGCGATGCAATTGGACCGGATGTTCCAGCGCCGCAGATCCAGCGCGATGGATTTTGACAAGGCCGCAATGCCCAGTTTCGCGGCCGAATAATTGGCCTGTGCCAGATTACCGATCAGCCCCGAGGTAGAGGTCATATGGATCAGACTGCCGGAACCTTGCTCGCGCATCACATCTGCTGCCGCGCGGCTGGTGTTGAAGGTGCCGTAAAGATGGACTTTCACCACCGCGTCGAAATCCTCATAGGTCATCTTGTGAAAGAAGCAATCGCGTAGGATGCCCGCGTTATTGACCACCGCATCCAGCCGGCCAAAGCTGTCTGTGGCCTGCCGCACCATGGCCTGCGCACCCTCCTGTATGGAAACATCGTCGCCATTGGCCACGGCCTTGCCGCCCAGCTTTTCGATCTCGGTGACGGTTTGCTCGGCGGCGGCGCTGGAGTCGCGCTTGCCGTCAAGCGATGCGCCGATGTCATTCACGACAACCGAAGCCCCCGCCTTTGCGGCCTCCAGCGCTATGGCCCGCCCGATCCCGCCGCCTGCGCCCGTTACAAGGACGACCTTTCCGCCAAGGGGTTTTGGTTCTGACATATATCCTCCGTTATGTGGTCTGATCATGGGTCATTCAGCGGCCCGCCGGGCGCACGAAAAGACAGCGTTCAACCAGCTGGGCGGCCTCGGCCAGGGCCTTGCCGACCTCGGTCAGGCTGGCGTCGTCGTGCTGTGCGGCAATGGTGATGCTACTCATCCCCAGACGGGGGATACCGGCCCCGTCGCGGGCGACAGAGGCGACGATATCAAGCCCGCGAAACAATTGCCCGCGATCGCGGCCAAAGCCGGTGGCCTTGGCGGTGGCGACATCCTGCCAATAGGCGTCAAAATCGGGCGCTTGTTGCCAGCGCACGGCGTCGAACCCTTTGCGGGTCGCGGCTTTGCCCAGCCCCAGCGTGGCGGCGTAACAGCGCCCGACTGCGCCTGCAAAGACCGGCAGGCGGGTGTTTCGGGCGATCACGGCCTGCACGATATTGGGGGCGGTGAACCTGTCGATCAGCACGATCCGCTCTTGCGGGGTGATCTGCCACAGGGCGATCACCACCTTATGATCCTGCGCGATATTGTTCAGCGTCGAGCGCAACAGATCCGACGGGTTCGCACCCAGCAGTGGGGCCGCCAGCTCCATCAATCCCATGCCGACACGGTAGGCCTTGGTCGCCGGATCAAAGCTGAGCAACCCCTCATGCGCCAGCGTGCGCAGGATGTTGAACGCCGAAGAAACATTCATATCCGTTTCCCGCGCAATCTGCGTGGCCCCCATGGGGCGGTTGGTTGTGGCCAGCAGGCGCATGATCATCATGGCGTTTTGCACGGCAGGTACGGGTTTATGGCTTTGGTCGTCTGTCATATAATTCCCTGAACAGAATATAATTTACTATACAGAATAATCCTGCTAGTTCAAGAGTTGATTGAGACCGTCCAATGGGAGGAAATTCGATGGCCGTAGGCGTGGATGATGATGTTTTTGAACAGCTGATAGATACAGTAAGCCGATTCGCGCGCGAACGGCTTATCCCTGCGGAACGGCAGGTCGAAGAAGAGGATGCGATCCCAGAAGAGATCATTGCCGAGATGAAAGAGATGGGGCTGTTCGGCCTTTCGACCCCCGAAGAATACGGCGGCATCGGCCTGAATGTGCCGCAAGAGGCGCGGTTGATCGAGGCGTTGTGCTATGCCTCTCTGACCTTCCGGTCACTGATCGGGACCAATGTGGGCATTGGCGCACAGGGCATCGTGATGGATGGCACTGCTGCGCAAAAAGACCAATGGTTGCCGGGGATTGCCAGCGGTGACACCATCGCCTCCTTTGCGCTGACCGAACCTGATAACGGGTCGGATGCGGGTGGTATCCGTACCGCTGCCCGGCGCGACGGCGATGATTTCGTGATCAATGGCACCAAGCGCTATATCACCAATGCGGTGCGCGCAGGCGTGTTCACCGTCTTTGCCCGCACCGATGCCGACAAGCCCGGCGCCGATGGGGTTTCCGCCTTTATCGTGCCTGCAGATACGCCCGGCATCACCGTGGCCAAGCCCGACCGCAAGCTGGGCCAGCGCGGCACCAAGACCTCGGATGTGATTTTCGATGATGTGCGCGTGCCGCAATCGGCGATCATCGGCGGGCCAGAGAACCTGCACAAGGGCTTTCGCACCGCGATGAAGGTGCTGGACCGTGGCCGGATTCATGTTGGCGCGATGGCCGTGGGGCAAAGCCAGCGGATGCTTGATATTGCCACCGATTACGCGCTGGACCGCAAACAGTTCGGCAAGCCGATCGGCGAGCATCAGCTTGTGCAAGGGCTGCTTGCCGATTGTCAGACCGACCTTCACGCTGCCCGCGCCCTTGTGCGTGCCACGGCTGATACATTCAACCGCGAGGGCAAGGCGATCCTCGAGGCATCCTGCACCAAGTATTTCTGCACCGAGGCCGCGGGCCGGATCGCGGATCGGGCGCTGCAAATCCATGGTGGCGCGGGCTATATGGCGGAATATGATATTGAGCGTCTGTACCGCGATATCCGCCTTTTGCGCATCTATGAGGGCACCAGCCAGATCCAGCAATTGGTGATCGCGCGCCGCACCCTTGCCAATCGGGCGGGTTGATCATGGCGTCTCATCCAACACGCGATGCCGCTGATATGCCGCCGCGATCCAGTTTTGCGGCGTTTCTGGACATCAAAACCGTTGTTTGCACCCCCGAAGAGGTGATCTGCCAGATGGTCGTCACCCCCGAGATGGGCAACCGCAACGGGGTTTTGCATGGGGGCGCGCTTATGACGCTTGCCGATACGGCGGCGGGGACATCGGCCTTTATCAACAGCCCTGCCGATGTGTCCAACACCACGGTAGAGGCAAAGACCAACTTCACGCGCCCGATCAAGGTGGGCGATACCGTGACGGCGCGCTGTGTGCCGTTGCATGTTGGCCGGACCACGGTCGTCTTGCAGGTCATCATGACACGCGGCGACGGCAAGACGGTCGGAATGACATCGCAGACGCATCTGTTTTTGGGATGGAAGGAATAGGGGGGAGCTATGACAGCGATTGATAATCTGGGGCCGCAGGCGGCCTATCAGGCCCATCTGGAGGCGGGCCGCTTTATGATCCAACGGGCCAAAAGTACGGGTGAATATGTGTTTTGGCCGCGGGTGTTGACGCCCTCGGGGGCGACCGATCTGGAATGGGTGCCCGCCAAGGGGACCGGCACGGTCTATGCGATCACGGTGAACCGGGCGCGCGGGGGGTCATGGAATGTGGCCCTGATCGAGCTGGATGAGGGCGTGCGCATGATGTCGACCTTGCCAGCGGTGGAAACCGCCCCGATCGGCGCGCGGGTCAAGGCACGGGTTGAGGTGGCCGAGGACGGCCCGCGTGTGATCTTTGATCTGATGGAGGATGCGAAATGAGGGGTAAAAGCGCAATTGTCGGCATGGCAACCGCAGGTATGGGCGAGGCCCCCGGTTTCTCCGCGATGGAGCTGTTGGGACAAGCGGCCGTGGCGGCCGTGGCCGATGCCGGGCTCAAGATGCAAGACGTTGATGCCGTGTTCTCCGCGACCAGCAGCCACGCCTTTCCTACCATGAGCGTGGTCGAATATCTGGGGCTGAAGCCGCGCTATTTCGACGGCACCAATGTTGGCGGCTCCAGCTTTGAGCTGCATCTGTTGCAGGCGACCATGGCGCTGGAGGCGGGGCTATGTGATGTGGCGCTGGTCTGCTATGGCTCGAACCAGCGCACCGCAGGTGGGGCACTTGTCTCCATGAGCGAACCACAGTGGCACGAGACCCCCTATAAGCCGCGCCACCCGATCACCGCCTATGCTTTGGCCACCAGCCGCCATATGGCCGAATACGGGACCACGCGCGAAAATCTGGCCGATGTGGCGCTTGCGGCACGGGGCTGGGCGAACCTCAACCCCGAGGCTTTTGCACGCGGCCCATTGACCAAGGATGAGGTGCTTTCGGCGCGGATGATCTCGGACCCGCTGAGCAAATCGGACTGCTGTCTTGTGACGGACGGGGCTGCGGCCTGCGTTCTGGTGCGGGCGGATCGGGCCAAGGATCTGGCGGCCAAGCCGGTCTATTTCCTTGGGGCGGGGGCGGCCAATTACCACCGTTCCATCGTGGCGATGCCGGATCTGACCACCACCGCCGCTGTTGATAGTGGCGCACGTGCGCTGGAAATGGCCGGCGTGTCGCGCAAAGAGCTGGATCTGGTGATGCTCTATGATGCCTTCACGATCAACACGATCCTGTTCCTTGAGGATCTTGGCTTTTGCCCCAAAGGGGAGGGCGGTCGCTTTGTCGCGGACGGGCGGATCGCGCCGGGCGGAGAGCTTGCGGTCAATACCAACGGGGGCGGGCTGTCTTGTGTGCATCCAGGGATGTACGGGCTGTTCCTGATTGCCGAGGCCGTGGCCCAGATCCGTGGCGAGGCGGGCGCGCGCCAGATTGACGGTTGCGACCTTGCGCTCTGTCACGGCAATGGCGGTACGCTTTCCAGCCAATGCACGGCGATCCTCGGGTCAGAGGCCACATTATGAGCGGCTTTTCGGATATTGACGGGCTGATCGCCCCGCGCTCGGTCGCGATCATCGGCGCCTCTGATGACGTGACGCGGATCGGCGGGCGGCCCATCGCGGCGATGCTGCGGGCCGGGTATAAGGGCCGGATCTTGCCGGTGAACCCCAAACGCGACAAGGTGCAGGGGTTGCCGTGCTATGCCAGCGTCCAAGACCTGCCCGAGGTGCCGGATGCCGCGCTGATTGCGGTTCCGGCGAAAATGGTGCCCGAAACGATTGAGGCACTGGGGCGGATGGGCTGCCGTGCCGCGACGCTTTTTTCGGCAGGCTTTGCCGAGGTCGGGGCCGAAGGTCTGGCCGCGCAACATGCGCTTGAAGAGCTGGCCAAACAGCACGGGATGCGCCTGCTTGGGCCGAATACATTGGGCGTCTACAATGTGGATATCGGCTATTACGGCACGTTTTCCTCCTCGCTGGATACCGGATTTCCCAAGTCGGGCAATGTCGGCATTGCCAGCCAGTCGGGGGCCTTTGGCGCACATCTGGGCGCGCTGGCACGTGATCGCGGGATCGGCTGTTCGGTTCTGATCACCACCGGAAACGAGTCCGATATCACCGTGGCCGATGCGATTGGCTGGATGGCGCAAAGCGATACGGTTGATGTGATCTGCACCTATATGGAGGCGGTGAATGATGCGCCTGCGCTCTTGGCCGCGCTGGATGCGGCGCGGGCGGCGGGCAAGCCGGTGCTGGCGCTGAAATCGGGACGCTCGGCGGTGGGGGCGCGGGCGGCGGCCTCACATACGGCGTCATTGACGGGGGATGCGGTGGTTGCGGATGCGGTGCTGACCGATCATGGCGCGATCATCCTGCGTGACCCGGAATCGATGATGGATATCGCCTATGCCGCCTCTAAAAAGGTGTTCCCGAAACAGCATTCCTTTGGCGTGATTACCGTCAGTGGCGGCGCAGGGATTGTGGCCAGCGATGAGGCAGAGCGCGTCGGCCTGCCGATGCCCGCCATGCCCGATGCGGCCCAAGAGGCCCTGCGCGAGGTGCTGCCCTATGCCTCGCCGGTCAATCCGCTGGATTGCACGGCGCAGGCGCTGAATGATCCGACTTTGTTGGAAAAATTCACCCGTGCCGCGCTGGAGGATGGCGGTTACGGCGCGGTGATGTGTTTCCTGACCTATGTGGCAGGAAGTCGGGCGATGTCGCAAGTGATCCTTGATGCCATCGCCCCGCTGCGTGCCGAATATCCCGACCGGATCATCGCCTTTTGTGCGCTTGGCGACCCGGAGGTCTTGCAGCACTATGACGATGCGGGGATCCTTGTGTTCAACGATCCTTGTCGTGCGGTGCGGGCGCTGGATGCGGTCTTGCGGCTGGGCCAGTCGATGGAAAACCGCGTGACGGCGGATCTGCCCGCTGTGACGCAGATCACGCTTCCGGCCAGCAACCCTGATGAGGCGACGGCCAAGACCATTCTGGCCAAGGCCGGAATTGCCGCCGCCCCCGAACAGGCCGTCACGGATGCCGATCAGGCGGTAAAAGCCGCCGAGGGCTTTGGCTATCCGGTGGTGATGAAGATCCTCTCGCCGGATATTTTGCACAAATCCGATATCGGCGCGGTCAAGCTGAACCTGCATGATGCGGACGCGGTACGCGCGGCCTACGCCGAGATCATGGCCGTCGTTGGCGAACATGCCCCCAAGGCCTCGGTGACGGGGATGCTGGTGGCCAAACAGCTTTCGGGCGGGGTGGAGTGCCTGATGGGGATCAACCGAGATCCGACATTCGGGCCGATTGCGGTCTTCGGTCTTGGCGGGATTTTTGTTGAACTCCTCAATGATGTTGCGGTGCGGGCCTGTCCCTTTGGGGTTGATACCGCGCGTGAGATGATCCTGTCGATCCGCAGTGCGGCAATCTTGCAAGGCGCGCGGGGTACGCAGCCTTCGGATATCGACGCGCTGGCGCAGATGCTTTCTAACCTGTCGGTCTTTGCGGCGGGGGCGGGCGAGGGGCTGACCTCGATCGACCTGAACCCTGTGCTTGCGATGCCAGCGGGGCAGGGCGCCTATGCGCTGGATGCGGTGATTGAAATTGCACAAGAGGGGGCTGCCGATGGCCATTGATTATGAAACCCTGCTGAACTTCGATATCCCCGAGGTGCAGCAGAGCTATGGCCCGATGGAGGTCGCGCGCTATGGGCTGACCGTTGGCATGGGACAGGACCCGATGGACCTGCGCCAGCTTGCCTATGTTGACGGGCTGGCCGATGATCGTCGGGTGATGCCGGCCATCGTCAATGTGCTGGGGCATCCGGGGTTCTGGCTGGGCAATCCCGAGACCGGCGTCAATGCCGTCAAACTGGTGCATGGCGAACAAGGCATGACCCTGCACAACCCTATCCCGATGGAGGGCAAGATCCGGGGCAAAACCCGAGTGACGGGCCTGATTGATAAGGGGGAGGGCAAGGGCGCGTTGCTATACAGTGAAAAACAGTTGCATGACGCGGAAACCGGCCTGCATCTTGCGACCTGCCGTAACACGACATTCCTGCGCGCGGATGGCGGTTTTGGCGGGCCAACGGGGCCGGCCAAGAAACCGCATCAACTGCCCGATACCGCGCCCGACCATGTGTTCGACACCCCGACACGGCCCGAACAGGCGCTGGCCTACCGTTGGAATGCCGATCCGAACCCGCTGCATCTGGACCCGCGCGTGGCCGCCAAGGCGGGGTTTGAGCGGCCCATTCTGCACGGGCTTTGCAGTTTTGGCTGTGCCGCCCATGCTTTGCTGGCGGTGTTGTGTGATTATGACGCCAGCCGCTTTGGCGCGATGGATTTGCGCTTTACCGCGCATGTGTTTCCGGGTGAAACATTACGGACAGAGATTTGGGCAGACGGGTCATTTCGTACCCGCGCTGTGGAACGGGATGTGATCGTCATGGGCAACGGAATTTTCAAGCATAAGGAGGCCGTATGAGCATCGATGTCGAATACCGGTCCGACGGGCTTTGCGTCATCACGATAAATGAGCCTGCGCGCCGTAACCCCATTGGCCATGCCGCTCGTGTCGAATTGATCGCCGCATTGTCGCAGGCCGAGGGCGACGATGCCGTGCGGGCGGTCGTTCTGACGGGGGCTGGCGGGAACTTTTCTGCTGGGGGCGATATCCGCGATCAGGGCGAACGCAGCGTATCCGAGCACCGCGAACGGTTTTCGCGGATCAAGGATCTGGTGATGCGGATGACGCGCTTTTCCAAACCTTTGGTTGCGGGGGTTGAGGGCTGGGCCGCGGGGGGCGGCTTTGCCCTCGCGCTTGCCTGCCCGACCATCGTCGCCTCCAAAGAGTCCCGCTTTGTCGCCAGCTTTACCAAGATCGGGTTGATACCGGATATGGGCGTGCTGGCGACCATGCCCGCCCGGATCGGCGCCGCACAGACCCGTCGGCTGCTTTTGACCAACCGTGTCATTGATGCGCCGGAAGCCCTGACCTTGGGCGCGGTGGATGAGCTGGCCGAGGCGGGGGATGTGCTGCGCCGTGCCTGTGAGGTCGCGTTGCAAGAGGCCGAGGGCGCGCCCCTGCCACGACAGTTCATCGTGGATTGGTTCGCGCGGGATGTGGCCGCGGCGCTGGATTACGAACAGTCGATTCAACCGGCCCTGCTCAACAGTGCGGATTCTGCCGAAGGGCGCGCGGCCTTTGCGGAGAAAAGACCTCCGCAGTTTCGCGGATGCTGAACAGGGGGGGGCAGGTGCCCTCCGCGCCGATTTTATCGCTTGGCTGCGATCTGCGGCGGGCCTTGATGTTGGGGGTGATGATCGCGGCCGTGGTGCAGATTTTCGCGCCCTCGCATCTGGTGATCGGCCTTGGCACGGGGATGTTGGTCGGGTTTCTGGCGCTGTCGTGCAAGATGTTCGGCATTGGCACTTGGGTGCCGGTGCTGCTCTCGCTGGGGGCGGCGGTATTGGCAATGGTGCAGCATGTCCCGGCGGATGTCATATGGCGCGGGCTGGACCGGATGCTGTTTCTGGCGGCCTTGATTGCGATGCTGGCGACCTTGCGATCCGCGGCGGCATTGGCGCCCGAGGTGCGGCTGGCGGGGGCGCTGGTGACCAATCAACCCGCCTCACGCCGCTATCTGTCCATGACCTTTGGCGGCCATCTTTTCGGGGTGTTGGTCAATTTTGGCGGTTTGGCGCTCTTGCTGGATATTGCGAAACAGTCGATGGACCGCGAAGGCACCACTCAATTACCCGCCGAGGTTCAAGAGGCCCGTTTGCGCCGGATGACCCTTGCCGTGATACGCGGGTTTTCAATGATTGCGCTTTGGTCGCCGTTCGGATTTGCCACAAATGCGATCCTGCTGACGTTGCCGGGGATTTCCTATGTAGAATTCGGGCCGATAGGGTTTGCGATGTCATTCGTGCTGACCGCGATTGGCTGGGCCTGGGATACCTATGAGGGCCGACGGTTCCGCGGTCGCGGATTGCTGACCGCTACGCCGCCGCCCAAAAGCGGCTTGGCGGTGGCGTTGCTGCTTGGGCATGTGTTGGCGTTGGGGGCGGGGGTGTTTGTCCTCCATGGGATGACCTCGCTCAGCTTTCAGCAAGGGTTGATCGTGATTGTGCCCTGCTATGCCGTGCTTTGGGCCGGGGCGGCGATGCGCCACGACACGCGCGGCGTCTTGGGCGGCATCGGCAAGGTCGCACAGACAAGCTGCTGCGGCTGGCGAATATGGGGCCAGAGGTCGGTGTCTTTGCCTCGGCCGGGTTTTTGGCCGTGGTGCTTTTGGCGCTGATCCCGATGGACGCCCTGCGAGAGGTGATCGCCCATTGGGGTCTGTCCGCCTTCTCCTATGCCTTTGGCCTTACGTTTTCGATATTCATACTGGCGCTTGTCGGGGTGAATCCGATTATTACGGCCTCGGTTCTGGGGGCGATTGCGGCCCAGCTGGCGGTGCCGGGTCTTAGCAATGTCGCCATCGCCCTGTCGATTATCGGGGGCTGGACCGCCGTGATGGGGCTTTCGCCCTTTATCACCACGCTGGCGATTTCCGCCGCGATCATTGACCGGCGGGCCGAAGTGATCGGCCCTGTTTGGAACGGACCTTATTCCATCCTTATTCTGATGATCTGGTCAGCCTTTTTATGGGCGCTGATACATTTCGGATGGGTCTAGAGCGTTGTGCCCGGCCATTCGCCGGCGGTCACCATCTGGTGGACCTCGGCGGTGATGAACTCGGCGATGCTGGTGGTCAGCCGGGAACTTGGCCGGTTGAGCGGTGACATCAGCACCAGGGTGCGATCGATCGGGCTGCGTTCAATCGGGCGGGCGACCAGCTTTTTGTCGCGCACCTGTTGCAGCACACTGACAAGCGGCAGGATCGTACCACCCAGCCCGCGCTCGACAAAGGCCAGCATGGTCGTCAGGATATCCACATCCAGAACCACATCAAGGGCAAGGTTTTCCCGCGCGGCAATCGCTTCGATCCGCGCGCGCAGGCCATGTTCGGGGTTGGGCAGGATCAAGGGCTGCTGCAGGGCCGTATGGGCGTCAATCGGGACACCGTCCTGCGTTCCCTCTGCCGCTGATTGGATATAGAAAAGTTTCTCGATAAGAATGGGCTGCGCCTTGATCAGGTTGGATTGCTGCCCCTCATAGGCAACCCCCAGATCAATCTTGCCGCGTTGGAGCCAGTCTTGCACATGGCCGCTGAAACCCGAAATAATCCGCAGTTTGACGTTCGGATAGATCTGCATCACCCGCTCGATCAAATGTGTGGCGAGGATTTCAGAAACGGTCGGCGGCAGGCCCAGCCTGACCATCCCCGACAGCGGCGCGCGATGCCCCGAGATGTCATTGGCCAGATCCTGAACATCTTCCAGAATGGTTTGCGCCCGTCGCGCCAGCCGGATCCCCTCTTCTGTTGGCATGACCCCGCGCCCATGCCTGCGCAGCAGGGCGACATTCAGCTCTTCTTCCAGCGCCTTTACCTGTCGGCTCAGCGCGGGCTGTGCGATGTTCAGATGATCCGCAGCGGCGGTAATGCTGCTGAGTTCAACCACCTGGATAAAGTTTCGGAGCTGACGGAAATCCATTCATGCCTCATGCGTATCTCTGATATATCAATAATGCATTTGAAACATGGCTTCCAGTCCTTATGGTCAAATCAGGAGCGGCACAGCACCGTCCGGCGTGCCGCCCCCCAAAGGGGTCATGCCGGATAAAAGCCGATGGAGGATCGGTGAGGCGCTTTGTCTGGAATCAACAGGGAAAAATAACATGAAAACGACGTTTCGACTCGGGCTGGCTGCGACCGGCTTTCTGGCGGCATCGATGATGGCCCCGGCCGCAATGGCACAAGAAATGCCGGACACAATGGTCTGGACATCTTATGATGTCGGCTCGGCCGGCTATGCCGAGGCCTCGGCCATTGCCGATGCCTTTGGCAAGAAATTCGGCACCCGCGTGCGGATCCAACCCTCGGGCAGCGGCATCGGCCGTTTGCAACCCTTGTTGCAGGGCCGCGCCGATTACGCATTCCTTGCGACCGAGGCGTTTTTCGTGGCCGAGGGTGCGTTTGATTTCGCCACCCCCGATTGGGGCCCTACTGAGCTGCGCGCCGTCGCGGGGCGTCCGGCAGGTATCACGTTGATCACGGCAGAGGATGCAGGCATCAGGACCGTTGCCGACGCGCGCGGCAAGCGGATCGCCTTTGTGGCCGGCAACCCGTCGGTGAATGTCAAATGTGAGGCGATTCTGGCCTTTGGCGGGCTGAAGCTGGACGATGTGGAGGTGATCACCTTCCCGACCTATGCCTCGGCCATGGCATCGATGACGCGCAACGAATCGGATGCGACCTGCACCACCCCCACCACCAGCCAGCTTTATGAGCTTGCCGAAAGCCCGCGCGGCATTTTCTATGTCCCGCTAGAGGCAGATAACGCCGACGGGTGGGAGGGTCTTCTTAAGGTGCTGCCGATCATGGGCCCCTCGGATGAAGATGTCGCCGCCGGTTTGCCCGAGGGCGAAATCGCCAAGATGGCCGCTTATCGCTATCCGGTCATTACCACCACCGCCGGAAAATCCGCAGATGAGGTTTACGCCTTCATCAAGGCGCTGGATGAAACCTACGACCTTTACAAGGACGGCACGGCCACGATGAAGCGCTGGACGCTGGAACAATCGGGCAAGCCTGCGATTGACGTTCCCTTCCACGAAGGGGCGATCCGCTATCTCAAGGAAAAGGGTATCTGGACCGCCGAGGATGACGCCTGGAACGCCAAGCGCACCGCGCGCATGGATGCGCTGCTGGCCGCCTGGGCCGAATTCAAGCCCGCCAATGAGGGCCTGTCCGAAGAGGCATTCTCCGACGCCTGGATGGCACACCGCGCCGAGGTGGTCGCCGCGCTGAACTGATCCGCAGCGCGCTCTTTTCCCCCGGCGGGTTATCATCGCCGGGGGTATTCCAGGTAATGTCAGGATAAGATTATGGTTTCGACAAAAGACGCCGTTGCCGAAACGGTACCCCCCCAGCGTCCACGGCAACATGTGGTGCAGATCCTCACGATGATCCTTGGCACGATCGGCGTCATCATGGCCATCAACCAACAGTTTTTATTGGGGATTTTCGGGTTTCAGCCTTTGGGCAATGCCTATCTCTATTATCTGATCGGGATATTTCTGGCCATCGCTTTCCTGACATTACCGTTTAGCATCATGCACCCCGAGCGGCTGTTTTGGCTCAACCCTGTTTTGGCGGTTGCGGCCTTGACCAGCGCAGGCTGGCTTGGGTTTCACGGGCTGGATATCTTGCAGCGGGGCTGGGAATATGACGCGCCGTTGGTGGCCGATATCATGGCCTCAATCCTGTTGTTTCTGGTGCTCGAAGGGGTGCGGCGCGCGGGGGGGACGGTCTTGCTGTTCACCGCGTTGCTCTTTGGCTCCTATCCGCTTTGGGCTGACAGTATGCCCGGCTTTTTGTGGGGGACGGAATATTCGCTGATGGGCACGGTGCGCGCGCATGTTCTGGGCGTAGAATCGGTGATAGGCATTCCGATGCAGGTCGTGGCCGAGCTGGTCATCGGCTTTGTCATTTTCGGCTCGGTGCTGGTCATCACCAAGGGCAGCGACTTTTTCATGGAGCTGGCCTCGGCGCTTTTGGGTCACACCCGCGGCGGGCCGGCCAAGGTTGCAGTGCTTGGATCTGGCATCCTCGGGTCGCTTTCGGGCAGTGTGATTTCCAATATCCTGACGTCGGGGCCGTTCTCCATCCCGACGATGCGGCGCGTGGGGTATCCTGCGCATTACGCCGCCGCCGTTGAGGCCTGCGCCTCAACCGGGGCCACCTTGATGCCGCCGGTGATGGGGACGGTTGCCTTTGTGATGGCGTCATTCCTTGGCGTGCAATATTCGAGCATCGTGATCGCGGCCCTTATTCCGGCGATCCTGTTCTATGTCGCCCTGCTGTTTCAGGTGGATATGTATGCCGCCCGGCGCGGTCTTGCGGGCCTGCCCCGCAGCGAGATCCCGCCGGTCTGGCCGGTGCTGAAATCCGGCTGGCCCTATCTCCTTAGCCTTGCGGTGCTGATCTATGTCTTGATGATCATGCGGATGGAGGCACGCGCGCCTTACTACGCCTCGGTGGTGATGTTGGTCGCGACCTCTTTTCGCAAGGAAACCCGCCTGACGGTGAACCGTGTCCTGGAGCTGGTGCAGGACACCTCGCGCAATATCGCGGGTCTTGTGGCGGTGCTGGCGGGGATCGGGCTGGTGGTGGGCGGGCTGTCCTATACCGGTGTTGCGGGGGCGTTTTCGCGTGAATTGCTGCTTTATGCCAATGGCAATACCGCGCTGATGTTGATCGCGGGCGCGGTGACAAGCTTTGTGCTGGGCATGGGGATGACCGTGACGGCCTGCTATATCTTTTTGTCGATCCTCTTGGCGCCGGCATTGGTACAGGCCGGTCTGCATCCGATCGCAAGCCATCTGTTCATCCTCTATTGGGGGATGCTGTCGTACATCACGCCGCCGGTGGCGCTGGCCGCGATTACCGCCGCCAGTGTGGCCGGATCGCGCCCGATGCAGACCGGATTTTACGCGATGCGTCTGGGGATGCCGCTGTTCGTGCTGCCGTTCATCTTTGTCTATGATCCGGCGCTGATCATGGAGGGCACAGCCTTGCAGATCATCGAGCGCGTCGGCCTGACGCTGGTGGCGATCTGGGCGATCACCTCGGCCTTTGAAAGCTGGATCTACAAGGTGGGCCGGATCGGCACGATCAGCCGGATTGCGGTGGCGGTCGGTGGCGTTTTGATCTTGTTCCCCGACCTGCCGACCAGCCTGCTTGGGGGTGCGGTTCTGATTGCAACCATCGGGATCAATTTGAAATTCAGACGGCAACCCGCCGTGAAAACGTGAGGCAGCTTTATGGATAAGACAGTAGCGGATCTGGCGCGCGCGGTCGCGCCGATCACAGATGGCGCATCGATCATGATTGGCGGGTTCGGATCATCGGGCATCCCCTTCGGGCTGATCGATGCCCTTTGCGCACAAGGCACAACCGGCCTGACGGTGATTTCCAACAACGCAGGCGCGGGGGAGACGGGCATCGCCACATTGCTCAAGGCGGGGCGGGTGGCCAAGGTGATTTGCTCTTATCCGCGCACGCCCGGGTCAATCTGGTTTGAGCGCCGCTATGAGGCGGGCGAGGTCGCGCTGGAGGTGGTCCCTCAAGGCACATTGGCCGAACGGATCCGCGCGGCGGGCGCGGGGCTGGGCGGTTTCCTGACCCCGACCGCCTATGGCACCCGTCTGGCCGAGGGTAAGGAGACCCGTGTCATCGACGGGCGCGGCTATGTGCTGGAGGCCCCGCTGCATGCCGATTTCGCCTTGGTCCGTGCCGCGCGTGGCGACCGCTACGGCAACCTCAGCTATCACGCGACGGCCCGCAATTTTAACCCGGTGATGGCCATGGGCGCAGCCCACACCATCGCAGAGGTTCGGCATCTGGCATCGGAACCGCTGGACCCGGAAACGGTGATAACACCGGGAATCTTTGTCCAAAGCGTTGTGGAATACGGGGTACGGCCATGAAATCACTTAGCGATAGCGCATTGGCGGCACGGGTTGCGCAGGACATTCCTGACGGGTCCTATGTCAACCTTGGGATTGGCAAGCCGACACATGTCTCCGCACATCTGCCCGAGGGGCGCGAGGTGCTTTACCAATCCGAGAACGGCCTTTTGGGCGTTGGTCCCGTGCCACCGACAGGTGCCGAGGACCCCGAGCTGATCGATGCCAGCAAACGTTTTGTCACCCCCGCGACAGGGGCCGCCTATTTCGATCAGACCGATAGCTTTGCGATGATGCGCGGCGGGCATATCGATATCGCGGTTCTGGGCGCCTATCAGGTGGCCGAAAATGGCGATCTGGCAAATTGGGCCACGCTGGATGAAAAATACCCCCCCGCGGTTGGCGGTGCGATGGATCTTGTGGTTGGCGTTCCGACAATTCTGGTGATGATGCGCCATGTCAACCGTGACGGCAGCCCGAAGCTGTTGAAAACCTGTAGCTTTCCATTGACAGGTCTAGGGGTGGTCAGCCGTGTCTATACCGATCTGGCGGTGCTGGACGTCACGCCCGCGGGCTTTCGTCTGGTTGAACTTGCACCCGGCAACAGCCTCGATGCGGTTCAAGCCCTGACCGAAGCCACAATCCTGACCTGAAAAAGCAGCCTTTGACCATAGGGAGAAACAGGATGACGCAAGGCCCGACAGAGGTTCTGAAGGCCGGATTGGAATTGCCCCTGATCGGCGCGCCGATGTTTTTGGCCTCGGGGGTGGATCTGGTGGTGGCGCAATGCTGCGCGGGGGTTATCGGCACTTTTCCCGCGCTGAATGCCCGCCCCGCAGCCGAGCTGGACAACTGGCTGGTCCAGATTGAGGCACGGCTGGAGGCATATCGCCAGACCACAGGGAAAACCCCGGCGGCCTATGGCGTGAACCTGATCGTGAACGATTATAACGAACGGCTGGAGCAGGATCTGGCGACATTGGTGCGCCATAAGGTGCCCTTGGTGATCACCTCGCTTTCGGCGCCCGATAAGGTGGTTGAGGCGGTGCATAGCTATGGCGGATTGGTGTTTCATGATGTGGTCAAGGCCCGCCATGCCCGCCGCGCGGTGGCCGCAGGTGTTGACGGGTTGATCCTTGTGGCCGCCGGTGCGGGGGGGCACGCAGGCACCCTTAGCCCCTTTGCGCTGATTGAAGAAGTGCGCGCCTTTTACGACGGCCCGCTTGTGCTGTCGGGGGCGATTGCCAACGGGCGTGCGGTGCTGGCGGCCGAGGCCTTGGGCTGTGATTTCGCCTATGCGGGCACGGTTTTCATCCCGACCGAGGAATCCACGGCCCCGCTTGCGCATAAGGAAATGATCATCGCGGCGGCCGCTGACGGGATCATGTACACGCCGATGTTTTCCGGCACCCCCGCCAATTATCTGATCCCCAGCATAGAGGCCGCTGGCGTCGATATTGACGCCGCACAGCAAGCCTTGCCCCAAAAGATGCGCGCCAAGACCGATTCAAACCGCCCCAAAGCGTGGAAAGATGTCTGGAGCGCGGGCCAATCCGTCGGTCAATCACAACATCTTAGCCCTGCCGCCGAGGTGGTCGCGCGCATGGTGGCCGAATATCGCGCGGCCCGATCGGCGCTTTGCGATACTGCCAGCCGCATTAACAAATAGAGGAACGCCCCAATGACACTCGCTCGCAGACTTGGCGATTTTGCCGCTGGCCCGATCAATCCGACAGTGGCCATGCGCGATTTCGTGCGCCTCTCATTGTTCGACTGGACCACAGTCGGCATTGCGGGTGGGGATGAGCCGGTGGCACAGGCCGCGCGCAAAATGGCCTTGGGCAATGCGGCGATGGAAACGGGCGCGACTGTGTTTCGGGGCGGGCGCGTGGCACCGGCAACGGCGGCGCTGGTCAATGGCGCCACCAGCCATGCGCTGGATTATGACGACACGCATTTCGGCCATATCGGCCACCCCAGCGTTGCCGTGACACCCGCAGCCCTTGCCCTGGCCGAACGCGAGGGCGTGGATGGCGCGACCCTTTTGGAGGCGCTGGCCGTGGGGCTGGAAACCGCCTGCCGTGTGGGGGCCTGGCTTGGCCGCGCACATTATGAGGCGGGGTTTCACCAGACAGGCACCTCGGGCGCATTTGGCGCGATGGCGGCGGCGGGGCGGATTTTGGGCCTTGATGCCGAGCAGATGGCACAGGGGTTCCGCCTGACGGCCACCCGCGCCGCAGGGTTGAAAAGCCAGTTCGGAACGATGGGCAAACCGCTCAATGCCGGATTTGCGGCCGAAGTGGGCGTGACCTCGGCCCTGCTGGCCCAAGCGGGGGCGCAATCGGCGCAGAACGCAATCGAGGGCGTGCAAGGCTTTGGTCCGACCCATGCGGGGGCTGCCGATGAAAGTGTCTTTGACGGGCTTGGGCAGGCGTGGCTGTTCCCCAACATTTCCTATAAATTCCATGCCTGCTGCCACGGTCTTCATGCGATGCTAGAGGCGGTTCGCAGCCTTCGGGACGGCCCTTTGCATGAAAACCGACCTAATGACCTGCAATCCATCACCATCCGCACCCATCCGCGCTGGTTTGCGGTCTGCAACAAACCCGCGCCCGCAACGGGGTTGGAGGCGAAATTCAGCTATCGGCTGACGGCTGCGATGATGCTGACAGGTGTCGATACCGCGGCATTAGAGACATATACCGATGAACTTTGTGCCCGTCCCGATCTGGTTGCCCTGCGCGACCGTATCGAGGTGATTGCCGATGACAGCTTGGCCGACAGCGCCTCTGAGGTGACGGTGACCACGGCGGGGCAGGGGGATGTTACCGCCCGATATGATATCCTGACCGAGAATGACCCTGCGGTGCTGGAAGGGCGGCTGCGCGATAAGGCCACCTCTTTGTTGGGGGCAGAGGGGGCCGCGGATCTGTGGCAAACCGTGGCGGGGCTGGACCAGCAAGACGGGCTGGCGAAACTGATTGCCCGGATCGCCGCCTGACCTTGGGCAAGCGTTGAATGGCCGACCCTTTTGCAGGGGTCGGCCATGCTTTTGATCAGGATTTCTGCGTCACCAATTTGGTGTAGACATAGGATTCAATCGCCTCCGGCCCGCCTTCGGAGCCAAAGCCTGAATCCTTGATGCCGCCCAATGGCAATTCGGGCAGGCCAAGCGCCGTGTGGTTGATCGCCAGCATCCCCGTCTCGATATTATTGTGCAGGATCTGCGAGGTGCGGATCGAGGATGTGAAGGCATAGGCGGCAAGGCCGTAGGCCAGACGGTTCGCCTCGGTCACGGCCTCATCCACCGTGTCGAAAGGTGCCAGCAAGGCCACCGGACCAAAGGGTTCCTCATTCATAATGCGCGCGGATTGCGGCACGTTTTCCAGCAGGGTCGGACGATAGAAGAACCCCGGATGGTCAACACGTTCCCCGCCTGTCACCAGCTTGGCACCCTCGTTGACAGCCTCTGCGATGATCTCGGTCACGGCCTCAACACGGCGTTTGCTGACCAAGGGCCCCATCCGCGTTTCAGGGTCGATACCCGCCCCGGGGGTGATGCTTTCAACCTCGGCCTTCAAGGCAGCGACGAAACGGTCATAGACGCCGCGCTGCACCAGAATCCGTGTCGGAGAGATACAGACCTGACCGGCATTGCGGAACTTGAAGGCGGCGATATCACGGGCGGCGGCCTCGATATCGGCATCCTCGAACACCAGAACAGGGCTGTGACCGCCCAGCTCCATCGTGATGCGCTTCATATGCTGACCGGCCAGCGAGGCCAGCAATTTGCCCACCGGAACCGAGCCGGTAAAGGACACTTTGCGAATGGCGGGATGCGGGATCAGATAGTTGGCGATATCGGGCGGGTTGCCGTAAACGAAGTTCAACACACCGGCCGGAAGCCCCGCCTCGGCCAGAATTTCGGCAAGGATCGCCGGGCTTGCAGGTGTGTCTTCTGGCGGCTTGGCCACCATCGTGCAGCCTGCGGCAAGGGCAGGGGCCACTTTGCGCACCAGTTGCGAGAAGGGGAAGTTCCACGGCGTGAAGGCCGCAACCGGCCCGATCGGCTGTTTCAGCGCAAGCTGCATCACATCGGGGCTGCGCGCAGGGATCACACGACCGTAGATCCGGCGGGCCTCCTCGGCGAACCAATCCAGAAGGTCGGCGGCGGTGCGCAACTCGTTCTCGGCCTCAGCCAATGGTTTGCCCATTTCAAGGGTCAGCACCCGCGCCACCTCGGGCATCCGGTCGCGCAGGGCCGTTGCCGCGCGGCGCAGGATCGCGCCCCGCTCCATCCCGGAAACCTCGCGCCAAGTCGCAAAGGCTTTTTCAGCGGCCTGCACGGCCTCTTCCAGATCGGCCTTGGTTGCCACCGCGTGATGGCCAATCACCTCGCCGGTGGCCGGGTTATGGACCGGCGCGCGGGCCCCATCGGATGAGGGGCGCCAAACACCGTTGATGAACAGTTTTGTATCAGTCAGCATAAGATATTTCCTTCGTGATGTGCCCGTTATGGCAACATATTCTGGGTAAAGAGGATCATGTCGGGAAAGGCGACCATCAGGCCGATAATCACCAGATCGGCCATGATGAAATAGGCAACCCCCCTGAAGATCGTACCGGTCGAAACCCGGTCGGCCATCACCCCCTTGAGGACAAAGACATTCAACCCGATTGGCGGGGTTATCATCCCGATCTCCAAGAGTTTGGCGACCAGCACCCCAAACCAGAGCAATTCAATCCCGGCGGTTTCGACCAGCGGCAAAAGGATCGGTAAGGTCAGCAGCATCGCGCCAATCGGCTCCAGAAACATCCCCAGCACCAGATAGAGCAGGGTAATCGCAAGGATCAGCATCAGCGGCGATACGCCCATTTCCAGCACACCATCGGCCAGGGCATCGCTGACGCCGGAAAAGGTGAAGAACCGTGTCAACATGCTGGCCCCTACCGCGATGATAAAGATCGAGGAGGAAATCGTCAGCGTCTCCATCAGCGACGACCAGATCCCTTTGACATCAATAGAGCGGCGCACAAAAGCGATCACGAGTGACATCGAGGCGCCAACACCGCCGGCCTCTGTCGGGGTGAAAATACCGGCAAAGAGGCCGCCAAAGACGCCAAGGACCAGCACCAGAACCGGCCAGACCTCTCGCAGGGCGGCAAAACGGTCACCCCAGCTGATGTCTTCTTCGACCGGCGGGGCGAGGGCGGGGTTCAACATCACGCGGATCACGATCACCAAAGTATAGGCCAGAACCGTGATCAGCCCGATAACCGTCCCGGCCAGAAACAGCTGGCTGACCTGTACCTGTGCGATCATCCCGTAAAGGATGAACAGGATAGAGGGCGGGATCAGCGCGCCAATGGTCCCCGCCGCCGCGATTGTGCCGGTGGCAAGCCCCGGATCATAGCGATAGCGCAACATCTCTGGCGCGGCGATCCGCCCCATCGCCGCCGCACAGGCGATCGAGGAGCCGGTCACCGCGGCAAAACCCGCACAGCCCAGAACCCCCGCAATCGCCAGCCCGCCGGGCAGGGCCGAAAGCCACATACGCGCGGCCTTGAACAACCCCGTCGTCAGCCCCGCGTGAAAACAAAAGAAGCCCATCAGAACGAACATCGGGATCGACGACAGGTGCCACGTCGCGGTGAAGCTATAGGGAATAACGCCAAGCGCGCCCCAAGCCGCCTTGAACGAGACCAAAAGCCCGATGCCGGTAAAAGACACGCTGATCAGGGCAATCGCGATTGGCACGCGCAGCGCAATAAGGGCCAGCAGGATCGCAATGCCTGCAAAGCCGATTTGAATATCAGTCAATGGACGCTCCCTCATGACGTGGATGGGCCTGACCCACAGCCAGCGCAGAGGCATCCTCTATCCGCATCAAGAACGCAGTCAGCCGCCATAACAGCACCAGCGTTATCAACGCGGTTCCGACAGGCACGATGAAATGCGTCGGCCAGATCAAAATCTTGACGCCCTGCTCATAGCTGAACGACCCCATGGCATGTTTCTTGAGCGCCTCATTCCAGCTTGCCCATGTCATCGCCGCAAAGACGACACTCCCCAAGGCCGTGGCGCAAAGGGTCAGGACCGCCCGCAACCTGCGCGGAAAGGTCGTGAACAGAACCTCGACCGAGATATGGCCCGTCATCCGCTCGACAATCGCCAAGGGCAAAAAGGCCGCCGCTACCATATAATATTGCGAAACAATCGGGGTGGTGCCGGGCAGGGGACGGTTGAACATGAATTTTCCGATAACATCGGCCGTAATATGCAGCATCATCAAAAAGATCGCGGCCGCACCCACAGCCCCGTAAACCGCAATCATAACGCGCAATAGCTTGTCTGTTTTTTGCATAAAAACCTCTCGGTTCAGGGGGCGGGCCGATGGGTCAGCCCGCCCTAAGGCTCACTCCATGCCGTAGCTTGCAGCGTCCAATTTTGAGAAAACCTCGGTCCAGAGCAGCTCTGTCATGGCGTCTTTGTCGTCATAGACATCAGCCGTCAGACCTTTCCACTTTTCGATCAGACCAGCGATGGTGTCGTATTTTGCATCGACATTTTGCAGCCCGTAATCGTCTTGGAAACTCTTGCGGATGACATCGGCATCAGCCGCAACAAAGGCCTCGGTTGCCTTGAGCATCTCTTCTGGGGGCGCGATGATTTCGGTGCCCATTCCTTTTGCTTTTTCAATGTCCTGCGCCGCGGCAAGGTAATAGTTCACCGTGATCGCCGCCGAGTTGAACGCCGAAAGCCGGATCAGGGACGTGCGTTGTTCGGGTGACAGCCCGCGCCAGGTATCAAGGTTCACATTCATCGAGCCCACACCCGCAAAGCTGCCACCCGGCAGGCCAAGCGTGATGTATTTGGTGACATCGAAAAGTTGCAGGTTGCCCAGTTCGGGCGCCGAAATCATGGTGCAGTCGACCACACCTTGCGACATCGCCTCATAGATATCATTCGCGGGTAAGGATACTTTGGTGCCGCCGAAACTTTCCGCCCAACGGCCCATCGCATCCATGGAGGACCGCATCTTTTTGCCCTTGATATCAGCGATGCTGCGGATCGGGGTGGTGCAAAGCTGCACATATTCCGGCGTGCCAATCGCCCCGAGGAAGATCTGGTTCTGCGCCGTATATTGTTGCTGACATTCGTCACAATGCAACATGATGTATTCGCTCATCGCACCGGCCATAACCGCGCCCGAGGATTTTGCCGGTGTGCCAACCGTTGCCAGCATCGACATATTGGCAGGCAGGTTGGTTTCCGAAAACTCGGCCGGGTAATAGGGCGTGATGATATAGCCCGCATCGGCCATCCCGTCGCGCACCCCCGGGGGTGTTTCCTTTAGGTCGAGCAATGACAGCTCATAGACTTTCAACTCCAGATCGGTCTCGGCCTTGAGGCGTTCGTTGAACTCGGCAACCCCGTCCGTCGCGGCCCCGCCGGGGGGGAAGCCGATGGCATAACGCAGGGTTTCTGCATGTGCGGTGATGCCGGATACAACGGTGCAAAGCATCGTCGTCGCAAAGGCCAGTGTTTTATAATTTTTCATGATTGCTCCTCCTGTTTGATGGACCAGCGGCCCGAGCGGGCCGCCGTCATTAGCTTTTTGCCAAAATAGCCCGGCCAATAACCTTGCCGCCCTCCAGCATATTCAGCACGTCATCTGCATCGGTCAGGGGATAGATCTTGGTCGGAATCGGGGTGATCGCGCCGGTGCGGGCGATCTCCATCAGTTCCCGAAAATCGGTCAGCGAGCCGGTATAGCTGCCCTGAACAGTGACCGATTTCAGCGCCAGCATCGGAAGCGCCCAAGGGGCTGCGCCGCCAAAAAGACCGACAATTATGATGGTTCCGCCCTTGCCCACCACATCCATCGCAAATTCGGCAGTTTTTTCCGCCCCGACAAAATCAATCACCGCCATCGGGGTGCCGCCACAGGCCTTTTGCACTTGCTGCAAGGCATCCGCATCGGTTGGGTCAACGGCGGCAACCGCCCCTGCGGCCAAAGCGGCCTCGCGCTTGTCTGCGGCGATATCGACCACGACCGGCATTTTCATGTTCTGCGCCTTGAGCAGCTCCAGACACATCAGCCCCAAACCCCCGCCGCCGATCAGCACCGGCGTATGGGTGCTTGCCGTCGCCGCGATCTTTTTCAGCGCGGCATAGGTTGTAAGCCCCGAACAGGCCAAAGGTGCCGCGATTTCAGGCGCAATAGTGCCCGCATCCACCAGATAGCGCGGATGCGCCACCCGCACGTGGCTGGCATAGCCGCCATCGCGGTGGATCCCCAGAAACCTAGGATTGGAGCAAAGCTGTTCGGCGCCGGTTTTACAGACATCACAGCTGCCGCACCCGCTCCATGGATAGACCACATAGGTCTTGGCGTTATCAATCGGCTGGCCATCCGCCCCCACTGCATCCGGCCCTACGGCCGCAACAACACCGGCCACCTCATGCCCCGCAACCATCGGCAATTTCATCCCGCGTTCGGCATAGCTGAGTCGACGCCCGTGGCCCAGATCAAAGCCGCCCTCACGGATATGCAGGTCGGTGTGGCAAACGCCCGCCGCCGTGACGCGGATGATAACTTCGGTTCCTTGCGGGACCATGTCGGGGCGATCTTCGCCATCAAGCGGTTGGCCGAATACACGTAGGCATTGGCAATACATATGTCTCTCCTCCTAGAGTAGTAACTCTTGTGTGGCCAAGGGGTCTGTTGTGGCGCCATGCATCGGCCAACCCCTTCTTGCGCGCCTCTTGGTCTCCTCTCGCGGCAAATGATGGCCCATCTGTTGCGAACCTGATGGAGACACGCGCGTTATCCGGATCGAAATGAAGAATCATTCTTGTGGATAGCCTCCCGAAGTCATTCTGTATAAAAAACACCCTTCTGCAAGAGGAATTTTCGTTGATGGGTAAGCATCCCCCGCTTGCGCAAGCCGAAGCCCCAAGGTCCTGTAATATCGATGATTTTATTCAGGCAGGACCATAGGGCCGCATAAACGGTTTTAACGCCGCCTGATAAAGAAGGCGCAATTTCGGGATATTTGGTGCAGCGGCCCTTGCTCAGCTTGGCTGATTAACGGGCGTCACTGACATCCTGTACGGCGATCCTGGCCATTTCCAGAATGGCCTCACGGGTTGTCGCAACCGCGATAAAGCGCGCGTTATGGCAAAACTTTGCGCCCTTGACGCCGCTTGCCGCTTCAAGTGCCTCGTCCGTCAGACCCGCCCAGGCCGCAGGCAGATCGGCGCGTTGGTCAAACGTATCACCCGACAGCTTGATCCCCCCCAGCGTCCAGTCGTCGCCGCGCGGATGGACCACAAACAGGATATGGTCTGCCTCTGCCTGATCCAGCACCGAGCGATAGGGCATCCCCATTGGCAGCTCCAATATAGGGGATGAGCCGGCCTTGGCGATGGCCTCTTTTACGATACCGACGGCGCGTGCTTTGGCGGCAAGATTGCGGATCTGCGCCTCGACAAACTGTCGGGCAATGGGCAGGGCGGTGAAAAACGCGTCATCATTGGCCGTTGGCAATACGTCGTCAAAGACCGGCTTCAGGCTGCCCAAAAGCGTGGGCAGGGTCAGGATCGACAGTGGGCCCGCCACGGATGGTTCCATCGCGCCATTGTCGAGCAGGTCAATCGGCAAGACGAAATTGGTGTCAAACTTGTGGTGAATCGCCTCAACCTGATCGGCGGGCACGCCCAGCGTCGTCAGATAATCGCGCCCGTAATGCGCCCAGATCAGACCGAAAGAGCTGAAAGGCTGGCCATCTTCGCGCAGGGGACCGGGGCGTTGGTGGTGGTCAAAGATTTGCGCCGCAGGATCATAATCCCCGCCGACGTCATATATAATCCGGTCCGATTGGGGCGAAATCCATTGCCGTTCGCGGCTCCGGCACAAGACGGCCTGCGGAAACAACCGGGTTAGCACAACAGAAGACAGAACCTCATCCGCATGAAAGCCGCCGGAATGTGTGACAAGATGGGTGATGGTCATGGCGCGCTCCAAACGGTCGTGCAGATTGAATTTCGATATGTTTTCCCCCTTGGCGATCTGCAAGGCGGGCAAGGTGTTACGGGCTAATGGTTTTTCCTCGAAAGGCAACCACCGAATTGATAAAGTGAGACAGAGACGGCGCCAGAGAGGCCAAAGAGATGTCAAATGGCGTGGATAACTGCACATTCACGCCGCTGATCCGGACTGGTGGCTGGGTCGCCTGCGCGGGCTGTTCGGTCAGCGGTACGTGTTCCTATTAATTCAAGCGGTCGTTTTTGCACATATTTTTTTGCTGTAAGAGCTCTTCGCTTGAGGTGCCCCACCTGATTGGATGTGTCGAGAGAACCGGGCCTCTTGTTCAGTCCCGGCATTGGAATTTGATTTTCCGGCGGCGTTTGGATAAGCCTGAAAGGGTGGTTTGCAGGCCTATCGGCGTTCCACAGCGCGTCCCCAGAACGTCACACATGCGATTGCCGCCAAAGCAAAGGCAGATTGGCCGAATGCAACAAGGAACAGTTTGATGCGCAAAACGCACCCATTGAAACCGATTGCGGCCCAACGTGCGGGCGCTCGGTCACTTTTTCTAATCGCGCTAGTGTCAATTTCACTGCTTCTGATGTCGGGCATTGGTCACGCCCAGCAAGACGCGCCGCAGCCAACCGTCAGCACCACCGAGAACCGCGTAGAGATTGAACCGCTTGCGAATGATGCAAAAATTGCCAATCGCGTGACAAACATCCTGGAGGCCACGAACTGGTTTACCGCGCTAAATGTGCGCGTTGATGACGGCATCGTTTTTCTGGACGGCCAGACCACAAGCGTGGAGTACAAAGACTGGGCACGGCGGTTGATCACCAGAACGGATGGTGTGGTTGCAGTCGTCAACCAACTGGATGTCGAAGAGATCGTGAACTGGAGCCTGGAGCCCGCCTTCAACGAGCTTAGGCTTCTCGCCGATGATTTCATCCTCGCGGCGCCGCTGATTTTGCTGTCACTGCTCATCCTGCCGCTGGCGTGGTACTTGTCGGGGCTGGTATCGAAACTGATGCACTGGTCGCTGCAAAAGCGGGTCGAGTCTTCGTTTTTGCGCAAAGTGCTGGCGCGATCGGTGGCGTTTCCTGTATTTTTGGTCGGGATTTACGTCGTCTTGCAGGTTGCGGGCCTGACCCAGCTTGCGCTGTCCCTGCTTGGTGGCGCTGGCGTTATGGGCATTGTCATCGGCTTTGCCTTCAGAGATATCGCCGAGAATTTTCTGGCAAGCCTGCTGCTAAGCATCCGCCGGCCATTTCGAAGCGGCGACCTGATTACCGTCGCCGGTGAAACCGGTACCGTTCAAAGTATGAACACCCGAAGTACAGTTTTGATTACGCCAGACGGCAATCATATCCAGATCCCAAACTCGCTGATCTTCAAAAGCATCATCGAGAACCAGACGGCTGCCCCCTATCTTCGTGGCAGTTTCGTAATTGGGATCGGCTATGATGACAGCACCTCCGAAGCGCAAGAAATCCTGACCAGAATACTATCCGAGCATGATGGCGTGTTATCCGATCCCGCGCCAATGGCGTTGATCGATGAGTTGGGTGCATCGACCGTTGATATCAGAGCGTACTACTGGTTCAACGGCCGATCTGTTGCCGCCATCAAATTGCGGTCCTCGTTGCTGCGCCAATGCAAGCGGTCCCTTATGGAATCCGGCATTTCCATGCCCGATGCCGCACGCGAGGTGATCTTTCCTCAGGGCCTGCCGTTGACGCAATTGGATGCCGGGACGGATGCAACACCCGAGCGCAAGAAAATCGAAAAACGCTGGTCGCTGGACACTGCAGAACCCGCCGAAAGCGCAACTGACAAAGATCTGGCCGTAGATGATGAATTGCTGCAAAGACAGTCCACGCCCATTGTCGAAGAAGGCGAAGCCAATCTGCTTAACCGGGGGTGATCCGGCCATCGCCAAGGTGTTTGCGCAGTTTTCTGCCTGTCACCAAAACGCGCCGGAACTGGTTTATGCCTACGGTGTTGTCCTCTTGTAATCGCAACCTAGGAGGACAACATGGACCATACTACACAGACCAGCCTTGTTTCATCGTCAGACGTTAATGGCACCGAGGTTTACGGCCGTGACGGTGTGCACATCGGATCGATCGACCATCTGATGATTGATAAACAGTCGGGCAAAGTGGCCTATGCCGTGATGGGCTTCGGCGGCTTTTTGGGCATGGGCGAAGACCATCAGCCCATCCCATGGGGCAAACTACAATATGACAGGAACCAAAACGGTTTTGTCACCGATCTAACGGAGCAAGAAGTCAAAGGCGCCCCGCCGCGCAATGATAATTGGCATGCTGACCGTGATTGGGAAACGCGTACCCATGAACACTATCGCTTGCCGATGTACTGGGTCTGATTTCCTGTACCAAATACCAGCGGCCCCATCGCGGGGCCGCTTTTAAGGATTGGGCCAAAGTAACCTCGCGCGACAATTCCGCCAAAGCGGTGGTAGTGAAGTTCAGACGGCTGAAGGCAAACTCTATCTCATTTTTGGTGTTGATCGGGTTTGGTATTGAACGGGCCAGAAAATCGTAAGTGCTGTTCCAAGCCCGCCTTCCGGCTGGATCTACAAGCTGCGATTGCAGCTTCCATGGAGATTTGCGTGGGAGGTATCGGAGGCGTCCAAGTCCACACTTCCGTAAGGGCGATGACAACTTGGCCGCAATGATGCAGAACGAGTTGCACAAAGATCCGTTCACGAGGACCGTCTTTGTCTTTCGTGCCAAAAAGGCGGATCAATTAACGCTGCTTTATTGGGAAGGCACCGGGCTGCTGATGGCTTACAAGCGGCTGGAAAGGCATACATTTACATGGCCCGCCGTGGAGGATGGCGTGATGCAGTGCGGATGGCCGCGACCAGTGGCTTAACGCGCCTGCAGCTTTCGTCGAATTCGGGGGTTGACGTCTCGACGCTGGACAAATGGGTCAACAACATCAGCACGAGAATCTGATGTCTGGGCCGCATGAGGATGTTGAGAAGGAAAACACCCGCCTTCGCAAAGAGGTCCGACTTCTGCACGAGACGCGGGAGGTGCTAAAAAACCGTCACGGGCCGCCGCCCGCCTGTGCGCGGTATAAACAACCTGTGCTATCATCGCCCCGGGAGGGCAGTTTCCGATTGCTTATTGGAGGGTTAGACCCCGTTAAAAAACGTGGCACATGGGCTGATGCGCACCTGAGAGTGGTGACGCCGTTTTGGCGGTGATCCCGGTTAGGAAGATGACGGACTTGCATGGCCCACGCCCTTCTTCCAAATTGGAGAAGATGCCATGATGCCGATTGCGACCGGTGGCCACCCGGACCTGAAGATGGTCAACCCGACAGCGGCGGCGATTGATATTGGATCAACCATGCATATGACTGCCGTCAGTCCGGATGCCTGCGACACGCCGGTGAAGTCTTTTGGGACATTCACCCAAGACCTGAATGATCTGGCGGATTGGTTCAAAGCCTGCGGCGTGACCAGCATCGCAATGGAATCAACCGGTGTTTACTGGATCCCGGCTTTTGAGGTGCTGGAAGCCCGCGGCTTTAAGGTGATCTTGGTGAATGCTCGCTATGCCAAGAATGTACCGGGCCGCAAAACTGACGTCAGCGATGCGGGCTGGCTGCGCCAATTGTACTCCTACGGTCTGTTGCGGGGGAGCTTCCGGCCCGAGGCTGAGATTGCCACCCTGAGGGCCTATCTGCGACAGCACGAACGCCTGGTGGAGCATGCGGCCGCCCACATTCAGCACATGCAAAAAGCCCTGATAGAGGTGAACTTGCAGGTCCATCATGTCGTTTCTGACATCAAAGGTGCCACCGGAATGCGGATCATCCGTGCAATCGTTGCGGGCGAACGCGATCCGGACGTGTTGGCATCCTTTCGCAATGTCCGCTGCCACTCGTCCATCGAGGTGATCAAGGCCGCCTTAGTTTGCAATGATAGGGACGAACATATCTTCGCCCTGACCCAGTCACTCGATCTATACGATTTCTATCAGACTAAGATCGAGGAATGTAATCGCAAGTTGGAAGCGGCGGTCGCCGCGCTCACGATCAAGGCCATCTGCGATGTTCCCCCTTTGGCCAAAGCCCGGACCAAACGCAGCCAAGTCAGTGTTCCGTCATTTGACGTCAGGGCTGCGCTGTATGGCGTTCTAGGCACGGACCTGACCCAAATCCATGGCCTTGGTCCCTCGCTTGCCCTGAAGCTGGTCGCCGAATGCGGCACCGACCTGCAGGCGTGGAAAGGCGCAAAGCATTTCACCTCATGGCTCTGTTTCGTACCGGGCAATAGGATATCCGGCGGCAAGTTGTTGTCATCGCGGACCCGGAGATCCTCCAGCCGGGCCGCAGCTCTGTTGCGTCTGGCTGCGGTCACGATTGGCCGGAGCGACACGGCACTTGGTGCATTCTATCGCCGATTGTCTTCGCGTATCGGAAAGCGGAAGGCAGTGACCGCGACGGCCCGCAAGATCGCCGTCCTGTTTTACAATGCCATCCGCTTTGGCATGGCCTGCCAGGATCCAGGTGCGGCAGCTTACGAAGAACGCCACCGCAGCCGTGTTCTCGCAAACCTACACCGGCGTGCCGGATCCCTTGGTTATGCATTCGCACCACTGACAAACAAACCGTTGCGAATGACGCGGCCCACCATCACCAAGGCCTGTGTCAACACGCCCCCACCAGTCACGATGACCTGTTCCGGTCTCGGGATGCGCGGGTTCAGACAATTGCACCCGAGGCTGATATAGATCTTTGTGATGGATGCGAACTTTTTATCAGGAATGCGAGTAAATGATTGAACCCAGACACCAAGATACAACCGTGCCACCGCGCATCACGGGGCCGGCGCATGTCTTTGCGGCAGCGGGATATTCGTGGGGTGGTCTGAAAAAGCTCTGGGGCGAGACAGCATTTCGTCACGAACTTGCGGCTTTTCTGGCCTGTATGGCCCTCTTGGAGTGTGTCGGCGCCTCCGCCGCCCAGCTTTTCATTCTTGTCGGTTTGTTCCTTCTCCTCGTCGCGGTCGAAGCTCTCAACACCGCCATCGAATGCCTGACTGACCACGTATCACCGGAATGGAGCGTTGCTGCCCGCAACGCAAAAGATCTCGGCTCCCTTGCAGTGATGTGCGTTTTGGGAATGGTGGGCCTATATGTGATAGTCGTTGTCGGGTGCATTTGATTGCCACTGAGAACTGACCGGTATTTTCACCCAAAATTGCCCCAACTTTTCTTATACGTCGGGGGCGCGCGCTGATTCCGACTGACCCAAAGCTATATGCACATCTGCCTTACGCCAAAGAACCTGATGACGAGACCGGTTGCACGCGTGACACCGGGTTGATGATCTCGTTGGAGGAGACCAGCATTGATGGCGTCACCTCTGGCGTTTCGGCAATGCGGTTATTGCGATTGGGGAGGGGTCGGGGGCTGCACGCTTTGCCGCCGTCCTTTATGTAAAATCCTACAACGCCGCGACGTGGCTTTGGAATGCCGGATGCTCTTGTCGCCTCTGGACGTTGGGAATGCGGTGGCTTTTATATCGCGTGTGGCACCTTGCAGATCTTAGACGCTATGGGCGCGGGTTTCTGAATCTTACCAACGTTCCGCGTTATACAACACTGACCCAAACCCCAAGCATTTCTGGCCTGGAACAGACCTTCATCCTTGGTAATCCCGTGGATCAAGTTGCGGACTTTTTTGCCGTTCCCTACAAGTGCGTGATACTTGGGTTCGCCGACGCAAAACTGCTAGGGAGGCCAGGAAGCCACCGACTTTAAAGACTTTGGTTTTTGTTATTCCATCATCATCGCTTTATTAATTCTGATACTCATTCTAAGGTGCCATGGAAATTCACTTTATTTAAGGGAGAATGGCCATGTCAGATGATGTCTTAAACAAGGGTAAATGTCCGGTGTCCCACCTGACAACGGCTTTCGGTGCTCCGGTGGTCGACAACCAGAACTCGATGACCGCAGGGAAACGTGGGCCCGTGTTGGTGCAAGATATCTGGCTTAACGAAAAGCTGGCCAATTTCGTGCGCGAAGTCATCCCTGAGCGCCGCATGCATGCCAAAGGGTCCGGTGCGTTCGGCACGTTCACCGTGACCAACGATATCACCCGCTACACACGCGCCAGCATTTTCAGTGAAATCGGCAAAAAGACCGAGATGTTCGCCCGTTTCAGCACCGTGGCAGGTGAACGCGGCGCGGCAGATGCCGAACGGGATATTCGCGGCTTTGCGCTCAAGTTCTATACCGAAGAAGGTAATTGGGACATGGTGGGTAACAACACGCCTGTGTTCTTCATGCGCGATGCCAAGAAATTCCCGGACCTCAACAAGGCCGTCAAACGCGATCCACGAACCAACATGCGTTCCCCGACAAACAACTGGGACTTCTGGACGCTTCTGCCCGAAGCCCTGCATCAGGTCACGGTGGTGATGTCTGATCGCGGCATTCCCAAGAGTTACCGCAACATGCACGGATTCAGCAGCCATACCTATAGCTTCTGGAACGCCGCTGGTGAGCGTTTCTGGGTGAAGTTGCATTTCAGGACCCAGCAGGGCATTGAAAACCTGACCGACGCAGAGGCAGCGTCCGTTGTGGCCGATGACCGCGAAAGCAATCAGCGCGATCTCTTTGATGCGATCGAACGCGGTGATTTTCCGCGCTGGAAGATGTATGTACAAGTGATGCCCGAAGCCGAGGCAGAAACCTATCACGTTCATCCGTTCGACCTGACCAAGGTTTGGTACAAGGAAGATTACCCACTGATCGAAGTCGGAGAATTCGAACTGAACCGCAATCCGGAAAACTATCACGCCGATGTTGAGCAGGCCGCTTTCTCACCGTCCAACCTCGTGCCGGGAATCAGCGTTTCGCCCGACAAGATGCTTCAGACGCGGTTGATCAATTATCCGGACTCTCAGCGCTACCGCCTGGGTGTGAATTACCAGCAGGTGCCGGTCAATGCCGCCAAATGCCCGGTCATGAGCAACCACCGTGATGGCCTTATGCGGGCAGATGACAACTACGGCAGGCTGCCGCACTATCAGCCGAACAGCTTTGGTCAATGGGTCGATCAGCCCCAATACGCAGAGCCGCCACTCAAGATTGACGGAAACGCCGCAATGTTCGACTTCCGTGAGGATGACGACGATTATTACACCCAGCCCCGCAAGCTTTTCCAACTGATGACTCCGGCACAACAACAGGTTCTGTTTGAAAACACCGGGAGAAACATGGGCGATGCTCCGGATTTCATAAAGCAGCGTCACATCGACAACTGTACGCGCTGCGACCGAAACTATGGCGAAGGTGTTGCCAAGGCTTTGGGCATGTCGGCCAAATCGGCCGAGGAACTGTCCCCGAAGCCTGAACTGGCAGAGTGACGCGTCACTGTGGTTTTGGCGGGGCGCGTTATGCGCCCCGGCCGGGACACACCGATAGAAAGCTGGAACATTATCATCGAAGGCATCGTCAGGCGCCTTCGATGGGCGGCAGACACTTTGCCCCACATCTGTAGACCTGCAAAAGACGGCGTTGCGCGCGGCTGGTAAGCCGCGTTTTCAGATCGTCGGGCAGGCTTTCAAACCAGACATGGTGTGCTTTGGGACGGCAAAGCAAATGGCGGGCGTGGATCGAACTTGGTCTTGTCACGCTTACGTTCCGACCCCTCAACTCATTTAGGCAGTCTTTCTTCCAACGGCCAAGGGGCTTTTGCCACTAAGGGATGAATGCCACCTTTGTGGGTTATAGAACCCGTGTGTGGATGCCCCTTTCAATGCAAGAAGTTTTTCAGATTGCTCAGAACATGTGATCAGTGCAGTCGTGTGTCCGGCCTATATATGCAGCTTTCACACGCCGCTGGCCTGTATGGTGTCCGTGGATGGGTCCAAATCGTTGATGCGAGCACAAAGCTCCTGGCTTCTATCTGGTGTTCCCAACCCCGTCTTATGACCGTTGTTCCTTACTCTCCTTCGCCCTTCTCACATTGCCGGTTTACTCCAACGCATGGTGCAAAGCTTATGCAGCCAGCGGTGGAATTCGATCGTTCTCTGTTGTGGTTATTAACGCCCAAACAGTACGGGCAAGCTTGTTTGCCAATGCAGTCGCCACCAGCATACGAGGCTTGCGCGCCAGCATCTTGGCAAGCCATGATCCAGGTGGTGGGCCTTTCCGGGTGGTCCAACGGATGACGGCCATCACGCCAGAGGCGTGCATTCGCACGACGCGCCTGTGATCAGCAACCGCCTTATATCGCGCTGCCCCATTTTTGAGGTTCTACCCAGGATTTGTCGCCCACCGGTCGACTTCTGCCTTGGTACAAGCCCGCGACCCGGGCTGCAAACTCACGCCCATTAGAAAATTCTTCCATTGGTGGCGCAAAGGCCTGAATGGTCGTAGCACACATAGGCCCAACTCCGGGGATCGTCATAAGCCGTGATGGTGCTTCATCTGTTTTTGCGCGGCCTTTGATCTCGTGGTCCAGCGCCATAATCCGTTCGTCAAAAAGAGCGATCTGATCGATGTATGCTTGGCAAAGGCCTAAGATTTCAGTCGGCAGGTCAGGCGCAACTTCATCAAAGCTGGTTATCATGCGTCTAAACTGAACCATCCCTTGAGCGACGACGACACCGTATTCTGCTAAATGACCCCGCAAAGCGTTTACCAACTGGGAGCGTTGGCGGACACATAAATCGCGTGTTCGAAAGACCATGCCCTGCGCCTGTTGTTCTGCGCTTTTAACCGAGACGTAGCGCAGGGTCGGGCGCGATGCCGCCTCCGCGATCGCTTCTGAGGCATTTGCATCGTTCTTTTGACGCTTCACAAA
>NZ_LGHS01000015.1 GCF_001202025.1 Pseudorhodobacter aquimaris
CCGCAGCCCTTTCTTTGAGCAAGGAACCCGAGGCCAATGTAGCGCGGTATGATGGGCTGCGCACCACGGGAGGAACACGTCATGCGTCATGATCCCGCTGGTGCTGCCATCGTCATCATGTTGCGTAGCCTGAAAATGCCAGGCATGGCGCAGGCTGTGCAGGACCTGCATGAGCAAGGACCGCCCGCTTTCGACGCAGCGATCCCCATGTGGTCGCAGCTGCTCAAGGCCGAAATGGCTGAACGTGAGGTTCGTTCCGTCGCTTATCACATGAAGGCGGCACGCTTCCCGGCATACAAGGACCTCTCTGGCTTCGACTTTGCCGCCAGTGAAATCCGTGAAGCCTTGGTTCGCCAGTTGCTTCGCTGCGAGTTCATTGATGGGACTGAAAACGTAGTGCTGATCGGGGGCCCAGGAACCGGGAAATCGCATGTCGCTATCGCTCTTGGCATCCAAGCGATCGAACATCGCCGTAAACGCGTCCGCTTCTTCTCAACGGTTGAGTTGGTCAATGCGCTGGAGCAGGAAAAAGCCCAAGGCAAGGCCGGAAAGATCGCTGAGGCGTTGGTGAAAACCGACTTGGTGATCCTGGATGAGCTGGGATATCTGCCGTTCAGCGCTTCGGGAGGCGCGTTGTTGTTCCACCTTCTCAGTAAACTCTACGAGCGCACCAGCGTCGTCATCACCACGAACTTGAGCTTCAGCGAATGGGCCAGCGTGTTCGGCGATGCGAAAATGACCACCGCGCTACTCGACCGCCTAACCCACCGCTGCCACATCCTTGAGACAGGTAATGACAGCTATCGGTTCAAGGCCAGCTCTGAGACAGCGAAAAAGAAACGAAAGGAGACAGCAGCATTGACGCCATCATGACGCAAAGAACATAACAGCTGGGTGGGTCAAGTCTCGGTGACAATGCCGGGTCAGTTCTCAGTGACAATCAACACTATGCCCGTGTTGACGCGCGGATTGCCCGATTGTCGATCCATGCCGCGAGCACGGCAGCGCTCTTCCTCATCGAGACCTGGCAACGGAAATTTCCTGCCCGCCCGCTTCCAAAAGTCGACGATCCGGCAGGGTAACGGCCAGTTTCATCCTGTCAGCAGCGCCGGTCTTGACCGGCCATCTCTCCTTCGTCTTTGAAGGGGGCTGAAACTCCCTGCGCCCATGCCCAACCTTTAGCCCCAAGCGATGGCGGCCGAATAGGCCGCCTCCTTACCCCCCTCTTCCCGGCGCGGGGAGGGGGTTTTCGCCCCGATCACAGCGAGCACCGCGAGAACGCGCGAGAACCGTGATGACGCCGAGCACCGCTAGAACCGCCTATCACGTTGGTTTTCAGGCGATTTCTTGATAGGCTTGCGCCAACTCAAATGTCGAGCTTGCGCAAAGTCTTCCATCCGCGCCTTCCAAATTGGCTGGAGGAGCGGCTTCAGATGCCGAGGCGCGCGAACTAAGTATTTGAAAAATAACAATTTTCTAGGCATATTAGCCCTGTTGCCGATGAGAGGATGAACATCGGAGCGAGCGTCCAAACCTCGCGCCGCCGCACTCACCGCCGACAGGGCTGAAGGTCCACACTTCAGCCCGTTCCCTTTAGCACATGAGGCTCCTATGGTCAGGACACCCAAGAAGAAAATCGCCAAGAAAATTACAGACCTTCGCGCGAAGCTCTGGCCTGATCTGTCTCCGGACGATCTTTGGCACCGCAGCGTCTATGACGGCTTCACGTCCGTGCCGCGCACGATGCCGCTGATCATGAACATCATCGATTACCTGGCTCCGGGCAGCAAACGCACCTCGATGACCTATCTTGCCCTCTGGGGGCAGGCGTTCGACGAGATGTATGTAAGCTTGCAGAACGCCGACGAGCTTGCCTTCTATTCGGGCTACACCGGCCAGCGGGCGGTGCGCTCCTGGAGGGAGCGGATGAGGGAGCTTGCCAACCTTGGCTTCATCCGCATCGCGGCGGGCACCGCAGGCGAGTTCTCCCATGCCGTCATTCTCAACCCGCATTTCGCCATTCGCCGCCTTCATGCGGCCAAGACGGCGGGGCTGACCGTCCCCGCCTATAATGCACTTGTCGAGCGTGCCATCGCCATCGGTGCCGAGGACATGAATGTTCCTCTTCCCGAGGAGAAGCAGGAAGAGGCGGCGAAATAAGCCTAACGCGGCACGTCCAGAGAGGTTTGCACCCGGCGGCGGTCGATCACGCCAAGAATGAGGCGCTGATTGGCGAGCGCGATGCCGCGCTGCCAGCAGTCGAAGGGCAGCTCTTCGAGCAGGGCTTGGGTTTCATCAAACAGCGCCCAGAGGGCTTCGTCGGATAGGTCGTGCAGGGTGTCGAGGGTAATAGCTTGGGTAATGGCAGGTCTCCTTCTCCCGGGGGGGTCAATTCACGGGAAGAAGGGCAGGCCAGCCTTCATGCGGCGCTTAAGGCACCGCGCGCCACAGGCTTCGCCTGAGCAAGGCCGCAATCAGCATGGCAGGAGGCGCACCGCAAGCGCCTTACCTTCAGCGTCCGGTGATCTGCAGACGGTAGGATCAGAATTGAACACCAGGGGCAAGGGAAGAGCCCCGTCCAATGGAAGACTCCAAATTGCCCTGAAATCATGCTATATATGGGGCTAGAGCGAACGGTACGCTACAAGATGTTCTGAGGTTGCGAGATGTTTGAAGAGACACAACGATTTTTGCGGAGCATTGAAGGCGGCGGCGAAGTCTCGATCCTCATTGAGGACGACGAGGAAGGCTACCTCGACCGTGAATGCCCATCGGATGAATGCCTTTTACAGTTCAAGATGCTCAGCGAAGATTGGCATAAGGCCAAGGAAGCTGAGCGGCTTCACTGTCCCGCCTGTGGCCATACCGATCACAGCCACCGTTGGTGGACACAGCAACAGGTCGAGCACATGCGCGCGGCTGCCGTGGCGCAGCTTCAAGGGGGCGTCAATAGAGCACTGAAAACCGATGCTGCCCGGTTCAACCGGAACAGGCCGCGCGGCGGCTTCATTTCGATGACGATGAAGGTGGATTCCCGGCCGCAGCATGTCATGCTGCCCCCAGCCGCCACCGACCCGATGGCGCTGAAGATCACCTGTCCGTCCTGTGCCTGCCGCTACGCAGTGATCGGGGCTGCGTACTTCTGCCCCGCCTGCGGGCATAGCGCTGCCGAGCAGGTCTTCGAGCAGACCATTGCAGGGATCAAGGCAACCCTCCGTGCGCTCGACCAGGTGCGCGCCGCGATGCCGGATCGCGACACCGCCGAAACTACCGTGCGCGTCGTGATCGAGAACGGCTTGCAGAACGCTGTCACCGCCTTTCAGCGTGTGGTCGAAGCTCTGTTTGTGGAGCTTCCCGCGCCGCCGAAGGCAAGGCGGAACGCATTCCAGAACCTTGCAGAGGGCAGTACCCTTTGGCAGCAGGCGACGGGGCAGGGCTATGGCGCCCATCTCGACTCCCCTTCCCTCGACCAACTCGCGCGGGCGTTCCAGCAACGCCATCTGCTTGCCCACCGGCAGGGGCTTGTCGATGAGGAGTATATTGCCAAGAGCGGTGACACCCGCTATCGGCCCGGCCAGCGGGTTGTACTTCGCGCCGAACGCGTCACCGAGGCCGTCGAGCTTGTCGAGAGGCTCGTTGCGGGGCTTCGGGATGATGCAAGCAGTGCCCGTTCAGGGCAGAGGTCTTCACCATAAATGCTGGCAGGGGCGCGGCGCCACAATATGTGAAGGCTACCGGCTTCCAGTCTGCCCTTGCCGCTCCGAGAACCGTGCGCGTGCGTTCACGGATGATCAATCCGTTGCCTCTGTGATCCCTTTCCGCAAAAGCCAGGCCTTCAAAGGAGCCGCAGTACTGTGGCTCGGTGGGTTCGACGGAGGGCTCAAAGAAAAGAAATTGGGCCGGTCGGATTGGGTCCGGTTCCAACGCATGAGTTATAGAATTTCATTCTATAACTCATAATACGCAGAATTTTGCGTGGCTTGATATGCGATCAGCACTCCGCACTGCCCTTGATCGCCTGGCCCGCAGTCAGATCACGCCTGTCAGGCGGCCTCGACCATCGGTTCGTAGCGCACGTCGGGCATGGCATCATTGAGCCAGGCAGGCTGCAGGTCGCCATTGTTCCATTGGTACAAGTAGCCCACCAGCGTGTCGGTCTTCTTGCAGAGGATGCGCTTGGACGGGCGGGCGATCGACCAAAGGAGCGCACCAATCAAAACCAGACCGGACAGCAGGCCTACGACCACTAGTATGCCTTGGGCAATCGTCATGAGCGGTGTCCGAACACCTGCGCCTCCTGATGCGCATTGTCGGTCGCTTCGAATTCAAGCGTGGAATGCTCGATTGAGAAACGTTCATCCAGCACCGATTTGACGTTTTCTTTAATTTTGTCGGCCTCACCCATCCGGTCGCGTTCGACAACAATATGGCAGTCCAATGCCGCAGCGTTCTCCTGCATTTGCCACAGGTGGACATGATGCACGTCCACAACGCCATCGACACTCTGGATCGCTCTGACTACGTCATTTCCATCAATATCTGGTGGGCTCCCAAGCATCAGGGTTCGAATTGGGGCCCCTATTTCGGTGAAGGACAGATACAAGATGTAGAGCGCGATGCGATGGTGATGGCCGGATCCACCCAACGCATATCATAAAGTATAATGAGCGTCCCGCCGACTATGACAGCCACTGAAGCCAACGCGTCCGAAAGGTTGTGGAGAAACAGCGCGCGGATGTTCACGCTCCCCTTCTGCATCGAATAGGTCAGCATTGCGGTCAGCGTGTCGACCACAAGCGCAATTCCACCGAGAATGACGACGGTCCACCCCATGACTTCTGGTGGATCAATCATGCGCATGCCACCTTCGTAGATCAGGTAGAAGCCGATCACGATCAGGGTGGTGTAGTTGATCAGGGCAGCGACGATTTCGACCCGGCCATAGCCGAAAGTCATGCGCTCATCGGCCGGGCGCCGCGCGATCTTGCGCGCGGCGAAGGCAATGACAAGCGAGGCCATATCGGAAAAGTTGTGCAGCGCATCGGCGATAAGTGCTAGACTGCCCGACAATATGCCCCCGACGATTTGCGCAACAGTAAGTAGCCCATTCGCCCAGATCGCGATCGCAACCCGTCGATCCCCAGAATTCGGATCGATATTCGCGTGCCCGTGATCATGCGGCATTGGCAGGCTCCTCATGCGCGTGTGTCGCGCGTCGGTCAGTCTTCAGGCGGCCGCTGCGGAAACCACGTACGCGCGCATTCATCCAGTGGCGTATTATATGACGGTAAAGGGCACCACGCAGCCTTCCAAAGGATTGCTCATGGGACAAATAGAAGGCGTCGGGCGTATCGTACACGCCGAAATCTTGCACGATGCCGGTTTTCTGAATGTAGGTATCTTCTCCGTTCCAGGCGACGGGAGGCGCGCCAAGGCAATCCGTGCCCGCGCCATAACCGCAGAGACTGTCCGTGTCCGAGAACGATCTTTGCAGGACTTCGAAGAAAGCGTCATCCAGGATGAAGCCTTCAAGGTTGATCCAGGCCCCTTGAAATTCGATCTCTACCCACGAATGGAGAATTTCCTCTGGAGCAAGCGGATACACCAACTCTGGGACAACACCGCGCTGCAAGCCTTTGTGGATCGTAAACCCATGCAACCGGCAACGAACGCCAACACCACGCAGCAGCGCCATTAAGAGCGTGCCTTTCGTATTGCACTGCCCGTAGCCGTCGGAAAGTACCTCGGATGCGGGGATGTCGTCAGCTCGATTGTATCCGAACGAGATTTCATTTCGAACGAAATCATAGGCAGCTCCGATCCGATCGTATTCGGATAAGTCGCGCCAGCTGCGGCTCTCTATTAGATGCGCAAGAGGCGCGGTATCAAAATCCAGTAGTTTTGTGGGTGCAAGTAGGGGGTTGGTTATCTGCAACGGAGTCGCTCCTCGAATCGTCTTGGAACAGACTAGTCTCTATAGTTACTGTAGCTTCAACCCCTTCTTTTAGAAACGATCTCTCGCAACTACTTGTCCGTGTGAACTGCTTTGTGGTGTTCACCGTGTGCGTCGCGTAGGATATTGACGCCGCCCCAGGCCGCGATCCCGGCGATAATCACACCGACGACTAGGTCGGGCCAGTTCGTTCCCAGGCAGGCAACGAGGCCACCGGCGACCACGATTCCGAGGTTTGCCGCAAAGTCGTTCCAGCTGAAAGTATTGGCCGCGCGGATGTTGACGTCCGGATCTTTGAGCCGAGCGAGCAACCAGACACAAACTGAGTTGATGGCCGCCGCGCTCAGCGCCATGACGATCATAACGGTGCCAAGGGGATCCGACCCACCGACATAGCGGCGCCAAGCATCATAAAGGATCCCGATGGCGAACACGATCAGCAGGCCGCCCGAGACATTCGCCGCGCCACGT
The DNA here is from genome assembly GCF_001202025.1 of Pseudorhodobacter aquimaris. Lineage (GTDB taxonomy): Bacteria > Pseudomonadota > Alphaproteobacteria > Rhodobacterales > Rhodobacteraceae > Pseudorhodobacter > Pseudorhodobacter aquimaris. The sequence continues at coordinate 6,425 of NZ_LGHS01000015.1, forward strand.
TTCCATTTCGCAGACCGCGACAATGCAAACAGACTGATTGCGTAGACCAAGCTGTCTGAAAGGTTGTCGAGCCCGTTAGCGATCAGGGCACTGGAATCCCCGAAGGTCCCAGTTGCGAAAAAGGCCGCAGCAAGACTGATGTTGAGACCGAGAACGATCCAAAGTGTGCGTCTTTCTGCTCGTTTTTCTGCCGCCATACTTCCCATTCCAATTTGTGAACTATGATCTTTCAACCTCTCTGGCAGATCAGGGTTCCGGATTGATTATTGATGGTCAGTTCCACGTACGACCGTCGGGAGCTTTCAGGCAGGCGCCCCAACCAATCCAGAGCATAGCCCTTTTTATGGGGCGATGAGATCGCGATTTGAGACGGTTTCAAGTTCAAAACATAAAGTTCAATTGGTTCGTGGCGCAGCCAGTATTATAGCTGCGCCGAGCAAGCAAACGGCTGTGCCAAGCGCATCCCACCTGTCCGGTCTGTTACCCTCTGCAAGCCACATCCACAGTACAGAAGCCGCAATGTAGACTCCGCCATAGGCGGCAAAGGCGCGGCCCGCAGCAACCGTTTCGACTTGCGCCAGAAGCCACCCGAATACCACCAAGGCTACAATACCGGGTACGAGCCAGGCCGCGGATGCGCCGAGGCGCCACCAACTCCAGATCGCGAAACACCCGGCGATCTCGGCCAAGGCCGCAAGCGGATAGGCAAGCGCGGCAGGCATCTCAGGCACCGATCTCGTCGTGTTCGGTCAAACATTCGGAATGATCCCGCAACACCTCAAGCACCTTGCAATCGGCGGTACGTCCACCGCTGCATTCGTGAACCATGCGTTTCAGTTCGGTGCGCAGCGCCTTCAGACGGGCCATGCGCTGCTCCACCTGCTTTAGCTGACGACGCGCAATCGCGTCGGCTTCTTCGCAGGGCCGATTGGGCTGGTCGCTGAGGTCGAGCAGCTCGCGGATCGCATCAAGCGAGAAGCCGAGTTGTCGCGAATGGCGGATGAAGGACAGTCGGTCGAGCTGTGCATTGTCATAGCGCCTCTGTCCGCCTTCAGTCCGGCCAGGTTCGGGCATGAGCCCGATCTGCTCGTAGTACCGAATGGTCTGCTCCTTTGTGCCGGTCTTCTTTGACAGAGTGCCGATCGTGAGCATCTTCGCCTCCATGAAAAAGTTACAGTCTTTGTAGGTTTTGCCGCCCCAATAAACAAGTGCAGGATTCACAGACGCGTGAGTTTAAGCCACAACGTGATTTCGCGCTTGAACCTCTAGTAGCTAGAGGATGTAAACGCGGCAATAATCAAGAATCAAAATCAGGCGCACAGGATTGTCCCTCACATCGGCACAGAAATTTCTTTGGGTTTTGGCAGGCGTCGCGTCGCTTGCCTTCGTATGGTTTTTGCTCTGGTCGGACTATCGCGCTGACCGCGCCCGAACCGACACCGATCCAGCGTTTGTCGCTGCATTCGAATTGACGGACCACCAAGGTGTGGTTCGAACGGAAGAAGACTTTTCGGGGCGTTGGATGTTGGTATTTTTCGGCTTCAGCAACTGCCCCGATGTCTGCCCGACGACACTGTCTGAGGTCGCGGCGGTGATGGACGGTCTGGGCGACAATGCCGCGAGGGTCCAGCCGATTTTCATAACCATCGACCCCGAACGGGACACGCCCATGGCACTCGCCGAATTCGTTCCGCTGTTCGATGCGAACATCATCGGGCTGACAGGTACGCCCGAACAGATCGCCGCTACATCCGAAACGTTTCCGATCTTCTTTGAACGCATCGAAGAGGCCACAGCGCCGGATGGCTACACAATGGGCCACACGTCGCATCTGTTTCTGTTCGACCCCGAGGCAGGCTTTGCAGACTCATGGCCCTATGGCACGTCCGCTGAAGAGATTCTCGCCGATCTGGAAGAGAGGATCTGACCGACATGAACCGCGTACCCGCAGAAACCGCCCTCGGGCTGGCATGGATCGTTGCCCTCGTCGCCTCGCTTGCTGTACTTTTCATCGGCGAAGTGATGGGGCAGACACCCTGCGTGTTGTGCTGGTTCCAGCGCGCCTTCATGTTCCCGCTCGCGATCATTCTCGGCCTCGGCCTTTGGTGGCGAGACGGCAGCGTCGGGCGCTATGGCATCGCTCTGGCGCTTGGTGGTGGCGTGGTCGCCCTGTGGCACATGGGCCTCTACGCGGGCCTGATCCCCGAACGTATCCAGCCCTGCACGGCCACCGGCCCCTCGTGCACCGATGATAACCAATTGGTCTTCGGCATCCCGATCCCGCTGATGGCGCTGGCCGCCTTCGCGCTGATCGGTTTCCTGTCGGCCCTTTCATTGAAGGAAACACAAACATGAATCGACGCGGCTTAATCCTGTCCGTTCTCGCCCTCGGCGTTGCCGGTTTCGGCGGAGCCACTTGGTACGCGACTCGCCCCGGCCCCGCGGCCGAAGCAAAAACCGTTGCGCCGGAACTCGCGGACGCGATGATCCGCTCTTACTCGCCCATCCTCGGACCTGCCGACGCGCCCGTCACGATTGTCGAATTCTTTGACCCGGCCTGCGAGGCTTGCCGCGCCTTCCATCCGATCGTGAAGGACATCATGGCACAGCATGGAGATGCCGTCCGCGTCGTTATCCGCTACACCGCGTTTCATGGCGAGGCATCCGAGGAAGCGATCCGCGTGCTCGAGGCAGCACGCATGCAAGGCGTTTACGAGCCGGTGCTCGAAGCCGTTCTGCGGGATCAGCCGAGATGGGCGTCGCACGGCGCGCCTGAGCTCGGTCTGATCCTCCAGATCGCCGCCACTGCCGGACTCGATGCAGAGGCCGCGCGCACGCAAATGCTGGCACCAGATGTCGTTGCGATCCTGAATCAGGATCGTGCGGACGTCGAAACCGTGGGAGTGCGCCAGACTCCTACTTTCTTTGTAAACGGCAAGTCGCTCGATCCATTCGGGGAGGCAGAACTGCGGCGATTAGTGGCCGCGGAAGTTGCCGCCGTGCAAAGCTGAATGGAAAAGGCAGGACCAAAACGATGAAAAAGATTATTATGACGGGCACACTGGCCGCGCTCTTGACCTTTGGAGGGCTCTCAGTGCCCGCACTGGCCGGACCCGTGGATGTCGTCGTCGAAAGCGCGTGGTCTCGCGCCTCCATAGGGATGAACCGCCCCGGGGCCGCCTACATGACGATCCGCAACACTGGCGACGAGCCGGTGACGCTGATTGGTCTTTCAACACCCCTCGCGATGATGCCCGAGATCCACGAGACGAAGACCAATGCCGAAGGTGTGAGTTCCATGAGCGCGGCAGGTGAGATCGCGATCGCCCCGGGCGAGAGCGTCGCGCTTGAGCCGGGCGGCCTCCACGCGATGTTGATGCGGCTACAACAACCCATGACGGAAGGGGAAACCTTTCCGCTGACCCTACTTTTTGTCGACGGGGGCGAGGTGACGGTCGAGGTGCCGATCCTTGGCATCGCCGCACGCGGACCGGAAGACTAATGCGACGAAGGACGATCGCAGGATACGGCGCGGCCGGTGCCGGTGCAATTGCCTTGACGCTCTTCGTCGGTTGGTGGCGGGTCGACGGACCCGGTGCGCCCGAACCTATCGGGCAGCGGCCTATGGCTCTGACCGAGATGGATTTCCGCCTGACTGACCATGAAGGCAACGAGGTCGGGCCGGAAACCCTGATCGGGCGACCGACGATGGCGTTCTTCGGTTTCACTTACTGCCCCGATGTCTGCCCGACCACGCTCTCGGACATTTCAGGTTGGCTCGACGATTTAGGAGACGAAGCCAAACAGCTGAACGTGGTTTTCATCACGGTCGATCCCGAGCGCGATACCGTCGAGGCGATGGCAGAATATGTCAGTTATTTCCACCCAGCGATCCGCGGCTGGACGGGACCGGAGGGGCAGATTGCGCGCATCGCGGACGGCTTCCGCGCTGCCTACGAGCGGGTGCCCACGGAAGGCGGCGACTACACGATGAACCACACGGCCAGCGTCTTCCTGTTCGGTGCTGCTGGACGGTTCGTCACCATGATTGACTATCATGAACCGAGGGAATTCGCGGTACCGAAGATCCGCCGCGCGTTGGAAGAAGAAACGGAGGGGGCGACATGAGGCTCAGAACTTTTGCGGCAGGTGTCGCGCTTGCGGGGACCGTTTCGGGGGCGGCTATCGCCTTCTTCGATGTTCTGTCGAAAGAATCCGTGCCGCCAGAACTTGCCCAGGCAGGTAGCTGGATGCCCCAGCGTCCTGAAGCTCCCCGGAGCCTGGACATTCCGTTGTCGCTGCCAGCTACGGCGTGGGCGGAAGATACACCCCGCCTCGGCCCCTTCCCCCTGCTGCAGGCCGCTGTTGTTGACAGGCCGATGCAGGCGATCGAACCGCCCCTGTTGACTTGGTCTCGCGACATATCTTCTGGTGAAACGCTCGACTCCTTGCTTTCCGAAGCCGGTCTTGCGGGAGCCGACCGGGCGGAAGTCGCCCTTGCGCTTGGCGCGGAATACGATCTGCGACGGTTGCGGCCGGGGAATTCGGTCACTGTTGTTTCGACTATGGATGGCAGCCCCCGCACCGTCTCGCTCGCCGTCGAGGACGGGGTGCGGATCGAGGTGCTTTTTGGCGAGCAGGTGTCCACGCAGGTCGTGGCGCCGGATCCGGAGGTCGTAACCCTTGCTGGGGAGGCCGTGATCGACACCTCGATCTTCGCGGCACTCGACAATGCCGGCATCCCCGCCCGATTTGCCGTGGACCTTGCGCAAATGCTGGGTGGAACCGTGGATTTCCGCCGTGAGATGGCTGGAGGCGAGACACTAAGGCTTCTCTGGCGCGAGACGCGCGTCGGCGATGACAAGATCGGACAGCCGGACCTCGCCTTCGCCGCACTGGAAATCGGCGATTCGCTTTACGAGATCGTTTGGCCGGACGACGGCAGCGGTCAGGCGACGATCTACGTCGATGGCGAGGTGCTTCGCGTCTTTGCACAGCCGGTCGAGGGCGCGCGCCTCAGCTCGGTGTTCGGGCGCCGCACACATCCGGTCTACGGAAACGTCCGGATGCACACCGGCGTCGATTTTGCCGCGGCAAGCGGGACGCCGGTACGGACGACGGCACCGGGCCGGGTCAGCTTCATCGGCTGGCGAGGCGGCTATGGACGCGTGGTCGAAATCTCCCACGGCTCCGAGACCATGACGCGCTACGCGCATCTCAGCGCCGTGCCGGAGGGCCTATCACAGGGCCAACGCGTGGCGGCGGGAGATGTGATCGGCCGCGTTGGCGCAACCGGCACAGCGACAGGTCCCAACCTGCACTACGAAGTCCTCGTAGATGGGCGTCCGACTGACCCTCTCTCTGACGACCGGCTCGCAGAAGCCGCAGAGAAAGAGGTGGATGATACCGCCGCGCTGTTGCGTCTGACCGAGGCGCGCGCGCTTCTGACTGAAAACCTTGACAGCGAAATTGCCCAGACGACAACCGAAAGGCTCTGACCCATGAAACGCATGACCCAAGCTCTGACCATCGCGCTCGCCCTGTTCCCGGCGGCCCAGGCCCTCGCAGAGGCAACAGCGATAGACGTCCGCAAGACCAACGGATGCGGCTGCTGCCTGTCCTGGATGAACCATCTCGAGAAAAACGGATTCGCGCCGACGGGCGAGAACATGTTTGGCGGGTCGCTGGTTCGTTTCAAGCTCGACAACGGCGTGCCGCAGCGCATGGTCTCCTGCCATACCGCGCTCATAGAGGGCTACGTGATTGAAGGCCATGTCCCGGCCGCTGATATCCGCCGCCTTCTTGAGGAACGCCCGGACGCCGTCGGCCTCGCCGTTCCGGGAATGCCCTATGGCTCGCCCGGCATGGGGCCGGAAGAAAACCGTGAAGCTTATGATGTCTTCCTCATCCGCGAGGACGGGTCGACCGAAGTCTTTTCAAGCTACGCCGAAGGATAATCTGGCCCGCTTATGGAAAACCTGTCTCCGATAATGCTCGGCTTTCTCGGAAGCCTTGCCGCCGGATCGCTCACGGCAGTCGGAGCAATTCCCGTGCTGTTCGGGCGCATCCCGTCGCGGGCGACGCGCGATCTGTCGCTCGGCTTCGCTGCCGGCGTCATGCTCTCAGCCTCGTTCTTTTCTCTGATCATCCCGGCATTGGATGCGGCGGAGCCGATGTTCGAAAACGGCGCGATGCCTGCGGCCATCGTTTGCGTCTCGATCCTTTTGGGCATGGGGGCCGTTGCATTGATGAATGAAAGGCTGCCGCACGAGCATTTCAGAACGGGACGCGAAGGGCCCGAAGCGGCGTCCTTACGGCGGGTCTGGCTGTTCATCATCGCGATCACGATCCACAACTTCCCCGAAGGCCTCGCGGTCGGAGTTGGCTTCGGTTCCGGAGGTATGGAGGGCGGTCTGCCACTCGCTATCGGCATCGGGCTTCAGAATGCGCCTGAAGGGCTGGCCGTCGCGGTATCCCTGTTGGGCGAAGGATATCCGAAGCTGCGCGCATGGAGCATCGCCGCGCTAACGGGCATGGTCGAGCCGATTGGCGGTTTGCTCGGGGCGGGCATCATCACACTGTCGGAACCGCTGCTGCCATGGGGCTTGGCCTTTGCCGCAGGCGCCATGCTCTATGTCATCAGCCACGAAATCATCCCCGAAACCCATCGCAGCGGCCATCAGAACAAGGCAACGCTCGGCTTGGCCGTCGGGCTCGTTTTGATGCTTTTTCTCGATGTTTGGTTGGGGTGACGCAATGCCAGTGCATAAACTATCTCCGGTGATCGGCATTTTTGCTGCGCTTGCCGCTTTCGTAATCGATCAGATCACAAAAGCCATTGTTGTGGCGAATGCGGCCTCTTTAAGCACCGGAATCTCCGTGTTTCCGGGTTTTAACCTCGTCTTTTATCGCAATGATGGCGTCACTTTCGGACTACTTGGCGGCGCACCATGGTGGAGCCTCATAGCTCTCGCTCTTGCCATCTGCGGCTGGCTGGGGGTTATGCTGTTTCGCGCCGGAAATGTGGTCGAAACGCTTGCCTATGGCGCGATTATTGGTGGGGCCTTGGGCAATGTCTTTGATCGTGTGCGGTATCGGGCTGTAACGGACTTCCTGGATTTCTACATCAACTCAACGCATTGGCCTGCCTTCAACATGGCCGATGTGTTTGTCGTCAGTGGCGTGGGGCTCTTGCTCGCCGCACCCTGGATCAGTGCGCGGCGTCCGATCAAGTCGTGAAGCCGGTAATTCTGAACTGCTTCGCTCTGCGCAAACGTCTGCTCTCGCGGATGACGCTTGGTTTCGCCGCCGGGGCGCTGACCGTTCTAACCTTCCCGCCTTTCTCGATTCTCCTGCTTGTTCCCGTTGCCTATTCTGCGTTGTTTGTCGGTCTTCGCGACCTCTCCTTCGGGCGTGCTTTTCTCGTCGGCTGGGCGTTTGGTCTCGGCCAGTTCGGTTTCGGGATTTCGTGGATCGCGGAAAGTTTCTACGTCGAGGCCGAGCGTTTCGGAGCGCTGGCGATCCCGGCCGTCGCGGGATTGTCCGCAGGTCTCGCGATTTTCCCGGCCATTGCCGCCGTGCTCTTCGTCGAAATCGCGCGGCGCAGAGCCATGGGCAGTCTCCTGGCCTGCCTCCTGTTCGCGACCTCATGGACCGCGGCCGAGTGGTTGCGCGGTCACGTTCTGACAGGTTTTCCGTGGAACCTCGCCGGCTACGCTCTTGTTGATTACGCCGCCCTTCGCCAGCCCGCCGCCTGGGTGGGAAGTTATGGGCTAAGCTTTCTCACCGTGTTCGTAGCGGCACTCCCCGGCGCGGCTCTCATGGCGGTCGGGCGACAACGATTGATCATCTCGCTCATGCCGCTGGCCGGCATCGTAACGATGTGGGCCATCGGCACGCTTCGCCTCCAGTCGGATGCACCACAGCCACCGGATGTCGACCTGCGCATCGTTCAGGGCAACGTACCCCAAGAGGAGAAATGGGCGCCCGAGAACCGCGAGGCGACCTTCGCGCGCTATATCGAGCTTTCAACCCAGCCCGGCGATTTCGACGTTCTTCTCTGGCCGGAAACTGCCTTTCCCGGTTTCCTCGATGAGGATGCCCAGGCGCGATCCCGTATCGCGGCTGCGCTTCCGGACGGCAGCGTGCTGCTCACCGGAGTGCCGGACCGTGTACCGAGTGAGGATGGCACCCGATATTTCAACACCGTCCAGGCTTTTGACGATAACAGTGAGATCCTGACCGGATACGCGAAACACCATCTCGTGCCCTTTGGCGAATACACTCCATTCCGCGGCTGGTTGCCGATCGAGCGGCTGACAGCGGGGCTGGGCGATTTTACGCCTGGACCGGGCCTGCGAACGCTTGCGCTTCCGGGTGTGCCGCTGGTCGCCGTGGCGATCTGCTATGAGATCATCTTCCCAGGCCATGTGGTCGACGACCTGTTCCGACCCGACTGGATTTTTAACGCGACAAACGATGCCTGGTTTGGAACCAGCATCGGACCCGAGCAGCATCTGGCTTCCGCACGTATGCGCGCCGTAGAGGAAGGCCTTCCTGTCATCCGAGCCGCGAATACGGGCATCTCTGCCGTCATCGACGCGAACGGAGAGATCGTTGCGCGGCTCGATACCGGGGAAAGGGGCATAGTCGACGCTGATCTTCCCTCTGCGCGGCCGCCTACGCCATATGCGCTTTTTGGGGACTGGATGTTGCTGGCGCTCATCTTGGCTTCGTGGAGCTGGGCTCTGGCGGCCAATGCGACGGCTAACTACCGCCGCATGAGAAAGACCGTCATGCATAGATGTGGATAGGCGTTCCGTCCTTCACCATTGCATAGATGTCCTCGATCTGCCGATCTGTGACCGCGATGCAGCCAGCTGTCCAGTCGCGGATGTCCGTCGGGTCGATGCCGGGGCGTGGACCACCATGGATGAAGATGTCGCCGCCGGGGGAAAGGCCCTGCGCTTCGGCAAAGGCGATGTCGGCCTCATTCGGATAAGAGATGCCAACTGAAAGATGATACGTACTTTCAGGGTTGCGCTTATCGACTATGTAGGTGCCCTCCGGGGTCCGACCGTCTCCCTCGAATTGCTTGTGACCCTGAGGAGCGAAGCCCAGCCCGATCGGATAGGTTTGCAGCACGCGATCGGATCCGTCGAGAACAAGCAAACGCTGTCCCTTGTAGAGCCGAAGTCGCGTCACTTCGGGTCCGTCATAGCTGCGGAACTTGCCGGCACAGCCCGACAAAAAGGCCGCTAAGCCACCCAACAGGACGGCGCGGCGGGGAAATCGGATGGTTTTCACTGCTCGATGCCTCTTTCGTGAGGTCTGATATGGAAATAATGTTACCTTGCAAATGCCGCGTGATCAATGTCCGTGGGCAAGCGCGGCCTTTGCGATCTGTGGCCCAACCTGCTCGCCACCGGACGGCGGTGCCTTGGCCTCTTGGCTGTTGAGCAGGCGCAGGGCGTTCGCCACCACCAGCAATGATACACCCACGTCGGCTGCAATAGCGCCCCACATCGATGCCATTCCGAACGCGGTAGCGACAACGAAAACTCCCTTGGTCGCCAAGGAAATACCGATGTTCTGATGGATAATCGACATTGTCCGGCGCGAATGACCGATCAGCCAAGGCACCTTGCCGAGGTCGTCGGTCATAAGGGCGATATCCGCCGTCTCGATTGCCGCGTCAGAACCGACCGCACCCATCGCGATGGCATAATGCGCGCGCGCCATTGCGGGTGCATCGTTCACCCCGTCGCCGATCATGGCAACCATGTCATGAGTTTTGACCAGTTCTTCGATGGCTGTCACCTTGTCTTCGGGCAGAAGCTCAGCACGCACCTCGTCGATACCGACCTCGGCGGCGACGGCGCGCGCTGTTCGCTCGTTGTCACCGGTCAGCATGACGATGGTCTTCACGCCCTGCGCGTGAAGTTGCGCCACGATTCCCTTGGCATCAGGGCGGATGCGATCGCGCAGTTCAAGAATGCCCGTCACACCGGACTCATCGCCGACAGCGACAAGGGTGCTGCCGGCGCCTTCGATCCGCTCCCGCAGATCCTTCGGAATGGCGTCGCCGAAACCCTTCTCCTCGGCAAACCGGTCTGACCCCAGCCAGATGGACCGTCCGTCGGTGCGTCCTTCAAGTCCCCTGCCGGGAATGGTGCGGGTATCCTCTGCGGCGGACACCTTGACGCCGTCGGCCTCCGCCCGCGCGAGAATGGCACGCGCCAAAGGGTGCGACGAACGTGCCTCCAGCCCTGCGGCGAGGGTCATCAGATCTTGCGCTGAAGCCCCGCCCAGCGGGTGCACCGCCGCCACTTCCGGCTGGCCCATGGTGATCGTGCCGGTCTTGTCCATGGCCAGCGCCGTGGTTCTGCCCGGCGCCTCTACATAGGCACCGCCCTTGATGAGGACGCCCGCCCGCGCCGACGCGGTGAGCGCTGCGACGATGGAGACAGGGGTCGAGATGACCAGAGCGCATGGGCAAGCGATCACCAGCAGCACGAGGGCATTGTAGAACCAGTAATCCCAGGCTCCGCCGAAGATAAGCGGCGGCAGTAGCGCAATTGCGACGGCGAGAGCCATGACGATAGGCGTGTAGATGCGGGCGAACTTTGCCACCCACTGTTCCACCGGCGCGCGGCGGGCATGGGCGTCGCCGACCATGCGGATGATCTTGGCCAAGACGGTATCCGAGGCGACCTTCGTGGCGCGCACCGTTAGTGTACCTTCGCCGTTGATCGTGCCCGCATAGACCTCGTCTCCGGCCTCTTTGGGTATCAAAGCACTTTCGCCGGTGATCGGCGCCTGGTCGACCGCGCCCGCGCCACCCGTCACCTCGCCGTCGAGCGGGATACGGTCGCCACCGCGTACAATAAAGCTTGAGCCTACGGCGACTTGCGCCGCCGGCATGTCGGTCTCGCTTCCGTCATCGTGGATCACGCGCGCCGTAGGTGGCGCAAGATCCAGGAGCGCCGACACCGCGTTCCGCGCGCGCCCAACGCTCCAGCTTTCGAGAAAGAGGGACAGCGAAAAGAAAAAAGCCACTGTCGCTGCCTCGAAGAATTCACCGAGCCCGATGGCTCCCGCGACTGCGACAACCATCAGCAGGTTCATGTCGGGCGACAGCCGACGTGCGGACGACCATGCCTTCGGTGCCACAAGCCAAACGCCGAATAGGATAGCAACTGCAAAAAGCCCGGCCTCGGCCAGCGGCATCGGCGCTTCGCCGTGCCCCGCGAAGAGGCCGAGCGCCCCGCCCATACCGGTCTCGACGATGTGCCAGAGAAAACCCGCCGCCCAGAAGCCGCCGCTGAGAGCCGTAAACAGCCGCTGTCGTGCAAGATGGGCCGCTTGGTCGACCGACGCGTTCTCGGCATTCCACGGCCTCGCGGTCATGCCGGTGCTCGCGACAAGTTCCGCAACTTCGTCGTCCGATACACTCTTTGCGCTGTCGAGAATGGTCATCCTCCCGTTGATCACATCGAACGCAAGATGCTCGGCCCCACCGATCTGCGGGCCGATTACCTTATTCAAGATCGCGACCTCCTCGGCGCAATCGAGGCCGGACACCTGAAAACTGCGCCCGCCGGTTGGGGCGGGCGTCGTCGGTGCGATGTCGCCGCACGTTCCGGCGCTACCACAGCAACTGCCGCCGCTTGCCTGGGCATCTTCGGCGTGATCGTGATCGTGGCGGTGGGTGTCGGACGGCATGAACGGACCTCTGGATTCGGGTGTTTTGTCATGACATAGCCCCTACAGTAGCTAGAGCTTCAAGAGAAAAGTACGGTGGTATTTCCGTTTGTTTTCTTGCTAGACGGTCCGACGACAGCCTCAATCACGGCGTGAGGCATAAAAAGCCGATACGAAGAAAAACAGAAAAGAAAGGAAACTCGATGCAGGTTTTGATGCTGAAGCAAAAAATGATGGTTGCGGTGGCGCTTTTGCTCACGACAGGATGCGCCATCCAGCCGACAGGGCCGAACGACACGGCAGACCAGACGGGCAACGTTCCCGAAGCCGTGGTTGCGATGGCTGCTCCGGATCAGGATGTTGCAACCGCGCGCCTCGTGCCGGAAGACGGCTGCTATTGGTACGAACACAGCGGGCCGGTCGAAACGACCCTGCTGCCGTTGCGCACGGCGAACGGTAATCCGATCTGCGTGGCACGCGAAGCTTGAGGACGCGCCACACGTTGCATCAACGCGCCTCAGACCGACGCACCACACTCAACTTCGCGCGGTGACACTGTCCTCCGCTGAGTACAAATGTGCCGTCGATTCGATCTCAACGTTGGGATAAAGTTCGTTAATGTGAGCCATGACCATCCGCACGCAACCCGAACTGGCTCGACCGCCGATACTTCTCGGATAGGGCGTGCCGTGTATTCGAAGATAAGTGTCGCGGTCTCCGACGTACAGATAGATGGCTCGTGATCCCAAAGCGTTTTCGGGGCCGGGTTCCATCCCGTCGGCCCATCGTGCGTTTTCCGGATCCCGCTCGATCATGTTCTGGGTCGGTGTCCAATGCGGCCACCTCACCTTGCGCTTGATCGTGTAGACCCCAGGCTCGTATAGGTTGCCCCGGGCAATGGCCACACCGTAGCGCATTGCGGTCCCGCTCTCCTCGATATGATAGAGATACCGCGCGACCGCATCGACATGGATGTCTCCTGGCACGAGTCCGGGTTTCGCGACCACGCGCTGGGGCAAAAAGCGCGGGTGTAGGCCCCAAGGGTTTGACGCGGCCGGATCGATTCCGGGCGGCGTGACTTGCGCGTCCCATTCAGCCTTCTGTGCCTCGGTGGGCCAGGTATCGGCCAACAGGGGGCTGGAAACAGACGCGGAGAATAGCGCTGTTGTTGTTTGAATGAAGTGTCGTCTTGTCAGCATGTCGTACCCTTTCGGTTCCCACCAGCAATCTATGGCGGGAACATAACTGTTCACGTTGACTAGATAAGACTTCTAGTGGCTAGAGGTTCAAGGGCATATTTTCGTGAACACACACGATCCTTGTGATCCGCAATTTACCATCCGCTACTACGAAAAGTTCCGCGCGCCGCCCAGCCTGACCCGGTGTCGCGTTGCCCTTAAATCTGAGACACGACGCGTTCGGGGATATTTTTTGCCCTTAATTATGAGATTCCACTGCCATCGCGCCTATGCTTTTCGCGCGCTGCCGGGCGATGTAATCGACCGCGGCAAGCAGACGTGGCTCCTTATCGAAGGCGCGCAATAGAGCAACCCTTGCATAGTCGTCGATGCCGGAGCTTGAGATGGCCGCTTTGACCAGTGGACGGGATTGGGCTGCATCAATTGCAGCAAGGCAAAACAGCCTTACTTCCAGCCTGTGGCCCTGAAGAGCGTGTAACGGATCTCCGCGGAAGGCCTTTAATGATATGGCAAAGGTGACCGCGCGCATTGCGCGCCGAAGTTGCTTGGAGCTGCGTAATCGCGCGGCGTATTCAAGCCGCGCGGCGCCGTTGCGCGCACGATTTATCAGCTTTTCGGGCATCTGTTCGCCACTGGCCTTGCCGAGCGTCGGCACAAGTCTCGTCCCACAAACCTGGCAGTCGAATGCCCAAGCTCGCCTCCAATGCTTGAGCGAAAGGCCCTCTCTGGAGCATTGCAGGCAATGCTGGAATGGTATCTGGGCCGTCAGCGAGGCTTCTCGTGTCGCCATTGCTGGGAAGGTCAAAGATCGCACAACATCTGGGTCAATCCGTGCGGCGTTGGCAATCTTCGCCGCCGCTGCCGCGTCGATGTTGAAGTCCAAGGACGTGCCATGAGTTGTATCGATTTCGATATGGGCCAGCAGTTCCGCAACATCACAGTAGTTGGCCGCCGCCAGCCGAGACAACCAACCTGACAACAACTCGTCTGGCAGCGGCGCGACAGTCTTGGGCAGCGGGTGCGGCTTCACACCCCGGACTTCTCGAGCCGCCGATGGGGGTTCGCATGGCGCGACCAAACCGGCGTCCATTTTACGATTGCGTCATCGGTGATGCATTCATCACCTGTTACAATGGCGTCGATGGAAAGATCCTTGATCAGGGCGAAAATGCGCGAGGTCACCCCACCGGTCAGTGCAAGTATCTGCTTGAGTGACTTGACCTTCAGGTTGGACTTCTTTTCCAGTGGCATGGCAGCAATAAGGGTCTGGATCATGTCCGAGAACTCGGCATCGTCGCGCCAGTTTGGCAAGTGATGTTCGTCCAGCCGTCGGGCAAGCTGGATATCACCACGGATGGCGTCGACGGCCTCGCTGACCCCAAGACAGACCAGTGACACCTCGAGCTCATTGCTGAGATAACGAAGAACATTGAGAAAGCGTCGCTGTTCGCGGTGGGTCCCGGCCAAGAGGTTGTGGACCTCGTCGATCATGATCATCCGCAGGCCAAGGTCGCGCAAAAGCGCAATAACACGGACTTCGAGGGAGGCCACATTTTGAGCGCGCGCGCCCAGTGCCGTGGCCGGTGCCCCGACGGACGCCAGGATGTGCAGATAGAACCGCCGTTCGTCGGGAGCTGGCGGTGCTTGTAACAGCAAGAGCGGCGTTCGCGTAATTCCCGATGCTGGGTCATATTCCGGTGCATATCTGCGCGACAGGTTGCGGGCGATCATCGTCTTGCCGATCCCAGACACGCCATGCACAAGAAGGCCAGGCATACGGGTTTGCCTTGGCGCTTCGATCATACCCTGCAAACGGTCCAGAACTTGTTCGGCCCGCGGAAAGCCAATCCAGATATCCGATTGAATGAGGGCGATCCGACCGTCTTCCTCTGTTGTCCCTGCCCTCAATTCACCATCTCTCCACTTTGAACAATGGGCGCGATGTATCACCCGTGTCGATCGGGCGCAGCCTTTCGGTTTTCGAGACAGCCGAGTTGGTGCCCTCCAATGTCCCTTTTCTTTCACGGGATCGGCGTTCGGCCTTCGTTAGGCCCCGGCTTTCAAACTCGATCTGGCGTTGCTGTCGGATCAGCTCAGCCAGGACCAGCTCATTGGACCCGGATTTGCCAAGGGCACGGGCCTTCCTCATGGCTTCGCGATATTCCCAGAGCGGCACGGGCGGAATTTCCAAGTTTCTATAACGCGCCTCAACATATCGGCCATCGTCCAATTCGACCCAGATCATTGAGAGGTCGCGAGGGTCGTAGCGAACGACCACCTTCCCATCCCCGCGCCCAATGTGGCCTGCAAGCGCATCCGACCAGTACCGTATCTGGAACAGATGGATGCCGTCACGCCTGACCTTGCGCAGTTCGCTCGGCAAGAAGCTCACCCGAAAGGCTTCCATCTCGAAGGACCCGGATTTGCCAAGGGCACGGGCCTTCCTCATGGCTTCGCGATATTCCCAGAGCGGCACGGGCGGAATTTCCAAGTTTCTATAACGCGCCTCAACATATCGGCCATCGTCCAATTCGACCCAGATCATTGAGAGGTCGCGAGGGTCGTAGCGAACGACCACCTTCCCATCCCCGCGCCCAATGTGGCCTGCAAGCGCATCCGACCAGTACCGTATCTGGAACAGATGGATGCCGTCACGCCTGACCTTGCGCAGTTCGCTCGGCAAGAAGCTCACCCGAAAGGCTTCCATCTCGAAGGGGATGTCGCCCATCATTTCCTCTGAGAGCACCTCCCATTTGGCGACGGGCGTACAGCCAAGACTTGAATGAATGCTGTTGTTGTAGCGGCAGATTTCCAGGGCAAACCAGCGATCAAATTCGCCTAAAGTCATCGCGGCCATGCCTTCGGCATCGTAGTCGCCCTTGGCCACGACCGAGGATTGCGTTGTTCCAGGCAACAGGTGCACGGCCCCCATCATCGTGCCGATCAATCGTTCGATGTGCCCTCCGAAATGAGGACTGCCTGGCGGCCGATAGACCAGATCGATCCCCCATTCCGCACATGCCGACCGAAAGGCATGCGACCGGAAATCGCGCCCGTTATCGACGTGGATGCTATGTGGTTTACCCTGCGCGGGCCAAGGAACATTGCACACCAATTCCGCCAGAAGTTCCGCCTTGGGGGCCACAGCCTGTGTCAGGCAAAGCGCCACCGACAGACGCGAAGGAGCCTCGAGAGAGGTGTAATATCCGGTCACCATCCGCGTTGCGACGTCGATCGCCAGCGTGACCCAAGGCCGCCCAAGGGAGTGGACAAAACATGGGGGTCATGCGGCGCGTTTTCTGTTTGCGACGGTCAGCCGACCATCGAGAACTGCGGCCCTTGTGACGGCTACTCGGTGAGCCCCTTTGGGCGACCACCGCATCCTTCTGCGCTTTCCCATGCGGGCATTGGCAATGTCATCGACTGATCCTTCGGCACGAGATGACGAGATGGGCAGCCCGTTACGGTACCGTCGGCCATAGTCGACAAGGGATTCCATGTTGTTCGCGAGATAGGTGTACAGTGTCCCGCATCGGGCCTGCACACG
>NZ_LGHS01000016.1 GCF_001202025.1 Pseudorhodobacter aquimaris
AGATAGGCCCGCACCAAGAAGGCGCGGCTGTGCGACAGCTTGATATGGGCGACCTGAAGCTTGATGCGCTCGCCGCCAACATAGGCCCAGTCCTCGCTCCAATCGAATTGAAACGCCTCGCCAGGCTGGAACACCAGCGGAACGAAGACCCCGCGGTCAGTCGTGTGATATGCGCGTTGCCGTTCACCCTTCCAGTCCCGCACAAAGGCCGCAACCCGCTCATATGAGCCATCAAAGCCAAGCTGCACCAGATCGGCATGCATCTGCTTGGCAGTCCGCCGCTCCTTGCGTGATTTGCGCTGCTCAGACAGCAACCAGGCTGTCAGCTTCTCAGCATACGGATCCAGCTTGCTCGGCCGGTCCGGTCTCTGAAACTCGGGCTCGACAATCCCAGCCCGCAGATACTTCTTGATCGTGTTGCGAGATACGCCTGTACGCCGCGCAATCTCGCGAATGGGCATCTTGTCTCGCAGCGCCCATTTCCGAATAACCCTCAAAAATCCCATGTCTACCACTCCAATAGCCCCCAGCTGAATCAAGCAGGGGCAAGGTTGCACATGGGTCAATTCTCAATGACAATTTCTGCTGTTGCCGGGTCAGTTCTCAGTGACAATCAACACATGTAGCCGTCCTGTCGCGCTAGCCGCACCTTGCGAAGAGCGGCAGGGTCTTTGGCCCGCAGTCCAGGGTTTCCGCCCACGCGGCCCTTTGTGCGCGCACTGGCGAGGCCGGCCTTGGTGCGCTCCCGGATCAGGGCGCGCTCGAACTCGGCCGCAGCGCCCAAGACCTGCAGCGTGAACTTGCCCTGCGGGGATCCAGTGTCGATCGGGTCCTGGATCGAGCGAAAGAACGCACCCCTAGCCTCCAGCCGCTCGATCACTTCCAGCAGATGCGACAGAGACCGCGCAAGCCGGTCGATCCTCACGACGACCAGCGTATCGCCACTCTGGATGCGTTCGAGCACACGCCCAAGCACCGGCCGCGCGCGATTGCCGCCTGAGGCGTGCTCTTCATGGATCTCGGCGCAACCCGCGGATTCCAGGGCCTGCGACTGGGGCAGGGGGGTTTGATCCTCGGTTGAAACGCGCGCGTAGCCTATCAATGGCATCAAAACAGGCCTTTTGCAGTTGCATATAGCGCCACTAAACGACCGAATGAGCGCGCGATCAGAGACCGGCAGCCTTGGTCAGGTTCACCCGGAACCGGTCGCGGCGCCGCTGGTAGCGGCGGGTCATCTCGGCGGAGGCGTGGCCGAGCTGCTTTTGGACATGGCGTTCATCGACCTCGGCCGAACTGGCGAGACCGGCGCGCAGGCTGTGGCCGGAGAAGAGGGCGAGGCGGTCTTTCTCGGGCAGGTCGGATCGGATGCCGGCATCCAGGACCGTGCGCTTGATCAGGCGCGCCACATGTTTGTCGTCCAGCCGCGTGTCAGATGCGCGTTTGCCATCGCGCGAGATTCCCACAAAGACCGGCCCGAAGTCGATCTTGGCAAAGTGCAGCCATTGCTCGAGCGCATGGACGGGGCAGGTCTGATCCTTGGAGCCGCGGCCAATCTCGACCTCACGCCAGCCGGTCTTGGCATTGAGAGTGAGCAGGGCACCATTGTCAAATATCTCGATCCAGCCGCCGGAATCCGGCGTGTCATCCTTGTGCACATCAAGACTGACGATTTCCGAGCGGCGAAGGCCTCCGGCGTAGCCCATCAGCAGGATCGCGCGATCCCGCAGCCCGCGTAGGTCGTAGGGCAGGGTGGCGACCATCGCGACGATGTCCGCAGCCAGGATCGCCTCCTTTTGCACAGGCGGTCGCGCGTGCTTCCGCTTGATCCCGGCGAGGACGGTCGCGATGTGGCGGTTCTTGCGATCGAGGGTGAAACCGCGCTGCGCGTAGTTCCATGCGAGACCGGACAGACGGCGGTCGATCGTGCTGACCGACAGGGGGCGGGACGCCAACTGCGACGGGGAGGGGCCTGACCCGGAGGCAAGATCAGCGAGGTAAAGGCCGATCACTTCGGATGAGGGGGGCAGGGGCTCCACCCCCCTCATCCGGCACCAGCGTGCGAAGTGCGTCCAGTCTTTCGCGTAGGCCTTCAGCGTGTTGTCTGAGGCAGCGGCGCGGGCGTAGTCGCGAGCGGTGTCGACCAGGCGATCGAGACTGCCGGAACCGGCGACATGAGCGGGCAGAGCGATGCCGTCGCTTTTCTCTTGATCGCTCTCGTCGACGTGAGCATCATCAAGTTCATCAGAGGGCGTTGACGTCGACTTCTCGGTCTCTGAGGGCATTTTCCACTGAATCCGGCGATGAAATCTGACTATTTCTGAGCGTAGCATTACATGTCCGATAATGCAAATTTATTGGACATAGGATTGAGCGACACGCTGCGGCGGTTAGAATAGTATTTTCTGGAGTTAAGCGCCGTGGTGAGATAAGATTGCGGCATGGCATTTACTCAACCAGCCCTTGCTGACGCTACAAATACACTACCCCGGATGCCGCCGTGGATCACCTCTGCGCGTCCGGAAACCCTTGAAGATGTGGCCTTTCGATCCGGGGCGGCGTTGACGGTGCTGGATGGGCTGGTCTCCGATCCGGGGCACGGGGTGCCGGTGAAGTTGTTGGCCAACCGATTGGCGCTGACGGCGGCAACGGCAACCTCGAAGCTGGAGGGGCGGCTGGCCAGAGAAGCTGATATTCGCGATGCCTACCACCTGACGCCGCCGGGCGACGCGCGGGGACCGGATGGCGATCTGCTGGCGTTCTGGCGCGGGAGTGTGCGATTGCAGCCAGGCGGGACGGGCGAGTTTGAAGACCTGATCGGCGCAAATCTTGCAGCGGAATTGAGCGGGTGGCTCGATATGGGGCAATCGCGTGCCCGGACCCATGGGCCGCTGGCGGGCTGCGCGACCATCCTGCGCGCCGTTCTCGACGCCGACGACCGCGCGGAACGGGTCGCCTGTCTGCTCTCGGACATCGCCTTGGCGCGCGGGCTGAACTGGAAAAACGTGCTGCCGGTCTCGTCGCAACGGCTTACGAAGACGGTTCTGCGCGATCTTGCGCTGAGCGGGGAGGGGGCCGAACTGGCGGTTCAGGTACGGATCCTCGAATCCATCGAAACTGTGATCGGGCTGGCGCGGGATCTGGCCCGTCGCGCGGAAGCACTTCGTGTCGTCGCGCCGAAGCTCCGGGCGAAGGGATCGGAGGCGGCTGTCGATTTGTTCCTGACCGAGGATGCGGTGGCACCCTCGACCATGCTGTCACCGATGATCAAAGGAACTGCGATACCGATGACCAACCGCGCGGCACGTCGGCTTTGCGATCGGCTGGTTGAGCTGGGCGTGGCGCGGGAGTTGACCGGGCGCTCAACCTTCCGGCTTTACGGGATCGCGCCGTGATGGCCCGAAAGAAGCCAAAGCAGGCCGATGAAGGCGAAAGCGATTTCGACCGGGAACTCGACGATCTGCCGCAGGAGTTGCGCTGGCGTGAATGGATGGGCCGGATCGAGGCGGTGCTCTTCGCCAGCGCGTCGCCGGTCAGCCGAGAAGACCTGGCCCGCGTGGTGGGTCAGGGGGCTTCGGTCGAGATGCTGATCGACGACATCCAGGCCGAGCTGATTGGTCGACCTTTTGAGTTGGCGCAAGTCGCCGGCGGTTGGATGTTCCGCACCAGGACGAAGTTCGCCGACGCGATCAAGGCCGCGACCAATCTGGGTGAGGAGACAATCGCCTTCACCGAGATGGAGATGGGCGTACTCTGTGCCATCGCCTATCACCAGCCGATCGACCGGGCGGGCCTGGCGGACATCTTTGGCAAGGAGGTCAGCCGTGATCTGCTGTCCCGGCTGCGGTTCAAGGACTTAATCGCCTCCGGACCACGGTCGCCGCGGCCGGGCGCGCCGCATACGTTTGTGACCACGGAGGCGTTTCTGGCGACATTTGACTTGCATAGCTTGCGGGATTTGCCCGAGCTGGAAATCGCCGTGGGCGAGACTGGTTCTGACGCCCCGATCTCAAGAGTTTGAGTGCGCTAGCTTCCTCGGGTTTCGGAGGACTAACGGCCAGGCTGGCTCGCGTGGACTTTAAGATGGTCGGCCGTCGGATTTCAATCGGTCGTATCTTGACTTTCAATTGGTCGGTCGCGTACTTTCAACTGGTCGAAAGGAATCGTCCCGCTAATGTACCCAAGGTTCGCCAGAGCAAGAATAGAGGAGGCGCTCTCCGACACGCGGGTAGTTCTCATCTCGGGGCCCCGGCAGTCCGGAAAGACGACCCTCGCCATGGACATCGCAGCCGACAAGACACCCTTCCTCACCCTAGACGATGCTACCGTGTTAGAAGCAGCGATCAATGATCCGGTCGGGTTCGTCCGCGGATTGGAGCGCGCAGTCATCGACGAGGTGCAGCGAGCGCCCGACCTCCTGCTTGCAATCAAGAACGTCGTGGACGACCACCAGTCTCCGGGAAGATTTCTCCTAACGGGGTCGGCCAACCTAATGACAATCCCGAAGGTCGCGGACTCTCTCGCCGGTCGCATGGAGGTCATCCGACTGTTTCCCCTGTCGCAGGCGGAGATCATCGACAGCAAATCGCAATTCATAGATCGCGCCTTCGCCGGTGAAAAACCCATCGCCAATCACGTGTGGTCTTGTCACGTATTTGTGCCGCCCCCAGTGCTCGTTTAGGCCACTTGGCGTTCGAAGGCCAAGGGACTTTTGCCTCCCAATGCTGAATGTCGACGGCGCGCGTTATAGAAGCCGTTGATGTATTGGAAGATGGCGGTTTCGGCCTGACGTCGGGTCTCCCACGTGCGGCGCCAAATCAGTTCGGCCTTGATCGTCTTGAAGAATGTCTCAACGGCGGCGTTATCGTAGCAATTGCCCTTGCCGCTCATCGACACCTTGAACCCATGCTCGCTCAGGACCTTCTGATAGTCGTGCGAACAGTATTGGCTGCCGCGATCGCTGTGGAAGATGCAGCCCCGAGGCGGGGATCGCAGGGCGATGGCCATCTTCAGCGCCCGGATCGCCAGATCGCGTTTCATGCGGTTGCTGACGGCCCACCCGATGACCCGCCTCGAATGCAGATCGAGGATGATAGCGAGATACAGCCAGCCCTCGCGGGTCCAGATATAGCTGATATCGCCCGCCCATTTCTGGTTGGGTCGATCCGCCGTGAAGTCACGGTCCAGCAGGTTCGGTGCGATGTTGAACGTATGGTCGCTGTCCGTGGTCGCCTTGAATTTGCGTGTTCTTTCAACAACGATCCCGTTCTCACGCATCAGGCGTCCGACGCGCCGGTGCCCCACATCGATGCCGACTTCCTTCAACTCCTCGGTCATTCTCGGCCGACCATAGCTGCCCAGGCTTAGGCGCGACTGCTCCTTGATATGGGCCAGAACCACCATGTCCATGTGCTGCCTGCGGCTAGCGGGACGGCTGCGGAAGGCACGCAACCCGCGGGGGCTGACATTCATCACCCGGCACAGCCGATCAACCGGGAAGGTGCCGCGCTGCTCTTCGACAAACCGAAACCTCACGGCTTTTGGCTCGCGAAGAACTGGGTGGCTTTTTTTAGGATGTCCCTCTCCTCCTTGAGGATGCGGATCTCGCGCCGAAGCCGTTCGTTCTCTCGTGCCAGCTCGCGATCCTCGGCCGAGACTACATCCGTGTCCCGGTGCGCGTTCACCCACTTGTTCAAGGTCGACAAGCCGACCCCCAGATCATCCGCAACCTGACGCCGCGAAAGCCCGCTGGTCAACGCGATCCGCACCGCGTCCTTGCGAAATTCATCCGTTCTGCCTGTGCCCATGGTTCATCTCCTTTGCTGCACATTACGTGATCAAAGGAGCGGCACCAAACCGCGACAAGACCACATGTTCGCGGCCCCGCTTTCATGCCTGTGGGGTCGCTCATGAATCTCGTCGAGGAACAATGCGTTGAGGAGCTCGCAGACCTGCTCTACAACTTTTTGCCGGGGAGCGGAAACTCCCGGACCGCATTCCCATTGGCGGCAGCACAAGTCCAATGCCAAGACCTGTGGACGGGCGGGAGCAAACGCCCCGCGATCGTCCAAATGTTATCATCAACCCTAGGTCAGCGGCGACACAAGTTTAGGGCTTTGTCGCAAAGATTGCGACCTTGCGATACCATCGTACCGAACCTATGTCGCGGCCCCGACGCAGCGAGTGAGCAGGTAGCGATGATCAATTTCAAGGGCGCTCAGTTTCCCAAAGACGTGATCCTGTTTGCGGTTTGGTTCTACGTGCGGTTCCCGGTATCTTATCGTGATCTTGAGGAAATCATGGAGGAGCGCGGCGTCAATGTCGATCACGCTACGCTGAACCGGTGGGTTGAAAGATACGCGCCTCTGATCGCGCAAGAAGCACAGAAACGGAAGACTCGGACTGGGCGTTCCTGGCGGATGGACGAGACGTATATCAAGGTGAAGGGCCGCTGGTGCTACCTGTATCGGGCGATCGACAAGCACGGCAAAACACTGGATTTCATGTTGTCGGAGGCCCGCAATGAGGCTGCAGCCACCACATTCTTCGCCCGAACGATCGGCAACAATGGCTGGCCGGATCGTGTCGTGATCGACAAGAGCGGCGCCAACGCCGCGGGGCTTGAGAATATGAACCTGCTGCTTCTCCTGAGCGGGTGGTGTTGGCTGATCGAGGTTCTGCAGGTCAAATATCTGAACAACATCATCGAGCAGGATCATCGTTTCATCAAGCGGATCACGCGGCAGATGAAGGGTTTCAAAGCCTTCGCCGCAGCGCAAGCCACGTTGGCGGGTATCGAGACCGCCCACATGATCCGCAAAGGGCAACTGAACGGCCAAGGCGGCACCGCTTTTGAGCAGTTCAAAGCGCTCGCGGGATAAGTGTGTCCAGGCCCAAGGTCCGCTCAAGCCAAATGGAAACTTTGCGACGGAACCCTTCATCAGGGCCAGCGGCATAAGGGCCGCGAAAACAGGCCGGACAAATGACCGCTACGCAAAAAGATCACGAACACAAAAGAAAACTCTTGCAAAACAGGGGCTGTCCACAAATGGCAAGCCCATCCCGGCTAGTCGGCTCGGCCGAATTTGCGCATCAGTCCTGCGAGAGCGGCCAGTGAGGCGATCAGGCTGCCATAACAGATCACAACGACTTTGATCCCGAACACCGGCACCAAAAGTCCGGCAATTACGACTGGCAAGCCGAATGCCAAGTAGCTGATACAGAATAGCGCGGCGAAAGTTTCTCCTCTGACATCCTCGGGCACCAGCGGAATAATCGAGCGGATGAAACCATAAAAGCAGGTACCGAAGCCCGCTCCAACGATAGCGAGCGCAATAAGGTAGAGCACTAGATTTTCGTATTGAATGCCAAACAAAGTGGCGAAGGTTCCCATTGATAGCGCTGCGGTGCCAAACAACATGACCTCACGCGAAGAGTAGTTGCGCGCAATGAAACAAGCCAGCGCACCAACCCCGGCCAGCAATGCGACCACGAAGCCCTGGACAATCACATTTTGAATACCAAAAACCTGTGAGATGATGAGTGCGCCAAGCGACAGATACAGCCCCCCTGTGGCCCAGCCCGCGAATAGCGCCGGAGCGCCACGCCAGAACGTGCCCCTGACTTCGATCGGGAGGCCAACGCGAGGCTTCAGCGCCTGCAACAAGCCTTCATGCCGTGGCGATGTTTCGGGCAAGCCCCATGTGGCCAGCGCCAACACCAGGCTGGCCATTGCAATCCCAGTGAATATAACAAATTTTGGCTCGGTAAGGTGCTCCATCGCGAAGCCGGATACCAAGGCCCCCAGGGCCAGCCCGACGAGGGGGATGACTGAATTACAGATCGCCGCGATGCCCTTGAATTCAGGGGGTTCAAGATCCGTAATCGCAGCCGACAGCGTAGACAAAAGAAGGCCGCATGCTACGCCCTGTACTACACGAGCCAATAACAACGCAGGCACAGAACCTGACAGTTCGAATCCGGCAGCGGAAACAGCGAGAAGCACGAACCCTATCGACAGAACAGGGCGCCGCCCGACATGATCCGAGATTGATCCGGCCACTAACAGTGTCGCAAGAAGGGCAATTGCGTAAATTGCGAATATCTCCGACACGACCAAAGACGAAAATCCGAGTTGCTGCTGCAGTAGCGGATAAAAGGGGGACGGCGCGCTCGCGCTCGCCATCATCAGAGCGCTCCCAGTAAGTACGATTGCGAAACCAGCGCGCTCTCTAGCCTTGGGTGACATCACAATCGTAGTCATTTTGGAATGCAGTCCTTCATAAGGGTTCGAAGTTTGTCGAACCTTTCTCTAGTTTCTTTCTACGGAAGGTTCAAGTATATTCGAACCATGAGTATCTTACCCGACACTGCCAGCCCCGATCTTGCGCACCCGCAGGAACAGGAGCTGCAACTGACGCAGGTCTTGTTCGCACTCAGCGATCCGGGCCGGTTGGACATCGTGCGTCAGCTCCGCGACGGCCCGGTCGAAATGGCAAACTGCAATTTAATGGACCCGGAAGTGGCGAAATCCACCAAGTCGCACCTGTTCAAAGTGTTGCGCGAAGCAGGTGTGATCCGGAATATCCCCAAGGGGCGAGGTCGCCTGCTTTCACTGCGAAGAGATGCGCTTGACCGTCGCTTTCCTGGTTTGCTGGAAGCAGTGCTGAACGCAAACTAAGGGCGTGCCGCATCGATTTGCGTATGCATTGCTT
Source organism: Pseudorhodobacter aquimaris (assembly GCF_001202025.1). Taxonomy (GTDB): domain Bacteria; phylum Pseudomonadota; class Alphaproteobacteria; order Rhodobacterales; family Rhodobacteraceae; genus Pseudorhodobacter; species Pseudorhodobacter aquimaris. Next base: position 8,712 of record NZ_LGHS01000016.1, read on the forward strand.
GTTTTTCTGTGCTGGATGTTAAAGCTGCTAACTGGTGTGCATGCTGGCTAGCGCCTTTCCCGTACCGTTTCTCAGCGCCGCTCACGGCCCTGTGAATAGAAAAAGCCACACCACCCCTAGACGACCGGTCTAATGAGGCTATATCGGGGGTCATGGAACAGAAAAACGACACACGCTCACAGATACTGACCACAGGACGACGCCTGACAGCCAAGCAGGGCTACACAGGTGTCGGTCTGAGTGCGCTGTTGAAAGAGGCCGGTGTTCCGAAAGGGTCGTTCTATCACTATTTCGCCTCCAAGGAAGCTTATGGCTGTGCGCTGTTGAACGATTTTATGACGGAGTATGGCACACGCCTGAACGCGTCGCTTGCGCATCCGGACATGGATGCACGGTCTCGGTTTCTGACCTATTTCGAAGAGTGGCGGAAAAAACAGATCAGCCCCAACCTCGAAGACCGGTGCTTGGTCGTCAAACTGTCCGCAGAGGTTGCTGACCTCTCGGAGAACATGAGCAATATCTTGCAGAAAAGTGTGTCCGAAATCGTCGCGCGCCTGACGGAGACCCTTGAACAGGGAACGGACGATGGCACGATCGCCGCGCTTGAAGACCCCCGCTCCACGGCAGAAATGATCTACCACATGTGGCTTGGAGCCAGCCTCGTCGCGAGCCTCTCGCACAGTGAAGCCCCGCTCAATTCCGCTATGAATGCCACAAAGGTGCTGGTTCCAGGAACATAACCCCAAAAATTTTGACACATCTATAGACGACCAGTCTATTCGCGAAAGGAAGCTCATGAAAATCTTCTACAAAACCACCGCAACGGCAACAGGGGGCCGCTCGGGAACCGCCGCCCTCAACGATGGCAGCTTTTCAGTCCAGATGGTTCGCCCGGACAGTGGCGAGACGGGGGTGAACCCCGAGCAGTTGTTCGCGCTTGGCTATGCGGCCTGTTTTGATAGCGCGATGGAAATGACCGCAAAACAACTCAAGCTTGATGCCAAAGCGGCATTAACGTCGGTTGAGGTGGGCATCGGCCAACGCGCCGAGGGCGGATACGGACTTGATCTCGACATTACCGCACATCTGCCGGGCATGACCCGCGAGGATGCTGAAAGACTTGTCGAAGCGACGCACCAGGTCTGCCCATACTCCAACGCCACACGCGGAAACGTTGACGTGCGCCTGCACATTGAAACTGAAGGAAACTGAACCCATGAATAATTTTGACTTTCGAAATCCGACACATATCCTGTTTGGCAAGGGCCGTATCGCGGACCTAAAGGATCAGGTTCCGGCTGACGCAAAGGTGCTGATCCTCTATGGTGGAGGCAGCGCGGAGAAAACAGGCGTCCTTGGTCAGGTGCGTGCGGCACTTGCGGGCCGGACCTTGGTCGAATTTGGCGGCATTGAGCCCAATCCGCGCTTCGCCACTGCGCTGAAAGCTGTCGAGGTGATTGGCCAAGAAGGGATCACCTTCCTGTTGGCTGTCGGCGGTGGTTCCGTTATTGACGCCACCAAATTTATCGCGGCGGCGGCCAAATATGATGGCGACGCCTGGGACATCCTGACATCTCGCGGGTCGGTCATCACGCAAGCGCTGCCCTTTGGCACCGTGTTGACCTTGCCCGCCACCGGTTCGGAGATGAACTCTGGCGCTGTGATCACCAATCCCGAGAAGGGCGCTAAGCTTCCGTTTGGTAGCCCACATTGCTACCCGGTTTTCTCGGTGCTGGACCCCGAGGTCACTTACACGCTGCCGCCCCGTCAAATCGCGAACGGCGTGGCCGACGCGTTTGTTCACATCATCGAACAATATCTGACCTATCCATCCGCCGCGCGCGTTCAGGACGGTTTTGCCGAAACCCTGCTACGCACCCTGATCGAGCTTGGGCCCAAAGCCCTTGAAACGCCGGAGGACTATGACGTTCGCGCCAACCTGATGTGGACGGCAACGCTGGCCCTGAATGGCCTGATCGGCGCAGGTGTCCCGCAGGACTGGGCAAGCCATATGATCGGACATGAGATTACCGCGCTCAATGACACCGACCACGCCCGCACACTGGCTGTCGTGTTGCCGTCACTGATGAACGACCAACGTGGCCCCAAACGCGAGAAACTGCTGCAATATGCTGCCAATGTTTGGGACATCCGCGAGGGATCTGATGATGCGCGGATTGATGCCGTGATCGAGGCAACACGCGGGTTCTTTGAACAGATGGGCATCAAAACCCGACTCGGCGATTACGCAATTGCTGCACCTGAAATTGATCGCATCGTCGCCGCCTTGAAGGATCACGGCATGACCGCCCTTGGCGAACAAAATGCCATCACCCCCGAGGATGCCCGCCGCATTCTTGAAACAGCCTTCTAGGAGATGATGACCATGACACAGACCGAAACAGTAAACCGCCAGCTTGTGCTGGCGGAACGCCCCAAAGGCGAACCGACCAAGGACACGCTTCGCTTGGTCGAAGGGGACGTCCCCTCCCCTGGTGCTGGGCAGATGCTTCTGCGCACCGAATATCTGTCGCTGGACCCTTATATGCGGGGGCGCATGAGCGATGCGCCATCTTACGCCGCGCCGGTGGAAATTGATGGCGTGATGGAGGGCGGCACAGTGGCTCAGGTCGTCACCTCAAAGGTTGATGGCTTTGCGCCGGGCGACTGGGTGCTCAGCTTCAATGGCTGGCAGGATTACGCGCTGTCGGATGGCACGCGGATCACCAATCTGGGCACCTCGCCTGCACACCCGTCTTGGGCGCTCGGTATCATGGGTATGCCCGGATTTACCGCTTGGGCGGGTCTGACGCAAATTGGCGCGCCAAAGCCGGGCGAAACCATCGCCGTGGCGGCCGCAACCGGCCCTGTCGGGGCCACTGTGGGCCAGATCGGCAAGATCCTTGGCTGCCGCGTGGTCGGCATCGCGGGCGGGCCAGAGAAATGCGCCTATGCGGTCAATGAGTTGGGTTTTGATGCCTGTATCGATCACAAGGCAGATGACTTTGCCGAACAGCTTGCAAAGGCCAGTCCCGATGGCATCGATGTCTATTTCGAAAATGTCGGCGGCAAAGTCCTCGACGGGGTCATCCCACTGTTGAATCCGAACGCAAGGGTGCCGGTCTGCGGATTGATCTCTCAGTATAATGCGACTGACTTGCCCGAAGGGCCGGACCGGATGAACTGGCTTATGGGTCAGATTCTGCGCAAAAAGATCAAGGTGCAGGGCTTCATCATCTTTGACGACTTCGGCCACCTCTACCCGGATTTTGCCAAAGATATGGGATCGTGGATCGACAGTGGCCAAATCAAATACCGCGAAGAGATCATCGACGGTTTGGAAAATGCGCCCGAAGCCTTCATTGGCCTGCTGAATGGCGAAAACTTTGGCAAGCGCGTGATCCGCGTCGGCGAGAAAAAATAGGAAAATAACATGAAAATTCTGATGGTACTGACATCCCACGACACACTCGGGGACACAGCCAAGAAAACCGGCTTCTGGCTGGAGGAGTTTGCGGCCCCCTATTACGTCTTCAAGGACGCCGGAGCAAACATTATACTGGCCTCGCCCAAAGGGGGACAGCCGCCGATTGATCCGTCCAGCGACAGCGCTGACGCACAGACCGACGACACCCGTCGGTTCAAAGACGATCCAGAGACGCAAAAGCATCTTGCGACGACGCTGAAGCTTTCGGATGTAACCGAAGACGGGTTCGACGCCATCTTCTATCCGGGCGGCCACGGCCCTTTGTGGGATCTGGCCGAAAGCGCGGACAGCAAACGCCTGATCGAGGCCTTCGCCGCCGCCGATTTGCCTGTCGGCGCAGTTTGCCACGCCCCAGCCGTGTTCCGCCACACCCAAGGTGCGGACGGCAAACCGCTGGTGTCTGGTCGCCGGGTGACGGGTTTTACCAACACCGAAGAAGAGGCCGTCGGCCTTACCGATGTTGTGCCGTTCTTGGTGGAAGACATGCTGAAGGCCAATGGTGGCCAGTATGAAAAAGGGACGGATTGGGCCAGTTTCGTGCTGCGTGACGGAAAACTGGTCACCGGCCAGAACCCCGCCTCATCCGCCGCCGCCGCGCAAGATATCCTCGGGCTGCTGAAGTAGGAGAAAAACGATGGTCGACCTGATCCTGCACCACTATGAAGCCTCTCCCTATTCCGAAAAAATCAGAACTTTGATGGGCTTCAAGGGGCTGTCATGGTCATCGGTCATCGTGCCTCCTATTGCGCCAAAGGCTGATCTGCTGGCCTTGACGGGTGGCTACAGGCGGGCCCCAGTGCTTCAGATCGGGGCGGATATCTACTGTGATTCCGCCCAGATCGCCGCCGAACTTGACCAGCGGTTTCCGGCGCGCGCCCTTGCCCCGAACACTGCGGGCACAGCAACCCCGCTGCTCGACAATTGGGCGGACCGCATTTTGTTCTGGCAAGTGGTTCGTTACAGCATGGGTCTGCGCGCTGATGCCGTTCCCCCAGCCCTGATCCATGACCGCGAGGCGTTTTGGGATCACAAGATTGATCTGGACGGCCTGAAAGCGGATGTCGGCTATCATCGCGGCCAAATTACAACAGGGCTTGGTTGGCTTGAGAACCTGCTGGGCGGTGCCGATTTCTTTGCCGGGGACACGCCCGCGCTGACTGATCTGGCACTCTATCATGTGGTTTGGTTTTTTGCCAAAGCTGACACAGCCGCCAGCGGCAGCGGTCTATCGCTGTTCCCGGCATTGTCGGCATGGATGGCGCGCATTGCGGAGTTCGGTCACGGCACACGAACCGAATTGGCGCCTGCTGAAGCGATCAACATCGCGCTTTCGGCGCCCCCCGCCCCCCTTCCAGAAACGGGAGCTGCACATCCCGCGATAGGCGCGCCGGTACAGGTTCTGGTCGATGAATTTGGCACGGAAGTCATCGACGGTACGCTGGCCCATATCGACGACACCCGCATCATTCTGCATCGGGACATGCCACAGGTGGGAACGGTTGCCGTGCATTTCCCGCGACACGGCTATCCGCTTCGTACAACTCTAATCCAAGGGAAAGACACATGAAAATACTAAGTCTGTGTGGTCGATTTAACGCCATACTGGTGACCGCTGCGGCCTTGCTTGCCGCATCATTCATTGCTCTCCCAATCCAGGCCGAAATCTCAGCCCAAGCCAATATTGAGATTGAGGCCACCTCGGATATGTTTGGCTGCATTTATGATTTCCCCAAAGTGCGCAACACCTTCCTGTTCCATTCCGACCCAGAAAAGCTCAAGGAAGCCATCCGTATTTTTACCGACCGCGTGCCTGATATCGAATACCCGGTCGGCACGGTGATGCAGCTTGTCCCGTTTGAAGCGATGATCAAACACTCGAGCGCAGACTACCCGGACAGCAATGGCTGGGAGTTTCTTGCCCTCGACGTGACGGCGGAGAGCACGACGATTACCAGCCGGGGCGACCACGCGGTCAACTTTGAGGGGCGTGAGTGCCTGAGCTGTCACGCCGCTGGCTTTGAGTACGATTTTGTTTGCGAGAAAGAGCACGGCTGCGAGCCACTGTCTATCGACGACGAAGAGATTGCTGCTTTTCAGGCCGCTGATCCTCGTTGCACACAACCCTAATTCAAGGAGAAAACACATGAAAACGCGTAATCTGGGTGGCGGACTGGGATCCGTATCAGCCATTGGGCTTGGCTGCATGGGCATGTCCGAATTCTACGGCCCGACCAACCGCGATCAATCCTATGAAACGCTCGACCGTGCGCTTGAATTGGGTGTCACGTTCTACGATACCGCCGATACCTACGGTATCGGCGCGAATGAAACCTTGTTGTCGGATTTCGTCCGGCAAAACCGGGACAACGTCACGCTGGCGACCAAGTTCGCAATCATCCGATCCGACGATCCAGCCGTACGACACATCGACAGCAGCCCGGCCTACATGAAACAGGCGGTCGAGGCGTCGCTGAAACGTCTGGGGATTGATCAGATCGACCTCTATTACGCGCATCGCCTTGATGGGGTGACCCCGATCGAGGACACGGTCGGAGCGATGGCCGATCTTATCAAAGAAGGTAAGATCAGGGGGATCGGGTTAAGCGAAATCTCCGCACAAACTTTGCGTCGGGCAAATGCGGTGCACCCGGTTGCGGCGGTTCAGACAGAGTATTCGCTGTGGTCGCGAGACCCAGAGGCAGAGATGCTGGCCACGTGCGCCGAATTGGGTACGGCTTTTGTACCCTACAGCCCGCTTGGGCGCGGCTTTCTGACCGGCAAGGTCACCACACTAAGCGACCTGGCTGATGATGATTTCCGGCACACCCAGCCGCGCTTTGCCGATAGAAATCTGGATCAGAATCTGAACTTGCTGGAGCAATACCGTGCCATCGCCGACAGCGCCGGATGCTCGCCTGCGCAACTGGCGCTCGCATGGGTCTTGGCCCAAGGCGATCATATTGTTCCGATCCCGGGCACCAAACGGCGCACCTATCTTGAAGACAATATTGGGGCCGCCGATGTCACACTAACCGAGGACATTCTCACCCGCCTCGACACCTTGTTCCCACGCGGCGCTGCCGCTGGCGACCGTTACACGGAACAAGGGATGCAGATGACCAATCTGTAGATCGGAAACCCTGCATTGCAAGCTCGATTGGCGGCGCAGCGCCTTTAACCTAAGCCCTGCGCCGCCGCCACAAATTCGCCCCCAAAACGACCGGATCGGGCGTTGGCCACATCCGACACGCCCAAAGCAACCGGCCCACCCCTTTGTCCCAAATTCACTCTCCTGCCAGCCAGGAGACTAGGAGTTACTATGTCAACCATCCCTGAAACTGACCTCTTTTCCCCCGTCGTTGTCGGACCTTATACGCTGTCAAACCGCATCGTAATGGCCCCCCTAACCCGCGCGCGGTCCCCCGAAAACATCGCCACCCCAATGATGCAGGAATATTACGCCCAACGCGCATCGGCAGGCCTGATCATCAGTGAAGGCGTGAACATTTCGCCGCAGGCCACAGGGTACGCCTTTACTCCCGGGATCTGGACCGACGAGCAAATCGAAAGCTGGCGCCCCGTCACGGCCGGTGTGCATGATAAGGGTGGCCGCATCTTTGCTCAGCTGTGGCATGTCGGCAGGGTGTCCCACCCGGATGTGCAGGCCGGTGGGATATTGCCTGTCGCTCCCTCCGCTGTTCGCCCTGAAGTGGATGCGTTCACTCCGGATGGAAAGAAACCAGCACTCACACCGCGGGCGCTGGCTCTGGAGGAGTTGCCGGAGATTGTCGCAGATTACGCGCAAGCGACGCGCAACGCTCTTGCTGCAGGGTTTGATGGCGTCGAGATTCACGCCGCGAACGGATACTTGCTAGATCAATTCATGCGTGACGGGGCCAACCAGCGTACCGATGACTATGGTGGGTCGGTCGAGAACCGTATTCGGCTGACACTTGAGGTCACGAAAGCTGTCGCGGCCATCTGCGATGGTGGCCGCACGGGGATTCGGATATCTCCGATCAGCACGGCCAATGGCCTTACGGACAGCAATCCTGAACCCGTGTTCACCGCACTTGTCGATCAGTTGAATGATATTGATCTGGCTTATCTCCACGTCGTGGAAGGTGTGACGGGCGGAGCACGAGCCGTCGAGGGTGGATTTGATCTGAATATCTTGCGGCAGCGTTTCAACGGGATCTACATCGCCAACAATGGCTATGACAGAGACCTTGCAATTGCGGCGCGCCGCAGTGACGCCGCCGATCTAATCGCCTTTGGTCGTCCCTATATTGCCAACCCGGACCTGGTGGCCCGGCTACAGCAGAACGCACCCCTCAACGCACTTGACGGCGCGACCGCATATGGCGGCGGGGCTGAGGGATACATCGATTACCCTGTTCTCCCACATGAGTGATCGCAGGGACGTACACTTACCAATCCAGGACTGGACAATGGCCGGTCCTGAAACCTCTGCCTCCCGTGAGAAGATCTTACAAAAACGGTTCTACCATGGCCTATGAAACACGAAATCCATACACTGGTACTCTTCTGGAAACTTTTCCAGATGCAACCGGCGCGGAAGTTCATCAAGCGATTGAAACGTAACCGTGCCATTGGCACCGCCTGCCTGAACTCGTGGCTTTGATCTAAGATACGTGTTTAGCGACATGGTGTGATTGCGGCGGTCGCCCTCCAGTGGCGAACGAGGTCCGGTATACTGGCCTCATGGGAAAACAAGCCGTGAGGAGAACGACCATGAAAAATTATGCCGGACTTGACGTGTCTCTTAAAGAAATTTCGATCTGTATTGTTGACCAAGTGTCGCGTAGCCCTTAATTGTGAGATGGGAAATTCAACGAAGGGAGTGGACAAAACATGGGGGTCATGCGGCGCGTTTTCTGTTTGCGACGGTCAGCCGACCATCGAGAACTGCGGCCCTTGTGACGGCTACTCGGTGAGCCCCTTTGGGCGACCACCGCATCCTTCTGCGCTTTCCCATGCGGGCATTGGCAATGTCATCGACTGATCCTTCGGCACGAGATGACGAGATGGGCAGCCCGTTACGGTACCGTCGGCCATAGTCGACAAGGGATTCCATGTTGTTCGCGAGATAGGTGTACAGTGTCCCGCATCGGGCCTGCACACGAGCGGCAGCGGTGCGGACAGCCAAAGGTTCTTCCGCAAGGCGGGTGCAATCGTGCATGAGCCCTTTCAGATAAGTTTCCGCGACCCGTGCTCTGCCATGCCACAGCCACCAGCGAAGGCTTTTCGCGGGGCGCTGGAACAGCACTGGAATTCCAGTGAATCCCGGTATCTGGACCAGACCCTGAACGGCGGCCTCGACATGTCGAATACGCATCGAGATGTGCCACCAGTCGAGGATATGCTTCACCTGGCCGTCGCCACCCATGGCATTCCGTATGAGGTTCGGGAGAGCAAGCTCGCCATCAGAGATTACCGTCAACAGACGGCCCGGCTTCCATCCAAAGTCTGACAGCTCTTCTCGCATCCGGCTGCCTGGCGATGCCGTCGCATTGGCGACCAAGCCAAATCGTCGGCACATATTGCGACTTTCAATCTTACCGACCACAAGATCCAGGTGTCGCTGCTGATACTCCGGTCGACAGCGGATATGCGCACCGTCCAGAAAAACCGTCAAACCCCCTTTGGGAAGTGCTTCAGCGGGATCGCCTGATGCCCTTCGACTTTTCTCGAGCCCCGCGGCTACTCTTCCCAACCGGTCACGCACCGTGGTGTGATGGGGCGGATGGCAGGGGAGGAAGCTTTTCATCAGCCGCGCGGCTTCGCGAAAGGAATGCCGGGACCCGAGTTCCGCATGGAGCCGCTGCAGCTCCGGGGTAGCCCGGTCAGGAAAGAAATAGGCCAGCGGAGAAATAGGTCCGCCGGGCATCGCCGCTGACCTGGCATCACACGAACAGCGGCGCAAGCGCGCGGCTTTGACCCGAACCCGCCCAAAGAGCGTGTCGAGATCGCGCGTGCGATAGTCATGAATGGCACGAACCGAGGCGCAATCCGGGCATACGCGGCTTTCTCGGATGATTTCCTCAACCTGATCGCAAAGAATTGCCCGCTGAATCTGTTCGACAACCCTCTTCCCATCCTCGAGGCGCAACCCGATCCCGTCTGGACAGGTCACCCGGTAGGGTCGTGAAATGCCGTCAAGCTGATGAGTGCGCTTCTCCCCGTTGTCGAAGGTAGTTTCGATTGTAATCCGTACGTCCATGGCAGCCCCACACGCAAAGAACTCACCTTAGCACGGGCCGCAACGACGAAGATGACCCCCATGTTTTGTCCACTCCCGGGACGATGAGGAGGGTCAGGAAACGGTCCGGGGGACCGTTTCCCCGACAAATGGCATGGTGCTGATCTACAAGGTGTTGGAGCAGGGCAACTTTGCTTGGCCGAAGGTGCAGGATGGAACGGTGCGGCTGTCACGGGCGCAGTTCGAGGCTTTGTTCTAAGGGTTGGATTGGCGACGTATGATGGCGCGGCGGGTCGCTCCACCTACTGCGGCGGGATGATTTAGGCACCTGTTTCGGCGTTGTTTTGCTGGTCACTGTAACCCTCAAGGTAAAGCCGAATGTCCCTGTCCTGTGCATCCAAGCCTAAAGCAGCAACCAGACAGCTCCGGCACCAGCGACACCACCATACCAGCGCCAATCAGAGTGCTTTTGTTCCGGCTTGAGGTCATGGGGTTCAGTGGTCATGCGGCGACCCTTTCCTGTTCAGTCTCAACTGTAAGTGCCATCTCGATCAGCTTTGCTACATTATGCGGCATATCGGGATTCAGCCTGTACCGTACCCATTGCGCATCGCGCCGGTCGGTCCCCAACCCCGCCTTTTTAAGAACCTGCATATGGCGCGACATCCGGCTTTGTGTCGCCCTCAACAGCTTCATCAACTCACAGACACAATGTTTGTCACCATCCGCAAGCAGGCGGATCGCATTAAGCCTTGTCGGCTCTGCCAAGGCAGAAAGAATCGATATGATCATAAGGGGGGATGAATGCGTTGATCGAAATCAACCCGACAGCAAAATCTTGCGCCTATTGCGCGCGATCAGCGAAGGTGACCGTTACAACCGCCTGCCCGCCAAAGATTTGTTTATCAACCTCCACTCCCATGACATTCACAAGCGCCGAGACGATGGACAACCCCAATCCCGTCCCCCCCGATTGCGCGCCCTTGCGAAAGGGTTCCTCAAGGAAACCCGGATTATCCGTCGGGTTTTCGACCCTTAGCTGCGCCCCCGGTCCAAGCCGGATACGAACGGTGCCAGTGCCATGCTCCACGGCGTTTTCAAGCAAATTGCGTAACAAAATCGCAAGCGCGTCAGGATCATGTGGCACGATCATCTGTTCATGATCGCCATCATCAAAATGAATGGGGCGGTCGGTGTTGCGCCCAACCTCCTCGATCACCAGCCGCAAGATCTGAACCAGATCGCTTGGCCCCGCCCCAAGGCCCAATCCGGCCTCGCTCCTCGACAATTGCAACAGACGCCCTAACCGGTGGGTCAGGCTTTTTAACTGCGGCACGGCTATTTTGGCATCGGGATCAGACGACAGTTCCAGCCGCGCGTAGATGCTGGCGATCGGGGTACGCAGCTCATGCGCCGCATTGGCGATGAACTGACGCTCTGCCAAACGCAGGGTTTCAATACGGGCGATATAGGCGTTCATTCCTGCAATCAGCGGCAGGGTTTCTTGCGACAGATCATCAAGCGGCACGGGTGACAGATCCTCGGGCTTGCGCGCAACGATTGTGGCGGCAAGGCGCTCTAGCGGGGCAAGGGCCTGCGCAAGGCTGCGCCGCAAGCCCCAGATCAACAGCGCAATCATTGGCAAGATCATAACCAACATGGAAGAGGCCGCCTCCCACAGCTCCTCTAGGCGCCAGGACAGATTGTGGCCGACCTCCACCACCCCGCCACCGGCAGTAAGCCGTAGAACCCGCCATCCGGCCGTATTATGAAGGCCATCCGTCTCCAGCACTGGCCATGGCGCGTCAGCCGTGCTTTGGCCGGTTCGGGTGACCCGCAACACCCGATTGCCGCTGGCATCGGTTAGCCCGATCACACGCGGGTTCGGTGGCCCCTCGGCGTCCTCCAGAAAAAGCGCCGTCGCCTCGGCGACCGTCCGCAACTCCTCATCAAGGATCTCGTTCATCTCATAGCGGATCGCAAATGTCGCAATCAAAACCGTCGCGGCCCAAGCCAGCAACACGAGGCCCAAGACATAGCGCGTCAACTGCCGCCGGATCGACCAAGTGCGCGTCATCGCAGCATATATCCCAAGCCCCGCCGTGTTTCGATCATCTGCGCCCCGAGTTTTTGCCGCAGCCGCGAGATATACACCTCGATCGCGTTCCCCTCAATCGTCGCATCATATGCATAAAGCGCGTCTTCCAGTGCGGCCTTGCCCAGAATGCGGCCGCGCGCGCCCAAAAGGGCATCAAACACCGCCCATTCACGCGATGTCAGCCGGATTTCCTTTTGCCCGCGCCACAGGCGGGCGGCGGCGCGGTCCACATCCACCTCCCCCAGTTGGATACGGGTCACGGGGCTGCCCTGCGCGCGGCGCGAATGGGCGCGGATCCGGGCGGCAAGTTCGCCCAGATCAAAGGGTTTGACGATATAATCATCCGCCCCAGCATCAAGCCCCGCGATGCGGTCGGTGATCTGGTCACGCGCGGTGGCTATGATGAACGGGGTCCGGTCCCCCGCCGCGCGCCGCCCCTTCAACACCTCCAAGCCGGAGCCGTCGGGCAAGCCAAGATCAAGGATAACGCAGGCATATTCTGTGACATCAAGGGCGGCATTCGCCTCAGCGGTGCTGCGGGCATGATCCACCGCATGCCCTTCCCGCCCCAAAAAGAGCAGCACGGCATCGGCCAGATCCTGTGTGTCCTCGACAAGAAGCAATCGCATGATCTTTCATAGCGGGCCTTCGCGCCGCGGTCACAAAAATCTGCAAACCGTGCGGGCGACTGTAAGGCTGGCGCAAGCTTGGGGGCGCAAAAGGCGCCAAGCCGGTGGTTTCAGACCGGCAGTCAATCATGCACAGGCCCAAATGCTTCCCAAATTCGCCCTCCGCTTTACCGGTATTATTTCCGCCCGTCCTGTGTTGTCACAGATTACGTTAAACGTCGTTATCGCAAGCTATGTGCTGGCGCTGCTGAACCTCGGCTTTTGGACGCGGCTTTTCGCTCAATTCCCGCAAGCGCCGATCAAGGCGGTGATCTTTGGCATCGGGGTCTGGGCGCTGACGGTGATGCTGCTGGAACTGCTTGGGCCGTCGCGCCTGCAAAAACCGGTTGCGGCGGTGCTGATCCTGATCGCGGCCAGCGCACAATATTACGAGCGCAGCTTTGGCGTGCTCATCGACCGTGAAATGGTCCGCAGCATCCTTGAGACAACGGTAACCGAATCGCGCCATCTGATCACTTGGCGCATGATCGGGACAATTTTGCTGACGGGGGGCGTGCCGGCCGCACTTGTGTTCTGGCCAAAGGTACGACGGGCGTCCGCCCTGCATCAGCTTTGGCGCTGGCCGCTGGGGGTGGCGCTTCCGGCTGTGGTCGTGCTGGCCGCAGTTTTCAGCCACTATAAGGATTACTCTGCCATGCTGCGCGAAAGGCATGACATGATGGGGGCCTATCAACCCGGCGCATCGCTGGTTGCCCTTACCAATTACCTGCGTGAGGAATGGAAAAGTGCTGATCCCACGGCCGCCCCTGTCGGTCAAGATGCCACGCCCGGCCCCTATCTTGCAGCTGCGCCCAAACCGGTCCTTTTGGTGATGGTCGTCGGCGAAACAGCGCGGGCGCAGAACTTTGGCCTGAATGGCTATGTGCGGAACACAACACCGCAACTGCGCGCGCGCGGCGTCATAAACTTTACGGATGCGCATTCTTGCGGCACCTCTACTGCTGTTTCGGTGCCTTGCATGTTCTCACCGCTCGGCAAGGCCGAATATTCCCGCGATGCCTTTTTGCGCCATGAGAACCTGCTGGATGTGCTGGCCCATGCGGGCGTCAAAACCGAGTGGTGGGACAATAACACCGGCGACCAGAACGTGGCCAAACGCGTGGGGTGGAACCGCGTTGACGCCGTCCTCGCGCCCAATGCCTGCCAGATCGAATGCACCGATGAAGCATTTTTGCCGGTAATCGCGAAGGTACTGGCGCAGATGCAGGAAAACACGGTGCTGATCCTGCATTCAATCGGCAGCCACGGCCCGTCTTATTATCTGCGCTATGACCCAAAGAACGCGCAGTTCCAGCCCGATTGTCGTAGCTCGCAGTTTTCCGACTGTACGGCCGAGGAAATCACCAATGCCTATGACAATTCCATTCTGGAAACCGACAGGGTTCTGGCGCGCGTCATCGACTTGCTTGCGGCCTCCGATCGTGTCCTGCCTGCCTTGGTCTATGTCTCGGACCATGGGGAATCGCTGGGCGAAAGCGGCCTTTACCTTCACGCCGCCCCCGCTTTCATGGCTCCGCCAGAGCAAACGCGCGTGCCCTTTCTGATGTGGCTTTCCCCTACGTTTGGTGACGCGATGGGCGTGCACGCTGCCTGCCTTCAGGGCAGAACCGATAAACCCGTCAGCCATGACAACCTATTCCACAGCGTGTTAGGCTTGATGAATATCGAAACCGGTGCCCGCAATCACGCCCTAGACCTGACGGCTGACTGCCCCGCAAAGGAAATGATCTGATGACTGCCTCCTTTTCGCCCAAGCCACAGCGCCCGACACCGCGCGCGGGGCTGCGACATATCCTTGACGCTGCGACATATTCGCGTGACGGGGCCCTGCGCCTGTGGCAAGAGACAGCCGCCCGGCTTGAATGCGGCACCGCCGTTCTGGCTGCGGTTTTGTTCTTGTTTCTCGGCGTATCCCTGCGGCAATGGTTGATCCTCACAGCGCTTTATCTGGCGTTGCTTATGGTTGAGGCGCTCAACACCGCCATCGAAGTTCTCACAAACGTCGTATCACCACATTGGTCAATAGAGGCCAAACACGCAAAGGACCTCGGCTCTTTGGCCGTGGGACTGATGCTTGCCATCATTGCAGGCTATGTGGCGGCGGTTCTTTTGGGGCTATAACCCCCACGCGGTCCCTCAGGCCAAGGCCGATCCCATCGCAAAATCGCAAACCAGCAAGATATCGCGCGCCGAACCTTTGTGTAGCGCGTCAGATAAGTCTGCTCAGTCGAAAATTGGTTCCCGCCCGTTGGCGTGCTTACGCTGAATGCGACGCCAGTTGGACTATTCGAACGCGTCCGAGAACTGTGGACAATATCGGCGACACAACCGCGAGTTCCTTTGCTTGGAAAGCGCAGTCACGCTTGACGACAAGATATCGCAGGCTCATTCAGCGAGGCAAGAAATCGACGGTTGTGACCATCGCCATTGCGCGTGAGATGGTAGCTTTTATGTGGGATATAGCCCGTGGAACGATGCCCGCGAGATAATCTCGGCATAACGTGTGGCCCATTCCTTGCCGACCGGGCATTTGACGCAAACTGGCTACGGGATGCGCCGACCGGCGCCGAGATCGAAGCGGCCATTCCGCCAAAATCCAACCGCCGGTTCCCAGCTGAGCCTTGGCGTGCCCCCATCGGGTGGTCCCGTTTAATTGTTAGTGAATTGTGGGCTTCTGGTCCATCGGAACGGTGCTTTCCGGCGCGGACGGGCGATAGCCCAGAGCGCTGTGCGGCCTTACGGTGTTGTAATGAACGCGCCATTGCTCAATGGGAGTGGACAAAACATGGGGGTCATCTTCGTCGTTGCGGCCCGTGCTAAGGTGAGTTCTTTGCGTGTGGGGCTGCCATGGACGTACGGATTACAATCGAAACTACCTTCGACAACGGGGAGAAGCGCACTCATCAGCTTGACGGCATTTCACGACCCTACCGGGTGACCTGTCCAGACGGGATCGGGTTGCGCCTCGAGGATGGGAAGAGGGTTGTCGAACAGATTCAGCGGGCAATTCTTTGCGATCAGGTTGAGGAAATA
>NZ_LGHS01000017.1 GCF_001202025.1 Pseudorhodobacter aquimaris
AATCCGTGAAGCCTTGGTTCGCCAGTTGCATCGCTTGGAGTTCATGGATGGGACCGAAAACGTAGTGCTGATCGGGGGCCCAGGAACCGGGAAATCGCATGTCGCTACCGCTCTTGGCATCCAAGCGATCGAACATCGCCGTAAACGCGTCCGCTTCTTCTCAACGGTTGAGTTGGTCAATGCGCTGGAGCAGGAAAAAGCCCAAGGCAAGGCCGGAAAGATCGCTGAGGCGTTGGTGAAAACCGACTTGGTGATCCTGGATGAGCTGGGATATCTGCCGTTCAGCGCTTCGGGAGGCGCGTTGTTGTTCCACCTTCTCAGTAAACTCTACGAGCGCACCAGCGTCGTCATCACCACGAACTTGAGCTTCAGCGAATGGGCCAGCGTGTTCGGCGATGCGAAAATGACCACCGCGCTACTCGACCGCCTAACCCACCGCTGCCACATCCTTGAGACAGGTAATGACAGCTATCGGTTCAAGGCCAGCTCTGAGACAGCGAAAAAGAAACGAAAGGAGACAGCAGCATTGACGCCATCATGACGCAAAGAACATAACAGCTGGGTGGGTCAAGTCTCGGTGACAATGCCGGGTCAGTTCTCAGTGACAATCAACAGTCGGGTAGTTCGGCGTTATCGTGAGACGCACATCTCCAAGAAACACGTCACATGATGTTGCCGCCGTTTCGCGCCAGATACTGGACCTGGCGTCTCCGGCTGCCACCACCTCCACGAAGGCACCCGTTCCCTGCTGCGCGGAATCATCCTTGCGAACGTTAGATGCCCATTTTGCAACCAGGGACTGATTGGCGCCGATTTCCTGTGCGATCGACACAATCTTTTCACCGCCGCGGATCCGGTCGACGGCTTTGTCCTTGATCGCACGGGGCCACTTATACCGGCCATTCTCTTGGCGCGGAACCGGGATACCCCAGACCACATGGGCCTCTTTCTGTTCGCTTTCCGACACAATCATCTCCCTTCGATGAACGTGACGAATATCGCAAATCCCTTATTTTATTGAAACATGGGGTCTTTGCACCGCTTACGATCGACGGCTATCAGGGCTACAACAGGCTGACCAAACCCGCGCGCAAGGGCGGCGACCCAATTCGCGTGGCCCATTGTTGGGCACACGCGCGCCGCAAACTGAAGGAAGTCTTTGACCGCGACGGATCAGAAATCGCCGCCGAAGGCCTACGCCGCATCGCCCAGATCTATGCCATTGAAGCCGATATCCGTGGTATCGACCCCGGCCAGCGATTGTCAGCCCGCCAGGCCCGCAGCGCCCCGCTGGTCGCAGCCTTCGGCGACTGGCTGCAGGCGCAACGCCGCAAGATCTCCAGCAAGTCCCGGCTGGGCGAAAAGCTCACATACATCCATAACCACTGGAACGGGCTGCAAACCTTCCTGACCGATGGTCGTGTCGAGATTGACAACAACAGGGTCGAAAACCTGATGCGCCCGATAGCAATCAATCGCAAGAACGCCCTCTTTGCCGGGCACGACGAAGGCGGCATCGCATGGGGCCGCATCGCCTCCCTGATCGAAACCTGCAAGATCAACGGCGTCGAACTCTTCGCCTACCTCAAGGCAACGCTGACAGCGATCGCCAACGGTCACCCGCAAAGCCGCCTCGATGATCTGCTGCCGTGGAACTTCAAGCCGTCAAGCTAAGCTGACCGTGCTGTTCAGCGACCGCTTACATCTCAAGCGCACTTTGTGCGGGCTTGGCGTCAGCCGTTGGGGCCGGGTTTTTGGTCTGGGGATGGTCCACAATCTCGACCGGGAGAAAGCATGGCGTCTCAGCAACCTCGACTTCAACGATCTCTCGATCCGGCGCAAACTTGGGATCACGTAGCCATTTGTGGATCAGATTGGTGTTCATGGCGTACCGCCGCGCGACCTGCGCTACCGATACACCCGGCGCGCATGTTTGCGCGCAGATCGAAACCTTCTCCTCATCCGACCAAAACCGCTTCTTCTGACCCTTCTTACCCGCCATATCTGCCCTCAAGATGTCCACTATCAATAGTGGACACTATCAACACACTCTATGACGCGTCAGAGCAGGCTCACCGGACGCTTACGCCGCGATTAATCACATCCCACAAAGAGCGTCGAGAATGGTTTCAGAAGCCTGCTACGGCACAACGCCTGGCTAAGTGATTAATTAGCGCCCTGTTCGACGGCGAACTACCTCCTTTGCGGCTTCTTGATTGCGACGCATGCAAGCGACGATACCTTTCTCTAGATTGGAGTACTTTTTCAGGCCGCAGAACCCCAAACTGTCGGCTATTTCTCCAATCATTTCTGAAGAATATGCACGCCTATCAATTCTATCGGAGTTTGCAATGCTCTGCTCTATGGAGGCAATATCAAATCTTGGGGTTACCTGAAGCGAGTCACTGATGAGTTCAGCAGAGTCCTTGTCTTGAATGACACTAGATTATTGTAGCTTTCCTCTAATCCGCTCTCTAATATGGAGGCGCTAAGTGCGCGGTCGATAGCCGCAAGATTTTCCCTCTCGCCTGCTGCATCGTTTCTCGATAATTCTTTCCCGCTCACCAATAGTTCTATAATTCTCATGAAGCTGGGTATTAATTTCCTTTTCGTGGGGTGAGCGTCCTCATACTCGCGGATAGCAGGAAGCACACCCTCTGCGCAAATGCGTCGCGTCTCTGATAGCTCGTCCATCACCCAAGGCAATACATCAACATCCAAGGCACTTAATGCGTCAAGGTTGTATCCTATTGGGGCCAATTCAAAAAGTGAGGCGGTAATGTCCTGTAAGTTTGGTTCCTCTTCGATCATAGCTGGAGTGATCTTTGAGGTTGGCTGCCCGTCGACCAAATCACCTCCCGCCTTGCGGTATGCTTCTGCTACCAAGCGTGAGCAAAATACTCCACTATCCGAATAACTGCTGGGCATGATCTTGACAGAACAAATAGCTGCCAAAACGGAGTAAGGCATGTCCAGCCATAGCGAGGCTTCCCTAGCGGCCTTCACCGCAATAGACTTCTCGGTATAACGCAGCACCCGAATGTTCTTTATATTCGCGATGTAACATCTAGATAGTGACAGGTTTCTGACATGCCCCGGAACTGCTTCAATCATCGTTGGCGGATCTACACAGATCATAGCGTGACTAAACTGTCCGCGCGTTACGGCGCGTATACCCTTCGATGCGAGATTATTACCTCGAACTAATATAATATCGCCCTGACGGAGTTTATCCGTTAGTGGAAGATATGGCATAGAAGGTGGCCTCCGGCGCTTTGCAAACTAACATGAATTTATAAACCTGTATTGCGGGCAGGTCAGATGTATGAACATTTTTTGGAAAACTTTCTGCCAGAAAGGATACATTGTACAAGCTTATTTTGGTCGTAACCTACGTGTTCTTGCCTCGCATAGGTGTCATGCCGGGTCTGCAGGTACATTCCTTGTCGATGGCGGCGCAAAACCCAACCACTTGGTGAGCTACATTACGATGTGCTTGAGCGCTAGGTGATTACTTGTGCCGGGCACGAGCGACCGCCTTGCAGGCGTCGGGTTGGAAGACGTTTCTGCACGTAGCCGCGAAGGGCCGATTCGGGGTAGCTACACCGCAGCGAGGCCCAACCTGGCGAATGCCCGGAGAGGTGAAGGTTTTCTGATGCGGGTCGCGGCGGCACGTTGCGCACTGGCGAGACCACGACCCGCGTTGGAAAACCTCCCAAGGTGGAAGCCGTGGGGATCTTGGACCCGTCTATGGGGAAAGTGTGCAGTCGGTTAGGGCAACCGTTGCATCAGGGGTGCGGCTGAAGGTGCGTATGGTGCCCGATACGCTCGCATGCACGGCTAAGGATGCCGACAAAGCTGTTTGTTTCGGTGTCATTGCCGCTTCGTGCGACGCTGGAAGTGAACAAGCACAGGCTGTTAGGACCAAGTCTGCGGATTGCAGCTGGTGGATTTCCGTGACGAGTGACAGGCGATTTGTCATGCGGCCTGCTCCCTTGGCGGTGCTCGTGATGACGGCTTTTGCCCGCGCCGGAAGATTTCGACGATGCGCATGGGGCCGCCGCAACAGGGGCATGGTTCGCGCAGGGTGAGTGAGACGATCTCGGCGTCGGGTTCTGACGCAGGGGTCTGTTCGGGGCGCTGGACGCAGAGCAATGTGCGGATCTTCGTGATGTTTGCCTTGCGGGTCGAACTGGCCAGCAGGCCGTAGTGCCTGATGCGGTGTAACCCGTCAGGCAGGACATGGATCAGGAAACGACGAATGAACTCCGGCGTGGCCAACCGCATGACCTTTTGGCGATCGCCGGACTTGATGCGGTAATCCTTCCAGCGGAAGGCCACAGTATCGGCATCGGCGCTGACCAGGCGGGCGTTCGAGATCGCGACCCTGTGGGTGTATCGGCTCAGATAGGCCAGCACGGCCTCGGGTCCTCCGAAAGGTGGCTTGGCATAGACCACCCATTCGGATTTGCGGAACGGGGCGAGCCACGCCGTGAAGGTGTCCGCGTCGGCCAGTTCGCCCAGATCGCCGAAGAAGGCCAGCTGACCAGCCCGGTGCAGCGCCATCAGCCCTTCCAGAAACAGGCGACGAAACAGTCGCGACAGAGCCCGCACATGCAGAAAGAACCCGGGGCGGCAGGCAACCCAGCTGGTGCCATCCGGCGATAGGCCGCCACCGGGCACGATCATGTGGATGTGGGGATGATGTGTCAGCGCTGATCCCCAGGTATGAAGGACGCTGGTCATACCCACCCGAGCGCCCATGCGCTTGGGGTCGGCCGCGATGGTCATGATCGCTTTCGCAGATGCCCGGAACAGGAGACCGTAGACCGCCCGCTTGTTCCAATAGGCGATCTGCGCGATCTCGGCCGGCAGGGTGAAGACGACGTGGAAATACTCCACGGGCAGCAGGTCTTCAGCGCGCGCCGCCATCCAGTCCCGCGCGGCCGGACCCTGGCACTTGGGACAGTGCCGGTTCTTGCACGAGTTGTAGGCGATGTGATGGTGGCCGCACTTGGCACAGCCGGCCACATGGCCGCCGAGCGCCTCGGTCCGGCAGGCCTCGATCGCGGACATCACCTTAAGCTGCGAGATGCTGACATGCCCTGCGTTGGCCTTTCGCCATGCAGGACCATGGGCGCGGAAGATGTCAGCGATTTCCAGCTTCGACCGGGTCACCCCAGAGCCCGGTCACTCCAGGCTTCGCTTCACGGTCTGGTCCTGTAATCTGGCCAGCATCTCGTAGGGGCTGACGGTATCGCGGATCGTCTTGGTGGCCACATGGGTGTATCGTGCGGTGGTCGTCAGCTTGGCATGGCCGAGAAGCACCTGGATCACCCGCACGTCGGTGTTGGCTTCCAGCAGGTGCGTGGCGAAGCTGTGCCGCAACGTGTGCAAGGTGGCGGGCTTCTTGACCCCGGCCATGTGCTTGGCCGAGGTGAAGGCGCGGTTCAGTTGGCGCGGTGAGATCGGGTTGATCTTCGGCTTGCCCGGGAACAGCCAGCCTTCGGGACGCGCCTCGCGCCACCAGGCCCGTAGCAACTCCAGCAAGCCGGGTGACAGCATGACCTTGCGATCCTTCTGGCCTTTGCCCAGTTCGACATGGATCAGCATCCGATCACTGTCGATATCGCCGACCTTGAGGTTGCAGACCTCGGCAGCCCTGAGACCGGCACCATAGGAAATGCTGAGAGCTGCACGATACTTCAACCCTGGCCCGGGTGCCGCCATCAGGATGTCGGACACCTCCTCGACGCTGAAAACCACAGGCAGCTTGCGCGGCTCGGTTCGGAATTGCATGTAGCGCTTCATCTCTTCGCGCCCGCAGGTCATGCCGAAAAAGAACCGCAGCGCCACAATGCGCGTGTTGAAGGTCGAGGGCGTGATCCCTGTATCTGTCATGTGGAGCTGATATGCGCGCAGGTCCTCCGGCGTCGCGGTGTCGGGTGATCGCCCCAGAAAGGACGCGAAGTCCTTGATCGCCCGGATGTGGGACTTTTGCGCCTTGTCGCCCATCCCACGGATGCGCATGTCTTCGATCATCCGCTGGCGCAGCGGGGTTACTTTCTCCTCTGTCATGGGAACCTCCTGTCTGATGATTGAGAAGGCCTCAATC
>NZ_LGHS01000018.1 GCF_001202025.1 Pseudorhodobacter aquimaris
CGACGGCTGTCTTCATGTTGTCGTAGACGCCGCGCCCTGGAACACCCTCAAACCCCCGGAAGCCATGCCAGTGGGCATCGAACAGCATCTCATGCGTTTGCAGCAGATAGGCCCGCACCAAGAAGGCGCGGCTGTGCGACAGCTTGATATGGGCGACCTGAAGCTTGATGCGCTCGCCGCCAACATAGGCCCAGTCCTCGCTCCAATCGAATTGAAACGCCTCGCCAGGCTGGAACACCAGCGGAACGAAGACCCCGCGGTCAGTCGTGTGATATGCGCGTTGCCGTTCACCCTTCCAGTCCCGCACAAAGGCCGCAACCCGCTCATATGAGCCATCAAAGCCAAGCTGCACCAGATCGGCATGCATCTGCTTGGCAGTCCGCCGCTCCTTGCGTGATTTGCGCTGCTCAGACAGCAACCAGGCTGTCAGCTTCTCAGCATACGGATCCAGCTTGCTCGGCCGGTCCGGTCTCTGAAACTCGGGCTCGACAATCCCAGCCCGCAGATACTTCTTGATCGTGTTGCGAGATACGCCTGTACGCCGCGCAATCTCGCGAATGGGCATCTTGTCTCGCAGCGCCCATTTCCGAATAACCCTCAAAAATCCCATGTCTACCACTCCAATAGCCCCCAGCTGAATCAAGCAGGGGCAAGGTTGCACATGGGTCAATTCTCAATGACAATTTCTGCTGTTGCCGGGTCAGTTCTCAGTGACAATCAACACGCAAGACCATGCTCGTAGTCGTAGCAATTTCTCTAGCTGCTCATCTATGATTTGAAGCCGTGTTCACGGAGGGGTATTCTGGTAGTCGTGTGAACAATATTGGCTGCCCCTGTCGCTATGGAGGATGCAACCGCGGGCGGTGATCGGAAGGCGATGGGCATTCTCAGGACCCTAATCACCAGATCGCGTTTCATACGATTACTGACCGTTTCCCGGCGGGGCCATGCGTCGCACAGGCCCGAGAGGGGCTCCAGATGTAGCTGATGTCGCCAGCCCATTTCTGGTTTGCGCGTCCGCCGCGACCTCACGTTAGCAGGTTCAGTGCGATGTTGAACGTACGGTCTCTATCCGTCCCTCGTCGGAGAAATGATCCCCAGGAACATTTTCTGATTCTTCGAACTCAGCGCGATCTGCACCGTATCCTTGCGAAATTAATCAGTCCTGACGTACCCATAGCTCATCTTCTTCGATCTACATTACGCGATCAAAAGAGCGGCACCAGACCGTGACATGACCAAGTGTGACTGTCACATGGCCATCCACCACTCTACAGCACCCACCACAGCCGCGCTCCAGACAAGCGCCGCTAAGATGGCCACCCATTCTTGCCATCGCCGTGCTTTGGGTGCCTGTATCCGCTGACCATGCTTGGCCGGCGCGCGCGATTTTTCACGCTCACCAATCGCTTGATAGCCGGCTTCAACCCAATCCTTGCTGGCAAACATGACGCGCTCTGTTTCATAACGGCGGCGCGTATCGGAGGAATGTCGTATGTCGCCTTTTTCTTCCATGGAAGTGACCCTTGATCCTTTGGTGCGGCCTCGACCGGGGCAGTACAGGGTCCCTATGCCTCCAGTGACAGACGGCCCCCAGACAATTGCACCGCAAACCTAAACCGGCCGCCTTATCCGCGCGTTTTGCGCTTAAATCGGGGCCGTAATTTGGCTGCGGCAAGGCCGTCTGATGTCGAAAAGGCTGATCAGGGTTTTTATTACCCCTGAAGACGGCTGACAGCGCGGCTCTGCTGCGATGGAACGGCTTTGGGCTGCGTTCGGTGCGTTTTGAAAAACCTCAACCGGTATGAGCGATCTTGAGCGGCGGTTTCATTGTGGATCGGTCAATCTGAAGGCAATGAAAATGAGAAGACATATCCAGAATGCGCGGCTGGGACATCGCCTCGCAAGCATGGCCTATCCATAACGATCTGGTTCCTGCCATGTGGCGCTCTGGCCGTCTTGGGAAACCTTGGATCGTCAATGCCACGCAGAGCTGAAAGAAATCTGCGCGGCACCTTGTCTGTGCAACCGTAATTCGAGGTGGTCAAAGCGCAAAATGGTGAATGAAAGCATCTCTTGTCCGGCGCGCAATGTAAACAACGAAGAACGAACATGAGTGCAGTTGATGATTTCGGAAGTGTTGCATCTGGTCTTGATGCGTCTACGGCTAAGGCCCTGGCAATTGCACAAGACAACGGGGCTTTTTTGGAATTCGCTACACGCGATTTATGTTAACGGCGGTCGGGCGGTGGTGGCCCTGTGCCGCCCCGCCCTCCACAGGTTACGGCCGTCATAAGGCAGGCTGAGAACACGATTGCCCTGATGCGGGGCGGGAACAGGTACAGGCAAAGTCCGGTTCCAGAATTTCTGCATGGTGTTGAAGGCGTGCTTGTTCGGTCAGGCCACAATAGCGACCGCGGCAACGCCGAGCGGATAGACGTGACGCAGGCCAATATTGATGCGGGCAATTTGTCTGCCGGTGCTGTGGCATGGTTCAACATGATGCACTATGCATCGAGGGGCTATCCGCAGGTTCTGGTTGACCTGAGCAAATCCGGCACGGGCATGGGCAGCATGCTCGATGACGACGACACTTCTCGTGACAGCTCAAAGGACGTGGCGACGGTTGCCCTTGCCCGCGCCGAGGGGGTTGAACCTGAACTGGCGGTCTATTGCTGGTCAAATTCAGAAGTCTCCGCATCCCCGACCCTTAGAGAACAGCGAAACTCCCATCTTATCGGGCGCAACAGCGATGGAACGCCCTATGATTTCATGAACAGTGATCCATCCACAATCGAGCGTTGCATCATCGATACGATAGGGCGCGGTTACAGGCTGCTCGGGGATAGCTGCAAGCTTGTCCTGATGCTTGTGCATCCGAAGATCCTGACAGCGTCGCAAACCTATGATCCACCGTACCCGAACCATCGCTATGACAAAGAGGGGGGTGTTCTCTATGGGATGCCCAAGTCAAACAGCTATCCGGCTGTGCCGGTTCGCAAGGAATTTCCTGCACAGCCCTGTCTCGACAGCAACGGGGCCAAAATCGGTGTGTCGCAGGCGGTATGCCTGTTTGGTGATTAGGTGGGTGGTGTTAAGAATATCTATGGCGACACCGACATTCACCCTTCAATTCTGGAATCTGACGGACAGATCCTTTATGCGCAGCATATCGCTGCACATACCGCATATTGCTATGGCTGGATGGATGGAGATCCCGAGCGGTTTGGAAATGAGCGTTTCAAGCGATAGTTCGACCGTGACCGGCAAGGCCACATCGCCCGCCGGGACGAACATGACCACAATCTGCAAGCTGCGCGCAGAAACGGTCAGCAGCCCCCCGCCCCCATCAACACGAGGCGATGGGTTTCGCACTCTGGCGTAGCGGTGACACGTTTTTGCGAAACCAACATGTTGCCGATCTGGCGCAACGGCCAAGGTCCGAACACCGAGCATGAGGGAACGGTCGCAATCACAGATGCTGCTGCAGGGGAGGTTTCTGTTACCTTGGCTACTCCGGTTATTAAGGGTGACGTCGTGGATTTTGGCTCAGGCGGTCAGTATGGCACCTTCACCCTATACGGTGCCGATGACTACTATGCGCGGATGTATAAAGACTGTCTGATCGTACATAATCCCGCGCTTTATGCAGCGACAGGTTACCCCGGCGTTCCGATAGAGCCACAAACCCGCTGGACGGTTTCCGGCGTCGGGGCCGCTGTGCCCGATCCTGTCGATCCGGAAACAAGCGACTGGGATGTGGTCGGCGGCGAGGCGAAGCTCACAATCAATGCCATGCCTGACATCACGCCACCTGTTGTCGTCGGTGGCGCTGGCAAACTCACAATCACAGGATAAAGACATGCCTTTCATTTACAGACCAGATGGCGATACGGATTATAGCAATGCGGTCATCCTTGAGGATGGCGCACGGCCGCAAGATGTTAGCGGCCTCGCAGCAGGGCTATATCAAGTCGGGAATATCGGCTGGATGCCGGGCCCGGTCGCGGTATCCGCAGCCGTTGTTTCCGGCGGCCCTTACGCCACAAAATCGGCCTCTGACAGCTATCTCTCCGGTCCGGTACTAGCGGCGGGAACCGAAGCGATTACTATTGTACTGGATTGTGATCTTGATGCTGCAACATCCGGGTCCATCACATTGATGGAGTATAAATCGTCAACCTTGAAGGTGGTCTATGATTCCCGGACCAGCGCCCGCCGTTTGAATATCAGCGGAGGCACGCAAAACCCGCCCGAGTTTTCCAGCCTCTATACGCCTACGGGGAGCATGTCAGACGGTCGCAAGCGGCTGGTAGTTTCAATTTCGGTGAATGATAGTGGTAACGCCGCACTAAAAGTCTGGATCGACGGTGTTGAGGTTGTTTTCAAAACCACTACTGCGCTGAATGTAACTTTGCCGGACATCCGCGATTTCGAAGCCTTCAAAAGTGCGGATTTGCGCGGTGAGCTCTATGAGCTATCAATTTATGGGGTAATCCCCCCCTTTTTAACGAGGTGCATCCGTAGAACTTACGCGGCCATTTTCAGTTTCTGGGCGGGAGTGATGCCGCCGATGCCCCGCTGTCCGGCAACGGTTTGCAAGCAAACCGTGAGAGGAATGTTCGGGCGGTCGTTGTTGTATGTCCATAGCCATTGCGTGGCGTGATCTTGTGCCTCCTCTATGCTTTCGATGATGTATTGGTCCAGCCATTCATGCCGGACCGTCCGGTTGTAGCGCTCAATGTAAGCATTCTGTTGAGGTTTGCCGGGTTGGATGTGTAGGATGGTAACCCCTTGTTCCTCGGCCCATTTCATTAGCTTTCCACTGATGTATTCCGGGCCGTTGCCGACTCTTATGGTGCCGGGCTTGCCACGCCATTCGATGATGCGGTTGAGGCTTCTGATCACGCATTCCGCTGGCAAAGAAAAGTCGACCTCGATGCCCAATCCTTCGCGATTGAAATCATCCAACACGTTCAAGAGCCGAAACGCCCGGCCATCCCCAAGGCGATCCGCCATGAAGTCCATCGACCCGCGGCCCGGCAGCGCATGTTTACATGCGCGAGAGGGAGGTCATGTTCGGCGCTTCTGGCACCACCTGCGCGTCGGGCTTGTCCCGCTTCATCCTTTTGCGGGGTTTGATCTGTTACCCGGCAGGGCATTGCGTAGCAA
>NZ_LGHS01000019.1 GCF_001202025.1 Pseudorhodobacter aquimaris
ATTTTCTAATGGGCGTGAGTTTGCAGCCCGGGTCGCGGGCTTGTACCAAGGCAGAAGTCGACCGGTGGGCGACAAATCCTGGGTAGAACCTCAAAAATGGGGCAGCGCGATATAAGGCGGTTGCTGATCACAGGCGCGTCGTGCGAATGCACGCCTCTGGCGTGATGGCCGTCATCCGTTGGACCATCCGGAAAGGCCCACCACCTGGATCATGGCTTGCCAAGATGCTGGCGCGCAAGCCTCGTATGCTGGTGGCGACTGCATTGGCAAACAAGCTTGCCCGTACTGTTTGGGCGTTAATAACCACAAAAGAGAACGATCGAATTCCACCGCTGGCTGCATAAGCTTTGCACCATGCGTTGGAGTAAACCGGCAATGTGAGAAGGGCGAAGGAGAGTAAGGAACAACGGTCATAAGACGGGGTTGGGAAAACCAGATAGAAGCCAGGAGCTTTGTGCTCGCATCAACGATTTGGACCCATCCACGGACACCATACAGGCCAGCGGCGTGTGAAAGCTGCATATATAGGCCGGACACACGACTGCACTGATCACATGTTCTGAGCAATCTGAAAAACTTCTTGCATTGAAAGGGGCATCCACACACGGGTTCCATAATCCGCGACGCCGCCTCTCATGCTTCGGCGGGAAAGGCCCCTTGGCTTTTGAGCGTAAGATGGCTTAAACGAGCACCTGGGGCGGCACGAAAAACGAGACAGGTCCACCCTGCCACCAAGGGCGCGGGGGCGCTCTCTGGTGCAGGAAACTCCTCGCTGCATCGGCTTCCTTTTGGTTGGCACCATGTCGATGCGCACAAAGTGATAGCCGCCACGCAAGTTCCAGAGCATGCCAGTTGCATGCAGCGGGGCCGGGGGGCAAGGGTCGGATCGCCGCAGTTTTGCGTGAAGGATAATCATAGGTTGGTCAATGGCCTGACCGAAGGCATCCCCCTCCGGTTAGGCTGCTTGATCAATGATTGTGATGGGGTTCGGTGATGTGCAGATCTGCTGCAGGCTCTGCAAGATCGTGGCTGTCCTGACCTTCGGCCGGAATTTCGACCCAGTTGTGCGATCCGTTTGCGCATTCCTGAATGACGGGGAAATAGACGGTGCTTCCAGCCTTCAAACTGTCTGTCAGCTTACCGCGAAATGCGAATTGATCAAAGTGGGCGTCGTCAAGCGTCCCCGACCAGATCAGTTCTTTCGGCCCTTCGGACAGCGGCGTGCCGTAGTAGTCATAGGATGTCTCATAAGCCCCTGTGACGATTTCGAGATCCCATCCCGCCTTTGGAGCAGGTTTGACGGCGATAACGCCTTCGGGGATTTGAACGCGCAGGCGCAAGGTCGGCTCTCCTTCGCAGCCACGACCGATATTAAGCACACCGATGTAGGTGGCCCCTTGCGCCGCTTCCGGGGTTACGAGCGATACATGCGCGAATGCGGCAGTGCTTGAGGCGGCGATTGCTACGACTGTAGTGATAATGGTGTTCATTTTTGTGTTCCGAATTATGGGTTTTGGTATGGCTTTGCTGGAACTCGCCGACTTGGCACCTGTGCCCAAGGCAAGGTGACACCCTAAAAGGGATGCGAAGTATTCGCCAAAAGGACGTAGCCAGCGCAGATAAAACGGGCGGCGTTGCTTGCCTTCTATCCTGAATGTCATGGATCAAAGGCACGCCGGGCCGGTTCAATCAGACCAGTCTTGGCGGCGCTCGTGGCTGCTGGGGTGTGCGCGTCAGGATAAGTGTGCGGCGGCGATCAATGAACGTCGCACGATAGGGAGAAAGCGCGGCGGGTTGCGCAAGCGTTTCAATCCATGACAGCACCAAAACCAGCGAGAGCGTTATCGCAAGACAGTCAGAAACCTGAGAGGGAGCACTATCGGCCGGCGTCTCGTCCTTAATGCTGCCATCAGCCGACAGCCAGACCTCGGTGGGGCCTTCGGGCGTGCAAAGCACAAGCTGCATGCCGTCATCGTCTGCGGTTCGCATGTACCCTTGGGGAATAGCTCCAGACAGGAACATCGCCAGTAAAAGCGTGCAGAAAATCAGCGGCTGGGGCGTCACAACAGACAAGGCCCGGCCCCGAAAGCCGTTACAAAAACTCTGCATGTAACTGGCCTGATTCGACACGATCAGCATTCTCCTCGCAAAGTTGTTACCAACAGACTGCGCGCATCGCAAACCTATTGAACCGCGAAGGGCCGTTCCAGCCAATATTGCCTGCCGCCGAGTGGCGCGACCGAACCGTGAAGCAGAAGGCGCCAAGATACTTTGCGCAGCGACGGCCTAGGGGCCATTAGACGGCAAGAAGCCGCTTTGTGTTCTTGATGTGCCGCCGGACCAGCTTCTTTTGTGCCCTGCGCGACGGGATCAGACAGGCAGGCTCTGCGAAACCATCGGTGTCACCAGCATCCAAGCAATGCGCCACAAAGGCGGCCCCAAGCATCTTTTGGGTTTCGGCATTTATCAAAAAGCTTTCGGTCGGCGTGCCTTGTGCAAATATGATTTCGTGCCTTTTGAAGACGAGGTGGAAATATTCGACGCATTCGACAGTGTCCTCAACATATATACCCGGAAGCTCGGTCAATCTTATCGCTGCAACAAGAACAGTCATGGCGCCGAACATGCTTTTGACAACGTCGGATTTTACAGCGACGCGGTGCTGGCGTGACACGAGCAGATCCCTTTTTGGTATCCCTGCACCCAGAGCGTCCGCCTTGATGCGTATCGGATAGAGCTTTGGGTTATTTCTCAGGTCTTTTGCACCAACGATCCGGCTCATCGTCAGGACCAGATCTTGAAAGCCGTGGTCCTGAGTCAACACTTTATAACCCGTTTTCAGCGCCTCGACAGGCAGCTCGCCGCGATCGGTCGTGATCAATGTTCCTCGGGCAAAACAGCGCACGCCTGATGGCTTCAGATCGCCGGCTGCCTTCATCGTGTCGATGTCAGAATTCCACCTGAGATCCCCAAGCAGCCCGCCCGGTGGAAGGTCGGTGAAATCAACAACCATCGTTGTGTAAAGATCACCGACCGCAGCGCGTCCGGTCAGGTTTACAACCCCGGAATATGTCACGGTGAGCCCCCCGGACATGGTTTCGTATTCCGGTGCCAGCTTGAAAGGAAAACCGTTCAAGGAGCTGGGCGTTGACCCACCATAGGAATCATCCTCCATTTCAAAGGTAGTATCAAAGACCGAGCTAGCGGGTTGCAGGTCGATTTCAAGTGTGGTCAGAAGCTTGTCGGTCGACAGTTCATGCCACTCAAAGCCAAAGGACATATCGATATCGGTGCCCGTCGCGCCGCCAAAGGTGTAGGGGTCCAATGCCTGCCATACAAGCGTTTCGGTGGTGCCGTCCGCATAGGTGGCGGTAATCGTCGCACCTTCCAGATCAACGCCGCGTGAGCTGGTGTCGTCGCGAATACCATGGACGGTTTCATGGGGGTTATCATCTCGTCTGACAATATCAATCGAGGTCATGCCTCAAACCACCCTTTACCGGTTTCATTGCGCAGCAATTGCTTGCGATTGCCGACAATGCAGGCTTGTGCTGGTGACCGTGCCACAGAGTGTGCGGACGCCAAGCAACGCCGAAACTATACCTCGCATATCTCTGCGTGCGGAGAATGGCGAAGGTAAGGGATTTTGACGGCAGTTTAATGGCCGGCGCATTCCGGCATATTATTCGGCGGCAATCTGGGCGCTATCTTGGGTCTCATGCAACAGCCGTTTTGCCGCCATGCCCGGATCAGCGCCCCATACCGCAATCCAGCGATAGAACACCGGCGTCAGGAACAGGGTAAAGACCGTGGCAAAGCCAAGTCCGCCGACGATGACCCAGCCGACGGCGATGCGGGCTTCGGCCCCGGCACCGGATGTCAGAATCAGGGGCAAGCCGCCGAATACTGTTGAGACCATCGTCATCATCACCGGCCTGATCCGCAGCCGCAAGGCATCGCGGATGTGTTGATTGTCACTGAGAACTGACCCGGCAACAGCAGAAATTGTCATTGAGAATTGACCCATGTGCAACCTTGCCCCTGCTTGATTCAGCTGGGGGCTATTGGAGTGGTAGACATGGGATTTTTGAGGGTTATTCGGAAATGGGCGCTGCGAGACAAGATGCCCATTCGCGAGATTGCGCGGCGTACAGGCGTATCTCGCAACACGATCAAGAAGTATCTGCGGGCTGGGATTGTCGAGCCCGAGTTTCAGAGACCGGACCGGCCGAGCAAGCTGGATCCGTATGCTGAGAAGCTGACAGCCTGGTTGCTGTCTGAGCGGCGCAAATCACGCAAGGAGCGGCGGACTGCCAAGCAGATGCATGCCGATCTGGTGCAGCTTGGCTTTGATGGCTCATATGAGCGGGTTGCGGCCTTTGTGCGGGACTGGAAGGGTGAACGGCAACGCGCATATCACACGACTGACCGCGGGGTCTTCGTTCCGCTGGTGTTCCAGCCT
>NZ_LGHS01000020.1 GCF_001202025.1 Pseudorhodobacter aquimaris
TACCAACTGGGAGCGTTGGCGGACCTTTAAATCGCGTCTTCGACAGACCATGCACTGCGCCTGTTGTTCTGCGCTTTTAACCGAGACGTAGCGCATGGTCGGGCGCGATGCCGCCTCCGCGATCGCTTCTGCGTCATTTGCATCGTTCTTTTGACGCTTCACAAACGGCTTAACGTAAACAGGTGGGATTAGACGCGCCTCGTGACCGAGCTTGCCAATCTCACGCCCCCAATAATGGGACGTAGCGCAAGCCTCCATAGCAACAACGCACCTTGGAAGCTTACTCAGGAACGCAATAAGCTGAGGCCGCGACAATTTCTTGCGGAACACAACGGAACCATCGGTGGCAGCCCCGTGCAGTTGGAAGCCCCGTGCAGTTGGAAGCCCCGTTTTGCTAAATCAATTCCTACTACGCTAACATTCTCTATGGATGCTCTTCCTTTGTATGACAGTTTAAACTGCTATCATTCTGGCACATTGCGATGCCGCCGGGTGGCGCATCCACCCCATCATTGATGGTGTCCTCCGTCTGTATAAAGGTCCTGTGCCCTATCATTGATGCATTTCATGCTTTCGCTCGGGCAGAGCAAGCGCGGGAAGTTGAGGTGCTCAACAAGTCGGAAGGGCTAGATCAAAATGCTGCAAAGCGCTTTATTGCAACTGCCGTCAAGCGAGAATTTGCGAGCGAGAACGGCGTGGATCTGAATGTCATTTTGTCAAAAAAAAGAGCTCATTAAACCCGCAATTCCGGACTAAAAAGCAAACGGTATTCCAGAAGTTTTCTTCGTTTGTGGAAAAATTTAAGAAAGTGGGCGGGGATATCCAATAGATGCGAACAGTCACGGCTTTGCTCTTTGAAGCGCAGGTTGCGATCGTTGGCGAATGGGTTCGAAGGCCAGAAACCTTAACGTTAGGTCAGACGGACGGCAAAAATGGAACGGTTACCATAAGGCCAAGGCGATCAAACCAAAGCTTCGGCTACCGCCAGCTTTGGTATTTTCAGCACAGCCTTACAGCTGGCAGCCACCGCGATGAAGCGGCCGTTATGGCAGGATTTGGCGCCCTTTACACCGCTCGCGGCCTTGCGTCGGATCTGCGCCTAGACAAAGGCGCGGGCTATGGGCTAGGCGGCCGTAAGGGTGCGCGCGTTGGCGCCTTCGGCAGTGTCGTCGAACACGGTTTTCAGGCTTTCCAGCAAGCCTCGGACGTGTTGACCGCGCCGTTATCGCCCAGATCAACCCGCAACACAAAGGCACGATCGAATGAACCCCAGGTCGCCTCATTATCATGATCTGCCACATCCATCGTGCGCAGGTAATCGCGGCCATATTGCGCCCAGACCAGCCCGAAAAAGCTGTAGGGCTGGCCGTCTTTACGCAGCGGGTTCGGGCGCTGGTGGCGGTCGAAAATCTGCGCCTCGGCGTTAAAATCACCGCCCACGTCATAGATGATACGGTCGACGGCGGGGGGGGTGATCCGTGCTTTGTCACGGGTGCGGGTCGGCGTCGCATCGGGAATCAGCCGTGTCAGAATGACCGAGGACAACAGCCCATCCGCGTGAAACCGCCGGAATGGGCGACAAGGTGGGTGATGGTCCTGACGGGCTTCAGCAAGGCTAAAATTAATTTAGGCAGCCGATGAGGCCGCCCGTAAATTCGGTTTATGAATGGTTCCGCTTTCGGTTCAGGGCGGGTGGCAGAATGCGCCAAAAGACCAAATATCAGCTTCACCGGATCTTTACCCCGATTTACAGCATTCAATGGGTCCAAACACCGCGACGGTTGGTTGCAAAATTGTCGCCGTAGCCGCCGGGCCGAATATTGGCTTTGCGTGTTTTTGGCGTGGTCACCGAGTACTCAATGCCATGGGATTTAGCGTAGGTTTCTGCGGCTTCCCTGCTTTCGAAACGCAAGCGGACCTGTGCGTTCATATCCGCACTAGAGGTCCAGCCCATCAGCGGATCCACGGACCGTGCGGATGCAGGTACAAAATCCAGAACCCAGTTTTTGGTCTTGGCTGTTCCTGATTGCATGGCATTGCGGGCGGGTTGATAAATGCGGGCGCGCATGAGAAGGCTCCTTGGACGTGGCTTACCACCATATGCCGGACAAAGCAGGGGATTTGCAAGGGTTTTACGGTTTGGTGCTGTCGACCAATCACTGGGAGTGTGGTGGGGTGTGTGGTGCGATCGGTCGACAGTCTAAAGCTGCTTGCCTCATTACCTTGCATCAAGATCGCCGATAACTCAACCCAAAGATGCACTGCTGCCTTGGTTATTCCATAAAATTGACATTCAAATGCTAAGATTTCAGGAACCTTGGCTAACAAGTTGTTAACAGCCCTTGAACCGGAACAAAAACAGACCAATCTTGGGGCCGAAGGAATCAGCATGCCCCATAACAATACGAACGAACCCTCCACGCGCCCAGATGTTCTGACCCGCCCCAAACTGGAAGGCGGGCGGAAGTTCAAGCTGTCAACACCGTTTGAGCCCGCAGGCGACCAGCCCACAGCGATCAAAGAGCTGGCAGGCGGCATCTTGGACGGGGACCGTGATCAGGTTTTGCTGGGGGCGACCGGCACCGGCAAGACATTTACCATGGCCAAGGTAATCGAGGAAACGCAGCGCCCGGCCATCATTCTGGCACCCAATAAAACGCTGGCCGCCCAGCTTTATGGTGAATTCAAAGGGTTTTTCCCCGATAACGCCGTTGAATATTTCGTCAGCTATTATGACTATTATCAGCCCGAGGCCTATGTCGCCCGCTCCGATACCTTTATCGAAAAGGAATCGCAGATCAACGAGCAGATCGACAGGATGCGCCACTCGGCCACGCGGGCGCTATTGGAACGCGATGATGTGATCATCATCGCCTCGGTATCCTGTATCTATGGTATCGGCTCGGTTGAAACCTATTCCGCGATGACCCAAGACCTTGTGACGGGCGAAAGCTATGACCAGCGGCAAATGATCGCGGAACTGGTGGCCCAGCAGTACCGCCGCAACGATCAGGCGTTTCAGCGCGGTTGCTTTCGGGTGCGGGGCGATTCGCTAGAGGTCTGGCCTGCCCACCTTGAAGATCGCGCCTGGCGGTTCTCCTTCTTTGGTGAGGAGCTGGAGGCGATTATCGAATTTGACCCGCTGACGGGGGCCAAGACCGACAGTTTCAAGCAGATTCGTATCTATGCGAATTCCCACTATGTCACCCCGCGTCCGACGATGAATCAGGCCATCATCGGCATCAAGAAAGAGCTGCGGATGCGGCTGGATCAGTTGACCGCCGAGGGCAAGCTCTTGGAGGCGCAGCGGCTGGAACAACGCTGTTCCTTTGATCTGGAGATGCTGGAGGCCACGGGTGTTTGCAACGGGATCGAGAACTATTCCCGCTATTTGACGGGCCGCGCACCGGGCGAGCCACCGCCGACGTTGTTTGAATTTATCCCCGATAATGCCATTGTCTTTGCCGACGAATCCCATGTTTCTGTGCCGCAGATCGGGGGCATGTACAAGGGCGACTTTCGGCGCAAGATGACGCTGGCCGAACACGGGTTCCGCCTGCCGTCCTGCATGGACAACCGCCCCCTCAAGTTTGAGGAATGGGATGCGATGCGCCCGCAGTCCATCTTCGTTTCCGCCACTCCCGCGAAATGGGAGTTGGAGCAAGCTGGCGGTGTCTTTACCGAACAGGTCATTCGCCCTACGGGGTTGCTTGACCCCAAGGTAGAGATCCGTCCGGTTGAGGCACAGGTTGATGACCTGCTGGATGAAATCCGACGTGTGGCCCAAGCGGGCCTGCGGGTTCTGGTCACGGTGTTGACCAAGCGCATGGCCGAGGATCTGACCGAATATTTCCACGAACAAGGCATCCGTATCCGCTATATGCATTCGGATATCGATACGATTGAACGTATTGAGATCCTTCGGGATTTGCGGTTGGGGGCGTTTGACGTTCTGGTCGGGATCAACTTGTTGCGCGAGGGGCTGGATATCCCCGAATGCGGCTTGGTTGCCATTCTGGACGCCGATAAAGAGGGCTTCCTACGCTCGGAAACCTCATTGATCCAGACCATCGGTCGCGCGGCCCGAAACTCTGACGGGCGGGTGATCATGTATGCCGACCGGATCACCGGCTCGATGGAGCGCGCGATGGGTGAAACCGACCGTCGTCGTGCCAAACAGATCGCCTATAACGAACTGCACGGCATTACCCCCACCACGGTCAAGAAAAACGTCGAGGATATTCTGGCGGGGCTGTGGCAGGGCGATACCGATCAGTCGCGTATCACCGCCAAGGTCGAACCCCTGCTTGGCGGCAATCTTGCGGCGCATCTGGATGCCTTGCGGGTGCAAATGCGCAAAGCCGCCGAGAACCTTGAGTTTGAGGAGGCCGCCCGCCTGCGCGATGAGGTCAAACGTCTGGAAACCGTGGAGCTTACCATCGCCGATGATCCGCTTGCGCGGCAATCAGTGGTCGAGGGTGCCTTGGAAGACGCAAGGAAGACCGCAGGGCGTTCGACCGCCGGTCGGGCGGGTATGCGCGGGGGCAAGGCGCGCCCGCGGCGCTAACCGTTTACTTATCGAGGCCGACAAGGGCTGCCGCGAAATCCTCGGGGTCGAACGGGGCAAGGTCGTCGATCTGCTCGCCCACACCGATTGCATGGATCGGCAGGCCGAACTTATCGGCCAGCGCCACCAGAACCCCGCCCTTGGCGGTGCCGTCCAGCTTGGTCATCACAAGGCCCGAGACATCCGCAATCTTGCGGAAAATTTCCACCTGATTGACGGCGTTCTGCCCCGTGGTCGCATCCAGCACCAACAGCGTGTTATGCGGCGCCTCGGGGTCTTTCTTGCGGATGACGCGGACGATCTTGGTCAGCTCTTCCATCAGGTCGGCGCGGTTTTGCAAACGGCCGGCGGTGTCGATCATCAAAAGATCCGCGCCGCTTTCCTGCGCCTTGGTCATCGCCTCAAAGGCAAGGCTGGCGGGGTCGGAGCCCTCGGGGGCCGTCAGCACCGGCACGCCCGCGCGTTCACCCCAGACCTGAAGCTGTTCGACGGCCGCCGCGCGAAAGGTATCGCCCGCCGCAATCACCACGGATTTCCCCGCCGCCTTGAACTGGCTGGCCAGCTTACCGATGGTTGTGGTCTTGCCCGAACCGTTGACCCCCACGACCAGCACCACTTGCGGGCGCTTGGCATAAAGCGGCATCGGACGGGCGACCGGCTCCATGATCCGCGTCACCTCGGCGGCCAATGCCTGTTTGATATCTGCCGCGCTGACCCGTTTGCCCATGCGCCCCTCGGCGATATTGGCGGTGACGCGCAGGGCGGTTTCCACGCCCATATCGGCCTCGATCAACAACTCCTCAAGGCTTTCGAGCATGGCATCGTCAAATTCGCGCTTTGCCTCTTCGGGGGCGCGCCCCATAAACCGCCCAAGGATACCCGGTTTTGGCGCTGGTGCGGCCTCTGGTTGCGCGGTCGGCGCGGGCGCGACATCCGGTGTGATTTCCGCCTCAGCCTGTGGGTCGGTTTGTGGCGCATCGTCGGGGTCGGGGGCGACCAGCGCATCCAACCCATCGGTGATCTTGTCCGAAGAACGAAACATCTTGTCGCGGAGTTTCTTCAAGAACGACATGGTGGCCCCTTGCACAGATTGCGTTGTTATTCACCTAATCAATCCGAACCGGCAAAGGAAGGGCGCAAGCACGCCAATCTTGTGCTGAACGCCGGAAAAAGCACCCGTGCCGCGGCATTTGGCCGTCTCTTTGCGGGATCATTTTACTTCTCCTAAATCACAAGGCATTTATGCTGAGCGAAATCCGAGACCCGTTAAGACAGGAGCGGTCCATGCCCCGAATGCCGCTTTTTGCCCTTGCCGCGCTGATGCCCTTCGCGCTGATCTGCCTTGCCGCCGGTTTTGGCGGGCTGTGGGTCTGGGCGGCGGTGCTTTATATGACCGTGCTGACGGCAACCTTGGACCAAGCGGTGCGCTGGGTGATGCCCGACGCGCCCGAGGGGGCAGAGTTTCCCGCCGCCAATGCGCTGCTGGTGGTTCTGGCGCTGGCGCATCTGCTGGCCTTTCCACTGGTTGTCTGGGCCATCGCGGGGCCAAGCGGGCTGCGCATCGGGCAAAAGCTGTTGCTGGGCTTTGCGGCAGGGCTTTGGTTCGGGCAGGTTTCCAACCCCTGCGCGCATGAGCTGATCCACAGGGGCAACCGCGTGCTTTATGGTTTGGGGGTTGTGGTCTATGCCACGCTGCTCTTCGGGCATCACGCCTCGGCGCACCGCTTGGTGCATCACCGTTTCGCGGCCAGCCTTGACGACCCCAATACCGCGCGCGAGGGGGAGAGTTTTTACCATTTCTGGTGGCGGGCATGGGGCGGATCCTTCCGACAGGGCTGGCGGGCGGAGGCCAGATTGCGCGGGGATAGGGGGCTGCACCCTTATTTCCATTATGCCGCGATCTCGGCGGTGTCCTTGGGATTGGCGTTTGTTATTGCTGGCTGGGGCGGGGTTCTGGTCTGGGCGCTTTTGGCGCTGCACGGGCAAATGCAACTGCTGTTGGCCGATTATGTGCAGCATTACGGATTGCGCCGCGCGCGCCTGCCAAATGGTCGGCTGGAGCCGGTCTCGGCGCGCCATAGTTGGAATGCGCCGCATTGGTTTTCCTCGTCGCTGATGTTGAACGCGCCGCGCCATTCCGACCACCATGCACATCCGGGCCGCCCCTATCCCGCGCTGCGCCTGCCCGCCAAGGGGGATGCGCCCTATCTGCCCTACCCGCTGCCGGTTTGCTGTACGCTGGCGCTTTTCCCGCGTCTTTGGCGGCGGGTGATCCGGCGCAGGTTGGCAAAATGGCAGCAGGATTGCGCCACACATTCGCTGGAAACGAAGGCGTGACTGGAAATACCCGCCGCCTTGGGGCAAGCTGGGTGAAAGCTTCAGCAAAAAGGCCGATCATGCGCTTTGTTCCTCTGACCCTTCTTCTTGCCGTGGCAACTCCTGCGCTGGCCGAAACCCCGCTGACCGGCGCAGAGTTTGACGCCTATGCGACCGGAAAAACCCTGACCTATGCGGTGGGCGGCGAGGTTTATGGCATAGAGCAATATCTGCCAAACCGCCGTGTCCGCTGGGCCTTTGTCGATGACACCTGCCGCATTGGCCATTGGTATGAGGATGCGGAAAGCATCTGTTTTGTCTATGAGCATGACGCCACCCCGCAGTGCTGGATGTTTTATTTGCAGGGCGGTGCGCTGACGGCGCGGTTCATGTCCGATCCACCCTCGACCGAGTTAAAGGAGCTGTCCCAGACCGATGCGCCGCTGGCCTGTAGCGGCCCTGATATCGGGGTCTAGGGGCTGGGTTAAAACAGGCTGCCTTGCTTGCCGCCGGATTTGGGCGGACGCGGTTTGGCTTTGACCGGTTTGGCGGCGGCACCGACCGGCAAGCGTCCATCGTGGAATTCGACCTCCAGTGCGCCAGCCTTGGCCGCATCGGCGCGCGAGGTCACAACCCCGTCTTCACCGCGCACCACCGCATAGCCGCGCCGCAAGGTTTCGCCATATCCAAGGGTTTGGCGTGTGCGGTCCAGCGCATCAAGGCGTTTGCTTAGGGCACCAAGCTGCAATCCAGGGGCGGCATGCAAGCGCGCCTCAAGTGATGTTAGGCGCGTGCGATCCTTGGCAATGTCGCGGCCTGCCTTGGAAAACGCATTGGTGATCGACGATTGCAGCCGTTCCGATTGGGAGGCCAGCCGTTCGGCGGCACGCTCCATCCGGCGGGCGTGGGATTGGCCAAGCGCGCGGTGGCGTTCCTCCAGCCGGTCACGGCGGCGTGCCACCATATCCAGCAGCAAGCGCGGGCGCATTGGTGCGGCGATCCGGTCAAGGCCGGCGCGTTTGGCGCCGGTGGCAAGCGTCAATGCCCCGCCCAAACGCCCGCCCCAAAGGTCAAAGCGTTGCGCGGGTCCTTGGGTCAGGGTTTCTATGCGGGGCAGGGCGCGCCCCAGATCGCGCAACCGCTCTCCGCGCCGCCCGAGGCCTTGGGCCACGGCGCGCGTCAACCGTGCCGTTTGCCCGTCAAGCGCTGCAATCAGCTCCATCCGCACTGGCACGGCGATTTCAGCCGCGGCCGTGGGCGTGGGCGCGCGCCGGTCGCTGGCGTGGTCAATCAAGGTGGTGTCGGTTTCATGCCCCACCGCGGAAATCAGCGGGATCTGGCTTTCGGCTGCCGCGCGCACCACGATTTCCTCGTTAAAGCCCCAAAGATCCTCAAGCGAGCCGCCGCCGCGTGCGACGATGATCAGGTCAGGGCGCGGGATCGGGCCGCCGGGGGCGATGGCGTTGAAGCCTTTGATCGCTGCGGCCACCTCTGGTGCGCAGGCCTGTCCTTGCACGGCCACCGGCCAGATCAGGACATGACGCGCAAAGCGGTCGCGCAGCCGGTGCAGGATATCGCGGATCACCGCACCCGAAGGCGAGGTGACAACCCCGATCACCGCTGGCAAATAGGGCAGGGGGCGTTTGCGACCGGCATCAAACAGACCTTCGGCCGCCAGCGCCTTGCGCCGCGCCTCAAGCATGGCCATCAATGCGCCCGCACCCGCGGGAACGACACTCTCGACGATCAGCTGATATTTCGACTGGCCGGGAAAGGTGGTCATGCGGCCGGTGGCGATGACCTCCATCCCTTCCTCGGGCTTGACCTGCATCTTGGAGACCTGACCCTTCCAGCTGATCGCGGCGACCACGCTGCGATCATCCTTGAGGTCGAAATACATATGCCCCGAGGCGGGACGCGACACCCGCCCAATTTCGCCGCGCACTCGGACAAGGCCGAATTCCCCCTCGATCACGCGTTTCACCGCGCCCGAAAGTTCGGAGACCGTGTATTCGGGGGAATTGCCGCTGGGGCCGTCTTCAAACAGGTCGGACATACGCGCCTTCTTGTGGTCTTTGTCGTCAGACCTTAGAACGCCGCAACACAAAGGCCAAGCGGGGGACGCAATGAATATCTTGATTTTGGGCAGCGGCGGGCGCGAGCACAGCCTTGCATGGGCGATCAAGCAAAACCCGAAATGCGACCGGCTGATTGTCGCACCGGGCAATGCGGGCATCGCACAGATCGCGGAATGTGCGGATTTCGACATTCTGGACGCGGCCGAGGTCGTCACCTTTTGCGCGGCCAACGCGGTGGATTTCGTGGTGATCGGGCCAGAGGCCCCCTTGGCGGCCGGTATTGCCGATGCCACCCGCGCCGCGGGACTGCTGACCTTTGGCCCGTCGGCGGCGGCGGCGCGGTTGGAGGCGTCAAAAGCCTTTACCAAAGAGATTTGCGATGCCTGTGCGGCCCCCACCGCAGGCTATGCCCGCTTTACCGATGCGGCCTCGGCCAAGGCTTATGTGGAAAAACATGGCGCGCCTTTGGTGATCAAGGCCGATGGCTTGGCGGCGGGCAAGGGTGTCATCATGGGCATGACATTGCCCGAAGCCTTGGGTGGCATCGATGAGATTTTCGGTGGTGCCTTTGGCGCGGCCGGTGCCGAGGTTGTGATCGAGGAGTTCATGGAGGGCGAAGAGGCAAGCCTTTTCATCCTGTCCGACGGGGTGAACTGTCTGCCCATCGGCACGGCCCAAGACCACAAGCGGGTGGGCGAGGGTGATACCGGACCCAATACGGGCGGTATGGGGGCCTATAGCCCGGCACCTGTGCTGAGCGATGCCATTCTGGAGGATGTGATGGCACAGATCGTGCGTCCGACCGTGGCGGAAATGGCCGCGCGCGGCACACCGTTTGAAGGGGTGCTTTATGCGGGTTTGATGATCAAGGACGGCCACGCGCGGCTGGTGGAATATAACGCGCGCTTTGGCGATCCTGAATGTCAGGTCTTGATGATGCGGCTTGGCGCACAGGCGCTGGACCTGATGCTGGCCTGTGCCAAAGGCGATCTGGCGGGCGCGCAGGTCAATTGGGCCGAGGATCACGCGATCTCGGTTGTCATGGCGGCGAAAGGTTATCCGGGAATACCTGAAAAGGGCAGTGTAATTAACGGATTGTCCGGCTTGGGCGGGGACAGCTTCAACATGGTGTACCATGCCGGAACCGCCCGAAAGGACGGCGCAATCGTGGCTGCAGGCGGGCGGGTCTTGAACGTGACCGCGCGCGGTAACTCGTTGCAAGAGGCGCAGGCGCGCGCCTATGCGATGGTTGATAAAATCGATTGGCCCGGCGGGTTTTGTCGACGTGATATCGGCTGGCGCGCGCTTTGATGTTCCTTATCGGGTGACTGGAGCGCGATGAAAACCCGCCGGGGGGCGTTGTTCTTGCCCCTTGCGTTCGCTGGGTTTGACGCATAAAAGGCCGCAACTTTTGAGGCCGTGGGAGGGACCATGCCGCTTCTCGTAATGAAATTTGGAGGCACCTCGGTTGCCGATCTGGACCGCATCAAGAATGTGGCCCGAAAGGTAAAGCGTGAGGTAGAGCGCGGCTATGACGTAATTGTCATTGTCAGCGCGATGTCGGGCAAGACCAATGAGCTGGTCGGCTGGGTGGAAAGCACCTCGCCGCTTTATGATGCGCGAGAATATGATGCGGTTGTCTCTAGCGGTGAAAATGTCACTGCGGGTTTGGTGGCGCTGACCTTGCAGGAAATGGACGTGCCGGCACGCAGCTGGCAAGGTTGGCAGGTGCCGATCAACACAACATCCACCCACGCCTCGGCGCGGTTTTCTTCTATTCCGACCGAAAATCTGAACGCTAAATTTGCTGAAGGCTTCAAGGTTGCCGTTGTCGCAGGCTTTCAGGGGGTTTCCCCCGAAGGACGCATAACCACGCTGGGGCGAGGCGGTTCCGATACCACGGCCGTGGCCTTTGCTGCCGCCTTTGGCGCGGAACGCTGTGATATTTTCACCGATGTCGACGGCATTTATACCACCGACCCGCGCATCACCGACAAAGCGCGCAAACTGGACCGTATCGCCTTTGAGGAGATGCTGGAACTGGCCTCGCTTGGGGCGAAGGTGCTGCAAACGCGGTCGGTTGAACTTGCAATGCGCTTTAAGGTGCCGCTGCGTGTGTTGTCCTCGTTCGAGGATACCGACGACAGCTCTGGCACGCTTCTTTGCGATGAGGATGAAATCATGGAATCGAAAGTTGTTTCTGGCGTTGCCTACTCGCGCGATGAGGCGAAGGTCACCCTGGTGACGGTCGAAGACAGCCCCGGCATTGCCGCGGCCATCTTTGGCCCCTTGTCCGAAGCAGGTGTGAACGTCGATATGATCGTTCAGAACATCTCGGAAAAGGCCGGTGACGGGTCCGTGACGGATATGACATTTTCCTGTCCGATCAATCAGGTGGCGCGTGCCCGTAAGGCGATGGAAGATGCCAAGGCCGCAGGCACCATCAGATATGAGGATCTGAGCATCGACAGCGATGTCGCCAAAGTGTCGGTGGTTGGCATTGGTATGCGCTCCCATGCAGGGGTTGCCGCGATTATGTTTAAGGCGCTTGCCAAGGAAAACGTCAATATCAAGGTGATTTCTACATCGGAAATCAAAATCTCTGTCTTGATCGACCGGAAATATATGGAACT
The DNA here is from genome assembly GCF_001202025.1 of Pseudorhodobacter aquimaris. GTDB lineage: Bacteria > Pseudomonadota > Alphaproteobacteria > Rhodobacterales > Rhodobacteraceae > Pseudorhodobacter > Pseudorhodobacter aquimaris. The sequence continues at coordinate 11,595 of NZ_LGHS01000020.1, forward strand.
TGCTGTTCAGGCACTGCATGATGCCTTTGACTTGGACAAGGCGGGATAATCCGCAGACCACGCCCGGGGGCCTATGCCAGACCGAAGTGACAATGACAGTCGCAAGCTGCTTAAACGCTTGCGCGATAGCTTGGCCGAACCAGGGCAGGGCCAGGAACGGCTTGACTATGTAACTACGCTTATCGCGGATTCGATGGGCACAGAGGTGTGTTCGATCTACCTTTTCCGCGATGCCGAAACATTGGAGCTATGCGCCACCGAGGGGCTGCGCGCCGAGGCAGTGCATAACACCCGCTTGCGTCTGGGTGAGGGGCTTGTGGGCCGTGTTGCGCGCACCGCGGTGCCGATCAATACCGCCGACGCCCCTGCCGAAAAGGGATTCCGCTTCATGGCCGAAACGGGGGAGGAATGCTTTTCCTCTTTCCTTGGTGTGCCGATCCAGCGGGTTGGCGAAAAGCTGGGCGTGCTGGTGGTGCAGTCAAAAGCCTCGCGAGAGTTCTCCGAAGACGAGGTCTATGCGCTGGAAGTCGTCGCCATGGTTCTGGCCGAGATGACCGAACTGGGTGCCTTTATCGGTGACGGCGCGGCCCTTGGCGCGTTGCACAAACAGCAGGTGATGTTTCGCGGCGGCACCGGGCAGGAAGGCAGCGCCGAAGGCAAGGTCTGGCTGCATGAACCACGTGTGGTTGTTGCCAATCCGGTGGCTGACGATCCCGAGGTGGAGACGTTGCGCATCCGCGATGCGGTTGGAAAGCTGCGGGTCTCGGTCGATGATCTGCTGGCCGCGCAAAGCCTTGATAAGGAACAAAAGCAGGTTCTGGAAGCCTACCGGATGTTCGCCCATTCGCGCGGCTGGCTGCGCCGGATGGAGGAAGACATCCAAGCCGGGCTTTCTGCCGAGGCCGCGGTGGAGAAGGAGCAATCCACAACCCGCGCACGTCTAAGCCAGGTGCCCGATGCTTATTTGCGCGAACGGTTGAACGATCTGGATGATCTCGCCAACCGCCTGCTGCGTATCCTGACGGGGCAGGGTCAGGATACTGGTGCGGAAATGCCGGATGATCCGGTGCTTGTGGCGCGCAATATTGGGCCGGCGGAACTGCTGGAATACGGGCGCAAGCTGCGCGGTGTGGTGCTGGCAGAAGGCTCGGTCGGGTCACATGCGGCAATTGTGGCGCGGGCGCTGACAATACCTTTGGTGATCAACGCCAAGGGCATTATCAATGAGGCGCTGAACGGCGATCATATTTTGGTGGACGGCGATCAGGGGATTGCCCATCTGCGACCCGAAGCCTCGGTCGCAACGGGTTTTCGTGACAAGATCGCGATGCAGACACAGGCACAACAACGTTATGCCGGTTTGCGGGACAAGCCTGCAATATCGCGTGACGGCCAGCGGATCTGCCTGCAGATGAATGCGGGCCTGATGGCCGATTTGCCAAGCCTTGAGGGTTCGGGGGCCGAGGGCGTCGGGCTGTTCCGGACCGAATTGCAGTTCCTGATACGCAACAAGATGCCAAAACGGGATGAGCTGGCCAAGCTTTACGCCTATGTGATGGATGCCGCGCATGGCCGGAGTGTGTCCTTTCGCACGCTTGATATCGGGTCGGACAAGGTACTGCCCTATATGACGCCGCAGGATGAGCCGAACCCCGCGATGGGTTGGCGCGCGATCCGGGTGGGGCTGGACAAGCCCGGTGTGTTACGGATGCAGGCGCAGGCGCTGATCCGGGCGGCGCGCGGGCGGCCTTTGTCTATCATGTTCCCTTTTATCGCAGAACATGCCGAATTCATCAGCGCCCGCGCCCATGTGTTGCGTCAGGTTGAGCGGGAGGCAGCCCTTGGCCGTCCAACGCCCGAAACCCTGGAGATCGGGGCAATGCTGGAAACTCCTAGCCTCGCTTTCGCACCACAGGCGTTTTTCGAAATGGCCGATTTCATCTCTATCGGGGGCAATGACCTCAAGCAGTTTTTCTTTGCAGCCGACCGTGAGAATGAACGCGTGCGCCGCCGCTATGATACGTTGAACGCCTCATTCCTCGGGTTTATCGGGCAGATCGTGAGCCGCTGTGCGCAAACCTCGACGCGGCTTTCCTTTTGTGGCGAAGATGCCGGTCGTCCCGTTGAGGCGATTTGCCTTGCGGCGATGGGGCTTCACTCGCTGTCCATGCGTCCGGCCTCTATCGGGCCGGTGAAAAGCCTGATCTTGCGCACGGATTTGGCTGCATTGCGCAAGGTCATTGATGCGGAATGTGCCAAGGGTGTGGAATCGGTGCGCCCGGCTGTGATGGATTTTCTGGCCAAGCAGCCCAATTCCTGAGGCTGCGTCAGTTTTCGCGCAGATAGGCCCAAGAAACATAGCCCTTGAACCCGCGCGCCTCCTTGAGCGATACCTTGCACCAACGGGTGCCGCCGGTTTGTTCACAGCTATAGACGCGCAAAACAGTGCCATTCGGCAGGCCAAGAATGATGTTATAGCCGACGCTCGGCCCCGCGCGCATTTTCAGCATATCGTCGCCTTTGACGCCGAAAACCTCATAATAGCCGAGCGTGGCGGCATTAGCGGGCTTGGGGCCTGGGATAAACCCCACAACAGCTATGGTAAGCGCCAAAAAAATGGTCCGGTGCATCATCTTCCCTCGTTACCTGCATCATGTCCTTGTAAGCTGTGGACGCTACTGCAGGCAACTCTTGTCATGAGGAAATCAGGCGCTGCGCTTTTTCCAGCCAAGCAGACCCGTCAGACCAGTGAGTAAAAGCATACCACCCGCAGACAGCGGCACAGGCGCCACCGGATCGCCGCCGATCAGGCCAACCTTGATCCGGGTGGGTGCGAAAAAACCTTCGACGAAGACATATTCGTTGGCAACGCGCCATCATAGAAGATGTTCACCCCAATTTCGGCATAAGGCGCGTCGAACACATCGATCGCAAGGTCGGGGCCGAATGGGTCCGAGTCAACTGAAAAAATTTCGCGGCCTGTTGTCGGATCCGATCCCCTTGATAGAAATGGAAAATTGACAAGAAACATTGTTGCAATGAAACCGGTATCGCGAAAATTTCTGGTTCAGGCACCGGCAAAGCCATCGGTAAATGTGACGATGTCAAAAGTATATGAGCCGATGCTCAGCGTTCCGTCGCCGTTTCTATCCATCGCGTAGTTGAAGGTGCTTCCGACAAAGCCGGTTGTGCCGAATTCTTCGGTGGCTATCGCGGATGCGCGTACCTCTTTTATCCCGCTGGGATATAAGAACTCGAAGTACTCAAGGATGAACGCGTTTCCGTCTGCTTCGGCGATGATCAAAGGTTGACCGATTGTTGTCGCTGTCCCTGTTGTGACGGCTGAAAACGTGAAGCAAAGGGCCATTGCAAGAGATTTGAGCGTCATGACTAGGGCGCCTTAATAAATAAGTGGCCCCCCCCAAAACAAACGGGGCCACGCAGAATAAAGCGTCCTTTTGAGGTACCCTATGATTAACACTTTTTTACGATAAAGTCGCCAAAAAAGCAGCCGTATAACCGGCCCCGCCAATCTGGTACGCGTTTGTCGGGGCCGTTCGGGTTAAGCCGTGCTTAACATCCGGCCCATGGGCCTGCCGCCAAGGATGTGCAGGTGGTAGTGCGGCACCTCTTGTACCCCATGCGCGCCGGCATTGGTGATGGCGCGAAACCCCTCGCCCTTGTCAAGGGCCACGCCGGTCATCGCACAGACCTTTGCCGCCGTGCGTTGAAAGTCCAGGATCTCGGCGTCAGAGGCATCGGCACAGAAATGGTCAAAGCTGACATAAGGCCCTTTGGGGATCACCAATATATGTACCGGCGCCGAGGGGCTGATGTCGTGAAACGCCAATGTGTGCTCGGTCTCCAGCACGGTTTTGTTCGGGATTTCCCCGCGCAGGATGCGGGCGAAAATATTCTGGTCGTCATATTGAAGGGCCATAGCTCAATCCACAAAGAGGTCTTTTGTCCGTGCGATTTCTCGCGCGCGCTCATGTGGTATACCAAGGAAGGCGGTCAAAGCCACGGTGTTTTCTTCCAAAGGGGCCGCCTCGCGGATCCGTTGCAGGTTGTCGAAATTGGCGTCCCGTATCCGTTCGCTTTCAAAGTGGAGATCTTGCCGGATTGTGTTGAGCAGGCTGTTGAGCACCTCGGGCGGGGTGTTGTCGCCGGCAAGATTTACCCGCTTTGCATGACCAATCAGATAGGTGTCGCTGAATTTGCACTCTACCTCCAGCAGGCGCAAGGTGGACCGGTCGGTTGCGAAATCATGCATCAGGTCGATATTGGCGGGGTCAATGCAGATGATCAAAGTGTCCGTCTGCCAGTAATCGTACAGCATCCGAACCACAGCGCGCCGGTGCCGGGTACGTTTTTCCAAGGATGATTGGATGCCGCCCAGATCGGGCAGGGGGGTTTCGGCCTCATCAAACAAATAGTCGACGGTTGGTATCCCCGTGACATTGCGAATCCGTTCAGCCAGGTTTTTGGCGACATGCCATTTCTTGGAGATCACCATCAACAACTTGCGGTCCCGACCGAGGCTGTTGCCGGTTTCCCAGAATCGCGGCGTAAAACGGCGCCCGATACGGCCGCGTGCGGTCAGAAACTCAAACAGGGTCCGACCTTCGTTTGACGCTGAAAATTCCACCCCTTTGGCGGAATAGAGCTTGCCCAAACGCTCTTTCAACTCTACGGCCTCATCCGATATTTTGCGGGCGAACAGGTAGTTCTGGCTCAAAAGCAGGTTGTAATGGTCGTTGTAGAAGGTGACGGGCATGCCGTAGTCGGTGAACATCAGGAAGGTGAGCGTGCGGGTCTCTATCTCTTTTTGGGGGATGAGGTGGCGCACGAGGGTTTGAAAGAAGGTCTCATCCGGGATCCAGGTTGTGCGAAAGAAGCGTATAACATCGGGACGCGCGTCACAAAATTCAAGCAAAATCTCAACCGTGTTGCGGCGCAGACACCACCACTGGCTTCCGATCTGGATGTCTAGGCCCGGCGGTGGATTGCGTGTCAGCCCAAGCTGTTTTTGGACCTGCAAAGAGGCGTAAAACAATGTCTTATGCGTCCGCTCGTTAAACCAGTGGCGATAGATAAGGCGTTCTTCCTTGATCCCGGTCCGGATCCAGTCCGACTTGAAAAAATCGAAACTTTCAATGTAGTCGGTTTGGGCAGGTGCCAGAAAATCATGCATGAATTCTGCCGATCTGATCGGCATGCAATCGCCCGAAAGCATATAGAAATGGGTGGCAAGCGGGAAGGCATCAAGCGCGGTGCGCGCCGAAAGCAACGTCGCCGCAACAAGGCTCCACCCGCCCCAGTCACATTTAAGCCGTTTGGGCGTGAACACCACCGAGGTATTTCCGGCCAGCTTCAGGCGGATGCGGTCGAAATCAGTCGCTTTGGCGCGGGCATCAAAGTGTATCACGACAAAATCGCCACCATCGGTCAATCGATTTGCCTGTGCGATAACGCCGTCCGGATCTTTGTGGCACAAAAGAATATAGGCTATTTTTGCCATATGGTCTGTCCAAGCCCTCTTTTGGGTCATAGTTTTCATAATGTCTTTAACAACCATTGAAAAGACAGCCTTTCTTTGCTTTTTAGCAACGAATTTCCACCATGTTCCCTAAAGCAGGGATCAAAGACTATGGGGTGACGTGTTATGGGTTTTCCGGGTACGTGGATGACTGAAAGTGAAAGCGTCATTTACCGTGTCGTTCCGAAATGCGCGTGTTCGACAATTGGTCAGATCATGTATTATTCCGATCACGGGCGCTTTTTTGATGGCGACATACATGATTCAACATCAGGCCTGCACAAATGGGCGCAAGAGCATAGCCAGCCTTTGATCGAACAGCGTGCAAAAGCGCGCGAGACCTATGCTTTTACCTGCATACGCAATCCTTATACGCGGGTGCTTTCCTCGTTTTTCGACAAGATTTGTGGCATTCAACGCAATGGCAAACACTATCGCGGCAACCTGGTCCCGCTTCTGGTTCAGAAATACGGAATTGAGGTGGGCGGCATCGATGGCAAGCAGGAATTTGACCAGATCAAGAGTTTCCGCCGTTTTCTACTTTTTGCGCGGGATACGATCCGTTGGCGCAAGCCTATGGATCCCGATATCCACTGGTCCGCCATGTCAGGCCACGTCTCGACCTTTATCGCGAACGGGGGGCGCTATAATCAAATTTTTCACACCGAGCGGTTTGACGACGGGATGCAGGCCGTGCTCGATGCAATCGAGACACCGCATCAAGTCGACCTGAAAACGATTCCGCGCTTTAATGAAAGCGAGGGGCATGGCCCGAAGCGTGCCCACCCCGTTGCGGATTATTTCGATGACCTCTCGATGCATCTGGTCTGGGAAATCTACAAACGTGATTTCCAGCTGTTCAAATATGATTTTGAGAACGCTGGAAACAAAATGCCTATCGGCGAAATTGATCTGGACGAGGTTCACGCCAAGCTGGGCGATTAAGCGCGGTCGGCGTTGCGGCATCTCACGGATAGTTGTGTCTTATCTGGGCGATATAATACTTGCCTTACCTTCTTTGATAGTTGACGTTTTTTTCGCAGAGGCGTAGGGATTGCGGCGGGACACCCTTCCCCAACGAAGGGCACATATCTGTGAGGATACTATCATGACCGCGACGCTACCGGCCCTTCGGCCGACCAATCCGCGATTTTCATCCGGGCCTTGCGCCAAAATCCCCAACTATTCCCTGAACATGCTTGAAGACGCGCCCTTGGGCCGCTCGCATCGGGCTGCTGTTGGTAAATCCAAACTGGCCGAGGCGATTGACCTCACTGCGGAAATTCTGGGCCTGCCAGAAGGGTACCGCGTCGGGATTGTTCCGGGATCTGATACTGGCGCTGTGGAAATGGCGATGTGGTCGATGCTGGGTGCGCGCCCTGTGGAAATGCTGGCGTGGGAAAGTTTCGGCGAAGGCTGGGTGACGGACGTCATCAAACAGTTGAAGCTGGACGCGGTGGTGCGCAAAGCACCTTACGGCGAAATTGTTGATTTTGCCGAAGTCGATTTTGACAAGGATGTTGTTTTCACTTGGAACGGCACCACCAGCGGGGTGCGTTTGCCCAATGGCGATGCGATCCCGGTGGGTCGTGCGGGGCTTACAATTTGCGATGCGACCTCGGCCGCTTTTGCGATGGAACTGCCTTGGGACAAGCTGGATGTGGTGACCTTCAGCTGGCAAAAAGTGCTGGGCGGTGAGGGTGCGCATGGCGTGATTATCCTGTCCCCGCGCGCGGTAGAGCGGCTTGAAACCTATACACCTGCATGGCCCCTGCCCAAGATTTTCCGCATGACCAAGGGCGGAAAGCTTATTGAGGGTATATTCCGCGGCGAGACGATCAACACGCCTTCTATGCTGGCGGTTGAGGATTATCTGGTGTCGCTGAAATGGGCCAAATTTATCGGTGGTCTGCCTGCGCTGATCGCGCGCGCCTCGGCCAATGCGGCGGCGGTGAATGAGTTTGTGGCCAAGCATGACTGGATCGCCAATCTGGCGGTGGATCCGGCGACGGCCTCGACCACCAGCGTTTGCCTGAAATTTGTGGATGCGCGCATCACGGACGGTGCCACCTTTGCCAAAGCTGTTGCGAAGCGGCTGGAGAAAGAGGGCGTGGCGCTGGATATCGGTGCATACCGCGATGCCCCTCCCGGTTTGCGCATCTGGTGTGGGTCAACCGTTGAGACCTCGGATGTGACGACCTTGATGCCGTGGATCGACTGGGCATTTCAGGCCGAAATCGCGGCTCTTTCCTGAACCATAAATGCGGTGGGGCAACCCACTTATGACGTGTAGGGTGGGCATTGGCCCGCCTTATCTCCTCACATATTCTATATAGGAGCGCCCAAGATGGCCCCCAAAGTTCTCGTATCCGATGCATTGTCCGAAACCGCTGTCCAGATTTTCCGTGATCGCGGGATTGATGTGGATTTCATGCCCACGCTGGGCAAGGACAAGGAAAAACTGGCCGAGATTATCGGCAATTATGATGGCCTTGCCATTCGGTCCAACACCAAGGTTACCGCCAAGCTGTTGGAAAGCACTGACCGTCTGAAGGTTATCGCGCGCGCAGGGATTGGCGTCGATAACGTCGATATTCCGGCTGCGTCGAAAAAAGGCGTGATCGTGATGAACACGCCTTTTGGCAACTCCATCACCACTGCCGAACATGCGATTGCGATGATGTTTGCCGTGGCGCGCCAACTGCCCGAGGCCAATGCCTCGACCCATGCCGGCAAATGGGAAAAGTCGCGCTTTATGGGGGTGGAGCTGTTTAACAAGACCCTCGGCGTGATCGGTGCCGGTAATATCGGGGGCATCGTTTGTGACCGTGCCTTGGGCATCCAGATGAAAGTGGTTGCCTATGACCCCTTCTTGTCGGAAGAGCGCGCCAAGCAAATGGGCGTCACCAAGGTGGAGCTGGACGAGCTGTTGGCCCGCGCCGATTTTATCACCCTTCACGTGCCGCTGACAGATAAAACCCGCAATATCCTTGGCGCGGAAAACCTTGCCAAGACCAAGCCTGGCGTGCGCATCATCAACTGCGCCCGTGGCGGTCTGGTCGATGAGGCCGCCTTGGCCGAGGCCTTGAAATCGGGCCATGTTGCGGGTGCTGCCTTTGACGTGTTTGAGACCGAACCTGCCAAAGACAGCCCGCTTTTCAACCTGCCAAACGTGGTCTGCACCCCGCATCTGGGGGCCTCTACCGCTGAGGCACAGGAAAATGTGGCGTTGCAAGTGGCCGAACAGATGTCGGATTACCTGCTGACAGGGGCGGTGCAAAACGCGCTGAACATGCCTTCGGTCACCGCCGAGGAAGCCGCCGTGATGGGCCCATGGTTGAAACTGGCCGAGCATATCGGTGCATTCGTCGGCCAGATGACGGATGAGCCGATCAAGGCGATCAACGTGCTTTATGATGGTCATGTCGCCGATATGAACCTTGCTGCGCTGAACTGCTCGGCCATTGCGGGGATCATGAAGGCCACCAACCCTGACGTGAACATGGTTTCCGCCCCGATTGCCGCCAAAGAGCGCGGTATCCAGGTTGCCACGACAAGCCAAGAAAAATCGGGCGTTTTTGATGCATTCATCAAGCTGACCGTGGTCACCGACAAGCGCGAGCGTTCCATTGCAGGCACCTGCTTTAGCGATGGCAAACCGCGCTTTATCCAGATCAAAGGCATCAATATCGACGCCGAAATCGGCGCACATATGCTTTACACCACAAACGAGGATGTGCCCGGCATCATTGGCCTGTTGGGGATGACGATGGCGAAAAACGACGTGAACATCGCGAACTTTACGCTTGGCCGGTCAGGTGAGGGCAAAGAGGCGATTGCGATTTTGTATCTCGATCAGCCAATGGACCAGAAGGTGGTCAAGCTGTTGGAAGGGACGGGGATGTTCCTTCAGGTCAAACCTTTGGAGTTTGACGTTGTGTAAGAACCGCGTGTATTGATCTTGGCAAACATACCTCTGTGACAGAGGGGGGGGCGGGGGACAGGGTTCCCCGCCTTTGCATAACTAGAAAGACCTGACATGCGCAGCTATGCTATTGGTGATATGCACGGCCACCTTGATCTTTTGCAGGCGGCCCACGCCCGCATTGCCGCAGATATGGCAGCTATTGGCGATACGGATGCGCCGATTGTCCATATCGGCGATCTGGTGGATCGCGGGCCAGACTGTCGCGGGGTGATCGACTATCTTGCCAAGGGCGTTGCTGCGGGGGAAAACTGGGTGGTACTCAAGGGCAACCACGACCGCATGTTCACCGATTTCCTGGATGATCCAGCCTCTCATGATCCGGGGCTGAAGGTTGAGTATTCCTATCTCCATCCCAAAATCGGCGGTCGGACCACACTGGAATCATATGGGGTGGCAAATGCGGGCGACCGCCCCCTTGCCCCTGTGCATAGCGAGGCCTTGACCGCCGTGCCCCAATCGCATCGAGATTTCCTGCAAAGTCGCCCCACATATTTCGCGCGCGGTGAGGTGATGTTTGTCCACGCAGGTGTGCGCCCCGGCATCGCAATCGAGGATCAGGCCGAGGACGACCTGCTTTGGATCCGCGTTGATTTTCTGGATTACCGCGGCGATTTTCCTTGGCTGCTGGTGCATGGCCATACTGCGCTGCCCGCTGCCACGCATTATGGCAACCGCGTCAATATCGACAGCTCTGCCGCCTATGGTGGCCCGTTGACGGCTGTGGTGATTGAGGGGCGTGAGGTATCGGTCTTGACGGATGATGGCCGGGCGCTGCTTGCGCAAACACCGGATGCGCCGGTCCGCTAGGCCATTGTGACTGCAAATATATGCAAAAGGAGCCATGATGGCCGCCACACTTACCTATTTCCGTTGGGCCATCGGCTTTACCATTGCCGGGCTGGTTGCTGCTTTTTGTCTGGGTTGGGCCTATTCCGGCAATATTGGCGGCGCGCTGAAATTCCTGATGATCGGCTCGGTGCTGGCTGTGCTGGAGATCTCGCTGTCGTTTGACAATGCGATCGTGAATGCCAACAAGCTGAAATCCATGACGCCAGAATGGCAGCACAGGTTCCTGACATGGGGGATCGTCATTGCGGTGTTCGGGATGCGGATCGTATTTCCGCTGTTGATCGTTGTGGTCGCGGCCAAGCTTGGCCCATGGCAGGCGATTGAGCTGGCAGCGACCCGTCCTGATGAATACGCGCAGATTATTGGCGACGCGCATCTGGGCATTGCGGCCTTTGGCGGCGCGTTTCTGATGATGGTCGCGCTGAACTACTTCTTTGACGACGGCAAGGATGTGCATTGGATTGCGATGCTGGAACGCCATATGGCGCGTTTTGCCTCGGTGCGCGGGCTGGAGGTGGCGCTGGTGCTTTCCGTCATGTTGGTCTTTGCCCAGCTTTTGCCAGAGGCGCAGCTTGGCACCTTCCTTTTGGCCGGCACCTCCGGCCTGCTGACCTTCCTCGCGGTGGAGGTCTTGGGCCATCTGTTGGACGCCAGTCAGGACGCAACGGATATCGCGGCCAAAGGCGGGCTTGGCGCGTTCTTGTACCTCGAGGTGCTGGACGCATCCTTCAGTTTTGACGGTGTGATCGGTGCGTTTGCGCTGACGCAGAATCTGTTCCTGATCGCCATCGGCCTTGGTGTCGGTGCGATGTATGTGCGTTCCATGACCATCATGTTGGTAGAGCGGCAGACGCTGGCCGAGTTTCGGTATCTGGAGCATGGCGCCTTCTGGTCGATCCTGATCCTCTCGGTGATTATGTTCGCGCAAACGCTGGTCCATATCCCTGAGGCCATTACCGGCCTTTTGGGAGCGGGTGTTATCGGGCTGTCGCTGGTGTCGTCGGTGCGCCATAGACGCTTGGGAGCAGACGCATAGCGTTTCTGAAAAAAAAGGGGGTGGCAATGGCGCGTGGCAGGAGTGATCGGGATTTGACGCGCGGGGCCATTTCTGGCCACTTTCGCGCCTTGGCTTTGCCTGCGGCTGTGGGGATGTTGTTCTCCACGCTTTACAATGTGGTCGATGTCTATTTTGCGGGCCAGATATCTACCGAGGCGCAAGCGGGCCTTGCCATCGGGTTTCAGGCGTTTTTCATCAATATGGCCGTGGGTTTTGGCCTTGGCGGTGCGATGGGCGCGCTGGTCGGCAAGGCCAAGGGTGGCCGCGACGAGGCGCAGGCCCGCAGGCTTGCGGTTCAGGGTATCTCACTTGGTGTTTTGCTGACGCTTGGTTTGATGCTGATTGCGGTCTGGTTGGGGCCTGCGATGATCGCGCTGGTCTCGGAAGCGGGGGAATATCGCGATGCAGGGACTAACTATTTCCGCTGGCTTATCTTTGCGCTGCCGGGGTTCTTGCTGGCCTATGGCGGGAACGGGGTGTTGCAAGCGCGCGGGGATACCAAATCCTTGCAGCGCGCGCTTATGGTCGCGTTTTTTGCCAATATCGGGCTGAATCCCTTGTTCATATACGGGGTTCCGGGGGTTGTTCCGGGGATCGGATTTAACGGTATCGCGCTCTCGACCCTGTGCAGCCAGACGGGTGTCATGCTCTATATCATGTACCAGGTGTTCGGGCGCAAGATCATGCAGGGGCTGACGTGGGCAGAGTTCCGTCCCGATCCGGCGGTTTACGGCGTTATCTTGCGACAGATGTTGCCCACCAGCCTGTCAATCGCGGTGATGTTTACCACCGGCTTTGTGATCCAATATTACCTCAAGGCGTTTGGCGGCTCAGCGGTCGCGGCCTACGGAATTGCCTTGCGGGTAGAGCAGATCATGCTTTTGCCGGTGCTGGGGATGACCGGTGCGCTGCTGCCCATCGCGGCCCAAAACTTTGGCGCCGAGGATCCGGCCCGTGTGCGTCAGGCGGTGTTCTTTTGCTGGAAGCTGGGCTTTGCGATGATGGCTGTGGCCTGTCCCGTGTTGTGGTTTGGCGGGGAGTGGGCGATGGGGCTTTTCACCGATGATGCCGAGGTGATCCGCGTTGGGGTCAGCTATCTGCACGTCGATGGTTTCTTGCTGCCGTTCTATATGATGTTGTTTTCCATCAACTCTTTCTTGCAAGCGATGCAAAGGCCGATCTGGTCGCTTTGGATCAGCGTTTACCGTCAAGGCATCGCGGTGGCGCTTTTTGTCTGGGTGATGGTGCGGGTATTTGATCTTGGCATCTGGGGCGTTTGGTTTGGCGTGGCCATCGCGGTGACCTCCGGCTGGGGGCTGGCGATGACGGTGGCCACGCGGGTGGCGCGGCAGGTTATTGGCGGGCTTTGGGTGCGGCCATAAGGACGGCCATTTCCGCTTTCCAGTTTTGCGCCCCTATTTCTGTGGCGCGGTAAACGGCGGCGCCGAGCGCCTCACCGATATCGGTATGCAGCCCGGCATAGAGGGCGGGGCCAGCGGGTGCGGCAACGGCAATGCAATCGGTTCCGGTGCCGGTCGCGCGGCCGGTGGGCAGGGTGACGCCGGCATCGATTATCGCTGCGGTACGGGCTTGGGTGGCGATGCTCAGCGCCTCGATCAGGGCGGATTGTGTCAGCCCGCAATCAAGCCGCAGGGCGATGTTGATGGTCCCCCATTCGCTGTTTGGGCGGGGGATGCGCTGGCCCACACGCTCGGCATTGGACAGGCCGACGGTGGACAGACATTGCGCCGTGCACCGCCCCGCCGTGGCCGTGGCGGTCGCATAGCGCGTGACATTGGCCGAGGTCAGGAAGGTCACGGCATCTGCAGCCTTATGGGCGATCAGTTCACCGTTCAGCCAGTCGCACACATCCAGCCCTTGGGGAAGGTCGTCATTGCGCACTTCGCGCCACAGGATGCGCTTGGCCATGGTAAATCCGGGGCGGTTGATGGCCCAGCTAAGCACTTGCATTTCCGCGCCAAGATCGAATTCCAGCCATGGGCGGTTCAGGGTGATCGCGCTCATTTGACGATGTCTAGCGGTTGGAAAACGGGCCCTTGGGCAGTTTGTTCAAACCAAGCGGTGATACCAAATGCCGCGCGCAGCAATTGCGGCGTCAGCACTTTTTGCGGGGGGCCATCGGCGGCAATCCGGCCCTTGTCCAAGACGATCAACCGGGTGCAATAGCGTGCCGCCAACCCCAGATCATGCAAGGACACAAGTATGGAGCGCCCCTCTGCCGCCAGTCCCGCAAAACATTCCATCGTGGCGATCTGATGTGCAGGATCAAGCCCCGCGATCGGCTCATCGGCCATCAAAAGTGGCGCTTCTTGGGCCAGAGCGCGGGCGATCAATGCGCGGGCCTGCTCGCCACCTGACAGGCGCGTCGCGGCGCGTTTGCGAAAAAGGCCCAGATCCATCCGGTTGATTGCGTGATTTATGGCGGCGCGGTCGGCATCGTTTGGCTTTTGCCCCATGCCCAGATGCGGCGTGCGGCCCAGCGTGACCAGGGTTTCCACCGTTACCGCCCAAGCAATCTCGCGGGTTTGCGGCATCCACGCAGCGGCCCGCCCACGCGCCAAGGGCTGCATTGCGGCAAGGGAGCTCTGCCCCTCATGCGGGACCAGCCCCAATATTGCCCGCATCAAAGTGGTCTTGCCCGCGCCATTTGCGCCGATCAGCCCGACCAGCTCTCCCTTGCCGATGGTTAGCGACACATCGGATAACACCCGACGTTTGCGCAGGGTCACGCCAAGGCCCGAGACATTCAGCGTCATTGTCCGGCCCTCCGCGTGCGGTAAATCAGATGGAGGAACAGGGGCGCGCCGACCAGCGCCGTCAGTACCCCAAGCTTCAGGTCGCGGTCGGGCAGCACCATGCGCACCGCAATATCCGCCGCCAAAAGCATCACCGCCCCCCCCATTGCGGATGCCCAAAGCAGCGCGCCGGGCCGCCCCCCGACAAAGCCGCGCAGGATATGCGGGATCACCAAACCGACAAAGCCGATCGCCCCTGCCACCGCCGTAGACGCCCCCACCACTGCCGCCGTCCCCAATATCAGCGTCAGGCGCAGACGGTGCAGGTTGATGCCCATCGCCTCTGCGGCATCCTCACCCAAGGTCAGGGCGTCCAGCCCTCGGCCAAGGCTGGCCAGCATGGCCCCGCCCGTCAGAATAAACGGCAGGGCAATCGAGACATGGGTCATGGAGCGGTCGGCCAGTGATCCCATCATCCAGAAGATGATCTCATTCGAGGCAAAAGGGTTGGGCGAAAGGTTCAGCACCAAAGATGTCAGCGCCGCTGCCAAGGCCGAAATTGCGATACCCGCGAGGATAAGCGTCAGCGATGACCCGCGCGGCCCTGCCAAGAGCATCACCAGCAGTACCCCCGCCAATGCCCCCACCAGCGCCGCCCCCGGCAGGGCAAGGCTGCCCATCGCGGCAAAGCCTGTCTGGATCGCAAGAACCGCCCCCAGTGCGGCAGAGCTGGACACACCGATCAGCCCCGGATCGGCCAGCGGGTTGCGCAAATAGCCCTGCATCGCCGCCCCCGCCAGCCCCAGCCCGCCGCCGATCATCACCGCCAGCAGCGCGCGTGGCAGCCGGATTTCGCGCATGATCAGGGGCAGGGGGCCATCGCCGCCAGCCAATAGCGCGACAAGGTTTTCGCCTATGCCGGTCTTGGCGGGGCCAATGACCAAAGAGCCCAGAAACAAAAGCACCATCATCGCGGCGAGAATTGCAAAAAGCCGTTTCATTCTGCTTCCAGTTCTTGACGCAGCTTGGCCAGATTGCCGATTGCGCGCAACACAAAAGGGGTGCCGCAGACCCAATCATGATCGGTAAAACCGGCGGTGTTTCTGCGCATGGATTGCACGAGGGGGTGGTCCATAATCTCTTCGGCGCGCGAGCCGCCGGGATAGGGCCGCGAGGTGATGACCGCTTCTGGCTGGGCCAGTGCCAGAACTTCCAGCGGCATGTTGCCCGCCATGGCATAGCCCGCCTCGGCGGCGACATTGGCAAAGCCTGCTGTCAGCAGAATCTGCCCCGCCAAGGTATGGTTGCCCGAGGTATAGCCATTGGCCGAAAAAAGGGCCGCGCGCGGGTTGCGAGTGACCTCGGCCTGAAATTCTGTCAATCCGTCGCGGTATTGGGTCACGATTTCTGCGGCACGGCCCTCGCGTCCCAAGGCTTCGCCCATCTGGGTCAAGCGGCTTGCGACATCCTCTAGCGAATTGGCGGGGTCAAAAATGGCAACCGGCACGCCAAGCCGCGTCAGCATATCCACCGTAGCCCGTGCGGTATAGCGGCCCGCAAGCACCAGATCGGGGCGCATCAGGTAAATCTCTTCGGTCTGCGCATGGTTGACGGGAAATCCCCTGGCCTGCTCCACCATGGCCGAACTGCGCGGATCGCGGGCCAGTCTGGAGACAGACACCAGTTGCCCGTCGCTGGCCACCAACATCGCCAGCTGGTCGGTGCACAGGTTCATCGACACCACCCGCAGCGGCGCATCGGCCTTGACGGCAGAGCCGATAAGCCCCACCGCCAAAGTGATTGCCCTGATCAGATCAGAAGTTCGCATTCAACCCGACATAGATTGCACGGCCCCGGTTGGCATAGCCCCAAGTATCCGAGGTTTCCTTGTCAAAGACATTGGTCACGCGCCCCGTCAATGTAACGCGGTCATTGAGGTCATAGCGCGCGGCAACATCCAGCGTGGTGAAGGCGGGTAGCTTTTCGACCGCGCCTGCACCCCAGCCCTGCTTGTCATAATTGCCCGAGACATGGCGCAAATCGGCCGAAACCGAACCGCGCCCGCCAAAGGTTTCATAGGTGGCACCCAAAGTCAGCTCATTGCGCGGACGTCGGGTCTCAACGCTGCCGTCAGGGTTTTCGGCGTCGATATAGGTGTAGCCCATACGCAGCGCGAGCAGATCGGTCGCTTGCAGATCGCCGCTGACCTCAACCCCTTGGCGTTTGGCTTTGCCGCTTTGGTTGATGAACCCATATGTCCCGCCGCCGGTAGGGATATCGGTGATCTCGTCGATCAAGGTTTCGTTGAAATAGGTCACATCGATGCTGCCCCGATCGGCAAAAATCGGGAAGGTGGCGCCCAGATCAAAGCTGCGGTTGGTCTCCGGGGTCAGATCGGGGTTGCCGCTATAGCCGTAGCTGCTGGCGAAAAGTTCGAAATATGAAGGGTCAACCACGCCTGTTCCTGCCGAGGCGTGCAGCCGCACCCCGCTTTGTGGCAGAAAATAAGACAGGCCAACATTCCATGTCGTGGTGTCCTCATAGGTGCTGTTCTGGATATGGCGCGCGCCAAGTTGAACATTCAGGCCGTTGGCAAGGCTCCCCCGATATTCCAGCGCAACCGATGTGGCCTTGGGGGAATAGCCGGGGTTGGTGCTGCTGGATTTTTCTTCTTTTTCCAAAAGGAAATTAAGCAGATGATCGGCCTCGTCTACGGGGCCGTCGAGGCCATAGCTCAGCCGGTATTTCGCAACATCGGCGCGGGTCTTGCTTGGTGCCCATCCGTCATAGCTTTGATCATAGCGGGTGGTTTCCAGCGCGAAACGATGCTCCAACCGGCCGCCCATCATGCTGTATTCGGCAAAGAGGTTCGCGGTGATCTCATCGCGCTCGCTGTATTTTGACGGGTCGTCAATGATATAGGAGGCGGCATCTGTCGCGGCCCATGCGGTTTCGTCATAGTCGAATTTTTCCTCGGAACGGCGAATGGAGAAGCCGAGCTTCAGATCCTTGCCTGCCATGATATCCCCCGACAGGATGGCGGTATCCCGCCGCACGCCGTCTTTCTCGCCGCCATCGCCCGAGGCGTCATAGCCGCGATCATCACTGCTTGAGAGCGCCAGCGAGATCCCGCCGCCTTCGGTGCGGTGGCCAAAAAATACACTGGCCGAGGTTCCTGCGCCCACCTCAAGCGATGCGCGTCCGGTTTGGCCAGGCTCGGCCTTGCGGGTGATGATATTCACCACGCCGGTTGAGGCGCTGGCCCCGTAAAATGCCGATTGCGGGCCGCGCAGCACCTCGATTCGTTCGATATTGGCAGCGTCCAGCCCGCTAAGGGAATAGCCTTCATCCGCACCCGACGCCAAAACCCCATCAATCAGCACCATCGTATGGTTGGACTCGCCGCCCCGGATGCGCAGGCCCGTCATGCTGGCGCTGGATCCGTTGACCGAAACCCCGGGCAGGGCGCGCAGGGCGTCCTGGACGGTTGTGATGCCACGGTTCTTGATGTCTTGTGCGGTCACAACACTGGAGGCACGTCCGTATTTCGCCGCGTCAATCGGGCTCAACCCGCCAGAGATTATAATTGTATCAAGATCGAATGCGTCTTGCGCAAACGCCTGTGTGGCCAGAAATGTTGTCGCGGCGGTTGCCAGCAAGCCTGCGCGTACGGATGAAACCAGCATATGATATCCTCGGTTACGGCCACAGAATCGCCGTTTGGTCCTGTTTTGACACTGGAGGGATCGATGACTCCCCCGCAGCCGGTGAAATCACCACGCGCGGAAGCTCCGCAGCCCGACGCGCCCCTCGCGGTCGAACAGGGTGAACACCTTGGCAGGTCTCCTGACTTGCGGGTCAACGCTTGGCCGGGCCTTCCCGCAGCTTTGCGCTGCAGTGGCATTTTCCGGCCCCGCTCTCCGCTTACAGTTGCGGGGGCAGTCGTGGAGTATGTGCCAAGAGCCAGGCACCGCACCACGTTCCCTTTTAATCATATGGCAAATTGCCAGAACCAAAGCCCCTTCGTGCTAGCGAAAGTTAACGGGAATGTGAAGGGTCTTCGTAAAATGCTGGCTGGCAAAAATTGCCGTTTTTAATAGGCGACTGAAAAAATCAGGTTTACAATCCTGATTGAATCAGTAAGGTAAAGGTCCAAGCCAAGCCACCCCAGTGCGAATAGGGCAAGCCCGGTACAGTTTTGCAAAGGAGAGCGAAAATGCCCGCGCCAATCCAAGATCGCCCGATGAGGCCTGATACCGAAGTGATCCGAATCCCGAACCTGTCCGACTGGCTCAGTTTTGCAGCCTTGGGCGATAGTGCCCTTTGGGCCAATTACGTCGACCACCGGACCATACGTTCGGAGGGCCAAAAATGAACATGCAAGTTTTGGTAGAAACCGTTCCCGCTTATGATGCGCGCGTGATGACCAACGGCCAGACGATGGCGCATATCACCTTGGACGGGCAGGTCTATACCCTGCGCATCACCAAGGCCGGCAAATTGATCCTGACAAAATGAGAGTTTTGGCATGACAATTGCATGGACTCCGAAATTTCCGCCCCCTCCGCGTGGTGCGGCCCCTGTCGGCACCCTTGCCGAATTACCGGGGGTGGAGCGTTACGCGATTTTATATCTGCGTATGTGGTGCGAAGGCCCGAAAAGCCGCGAAGCGATCGCTGTCGAGATCTCGCGCTGCCTTGACGCGCCGCAGGCCGCGCAGGCGTTGAACCGCTTTGCTGATTTGCTTGACGTGGTTTTACGTTGCCCCCGTCGCCCACTTATGCGTCACAGCTCCGATTGTGGTTGTTTTGGCGGGGATGAATCCGCCTTTGCCCATATGGTTGCCGCCAGTGCTGCGGGCGACCGCGAAGATGCAATGGCCTTTGCACTGACCCTTATGCATCCGGATCAGGCCTTTCAGGCGGTTCAGTTGGCGGGCGATGTTGGGTTGTTTCTTTTGGGCCTGTCGCAACCAAGCTACTCTCGACCACCATATTTACGACACTGACCAAAAGGAAATATTATGCGTCTGTCCCTAATTGCTGCCCTGACCACAACCGTCTTTGCGGCGCCTGCGTTGGCCGCCACACCAGCAGAGGTCGCCCAGACCTATACCGATATTGCGGCAGCAGGTTATGGTGACAGCCTGGCCACGGCGAAGGCCTTGCAGACGGCTGTGGACGCCCTGATTGCGGCCCCTTCGGATGAGACGTTGCAGGCTGCCAAAGACGCATGGATCGCCGCGCGCGTCCCCTATCAGCAGACTGAAGTGTATCGTTTTGGCAATGCTGTGGTGGATGATTGGGAGGGCCGTGTGAATGCATGGCCGCTGGACGAAGGGCTGATCGACTATGTCGACAACAGCTATGGCCAGTCCGACGAAAACCCGCTTTCCACCTTGAATGTGATCGCGCACCCCGCATTTACCCTTTCAGGGGCCGAGGTGGATGCAAGCGCGCTGACGCCTGCGTTTATCTCCGAAACCCTGCATGAGGTTGACGGGATCGAGGCGAATGTCGCTTCGGGTTATCATGCGATTGAATTTCTGCTCTGGGGGCAGGATCTGAACGGTACGGGGCCGGGGGCGGGTGATCGTCCGGCATCTGATTACGCACAGGGCGAGGATTGCACCAACGACAATTGTGATCGCCGCGCTGAATACCTCAAGGCGGCAACCGATCTGCTGATCACTGATCTGGAATATATGGTCGCACAATGGGAGGATGGCGGTGAGGCCCGTGAGGCAACGCTTGCTGACCCAACTGCGGCGCTCTCGGCGATGCTGACGGGCATGGGCAGCCTGTCCTATGGCGAATTGGCCGGTGAGCGGATGCGCCTTGGCGTCATGCTCAACGACCCCGAAGAAGAGCATGACTGTTTTTCCGATAACACCCACAACAGTCACTATTATGACGGTTTGGGGATTCGCAACGTCTATACCGGCAGCTACACCCGCGTTGATGGCAGCGTGGTTTCCGGCCCCTCCCTTTCCGAACTGGTCGCAGAGGCCGATTCGGGCGTGGATGCGCAGTTGAAGGCAGAGCTGGACGCATCTGTGGCCGCTCTTGGCGCGGTAAAAAGCGCCGCGGAGGACGGGCTGGCCTATGACCAGATGCTTGCGGTTGGCAATGCCGAGGGCGAAGCTTTGATCATGGGGGCCGTCGATGCATTGGTCACGCAGACCGCATCGATCAACCGCGCGGTGACCGCGATGGGGCTTTCGGCGGCGTTTGAAGGCTCTGACAGCCTTGATAATCCAAGCGCTGTTTTCCAGTGATCAGCCTGTAAACAAAGGGGTTCGCCATGATAATCTGTCATTGCACCGGCATCACCAATCACCAGATCACGGCGGCGGTAGACTGGATGCGCTCGGCGGACCCCGATACGGTTATTACCCCCGGAAAGATCTATCGCGCCCTTGGTCATCGCGCTGATTGCGGGGGGTGTATGCCGCTGTTCCTTGACACCATGCGTAAATCTGCGAGTTTCGGGGTAGCTACGACCGAAGGGTCCAGCCACGAAATCCCGAATCTTGGAACAGGAAAATACCATGAAGGGCGATCCCAAAGTCATCGACTATCTGAACGCAGCTCTGCGGTCTGAACTTACGGCCGTAAGCCAGTACTGGTTGCATTACCGCCTGCAAGAGGATTGGGGCTTTGGCCATGTTGCCGCCAAATCCCGCGCCGAAAGCATTGAGGAAATGAATCATGCCGATCGTTTGATCGAGCGGATTTTGTTCCTTGAGGGCCATCCGAATTTGCAAAAACTTGATCCCCTGCGCATCGGTGAGAACCTGCGTGAGACATTGGAGGCCGATCTGGCGGGTGAACATGATGCGCGCAACCTCTATATCGAGGCGCGCAAGCATTGTGACGCAGTGGGCGATTTTACATCTAAGACACTGTTTGAGGAGTTGATCGCCGATGAAGAGGGTCATATCGATTTCCTCGAAACCCAGATTTCGCTTTATGATGAGATTGGCGCCCAGCAATATGGCCAGTTGAACGCAAAGCCTGCTGATCAGGCAGAATAAGCTAAAATTGTCGCAGGGCAGGGGAATGGTTTCCGATTGAATTTGTCGGGAATTTTTGGCACTTAAGCGTGGTAAGGAGTCTTTCCATGTTTCGAGCAGCCCTGATCCTGTCCTGCCTTGCCACACCTGCTTTGGCGCAAACGTTGGGGGATGTGCATCTGCCGCTTGTTCCGCGCACAGAGGCCGAGGCCGCGCGAATTGCGGCCGTCACCGCCCTGACCGATGGTTTTACCAAGGCCGAAGCCTTTGAGGAAAAGCCTGCGGGGGCCGCCACGGTTCGGGTCTGGGCCAATGCCGATGCCTTTTCCCAGCTTTCGGCCAATATGCCCTTTGCCCATGAAATGGATTTCAAATTGGGCAATGCGCTCTTTCGTAAGTCATGGGTTGCCTCTCCTTCCTCGACGCTTGCCTCTGACGGGCTGGGACCGCTCTATAATGCGCGGGCCTGTCAGGATTGCCACCTCAAGGATGGTCGCGGCCATACGCCCGAGGGGCCGGACGATCGTGCGGTGTCGATGTTCCTGCGCCTTTCGGTGCCCGCCGCCAGCAGCGCCGAGGAAATCGAGGGCTGGATCGCCACCGCCAATGAACCGACCTACGGTGGGCAGCTCCAGGATTTCGCCGCCCCCGGTCATGGTGCCGAAGGGCAAATGGAAATCACCTATACCGATGTTCCGGTAGAACTGGCCGATGGCACTGTTATCACCCTGCGCGACCCAAGCTATGCGGTGCGCGACCCCGGTTATGGTCCCCTGCACCATGAGGCGATGTTGTCGCCCCGCGTGGCCCCGCAGATGATCGGGCTGGGCTTGCTAGAGGCGATCCCCGTGGCCGATATTCTGGCCAAGGCCGACCCCGAGGATGCCGATGGCGACGGTATTTCTGGCCGCGCGGCGATTGTTCCAAGCGCGGCATTCGGTACACCGGTGTTGGGGCGCTTTGGCTATAAGGGCGGCACGGGCACCGTGAAGGACCAATCAGCAGCGGCATTTTCGGGGGATATGGGGCTTTCGACCCCGCTGCATACCGCCCCATGGGGCGATTGCACCGAGGCGCAGGCTGATTGCATCACCGCCCCCCACGGGCAGGAAGCCGAGAACCGCGAGGGGCTGGAGGTGGATACGCTCTCGCTTGATCTGGTGACGTTTTATTCGCGCAACCTTGGCGTGCCGGCGCGGCGCGATGTCTCGGACCCGACCGTTTTGCGCGGCAAAGAAGTGTTCTATTCCCTTAACTGCACCTCTTGTCATACCCCCAAATATGTCACCCACCGTCTGACCGACCAGCCCGAGCAAAGCTTTCAGTTGATCTGGCCCTATACCGATCTGCTGTTGCATGACATGGGTGAGGGGCTGGCCGACAATCGCCCCGAAGGGCGTGCCACAGGTCGCGAATGGAAAACCCCGCCGCTTTGGGGGATTGGCCTGACACAGCAGGTTTCGGGGCACAGCCAATTCCTGCATGATGGCCGTGCCCGTTCCGTGCTTGAGGCGATTCTCTGGCATGGGGGTGAGGCAGAGGCCGCCCGCGATGGCGTCGTCTCGCTTGATACATCTGACCGCGATGCTTTGATCGCCTTTCTGGAAAGCCTTTGACATGATCCGCGCGCTTGCCCTTTCGCTTTGCCTTGCCACACCTGCATTGGCGGATTTTCCAGAAACGGTGCGCGACCATATCCTTCCCGGTTATGCGGGTCTTGCGACCGCCACTCAAGATTTGGCGGATGTCTCGGCGCAAAGCTGTGATCCGCAGGATTTGCGCCCCGCCTATCATGCGGCTTTTGATGCCTGGATGGGGGTGCAGCACCTGCGCTTTGGTCCGGTAGAGCAGGGCGGGCTTGGCCTTGCTATCGCCTATTGGCCGGACCCCAAAGGCAGTGGGCGGCGGGCGCAAATGGCGATCCTGACCGGCGATGCCGATGTGTTGGAACCTGCGCGGTTTGCCGAACAATCCGTGGCGGCACGCGGGTTGTTTGCGCTGGAACGGCTACTCTATCCGAATGCAGAGCTGCCGGCCGATCCTTGTCCCCTGATCCGTGCGACCACTGCCGATCTGGCGCGGATTGCGGGGGTGGTCTATGCGGGGTGGGAGGACGGCTATGCCGAGACCTTGCTGACAGCGGGCGAGGCGGGCAATACGACCTATCTGACCCGCCCCGAGGCCCGTCAGGCCTTGTTCACCCAGCTTGCGACGGCGCTTGAGTTTACCGATGACACCCGCCTTGGCCGTCCCCTTGGCAGTTTTACCCGCCCGCGTCCCGAACGGGCCGAGGCGCTGGCATCCGGTCGTCCGCTGCGCAATATCCTGCTGTCTTTGCAGGCCCAACGCGCCATGGTTGAGACGTTGACGCCGGATGCGCCGCATACCATCGCGGCGTTTGATCATGCAATCGCGGTGGGTGAGGCTTTGGATGATCCGCTCTTGGCGGGGGTGGCCGAACCGGAAAGCCGTCTGAAGGTAGAGATTTTGCAACAAGCCATTGAGGCCCTGCGGCAAACCGTGCTGTCCGAACTGGGGCCGGAGCTGGACGTCGGTATTGGTTTCAACGCGGCGGATGGAGACTAAGATGACAACACGGCGCGCCTTTCTGGCCGGGCTTGCAATGGCCAGCTTGCCGCGTCTGACATGGGCCGATGTTGGCAATCCGGCGTTTTTGGCGGCGGCGAAATCGGCCAGCGGTTTCGTGTTGCACGGGCTTTCGCAACAGGGGCAAAGCCTGTTTGAACTGCCCTTGCCCGCGCGGGGTCATGCGGCCTGTGCCCATCCGACCCGTGCGCTTGCCGTGGCCTTTGCGCGACGTCCCGGAACATTCGCGCTGGTGATCGATTGTGCGAGCGGGGCGGTCTTGCACCGGCTGGACCCGCCTGAGGGGCGGCATTTTAACGGGCATGGTGTGTTTTCGGCGGATGGGGCGTTGTTGATGACCTCCGAACTGGTGGCCGAAACCTCGGCCGGTCGGATCGGCCTGTGGGATGCGTCTGATTTTCGGCGCATCGGGGAATGGGACAGCGGCGGCATCGGTCCGCATGACATCAAACTTTTGGCGGACGGACGGCTGGTCGTGGCCAATGGCGGCATCCAGACCACGCCCAATGGCCGGACCGAGCTGAATATCGAGACGATGCGCCCCAATCTGACCCTTTTGTCAGAGGGGACGATTGTGGACCGGGCGGAACTTGCGCCGGAGTATCATCAAAATTCTATCCGTCATCTGGCGCTCATGCC
Source organism: Pseudorhodobacter aquimaris (assembly GCF_001202025.1). Lineage (GTDB taxonomy): Bacteria > Pseudomonadota > Alphaproteobacteria > Rhodobacterales > Rhodobacteraceae > Pseudorhodobacter > Pseudorhodobacter aquimaris. The sequence goes on from NZ_LGHS01000020.1 coordinate 36,045, forward strand.
GGATGCGATTGCCTTTGCGATGCAGTGGCACGGCGATCCGGCCGATCCGGTGCCGCTGTTGGGCCTGTGGAAGCCGGGTGAAACCCCCGAACTATGTCCTGCGCCCGAGGCGATGGGGTTGGCGATGAAGGGCTATGCCGGATCTATTGCGGCGACCACGGACCGTATTGCAGTGACCTCGGCGCCGGGTGGTTTGGTGATGGTCTTTGATGCCAAGGGCGCGCCGCTTGCCAGCCATTTTCGTGCCGACCTATGCGGCATCGCGGCCATGGGGGACGATTTTATCGCCACCGACGGTTTGGGCGCATCGTGGCATCTGGGGGAAGAGAGGCTGACATTGCTTGGCAAACAGCCGGTTGCTTGGGACAATCATTTGATCGCCTTGGGCTGACGCCGCCCCGATCGCAGAAGGGGGCGGCGCAGGGGATTAGTCTTCCATCGCTTCAAGTTCGTCGATAAAGCCGGAAATCATGTCCAACCCCTTGTCCCAGAACGCAGGGTCAGAAGCATCGAGCCCGAAGGGAGCCAGGAGGTCTTTGTGGTGCATCGACCCACCCGCCTTGAGCATGTCGAAATATTTCTCCTCAAACCCCGGCAGCCCGTCCGCATAGGCCGCGTAAAGCGCGTTCACAAGGCCGTCGCCAAAGGCATAGGCATAGACGTAGAACGGCGAGTGGACGAAATGCGGAACATAGGCCCAGAAGGTCTCATATCCATCCATGAATTCAAAGGCATCGCCAAGGCTTTGGGCCTGAACGCTCATCCAAAGGGCGTTGATGTCATCGGGCGTCAACTCGCCCTCGCGGCGTGCGGCGTGCAGTTTGCACTCAAAGTCATAAAAGGCGATCTGGCGGACGACGGTGTTGATCATATCCTCCACCTTGCCGGCCAGAAGGGTCTTGCGCTCGGCCTTGGTTTTTGCCCCGTCCAGAAGTTTGCGGAAGGTCAGCATCTCGCCGAAAACACTTGCTGTTTCCGCCAAGGTCAGCGGGGTTGAGGAGAGTAGCTCTCCTTGATCGGCGGCCAGAACCTGATGGACGCCGTGACCCAGCTCATGCGCCAAGGTCATGACATCACGCGGTTTTCCAAGATAGTTGAGCATGACATAGGGGTGTACCGTCGTCACGGTCGGATGCGCAAAGGCCCCCGGAGCCTTGCCCGGTTTTACGCCGGCATCAATCCAGCCTTTGGTAAAGAATGGTTCTGCCAGCTCGGCCATTTTCGGGGAAAAGGCGGCATAGGCGTCGGTCACGGTTTTGCGCGCCTCATCCCAGTCGACCACACGCGGGGCGTCGGTTGGCAGGGGCGCGTTGCGGTCCCAGACCTGTAGGGTGTCAAGGCCCATCCACTTGGCCTTCAGGCGGTAATAGCGATGCGAAAGCTTGGGGTAGGCTGCGACAACGGCATCGCGCAGCGCCTCCACAACCTCGGGCTCTACATGGTTGGAAAGGTGGCGGCTGGTCTGCGGGGTTGGCATCTTGCGCCAACGATCCTCAACCTCTTTTTCCTTGGCGAGGGTGTTATGGACGCGGGCAAAAAGCTTGATGTTCTTGTCAAACACCGCGGCCAATGCGCGTGATGCGGCCTCACGTTTGGCGCGGTCAGAATCGGTCAGCAGGTTCAGCGTGGCCTCAAGGTTCAAAGGCTCTTCCTCGCCCTCAACCTCAAACATCAGACCGGCCATGGTTTCGTCAAAAAGACGGTTCCAGGCGGCGGCGCCCACGGTGGATTGGTCGTGAAGGAATTTTTCTAACTCGTCTGACAGTTGATGCGGACGCATGGCGCGCATCCGCTCAAACACCGGCTTGTAGCGCGCCAGATCGGCATTGGCCGCCAAGAGACCCGCCAGATGGGCGTCATCCAATCGGTTGAATTCAAGTCCGAAAAACACCAAAGGCGTTGTGAATGTGGTTATGCGATCCTGTGCGTCAGCCATGAATTTGGCACGGTCGCTGTCCGTGGTGTTCTGGTAATAGCGCAGGCCCGCATAGGACATGATGCGACCGGCAGTGATGTCAATCGCCTCATATTCGTGAACACAGGTCAGCATCGCAGCTGCGTCAAGATCGGCCAGTTTGCCCTCATAATTGACGGCAAACCCGGCGCATGCCGTTTCCAGCCATGTCATATCGCGGGTAAACTCCGGCGCATCGGGGGCTGGGTAAAGGTCGGTCAGATCCCAATCAGGCAGCTTTCCCAAGCCCCCGGACCCGTTTGCGGTGGCATTGGCATCAAATACAGGGCGGCGGTCAAACAGCGTCATGGGGAAACCTCAATCCAATTATTTCTCTCTATCTAGGGGCGCGTGACCACCGGGTGCAACCCTGAGCGGGCTTTCTTTTCGGGCCGCCCTGCTGCTGGGAAATATATATGATATCTGCAATTAATTGGGTGAAAGGTTGAGCGCTTATTGCAAAGATGTTCAGTTTTGACAATTTTGGCAGAGGCGATCGGTCACAAGGGTCATGGGTTTGCGTCGAATAAAGCCGTTGTCTTATCGTAAAATTGTCGACGGTTCTCGGGGGTTTCGGCCATCAGGTCATGTTCGGCATGCGGGATCACGGTCAACTGACTATTTGGCCATTGCGCCATACGGGCATGGATTGCCTGACGAGAGACCACTTTTTCCGCATCGCCGACCATACCGATTGCAGGCAGATCGGGCGCGGGAAGGCGGGCGAGGGCCCGGCATTCGCGCAATGCCGCATCCACCCAGTTAAGGCTTGGCCCGCCGAGGGTAAGTTCGGGGTGGCTGTGGGCTTGGGATTGGAGCCAGGCATAGGTCTCGGGGTCTTTTGTCAGGACGTTGCCCTCAAAAGCTGTGCTGGCCACATAGCTGGCTGCTGAATATCCGGGGACATAACGCCGCCCAAGGCCGAGGACACAGCCGAGCTTGGACAGGATGCGCGCCGGCAGCGCCCAGTTGAGGCTCCACATCGGGGCAGAGAACGCGACCGCTTTGATCGGCGCCCCCCCCATCAAAGTGCGCAAACCGATACAGCCGCCCATCGAATGGCAGACCATATAAAACGGACCCGATACACCCAAGCTGGATAATTTGGCCAGCATCGCCGCGAAATCCTGCTGATATTGCGCGAAATCAGAGATATCGCCAAGCATCGGGTCCGGTTCCGGCCGGTCGGATAACCCCTGACCGCGCCAGTCAATCGCCGCAATGCCATAGCCGCGCGCGCCAAACTCGGCGGCTGTGCGGCCGTATTTCTCAATGTATTCGGTGCGCCCCGGGAGCAGAAGAATCGTGCCCTTTTCCCCCTTCGGCCAGAGGCACATACGCAGGCGCAGGCCATCAGATGCCGTCAACCAATAGGCGCGGCCCCCTTCGGGGCCTTGCGCCAGATCATCAAAGAAAGGGGCTTGTGGCATCAGCCAAGCGCCGAGGCCAGCTTCATCGCCATGCCCATAGAGCCGTCAACCGAGAGTTTCCCGCTCATAAAGGCGGTGGTCGGGTTCATCTCGCCTTCAAGAATCGCTTGGAACACTTCGGCAGAGGCCGTGAGGGTGACGTCTGCCTCTCCGTCGTCGGCACGGACGCCGTCTTCGTCGATCATGATGGTGCCTTCGCCCTCAATGTCGAATTTTGCAACACCGTCAAAGCTTTGCACTTTTTCAGACAGTTTGATCACGGCGGTTTCAATCACTGCGCTCATCGTATTTCTTTCCTTATCCTAGATCAAATTACGCGGAGCATATGGTCTTTTCCGCCCCACGCGCTACTGTTTCGACTATGAAACCACGCGCGCCCTTTCACAATCGTATCGTTACGACAGTTTTCCTGATTTTTGCGGGATTGGCAGGCCTGCCTGCCATGGCAGATGGTTTGGATGACCTGTTTGATGAACTTCAAACCGCAGAGCCGCAGGCGGCAGAGCGGGTAGAACGCCGGATCTGGCGGGAGTGGTCGAAATCGGGTTCTGCGGCGATGGATCTTTTGCTCAAACGCGGTCGTGAGGCGCTGGATGAGGGGGAGACGCAGGACGCAATTGAACATTTCACCGCCCTTATCGATCATGCCCCTGATTTTGCCGAAGGCTGGAACGCGCGTGCGACGGCCTATTTTCAGGCGGGGCTTTATGGGCCGGCAGTGGCCGATATTGCGCAGACCTTACGGCTCAACCCCCGCCACTTTGGCGCAATGTCAGGCTTTGCCCGTATATTGGAAGAAACCGAACAGCCTGATCGCGCCCTGCAGGTTTACCGTGCTGCCCTTGCTATACATCCCCATCTTTCAGGGGTAAGTGAGGCGGTGGACCGGTTGCAAACCCGCGCAGCCGGACAGGACCTATAGTAACGACAGGCAGGCAGGCCCATGCGCAGCACCGGACAGGTAACGGCGGTTCTGGGACCGACCAACACCGGCAAAACCCATTACGCGATTGAACGGATGCTGGCCCATCGGACGGGCGTGATCGGCCTGCCGCTGCGCCTGCTTGCGCGCGAGGTTTATGACCGTATCGTCGCCCAGCGAGGCCCCGGCGTGGTGGCTTTGGTGACCGGAGAGGAACGGATCGTCCCCGACCGCACACAATATTGGGTCTGTACCGTTGAGGCGATGCCGTTGGAGATCGGCGCCGATTTCGTCGCAATCGACGAGATCCAGCTTTGTGCTGACCCCGATCGCGGCCATGTCTTTACCGACCGGCTGTTGCGGGCGCGCGGGTTGCATGAGACCTTGTTTCTGGGCGCCGACACCATGCGCCCCGCGATTGCGGCACTTGTGCCCAATGTGCAGTTCATGGCACGGTCGCGATTGTCCGAGCTTACCTATGCAGGTTCGAAAAAGATAAGTCGCATGCCTGAAAGATCGGCAATTGTCGGGTTTTCTGTTGAAAATGTATATGCCATTGCCGAACTAATCCGCCGCACCAAGGGCGGCTGTGCCGTGGTTATGGGCGCGCTTTCGCCCCGCACCCGCAATGCGCAGGTAGAGATGTATCAAAACGGTGATGTCGACTATTTGGTCGCCACGGATGCGATTGGTATGGGGTTGAACCTCGACATCAAACATGTCGCCTTTTCAGCCACCGCGAAATTTGACGGCCGCCGGATGCGCGGGCTTTATCCGCAAGAGCTGGCACAGATTGCGGGCCGCGCGGGGCGGCATATGACCGCAGGCACCTTTGGCGTGACCGGCGAGGCGCGTCCGCTGCACGATGAGGTGATCGAAGCGATTGAAGAGCACCGCTTTGCCCCCGTGCGCAAATTATCATGGCGCAATGAGCAGCTGGAGTTCGGCACCGTCCCGCGGCTTTTGGCAGCGCTGGAGCGTCATACCGATGATGAATGGCTCTCTCGCGCGCGCGACGCGGATGACGTGACCGCGCTGAAAACGCTTTGGGCGCTGCCGGAAATCCATGATCAGGTGAAGGCACCGCAAGACGTGCGCCTGTTGTGGGATGTGTGCCGAATCCCTGACTTTCGTGGCATCTCCAGCACGGAACATGCGACGTTGTTGCAAGGGATCTTTGATTATTTGCGCAGAGGGCAGGTCCCCGCCGACTGGATGGCCGCGCAAATTCGCCGTATTGACCGGACCGAGGGCGATATTGACACTTTGTCGAAACGTTTGTCCTTTATCCGCACTTGGACTTATGTCGCCCAACGTAAAAACTGGGTTGCAGACGAAGCCCATTGGCAGCAAGAGACCAGGGCTGTAGAAGACCGCTTGTCAGACGCGCTTCATGCGGGCCTGACCCAACGATTTGTTGATCGGCGCACTTCTGTGCTCATGCGCCGGTTGAAGCAGAAGGAGAGCCTTGTGGCCGAGGTGAATGACAAAGGCGAAGTGACGGTAGAGGGCGAATTTGTGGGGAGGCTGGAAGGCTTTCGCTTTCGTCAGGATGCGACCGCCACGGCGGACGAAGCGCGCACATTGCGCCAGGCTGCGGTGCAGGCGCTCAAGCCTGAATTCCACCTGCGCTCGGATAAGTTTTACAATGCGCCGGATACGGAGTTGGACTTTACCGAGCAAGGCGGCCTGATGTGGGGCAGCTCTGCGATGGGCAAGCTGGTTGCGGGCGCGGATGCGCTGCGCCCCGGTGTTGAGGCCTTTGTTGATGAGGACGCAGGCCCCGAGATCGCCGAAAAGGTGAAACGCCGCTTGCAGCATTTTATTGACCGCAAGGTGGCGACGCTGTTTGAACCTTTGCTGAACATGAGCCGCGATGAAACCCTTGCGGGCCTCGCGCGCGGCTTTGCGTTCCAGATGGTCGAAGGTCTGGGCATCCTGCCACGTGAAAACGTGGCCGAAGAGGTCAAGGCGCTGGATCAGGAAGCCCGCGGGCAATTGCGTAAACACGGTATCCGTTTTGGTCAGTACACCATCTTTCAGCAAGCCTTGCTCAAACCGGCACCAACGCGGTTGCGACTGGTTTTGTGGTCCCTTGCCAATGGGTTGGAAGAATTTCCAGAAAGCCCGCCCCCCGGTTTGGTGACGATCCCGAACATCCCTGATGTGCCCAAGCAACACTATACGCTTGCCGGCTATCGCCCTGCGGGCAACCGCGCGATCCGTATCGATATGCTGGAACGGCTTGCAGATCTGCTGCGCGGGCAAGACAGCCGTGGCGGGTTTGAGGCAGTTCCCGACATGCTTTCGATTACCGGCCTGACGTTGGAACAGTTCGGCGATTTGATGGGTGGCCTCGGGTATAAAGGGGAAAAGGGCGAGCGTCCGAAATCCAAACCCGCAGCCCCCAAAGAGCTGACGGCCGAAGATATCGCCGCGGCAGCCGCAGCAGCCGCAGCGGCAAGCAAAATTGCCGTGCCCGAAGAGACGCCAACCGAGGCCGTCCCCACAGATGCACAGGCCCCAGAGGCGACGGTTGCCGAGGGGGATGCATCCGAAGCGCCAGCGGTAGAGATGGAGCATTTCATCACCTTCACATGGGCCCCACGTCCGCGTGTCGACCGTCGGCCTGCGCGTCGTGATGCCCCTCAGGCTGATGGCGCTGCTCCACGGGGCGAGCGTCCGGCCAGGCAGGGCAAGCGCGCTGATGGCGGCAAGGGCAAGCGTCCCGAAGGCGGGTTCAAGGGCAAAGGCAAGGGCGGAAAACCACCCCAAAAAGGCCCGCAGAAATTCGAATCACGCCCTGCGCGCGCAGAAAAGAAAATCGATCCGGACAATCCTTTTGCGGCTTTGGCAGCCCTGAAGGGCAAGATCTGATCTTTTGGCGCGCCGAAAGACAAAATCCGGGGGCGGAACGGCCGCCCCCGATACGGCCCAAGAAGTCGGTGGGAAAATCCGGCTTGATAAATGGTTGTTTTACGCGCGTTTTTTTAAAACTCGGGTGCTCGCTTCTGCTGTCATCACCAAGGGCAGGTTGCGCGTTAACGGCCAACGCCAAGCCAAACCTGGCCATAGCGTCGGGCCCGGTGATGTTCTGACCTTTCCGATGGGCCGCCAAATCCGTGTTATTCGCGTGGAAAGGCTGAATGATCGTCGCGGCCCCGCTACTGAGGCGCAGGCGATGTACACTGACCTTGACCCATCATCGCCCCCTGCGACAGCATCCCCGCTTGAATGATGGGCGCAGGTGATTTATCCAAAGGGCCAACGCGTTTCGCGACCCCGAAAATGGATGAGGCCAGCCATGACCTATGTGGTTATCGATAACTGCATCGCCTGCAAATATACCGACTGCGTCGAAGTCTGTCCGGTCGACTGCTTCTATGAGGGCGAGAACATGCTGGTGATCCATCCGGATGAATGCATCGATTGCGGCGTTTGCGAACCGGAATGCCCTGCCGACGCCATCCGCCCCGATACCGAGCCGGATATGGAAAAATGGGTGGAATTCAATCGCAAGTATTCCGAAAACTGGCCTGTGATCGTCTCGAAAAAAGATCCGCTGCCGGGGTATGAAGAGCGTGACGGTGAATTGGATAAGGTGACCAAGTACTTCTCGGAGGCACCAGGCGAGGGCGGTTGAGCGTTTGGATGTGCCGTTCCGGTCTAAAGAAAACCCGTTTGCGGGCCCCGCTGGCGGTGCGATTCTTATGCTGTTGGAATCAGGCTGATTCTGTGCTATGATCCTTGACAGATAAACAAGGGATGCCATGCCCGCCCCAGCACATCTGGGGGACTATTTCTGGATATAAGATCTGATCGCGGCGGCCGTTTTGGTTGCGCGTGGCTTTTTTCGTCCAGCGGGGGTTGCATCTTAACGAGGAAGCATTTGAATGACAAAGACCAAAAAGCCCGACTTTCGTCCTAATGAGTTTGTTGTGTATCCTGCCCATGGGGTTGGTCGCATTGTTTCCATCGAAGATCAGGAAATTGCAGGCCTCCACTTGGAGCTGTTCGTCATCTCCTTTGAAAAGGACAAAATGACGTTGCGGGTTCCGACCCATAAGGCAACAGAAATTGGAATGCGGTCACTGTCCTCGCCGGATCTGATCAATAAAGCGTTGGAAACGCTTAAAGGCAAAGCCCGCGTAAAACGTGCGATGTGGTCGCGCCGTGCGCAGGAATATGAGCAAAAGATCAACTCCGGTGATCTGCTGTCGATTGCCGAAGTGGTGCGGGACCTGCACCGCACGGATGACCAGCGGGAACAATCCTATTCCGAGCGTCAGCTTTACGAAGCGGCCTTGGAGCGTTTGACCCGTGAGGTCGCTGCCGTTTCCAGTGTGGATGAAATGGTTGCACAGAAAACCGTGGGTGACGTGCTGATGTCGCGCGCGGCATAAACGCTTTCCAACGATTTGGATACGGCGGCTCTTTAGGGGCCGCCGTTTTGCTTTAGGTCAGCTGTGCCGCGATCAGGCAAAGGGCGGTGGCTTCGGCCAATTGCTGACTGGCCCCCAAAATATCGCCAGTTTGGCCACCGATTTTTGCGCGTGCAACCATGGCCAGCCCTGTAGTGACCAATAGGATGCCAAACAGGCCCAACAACCCCGACGCCCCAAGCGTGAGCGCGAATCCCGCACCGATCAACACGCCAACCCCCGCCGCAGCGCGTGGTATTTGTCCTAAGGCTTGTGCAAGCCCGCTCCCACGCGCATTTGGCAAAAGGACCATTAATACGGCCATCGGTGCGCGGGACATCGCGCCGACCACCACAAGTACCCAAAACTGTCCGGCCGCGATCAAACCTGCCAATGCAGACCAGCGGACAAGCCCCACAACCAGCAAGGCCATGACACCATAGGTGCCGATATGACTGTCTTTCATGATCGCCAAACGTCGCGCTTTGTCCCAGCCGCCCCAAAGCCCGTCGGCGGTATCGGCCAAACCATCCTCATGCAGGGCACCGGTTATGACGGCTTGCGCAGCCAGCGTCAAAGCTGCTGCGACGCCGGTCCCCAAGGGCTGCGCTGCCATCGCGACAAGGGCCGCCAATGCGCCTACAATTGCCCCGGCCATCGGCCATGCCCAAGCCGCGTGCGGCGGAGCGATTTGCATGGCGGGGCGAAGAGGCAGGCGCGTCAACAGCCGCAGGGCACCGACGATATCGTGAAGGCTGGGTTTGTTGCACCGGGGCATGTTGTTATCCTTATCGGCGCTGGTAAAAGCCTTGCTGCTTAGTTATCCAAGGCGACAATAAACGACAAGGAGATCCTCCGCGTGAAGACTGATTTTACAGGTATTTCTGATTTTCAGGCGGCTTTTGTGGCTGCGGCGCGGCGTGACGACGCCAATTGTCAACGGGCACGGCAGCGCAATTCGCAGTTGACCAAACCTCAGGGCGCATTGGGCAGGCTAGAGGATCTGGCGATTTGGTATGCAGGCTGGCGCGGTACAGATCGCCCCCGTATTGTCGCGCCACAAGTTATCGTTTTTGCGGGAAATCACGGGGTTGCCGCGCGCGGTGTTTCGGCCTTTCCGCCAGAGGTGACCGTGCAGATGGTTGCAAATTTCGAAACCGGCGGCGCGGCGATCAACCAGTTGGCAGAGTTGTTCGGGGCGAAAATGTCAGTACATTCACTGGACCTGGACCGCCCGACAGCCGATTTCACCGCCGCGCCTGCGATGTCGCATGAGGAGCTGCTTTCTGCGTTGCAGACGGGCTGGGATGCGGTGGATCCGGCTTCGGATGTGTTGGTGACCGGTGAGATGGGTATCGGCAACACGACACCCGCCGCCGCGATCTGCTGTGCCTTGTGGGGTGGCACGGTCGTGGAATGGGTGGGGCGTGGAACCGGCGTTGATGACGCAGGGCTTGCACGCAAACGGGATGTGGTCGCCGAAGGTCTGGCGTTGCATCAAAGCCGCGATCCGCTGGAGGTTCTGCGCTGTTTGGGCGGGCGTGAGATTGCGGCAATGACGGGGGCGATTGCGCGGGCGCGCGTTCTGCATATTCCGGTTATCCTTGACGGGTTCATTTGTTGTGCTGCGGCCTCGGTTCTGGCCAAGCTGGCGCCAGAGGGGTTGGACCATTGCGTTGCAGGGCATGTCAGCGCCGAAACGGCACATCCCGCGTTGGTGCAGCATTTGGGAAAAGAGCCGCTTTTGTCACTGGGCTTGCGGCTTGGTGAGGGGTCAGGTGCGGCACTGGCGCTTGGGGTGTTGCAAGGGGCGATTGCCTGCCATTCGGGCATGGCGACCTTCGCCGAGGCCGGGGTTGCGGGCGGCTAGGCGCATCTATTGCGCGGCATCAAGCGTGGCCCGGCTTTTGTCGATATCCTCGGTCATGGCGGCGGCAAGGTCGCGTTCCAGCTGCTGTGCACGGGCGACATAGGCGTCATTGAGGTGGACAGGCTGTCCCGGCACCCAAACCTGCGCCAGATCGCGCAGCGCTGCACGTTCCACCTTGAAATAAGTCTGCGTAACCTTTGAGGCTTCGTAATCAGTAAAGCCGATGTTCTCCAACACATAGCGCCCGGCGCGAATAGAGCTGTCGTAGGTTTCGCGCACGATGTCATTGGCCCCGGCGCGGTAAAGAGCGAATACATGCGGGCGGTCATAAGCGCGGGCGATGATATGGATGTCGGGACGTTGCTGGCGGGCGTGGGCTACGATTTTCAGCGTGTTCTCTGGGTTGTCCACGGCGACGACCAGCACCGATGCCTCTGAAAGGCCCGCGGCCTCCAGCAACTCGGGGCGGGTCGGGTCGCCGAAAAACCCCTTGGCGCCAAACCGGCGCATCTGTTCAATCGCGGCCATATCGCTGTCGAGTACCACAGTCGAGCCGCCGCACATCCTGACGATCCGGTTGACGGTTTGCCCGAAACGGCCAATGCCTGCGATAATGATCCGCCCCTGTTCGTCAATGACGTCGGCCGGGCGTTCGGTTTCACGGGCCTTCATGCGCCGCGCAAGGGCCTCATAGCTGATGAAAAGCGCAGGGGTGAGCAGCATCGAGAGGCTGATCACCAGCAGGACAATCTCGGCGATGGAGGTCGGCAAGATGGACTGTTTGCGTGCAAAGCTGACGATCAAAAATCCGAATTCCCCCGCCTGCGCCAGCCCAAGCGCGAAAAGCCAGCGATTGTGGCCGCGCAGTTTGAAGATGAAGGAGAGCAGTAGCAAGACGCCCATCTTCAGCGCGATGATCGCCAGCGTCAGCGATACTACCAGCAGCGGATTGGCCAGCAGAATGTCAAAGTTGATCCCGACACCCACGGTGATGAAGAACAAACCCATCAATATGCCCTTGAAGGGCTGGATATCTGCCTCTAGCTGGTGCCGGAATTCCGAGTTGGCCAGAACCACACCGGCAAGGAATGTGCCCAAAGCAGGCGAAAGCCCGACCAGCATCATCAAAAAGGCGATGCCAAGGACCATGAGCAATGAGATAAATGTACTCATCTCGGGCAGGCGCGAGGCGTGGACAAAGCGAAACACCGGGCGCGTCAGGAAGTGCCCGCCAAGGATGATGCCCGCAACAATGCCCAATGTCATAAGGGTTACGGCCCAGCCGGGCAGCGATTGCACCAGCGTCAAAAGCGGCTCGGCGGGGCCTGCGCTATGGTGCTCGATGACCTCGCCGGGGTTGGAGATGCCAAAGGTCGCCGCGGTAACGCCCTCGGGCAGGCCCGTGCCGCTGAGCGCGAGCAGCGGAATGATGGCCAGAATTGGCACGACGGCGATATCCTGCGTCAGCAGCACAGCAAATGTTGCACGCCCGCCGCCCGTTCGCATCAGGTTCTTTTCTGACAGGGTTTGCAAGACGATCGCGGTCGATGACAGCGAGAACAGCATCCCCAATGTTATCCCGATCTGCAGGCTTAGGCCCAGCCAGCTGGCAACCAGCGCTATAACCGCAGTGGTCAGGACCACCTGCAGCCCGCCCAGCCCGATCAGCTTGTGGCGCATGTCCCAAAGTGCGCGGGGGTCCAGCTCCAACCCGATCAGGAACAGCATCATGACCACGCCGAATTCCGCGAAATGCTGGAGATCTGCGCTTTCGGTTCCTGCAAGGCCCAACACCGGCCCAACCAAGATACCGGCGGCCAGATAGCCCAGAACCGACCCCAAGCCAAGCCTGACCGCAAGTGGAACGATCAAAACGGCCGCACCCAGATAGATTGAAGCTTGGAGCAGAAAACTTTCCATAGCGATCCTTTGTTCAGGCTCTTGGCAAAAAGCAATGCGCCTGATGGGGCGGCGCTGGTGCCACGCGGAGTTGCAAGCTTAGTAGCACCCGCAAGCGGTCTTGTGGAGATGTCATTATAGGGTATCTGTAACGCAGAAATTTTAAGGAGATGTCAACCAGCGCCTTGCCTTGCGGCCGTGTGGATTGCCCGGCAAGATCTGTAGCGATGGCGTGAAATCAGTCTTTGCCGGAATTGCCCCTGTGGCATATGTCGTGATACTGGTTGGGCGGCAAAGGAAAGGGTGGCATTATGACTGGCACTTGGGCAGAGTTTTTCGTGGCCTTCGCGGTGTTCATGGCCGCGCACCGTATTCCTACTGCGCCGCGCAGCAAGGCGGTGTTGCAAGCGCGGCTTGGTGCGCGGGGGTTTACGCTTGCCTATAGTCTTTTATCGACGGTTCTGCTGATCTGGCTGATCGTGGCTGCGGGGCGCGCACCGGTGGTGGTGCTGTGGGATCAGGCGCTTTGGCAGCGCTGGCTGGTCAATCTGGCAATGCCTGTGGCGCTGGGGCTTGCGGTGTTCGGCATTGCCGCGCCCAATCCGCTGTCTTTTGGTGGAAAGAGTACCGGATTTGATCCCGACCGTCCGGGGATTGCGGGCGTTTTGCGCCATCCCTTGCTTTGGGCTTTGGCGCTGTGGTCAACGGCGCATCTGGTGGTGAATGGAACGCTTGCGCATGTGCTGTTGTTTGGCAGCTTTGCGGCGTTCTCTGTGTTTGGCATGGTTGCAATCGACCGGCGCAACCAGCGCGTTATGGGGCGGCAGCGCTGGGATGCTTTGGCGAAAAACACCTCTGTCTGGCCTTTTGAGGCCCTGCTGGCGGGGCGCTGGCACCCGCAAACGGGGCCGAGCCTTTGGCGTCTGGGGGCGGCGGTCGTGATCTGGGCGGCGGTGTTCCACCTTCATGCGCCTGTCATCGGGGTGATGCCCAATCCGTAACAGGGTCAAGGGGTTAAAAGGGCCAAAAGCGGCGCTTTGGATTTGGTCACATCCGCAAGGGTATAGCGGTCGAGGCTGGCAAAAAACGCCTCTTGGGCCTCGGCCAAAGGGGCGCGCAGCCCACATGCAGGCGCAATAAGACAGATACCTTCGGAGGAAAAACACTCCGCCACCGGCTCTGTCTGCTTGAGGCTGCGCAGGACCGCGCCAATGTTGATGCCACAGGCCGGGCGTGCAAGCCGAAGCCCGCCGCCGCGCCCCCGCTCTGAATTGACAAAACCCGTTCGTACCAGCGCGGTTGCGACTTTGGCCAGATGGTTGGCCGAAAGCCCGTAAAGCCGTGCGATTTCGGCGGCTGCAACCCTGTCAGGGGCGCGAACGGCTAGGGTAACAAGCACCCGCAGCGCATAGTCGGTGAATTTATCAAGTTGCATGATTTTAATTAGCATTCGCAATGCGCATTTAGAAGGTGTATATATTACGCATATGAAATGCTTATTATAGGTGCACTATGAAAATTGCCGATGCACTTCTCTGGCCGGGGACCAAGATCTGTGAATGGTTCGGGGTGGACCCGAAAGGTGATGCGGGGCTGATCCGCTCTATGTTCAATATGATCTTTTACCTGACGGTCATTCTTGGCGTGCTCTGGATCATATTGGGATAGCAGGGCGGCAAGGGCCCTGCCCGGTATGAACCGGACAGGGGGAAGGGTTTAGAACCCCGCTTTGATTTTCTCGAATTCTTCCAGCATACGGTCGCGCATCTGGTTGTCGATCGGGGTTTGCGCAAGCAAGGTGGTGTCGATCGGGCTGACATCCGCTGCGATCAGCTCTTCTGCCGGGATGGCTTCCATGGCGCGGGTGTTGGTTGAGGCATAGCCGAACCCGTCCATCAGCCCTTTGGCCGAACCGTCATCAAGCCAGGCATTGATGAAATCATAGGCTTTATCCTCAGAGCCGGGTGCGTCCTTGAGGTTCACATAGCCGCAGAACCAAGTCGCGGCACCCTCTTTGGCCTGACGTTGAAAACCGACCGCGTGGCCATCCTCGCGCATAAGGGCGATGGAATCATTCCATGTCCATGCAACCTGCACCTGACCCCCCGCCATAAGCTGTGACAGTTCCGACGGGTCCGCCCAATAGGCCACGACATTGGGGTGCGCCTCACGCAGCCATGCGGCACCGGCCTGGAATTGCTCCTCGGTCAGGTTGGTCCAATCGGAAACCCCCGTGGCGAGCAGGGCCAGCGACCAGATGTCATCGGTGTTATCGGGCAGGGAGATGCGGCCTGCGAACTTCGGATTCAGGAAGACATCGACGGAAGCAACCTCTTCTTTGCTAACATCACCGGTGTTATAGGCAATCGCGGTATAGGCGTAATCGGTGGGGATATACCACACACCGGTGTCGTCTTTGAAGATCGCGGAATCAAGGAACCGCGGCGCGATCTGGTCAAAGTTAGCAATGCGCGAGACATCCCAAGGCTCAATCAGACCCGCATCGCGGTATTTGGACACCATCTGCGAACACGGGTGGGCAACATCGGCTTTGAAGCCAGACGCGACCTTTTGAAACGCCTCGTCATCATCGCCGTAAAGCGCATAGGTCGGCATGTTCCCGTGCTTTTCGATATAAGAGCCGAGCAGGTTTTCATCCTCAAATCCCGCCCAGTCAAAAACGATCAGGTCGGGGTCGGCAGCTTGGGCAGCCGTCAGCGGCAAAGCCACGACCAAGGCCGCACCAAGAAGGAGTTTGCTTTTGATATTCATTGATATTCCCTTAAATGTTGGACGGTCGCAAGATGTTCATCACCTTTGCTTGCTGACGTCAGGCTAGGTCTTTGCGCGCGACCACTCAAGAGGGAAAACAGCGGCGCCTTGGGCGTTTTATGTCTGTGTTCCGGGCTTTGCGCCAAGCCATAAGAATTGACGCGGTAGTGACCTGATTTATGATCCATTTGTTGGCCAGTCGCGTATAAAGGATAAACAAATAATATTTCGGAATGTGATGCCTGATACGCCTTTGATTCTTTGGGTCCGCCGTGACCTGCGCCTGTCGGACAATCCGATGCTTGCCCAAGCGGCGCGGTCCGGTCGTGCGGTGGTGCCTGTGTTCATTCTGGACCCTGAAACCGAAAACCTCGGGGCGGCGGCGAAATGGCGATTGGGGCTTGGGCTGGCCCAATTCGCACGGGCGCTCGAAGGGATCGGCAGCAGATTGATCTTGCGGCGCGGGCCCGCTTTGGAGGTGTTGCGCGAACTATCTGCGCAATTGGGCGCGGGGGCTGTGCATTGGGCGCGGCTTTACGACGGGCCTGCAAAGACGCGCGACACACAGGTGAAATCCGCCCTGCGCGACGATGGCATCGACGCCCAAAGTCATCCGGGCCATCTGTTGTTTGAGCCTTGGACGGTTGAGACCGGGCAGGGCGGCTATTACAAAGTTTATTCGGCCTTTTGGCGCAATGTCAAAAACCGTGAGGTTCCGCCCCCGCTTGCCGCCCCCACGCAGATGCAACCGCCAGAGGTCTGGCCTGACAGTGACCGCTTGGAAGATTGGCAGATGGGCCGCGCGATGAACCGCGGCGCGGCGGTCGTATCCCCCCACCTAGGGGTTGGCGAGGGAGTGGCCCAGACCCGTTTGGCGGATTTTCTGGAGGGTCCGGTGATGCGCTACAAGGAACGCCGCGATTTTCCGGCAGAGGAGGCCACCTCGCGCCTGTCCGAAAATCTGACCTATGGCGAGATCGGTCCGCGCAGCATCTGGCATGCTGCATATAGGGTGATGCATGACGGCAGCGCCGGCGCCGAGCATTTCCTCAAAGAGCTGGTCTGGCGTGAATTTGCCTATCATCTTTTGCATCACTCGCCCCATATCACCACCCAAAACTGGCGTGAGGAATGGGATGAATTCCCTTGGCGCGACGACAATGCCGATGCCGAGCGGTGGCGGCGCGGCATGACCGGAGAGCCTTTTGTCGATGCCGCCATGCGTGAGATGTATGTCACTGGTACCATGCATAACCGGGCGCGGATGATCGTGGCCTCTTATCTGACCAAACATCTGATGACAGATTGGCGCGTGGGGTTGCGCTGGTTCGAGGACTGTCTGATTGACTGGGATCCGGCCTCAAATGCGATGGGCTGGCAATGGGCTGCGGGATCGGGGCCGGATGCCGCGCCGTATTTCCGGGTGTTCAACCCCGAAACGCAGATCAAAAAATTCGATCCCAAGGCGCATTACCGGCACCGTTTCATTGCGGAACTGGCAAGCCCGCCGGGACCAGATGCGCGCGGGTTTTTCGACGCTGTCCCAAAGGCTTGGGGGTTGGACATGCAGGCGCGCTATCCAGACCCTTTGGTGGATCTGTCCGTCGGGCGCAATCGCGCGCTGGAGGCCTATGCGGCGCGGCGCGGCTGACTAACTCTAAATCGCGGGGTTTTGGTACCTTTTCGTAATGTTTCGGCCATATTCTCTGTGCCGGGCCGCAGGGGCCGGAACATATATTCGCAGGGACCAAATGCCGACGATTTCAAAGCTCATCGCAGCCGTTCTGTTTGGTGTAACCGCGTTTTTCGCAGGAGAGGCGTTCAAACTGGGCATGCCTGAGGGAATGCAATACGGACAGTATTCAGTGCTTTGCGTGTTGATCGGTGTGATTTGCGGCTGGCGGGTCATGGGCCGTCATACGGGTCGGGGTTACCGCATGGCGCTGGGAACAGGGATCAGGACATCCGCGATCATTGTGGCATGGGCCATGCTGCTGTTTTGCACTGTTCTTATGGTGCGCAAAGCGTTTAAAAAGCGCTACGATGGCCCGATGGAGGCAATTGTAGACATCTTTGCACTTGCTTTGGAATACGGGGCACTGCTTTTTACGGCAGATGTTCTGGGCGCGTTGGTTGTGGGCGGAATACTGGGTGGGATCGGGGCCGAATGGGCCAAACGGCGGTGGGATTGACGTTTTGAAACCTTTGTTCATTTACGGTACACTGTGCCATCTCCCCTTGTTGGAGGTGGTCTTGGGACGGCTGCCCGCGCTCCAGCCTGCGCTACTTCCCGATCATGCGGTTTACTGGGCTGAAGGGCATGATTTCCCACTTGTGGTTGCGCAAGCGGGCGCGGCAGCGCATGGCTATTTGTTGACCGATCTGGGGGCCGAAGATATTGCACGGCTCGATTACTATGAAGGTCCCTTTGGCTATGTCCCCCAAGAGCGTCAGCTCAACATGGGCGGACAAACGGTGTCGGCGTTGGTTTTTATGCCAAAGCCAGGGCTTTGGCAGCCCGGCGCGCGGTGGCAATTGCAAGACTGGGTGACACGTTGGGGGCAAGTGATTGTGGCCACAGCCCGCGACATGATGGCGCTTTACCCCGCAGAAATCCCGATGGAGCGTCGCGGCGCGATGGTCCTGCGGGGGGCAGGGCGGCTGCGCGCGGCGGTGCCGGGCGCGAATGAGCTGCGCCGCCCGTTGGCAGAGCGTGAGGTTCAGGTGCAAAACCGCAGCCAGCCCTATGCGAATTTCTTTGCGGTTGAGGAATATGAACTGTCATTCCGCCGTTTTGACGGCACGCAAAGCCCGGTGGTGAAGCGGGCCGTGTTCATCTCGGTCGATGCGGTGACGGTGCTGCCCTATGATCCAGTTCTGGATCGGGTTTTATTGGTTGAACAATTCCGTATGGGGCCGTTTGCGCGTGGTGACATTCAGCCGTGGCAGTTGGAACCGATCGCCGGGCGGATCGATGTGGGCGAAACCCCCGAAGATGCCGCCCGCCGTGAGGCGCTGGAGGAGGCTGGCCTGACCTTGGGGGGCTTGCTTCCCGTTTCGGCTTATTACCCTTCGCCGGGGGCCAAGATCGAATATATCTATTCCTATGTCGCGCTGACCAGCCTGCCTGACGGCACGGCGATCATCGGCGGGGCAGAGGATGAGGCCGAGGATATCAAGGGCCATCTGATGGGGTTTGAGGATTTTGCAGCGCTCGTCGCGCGGGGGGAGGCGACATCGGCCCCCCTGTTGATCAGCTACTATTGGCTGGAGCGAGAGCGCGCCCGTCTGCGGGCACAGGTTCGTGACGCGGCAGGCTAGGCGCGAGGCTTGAATTGTCGTCTGCGACCCCGTACACCTTGAGCAACAGAAAAAGGATATTCGCATGCGCATTTACAGCGATCTGGCCGATGCCATTGGCAAGACCCCTCTGATCCGGCTTAACAAGGCGTCAGATGCGACGGGCTGCGAAATTCTGGGTAAGGCGGAGTTCCTGAACCCCGGCCAGTCGGTCAAAGACCGGGCTGCGCTTTATATCATTCGCGATGCGGTGGCGCGGGGCACATTGAAGCCCGGCGGTACGATTGTGGAAGGGACGGCGGGCAATACCGGCATCGGGCTTGCGCTGGTCGGGGCCTCGATGGGGTTTCGCACGGTGATTGTGATCCCCGAGACGCAAAGTCAGGAAAAGAAGGATATGCTGCGCCTCGCAGGGGCCGAGCTGGTAGAGGTGCCTGCCGCGCCCTATAAGAATCCGAACAATTATGTGCGCTACTCAGGTCGTCTGGCCGAGAAACTTGCCCAAACCGAACCTAACGGCGCCATCTGGGCCAATCAGTTCGATAATACTGCCAACCGGCAGGCCCATGTGGAAACCACCGGCCCTGAGATATGGGAACAGACCGGCGGTAAGGTTGACGGCTTTATCTGTGCTGTCGGATCGGGCGGCACTTTGGCCGGCATGGCGTTGGCCCTTCAGCCCAAAGGCGTCAAGATCGGGTTGGCCGATCCGGAAGGGGCGGCGCTTCATTCCTTTTACACCACCGGAAAGATGGAAAGCCCCGGCTCCTCGATCACCGAGGGTATCGGACAGGGTCGCATCACCGCCAACCTTGAGGGGCTGACCCCGGATTACAGCTACCGCATCCCCGATGCAGAGGCACTGCCGGTTGTGTTTGACCTGCTGTCGGAAGAGGGGATTTGCCTTGGCGGCTCTTCGGGTATCAACGTCGCGGGGGCCATCCGTATGGCGCGCGAGATGGGGCCGGGCCATACCATTGTCACCATCCTGTGCGATTACGGCACACGTTATCAGTCGAAGCTGTTCAATCCGGAATTCCTGCATGCCAAAGGGTTGCCGGTGCCGGATTGGCTGGATCGCGCCTCCCGAAATATCCCGTCGGTGTTCGAAGAATGATCCCGCTGCGGCAGGCCTTTTTCGGCCCTATTCTGTTTCTTGCCGTCGTGGCCTTGTGGTTTGGCCTTGCGGCCGTGGCCCCGGCGCAAACGGCCAACCCTGCGACCGAAGAGGGTGCGGCCCAGGCCGCCCTGGATTATGACGCTTGGGAAAAACTGTCCAAGAACGCCGATGCGACGATTGCCGATTCCGATGTTACAGAAGATGCGTTGATCGCCCTACGCAGTCAGATCGCAACGTGGCGGACACGTTTTCTGGCTGCGCAAGGAACCAATTCTGCGCGTATTGGCACGATCCGCGCACAGATCGATGCGCTGGGTGCCCCTCCCGAGGAAGGCACGACAGAGGCGGCCGATATCGCGGAGCGGCGTGTGGCGCTGGCCAAACAGCTTTCAGTGGCGCAGGCCCCTGCGATTGCGGCCGTCGAGGCATATAGCCGTGCCGACGGGCAAATTAGCGAGATTGACGGGATTTTGCGCGAGCGGCAGGCCGAAGCTCTTTTGCAACTTTGGCCCTTGCCGATCAACCCCGCGAACTGGCCGGCTGCCGTGACTGCGGTTGTGCAGGCAGGCAAGACCTTGGGCGCAGAGGCAACCGACAATTGGGCACAGCCGACAAAGCGCGCCAACCTTATGGACAAGCTGCCGCCGATTGTCGGCCTGCTGCTGATCGCCATCCTGACAATATTTCGCGGACGGTTTCTGGTTGAACGCTTTGCAGAACGATTGCTGGAAGGCGGCACCTCCAGCCTGCGCGAGGTTTGGTCTTTTGTGGTTTCTTTGGGGCAAGTGATTGTGCCGATACTGGGGATTGTGGCCTTTGTGACGGCGGTTGTCATGTCGGGTATGCTTGGCCCCTTGGGGGCCGAGGCGGCGCAGGTCCTGATCGTGGTTGGCCTGATCGCATATGGCGCGCGCTGGCTTGGCACCTGCAGCTTTCCCAAGGCATCTATCGCGCCAAGGCATTTGCAGCTGGACGCAGGTGGCCGCGCCAAGGGGCGGCTTTTGGTGCAATCTCTGGGCTTGATTTTCGCGCTGGAGGTTTTGCGTAACGCAGTCCTGCAAAAAAACCAGATATCAGAGGCTGCCAATTCGGTCCTCGCGTTTCCGATGGTGCTTTTGACCGGTATAGTCTTGTTCCGTCTGGGCAAGCTTTTGTTGCGCAGCACCAAGGTGGAGCAGGATGAGGAGACACCGGTCCCGTTCCCTTTGCGCCTGATTGCGCTTTTGTCGCAGATTGCGATGATCGTTGCGGTTTTGGGGCCTTTGCTTGGCATGGTCGGTTATGTCCGCGCCGGGCAGGCGTTGGTCTATCCCATGGTTGGCACATTGGGCGTTGTGGGGTTGTTGTTCACATTGCAAAGCTTTGTTGGCGCGCTTTATGCGGTCTTGGCCCGTGCGGATGAACAGGGACGTGACGGGCTACTGCCGGTGTTGATCGGTTTCCTGCTCAGCTTTGCATCGATCCCCTTGCTCGCGCTGATTTGGGGGGCGCGGGTGTCGGATATGACCGAAGTGCTTACCAAGCTGCGTGACGGGTTTCAGATCGGTGAGACCCGGATTTCCCCAACGGATTTCATTTTGATGCTCGCCGTTTTCGGCTTTTGGTATGTGGTCACGCGGCTTTTGCAAGGGGCGCTGAAAACCACCATCCTGCCAAAGACGAGCCTTGATCTTGGCGGGCAGAATGCGATTGTCGTCGGTGTTGGCTATGTCGGGATTTTTCTCGCGGCATTGATCGCGATTACCGCAGCGGGCATGGACCTTTCGGGTCTTGCGATTGTTGCGGGGGCGCTGTCGGTCGGTATCGGTTTTGGCCTGCAGAATATCGTATTGAACTTTGTGTCTGGGATCATCTTGCTGATCGAGCGTCCTATTTCCGAGGGGGATTGGGTCGAGGTTAACGGCATCATGGGGACGGTAAGCAGTATTTCGGTCCGCTCCACCCGAATCCAGACCTTTGACCGCACGGATGTGATTGTCCCGAACTCTGACTTCGTGTCGAATATGGTCACCAACTGGACGCGCTATAACATGACCGGCCGTCTGATCGTAAAGGTCGGCGCGGCCTATGGCAGTGACACCCGCAAGGTGGAGCGGATCTTGCAAGAGATTGCCGAGGCGCAACCATTGGCCGTGTTGAACCCGCCGCCAACCATCGTTCTGGCCGAGTTTGGGGCGGACAGCCTTAATTTCGAGATCCGGGTGATTTTGCGCGATGTGAACTTCTCGGTCACGGTCCGGTCCGATATTAACCACGATATCGCCCGACGCTTTGCCGAGGAGGGGATCGAGATACCCTTTGGGCAGCGTGATATCTGGCTGCGCAACCCCGAAGCGCTGGCACAGCTTATCACCCCAAAGCAGGGGCCTGTCCTTGATGGGCCTGTAAACAGCTAGCCACGTCAGGATGGTGTTATGACGGATCACTTTTTTCGGACCGACCCCTATCAGGTTGAGGCAGAAGGCGTGGTGACCGCCCACACGAGTGAGGGTGCAATTGTGCTGGACCGAAGTGTCTTTTATCCAAATGGCGGCGGGCAGCCCGGCGATAGTGGCCATCTGGTCTGGGGTGCACATAAGCTTCCGATTGCAACGGCGGTCAAGGTGCAGGGGGATCGCGTTGGCCTGCTGCCCGCCGTAGTGGCCGAGATGCCCGCCATCGGAACAAAGCTGCGCCAGCATCTGGATTGGGACCGCCGGTATCGGCATATGCGGGTTCATACTGCCTTGCACCTGCTATCTGTCGTTATTCCCCTGCCGGTAACCGGAGGGCAGGTTGGCACTGAAAAAGGCCGTCTGGATTTCGCAATGCCGGAACCGCCAACCAATATACAGGCGCTTGAGGATGCATTGAACCGGTTGATCGACCGGGATTTGCCCGTAACCGAGAGCTGGATCACGGATGCAGAGCTGCTGGCCAACCCGGGTCTGGTCAAAACCATGTCGGTCACCCCTCCGGCGGGGCAAGGGTCTATACGTTTGGTGCGGATCGGCGAGGGTGCGGCACAGGTTGATCTGCAACCTTGCGGCGGGACCCATGTCGCCCGGACCGGTGAAATCGGTCGTATTGCCCTTGGCAAAGTAGAGAACAAGGGGCGTCAGAACCGCCGCGTGTCGTTGCATTTGGCAGAATAAACAAAAGCATGATCAAATGCAGGAATTCTGCAGCGCCCCCCTTGCCACCCCCTGCAAATGCAGGCTAAAGACCTCCTAACGGAGCGGTGGCCGAGTGGTCGAAGGCGCACGCCTGGAAAGTGTGTAGGCGGGGAACCGTCTCGAGGGTTCGAATCCCTCTCGCTCCGCCACTATACCTTTTTGTTTGATTTGAATGGGTCGCATTGGGCGGCCTTTTTGCTTTATTTCACTGGGGTTTCCTGCATTTCTTGATTGTGCTGGCTTTCTTTCGATTGCGCCCGTATCCTTTCCTTGAGTGGTATGGAATGTGGTATGAACTATGACCCTTACAGGTAAGCTGACCAAGAAGCTGGTAGAGAATCTCAGGCCTGGACGCCACGGTGATGGCGCCGGGCTTTATCTGGTTGTTGATCCATCCGGCGCGCGGCGTTGGATCGTGCGGGTTGTGGTCAAGGGGCAGCGCAATATCAAGGGCGCGCCACTCAGGACTGACTTTGGTTTGGGGGGTGCTGATGTGGTCACGCTCAATCAAGCGCGGGATCGGGCGCTGGAGTATCGGCGGATGGCCAAGGCGGGGCTGAACCCTCGGTTTAATGCCGCGCGTGAGATCCCCAGCTTTGAAGAAATCGCGCAGCAGGTTCATATTGACCGGATGCCAACATGGAAGAATGCCAAACACGGTGCGCAATGGATCAACACCCTGCGCGACTATGCTTTCCCCAAGATCGGGCGGATGCCGATCGATAGCATCGGCCAGCCAGAGGTCTTGATGTGCCTGTCGCCAATCTGGACGGAAAAGCACGAAACCGCGCGGCGGTTGGCACAGCGGATCAAGATCGTTCTGGACGTGGCCAAGTCAAAGGGCTTCCGGTCAGGCGAAAACCCCGTAACTGCGATCCATGAGGCGCAAGTCCTGCCCAAAGTTAAGGCCAAGCCCAAGCATCACAATGCGATGGCATGGCAAGCGGTGCCTGCCTTCTATGCCGATCTGAGAACCCGTGATGCGATGGCGGCAAAAGCCTTGATGTTCACATGCCTAACCGGATCACGCACGGGTGAGGTGTTGGGTATGCAGTGGGACGAGATTGATTTTGACGCACGGCTTTGGACCTGCCCGGCAGAACGGATGAAAGTCGGCGTCTTGCACCGCGTGCCGCTAACCGATGAAATGCTGGCGATCATTGAACCCTTGCGCGCGATGCAGTCAGATTATGTGTTTGAAGGCCAAAAGCGGCACAAGCCTTTGTCAAATATGGCCATGCTGATGCTGTTGCGTCGCATGGCCACAGAAGGTGTCACCGTGCATGGGTTCCGCTCCACCTTCCGCGATTGGGCCTCTGAGGCGGCAAACGCGCCGCGCGAGGTTGCCGAAATGAGTCTGGCGCATAAGGTGGGGTCTGATGTGGAGCGCGCCTATGCGCGTTCAGACTTGTTGGACAAGCGGCGGTTGTTGATGGCGCAGTGGTCGCAATTTGTCTCATCCGGTTGCAATGCCTGATGCAAGGGAGGAAGTGTGTAGATGTTTTGCCCAGCTGGATACGTCTCACTTGCTGAACTTTGGAAGGAGTTCTTTGACAAGTACCGTGTGCCGCTTAGCGGTCGCGCGATAGAAAAATATGGACAGAATGATTTCCAAATGGGCGAGACCTTCCGCTCTCCCGATGACTATTGCGAGGACGTTTTCTTGTCAACCCTGGCGGATATGAGCGTCTTTGCCGCCACGGCTGGCGGTCGTGTGACGCAACTTGAAACAGCGCCGGATGGAGGTCGCTCATGGCTCTTTGCGAAGATGTCGCCTTTTGAGAGTTTTCTTGCCGCGCGCAATCCGGAGGAAGCAGGTATAGATCGGTTTTGGCTGCGCCTGATCGGATCTGACTATTTTCAGGAATGGAACGAGACAACCCAAACACCCGACGATTGGAAAGCGCAGTTTAGTGGGCCGGACAGTCAGATTTCAAAGCATTTATGCTATCACACATTGCCATTTGCCTTTGAACGCGGGCGCTACGTTGTGCCCGATGACCCACCACCTTGGATCTGCGATATCATCGATGAGCACTATTTACCGCGCATGATCGCGACGTTTCGCGGCCGCGCACTGTGCATTGAGGATAAAACAGCTCGCAAATGGCGTAACTTGGTCCTCAACGCACTCGAACTGCCGCAACTTGGGGATCTAACCTTGCAGAAACCCTTGAGTATGGGGCGACCAAACAAGGTCACAGCAATCTCACAAGCCTATCGTCTGCACTACCCTGACGGGCATAGCGTGCCGATGAAAGAACTAAGTAGAGTCCTCGAAAAGGAAACCCAGATGACCTTTTCCGTGAAAACACTGCGCCGCGCGATTTTAATGTCTGTAAAGGCTACCGACAAAACCCCGAATTAAATGGGACAAAACTAGGGACAAAAGTCGTCGAGAGTTTTGTCCCTTTTGCCCATCTTCAAAAACGAGCCTCATCAAGTGCAGTTCTGAACTCTCAAACAAACCAGAGAGGATCAGAACGTGACCAGTCTTTTTGAACAAAATCGTACCTATGTATTGGGTGTTCCCGAGCTCAACGTTATCGGGGATCGCGAAAAGCTGGCGCAGTGGCGCCACAAGGGCAACGGACCAGCCTATTATAAGCTTGGGCGTAAGATTATCTATCGTGGCGCGGATCTGAATTCATGGACCGAAAGCTGCAAGGTCGAGCCTGCATCGCAGGAGGGGAAGCAATGGTTGCCCGTCCTTCCCAGTCTCAGCCCGATCTCTTCTCCATGACGTTGCCCATTGCAAAGAAGTCTTCGTCCAAAGCGAAGCCCTCCTGCACAAAATGCTTGGAAACCTACCTAACCGTACAGGACGTCGCAAATCGATACAGAGTTTTTCGATCTACCGTGTGGCGCTGGGTCAAAAATGAGCATGATTTTCCGAAGCCTGTGAAACTGACCCCGGGCACAACCCGATGGTTGCTCAGTGATCTTGTGCGCTTCGAGCAGGCTCAAAAAGCCGGGCCACAGCAGAAACGGCGCAAAGAGGGAGGGTTCTAAAATGGCCTGATCCTACAGAGGTGTTCCGCTTAAAAAGAACCGCGTTTACACTGTTGAGGACATTCAACGCCTCTTTGGTGTCAGCGCCAATACGGTTTCAAACTGGGTTGGCGAAGGATTGCAGCCTTCTGATCGTTTGCGTCCTTATGTGTTTCAGGGTGCGTCCCTTCAGCATTTTCATCGTCAGCGCCGAGAGCGGTCACGCAAAAATCTTCGGGCAGGTGAGTTTCATTGTACCGTGTGTAAAGCGGCGGTTTTTCCGGATATTGAAACAGTCCGAGACCTTGATCGGGCATCGATAAAACACATGTACACTGCGGCCTGTCCCGACTGTAAAAGATCGATTTACAAGCTATCAAATGCGGCGGATCGCGACAGAATCGAGGATTGTCGCAATCCAAACTCCAGCAGGCAACGCCTACACGAAGAGAAAGATCAAATCTCAGGTGGTATTGGGATTGAAACGGCTGTGTTTACGCCAAAGCTCTATTTTGCCAATGATCGGACCCTTCACAAATGGCAGACTTATGCGGGGCGATTTGACGAGAAAACAATCGACAGCCATCTCTCGGCGATCCGGTATTGCGAGGCAATCTGTGAGGGAAAGCGGTTTGAGGACTTCAGAATCGAGGACGCCGCACGGGTTCGCGATGACCTAAAACGGCGGGTGCGCAAGGATGAAGATGACAACCTATCTACCTCGACGGTAAAACACCGCGCGTCGCATCTCACCTCGTTTTTCGAGTGGTGTTTGAAGCAGGATGACTTCTCGCGTCTTCCCAAAGATCTGTCGACATATTTTCAGTTGCCTAAGGCTGCCTTTGCATCGGCTGCGGCTCGCGTGACGCCCACCTTCCCGACCATAGATGAAGCAGAGATCATGCTATTGGAGATGCCGTCATCATCCCTTCTCGACAGGCGTGCACGGGCGATCTTTGCTATCGCGTTTCTGGGGGCTCTGCGCGCGGATACAGCTATTTCACTGCGCCTGGAGCATTTGGATTTGGATGGGCGGCGCATAATCCAAGACGGCACGGCGCTGCGTGCCAAAAACGGTAAAAGTGCCAATATTGCGTGGTTTCCAATACCTCCGCGCTTCGCTGACGAAGTTGCGCGTTGGTATGAAGAGCTACGCGAACTTGGCTATCAAGATGACGACGCGCTGTTTCCAAGTATCGACAACCTGTTTGGTTGCAGGCTCAGGGCGGCTCGGGATCGCAAGCCAATCCCTGTCATGCTCACCAAACATGCGGTTTCAGAGGCTTTCGCCGTTGCCTGCCGAAACCGGCCCAACAGTTACTCACCACATTGCGCGAAACGATCTCGGCTTGTTGATTGTCACTGAGAGCTGCCCCGGCAACAGCAGAAATTGTCATTGAGAATTGATCCATGTGCAACCTTGCCCAGGCTTGAATCAGCTGAGGGCACATGGGGTGATAGACATGGGATTTTTGAAAGTTATTCGGAAATGGGCGCTGCGAGATAAGATGCCCATTCGCGAGATCGCGCGTCGGACGGGCGTGTCTCGCAACACGATCAAGAAGTATTTGCGGGAAGGGATTGTTGAACCTGCGTTTCAGGCGCCGGATCGTCCCAGCAAACTGGACCCTTATGCCAAGCATCTTACAGCATGGCTGACGACTGATCAGCGCAAATCACGCAAGGAGCGCCGAACGGCGAACGGCGAAGCTGATGCATGCCGATCTTGTAAAGCTTGGGTATGACGGTTCCTACGAGCGTGTTGCGGCTTTCGTGCGGGACTGGAAGGGTGAACGGCAGCGTGCGCATCACACGACAGATCGCGGGACTTTCGTGCCGCTGGTGTTCGCGCCGGGCGAGGCTTTCCAGTTCGACTGGAGTGAGGACTGGGCCTATGTCG
>NZ_LGHS01000021.1 GCF_001202025.1 Pseudorhodobacter aquimaris
GCACATCATACCCGCTGTCAACGGCCAGTTCTGCCAATACCTCGGCACCCGAACGGCAAAGCTTTACATCCATGCCGCAAGTCGCCAGCTGCCGTTCAAGGATGGTACGGTTTATGAATTGGTCATCCGCCACCAAGGCACGTTTCAAGGAGACGGACACTTGCCTTGTGGTCTGATCCTCTGCCACCGGCAGAACCAAGCGGAACCCGAAACAAGAGCCTTTGCCAACCTCGCTGTCGACCCAAACGCTGCCGCCCATACATTCAATCAGGCTTTTGGTAATCGCCAGTCCAAGACCCGTACCTTCAAACTTCCGGTTTGCCTCAGATTCCACCTGATTGAACTCACCAAAGACTCGGTCCAACTGATCCGGCGGAATCCCGATACCGCTGTCCTCGACCGAGATATGGAGCTGCTGCTGCCCGGGTTCGGTTTCGATGCCGACAATTCGGACCAATACATGCCCCTTTTCCGTAAACTTTACCGCATTGCCGACCAGATTGGTCATCACCTGTCGCAATCGGCCCGCATCTCCGACAAAACGTGTTGGCAGGAACAGGTCGAAATCAATCATTAAATCCAGCCCGCGTTCGCGGGCACGCGGTTGCAACAGCATCGCAACCTCATGGATCAGACGTTCCAGGTCAAAAGGTTCCGGATGCAGGGTCAGCCGCTCTGCCTCGATCTTGGAATAGTCGAGAATGTCGTTGATGATGACCAAAAGCGCCTCACCCGATGACCGGATGGTGTCTGCGAACAAACGTTGCTCTTCGGTCAGGCCGGTATCGCACAGAAGTTCCGCCATACCGACAACCCCGTTCATTGGGGTGCGGATTTCATGGCTCATATTTGCCAGAAATGCGGATTTTGCGCGGTTTGCGGCTTCGGCCGCTTTGCGCGCCACCTCCAACGCGGCTTGCTGTTCTTTTTGATGGGTAATATCAACCCTTAACCCCACACGCCCCCCGTCAGGCGTGGGCTGTTCCAACACGCGCAGCCACCGGCCATCTGCAAGGTGTTGCTCACGCACAATCGGACCATCGAGATTACGCCCGACGCGTTCGTCAAGCCAGGCTTCTTCCCGGCCGATGGCATCGACATAGACGCCCTTTTCCAGCCCCGCGCGCAAAATCGCCTCATAGGATGTGCCGGGCTGCATGGCTTCGGCACTTTCGGGGTAAATCTCGCGATAGCGCTGGTTGCACGTCATCAATTTTTCTTCACGGTCAAACAGCACGAAACCATCCGGTATCGCCTCCAAAGCCGCCCAGATGCGCATTTGTTCGGTGATATTCAGCGCGAGGCACACCATGTCACCATCCCGCGCGCGCCGGTCCACAAGGCGAATCCACTCCCCATTGGCCATCTGTACGACCTCCGGCTCAATCGGAAAGCTGTCCCATCGGGCAAGCATGCGCTCCACCCATTCATCAGGTGTGGCCTCGCCAAGATCAAAGATGCCCTCCTCGGCCGAAATCTTGGCAATTTCCTTGTAGGGGGTTCCGGGGCCGACATTATATTCGATGTAGGGGGCAAGATAGGCGCGATTGGCCACCAACAGGCGGGCGCTGGAATCAAACACCGCAAACCCGTCATGCAACGCATTGACAGAATCGCGCAATCGTCGCTCGGCCATCACCGCCGTTGTATGCGCCGCCTCCAGGTCGGATATGAACTTCAGGTTCTGCCCTTTGAGCATCTCTGCCTCGTTCACGGCGGCTTTGGTGACGTGGCGCTGTTCAACAATTTGGTTGGAAAGGGCGCGCGCATGCAGGGCCAGCTTTTCGTTGGCTGCAAAAAGCTCTCGTTGCTTTTGCTCCAGCAAACGCTCCGCAGCCATACGAGCGCGCCGCTCTTTGGCCAACCTGTCCACGATATCCATCAGTAACTCATTCTTTCCAAATCGAATCCCAAGCATCCGGATGCCGCGCATCCCTCGCTATCGCAAACCTCGCGTAACAAGATGAAGCGAGAGTTAATCAGGGGGCATAAAACGCCGATAACCTTGCCTTTTCGGTCGGGCGCGTGGCAGATTGGCCCAAAATATCGGGCTTCTGCCAGATTTCACGGCGTCGCACCACCGCATCTGGCAAAGGGTCTTCCATGGCATATTTTCGGAAATTTAACTTCTGCGCGATTTTTGCGGCAATTCTGGTTTTGGCCCAGCCCGTTACAGCGCAGGATCTGGTTCCCGAAAAACGCTTTGTCCTTTCGCGCGATATGGATTTGCCAGGGGGCGATATTGCATCCCTTTTCGATACCGATCTGGCGGCCTGTCAAAAGGCCTGTATTGCCAATAGCGCCTGCACTGCGATCACCTTCAATTCACGTAACGGTTCGTGTTTTCTAAAGGCGGGGCCGGGCGCACCTGTTGATTACGCTGGTGCGTTTTCGGGCTATGTGGCCAAGGCAGCCAGCGGTGCAGCCACGCTTGCGCAAACCCGCGCGCAAGAGCTTGATTTCCTGCGGACAAGTGATTTCACCGATGCGCACGATCTTGCGACCGGGCTTGCCGCGCGGCATCTGACCGGCCCATGGACCGCCCAAGACCATCTTGCCGCCAGCGCCGAGGCGCAGGGCAACCCGGCGCGCGCCAGTGCCCATATCGGAGCGGCCTTGAACATTACCGATGCCGCGATTGACTGGGCAGAATATGCGCGCCTGTTACGGGCCGCCGCTGCTCGCGATTCCGATGCCCGCCGCGAGTTACAGGATCGCGCCCTTGCTGCCACGATCAACGCCTATCTGCGCGCTGAAAATCCGGCGTTACGTCATGGCATTCTGGTAGAGATGGCCGAGGTGCTTGAGGATCGGGGCCGCGGCCGCGACATGGTGCCGGCGTTACGGATGGCGCAATCCTTGCAAGCGCGCAGTGATACCGGAACCGCGCTGGACGCGGCCATTGCGAAATACGGCTTTCGCATCACCGGGCATGATGTGCAATCCGACAGCGCCCGCCCCCGGATTTGTGCGCAGTTTTCCGAGGATCTGGCCAAGACCGCGGATGATTTCTCCAAGTTCGTGCAGCTTGATGCAACCGGCCTGACGGTTGAGAAATCCGGCGACCGCCAGCTTTGTGTCGAAGGCGTTTCGCACGGGTCGCGTCACAGTCTGACCTTCCGTGCCGGTATCCCTGCGGCGGATGGGCAGGCGACGGTGAAACCTGTGACGATCACCGCCTATGTCCGTGACCGCACACCGGCTTTGCGTTTTGCTGGGCGGGCCTATGTCCTGCCCAAACTGGATCAGGGGGCGGCGCTTCCGATTGACTCCGTGAATGCCGACAAGGCGGATCTTACCCTGTTTCGCGTGACCGACCGCAACATCCTGCGCGCCATTCAAGACGACTACTTTGGCGATCCGATGCCCTATTGGCGCGAGGCAGATTTTGCTAGCAGCATCGGTGCCGAAATCTGGACAGGCAGCGCCGAGCTTGCGATGGAGGTCAACCGCGACATGACCACCCGCCTGCCAATGGCCGAGGCGCTGGCAGACCAAGGCGCGGGGATATTTGCACTGCGCGCCAGCATTCCCGGCAAGGATAGCGATGATACCGCCCCCGCATGGCAGTGGTTTGTGGTCTCTGACCTCGGGATCAGCACCCTGAGCGGCATCGACGGCTTGCATGTCGTGGTGCGCAGCCTTGGCACGGCCGGTGCCAAGGTCGGCGTTTCGGTGGATCTGCTTAGTCGCAGCAATGAGGTTCTGGGCACGGTGGAGACCGATGCGCAGGGCTATGCACGCTTTCCCGCAGCTTTGACACGCGGCCAAGGCGCGCTTGCCCCCGCGATGGTTGTCGCCAAAGGTGGCGATGCCGATATGGCGTTCCTGTCACTCACCGATCCTGAATTCGACCTGTCGGATCGCGGGGTGGAAGGGCGCGAACCTGCTCCGCCAATTGATGTTTTCCTGACCACGGATCGCGGTGCGTATCGCGCGGGCGAAACCGTTTATGCCACTGCCTTGGCCCGTGATACGGGCGCGCAGGCGATTGAGGGTTTGCCCCTAACGGCCATCGTCAAGCGTCCCGATGGTGTCGAATATTCCCGTGCGGTGTCGCAAGATATCGGCGGCGGTCATGTCTTTGCCCTGCCCATCGCAGGCAGCGCCCCACGCGGCGTTTGGCGGCTGGAATTGCGCGCCGGTCTGGACGCCGACCCTCTGAAGGCCAAGACCTTTTTGGTTGAGGATTTCCTGCCCGAACGCATTGATTTCACCCTGACCCTGCCCGAAACGCCGCTGCGGCTGGGTGACAGGCCCGAGCTGACGGTCAAGGCCGATTACCTCTTTGGCGCACCAGGGGCGGATCTGGCGATCGAAGGCGATGTGATCTTGCGCGCGGCCAAGGGGCTTGCAGCCTTTCCCGGCTACCGCTTTGGCCTTGAGGATGAACCGTTTCAAACCCGTATGGAGGGCTTTGGCGACCAGACCACCGATAGCAATGGTCAAGCCACAATCTCCCTGCCCCTGCCAGAGGTGAATGACCCTGCCCGCCCATTGGAAGCGACCGTTGTGACCCGTATCGCTGAGGGCTCGGGCCGCCCGGTGGAACGCCGCGTAACCCGCGCCTTGCAACCCTCGGCCGCGATGATCGGCGTAAAACCCTTGTTTGAGGATGTGGCACGCGAAGGCAGCGATGCGCGGTTCTCTCTTGTCGCGGCGGGGCCGGATGATACCCCCGTGCCGATGGCCGTATCTTGGGAATTGTCGCGGATTGAGACGCGTTATCAATGGTATCAGGAATATGGCAACTGGAACTGGGAACCCGTAACCCGCCGCACGCGCGTGGCCGAGGGGCGCGCGGATCTGGAGACCCCGACCGAGATTTCCGCCGCCGTCGAATGGGGCGAATATGAGCTGACCATCACCCAAAGTGATGGCGGTGTGGCGCAAACCTCCACACGGTTTTATGCGGGCTGGTATGCGCCTGCGGATGTGACCTCGACACCCGATACGTTGGAATTGTCCCTCGACCGGCCCGCCTATAAGCCCGGCGATGTGGCGCAATTGCGCATCGTGCCGCGCGCGGCGGGGACGGCGCTGGTGTCGGTACTCTCGAACCGTTTGGTCACGATGAAGGTCGTGGAGGTGACGGCAGGCGAAAACATCATCCCGATGGAGGTGACCGATGATTGGGGCGCGGGCGTCTATGTCACGGCCTCGGTCTTGCGGCCGATGGATGTGGCGGCCGGGCGCAACCCTGCGCGGGCGATGGGCCTTGCCCATGCCAGTATCGATCCCGGCAACAAAGCACTGGATGCGGTGATCGAGGTTGCCGATGAGGTCGCCCCGCGCGGCCCTCTGGAGGTTGCCGTGAAACTGGACGGCGTCGCGGAGGGAGAAACCGCCTATGCCACGATTGCAGCGGTTGATGTGGGGATCTTGAACCTGACTTCCTTTGCCGCGCCTGATCCCAAGGGGCATTACTTTGGCCAACGCAAGCTGGGCGTGGGCATCCGTGATGTTTACGGACGTTTGATCGACGGGCTGAACGGGGCTATGGGCGTTGTCCGCTCGGGCGGTGATGCCGCGGCCCAAGCGCGGCTGGAGGCCCCGCCCCCGACCGAGGAATTGGTGGCCTATTTCAGCGGGCCGGTGACTGTGGGCGCGGATGGCTATGCCCGTGCGACATTCGACCTGCCCTCCTTTAATGGCACGGTGCGGGTGATGGCCGTGGCTTGGTCCAAGACCGGCGTGGGGCAGGCCGAGGCCGATGTGCTGGTGCGTGATCCGGTGGTGGTCACGGCAAGCCTGCCACGCTTTATGACGCCCGGTGATGAAAGCAGGATGCTCTTGGAGATTGTGCATGCCAAAGGGCCTGCGGGGCGGATGGGGCTGGATGTTTCGGCGGATGGTTTGATCCTGGGTGATTTGCCGTCAGAGTTTGACCTTGAGGCAGGCGGTAGGGCCAGCTTTGCGGTGCCGGTTGTGGCGCAACTGACCGGCCTGCAAAAGGTTTCGCTATCGCTGACAACGCCTGACGGCAAGCAGTTGACCAAAACCCTGACGATCCCCGTGCAACGCAATGATCCCGAAATCGCAAGGACAACACGGCAGGAGCTGGCGGCGGGGGCGACCTTCACGCTGGATCAGGTGGTGTTTGACGGGCTTGCACAAGGGTCCGGTCTGGCCACGATGGCCGTGGGACCAATTGCGCGGCTGGATGCGCCGGGGCTGTTGGCAGCGCTGGACCGTTATCCCTACGGCTGCACTGAGCAGGTGACATCACGCGCCTTGCCGTTGATCTATTTTGACCAAGTGGCACAGGCGATGCAGTTGAAAGGTGCCGAAAACATCACGGCCCGTATCGGACAGGCCGTCGAGGACGTGTTGACCAACCAATCCTCGGAAGGGGGTTTTGGCCTTTGGGGGCCAAGTCAGGGCGATTTCTGGCTGGATGCCTATGTCACCGATTTCCTGAGCCGTGCAAGGGCGCAGGGCCATGCGGTGCCTGATCATGCCTTCCGTTCGGCCTTGGACAACCTGCGCAACCGTGTGAACTATACGGCCGATTTCGATGAGGGCGGAGAGGCGCTTGCCTATGCCTTGATGGTACTGGCGCGCGAAGGGGCGGCGGCGATCGGGGATCTGCGCTATTACGCAGATGTTAAGGCGGATGCCTTTGCCACGCCAATTGCACAGGCCCAGCTTGGGGCGGCGCTTGCCAGCTATGGCGATCAACGCCGCGCGGATGCGATGTTCTCGCGGGCCGGCGCGCGGATTGCGTCCTATCCATCGCTGGATGATGCGCAGAGCTACCGCATTGATTACGGCACCCGCCGCCGCGATGTGGCCGCTGTGCTGACGCTGGCGGTCGAGGCCGGATCGCAGGTGCTGGACACCGAGGCACTGGCCGTGGCACTGCGTCCCGATGGGCGCAATCTATCGACCCAAGAGGCAACATGGACATTGCTCGCCGCCAATGCGCTGATCGACCGGCCGGGCGCGGACGGGATCACCCTGAATGGCCAAGCGGTGGACGGCCCCTTGGTGCGGGTGTTGGATTCCACTTCCGCCCCCGTGAGTGTCACCAACAATTCGGATCGGCCCGTTACCCTGACGCTGACCACTTACGGCGTGCCAGAGGTGCCGGGACCGGCGCAGGGCAACGGTTACGCCATCACCCGCAGCTATTACACGATGGAGGGCGCGCCCGTGTCGCTGCAATCAGGCGTGACAACCGGTGACCGCATGGTCGTGGTGCTGGAGGTTACACCCTTCG
Source organism: Pseudorhodobacter aquimaris (assembly GCF_001202025.1). GTDB lineage: Bacteria > Pseudomonadota > Alphaproteobacteria > Rhodobacterales > Rhodobacteraceae > Pseudorhodobacter > Pseudorhodobacter aquimaris. Next base: position 7,223 of record NZ_LGHS01000021.1, read on the forward strand.
GCAAGGCCGAGGCGCGCTTGATGGTGGCGGACCCGCTTCCCGCAGGGTTTGAGATCGATAACCCCAACCTGCTGCGCGGCGGTGATGTTGGCGGGCTGGATTGGCTCGATGTGCAAAATGAGGTCGAACATACCGAATTCCGGCAGGATCGCTTTATCTCTCAGGTCGATTGGCAGGGGCAGAACGCGATGCGGCTGGCCTATGTCGTGCGCGCGGTATCGCCCGGCAGTTTTCACCATCCGGCCGCCTCGGTTGAGGATATGTACCGCCCCGAATACCGCGCCCAGACCGCAGCGGGCCGTGTGATGATCACGCAATGACGGGCCGGCTTTTCGCGCTGGCCCTTGCGCTGTGGCTGGGGGCCGTGGCGCGTGATGCAGGGGATGCGTGGATTGACGCGACCGTGCTGCCCGATCTGGGCGTGGAGACCTCGGTAGAGGTGCTGGCCCGCGACGGCCGTTTGCTGCGCGCCTATACGGTTGCAGACGGTCGTTGGCGGATGGCTGTGGATGCGGTGGACCCGCGTTTTACCGCGATGTTGATTGCCTATGAGGACAAGCGGTTTCACAGCCATTCCGGCGTCGATATGCGGGCGGCGTTGCGCGCGGTCGCGCAGGCGGTCCGGCACGGGCAGGTGGTCTCGGGCGGCTCCACACTGACAATGCAGATTGCGCGGCTGCTTGAGGACAGCGGCACAGGGCAACTGGCGGGCAAACTGCGTCAAGTGCGGCTGGCGCTGGCGTTGGAACGGCATCTAAGCAAACAGCAGATCTTGCAGCTTTACTATCTGATTGCGCCTTACGGTGGCAATCTGGAAGGGGTGCGGGCGGCCTCGCTTGCCTATTTCGGTAAGGAACCGGCACGGCTGACCCCCGCCCAATCGGCGCTGCTGGTCGCCCTGCCCCAAGCCCCCGAGGCGCGCCGGCCCGACCGCGCGCCTGATACAGCAACAAAGGCACGCGACAAGGTGCTGACGCGGCTGGCAGCGGCAGGGGTAATTCCCACAGATCAAGCACAGGCCGCGAGGCGTGAGGCTGTTCCGACACTGCGCAAGGATTTTCCGGCCCTCGCCCCGCATCTGGCAGACCGGGTGACACGCGCAGCCCCCGATGCCGCCCTGCACCGCACCACAATTGATGCCGCCCTCCAATCCCGCATTGAACGCTTGGCAGCCGAGGCGGTGACGGCCCATGGCGACCGTTTGCAAGTGGCAATCGTGGTGGCGGATCACCGCACGGCTGAGGTCTTGGCAAGCGTTGGATCAGCGGCCTACCGCGCCGACATGCGGCAAGGCTTTGTCGATATGACACAGGCCTATCGCAGCCCTGGCTCTACGCTAAAGCCCTTGGTCTACGGGCTGGCCTTTGACGAAGGCTTAGCCCATCCCGAAACCCTGATCGAGGACAGGCCGCTGGATTTCGGCGGCTATGCACCCCAGAACTTTGACAAGATCTTTCGCGGCACGCTGCGGGTGCGTGAGGCGTTGGAACTGTCGCTTAACCTGCCGGTGGTTGCACTGACGGATGCGCTTGGCCCCGCCAAGCTGATGTCGGCCATGCGCCGCGCAGGGGTGGAGGCGCGGCTGTCGGGCAAGCCGGGGCTTGCGGTGGCGCTTGGCGGGGTGGGCGTGACGCTGGAGGATATGGTCGGGCTTTACGCCACGATTGCGCGGGGCGGTGTGGCGCGGGTCTTGCGGATCACGGGTTCGGGCGCGGATGGCGCGCGGGTGATGTCACGCGTGGCGGCGTGGCAGGTCGGCGATATCCTGTCGGGCATGGCACCGCCCGTCGGCGCGCCGGACAGCGGGTTGGCCTATAAGACCGGCACCAGCTATGGCCACCGCGATGCTTGGGCCATCGGCTTTGACGGTGCGCATGTGGTGGGCGTCTGGATGGGGCGGGCCGATGGAACGCCGGTGCCGGGGGTCTTTGGTGGCGATCTGGCGGCCCCCGTGCTGTTTCAGGCGTTTGCGAGGATCAAGCGCGATCTGACCCCCTTGGCCCCGCCGCCCGCCGCGACCTTGATGGTTGGCAATGCCGCCCTGCCACAGCCATTGCGACAGTTCCGGTCGCGCAATGCGGCCTTTGCGGCGGTGGATGCGCCCGTGGTGGCCTTTCCGCCCGATGGCGCCGAAGTGGAACTAATGGAGGACGGTTTGTTGTTGCGCGTGCGGGGCGGCGTGGGGCCGTTCACATGGCTTGTCGATGGGCTGCCTGTTGTTGTTGCGGAACGTTCGCGCGCATCGGTGGTAAAGGTGCCGGGGCCGGGGTTTGTCGCACTTTCCGTCATTGATGGTGCGGGGCAATCGGCGCAGGCACACGTCAGGTTGCGCTGAGGGCGCGCACGCCCCCAGCCGGTCGCATCAGATGCGTTCAATCGCGATTGCGATGCCCTGACCGCCCCCGATGCACATGGTGATCAGGCCGATCTTGCCACCCGTGCGCTCTAGCTCATAAAGCGCTTTTACGGTCAGGATCGCGCCCGTCGCCCCGACGGGGTGACCCAAGGCAATCGCACCGCCGTTGGGGTTGACGCGGGCATCATCAAGCCCCAGCTCACGCGAAACGGCGATGGCTTGGGCCGCAAAAGCCTCATTTGATTCAATCACATCAAAGTCACTGACCTTCAGGCCGGTCTTGTCCATCAATGCGCGGATCGCAGGGATCGGACCGTAGCCCATCACCTCGGGCCGCACACCTGCAACCGCATAGCCAAGGATACGGGCGCGCGGTGTCAGCCCCGCTTTTTCAGCCGCATCGGCACGGGCAAGCACCAAGGCCGCAGCCCCGTCATTGATCCCCGAGGCATTCCCTGCCGTCACGGAACCGTCTTTCTGAAACACGGCACGCAGACCGGAAAGCGCCTCAAGACTGGTGGCTTTGGGGTGCTCATCGGTATCAAACACAGTGACGCCCTTGCGGGTTTTTACCTCGATCGGGGCGATCTGATCGGTGAAATGACCCGCCGCAATTGCCGCCGCTGCGCGGGTCTGGCTTTGCAATGCAAAGGCATCCTGATCGGCGCGCGCGATGGTGGATTCACCGGCGACATTTTCAGCCGTCACCCCCATATGGCCGGTGCCGAACGGGCAGGTCAGCGCGCCTGTCATCATATCCTGCGCACCCGTATCCCCCATCTTTTGCCCCCAGCGCGCGGCTGGCAAGATATAGGGGCTGCGGCTCATGCATTCCGCACCACCCGCCAGTGCGAAATCCGCATCCCCCAGCATCAGGGCCTGAGCCGCCGAAACAATCGCCTGCGCGCCGGAACCACACAGCCTGTTCACATTCATCGCCGGTGTCACATCGGGGATGCCTGCCTGCACCGCCGCCACGCGCGACAGATACATATCGCGCGGTTCGGTGTTGATAACATGGCCAAACACCACCTGCCCAATCTGGTCCGGCGCAATACCTGCACGCTCAATCGCGGCTTTGGCGGCATGGGTAGCAAGATCAATCGGGGCAAAACCCGACAGCGTACCGCCGAAGGTGCCGATGGCGGTACGCGCGCCGGAAAGGATGACGATATCTGTCATGGGAACAGCCTTTTGATAGGTTGGTTTGAGCCAAAGATCGCACCGAAGCGCAGCCATCGCAAGGCCCATCCGATATTGGATTCGACGTGAAAAAATTTGCGCGCTACAGTTTTCAAGAAGGGAGAATTAAAATGACCTATACCGATGCATTTGTGGCCCCTGTACCCAGAGACAAGCTGGACGACTACTTTGTCATTGCCGCGAAAATGGCCCCGCTTTGGAAGGCGCATGGCGTTTTGCGCGTGGTGGAGGCACGGCCCGACGATGTGCCTGTGGGCGAAATCACCTCTTTTCCTCGCGCCGTGCAATGCGGGCCGGATGAGCTGCCTGTCTTTGGCTTTATGACCTACCGTGATCGCGCGCACCGTGATGCCGTGATGGAGGCGGCAATGGCCGACCCCGAGATCATCAAGCTGATGATGGAGGCGCCGATGGATGGCAAACGCATGATCTTTGGCGGATTTACGACCGAAACAGACGCTTAACACCCTCTGGCGTCCGGCTGCGGCACGGGTTAAACCGCCTTTATGCGACAAACATTGACCCAGATCTATGATGCCAAAACAGCCGAGGGCAGCCTGCGGGCCGATCCGGCACAACATGCCGTTCTGCCCCTGCTAGAAACCATCCGTGTCTGGGTCGAGGCGCAGGGAGAGCGGAAGTCAGGCCTCTTGTCCGGCCTGTTTCGCAAACCTGCCCCTGCCCCCAAGGGTTTGTATCTGTGGGGTGGAGTGGGGCGCGGGAAATCCATGGTGATGGATCTTTTCATTGCCGCCACCGATACTGCTGCGAAACGGCGCGTGCATTTCCATGCCTTCATGCAGGAAATCCACCACGGTATGCATGAGGCCCGCAAACAGGGTGTCGATGACGCGCTGGAACCTGTAGCCGATGCGATTATCCGCGATGTGCGCCTGCTTGCCTTTGATGAGATGCAGATCACCGATATCACCGATGCGATGATCGTTGGCCGCCTATTCGAAAAGCTGTTCGCCGCGGGGGTCGTGGTTGTGACCACCTCAAACCGCGTGCCCGAGGATTTGTACAAAGACGGGCTGAACCGGGCGTTGTTCCTGCCGTTCATCGACCTGCTGCGCGAACGGATGCAGGTTGTCGCTCTTGAAAGCCCCAATGACTACCGCCAGCACAGGCTTGAAGGCGCGCAGGTCTATTTCCATCCGGCGGGCAAAGCGCGTGCCAAAATAGATGCGATCTGGGCCGATCTTTCGGGCGGCGGCGAAGAGGTGTTGCGCCTGCCGGTAAATGGCCGCGAGGTGGAGCTGCCGCGCTATGCCAATGGCGTCGGGCGTGCGACGTTCTGGGATCTTTGCGCCAAGCCGCTTGGCCCCGCCGATTATCTGGCGATTGCACAGGCCGTGCGCGTGTTGGTGTTGGAAGATATCCCGCAGCTTTCGTCCAGCAATTACAATGAGGCCAAGCGGTTTGTGACCCTGATCGACGCGCTTTATGAGGCACATGTACGGCTGGTAGCCTCGGCGGCGGACACCCCCGAACGGCTCTATATCGAAGGCACCGGCAGCTTTGAATTTGAACGAACCGCAAGCCGTTTGCGCGAAATGCAGGCCGCTGACTGGGGTCGGTCAGAGCAATCGCCATAGCGCAAACAGGGTGACGGGCAACAGAACAGGCGAGAAGAACGCCCGCTCAACTAAGGGATCGCTTCAATTATTGCTTTTGCTACATGGGTGTCGCTCAAATACCCTGAGATACTATGCGGATTGTCTGGCCCATTCTCAACATCAAGATAGTTTTCGACGTCAGGACCAAAGTCTGAAGTGCCAAGTGCAGAACGCAAAGCAACAAAATCCTCAGGATCTGCGGCGTTAACCCATCGTGAGGCACCTTCAGGGCGCGCGCGTGGCTTGGTGAAGCCCTTTCGAACCACATCGATACCAAGGGGTGAACCCAGTGTAAGCCAAAGTGGCGACTGCCGAGGGCGACTTTTTTCGAACGAATTCTCGCTACAACGCGTAGCCCCCCTTGTGGAACCCAACTATAACTATATCGAGCTGGGTCCTTGCGGAACCGCAAAATCTTATTTTTTCAGTGAGTTCTCGCCCTATGCGACGCTCATATCCGGCGGCCAGGCAACTAAAGCGACCCTCTTCTATAACAACGCTCGTCGTAAGGTTGGCTTGGTTGGCTACTGGGACACCGTGGCATTTGACGAAATTGGGGGCATCAAGGGGTAATCTCCCCATTTTTAATGGGGTCCAGCCATAGAATTCATGCGGCTGTTTTTAATTTCATTGCGGGAGTTATGCCGCCGATGCCCCGCTGTCCGGCAACGGTTTGCAAGCAAACCGTGAGAGGAATGTTGGGCCGCTCGTTGTTGTAAGTCCAGAGCCATTCAGTCGCCTGGTCTTGTGCCTCCTCAATCGTTTCGAAGATGTATTGTCCCAGCCATTCGCCGCGAACGGTGCGATTATAGCGTTCGATATAGGCGTTTTGCTGAGGCTTGCCCGGCTGGATGTATTCGAGCCGCACATTGTGTTTTTCAGCCCATTCCATAAGCTTTCCACTCACATATTCTGGGCCGTTGTCGACTCGAATTGCCTGAGGTTGTCCGCGCCATTCGATGATCTGGTTTAAGCTTCTGACAACTCTCTCTGCGGGCAGCGAGAAGTCCACTTCAATACATAAGCCTTCACGATTAAAGTCATCCAGCACGTTCAATGTCCTGATCGAACGCCCATCTGCGAGCTGATCAGCCATGAAATCCATCGACCATGTCTCATTGGGTCTGTCAGGCACAGCAAATGG
>NZ_LGHS01000022.1 GCF_001202025.1 Pseudorhodobacter aquimaris
AGCCAAGGGGACCGTGGCCCCAGCGGGGCCGCGCAAGCCCCCGTACCGTTGGCCACGGCGTGCGCCCGCTCTCTCGAACGCATGGCGTTCGCGGGCTTACCCCACAATCTTGGTGTGGAGTTCTTTCACCTGTTCTTCATTGATCTCGGGATTCTTTCTGCCACCGCGTTCAAACACGCCGGAGGCGCCCTCAAGGAGCGCACGTTTCCATTGATGGATCATCGTCGGATGCACCCCGAACCGGCTCGCCAGCTCGGCGCGGTCGCCTCGCCCTTCAAGGCTTCCAGCGCGACCTTCGCCTTAAATTCAGGCGCATGTTGTTTGCGGTTCGACATCTGCTGATCTCCTTCTCGTCGAAGATCAGCAGACTGCAAATCGTAGCTTACGTCACTGTCCGAATTTCGGGGGGTAGTTCACCATCATCTCTTTGATGAAACCGGTCAATCAGCTTGGCTTGATCAGGCAGTTGTCAGGCGTGGCGACGCTTGCGGGCCAGCAACAAAGAACCCAGGCCCGCCAGCAAAAGAGCAGCGGCAGCGGGGAGCGGGACCGCGGCTACCGGGCTTTGAACGCTTGGGGGTGCGACGACCTCATTTCCCGACGCAAATATGCTATATTTAAGTGTGCCGTAGGTGTTGAAAAGACCGAGATAGAGTTGGCCCATGAAATCATCATCCAAGGCAATAGTGTATTCAAATTCTGAACCCCGGTTCCAGTGCTGGATACCAACCGTAGCCAGGGTCGTGCCCTCCCATGCGCTGTTTTCAAAGGGAGAGAACTTGTAATTTAGGTTGCCGCCAGCCGCAAAACTATAGTCAGTATCGGCAATTGTGCTGACCGGCATAAAAGAGAGGGACACGGTTTGAGCGCCAGACTTTAGCTGGGTAAAGGCCAAGATATCATAGTCATTGCCGCCCGACCAAATGCCGTTCACCGTCGTTGCGCCATTGGCGACAATGGTTGGCGCATGATAATCGCCCGAGAAATCGCCAGCATCAATTTCGTTGATCGTTGTTGCTCCGGCCGCACCGGCCAGCACGATCGTAAGACCTATGGCAAGCATACTAAACTTAGAACGTTTCATTCAAATTCCCTCTGTATGGCCTTAATGTCCATAATTGCCAGATAACAATCGGATTCGAACGAAGCAAGACAGCGGGACCCATGCAATCAATTTACGTTACGTCGCAATCAATGCGCGACCGCTCGCCCGCGTCAGAAAGCATGATGCCGATTGGACCAGAGGCTGACCATTCACCAACTTTCAAACCGGACCCTAGGCGGGGGTATTCCATATATTCGTTTAAGATATTCGCCTGTTGCCTAAAGTTTCTTCATACAAAAAGAGTATGAAGAACGATGCTTGAGGGTAAATTTGTGGTCACAACACTCATGTTGTGGCCACAAAAATTCAGGTTTGCTTAAACCCTGTATTTCGCCACTCCGATTGGGTTCTGCCACACGGAGAGGGTTGCGGAAAAGGCTGGGCCTTTCGCAATTCGTTCACAACGAACTTAGTCGCGGGAACGTTCGACGTAGCTGTTATCCTCGGTATTGATCACAATGCGTGTCCCAACCCCGATATGGGGTGGCACCATTACGCGGATCGCATCATCACATGTCGCAGGCTTATAGGAGGATGAGGCCGTCTGCCCCTTTACGACCGGTTCTGTCTCGGTCACTTCGACCACCAGCTTTTGCGGCAACTCGATCGCGATACAGGCACCATTGAAGGTTTTCAGCGACACTTCCAATCCGTCCTTCAGGAACACTTTCGCGTCCCCGATGATATCATCGCCGACCGAAATCTGGTCATAGCTTTCAGGCTCCATAAAGTGGTAGCCCTCGCCATCGGCATAAAGGAAGTTGTACTTGCGCTCATCCACATGGGCGCGTTCCACCTGCTCGGTTGTGCGCCAGCGTTCCGTTACCTTCACCCCGTCCAGAATGCCGCGCATATTGACGGATGTGGTTGGTGTACCCTTGCCGGGGTGGAAGTTTTCTGCCGTCAGTACCACATACAGCTTGTCGTTCATCTCGACGACATTACCCTTGCGAAGCGAGGAGGCGATGACTTTCACGCGAATTTCCTTGTAGTTGATGCGCCCTGCGCCTAATGCGCGGGCCTTTGGCGCAGGGTCATAGCGCATCTTGGCCGAAATCTCCAGATCAAAGGCACAATACATGACGAATAGAGCAAACTGGTGGCACCCGTCCCGTCATGAGGGCCGTCGCCCCGCCCTTTTGGCGCGCAACCGCATCCAGTCGGCATTGCGCGGCTGGCTGGCGGCCCAAGATTTCATCGAGGTCGACCCCAGCGCCCTTGCCATCAGCCCCGGCAACGAGGCGCATCTGCATGCGTTTCACACCAAAGCCATCGGCAATGACGGCGCGCCGCTGGAAAGATATCTGCATACCTCGCCCGAATTTGCGATGAAAAAGCTGTTGGCGGCGGGCGAGACCCGCATCGCCGCCTTTGCCCATGTCTGGCGCAACCGTGAACGCGGGCCGCTGCACAGCCCCGAGTTCACCATGCTGGAATGGTACCGTGTGGGGCAGGACTACACCGTCCTGATGGAGGATTGCGCCGCTTTTTTGCAACTGGCGACACAGGCCGCAGGCAGTGACAGGCTGCGCTATAAATCCCGTGAGTGTGATCCCAAGCTGCCGTTTGAGCGGCTTTCGGTGGCGGATGCTTTTTCGCGTTTCGCGGGGATTGACCTGTTGTCGACCATCGCGCTGGACGGGCAAACCGATGCCCCCGCCCTTGCCGCACAAATGGATGCCCAAGGCCTGCGCCATGCCCCTGATGACACTTGGTCCGACATGATGTCGCGCATCCTGTCGGAACGGGTAGAGCCGCATTTGGGCCATGGTTGCATCACCATGCTGGACCGCTATCCCGTGCCCGAGGCCGCATTGGCCCGTCCCTGTGCCGACGATCCGCGCTGCGCCGAACGGTTTGAGGTTTACGCCTGCGGGGTAGAGCTTGCCAATGGCTTTGGCGAGCTGACCGATGCCGCCGAGCAACGCAAACGTTTCATCATCGAGATGGATGAAAAAGAGCGTATTTACGGCGAGCGCTATCCGCTGGACGAGGATTTTCTGGCCGCATTGCCCTATATGCCCGATGCCAGCGGTATCGCGTTGGGGTTTGACCGGTTGGTGATGCTGGCAACGGCGGCCCCCTCCATCGACCATGTGATCTGGGCACCTGTCCCCTAGACGGGGCTTATTGCCCCCCGCAGCCCCGCAGAGTGGAAATGCCCCTTCCCCCCGCCCGCGCTGTGGGCTACCAATCAAATCATGAAATGGACGTTGCCAAATATCCTGACGGTCCTTCGCCTGCTCGCCGCGCCCGGTGTTGCGGTGATGTTTCTCTATTTCCACCGCCCCTGGGCCGATTGGTTCGCATTGGCGCTGTTTATCTCGGCGGCCATCACCGATTTTTTCGACGGCTACCTTGCGCGGCTGTGGAAACAAGAAAGCAAATTCGGCGCAATGCTGGACCCGATTGCCGATAAGGCGATGGTTGTGATCGCGATCATGGTGATCACCGGCTATTCCGGCATGAACCCGTGGCTGATCCTGCCCGCCAGCATCATCCTGTTCCGTGAGGTTTTCGTCTCGGGGTTGCGGGAATTTCTGGGCGCCAAATCCGGTTTGCTTCAGGTGACCAAGCTGGCCAAATGGAAAACCACCGCGCAAATGGTTGCGATTGCGGTGCTGTTTCTGGGCACCGGCCTGTCGTTTATCGAGGATGGGCTGCCACCCCGCGCCGGTGAGGGGGAGTTGCAAGACGTGCTGTCCTGGGCGGCGGTGGCCACGCATAGCGGCATGGCGCTGATCTGGATCGCGGCGGTTTTGACGGCCATCACCGGGCTGGATTATTTCCGCAAATCCCTTCCTTATCTAAAGGATGATTCATGATTGAACTGCTTTACTTCGCTTGGGTGCGCGAACGCATTGGCCTGCCGCGCGAGAAACTGGAAACCAATGCTGCGACCGTGGCCGAACTGGTCGCAGAGCTTTGCGCCCGTGAGGAACGCTATGCCGCCGCCTTTGCTGACCTGACATCCTTGCGCGTGGCGCTGGATCAGGAGCTGGCTGATTTTGACGCACCCTTGGCTGGTGTGCGCGAAGTAGCCTTCTTTCCGCCGATGACGGGGGGCTGATCCCATGCGGATATTGGTCCAATCCGAAGCCTTTGATATGGGTGCCGAGGCGAACGCCTTTGCCAAGACCGTCAGTGGGGCAGGGGCCATCGTGACATTCACCGGCATCACCCGCGACAGCGCCAAGGGTGATCTGGAGGTGATGGAGATTGAACATTACCCCGGCATGACCGAGCGCGCGCTGACCGATATCGCGATCCAAGCGGTTGCGCGTTGGTCGCTGGCGGGCTGTCTCGTGATCCACCGCTATGGCCGTCTGCGCCCCCATGATCCGATCATGATGGTCGCCACCGCCGCGCGCCACCGCGCTGATGCCTTTGCTGCCGCGGAATACTTGATGGATTACCTCAAATCCCGCGCGCCGTTCTGGAAAAAAGAGATCACCGCATCCGGCACCGATTGGGTCGCTGCCCAAGACGCGGATGAGGATGCGCTTAAACGCTGGTAGTCAGCCGAAGCGCGCGTGCCAGCTGGGCTGTAGATCCCCGGCCATCCGCTGCGCGCTATAGACGCCGCGCGCAATAGCCCGCGCTAAAACGCAAGCCCCCGCATGGCCCAGCAGGAACGGATCCGCCACCGGATCGCCAAGGGGCCTTTCCCCCGTTGAAACCGCAAAGACCAGATCCCCGTCCATCGGCGTATGGCTTGGCACAATCGCGCGGGCCATACCGTCATGGGCGGCTACCGCCATCCGCTGCGCCTGCGCCTGCGTCAAGGCGGCATCGGTTGCGATAATGGCGATGGTTGTTGCCTCGCCCAATTGTTTCTGCGGCAAGGGTTCCATGCCGCCATCAAAGGCGGGCGGCAGGCCAAGACCGCCAAACTCATCCCCCAACTCCCATGGGGCGGCCCAGAAATGCGGGCCATCCCCCACCGTGACTGCGCCGATCGCATTCACCACAACCAGCGCACCAACCGTCATTCCATTGCCCAAAACCGCCGAGGCTGATCCAAGCCCGCCCTTAAGCCTGCCGGTCGCCGCGCCAAAGCCCGCACCAACTGTACCCGGGCCGAAGTCCGTCGACCGCGCCTCTAACGCCGCACTCCCCAAATCGCCGTAGGGATTGCGCTCCCAAGCCTTGTCGCCGCCATTCAGCAGATCAAACATGATCGCCCCCGGCACAATCGGCACCCGCACATCCCCCACCGCAAAGCCGCGCCCCATCGCGGCCAGTCCATCCGCCACGCCCGAACAGGCATCCAAGCCAAAGGCAGACCCACCCGCAAGCACCAGCGCATCGACCTGCTGCACCAGCTTGTCAGGGGCCAGTAAATCCGTCTCTCGGGTGCCGGGCGCTCCGCCCATCACATGCACGGCGGCGGTAAAGGGCGCATCGCCCAGCAGAACACTGACGCCGGACCTCAGTTGCGGACAGGCTGTATTGCCAACATAAAGGCCCGAAACATCCGTGATTAAATTGCGGGGGCCGGGACGCACTTGAACCCTCCACCCGATGTATACAATCGTTGCATAGCCACCCTTTCAGTCAATCGATCTGATCTGCTTGCGCTCCAACACCCGCAAGACCATCGCCAAATCATGCCCACGGCGCAAAATCTGGCCGTCCATCCCGACCACCGAAAACATGCCCTGCCGGTTGCGCAGTTTGGGGTTCTTCTCCACCCGGTAAAGCGGGTTTTCAGCGGTGCGCCGAAAAATGGAAAAGACGGCCTTATCGTTCAGCGCGGCAATGCCGTAATCGCGCCACTCTCCCTTGGCGACCATCTGGCCATAAAGCCGCAAAATGGTCCCAAGCTCTCGTCGGTCAAAGCTGACCTGTTCAGGGGCGTGGGCGGTGAAAGGGATCGGGGGATTGATGCTCATACCTTTCAGATTAACCACGATTATCGGTAAAGCAAGCTATAGCTGCACAATGATGCCGCCTGCGGCCTCGGCGTCGCTGGCATCATGTGTGACCATCAGGCCCGGAATGGCGCGGGCACGCAAATGGTCAAAGACAAAGCCCCTGATTTCCGCGCGTAAACTTGCATCCAGACGTGAAAACGGCTCATCCAAGAGCAGGGCCTGCGGCTCTGCCAATAAGGCGCGCATCAGGGCCGCACGGGCGCGTTGTCCGCCCGAAAGCGTGGCGGGATCGCGGTTGGCAAAACCTGCCAGTCCCGCCTGCTCCAACGCCTCGTCAACGGCCATGCTGCGCGCAGATCCGCGAATGTGGCGCGCAAGGCCAAAGGCAAGGTTGTCACCCACGGACAAATGCGGAAACAACATCGCATCCTGAAACAAGACCCCGATGCGGCGCGCCTCGGCAGGCAGGTCCAGCACATCGCGCCCATTCAGGGAAACCCGTCCCGAGGCGGCAAACCCGTGCACCAGATGCCCGCCAATCGCATCCAGCAAAGTGGATTTCCCAATGCCCGACGGCCCCATCAAGGTGCCGACCTGCCCCGGCTCCACAAGCAAACTGATGGGCGCAAACAAGGCCGCGCCACCGATCGGCCCGACGGATACATCGCTTAACTCAAGGCTCATGCATTGCCCCCCTTTAATTCACGCCGGTTACGATAGACCAACCCCGGCACCAGTAGCGCCGCACCATAAGCCAGAAACGGCAGCCCCGCCTGTAGTACCGCATAAACGCCCACGATGCGCCGGTCCGATCCGCTGGCCAGCGTCACGGCCTCGGTCGTCAGGGTCACCACCCGTCCCGCGCCCATAAACAATGTCGGCAGATATTGCGCCACCGACACGGCAAAGCCAATCGCACCGGCCACCATCAAGGGACGCAACAGCATCGGCAGCTTTACCGCCACCAGCCGCCGCCACGGCGAGGCACCAAGGGCCGCCGCCGCGCGGATATGTTGACAGTCCAGCGCGCGCCACGGGTCCGACAATGCGATCATCACATAGGGAAAGACAAAAAGCATCTGTGCCCAGATCACCGCCAACATCCCGCCGCTGATCCCAACTTGCAAAAACAAGACATTCAACCCGTAAAGAAAGCCGATCTGCGGCACCAATAACGGCAGGTAAATCAACGCCTGCGCCCAAGCGGCACGGCCCCGGCGCGCGCGGTCCTCTCCCTCCAGCCAGGCGATTGCCAGGGCCAGAGAGGCCAGCGTGGTCACACCCCCGATAATCAGCGTAGTTTGCAGCGCCCGCCCCCAGCCCGCCCCCGGCGTCATCCACGCCCTAAGCGCCCAGCTTTGCGGCAAGGCCTGCGGAAACGACCAGCGCCACGCAAAGGACCAGACCGCCAGCGCCAGAAGCGCCAGCACGCCAAGGGTCAGCAATGTGAACACCACCACCCCCGCGGCCCAAAGCCCCGGCCCCGTCGCATATCCACGCCCCCCGCGAGAAAGCCACCAGCGACCAATGAGGCGGGCCAGACGCTCGGCCCCGATCCACAGGGCGATGGCCCCCGCAACCACCGCCGCCTGCATCAAACCCGCCGCCGAGGCAGGCAGGATCAGCGCCACATCCGGCGCGGAAAACCACCGCGTGATCGCCACCGCCAAAGTGGGCGGGTTCGACGGGCCAAGGATGATCGCCATATCCACAACCGAAAGCGCAAAGGCCAGAATGATAAAAAGCGGCATGCGGATCAGGGGGTAGACCTGCGGAAAGATCACCTTGACCCAGACCATCCCGCGCCCATATCCCAATGCACGCCCCGCAGCCAATTGCGCCCGCACCGGCAGTTGCCCCAGCGCCGACCCGATCACCAGCAGCAAAAACGGCACCTCCTTGATCAACAACCCAATGATCAGCGCCACACCCCATGCGTCATTCACCGTTGCCAGATCCGGCGGCCTGTCCCATCCCGTCAACCAAGGCGACATCGCCCGCGCAATCCACCCCGAAGGAGCCAGCAAGAACGCCAACCCGATTGCCAATGACGCATGGGGCGCGGCCAAAAGCGGCATCAGCAGCCGCCCGATCGCCGCCGTGCTCATCCGCCCGTGCAACAAGGCGCAAAACCCCGCCGCCAGCATCAGCGCCAGAACCGTAGACCCCACCCCCGTAACCAGACTTAACCGCAGGCTGGTCCCGAAACCGGGCATAGCCGCCAGCGTCCGCCACGGGTCCAGCGACCACTCCACCGCGCCAATCGCAGGCAACACGCCAAAGGCCGCCCGCCCCGTCTGGGCAAATCCCGCCAGAATGGGCAGCACAAAACCGGCCAACAAAATGACGGCTACAACAGCCCGGAGCGAACGGCCCTCATCTCTCATTTTGTGTAACGATCGGCCCAGACATCAACCAGTTTGACCATCCAGCTTGCATGGGGTTCCAACAATGTCGGGCCCAGATCCTCCAGCTTTGGCAGGGCGGGCGACGATGGCAATGCCGCGAATAGCGCCGCCTGATCAGCGTTTAGCCTTGACGGATCCAGCACCGAAAAGCTGCCCAGAACCTCTATGTTTTGCTGATGCGCTTGGGTGGCCGGATCAAGCAGGAAATTCGCCACCACCTCGGCACCCTCGGCGTTGGCCGCATTATAGGGGATCGCCACAAAGGAGATATTCCCGATGGACCCGCCCTGCGGCACGAACACGCGCGCGGTATCGGGCAACAGCCCCTCGGCAATCGCGCCCGCAGCCGAGGCCGGATCAAAAGAGACGCCGAAATCCACCTCGCCGTCATTCAACATCTGTTGCTGAACGGATTCATTTTCGGGAAACGTCTGCCCCTCGCGCCACATCAAGGGGCGCAGGGCATCATACCATTCCCACAAAGGGGCGCTGGCCGTGGCAAAGGCCTCATCCGTAACAGGGGCCTGAAGCACGGTTTTATCCGGCGCAAATTCCACCAAGGCCTGCTTGAGGAACGTGGCCCCCATGAAGTTGCTGACATCCGGATGGGTCACCCGCCCCGGATTGGCCTGCGCATAGTCCAAAAACCCCGCCATATCCGCAGGCGGGTTTGCCACCACCGCGCTGTCATAGGTGAACACAAACCGCGCCAAACGCCAAGCCGAGGCATAGCCGTCAACCGGAACCGTGAAATCAACCGAGGCCGCCGCATCGGGGCCAAGGTCCAGATATCTCGCATTCGGCAGGTCGGTGGCAAAGGGGCCATGCAACAGGCTCTGCTCTTTCATCGCCAGAAAATTTGGGCCGTTTATCCAGATCAGATCAACCGAACCGCCGCTGTCCTGTCCTGCCGATTTTTCAGAAATCACTTGGGTCACGGCCGTCGCGGTATCGGTCAGCTTTACCTGTTCAACCCGCACGCCATATTGCGCCTCGGTCTGTGCGCCCACCCAGGCGATAAAGGCATTGGTGCGCGCATCCCCACCCCACGCGTTCCAATAAACCGTCTGGCCGCGCGCCTTATCCAGCGTCTCTTGCCAATCGGCCAACGCGGGCGAGGCAAAACCAAGGCTAAGGGCGGCGAACAGAATAAAACGCATGTGGGGTCCTTTGTTCAAAACGGTGGGATGCTGACAACAGCACATAAAATTACAATTCAGAGAATACGCGCCACCCCTGAAGCCAGCGCAAAATGGTGGTGAAAAGACAAGCCACGGCAAAGCCCAGTGCCAAAGGCACGAACCACGCAGGGAGCAGGCACATCAGGATGAAAACCGAAATGGTCTCGGCGCCTTCGGTTATCCCGCCAAGGTAATAAATCCCCTTGGAGGGATAATCCTGCGCCTGCATCCCGCGTTTGGCGGCGATAACGGCAAAGGCCAGAAAGCTGGACCCCGTACCGATGAAGGCACAGATCAACACAGCAGCGGCCAGCGCATTCCCCGGATCAGCCAGCGCAAACCCCAGCGGCACGGTTGCATAGAAAAAGAAATCCAGCGCGATATCGAGGAAAGCCCCCCGATCCGTCGGACCCACCTTGCGTGCCATCACCCCGTCCAGCCCATCCGCTAAACGATTCAGCAGAATGAATGCCAATGCCACCCAATACCATCCCAGCCACAGCGCAGGCAGGGCAAGCATCCCGATGCAAAACCCCGCGATGGTTACCTGATCCGCACCAACACCCCGCGCAAGCAGGGCACGCGCCGGTGCATCCAGCAGGGCGCGTAATGGCGGCAGAAGGGCGGCGTCTATCATTGTCATCCATAAATTGCGGGTACCGGTCTTTGGCTTAGGCCAATCCCCTGCGGTTTGTCAGCCCTCTATGGTGTTACAACTGCACACAATGCTGTCAGCCTCCAAGTGCTTTCGCCACACATAGGTCGGTCAGACCGCCTGCTTTTCGCTCTGTGCCGCGATATCGGATGCGGTTGGGCGATCTGGCTAACTCCAGACCGGTTACGCTTTTTTATCCCCAGCACGGGAGAGTCTGGCTTGATAGAAGTTTGGACAAAGCTCAGGATTGGCGTTAACAACAAGCAAAGACTCCATACAAAGGCAGCCATACCTTGACACAAGATCCGCACATCGATACCCGCCGTCCGCTTACGCTTCGTGATGTATCAGAGGCATCCGGTGTCTCGGAAATGACGGTCAGCCGGGTTTTGCGCAGCCGTGGAGATGTCTCGCAGGCGACCCGCGAAAAGGTGCTGACGGCCGCGCGCACGCTGGGATATGTGCCAAACAAGATCGCAGGGGCGCTGGCCAGCCAAAGGGTGAACCTTGTTGCCGTAATCATCCCCTCGCTGTCGAATATGGTCTATCCCGAGGTGATGACCGGTATCTCTCAGGTGTTGGAAAACACCGGTTTGCAGCCTGTCGTCGGCGTGACCCACTACCTTCCTGAACGAGAGGAATTGGTTCTCTATGAGATGCTGTCGTGGCGGCCTTCGGGCGTGATCATGGCGGGGCTGGAACATACTGACGCCGCCCGCGCAATGCTTGAAAACGCAGGCATCCCGATCGTCGAGGCGATGGATGTTGACGGTGTCGCCATCGACAGTGTGGTGGGTATTTCACATCGTCGTGCCGGGATGGAGATGGCCGAGGCGATCGTCGCCGCAGGCTATAGCCGGATCGGGTTTTTGGGCACAATGATGCCCTATGACCACCGCGCCCGCAAACGGTTGGAGGGTCTGGAAGAGGGGCTTGCCGCCGCCGGCATCACCCTTGCCGACCGGGAACTTTATTCCGGCGGCTCTGCCCTTCTAAAAGGGCGCGAGATGACCGAAGCCATTCTGGCCCGCAATCCTGATCTTGATTTCATCTATTATTCCAATGACATGATCGGTGCTGGTGGGCTCTTATATTGTCTGGACAAGGGTATCGATGTGCCGAACAAGCTTGGCCTTGCCGGTTTCAACGGGGTCGAGCTTTTGCAAGGTCTGCCGCGGAGGTTGGCAACGATGGATGCCTGCCGGTTAGAAATTGGCCGCACCTCGGCACAGATTATCGCAGGCATACACCCGAATGGGTTGATCGGCGGAGAGCGGATCGAGCTTACGCCAAAACTGGAATTGGGCGATACGATCCGGCACTAGAGCCGGTCAAACGATCAAGGTTTTGCCATTGGTCCCGGTGATTTCCGCCGTCACGATCTGGCCCTCGGGTTGATCGGTGGAAAAGGCAACCTCGGTGAATTGTTCCGTGCGACCGAGACGCGGCCCTTCCATCAGGATGCGATGGCTTTTGCCGATCTGCGCCGCCAGATGACGGTTCAGGGCGGCATCGCCTTGCGCACGCAAGCGGGCTGCACGTTCTTTGACCACAGGGCCTTTGACAGCGGGCATACGGGCCGCTGGCGTGCCTTTGCGCGCGCTATAGGGGAACACATGCAAAAAGGTCAGGTCGCAATCCGTAACCAGCTTGAGCGAGTTCTCGAACATCGCCTCGGTTTCGGTCGGAAAGCCTGCAATAATATCGGCCCCAAAGATCATATCGGGGCGCAAGCGGCGGGCCTCTTGGCAAAAGGCGATGGCATCATCGCGCAGGTGGCGGCGCTTCATCCGTTTGAGGATCATATCATCACCGGCCTGTAGGCTCAGGTGCAGATGCGGCATCAAACGGGATTCGGTCGCAATGGCCCCCATTAGCGCGGGGTCCGCCTCAATCGAATCGATGGAACTGATACGCAGGCGCGCCAGATCGGGCACCAACCGCAAGATCCGCATCACCAGATCCCCCAAGCGCGGTGTCGCAGGCAAATCAGCCCCCCAAGAGGTCAGATCCACCCCCGTCAGAACCACCTCGGCAAAGCCCTTGTCGACCAGCCGTTTAATCTGATCCACCACAACCCCCGCCGGAACCGATCGCGAGTTACCGCGCCCGTAGGGGATGATGCAAAAGGTGCAGCGATGGTCACAGCCGTTTTGCACCTGCACATAGGCGCGGTGGCGGCCAAAACCGTCAATCAGATGGCCAGCGGTTTCCTGAACCGACATGATGTCATCGACCATAATCTTTTCGGTCGCCCCGATCAGGTCAGGCGCGCGCAGGGTATTCCACGTCTCGGCCTGCATCTTTTCGGTATTGCCGATAACCCGCGTCACCTCGGCCATGGCGGCAAAGGTTTCCGGCTCTGTCTGGGCCGCGCAGCCGGTGACTATCACCGCCGCCCCCGGGTTTTCACGGGCGAGCTTGCGGATCTCTTGCTTGGCCTTGCGCACGGCCTCTGCGGTGACCGCGCAGGTATTGACGACAACAGCCCCCTCCAGCCCGGCACCGGCAGCCAGCTCTTTCATGGCCTCGGTTTCATAGGCATTCAAACGGCAGCCGAGCGTGGAGAAAATAGGGGCGGTCATATAAGTGCAGCCAAAAATTCTGACGTTAAAACGCCGTTAAAGACATAGGCGACAGGGCCCGTCATCCAGACACCATCCTCACGCCAGTCTATTTCCAATGTACCGCCGTCAAGATCAAGCCGAACCTTGCGCCCCGTCAGCCCTCGCAGATGTGCCGCAACCGCCACCGCACAGGCCCCAGTACCGCACGCCAGAGTGATCCCCGCACCCCGCTCCCATACCCGCATCCGTAGGTGGTCGGGGCCGATGACCGAGGCAAACTCCACATTGGCTTTTTGCGGAAACAGGGGGTCTACTTCAAATCGCGGGCCCTCGGTGCTAAGGGCGACAGCATCGGCATCGGGCACAAAGAACACACAATGCGGATTGCCCATCCCAACCCCCGCCGGATCGCCAGGCAAGGGCAGATGCATCGTTGGCAGCGCCTGCGCGAGGGGAATCTCGGCCCAATCCAGTTGCGGCGCGCCCAAATTGACCGAAACCAGCCCATCCGCCCGCCGCTGTGCCAACAAAGTACCGCGCGAGGTTGTCAGACGAATACTGTCCTGGCCAGTTTCACGCATAACCAAATCAGAGACACAACGCGTCGCATTCCCGCAAGCACCGGCCTGACTGCCATCAGAGTTCCAGAAATCCAGTTGAAAATCAGCGTCTTGCGCATCTCTGATCTCAGCCAGCTGGTCAAAGCCCACTCCGCGATTGCGGTCGCCCAATGCACGGGCCAAGGCAGGCGTCGTCACAGCCGCACTTCCGCGACTGTCGATGATGACAAAATCATTGCCCAGCCCATGCATTTTCAAAAAGGCCAGATCGTTGGGGTGTGTATCGTTTTTCATGGGCCGTTCTTACGCTCCCTGAAATGAATTTGCCAGATAGGTGAAAATAATGCCGATTTTCTCTTGACCCCACCGCGTCAAGTTTCTAGTAAGCCCGAGTGTTGGGCCCATAGCTCAGTTGGTAGAGCAACTGACTTTTAATCAGTGGGTCACAGGTTCGAATCCTGTTGGGCTCACCACTGTAATCAATGAAAGATGACAACTAGTTTGTCGTTTTCACCACTGAAGTGGTGTTTTTCGACATATACCGTGTCGTGTATGGTCGGCGCCTTCAAGTTCAACAGCGATTGGATGCTTTAACCACGCATGCAAAGGCTTATACTCGGATTAGCTTGGGCGGACCTCGACTGTATCTACGTTCTGTGACTGACCGATGCTGCCCTGTCCCCGCTATCAAAATTTTCGAAATATTTACAGAAATCCTCGATCAATCAATTTGTCACGGATCCAGCAATCGCCACGCTTCTTTCGAATACTTCGATTCGGTGCCATTCCAGGTGGGCACGATGTTTATCTGTAAGACGAATCGGGGCCTGCCATCGCAATTCTGCAGTAGCCGTTTCACTCAGATGTTTTGAAAACTTTGGGCGGCCATCATCATAGCAAGTAACGAGGCCGCGGTCGAACGCGGCATCCCAAAGCGCCGACAGGAGCAAGCCATTGTGCACGTCAAGTCGATCCTTGTCGTTCTCGCAATCTTTCCACGGCTTGATGTGGGAGGCTCTTAGCAAGGCGTGATCGGTGATACCTGTCAGGGGGCAACTGTCCTGCCAATAAGTGACCAGACGGTCTCGGAATATGCCCTGCCCAACTCGCTGCACCACCAGACGCTCTGCTTCGGTCGTCTTTGGCATATCTTTCGTTCGGTGCTGGAACTCTTGCAGGGGGGCATCAGGTAGAATGACAGAAAGTTCATATAGGCGGGGCATGACGGCATATAGCGAAGTCAGTGAGAGGAACCGAAACCGCGCGAGGCCCGGGCCGTCAGCGTCAGAAATCTCAAGCCCGATCTCCGCCAGAACTCCGGCATGGTCGATAGAAAGCAGCCAGGTGCCCGTCTGCTCGGCAGCAAGCCAGATAGATCCTTGTGCGGTGGTCGACGAATAATGCCGCCAGCCGTCAGTTTCGCCGTGCGTCCGGCGAAACCCGTTCTGGAACGCGATCTTGTCGCACTCCTGCCGCGTGACAAAGCTTTGAGGCGCTTCAACCTTCATCTGAATATCCGGTTTTCTTGAAAGGGAAGATCGAGCTGCTTCTCGACGGCGCTCGCAACTTTAAGAATCCGGTGGAGGTCGAGTTGATCAAACGCACCTTTGTAGTGGTCCAGATAGCTCTCGCTACGTGGAGAAACGCCTGTTCTCTTGGCGACGAGATACGCTACGGTCTCGGCTTCCACCTCGCGCAGTGCGAGGTCCTCCGGCCGATTGAACTTGACGCCGCGCTTCTGGTCACTGCCGCAGTGACCAAGAAATATGTGAGCAAGCTCGTGTGCGAGCGTGACCAGTTGTGCGGCTGGTGGATGGTTTCGGTTCACGCCAACTTCGAAACATTCAAGACGTTCTTTCTTGCCATGGCTGGTCAGGCGGCGCGCGTGCCCGGCTGTATACTCTCCTCGATCAAGCCAAAGGATCCTGATTTCAGCGCGATTAAGCTTGTGCTCGACTGCGGCCAGCCAGCTTGAGGAAACTTTTCCGCTAGTCGGAAACGAAAAGGCAGAATCGGGCAAAGGCTCACCCTCGGTATCGAGCACATCATAAACGAACTCGACGGGGCCGAAGTTGCGCAGTACGACGAGCGGACGCGCGTAGGGTTTCGGCCGCCTCCGAAAGCGTTCCCACCAGTCCCTTGGCCGCGCAGCAAAGCTGAGGCCCGGCTTCTGGATATTCAGCAACATCGCGTTGAATGGCGCGATATGGCGAAGTCGAACGGTGAATTCCAGAAGGTCTTTGATGGCTTTGGCTGAATCGTAAAGCTGGGTGTCGGCAATCAGCTGATCGACGAGCGCCCGATCTCTTTCCTCATCAGCGATAACCACGGCATCGAAGAGATCCCGCTCGGCTGCCGCGACCGGTTTGTGAAACGCGCGCCCGAGAGCGAGGATTTCCTGATCCGGGACAAGGTCGGCGCGGTCGATCAACATCCGTGCGATAGGGATTCCTACTTCCTCTGACTCCCTGATTTCTCGAGCATACAACCGTTCTTCCAGGAGTACGCGGAAGTAGCGTTTAGCCTCAATGATATCGACAACCTCGCCATGGCCACGCATCACGCGGCGCAGCCCTTGGCTGAACGAATTGAGGGCGTCTTCGAAGGTCATGGTGTCGCAATCACAGAACCTGGCCTCTGCGGCTAGAAGGTGCTCACGGAGCTCCCAGTACCTCTCCTCGTCGATGCGGGACATGGCGTCACATCCCCATCGCCGTGAATTCGCCGTTGGCTTCCATGCGGTCCCAGGCGGCGAGGACGAGGCGGCGGGTGCGGTATTCGCCGTGTTGGCGGATTTCCTTTTCCTTGAGGACGCGGAAGGTTTCCGAGGGGTAGTCGGGGCCCTTCACGTCGGCAGGGTTGAGGATGTAGCGCAGCTCGTCGCGGGTCAGGCCGTAGGCGCGGGCGTAGAAGGCGTCGAGATCGGCGCGCAGGTCGGCGCGGCGGTCTTCGTCCCAGGGGAAGGGCGGGCCGTCATGGCCCAGATCGCGGGCGAAGGGGGCGAGGCTGTGCGAGGTGTAGGTAAGTTCCAGCACCCTCGGGGTGATGAACGCGATGCGCGGTTTAGTGTAAAAGTCGGGCGCAAAAAATGGAAACTGTTTTAGGTAGAAATAATTAAGGTTTGTCCCGCCAATCTTGTTACGCACAACGAAGTCCAAGGTCAGCGACGACGTGTTTGCATAAATGCAGGAAATTTTTTCGGCACCTAGATCATTTTCAAATACCCAAACCGGCAAGCTATTGCCTACGCCTCTGCGCGGAAAGAGAGAAGTAATAAAGGTTCTCTCATTTGTGTTGTTCGTAAGCCCGCGATGTCCAATCAGCCAATGCTTGTTCCATCCTTGAGCTCCAAGGCGGCTTTGAACTCCGACGAATTCCACCCACATTCTCGGGCTGATATCGTAATCGGGGTCGCTCTTCTCTTCATCCGTTGGACGAGGCAGTGCCCTGGTGTCTTCTTCGGCTCCGTCAGGATAGTATCCCCAACGATGATCAAAATAAGATACCATCTTGGCCTCATAGAGAGGCACATAGAGCTTAGGCTTTCTAGGGCTGCCGCTGCTTAAAGGCAGGCCGCTAGAATTCATTTCTTCAACCGCCATCATGCTTTGGGCTGGGGCCGCTCCTTGTGCTACCCAATCCGTTCCTTCGCGTCTGAACCCTTCAGCCTGCAACTGCACTGATGTAAAAAATAAGGCACTATCGTTGGACATGTCGAAAAGCCGCGTGAAGCTCACGCCCCACGGATTTCCGAGCGGACCTTTCCCTTCGTCGATCAACACTGGTGCATTTCCGTAGATTGTCGCGGTAATTTCCGCATCGGCGCGGGATCGGAATACCGGCGCAGTCTTTGTATTTGGATTTATCCGAATGATTTCATTCGGAGTGAACTCAAAGCGACGTCGTTCGTCTTCTACGTCAGAGGCCGTATCAATACGAAAGCAGAACTCAGCTTTGTCCGAAGTTCCCAAGGTCACAAGTGAGAATGACTGATTGTCCTTAGGTAATCCCCCCTAAAATTAGTGGTGTTCAAAAGTAGAATTTTCTCGGCAAGATATCTGAGGAGATTTACGATGAAGAATGGACGATACAGCGACGCGCAGATCATGGCGGTGTTGAAGCAAGCGGAGGGCGGTGTTCCGGTTTCTGAGCTTTGCCGGGAGCATGGAATGAGCAGCGCAAGTTTTTATAAATGGCGGGCGAAGTTCGGCGGCATGGATGCGTCATTGATTTCAGAGATGAAGGATATGGCGGAGGAGAACCGCCGCCTGAAGCGCATGTATGCCGAAATGAGCATGCAAAACGACTTGCTGAAGGAAGCCCTTGGAAAAAAGCGCTGAAGCCATCTCGAAGGCGGGAGATGGCCATGAATGCGGTCGCGCAGAACGGGGTCAGCATTGCGTTGGCTTGCCGTGCGTTTGAGATCAGCGAGACGTGCTACCGGTACGCCCAATCCTGAGCGACGAGAACGAGGAGATCGCCGCTTGGCTGGAACGGTTGACCGAGAATAAGCGAACCTGGGCTTTGGCCTATGTTTTTTGTATCTGCGCAACGTCCAAGGCTATGGCTGGAACCACAAACGCGTTTACCGGATCTACTGTGAACTGGAGCTGAACCTGCGGATCAAGCCAAAGAAGCGCCTGAAGCGTGATAAACCCGAGCCATTGGCTGTGCCTGACAGACCCAATGAG
>NZ_LGHS01000023.1 GCF_001202025.1 Pseudorhodobacter aquimaris
AATCCGTGAAGCCTTGGTTCGCCAGTTGCATCGCTTGGAGTTCATGGATGGGACCGAAAACGTAGTGCTGATCGGGGGCCCAGGAACCGGGAAATCGCATGTCGCTACCGCTCTTGGCATCCAAGCGATCGAACATCGCCGTAAACGCGTCCGCTTCTTCTCAACGGGTGAGTTGGTCAATGCGCTGGAGCAGGAAAAAGCCCAAGGCAAGGCCGGAAAGATCGCTGAGGCGTTGGTGAAAACCGACTTGGTGATCCTGGATGAGCTGGGATATCTGCCGTTCAGCGCTTCGGGAGGCGCGTTGTTGTTCCACCTTCTCAGTAAACTCTACGAGCGCACCAGCGTCGTCATCACCACGAACTTGAGCTTCAGCGAATGGGCCAGCGTGTTCGGCGATGCGAAAATGACCACCGCGCTACTCGACCGCCTAACCCACCGCTGCCACATCCTTGAGACAGGTAATGACAGCTATCGGTTCAAGGCCAGCTCTGAGACAGCGAAAAAGAAACGAAAGGAGACAGCAGCATTGACGCCATCATGACGCAAAGAACATAACAGCTGGGTGGGTCAAGTCTCGGTGACAATGCCGGGTCAGTTCTCAGTGACAATCAACACGGCAAATGCCGTGATTTGCAGATGGACGGTGATCGGTTCATCAATCCCCCGGATCACCACAGTTGCAGCATTGATGTCATCAGGATCGACAAATACCGAAACCTTGCGGGCTTTCACCTTCGGGCTTTCCCGCACTTCCTGGAGTTTATCGGAGTTGAAACAGATCCCGCCGAACACCCGGACACCCTCGTCCGTGGGGGTCGCCTTGACGTCCCATCCCAGCTGAATACGCCGCGTATCGGGGTCGATGGGCGGAATGCAGCCGCGCGTGTGATTGATGTCATTGTAAACTTCGATCGGCCGGCGGGACCACATGCCAACACCCGTGTGCCGCATGGCCGGATATTCGTCGATGAAGAATCGGCTCAGGATCTCGTAAAGCTCTTCGATGTCCAGAACGCCATTCGCGATTGCATCATAGCCCGGCAACTCCCCGGCTTTGCGCCCAGTATAGCCATGGATCAGCTTCAGGAGCACCGACTCGACGGTGCCGAACAAGCGCTCGATGTAGGGCTTGTCTGTGGCCGCATAGGCGCGCGATACGATGTTAATAATGCCGAGGCCAACCAAAGCTCCGATGGCCGTCGCGTTGCGGAGCCCTGGACCGTTGTCATTCTTGACATAGCCTACACCGACACCATCAATCGCCTGGCCATCGCAGCCGTATTTCCGGGCTTCGCGCTCCTTGGAACGAGTGGCCATACGAAAGAGCTGCAAGGTCGCTTCCGCGCGCGGCTGATCGCTGATCACCCACGCGAGTGGCATCCGCGTCGCCACGTCGATCATCACAAGGATATGGAGCCGCTTCCGGATGATCTCGTCGATCTCTTCCAGCGCTTCCCGCTGGTCTTTAGACAATCGTTCCCAGGTGCCGGCCACTTTCGAGGACACGACAAGGGACGCCTTGCACTCGTCGATTTCGACGTATTCGCCGACCATCAGCGCACGAAGATCTGTGCTGCCGCGTCCGCGACGATTGCGCGCGACGGAGCCGCCTTTGATTGCCAAGAGATAGGCGGTGTCCGAGAGATGCTGCGCGCGATGCGCCTTCAGCGTGGAGACGGACGGCACGATCAGCGGAGGCAGCTCGTTTCGAACTCGATGGGCGTTCTCCTCATGGATCAACAATTCGAGGCGGTTATGAACATTCGCCAGACTCGGGCTTTTGAGATCCAGCCCGACTTGTTCCCAGGCCACGGTCATTAGCTCGCGCGAGCGATACGGTATTCTCGCTTCGCGATTGCCCTGAAGATGATACAGCGGCGCCAATGCATCCTTCGGGCGCTCTCCGCTCAGAAGTGCCTCATAGTCCCGAAAGATATCGAGCAGGCGACGTCCCTTGTGCAAGGTCCAGCGATTTCCTTTTTGGCCACCCCGCGGGCCTTCCAGATAAATCGTCTTTCCAAACAGCGCCTGAGCGATATCCCGGATTTCACGGCGCTGACGATCGATGCTGCGCCAGGTTAGCCTGAGGCGGGGTTTTCCGGTTTCCAGGCGCAGCCGTTCCTGAACCGCCTGAATCGCCGTGCAGATCGCCAGCCGGAACGCACTGTCTTCCTGTGCCTCGGTGGTCAAACCCTCGATACCCTCGACTCCCCCGAGACGCTGTTTCAGGCGATTGCCCGTCAATGCCTCGGTGGTGTCGGCCACCATACCAGGCAGCTTCAGCTGGTCGATCAACGACTGCATCGAAATACCGCGGATTTCACCCGATGACAGGTCAACAAGATCGTAACCGTAATCGGTCCTCTCCCTGATGGACATGTCACCCATGGGAAGCGTGACCGCCGTCCCGCTCGGAAAATGGTAGTTCGGCGATTCTGGCGTCATCCCATGAGCCCGATGCGAGAATGCTCCCAGATGACATGGTCGAGGTTTGCGATCAGCTTTCGTGCTGCGATCAGACGATAGCAGGCCTGGAACACCCGACTCTGTTCGATACCGGCGCGGGGAAACAGGTCATTCATCACATAGATCGACCGATGGACATGCATCGTGCGAAGGACAATCGCATCCGCTTCCTCGTCAGGGGTAGCGCAAAGCTTGAACATCCGGAACAAATTGTCCCGACGCTGGCGTGTGTAATCGCCAGCGTTCACGACGATCATGTCGTCTGCCGCCGCGCGCGGTGTGGCGTCAAGAATGGCCTGGATCGCACGCTCCGTCGCCGGTTTGCGCAGGCTGCGCTCATAGCGCACGAACACCAACCGGCGGTGGCCGGTCTGAAACGTCAGCAAAAGGTCGTGTGTATAAGGCGTATTCTTTCCAGTCTCATCCTTAAAATTGACGGTCAACGGCTGGAAGCCGACATCGTAGATGTCCGGAGACATGAGCGCCTGAATGGCCACCGCCGCCTCCGCAACGCTTTCAGTCTTTGCCAGCTTGGGGCGCCAGTCATTCGCCGGGGTCTTGTAGGCAAAGAAGACCTTCTGAGCCCAAGAGCTCCGCCCAGACGGGTCGCGCCGCCCGTCATAAGGATCGACGCCGTAGATTTCGCCCATCTTGATCTTGGAGTCTTTCGGGAGCCGATGCGGCTGATGGTTCCACTCATCATGTTCGATAACGAAGGACATAGGATCACCGTTTCCGGACGGCGGCGCGTCCGGATTGCAAAAGTGTTTCGGAATGATCGACACCTCCCTTGCCCGGCACCGCGCCGCGCCCACGCGGTAGCCTTGAGGCCAGTCACGAGAGTCGATCAGGTTCTATCGCCGGCAAGCGGCGCAAAAATTTTCTCGGGATAGGGTGCGTGCGCCGTCTCGGAAGAGCACATCCCCGTCAGACATTCGACCAGTCCATCTTCGCATGCGCGAAGGAGAGAGTCCACAACCGTCTGTTTTCACACGTTTTTCGTGGATTTCAAGTTTCGGATCACTTTTCGCAATCCATGATTTCCAGTCCGTGCTTCCGTGCGTTCTGCTCAGGCCGCCGCCTATAACCCCCTTTATGTTTAGAAGGTTATCGCGTGGCGCGTGCGCCGCCAATATCACGGCGGATTGCCTCTGGGACTGGCTGTATGCTTAACTCAGCTCAATGAATCGCGATTGTAGTATAAATCGATCAGCCAACCCAGGTGCCTCTCGGTGCCCAGGAAGACGTGTGGCGGGAGAATCACCTCCTCCGTGCAGATCGCGGCCCGCAGAAGTCCCCTGCCGTCGGGGCCAAGGTCTTCGATGATAATCTTGCGCAGGCGACGCGCGGCAACATAGGCTACGCCCATTGCCGCCGCGAGGTCATGAGCAGGCACCATGCCAGTGGCGCTGCCCATGTTCTGATAGTGTATGATCCGCTCCGCAGCTGCGAACCAGATCGGCACCTCAATGCGGCTGCGATGCAAAGCGGTGGCAGTCGTCGGAGAAAACTGGAAACGGCAACTGCGGCACTGGTATTGCGCGCGTGTCGTCAAGTGAACCGGATCTCCGGCCTGGCACCGAGGGCAGAAGATCCCGCTGGGCCAGCGCACGGCGATCAACCGCTCCCGGCAGGATTGGAGGGTCGGAAACCGTTTACGGACGCCCTCCGGCGGCACTTGGCAGCGCAGGGCATACCAATGGATGGCATGTTGCAGATCATCGGCTTGCGTATCGGCCATCAACTCTATCGCCGCGTGGATATGTAATGAGGCAAGGTCAGGCAGGGATAATCGGCTTGTCCGGGGCATGCGGGCCGAAAACGAGCCCAGACGGAACCACCAAGGCTGCCTTTTCAATATGCGTGATCTGATCGTCGAAGAAGATATGCGCGTCCATAGCCTTCAGTATGGGAGCCTTGCTGTTCCTGCCGACGAAGTGAGCTTCATCGGCATCCGCGCCCCAGGATCGTAGTGTATGGATGACACGCGCATGTGCAGGGGCGTTGCGGGCGGTGACGACACAGACCCTGACTTTACTCACCCGTTCGTCATTCATGTGTATCGCGCGAAGTAAGCTGAGCTTCCGGAAGAAGGAAGCAAGCGGGCCAGGTTGCATCGGAGTCTGCGCATTTTCCATCTCATGCGCCAAGAAACTATCGAGGCCGGAGCTAGCATAGATCGCATCGGACTCTGATCCGAAAATGACGGAATCCCCGTCGAATGCCAAACGCAACTCATCATCGTCGCGGGCATCGCCCAGATCAGTAGGCCGTTTTCCCAACATGGCAGCAGGAGTGCCGCCCACAATTGCCGCTCTGACGTCTTCCTCATCATTCGATAGGAAAAGGTCGATCTTCCACGCAGGCAGATATGGGGCTAGGGATTTACCGCTTGTAAAACTCCCATGCCTAATTGGAAGGCCATAGTGCCTGGCCGAGTTGAAGGCTCGCAGCGAAAGGTCCGGCGAGTTCTTCGACATAAGAAAAACTTCGACGTATGGATTTGAAAGATCCTCATTCAGGGCGAGGATGCGCTTGATGATTTGGAATGCAGCACCCTCCTGAAGGATGTCTTCCTCATGTTCTCGCTGATACTCGACATAGGCATTTACGCCTTCCTCGCGGAATATCCGATCCTCCTCGTCCAACTCAAATAATGAGCGAGTGGACACGCCAATTCTGAGAGGATGCGCTTTCAGCGCTGTTTGGGCATCAACCAGATCCATGTAGCCTCCCTCTGCCTCTTATCTATTCATGGGTGTATCGGGTTCGCAGATCTGCATCCGCGATTCGCGTGCAACTCGACGCCAGCCCCTTCACCGTTGCGTTTGCAATAACTGCATGCTCGGGCACCAACAAATAGGACCATGGCTTTTCCGCACCGTCACTTGCTTGCGTCGAAGTGGCGAGGAATGTCCAGAGAGCGGCCGCGTCCGCTTTTCGGATCACGACCGGATCGGTCATATCGCTCGCCCGCTTGGTTTCGATCACGAATTTTTCAGTGTCCGTTTCGACCACGAAATCCGGTTGATAGGGATTGCCGTCAATATCGAAGATTTTGAATTGATTTGGCCCTGGCTTCATCCAGAGACGAACAGTCGGGTCCCGCTCCAGAATGACGGCCATTTTTCGCTCGGTATCGGAATCGAACTTTGCAAGCTGGTAACAGCCCTTTTCAAATCCCGTAAATATGAAGCGCCGGATCTGGTTCAGTTGCTCGGGTGGGTTGCGGTAATCCCGCATGGCTCCCTTATTGCTACCATCGAATGTTTGCGGTCGTAGCTGATCGAATGCCGAGTTGACGGTGACTCGGTATCTGGTCTCACCTCGCCACATGTTGAGCTTCATCTGGGCAAAGACCGCCTCGGCCATGGCGCGAGCGTGACCTTGAATAACGTCACGCAACTTCCCCTCGTCAGGATATTTTCCACGGAAGTGTGCCACGACCTGTCCGGCGAGATCATAGAGGATCGCGGCATGGGCATCGTAATCAACTTCTGGGTAATCCATGAGCTTTACGACCAGATAATCTTCCAGCCGCGCAGGCATCTCACCCTCAGCATCACCCAAGATGATTTCGCGCTTCTCGGTGCGGAGAACCTGGATCAGCAGTTCACGCGACAGGGGTTGATAGTTCCACGTCTTCAGGTCGAGCTGGAAAGCGCGGAAGCCGAAGGTAACTTGGTCCTGCGGTGTAATGGTCAGTGTCGGAATTGCGATCGTCCGCTCGACGAGCTGCTTGCAGACCTCTTCGACAACGGCGACCGCCTGTTCAGGCGTAACTGAAGGGAACAGCCCATCCTGCATCTTCTGTGCAGTGAGGGCCGTTTCAGCAATGCGCTGGATGACTTTGGGATCTTGCAGATGCTTGATAGAAGACACCTCCTTGCTCACCTCGGGCATGACCACGCTTAAGACAGTCTTGGCGAGGCTGACCTCTTCCGGCTTGCTGAAGCGGAAGGGTGGCGCTGGAGGGGCTGCAAACCCGGGAACAATCTCCGGTCCTGTCGGCTCGACGCTCCCAACAACCTGCTGCACCGAAGATGCCGTCGCTTGCGCTTCGGCCTGCAATACCATCTGCTCGATCATCGAGGGTGCGACGACGACGACCGGTTTCGCAGCGGGAATATCACCGCCATCGCCAATCGTGACCGTCTTGAGTTTGCGGGTGACCCCGTTGTCCTCTTTCGCCCGTTGGATCAGATCGTTGAAGCGGTCATGAGCAATGACTGTCAGCTGATCCACCATGGCAACGCCGGTGCGCTTGCCATATGGTAGCCGCAGGCCGCGACCCAGCGTCTGCTCTGTCAGAATATCCGAGGCGGAAGCGCGCAGAGGCACGATGGTGAAGAGGTTGGAAACGTCCCAACCCTCTTTCAGCTTGTTGACGTGGATGACGATATCCGTGTCGCCGCCTTTTTCGATGTTCAGCAGGCGTTGGGCATTCTCGTCGCTCTCCTCGCCGGTCAGCTTCGAGTGGATTTCGATAACCCGACCGCTGTAGCGCCCATCGAAGAACTGATCGGATTCTATGAAATTCCGCACCTCACGGGCATGGGTGGTGTCCTGGGTCACGACCAGCATGAAGGGGCGCACCACGCGCACATCGTGGCTGCGGGCATAGGTTTCCAGCGCGACCTTCACATGCTCATGGTAGTTGATACCATCTTCCAGCTTGATCCGCTCGAGCGTGGCCTCATCCACCGATTTGGGGTCGAAGTTTGCCCGAGTGCCGACAGCCGGCTCTTTGACGTAGCCATCTTCCATCGCCTCCGGCAGATCGTAGCTGTAAACGACGTTCTTGAAAGCTTGCGATTTCGAGCCGACCGTCTTCGGTGTGGCAGTCACCTCTAGCCCCAGGATAGGCTTCAACTCGGAAATCGCCTTGTAGCCAGCGGACCCGCGATAGCGGTGCGCCTCGTCCATCAGCAGGACCAGATCGTCCAGTTCCGACAGGTAGGCGAAATAGCTGTCCCCAATGTATTCCTGCAGACGCTTAATACGGGGTGCATTGCCACCACGCGCCTCGGAGTTGATCTTCGAAATGTTGAAAATGTTGATGATCGCGCCTTCGCGACCAAAGAAGTCGGTGCCGCGCACACCGCGGCCTTCCTCGTAGTTTTCTGCGTTGACGATCAGCGGTGCGTTATGGGCAAAGGCCTCAATCCCGCGGAAAACATATTTCGGGCTGGTGGGTTGGAAGTCGGCGAGCAGTTTGTCGTAAATCGTCAGGTTCGGGGCCAGAACAAAGAAGTTCCGGCTTTTACCGATCATGTAAAGATAGCTGATGAAGGCGCCCATCAACCGGGTCTTGCCAACACCCGTGGCCAGAGCGAAGCAGACGCTCGGGAAATCGCGCTCGAAATCCTCAAACGCGGCATCGGGCAAGTGGCCATAGGCGGCGCGCACGGCGTCGCGGGCGGCCTCGACGTCTGTGTCTTTGGTGGGGGTGATCAGGTCAACGATATCGTCCAACCGCCGCAGCGCTTCGGTCTGGGGTTTGCGCAGGGACAGGCGCTGGGTGATCTGGGCAACGGCGCGTTTCGGGTCAGTGGTCTGCATCTTCACGCCTCCCCGTCATCTGCGAACATGTCGGGCGTGGCATCGTTTGGCTTGGCCTTGGCCCGGCTTTTCGGCGCGGGGCTGATGTCTTCCGCTTCATCATCGGCGATCATCGGCAGGGCGCTGATCTTGAGGGAATAGTCATCCTTGCCCCATTCGCATCGGTTCAGCACAGCCTGCGGGATCTTGCGCAGGGTCAGGTTCATCAGGTTTTCACCCTTCGCCTCATAGGCCATGCAGCAGATCAGCAGGTTACGCTCCTCGCCGACCTCGTCGGAAATGGCGCGCAGCTGATCGAAGGTCAGGCTGTTGGTGGTGATGTAGATGAACGAGGCTTCCGAGGATTGGCCGTGCATCCAGAAATGCTCGGTCGAGGGGGCATAGACGTAGTTGAAATGCTTGCACATCGCCTCGGCCAGCATGGTGGGGTTATATTGTTGATTGTCACTGAGAACTGACCCGGCAACAGCAGAAATTGTCATTGAGAATTGACCCATGTGCAACCTTGCCCCTGCTTGATTCAGCTGGGGGCTATTGGAGTGGTAGACATGGGATTTTTGAGGGTTATTCGGAAATGGGCGCTGCGAGACAAGATGCCCATTCGCGAGATTGCGCGGCGTACAGGCGTATCTCGCAACACGATCAAGAAGTATCTGCGGGCTGGGATTGTCGAGCCCGAGTTTCAGAGACCGGACCGGCCGAGCAAGCTGGATCCGTATGCTGAGAAGCTGACAGCCTGGTTGCTGTCTGAGCGGCGCAAATCACGCAAGGAGCGGCGGACTGCCAAGCAGATGCATGCCGATCTGGTGCAGCTTGGCTTTGATGGCTCATATGAGCGGGTTGCGGCCTTTGTGCGGGACTGGAAGGGTGAACGGCAACGCGCATATCACACGACTGACCGCGGGGTCTTCGTTCCGCTGGTGTTCCAGCCTGGCGAGGCGTTTCAATTCGATTGGAGCGAGGACTGGGCCTATGTTGGCGGCGAGCGCATCAAGCTTCAGGTCGCCCATATCAAGCTGTCGCACAGCCGCGCCTTCTTGGTGCGGGCCTATCTGCTGCAAACGCATGAGATGCTGTTCGATGCCCACTGGCATGGCTTCCGGGTGTTTGAGGGTGTTCCAGGGCGCGGCGTCTACGACAACATGAAGACAGCCGTCGACCGGGTTGGTGTCGGAAAGAAGCGCGATGTAAACGCGCGGTTCCTGGCGATGACCAGCCACTATGTCTTTGATCCTGAGTTCTGCAATCCAGCGGCAGGGTGGGAGAAAGGTCAGGTTGAGAAGAATGTGCGCGATGCGCGCCACCGGCTTTGGCAACTCATGCCCGCCTTTCCTAACCTCAATGCGCTGAATGAGTGGTTGGAGGAGCGCTGCAAGCTCCTGTGGGCCGAGACTCCGCAT
>NZ_LGHS01000024.1 GCF_001202025.1 Pseudorhodobacter aquimaris
CTTCTCATGCATGTGAACATGCACTGCCAGGTAACAGTATCCAAGGCTGCCCCTTCACGTTGCGCAGATGCAGAAAGCATAATCCAGATCCCCAAGTCTTCCGGGCTTCGGTCAGCCCAACAAGCAGATCGGCAATATGCTCATTCTCGTCGCTCAGCAGCGGGCTGTAACGATAGCAGGTCTCGCTGACACCAAAGGCGCGGCAAGCCAGCGCAATGCTGACTGCGCAGCGCGCCACAGCATTCACGGCCATCTCTCGGCGTTGAGATGGCCCGGTCACTTTTTTCCAAGGGCTTCCTTCAACAAATCAGCCTGCATGCTCAGGTCCGCATACATCCGCTTCAGCCGACGGTTCTCGTTCGGCGCGCTCTCGGACCAATGGCGTTTGCGCCTCACTCCATGGCCTTCATCTGGCTGATCATGGACGCGTCTGTACCCGGCAGGGTTTTGCAAAGCAAAAGCCCGAGAGGGCATGCCGCCATACTTCGCCCGCCATTTATAGAAGGACGCGTTGCTCATACCGTGCTCGCGGCACAGCTCTGCCACCGGCACGCCACCTTCGCCCTGGCGCAGGATCGAAAGGATCTGCGCCTCAGTGTATCTGCTTTTCTTCATTCAAAATCTCCTCAGACATCTTGCCGAGAAAATTCTACTTATGAACACCACTAATTTTAGGGGGGATTACCCCCAATTGGCGGACCAGTCCAGTGGGGGCATTTCAAAAGAGATCGGAACAAATCCATGACAAGACAAAAGTGAGAGACACAATATAGTGTAAATAAGTCTTACATTATGGTGTATCATTATTTGCTTTTTGTTAGACAATTCCTTGACTATGTTAGGTCACATAGAGATCCCCTCGCCAAAAGGAGCAGTTTTTTGTCTTCCATACCTGACATGATGGATGTTTCGATTTGGCGCGGTGATGGCACGTTTGGCCAATTTGAATCCTTTAAAGTACCGGCGCAAGAAAGTCAGACGATCCTTGATGTGGTTGCCTGGGTTCAGCAAAATCAAGACCCGACCTTGACCTATCGCTATGCCTGCCGCGTTGGCATGTGCGGGTCTTGTGCGATGATGGTGAACGGGGTGCCGCGCTGGACCTGCCGGACGCATGTTAAAAAAGTGCTGGTAAACAACAATTTAGAGGTTGGGCCGTTGCGCAACCTGCCGGTTATCAAAGACCTTGCGACTGATATGGATCCATTCTTTGACAAATGGGTCGCGGCTGAAGGCGTTCACCACCCGACCAAAACCCGCGATGCACCGATTGAGCCGATCTTGCCCACGAATGCGGGCCGGGTCGAGGCGAGTTCAGGGATCGAGTGTATCAATTGCTCAGTTTGCTATGCCGCCTGTGACACAGTGGCGAACAACCCCGACTATCTGGGGCCAGCCGCGTTACAGCGTGCCTGGACCGTCTACAACGATTCCAAGGATGCGAACAAGCAAGCGGTTCTTGATGCCGTGTCGGGGGTTGGCGGCTGTCACAACTGCCATTCGCAGGGCAGTTGCACCGTGCATTGCCCCAATGGGTTGAACCCTATGAACGCCATTGCGGGGCTGAAACGCGTCACCGCTATGTCCTTCTTTAAGAATGGGAAATAACCAATGCTCGATATAAGGCTTTATATGCTGCAGCGGATTTCAGCGCTGATCATGGCGCCGCTGACGCTTGGTCATATTGCGGTGATGATTTACGCGATCCAAGGCGGGCTGACCACAGCCGAGATTTTGGGCCGCACCCAAGGCAGCGTCTTGTGGTTTTCGTTCTATGGCACCTTTGTCATTGCGGCATCGGTGCATGCGGCCATTGGGCTGCGGGTGATCTTGTCCGAGATGGTGACGCTGCCCCGCTTTGCCCTTAGCGTCTTTACTTGGGGCAGCTGTTTGATCCTTTTGTTCATGGGGGCGCGCGCTGTTTCAGCCGTGACAATGCTATGATCCGTTCACATCGCACGCATACGCTTTGGCTTGCCTATATCCTGCACCGTGTGTCTGGCCTTGGCCTGGCGCTGTTTTTGCCGACGCATTTCTATGTGCTGTCGTTGGCGCTGACGCAGCCTGAACGGCTGGACGGGTTTTTGCACTTTGTAGAAATTCCCATTGTGAAGGTCGCCGAATTTGGACTGGTATTCTTGCTGGCCGTTCATTTCTTTGGCGGGCTTCGATTGATGGCGCTTGAATGGCTGCCGTGGTCAGCGAACCAGAAAACATTAGCGGCGGGTGCTGTTGCGGGGGCTTTCCTTATCTCAACCACTTTCTTTTTACGGGCGATATAATCATGCCATTGAAAAGCGATATTGATCGGCACGACACCGATATTTTGATCCTTGGCACCGGTGGCGCAGGCATGTTTGCCGCACTCCATGCCCAGCAAACTGCCCCTGCGGGGACTAAAATCACCATTGCGGTCAAAGGTTTGATTGGCAAGTGCGGTTGTACGCGGATGGTTCAGGGCGGCTATAACGTTGCCCTTGGCGGTGGCGACACGGTTGAGCGCCACTTTATGGATACGATCAACGGCGGCAAATGGCTTCCTAACCAGGATATGGCGTGGAAGCTGTGCGAACAGGCTGTGGTGCGCGTGCGAGAGCTGGAAAATGAAATCGGCTGTTTCTTTGATCGCAATACCGATGGGTCGCTGCACCAAAAGGCTTTTGCCGGACAAACCGCTGACCGCACTGTGCACAAGGGCGATTTGACCGGGATTGAAATTATCAACCGCTTGATGGAACAAGTCCTCAGCCGCCCGATTGAAAAACTGCAAGAGCATCGCGCGATTGGCCTGATCCCGATCAAGGATGGCTCGGCGCTGGCGGGGGTGTTGTTCATCGACATGCGCACAGGCAAGTTTCGCTTTGTGCGGGCGAAAACGGTGATGATGGGCACGGGCGGCGGTCCGACCATGTATAAATACCACACCCCTTCGGGCGACAAAACCATGGACGGTTTGGCGATGGCGCTGCGGGCAGGCCTGCCGCTGCGCGATATGGAAATGGTGCAGTTTCACCCCACAGGCTTGTTGGCGGGCGACCATACCAAGATGACCGGCACCGTGCTGGAGGAGGGCCTCCGCGGGGCAGGCGGTCAACTGCTGAACGGCGCGGAACAGCGGTTTATGTTTGACTACGACGCCCGCGGCGAACGGGCCACGCGCGATGTGGTCAGCCGCGGCATCTATGCCGAAATGCGCAAAAACAACACGTCGCAAAACGGCGGGGTGTTTATTTCTATGGCGCATCTTGGGCCGGACAATGTGCGCAAAAAGTTCAGCGGCATGGTTAAACGCTGCGCTGACAGCGGCTTTGACCTTGCGGGTGGATTGGTTGAGGTGGTGCCAACCGCGCATTATTTTATGGGCGGCGTGGTGGTTGACCCCGATACCCGCACTGCGATGGAAGGGCTTTATGTGGCCGGCGAAGATGCAGGCGGCGCGCATGGGTCGAACCGTCTGGGCGGGAATGGGGTGGCAAATTCCACCGTTTTTGGCGGCGTTGCGGGCGACATTATGGGCCTGGATGTGCGCAAGATGGGTACGCTGCGCGACCCGGATGAACATGTGCTAAGCGCCGAGATTGAGCGCGCACAGCGGCCTTTGACCCTGAAAGCCGGTAATGTGCAGACGCTGCGCACGGCCCTGCAAGAGGCGATGTGGGAAGATGTGGGCGTGATGCGCACCGAAACGGGCATGGAGCGCGGCATCAAACGCGTGGCCGAGATTAAGGCCGAGTTGCTGCAAACCGGCGTTTCGGGCGAGAACCTTGCCTTTAACCTGACGTGGCATGACTGGCTGAACATGGCCAGCCTGTGCGATGTCTCTGACGTGATCGCCAAGGCAGGCATTGCGCGCGAAAACTCTCGTGGGGCGCATTTCCGCGAAGATTTCCCCGAAAGCGGCTCGATGGAGAGTTCGTATTTCACCGTAGCAAGACAATTGGGCGACGAGGTTGAGGTGACGCGCGAGCCTGTACAATTCACGATCGTCCGCCCCGGTGAGACGATCCTTCCCGACCACGAGCCTGAAACATTGGTAGGAGCAAACTGATGATCTCAATCGATCTGATCCAAAAGACGGCTGAAACACTGATGGACAAAGCCGCCATCGAAATTCCGGATGATTATCTGGAAGGGTTGAAAGGCGCTGCGTCGGTCGAGGATGGCGATCTGTCGTCGTTTGTTTTGAAGGCGATGCTGGAAAACTACGAGGCCGCCAAGGAAGACCGCCGCGCGATGTGTGGCGATACCGGCACCCCGCGCTGGTATGTCAAAATGGGCAATGAGACCCAAATTGAAGGCGGCCCGATTGCGTTGGAAACGGCACTGCGACGCGCCACTTCGAACGCCACCAACGGCGTACCCCTACGCCCGAACCGCGTGCACCCTTTGTGGCGGACCGACCATAACAACAACGTCGGCATCGGCGCGCCCGAAATCGAATACGGATATGAGCCGGGCGGTGAATGGATCGATCTGATCACCGTTCATAAGGGCGGCTTGTTTGGCACAGATTACCGGATGCTGTTTCCGTCAGATGGTATTCAGGGCATCAAGCGGTTTTACCTCGATAGCCTTGTTGCCTTTGGCAAGCGCGGGCTTGCTTGCCAACCTGCGATCATCGGTATCGGGCTTGGCGGTTGCAAAGACACCTGTATGGTGCTGGGCAAACGTGCCGCCTGTCTGCGTACTGTTGGCGACCGTAACTCAGACCCGAAGATCGCGGAGCTTGAGTTGGAGCTCAAAGATCTGGGGAATTCCATCGGGATGGGTGCGATGGGGTTTGTGGGCAAATCCATGGTCATCGATACGCATATCGAAGTTGGCTACTGCCACACTGGCGGCATGCAGATGTCGGTGCATGCCTTTTGTCTTTCATCGCGCCGTGCTGTGGCACGCGTATTTGCCGACGGGCGTGTGGAATTTCGCACGGACCCCGATTGGTTCACTGATTATCAACGCAGGGAGACTGTCGAATGGGAACTGCCAAGCCAAGAGAAATCCGCTTAAGCACGACGCCAACACCAGAGGCTTTGGCAGCCCTGAAGCTCGGCGATGTCGTGTACCTGGATGGTCTGCTCTATACCGCCCGCGAAGGCGTTTACATGCGTGCGCTGGAAGGCAAGGCCAACATTCCGATGGAATTGCCGCGCGACAGTGCCACCAATTTCCATTGCTCACCTGCTGCCCGCATCAACGCCGATGGCAGCTTTGAGATGGGTGCTGTGACAGCGACTGCCTCTTTCCGCTTTGCCAAGTGGTTGCCAGAATGGTTCGCAAAAACCGGCACGAAACTGGTAATCGGCAAAGGCGGGATGACCAGCAAGGACTACAAGTCGTACTTTGTGCCCAATGGCGCCATTTACCTCAGCACCGTTGGATACGGCACCGGTGCATTGCTGGGTCGCGGCATCGAAAAGGTCGAAGCGGTGCATTGGAACGAAGAGCTTGGTCTTGCGCAGGCGATGTGGGTCATCAAATGCAACAAGATGGGGCCGTTTATCGTGGCATCAGATATGAACGGTGATTGTTTGTTTGAACGCGAAAACGCCAAGATCGCAAAAAACCTGGACCGGGTCTATGAGGGTACACGCCCCGCGACGCTCAAACGGTTTGGTGAAACAGACGACAAGAGCGAAGAGTTGATCTGATGAGTTTTAAATCTGGCCTAGCGGATGTTCGTGATATGCGCACCCTGTTTCCGGGCCTATTGTCTGCCATAACCGTGGCTTTTGCCGCGCGCTTTATATCGGATCATTACGGCGCGCCTGTTATGCTGATGGCGTTGCTGATCGGCATGGCCTTTGGGTTTTTGGCCGAGGATGGCAACAAATGCGTTGCAGGCATTGAGTTTGCCTCAAAAAAACTGTTGCGCATTGGTGTGGCCTTGCTTGGTCTTGGGATCACCGTGCAGCAAATCGCCTCAACTGGGCATGAGGTGTTGCTGATTACCTTGGGCGGTGTGGCGCTGACGATTGCGCTCGGTCTATTGCTGAGTCGCGTTCTGGGGCGGCGTAGCCGTTTTGGCCTGCTGACCGGCGGGGCTGTGGCGATTTGCGGGGCTTCGGCAGCGCTGGCGATTGCATCGGTGTTGCCAAAAAGCGAGACGCTGGAACGTGACACTGTGTTTACGGTGATTGCGGTTACGGCCCTTAGCACGCTTGCGATGATCATCTATCCACTGATTGCGAGCGCGCTGCATCTGTCCGAATTCGCAACCGGCGTGTTTTTCGGCGCGACCATTCATGATGTAGCACAGGTGGTAGGTGCCGGTTATTCGGTATCGGATACGGCGGGCGAGACCGCAACTTTTGTAAAGCTGCTGCGGGTTGTTCTGTTGGTGCCAATCGTCGTGTTTCTGTCGCTGATTTATTCGGGGCAACAGGCCAAGGGCGAAAAGCGCAAACTGCCCATCCCGATCTTTGTGTTTGGCTTTGCCGCACTGGTTTTGGCCGGATCCTATGACCTGATCCCTTTGGTGATCAAAGACTTCCTGCTTGGCACCTCGCGCTGGTTTTTGGTCATCGCGATTGCGGCGCTTGGTATGAAAACCTCGCTTAAAAAGCTGGGAGATGTGGGCGGCAGCGCGATTGTGTTGATTTGTGCCCTGACGGTTCTGCTGGCCGCTTTCGCTTTAACCATGATTATCCTTACTTTACCCTAACGAAAGGCTTGTCCGATGTTCGTTGATGAACGGATTTACACGCTGCACGCGGGGCAAGTCCCTGTTTTCTTGAAACTATACGAAGAAGAAGGCATGGAATGCCAAGTGCGCATTCTGGGCAAGATGGTCGGGTATTATTACACTGATATCGGCCCTCTTAACCAAATCGTGCATATGTGGGGCTATGACAGCCTTGATGACAGGTTTGAGCGGCGCAAGCTGTTGCAGGCGTCACCAGACTGGCAAAGCTATGCCAAGAAAATGCGGCCCTTGGTGGTGAGTGTGGAAAACAAGCTGTTGGTTCCGGCCCCGTTCTTTAAGGTTCCCTGAGCGGCCTCGGATCACTTGCAAAACGGCGGCGTTCATCGCCGCCGTTTTCATTTACAGCAACTCCTTACCCAGCAAAATCGTGCCGGATGCGAACATCATCACCACCAACAAGCGTCGGAACTGCGTGTCATTAAGATGCTTGAAAACATGGATGCCCACTTGCGCCGCCAGCAGGGTTATCGGCAGCGCAATGATTATGTCTTTGACAACCTCCCAAGTGTAGTTGCCACGGAATAGGAACACCAAAGCGCTGAGAAATAAAATGATGATGTTAAACGGTTGCAAAACCGCGCGGGTTTCGGATTTGGTCCATGTGCGCATCGAACACCACATCGTTGGCAGCGCTCCCGACAAAGACGTAGCCCCGCCAAGCACGCCGGACACAAAGCCAATCAAGCTGTCAATCAGCGGTGTGGGGCGGTCAAAGGCGGGAAGCGTGCGGCGTAAGGAAAAGAAGCCGCCGTACAGCACCATCATGCCGCCAACAGTCAGTTTGAGGATCTGCGGGTCAAGCGAGGATAGCGCCAAGACGCCAAGCGGCACCCCAAAGATGCCGGGGATCAGAAACCTTGCCAGCCGCTTTGGCTGATCAAAAATCGCGCGGCGGACCAGCCAAGCCCCCTGCAACCCGCTGAGAACCGACATGACCACAGCCATAGAAACCGCCGAAATGGGCGGCATGATTTGCAACCAAAAACCAAGCGCAAGAAGTGCTGTTCCAAATCCGGCAAGCCCATTGATAAAGCCACCAGCCGCCGCACCGACCAGAAGTATCGCATAGTATTCAAATGACATCCGATGTTCTCATCTGATTTACAGGGCTGGCAAAATGACCCCTTGCGACCGCATCAAGCATTGCATTCAGAACCTTGTCTATGACCCGGGTTTTCGCAGTGTTGCTTGGGCTGAGCAAACCAAGCTGTCGCACAGGGCCATTTTCCAACAGCAGTCTCCGTTCAAGCGGCGATGGGTTCATTTTTTGCTCGCAGCGCCGGGGGGCAATCGACACGCCCAAATTGCCAAGGACCATGTTTGACATCGCTTCAAGGCTTTCCAGTTCCGTTATGTTCGTCACAAGGAGTCCTTGCTCTTGCAGCCATGTTTCAATCACCTTGCCGACAACAGCATCGCGCGAAAACCGGATGAACGGGTTGTTTTTCAACAAATAAATAGGGTCGTCGCTGTCTAATTCCGGTGACGCGCGCAGTTGCAACGGCTCTGTTGCGATATGGTGCAAGGTTTGATTTTTCCGAGGTGTTGTCGGCTGTGAGATGATCGCAGCATCAAGCGAACCGCGCTCTATTCCACGCAGCAAATCATTGGTGAGACCGGGAATAATGCAGATGTGCAGGTTCGGAAACGCCACTTTCAACGAAGACACTGCAAGCGGAACGAGGCCCACCAATGTTGTCGGGACGGCCCTCAAAAGCAGCACACCGGTCAACCCATCGTCACCGATAACCGCGTCTACAATGCCCTCATAGTCACATACAATGGCACGCGCGCGCTCAACAAATGCGCGGCCGATCGGGGTAAGCTCAGGGGGGCGCTTGGTTCTGTCGAACAGTTCGATGTTCAACAACTCCTCCAGTGTATTTATCTGCAGGCTGGCGGCGGCATGGGTCACAAAAACCGCACTAGCAGCCTTACTAAAAGTGCCATTTTCGGCAACAGCGATAACAGCTTTGAGCATTCTGATGGACAATCAAATGCAACCTTTGTGTAATTTAGACTTATGTTCATTATTAAAAAGACTTACTTAATATAGTTTATCTTACCATTAGGGTTTGTCAATACCACGGGCCGCTAAATACAAAATGGCCCCAAGAAAAGCGATCAAAGCGAAACAAGGGTGAGACTTTTATACTTGAGAGATCCATGCTGGCAGTGGTTGCAACTGTTGGACTGTCAGGGACTGCGGCGCTTGCTGAATACCCTGATCGTCCTTTCAACATGATTATCCCATTCGGGCCCGGTGGTGCCGCCGATATTGCGGCACGCGCGATTTCTGGACCGCTGGGTGCCGAGGTCGGAGGGCCGTTGGTGCTGGCAAACGCTGTCGGCGCGGGTGGTGCCACAGGGTCGGTCGCCGCTAAAAACGCCAAAGGTGATGGCTATACAATGCTGTTCACCCGCGTTGGATCGCATTCGGTCAACCCGGCGATGAACGGCAACTTGCCCGATACGCTTGATGATTTTTGCTTCGCGACAGTCTTTGATGTCAACCCCGTTGCTTGCGCTGTTGCGCCAAGTTCAGGCATCAAGACAATGAACGAATTGTTTGCCACGGCTAAAACTGGTACAGCCGCCTACAGTTCGGTTGGCGTTGGCTCGTATTTGCACCTGTCTGCAGTTATGGTTATGGACCGGCTTGGTGTTGAAGGCCGAGGCAGGACAGTCACTCATATTCCGCAAAAAAGGTGGCGGTGAGGCTGCCATGAACCTGTTCCAAAGCATTCTTGCAGGACAGTCTCTTGTTGCAAATTCTGAGAGTTTTCTTGCCCTGTTCATCGGTGTCGTCGTTGGCACGGTCGCAAAGGCCATTCCGGGCATGTCCGCCACCACGGCAGTTGCCCTGACATTGCCGTTTACCTTTGCCGTGCCGCCAGTCGCCGTTATTTTGCTGCTGATCGGTGTTTATAAAGGTGGAATATTCGGAAGCTCAATTCCAGCAATTTTGATCAAGACAGCTGGCATCCCTGCCTCTTCGGCCACGATCCTCGACGGC
This sequence comes from Pseudorhodobacter aquimaris, assembly GCF_001202025.1. Taxonomy (GTDB): domain Bacteria; phylum Pseudomonadota; class Alphaproteobacteria; order Rhodobacterales; family Rhodobacteraceae; genus Pseudorhodobacter; species Pseudorhodobacter aquimaris. Next base: position 9,720 of record NZ_LGHS01000024.1, read on the forward strand.
TATCCACTGGCCGAAAGAGGCGAGGCGGGCAGAACCCTGCGCATGGCCCTTTGGGCGTTTTGCTCGGCTGATATGATTTCAAACCTGTCGTTGACCCTGTTCGCAGGCTGGCTTGCGTCTTTTGCGCTAATCTTGTTTTCGCTGACCATCATCGCCGGTGTATCGGGCGAAAGCCTGCTACGGGGCGCATTGGCCGTGATGCTTGGTCTATTGCTCGCAACCATCGGGCCTGACCTGATTTACGGCACCAACCGCTTTACCTTTGGTCGTGCCAATTTGATGGGAGGGTTGAACTTTATTGCGGTGTTGATCGGCCTCCTTGTCAGCTCAGCTTTCCTGCTGGTAGTTGGGTCGATTGCGATTAAGGTCTTGCGTTATGTTGCTGATATTCCGCGCGGCATTTTGTTTCCTGCGGTGATGGTACTTTGTATCTTTGGTGTGTTCGCCGTGAACAACAACCTGTTTGCCGTGGGCGTGATGTTTGAGATGGGATGGGTAGGGTATGTCATGAACCGCCTCAAAATCCCCACTGCTCCGCTCTTTATGCCTTTATCCTTGGACCGCTGTTGGAGGATAATTTCCGTCAGTCCGTGCTGATGTCTGGCAGTTCGCCCGAAATCATGTTCCGTGGGCTGATCACTTGGTTTTTCTGGGGGGCAGCGGTAGATGCCGATCTGCAAATGGATGCCATCTCTGGCGTATTGATCTCAAAACCGGTGTCTAAAATCACAGCGCTCAAGATCGGCGCAACCAGCGACAAGTCGTCCGAAGTGGGGCCATCGGTCACAGCTCAGCACCTCGCCAAAGTGCGCGACTATATCGATACGGGTGGGGCCGAAGGCGCAAAGGTTGTCGACGGCGGGCGGCGCTTTAAACAAGACTAGCAGGGTTTTGAAAACGGTTATTTCATCGGAGGAACCCTTTTGAATAATGTGATCACGGACATCACAGTCTGGAAAGAGGTTTTTGGCCCGGTTTTGTCAATCGTCCGGCGCAGCAGCTATCAAAAGGCCGTCGATCTGGTCCACAGCCACCCTTTTGCCAATTGTACAGCGATTTTTACCAGTGACGGCGACACTGCCCGCAACTTTTCGCAAGATATCGACGCGGGCATGGTGGGCATTAACGTCCCCATTCCTGTGCCGATGGCCTATCACAGTTTTGGTGATTGGAAATCGTCGATCTTTGGCGGCCATCATATGCATGGGATGGAGGGCGTGCGGTCCTATACCCGCATCAAGACCACAACGGCGCGCTGGCCTGCAGGTCAACGCAGCGATGCAGAGTGCAGCATGCCTATCGCGTAAGCATTCCAGCAGGTTCCCGCGGCCAAAGTCAAACGGCGTGTTTTGGCGCAACTCCCCATCGCGACAGCGAACATCGACTGGAGCAAGTCCTGATGATGTGGCGCCGTCTGCGGGCCAAAATACCTGATCCGCAGCATTGCGGCCCGCGTTGCACCATGGCCGCCTTCCGGTGCCACCTTGGCAAGGGCGCGGAACTGCGTTGCAAGCCTTGGCGCAACAGGTTGCACCGCGCCGAAATCAAGCTGCACGATGCGTCCAGTTTTGCGATCATACCGATAATTTGTGAGGTTAGAGGCCGTCGGCATCGTCCCAAAGACAAAAAACTCGCGCAGCACAAGGCCCGGTAAACGCAACAACCTAACCATATTATCCACATCACTGTTGATGCTGGCGCGTACAGCGGGGTATTGCACGTTTATCGCAAGGTCATGGCCATTATGCGTTACGGCACGGTGGACCTGCCCGATGGACGCTGCAGCAAAGAGGCGCACGTCAAACCTGGCCAAGCGTTTTTGCCAGCCCGGCCCCCATTCAGCATTCAGCACGGTTTGCAACTGTTTCGGCGGCATGTGGTGGGTGTCAGTAGAATTTGTGTGATTTTGGGCCGCCTGCCTTGTGCCAAAGAGCGCAAGCCACCCGCCGCGACGCCGCCCTCGATACCCGAGGCGATACCCCCCTAAACCGCAAAAGCCGCACGACCCGGCTTGTTGGAACCGCAGCACCCTTGACGTTTCCGTTTTGCGGCAAGGCCCACTCTGATCTCAGTCAGAAACATCTGCGGGTTGCTTACGCAACCGGCGCAAATGCCATCGGTAAATGAGGGGCGCCAATATATAGTCGTAAACTGCCGAAGCGATGTGCCTGATGCCGGGCAGGCCGACGATCTGAGCCAGCCAGCGATACCTTGGCATTTGTGCCCAAAGCACCAAAAATGCAGGTAAACCCGAGGTCAGCCTGCCATCATGCAGCACATAAAGCCGCCGCGCGGCCGTGTCAGGATCAAGCCCCCACTGCTCCCCCGCTTCCGAGTTCAGATCATCGAACCGGATAGGCAATCCATTGCTATGCGCATATTGCGCGTAATGCCTGATCTCGAAGTTACAGACCGGGCAGTTTGCATTGTACAGGACGGAAGTTGATGCGTTATTTTTCATAAACTAAAGCTAGGCTGTGGCGAAGACAGTTCAACACCTAGCTTTTAGCACTGGTATTAGCAGAGCCGGGGCTCGTCGGCAGTGGTCGCGTGGCGTTTGCTTCGCATGTCGGGCCTTCCAAAGTTGCGCGGGGAATGACCACTGTCATTTCTTTTTGCAGGGCGATCCAACGCCCTGAACCGAGCTTGCGTAAGACAGCTGCCGCTACTCTGCGGATATACTCAAGTAACCTTTTGCTTTGGTGCGCGGCATAGGTGTTTGGTCTTGGTGCCGAGGCTAGGCGTGGCGGTTTGGATCGATCACATTAACGCGCGCCGAGATGTGGCGACCGGATGAGCTGTTCTTATGCCCATTATAATCAAAAAAGACTATGTTCGCCCTGCGGATGCTGTGCTTTTGAAGCCTATTCGTCATTGGCGTTGTGCTGACTGACATTTCTCTTGTGGAGCCCGATAAGGCTTGCACTATGTCAAAGATGAAGATGTTTCATTACATCAGTGCCGTAGTGCGTCAATAGGGTCCATCCGTGCCGCCGCACGCGCAGGAAAGTAGCCAAAAACCACACCGACAAGTGCCGAAAAAGCAAAGGCGAGCGCAATGACCGCAAGGTCTGGGCTGAACGGGATGTTCAGCGCATAGCCGCCAACAGCGGCTAGCAACAGCCCCAAGCCGATTTCTAACACCCCGCCCAAAGCCGAGAGCACTATCGCCTCAACTAGGAACTACATCAACACCTGACCCGCTTGTGTGTTAATTGTCACTGAGAACTGACCCACCTGTTCGTTATGATCTGCTGATTATGATGGCGTCAATGCTGTTGCCTCCTTTCGCTTTTTCTTTGCTGTTTCGGAGCTTGCCTTGAAGCGGTAGCTGTCATTGCCGGTCTCGAGGATATGGCAGCGATGGGTGAGACGATCGAGCAGTGCTGTGGTCATTTTGGTATCGCCAAAGACGCTGGCCCATTCACTGAAGCTCAGGTTGGTGGTGATGATGACGCTGGTGCGTTCATACAGTTTGCTCAGAAGATGGAAGAGCAGCGCGCCGCCAGAGGCGCTGAACGGCAGATATCCCAGCTCATCCAGTATCACCAAGTCAGTTTTGACCAATGCCTCAGCGATCTTTCCGGCCTTACCCAGTGCCTTTTCCTGCTCCAGCGCATTGACCAGTTCAACCGTCGAGAAGAAGCGCACACGCTTGCGGTGATGCTCAATGGCCTGAATGCCGAGGGCGGTTGCAACATGCGACTTTCCTGTTCCCGGGCCTCCGACAGCACCACATTCTCGGCAGCGTCCATGAACTCACAACGCTGGAGGTGGCGGACCAAGGCTTCACGGATCTCGCTGGCAGCGATGTCAAAGCCAGAGAGGTCTTTATAAGCCGGAAAGCGCGCCGCCTTCATGTGATAGGCGATAGAGCGCACCTCGCGTTCGGCCATTTCCGCTTTGAGCATCTGCGACAGGATCGGCGTCGTGCCAGAGGCACGCTTTCAGCGTGACGCGGCTTCAAATGCGGGCGACCCTTGCTCATGCAGATCCTGCACAGCCTGCGCCATGCGTCGTGCTGCAAGCACGCCTTCGGCGTGACGCATCTTCAGGCTGCGCAGCATGATGACGATGGCAGCTCCAGCGGGATCATGACGCCTCGC
>NZ_LGHS01000025.1 GCF_001202025.1 Pseudorhodobacter aquimaris
GAACATGACCTCCCTCTCGCGCATGTAAACATGCGCTGCCGGGCAGCGGGTCGATGGACTTCATGGCGGATCGCCTTGGGGATGGCCGGGCGTTTCGGCTCTTGAACGTGTTGGATGATTTCAATCGCGAAGGATTGGGCATCGAGGTCGACTTTTCTTTGCCAGCGGAACGCGTGATCAGAAGCCTCAACCGCATCATCGAATGGCGTGGCAAGCCCGGCACCATAAGAGTCGGCAACGGCCCGGAATACATCAGTGGAAAGCTAATGAAATGGGCCGAGGAACAAGGGGTTACCATCCTACACATCCAACCCGGCAAACCTCAACAGAATGCTTACATTGAGCGCTACAACCGGACGGTCCGGCATGAATGGCTGGACCAATACATCATCGAAAGCATAGAGGAGGCACAAGATCACGCCACGCAATGGCTATGGACATACAACAACGACCGCCCGAACATTCCTCTCACGGTTTGCTTGCAAACCGTTGCCGGACAGCGGGGCATCGGCGGCATCACTCCCGCCCAGAAACTGAAAATGGCCGCGTAAGTTCTACGGATGCACCTCGTTAAAAAGGGGGGGATTACCTTGGCATCGACGCCGGTGCAGCCTTTGCCGCCTTCATGTGTTGCGGATCGCAAGGGCGTGGCGCGTATCTTCAAATCACTTCCCCCCAATGATCCCACGAACGCGATCTGCAACGGCCTGATCACCATCAATGGCCATGGAGACAGCAGTCAGGATCGCCTTGAGCACAAAGAGGACGGCTATTGCTATAACGCGAATTATCCGCTTGCGACCATACTGGCGCCCCGTTACCTGCTTTGCACTGTGAGGGGACGTGTTCAGTCCAATGGTAACGCATATACACCCATGAATGGCAAAGACGTGCGCGAGGCTTGCGAATAATTCATGCGCGATGGGGTGGAAACGGTTGCGGTCTTTTGTGGTCTGTTCTGCACCCCGAGCATGAAGTTTGCACCGGAGAGATCTCGCGCGATGTTCACTTGACTATTGGCTGTCAGCTATATCCGCAGGCGCACGAATATACCCGCAGCTCTACCGCTACTGTGAACGCCTTTCTGGTAATGGTCCTGCAGCGCTATGTTGCAGCAGTTGACGCCTGTTACCAAACCCTGATTGCATGCCGTCCAGTGCACTATTATCATACAATGGCGGCAGCCGCTCTATGGTAACAACTCCGGCGCCACAAACGGATCTTTGATGGGGCGAACCTTGGCACCTGATGGGGTCATCACCGATGATATGGGGTTGATGCAGCTGGGCCCGCAATCGGCAGGGTCCTAAGTGCCTTTCAATGACGCATTTTACGCACAGTATAAAAAGCGATATACTTATTTCGAACGGTAAAGCACGGTGGACAAGCCCAATGGTGCGCGCAATGCAAAGACCGCAATTTACCAATAGTTTAATGTAAGCGCATTGGAACTTTGCGCTTGCGCCAAATGTGCCCGGATTGCCAGAGGGCTATATCGTGGTTGGTCTGATACCACCCGCAGCGCAAAACTGTGCAAGATTCTGCCTGAATTGTGCATTTGCCGCCTTGCGTACAGCCGTATCTGTCACCCGGAGCAGGTAGGATGGATGCAGGGTAACAAGTACGGGAATTCCATAGGGCCCCGGTTCGATTTTGCCGCACCGGGGTAAAATGGGGGTGTCATTTCCGGTAAGGCTTTGCGCCGCGGCCGCGCCCATGGCAAGGATCAGCTTGGGGCGTATCTGTGCGATTTCGGCGTTAAGCCACCAGCGGCAATGCTCGATCTCGGATATGTTGGGACGTTGGTGAATGCGTTTCTTGCCGCGCGGTGTGAATTTGAAGTGCTTTACCGCATTGGTGACATAGACGGCGTCGCGGTTCAGCCCGACCTCGGCGGCGATACTGTTGAAAATTTGCCCGGCGGGGCCGACAAAGGGACGACCGCTAAGATCTTCCATATCGCCGGGTTGTTCCCCTACCACCATCAAATCAGCGTCACGGGGCCCCTCGCCAAGCACCGCCTGTGTCGCATGGCAATGCAAGGGGCAGCGGGTGCAGGCACGGATCGCGTGGTGAAGATCTTCGTGCGGACCGTCCCAGGCTGATGCGTGAGGCAACATTTGCGCCTGCACCTGCGCCATGCGTGCGGGTGGCAGGGTGGGTGCCGCCTCGGCCATCGCGCGCGCGCGGGCGGGCGCCTGCGCGATCATTTGGGGGATAAGGGCGGCCTCGGGCATGTTTTTCCAGTATTTTCTGGGCATCTCCGATTGCATCGCCTTTACCATAAGCCGTGCAGGGTTAAAGATATTCTGGAAATAGGTGATCCAAAGTGCCTCTCCTGCGTCCTCTGGCAGCTCTGGCTTGCTGTGTCCCTGTTGGAATGACAGTTTGCCGTGTTCGAAAATGGCCGATACATCAGGGGTCAGAATGCGCCAATCCATATCGGAAAAACGGCGCACAAAGAAATCCGCCGTTGGCTCTACCGTGTGATGGCTGGGCTCAAACCATGCTGCAAAGCTGCGGCGGGGGGCGTCGGGCGCGCCGATTTCGCGGAAACGCACAAACGCCTTCATTTTGTGCTGACAGCGGCGCACGTTTTTCTCCATTTGGCGAAGGTGCGCCAAATCACCGTCGCCGCGGTCGTTCATCAGCTGTGGCGCGTCTTTCAGCCGCCACAAAAAGGCATAAAGCCGGGCGAAACGCTCTGGATCGCTGTGCCAGACGGCGGTTTGGGCCATTGTGACAAAACTGCGCGGCACGGACACAGGTCCGCCCACAGGGGGTGGGGTCACATTGCCGAAAAGATCGGGTGCGGCGGCGTGGTCCCCCCAAATAATCTGCTCGGGAGGCACGCGCGAGGCCAGAAACCTACGCGCGGCCTCTCGCCATGCTTTGGCCGTGCCGATCGGGGGCAGGCTGACCTGATGCATCAGAACAGGGTCAGCTGTTCAGGTGGCGGGGCGAAACGTGCGCGCAGGTTGGCGCTGTCGGTCAGGCCGCCCGGCGTCCAGCCGCCTGCGGTGACAAACGCCCGCGCCTTTTTCATCAACGCCCCCATACGCATCAGATCCTCATAGCGAAGTGCCCTGTGGCGGCGCGTGATCAGGATACGGTCCACCGTCTTGACCCCGAACCCCGGCACCCGCAACAGCATTTCGCGGCTGGCGTGGTTCACATCCAGTGGAAATACCCCGCGATGCGCCAGCGCCCATGCCAGCTTTGGGTCAATATCCAGATCGAGGTTGCCTGCGAGGGTAACGGAAGTGATCTCATCCAGCTGAAAGTCATAAAACCGCAGCAGCCAATCCGCTTGATAAAGCCTATGTTCGCGCTGCAAGGGCGGGCGGATCAGTGGCAGTTTCGCCGAACTGTCAGGAATAGGAGAGAAGGCGGAATAATATACCCGTTTCAGTTTGTAGCTGGAATAGAGCCGCGTTGACTGGCCCAGAATGGTGGCATCATTCGACCCATCTGCGCCGATAATCATCTGCGTGGACTGGCCTGCCGGGGCAAAACGGGGCGGGCGTTTGCCGGTAAAGGATTTCTCCTTGCTGGCATCCTTGGCCATGCGGACATTGGCCATCGCGCGGCGGATCTGTTCGGGCTTCTTTTCGGGCGCATATTGTTTTACTGCGGCATCGGTGGGCAATTCGACATTGATCGACAGGCGATCAGCCAGCAGGCCGGCCTCTTCGATCAACTCTGGTGCGGCATCTGGTATCGTCTTGAGGTGGATATAGCCACGAAATTTCTCTTCGTGGCGCAGTTTGCGGGCGATCAGCACCATGTCCGACATCGTCGCATCGGGTGAGCGGATCACGCCCGAGGACAAAAACAGCCCTTCGATATAGTTGCGCCGATAAAATTCAATGGTCAGGCGAACGACTTCATCAGCGCTGAACCGCGCACGGGTCACGTTAGAAGAGACACGGTTGATGCAATAGCTGCAATCGTAGATGCAGAAATTCGTCATCAGAATTTTTAATAGGCTGATGCAGCGCCCGTCAGGGGTATAGGCGTGGCAAATGCCGTTACCTTCGTTTGATCCAAGCCCTTTGCCATCGCGAGAATCGCGTTTGGTAGATCCCGAAGACGCGCAGGACGCATCGTATTTTGCCGCATCGCTGAGAATTGCGAGCTTTTGATCCAGAGTTTGCTTTGCCATTTGTTCTTCATATGTTCCATTCCTGACCATGTCACCCGATTATTGCCCCGCGCTGTTCACATGCATGTGTTTTGCCCCCCGCCACGACGGAGCTGCTGTCAAAGCCACAGGACGTAAAAGGTGCACGTGTTGTTAATGGGACGGGAGGATTGGATCGGGCCTGCGCCGCTTGGGAATGGAATCGCGGCGGTGGAATGTGGCGTAGAGCGGTTTTGACGGGGAAGCACTCCTTTTGGCCAATAGGACATTTGCCAAATTCTTGCAGCGCCTGCCGGACACGGCGACACCATAGGGCCTGTCAGCGCGAAGATATGTCCGACATCTCGCTTGCCGCGCAGGGCTTCGGGCGGGGCAAACGTCATTACGGCGTCCAAATGCTGTCTGCCTCTGGGCGACCCTGTCTGGGTTGTTCTGGCCAAAATCCTTGGGTGCAGTTGATCGTGGTGGCTGCGGTCGGCGCGGGCAAAAACGCGCAGCTTTACAAATAGGGCGGTGTGCAAGCCGAGACGACAATGGCCTCTCGATCGCCGATATTGCGAAAACGGTGCGGTGCGGTGGATTCGAACAAAAAGCTGTCGCCCGCTTTCAAAACAGCAGTTTCCTCACCGACAGTCACCTCGATTTCCCCGGCGATTACAACCCCACCTTCATGCGAGACATGTTCCAGCAACTGCTCGCCAGTATCGGCGCCGGGCTCATAGCGTTCGTAAAGTATCTGCAGGTTATGCGCCTTAGCATCCCCGATTTGCTGCAAGGTCATCTTGCCGCGCGGATCATCTAGCGTAGAGTAAAGTCGCGTGGTCAGATCGCGCATGTCCTGAGGCTTGAAAAAGACCGATTGGGTGATCGGCGCATCGGGTTCAAAAAACTCTGACATACTCACATTCAGGCCGCCCAGTATCTTGCGCAGCGACGACACGGAGGGGCTGGAACGGTTGGTTTCAATCATTGAAATTTGACCATGCGGCACACCGGACGCCTCGGCAAGCTGGCGCTGGGAAAGAGACGCATCTTGCCGCATCTGCCTAAGTCTTTGGCCGACATCAAAATTATCCATGGTATTCCCATATTTTCCATCTTTTTAACAGGCGGCAATCGTGCGCACAATCCGTTGAAAGTTGTCGCGCATTAAATGCAAAAGTATTGCGCAGTATATTGCGCAGTGCTAGGGGTAGTGGTCCAACTCCGGAGGCTACCATGACCGAATCTGCCCGCCTTTCTGCCCGTAAAACCGAAGCTGTCGCGCGCGGTGTTGCAACGCGTGGTATCTATGCGACCCGCGCCGAGAATGCCGAGCTTTGGGATGCCGAGGGGCGGCGTTTCATCGATTTTGCCTCGGGCATTGCCGTGAACAATACCGGCCACCGCCACCCCAAGGTCATGGCCGCAGTGGCTGCACAGGCGACGGCCTTTACCCATACCTGTTTTCACGTCGCCCCCTATGAGGGTTATATCGCCCTGGCCGAGCGGCTTAACGCTGTGACACCCGGCGATTTCTCCAAGAAAACCATGTTGGTTACGACCGGTGCCGAGGCGGTCGAGAATGCCGTCAAGATGGCCCGCGCCTTCACTGGCCGCTCGGGGATTGTCTCGTTCTCGGGCGCATTTCATGGCCGCACGCTGTTGGGCATGGCGCTGACCGGCAAGGTTGCCCCCTATAAGAAGGGGTTCGGCGCGATGCCGCCCGAAGTCGTGCACGCACCGTTTCCGAATCCGATGCATGGCGTGTCCGAGGCCGAGGCCATCAGCCATCTGGAGCGACTCTTTGCATCTTCGGTCGATCCGGAGCGGGTCGCGGCGATCATCATCGAGCCGGTGCAGGGCGAGGGCGGTTTTACCATCGCACCGTTCGATTTTCTGCGCGCGTTGCGTGCGATTTGCGATGAACACGGGATTGTCCTTATTGCCGATGAGGTTCAGGCCGGTATGGCACGCACGGGGCGGATGTTCGGCTTTGATCATTCGGATGTGGTACCCGATCTGGTGACGATGGCCAAAGGGCTTGCCGGTGGCTTTCCGCTCTCGGCTGTGACAGGGCGCGCCGATATCGTTGATGCGCCAAATCCCGGCGGGATGGGCGGCACCTATGCGGGCAACCCCTTGGCCGTCGCAGCGGCCCATGCGGTGCTGGACGTGATCAAGGACGAAGACCTTTGCGCCCGCGCCGATGAGATCGGAGAAGTGATCCGTGCCCGCCTGTCCCAGATTGCCGCACGACAGGGGATGGAGTGTATTGGCGACGTGCGTGGCTTGGGCGCCATGAACGCATTCGAACTGGTGACTGATCGTGAAACCAACGCACCCGACGCCGAATTGACCGCCGCAATTGTCGCCGAGGCCGAAGCACGGGGATTGATCCTGTTGTCTTGCGGGACGCGTTACAATGTCATTCGCTTGTTGCCGCCGCTGACCATTCCGATGGATCACCTGCAAGAAGCATTGGATATCATAGAGGCTTCGGTGGAGGCGGCAGTCATGCGCCAAACGCGCTGAGCATTTCCGTGACCGTAGCCCTCTGCCCAAGAGGCAGGGGGGCACCTAATTTGGCGGCGGTAATATGGTCAGCCCTTATCATTGCGGGCCAGGTCGATTTTCCACTAATTCAAAGGCACACCCTTTTAGGATGAAAGGACGAGGCGGGGCGCCCTTCGACTCCACCGCTATTTTGGGGATGTACGGCATCAAGTTAGACGACTTGCCTGCTAACCTCCGACCTGCCGCAAAACTGGGGGCCGGATGTCGCGACATGATTCCGGTTTGAGAGGGAACGCCATTTTAAAAGATAGTGGTGATTATCCCGCTGACACATCAGCCACTACATTTTGTGGTCTGAGTTCCCGCATTAATAAGGCACCCAAGGCTGTCGCAGTGGTCCGGTAATACGACTTTCCGAGCCAGCTGCGCCCTAGCAGATCGCCATCAGGCGTTGCAAACATGGCTGAGAGGCCGAAGTCCAACGAGAGTTCTTCACGCAATGGCTGCTAGACCATTTGGTTGTCGCCAAACGACTTCTCCATGTCAGAGACGGCGCCGATGACCAACTTGCCCTGCTTGGTCTTGAACCGTCCCAAAGAATACCGAACCGCCAGCGGGACCAGTCGTGCAGCTTATTGATGGACAGGAGCTGATGGCGCGTTGCGTCAGTGATCGACGAATGCAGAACGGTACCTCGAAAGTCGTTAGCCTGGTTCTTGAGGAAGCTTTCCGAGTGCGGTGCATCACTCCTTGGCCACACCCGCGAAAACTGAAGCTCTAAACACAACATTTAGGGGGTGATGAGTCAGCGGGATAATCCCGAAGATAGTGATAATCCCGAAGATAGTTATGACCCGCTGTATGGCCAGGTCTCACCATTCTCGCAGAGGGTGGTTTTACCGGTGGTGGGGCAGAACCGGATACGACGCACAACGTTCCTGCCGATATTCTGGTCTACAATTTTTATGTTTAAGTCTCGTAATATCTGTTGTGCACCGGCTGCGTTGTCTTTGCCAATGTCACGCCGCCCCTCATGCAGTTTCGAACCGCCATAAATCCGGGCTTCTAATCTGGAAATTTGGCCGCCCTTGTCCGAAATCTGGTCTATCAACGACCTGATGGCTACGTCCCCGAACCGAGCATCATTACCTGATTGGGCAAACATGCAATGTGCCATCCCGCCCAGGTTTTCTTGTGGATCTGACATGCAAATGACCAAACCCACGCCTACAATTGCAGTATATATCACACTCGCGTCGTCGGTGACACCAATCTGACCTTGAACCACATGTAGAATTTTCATTTCCTCTCGGTGCCGGTCACTGGTCGCTCCGCTCATGGGAATTGTCCTTTTTCGCCCTTGGTAGAATGTGCCGCGGAAAACTTAATTTCAGGTAAATCATGATCTGTTTCGCTTCGGCCTTGAAATTCGGTACGGTCATGATATGTGGCTTGCTCTAGGA
>NZ_LGHS01000026.1 GCF_001202025.1 Pseudorhodobacter aquimaris
CCTCTGGCGTGATGGCCGTCATCCGTTGGACCATCCGGAAAGGCCCACCACCTGGATCATGGCTTGCCAAGATGCTGGCGCGCAAGCCTCGTATGCTGGTGGCGACTGCATTGGCAAACAAGCTTGCCCGTACTGTTTGGGCGTTAATAACCACAAAAGAGAACGATCGAATTCCACCGCTGGCTGCATAAGCTTTGCACCATGCGTTGGAGTAAACCGGCAATGTGAGAAGGGCGAAGGAGAGTAAGGAACAACGGTCATAAGACGGGGTTGGGAAAACCAGATAGAAGCCAGGAGCTTTGTGCTCGCATCAACGATTTGGACCCATCCACGGACACCATACAGGCCAGCGGCGTGTGAAAGCTGCATATATAGGCCGGACACACGACTGCACTGATCACATGTTCTGAGCAATCTGAAAAACTTCTTGCATTGAAAGGGGCATCCACACACGGGTTCTATAACCCACAAAGGTGGCATTCATCCCTTAGTGGCAAAAGCCCCTTTGGCTTTCGAGAGACGGGCTGCCCAACATGACCTCAGAGACCAGAACTCTCGCGGGGCAAGGCCAAGGCGAAGGTCGGCTCCAGATCAAAGCCACATGCGCGAAGGCACTCTGTTGCACACTGGTTCTCCCGATCCCGTCTCACGACGATTGCGCCAAACTGCTCCTTACCCCAGTTTCGCTCCGACGTCCTCGCGGCCCCGATGGCTTACACAGCCGTGGCCGGAGCTTCGTAGACACCACCTCGGGCCATTGGGGCAAGCAAAGGTAGCCCTCATACCTGCGTCAAAAACCATAGTGTTTTCAGATCAACCATAAGCGTCCGGTCTGGCCGCCCTATATAGCAGTTTTCCATGGCAACAGATCATCGACGCGGTTGATTTTGTAGTCTGGGATGCGTGCCAAGGTGTCGGCCAGCCAAGCCTGCGGATCGATGCGGTTCAGTTTGGCTGTTTCGATCAATGTGTAAGCGATAGCGGCGGCTTTGCCGCCGGTTTGTGATCCGACGAACAGATAGTTTTTGCGCCCGATGGCGACGGAGCGCATCGCCCGTTCTGCGGTATTGTTGTCCAGCTCCAGGATGCCGTGATCGAGGTAGGGCCGCAGCCGTGCCATGCGCGTCAGAGCATAGCGGATTGCACCTGCCAGCGGCGATTTGCCGGAGATGCTGGGCAGTTGGGTGTGCAACCAAGCTTCGAGATCATCGAAGATCGGTTTTGCCTGCGCTTGTCGGAGATCGGCGCGTTGATCTGGTGGTGATCCACGGGCCTCTTTCTCTACCGCATACAGTTGCGCGATGCGCTTTATGGTTTCATCTGCGATGGCCGAGCCTTGAGCGCGGTGGATATCGACGAATTTGCGTCTGACGTGGGCCATGCAGGCGACTTCGCGGATATCGCCGGAACGATACAGGTCTTCGAATCCGGCATAGCCATCCGCATGCATCCAACCCTGATATTTTGCGAGATGATCCTTAGGATGCTGCCCTTTGCGGTCTGGCGAGAACTGATACCAGCTGGCGGGTGGAACGCTGCTGCCCCACGGCCTCTCGTCTCGGCCATACGCCCAGAGGCGCGCGGTCGCTGTCTTGCCGGTGCCGGGGGCGAGCATCTTCACCGGGGTGTCGTCTGCGAAGATGGCCTGGCCGGCCAGCACATGCCGCCCGATGGCATCAGCCAGCGGCTCCAGAAGCGCCGTGGACTTGCCCACCCAATCAGCCAGCGTCGAACGGTCGATGTCGATCCCGTCGCGCTCGAAGATGCCACTTTGCCGATAGAGCGGCAGGTGATCCGCATATTTGTTGACCAGAACATGGGCCAGCAGTCCGGGACCAGGACGACCACGTTCGATGGGGCGCGATGGCAACGCTGCCTGTGTGAAGGCCTCGCAGCCCGAACACGCAAAGCGTGGCCGCACGATGCGGTTCACGATGAACCGGCCAGGAACGTATTCCAACTCTTCGGTCACATCCTCGCCCAGACGCCGCAGTCCGCCACCGCAATGAGCGCAATCATCGTCGCCAGTGGTCAACTCAACTTCCATGCGCGGAATATGATCCGGGATCGGGCGGCGCTTGGGTTTGTCCTTGGGTTCTTCGTCGGGAAGACGCAGCTTTGCGGTCATCTTGGCGACAGCAATCTCACTGTTCTCCAAGGCCAGCTGAAGCTGTTCGATGCTCTCGGATGATGCTCCAAACCGATGATGACGCTGACCTGCCAGTTGATGCCGGAGCTTCTCGATCAGGACAGCCTGCGACTTCACCTCGGCCAACAAAAGCGCCGTGAACTGCCTGAGATCGTCAGGGGCTTTCGGCAGAGTTTTGTTGACGTCCAACATGGCCAGACCATAGCAAAACAACAGCGCGACGGGAATCCCTTGCGGGCGTTTATCCCGCTTTGAGCGGTGTCTAACTGTGCTGTGGCACGCGCCAGTCAATCCCTTCCAAAAGCATCGCCAACTGGGCGGCGGTCAAGGCGATCTTGCCCTCCTTCGCCGATGGCCAAACGAACCTGCCTTTCTCAAGTCGCTTGCTGAACAGGCATGCACCCTGTCCATCCCACCAGATGATTTTGATCAAGTCACCGCGCCGCCCACGAAAGACAAACAGATGACCCGCGAACGGATCTTGCTTCAATGTCTGTTCAGCCTGCGCTGCCAGCGTCGTGAACCCGCGCCGCATGTCAGTCACACCGGCAGCGAGCCAGACACGCGTGTTCGCTGGAACAGGGATCATGCAGAAAGACCTCGGATGAGCAGGACCAGTGCTTCTGGATCATAGCTGCCGACAATCCTCAGCTGATGACCGCCTGCGATGTCGATCTCAATTGCGCTGTGGTCGGAAGCGGCATTGGCCACAAGAGTGGGGGTCGGTTCTTCGGTCACAGGCCGGTCAACGATCTCAACCGGAAGAAAGCACGGTGCCGGGGTGGCCTGTTCTTCGACCACCTCCAGATCAGGCGCAAACTTAGGATCACGCAACCACTTGTGGATCAGATTGGTGTTCATGGCGTACCGCCGCGCGACCTGCGCCACCGATACCCCCGGCGCGCGTGTTTGTGCACAGATCGCCACCTTCTCCTCGTCCGACCAGAACCGCTTCTTCTGACCCTTCTTGCCCGCCATATCCGTCCTCAAGATGTCCACTAACAATGGTGGACACTTATCAACACACTCTATGGCGCGTCAGTGCAGGCAGGCCGGACGCTTACGATCAACCATATTTGGATCCGTGATCTAACGACGCCAACTAAAACAACCGCGCCTCAACCACCCATGCGTCCGGTCAGGTACAATTCAAGTTGTACGAGTGCATCATAGATCAACACCGCGAAGAGCCCGACGATCAATCCGCCTTGCAATACGTACGCGGTGTTGTTGGTTAAAAGCCCGGCGATGATTACCTCTCCCAGAGTTCGGGCCGCGACAGTAGAGCCTATCGTCGCCGTGCCCAAGCCGATGACAATGGAAAGCCGGATGCCCGTCAGGGTTACCGGCAATGCCAGCGGCAGTTCGACCCGCAAAAGACGTTGCAGGCGGCTAAGGCCAATACCGCGTGCGGCTTGCGTTGTGGCGCGCGGAAGACTGGTCAGCGCGGTGACTGCATTCTCGAATATCGGCAGCAATCCATACAGAAAAAGTGCCACCAAAGTCGGTCCGGCTCCGAAACCCAAAGCTGGCACAGCCAGCGCCAGCACGGCAACGGGCGGGAACGTCTGCCCCATGTTGGTGATCGTACGAGACAACGGTCGAAATGCAGCACCAGCCGGACGCGTCACGAGAATGGCGAGCGCCACAGCGACAATCGTCGCCGCAGCGGAGGCAAGTGTTACAATCCCAAGATGGCTAAGCGACAAAGACAACATCGATGCCCGTTGATAGATCACTGGGCCACCATCGGGCGCAAAGGGCGCAAAGATTGGAACAAACCAATCTGGCCGCAGCACCAAAGCCAGCAGAAGTGCGATCAGCACAGAGCGAAGGATCCGGCCGGTTTTCATAAGTGTGCTCCGGCGCGTGCGCGAATGGCTTTGAGTGTCACACGCCCTACAACGGCGCCCTCTCTGGTGGCGGGCAAGGCATCGCGCCCGCTCCACAGACAGGCTGAGAGGGCGTCACGCAAGCTTGCGGTTTCTGGCAATCCTTCACCGTCTGCTTCACCCGCCTCGATGATTTCGGACACCGAGATCAACGACAAAAGCCGCAGAGGCCGCTCGACATCTCCGACCATATTTGCCACGAAGTCTGTCGCCGGGCGGGCAATGATTTCAGCCGGGGGGGCATATTGTACCAGCTTTCCGCCGTCCATCACTGCCACGTGATCCCCCAAACTGATGGCTTCTTCCATGTCATGGGTCACCAACATGATCGTCGATCCCAACTTGCGCTGAATGTGCGCCAAGTCCTTTTGCGCACGGGTCCGGATGATCGGGTCCAAAGCGCCGAAAGGTTCGTCCATCAGCAACAGATCAGGCCGCGATGCCAGCGCGCGCGCCACGCCGACACGCTGTTGTTGCCCGCCGGACAGTTCGGCTGGAAAGCGGTCGCGGAATTCTGCTGGGTCCATTGAAAACAGCGCAAGCAATTCATCGACGCGCTCATTGATTTTGTCGCGGGACCATTTCAGCAATTCGGGAACCGCGCCGATATTGCGCGCTACCGTATGGTGCGGGAACAGTCCGTGGCCCTGAATGGCATAACCGATGCGCCGTCGCAAAAGGTGCGGTTTTACCGATGAGGTGGATGTACCGTTGATCCGCACCTCGCCCGAGGTCGGTTCCTCAAGGCGGTTTATCATCCGCAATAACGTGGTTTTTCCAGACCCCGAGGTGCCAACAATTGCGGTGATTGATCCGGTTTCCACCCTCATGGACACTGCATCGACGGCATTCATCGTGCCATAGGTTTTGGTGATGCTGTCTATCTCGATCATACTGTCTCCTCGGGGGTTCGACGGGTGAGTTCGACCAGAATATCCATTAATATCGCTGCCGTTAGGGCCAGCACAACTGTGGGTAATGCGCCCAACAGGATCAGATCAGTCGCAGTCTGGTTCAGCCCCTGAAAGACAAACGTCCCAAACCCGCCGCCTCCAATTAACCCTGCAATGACGGCAAGGCCGATGTTCTGCACAAGCACGATGCGCAAACCGGTCAGGATGATCGGCAGACCAAGCGGCAACTCAACGCGCAGCAGACGCTGGCTTGATGTCATTCCCATGCCGCGCGCGGCCTCCAGCGCGGCGGGCGGCGTAGAGGCGAGGCCAGCAACCGTGTTCCCAACGACAGGAAGCAGCGAATAGAGTAACAGGGCAAGAAATGCAGGGGCAAACCCGATTCCAGCGATGCCGATTGCTTGTGCGCCCGGAACGGTACTTCCGAGCCATCCAAGTATCGGTATCATCAGCCCGAACATGGCAAGCGATGGAATGGTCTGTAAAAAACTTAGCACCGGCAGGGTAGCACCCCGTAGTGCCACGCGATGATGGCACAGGATGCCTAGCGGAAAACCAATCACCGCTGCCGCTGCGAGTGACCCGAAAGCGAGCCCGAGATGGCGCAGAAATTCCGAGAAGAATGCGTCACGACGGCTGGAAAATTCCTGAAGGACTGACAAGTCGGACAGCATACCTGAACGAAGGACGAGGACCAATGCAACAAGAATTGCGAACAATAATATGCCGCGCATCAACGGCCCCGGTTTCAGGGCGGCTAACGCATCGGCCATCAGCAGCATAAAAATAACCACCAGGCACCAAAAGCCTGCCGCCGGTGAAACGCGTGCATACTCTCCGGCTTGAGACAAAAGGATCGGCGCACTCCGAGAGAGCAGCCAGAGCAGTCCTGCTAAGCCAAAAACAGCCCCCAGCAAACGCAGGCGTGTCCACTTTGCGATAAGACCCATCGCCAAACCAATGGTCACCGCAGCCACACCGGGCGCGGTGATTGTAGGCCCAGCGATGCGTAATACAGAAATGCCCTCACCCGCAACGATGCGATTGGCTGCAAGTGTCATAAATGGGACCAGCAATGAGGCCAGCCCCAGAATGGCAAAAAGCAATCCGGGCGGTGAAATATGTGTGCGAATGCCTATCATACGTCAGATTCTACGCAATCAATCCAGAACGCCGGTTTCGGTCAGGTATTGGCGCGCCACGTCTTCAGCAGGCTCTCCGCCGACTTGGATACGTCCGTTCAACCGTTGCAGGGTCTGCATATCCAGACCGGCAAAGATTGGGTTCAGAATTTCTGGTATGGACGGATACTCAGTCAAAACGTCAGCCCGCACGATTGGAGCGGGCTCATAAACGGGCTGCACGCCTTTGTCGTCTTCCATCACCACAAGTCCAGTCGCGCCGACCCCCCCGTCAGTGCCGTATACCATGGCTGCATTAACGCCCGATGTACCGCGTGCTGCGGCTTGGATCGTCGCGGATGTGTCGCCACCGGACAGGATTATCGTTTGATCGGCGGTCAGGCTAAACCTGTAAGTGTCCTGCATCGCAGGCAGAACCGCAGGAGACGAAACAAACTCTGTCGAGGCCGCAAGTTTGACGTCGCCACCACCCGCAACCCAAGCGCCAAAGTCAGACATCGTCACTAAGTCATTCTGCGCAGCAACTTCACCAGTCACCGCGATGGCCCATGTGTTATTCGCGGGCGCGGGATCAAGCCATGTGACGTTGTTCTGCTCACTATCCAACTCCGCCGCGCGCGCGTGGGCAGCGGCAGGATTTTTCCAGACATCGCTGTCTGCTTCGTTAAAGAAAAACGCCGCGTTGCCGGTATATTCGGGGTAAATATCAATCTGATTGGACAGCAGTGCTTCGCGCACAATCTGTGTGCCGCCAAGCTGCAAGCGACGCTCGACAGGTAAGTCCGCGTCTTCCAGTGCCAGGGCGATGATATTGCCCAGCAAACCGCCCTCGGTGTCAATTTTGGAAGAAACAGTAACGTCGGCAGCAGCAGTGGTCGACAGAAGGGCGGAAAGGCTTACTACTGAAATATACTGGCTGGGTTTCATGATGAACTACTCCGATATTGCAGGGTTGTGGGTGCGGTTAGACTACGTTTTCCTAACGTAGCACGGCTGGTCTTGAAGCCAAGTCCTGTCTCATTCCACGCTTCCCAAAGGTTACTGGGAGCCGAGGAAACTATTCATCACGCACCGCTTTTGCGGTCCCGTTTGCGCGGGCTTCAGGCAATGCAGTCACATTCTGAAGCAGACCTTCAAGGTTATTGATTGTCACTGAGAGCTGCCCCGGCAACAGCAGAAATTGTCATTGAGAATTGACCCATGTGCAACCTTGCCCAGGCTTGAATCAGCTGAGGGCACATGGGGTGATAGACATGGGATTTTTGAAAGTTATTCGGAAATGGGCGCTGCGAGATAAGATGCCCATTCGCGAGATCGCGCGTCGGACGGGCGTGTCTCGCAACACGATCAAGAAGTATTTGCGGGAAGGGATTGTTGAACCTGCGTTTCAGGCGCCGGATCGTCCCAGCAAACTGGACCCTTATGCCAAGCATCTTACAGCATGGCTGACGACTGATCAGCGCAAATCACGCAAGGAGCGCCGAACGGCGAACGGCGAAGCTGATGCATGCCGATCTTGTAAAGCTTGGGTATGACGGTTCCTACGAGCGTGTTGCGGCTTTCGTGCGGGACTGGAAGGGTGAACGGCAGCGTGCGCATCACACGACAGATCGCGGGACTTTCGTGCCGCTGGTGTTCGCGCCGGGCGAGGCTTTCCAGTTCGACTGGAGTGAGGACTGGGCCTATGTCGGCGGTGAGCGCATCAAGCTGTAGGTCGCCCATATCAAGCTGTCGCATAGCCGCGCATTCTTGG
>NZ_LGHS01000027.1 GCF_001202025.1 Pseudorhodobacter aquimaris
GTCGTCAGCCATGCTGTAAGATGCTTGGCATAAGGGTCCAGTTTGCTGGGACGATCCGGCGCCTGAAACGCAGGTTCAACAATCCCTTCCCGCAAATACTTCTTGATCGTGTTGCGAGACACGCCCGTCCGACGCGCGATCTCGCGAATGGGCATCTTATCTCGCAGCGCCCATTTCCGAATAACTTTCAAAAATCCCATGTCTATCACCCCATGTGCCCTCAGCTGATTCAAGCCTGGGCAAGGTTGCACATGGATCAATTCTCAATGACAATTTCTGCTGTTGCCGGGGCAGCTCTCAGTGACAATCAACAGGCCTGCGGAGCCAATCCGTTTTTCTCATGCAAGTAATTTAAATCGAAGTTTTGATATGACCCGCGTAGAACTAGCCAAGAGATATAGCTTAAAATAGCATGACCCAACTGCCTGATCCACATGGATTTTCGCTTGATTCCCTGATGGATCTGCTACGATCCGGCGCACAGCATCTGATTGAACAAGCGGTTGAGGCCGAATCCTCTATTCTACTGAAGGCCGATGCATCTGACAAAACGAACGATGGCCGCGCGCGGCTGGTGCGCCATTGTCACCTGCCAGAACGGCGAAGTGATTACCGGTATCGTCGCAGTGCCGCAGGGCTGTCCTCGACCACGATATCGCGGCGCAAAGCCGATTGGTGGGATGCGTATGACCGTTGGCAACGGCGCTATCTGGACGCATGCCGCATCGTCTATATCTGGGCGGACGAGTGGGGTCGCAAAGAGATCACCGGCAAAACCCGACACGCCCAAGCCCGATACGTCCGATATGGCCTTTGGGGCAGAGGGGGCGCGGTAGCTGCCGTCTGGCGCGCGACATCGGAGCCGAGGATGAAATGACGTCCGAGACCCGCCGCCGGATCCAGGCTTTTCGGTCCGCCACTAGGTTTTTGCCCGCTGCGGCCAATGCAGAACCTCCGTGCACGCTGCGTTTGACAAGCGGAGCAGGGGGCCTCCGCTCCGGAACTTATGGACGAGGACGCCTTGGGGACAGATGATCTTGCATGCGTCATCGGGCACCGTGCGTGTCCAATAGTGAGCGGTTGCAAGGCCTTTGTTGCAACGATGTACCAAGGGTGCTTGTGCGACAGCTTCTTGCGAAACACCGCCTCACCTCTTGACGTCGCACCGTGCAAGTAAAAGACCTGTTTCACCAGGTCAGCACCAATGATTGAGACTTCCTTCATAGCCAAATCCTCCTGACCCCGTCTGGATTATTATGGCACATAGGGGCCGGCGGGAGGGGCTATTCAACCCATCACCAGTGCTCGCTTAAACCACCGCTCTTGCGTGATTTCGCTTGGCGAATTATGCGCTTGCACTGTATCGACCCTATTATGAACGCTCAGCGACTTACCGCTTCAATAGCGGGGCCGCTTCTCTTTAATTTTGCTCGCATGTTGATCCTGACATTTGGGCAAGTGTTATACAGAAAGCCCATATGTTGCCTATCCTGCGTTCCCTTGGTCCTGCCGTCGCAAGACCCCCCGCAACAGAAGCCGTTCGGGCTGGTTTGGGCGCACTTATTGGGCTGGGCCTGACAGGCATGTTTGTATTGACGCCCGCAATTGACCGACACATGGGTCTTTTCCTGATTGCGCCGTTCGGGGCCACATCGGTTCTTTTGTTTGCGGTGCCAAACAGCCCGCTTGCACAGCCTTGGTCGGCTGTGGTGGGCAACACCGTGGCAGCATTGGCGGCGATTTGGGTGTGTATGCTGGTCAGCGATCCGATGTTGCGTATTGTCCTGGCGGTTAGCACTGCGATCACTGCCACGATTTTATGCCGCGCGTTGCACCCGCCGGCGGGGGCCGTTGCAATGACCGTGGCGATGAACCCGGATATGGTGGCCAAGCTGGGTTTTCAATTTGCGATCGTTCCTGTTGCGGCGGGGACCATCCTTTTGGTTCTTATTGCTATGGCCTATGCCAAACTGACTGGTCGCCACTATCCGCTGCGGCAGTTTGACGAACCCAATCACCACGGCACAAAAGACGCGGAACCCGCCGAACGCCTGGGTCTTTCCGAGGCCGAGCTGACAGGCATTTTGGAACGCTACCGCCAATCGTTCAACCTTGGCGTCGAAGATCTGGCCCGCCTGATTGGCGCTGCCGAAACAGTCGCGGCGTCACACCAAACAGGCCCGCTGACCACAGAAGATATCATGTCGCGCGATCTTGTGACTGTGGAGCCGGATGCGCCATTGGCCGATATCGCCGATCTATTCCGACAATATAAATTCACCTCGCTGCCTGTAGTGGATGCGGCGGGGCAGTTTGCAGGCGTGATTTTTCAAATTCATCTGATAGCCCATGTGCGTGAAAATGCCCGCCGACTGAAAGGCCTGTTCAGCCAGGCAATGACCCAGCTGCGCAACCGCGATAGCGATATCGTGGTGCGCGCCAAGGATATCATGGACAGCAGGGGGCCGCGGGCCACGGTTGACACGCCCCTTGGCGCGCTGTTTCCGCTGATGTCCGAGGGAAATATCGATGCCGTTCCCGTGCTTGACGGTACACGCATCGTTGGCATTGTAACGCGAACCGATCTGATCGTGGCACTGGTGCGCAACAGTTTGCGTCAAGAGATATTGAAGGACTGACCTGAAAACAGTCTTGATCTTAGGCGCAACACATAGCGAGCGATGGAAACAAGGCCATGTCCAGACCCAATAAGGACATGGCCCAAGATGCAGGTGACGGGCGGGGGGTGGCGCCTTACTTGTGCATCACATCATTTAGGGGCTGCGGGGTCTTGGGCCTGACATTCCTTGATACCAACCTTTTCAAGTGAGTTTTCCAGTGTCGCCTTGTCCCCTTTGCTCCACCAGACATGGGCGCCCGATACGTACCGCGCCCCGGAGGCCGATACCGCGTTGACAAAGATCCGATCTTCTCCATCAACCGGGACAATCGCGAGCGTGTTTGAATTCGTGTTCACATATTGCACCGTTAACTGCTCACCTTCGCCGCAGGAATAACTTTGCGCCTCGATACTTCCATTGTGGCCAAGGGCAAGAGGGATGGACAGCGCCATCTCCGCGGCGGCTGTGCCGGCGGTTGCAAGGCTGGCAAAGGCCAACAGGCTGATGCGCATGATTTGATCTCCTATGTGTTTATTTACCCGACCTGTTTCGTTGACTGGACGTGTTGAGTATTTTTCGCGACGATCCAGTGAATGGCACCAGTGTAAATCCGGTTTGTCACGTTGCACCCGGATCGCGAAACGGCGTTTGAGCCAGCGGCATCTGCGGGTCTTATTCGTGGCATCCCAAAAGAACCGTTGTACCGCCCGTCGCAACGGGGATGGTCCGGGCCATAACAGCACTCCCTCTTGTTTCAGAGTCAAGGGTAGCGCACTCCGCCCTCGGCGCGGCGTGGCTTGCCGATGTTGTCGGGCAGCGGGATGAAATCGGCCTCGTCGCCCGGCACGGTATCGAACCGGCCCCTGGCCCATTCCTGTTTGGCCGCCTCAATCCGTTCGCGGCGGGAGGAGACGAAGTTCCACCAGATATAGCGCGCGCCCCCCATCGGCGCGCCGCCAAACAGCATGAACCGCGCGGTCGAGTTGGCCTTGACGGTAATCGCATCATTGGGGCGCAGCACCAAAAGCTGACCCTTCTCAAAGCGGTCGCCCGCGATCTCGATCTCGCCCGAAATCGTGTAAAGCGCGCGTTCCTCGTAGTTGGGATCAATCGGCATGCTGCGCCCTTCCTGCAATTCGATATCACCATAGAGCGTTTCCGAGGCCGTTTTCAGGCCACTCTTCTTGCCGAAGGCTTCACCGGCGATAAGCCGCGCCTTGATGCCGTCGCTGTCGAACATCGGCAGTTGATCCGATCCGTAATGGATGAAATCGGGCGCGCTTTCCTCCTCGGCCTCGGGCAGGGCCATCCATGTCTGCAAACCGAACAACCGCTGGCCGGTCTGGCGTTTTTCCATCGATGTGCGTTCGGAATGAACGATGCCGCGCCCCGCCTTCATCCAGTTGACCGCACCGGGACGGATGGTCTGTTCGGTGCCCAGCGAGTCACGGTGCAGGATCTCACCCTCGAACAGATAGGTCAGCGTGGCGAGGTTGATATGGGGGTGCGGGCGCACGTCGATGCCTTGATCGGTCAGAAATTCCGCCGGTCCCATCTGATCGAAAAAGATGAAAGGTCCGACCATCTGCCGCTTGGTCGAGGGCAGCGCGCGGCGCACCTCCATCTCACCCAGATCGACCGCACGCGGCACGATAAGGGTTTCGATGGCGTTCACACCATCGGCGTCGCCCAGAACGGGATCGGGGCATGGGGAATAGCTCATCTCAAGGTTCCTTTCGCGTTGAAATCCAAGCGTTACGACCGATTTGGCGGTTGATCCAGATTCAGGACGGGACCATCAGGTACGATGCCATTGGGGTTGATAGTGTCGTGGCTGCGATAATAATGCTGCTTGATGTGGTCAAAATTTACCGTACCACTGATGCTCGGCCATTGATACAGCTCGCGGGTATAGCCCCACAGGTTTTCATACTCTTTCAGCATCTTCAGATTGCATTTGAAGTGACCGTGATAGACGGGATCAAAGCGGATCAACGTGGTGAACAGCCGCCAGTCGGCCTCGGTGACGCGATCACCCAACAGGTAGCGCTGCTTGCCCAGCCGTTCTTCCAGCGTATCCAGCGCCGAAAAAAGGTTGCGCACCTCGCCTTCGTAAACGTCCTGCTCGGTCGCAAAGCCCGCCTTATAAACACCGTTATTGATGGCGTCATAGGTAAAGGCGTTGATCTCGTCGATTTCATCCAGCAGGTCCGCCGGTGCATAATCGCCGTCCTTTGCCCCGACACCGTCAAAGGCCGAATTCAGCATCCGGATGATCTCGGCGGATTCGTTGTTGACAATGGTGCCCTGTTTCAGATCCCACAGCACCGGCACCGTGACACGGCCAGAATAGTTTGGGGCGGCGCGCAGATAGACCTCATACATGTATTTCGCATCCCCCGCAGGGTCGGGGATAACGCCGGGGCCGGGCGCGAAGGTCCAGCCGTTTTCGCCCATGTAAGGATTCACGACCGACAGGCCGATCACGTCTTCCAGCCCCTTGAGCGCGCGCAGGATCAGCGTGCGGTTGGCCCATGGGCAGGCAAGCGAGACATAAAGATGATAGCGCCCCGCCTCGGCCTTAAATCCGCCCTCACCGGTGGGGCCAGGAGTTCCGTCCGGCGTGACCCAGTTGCGGAATTGCGACTCGCTGCGCTCGAATTTGCCACCGGTGCTGGAGGTGTCATACCACTGGTCATGCCAGGTGCCATCAACGAGAAGTCCCGTAATGTGTTCATCCTTTCAAGAAAAGCAGATTTGATTGCGGCGGCCAGAATGTCAGGCCAGCTTGCCCGCAATCTCGACCAGACGCCGCGCTTGAGGATCGATGGCGTTTTTGGCCTCGTCCGCGAAATCCTCGCCCGCGTTGTGGCTGTAGCCATAGGGGGTGCCTCCGGTCTTATAGACTACCTCGTCGGTATAGCCGGGCGCAACGATAATCCCGCCCCAATGCATGACCTTGGCGCAAAAGGACACCAGCATCGTGTCCTGCCCGCCATAGTTGTTCTGCGCGGATGTCATTGCCGAGACGGACTTGTTTGCCAGTCCGCCCCTGGCCCAGAAACCGCCCAACGTGTCGATGAAGCCACGCATCTGGCTGGCCATGATCCCGAACCGGGTGGCGATGCGCCGGATGGCTTCAGTGGCAATGGCCGAGCCTTGAGCTCTGTGGATGTCCACAAACTTGCGCCTGACATGGGCCATACAGGCGACCTCGTGGATGTCAGCTGAACGATAGGGGTCTTCGAGCCCGTCATAGCCGTCGGC
Source organism: Pseudorhodobacter aquimaris (assembly GCF_001202025.1). Taxonomy (GTDB): domain Bacteria; phylum Pseudomonadota; class Alphaproteobacteria; order Rhodobacterales; family Rhodobacteraceae; genus Pseudorhodobacter; species Pseudorhodobacter aquimaris. The sequence continues at coordinate 5,889 of NZ_LGHS01000027.1, forward strand.
ATACATCCAGCCTTGATACTTTGCGAGATGATCCTTGGGATGCTGCTCTTTGCGATCTGACGAGAACGGATACCAACTAGGCGGGCGGCGCATCACTGGACCTGTCTCGTTTTTCGTGCCGCCCCAGGTGCTCGTTTAAGCCATCTTACGCTCAAAAGCGACGGGGCTTTTGTAGCCCAATGCCGCGTGTCGACACCGCGGGTTATAGAACCCGTGTGTGGATGCCCCTTTCAATGCAAGAAGTTTTTCAGATTGCTCAGAACATGTGATCAGTGCAGTCGTGTGTCCGGCCTATATATGCAGCTTTCACACGCCGCTGGCCTGTATGGTGTCCGTGGATGGGTCCAAATCGTTGATGCGAGCACAAAGCTCCTGGCTTCTATCTGGTGTTCCCAACCCCGTCTTATGACCGTTGTTCCTTACTCTCCTTCGCCCTTCTCACATTGCCGGTTTACTCCAACGCATGGTGCAAAGCTTATGCAGCCAGCGGTGGAATTCGATCGTTCTCTTTTGTGGTTATTAACGCCCAAACAGTACGGGCAAGCTTGTTTGCCAATGCAGTCGCCACCAGCATACGAGGCTTGCGCGCCAGCATCTTGGCAAGCCATGATCCAGGTGGTGGGCCTTTCCGGATGGTCCAACGGATGACGGCCATCACGCCAGAGGCGTGCATTCGCACGACGCGCCTGTAGTCAGCAACCGCCTTATATCGCGCTGCCCCATTTTTGAGGTTCTACCCAGGATTTGTCGCCCACCGGTCGACTTCTGCCTTGGTACAAGCCCGCGACCCGGGCT
>NZ_LGHS01000028.1 GCF_001202025.1 Pseudorhodobacter aquimaris
TTGTCCCGCTTCATCCTTTTGCGGGGTTTGATCTGTTACCCGGCAGGGCATTGCGTAGCAATGGCCCGAAAGGGCGCAGGTTCAGTTCAAGTTCACAGTAGATGCGTTAAACTCTTTTGTGCCCTCTCATGCATGTGAACATGCACTGCCAGGTAACAGTATCCAAGGCTGCCCCTTCACGTTGCGCAGATGCAGAAAGCATAATCCAGATCCCCAAGTCTTCCGGGCTTCGGTCAGCCCAACAAGCAGATCGGCAATATGCTCATTCTCGTCGCTCAGCAGCGGGCTGTAACGATAGCAGGTCTCGCTGACACCAAAGGCGCGGCAAGCCAGCGCAATGCTGACTGCGCAGCGCGCCACAGCATTCACGGCCATCTCTCGGCGTTGAGATGGCCCGCCTACTTTTTTCCAAGAGCTTCCTTCAGCAAATCAGCCTGCATGCTCAGGTCCGCATACATCCGCTTCAGCCGACGGTTCTCGTTCGGCGCGCTCTCGGACCAATGGCGTTTGCGCCTCACTCCATGGCCTTCATCTGGCTGATCATGGACGCGTCTGTTACCCGGCAGGGTTTTGCAAAGCAAAAGCCCGAGAGGGCATGCCGCCATACTTCGCCCGCCATTTATAGAAGGACGCGTTGCTCATACCGTGCTCGCGGCACAGCTCTGCCACCGGCACGCCACCTTCGCCCTGGCGCAGGATCGAAAGGATCTGCGCCTCAGTGTATCTGCTTTTCTTCATTCAAAATCTCCTCAGACATCTTGCCGAGAAAATTCTACTTATGAAGCCCCTTAATTTTAGGGGGGATTACCCCTGCACCCTGAATTTCCCGGCAAACTGCGGTGCAGCGGCTGGGTTAACCAGTGTCGGACACGGATTTCTGCTACTTTAGAACCTGCGGCAGCCACAGAACCAGAACTGGAAACACAATCATGCAGACAAGGCCGAATATCTGAATTGCAACGAAAGGTATGATCCCGCGATAGATGTGGCCAAGGCGGGTTGGGGCGCGCTTTCCTTCGGAAAACAACGCAAAACTAGAAGGCGGCGTCAAAAAACTTGTCTTATAGTTTATCGCAGCCATAAGAGCATCTGAAACGTTTGCGCGGCCAAGGTCAGATCTTCCATGCCGAATGTGGCCGCAAATTCAGAGGCCAGATTTGCCGTGACCGGCGCAAAAACCGGCAATACGATCAGGGTTATTTCGATCCAGTCAAAAAGAACCCCAGAACGAAATTCAGCAACATCAGTATGCCCAGAAAACCCCAATGGCCTAGGTCGATCCAGGCGGTAAAATCGAGGATCAAATCCTCACCAAAAAGCGCACGAAACACATAGGAGATAGCGGTCGCGCCCGCAAAGATCGACCCCAGAACCAGAACAATCAGCGCAACCGGGGCGGAATTTTCCTAACACATAAATGCTGTAAAGCGTGGCCAAAAACAGGCCAGCTACAACCGCTGCGACAAACTGATTTCCAACCGGGATGGCCATAAGGTCCGCCATGACCACCAACATGATCGAGGACGGGATCAAAATACCCAATATTGCCGATGCAGCCACCATGCCAGATCCCAGTCGTTTATCATACCCAGCATCGCAGGCCGCGCCATCATGCTGAGCATCACCACAGAGGCCCCTATGGCCCCGGTTGTCGCCGCCGTGACCGTGCCAAACAAGGTAACCGTCAGCGCAAGGCCGCCCGGAACATTGCGCAGCAAAACCTTAAGGATACGTAGCAGGTCTGCCGCGACGCCGCTACCAAAATCTGATTGACCGTGGCCGACTCTCACAACCTGTCGGCAAAGAGGTAAAACTCACTCGTCGACATGACATTCAACGCAGTACCGCCAGAAGCGAGCATCAGCGCAGACTGCCGAGGACAATCCCCACCGGAAAGCCTGAAAAAAGCGCAATGGCCAGTGTCAGAAACATATAGGCGGCCAGATAATCGTAAAGGTGATATTAGATTGCCTGAATCACGCGCCGACCTCATTGGATGGCTCGTGATTGGGTGCCAGCATATTCAATCGCGCCAATTGCCAAAAAGGATTTGATGATCCAGCGAATGCAAATTCCCGTCAAAGGCGATGAACCCTCACCCTGTTGCCAGGCTGAATAGACCGTATCTACCGAATGAAACAGTAAAACAGAGCAGAAAGGAACCGCCAAAAGCAGGATCGCGATCATCTCAACCCACCCCTTCGTGCGGGCGGTCCGCCGCTCGTGCCATTCGGCCTCTTGCAGCATGGTCGGAGAAATAATTTCATAAAGCGCCGAGTTCAGCACCGCCTGCTGAATAAAGAAAATTTTACGGGTAATGACGTCATAGACAATAACCAAAATCAATGGCACGACCATCCACGCGCTCAAAAGCCCAAAGAAACCGCACAGCCGTTCCAAAATGCCAGAGAGCCTGAAAAGAAAACACATCATGTTTCCTGCATAAAATACCCCAAGTTGAATAATCCTTGCGGTAAGCCTGCAAACTGTCCCAAACGCGTTTGCTTTCCGGGTTGGCTGTGGTCTCTTCGGGGATCATTTCATCCCATACGCCCTGAAAGGCGTCGAGGAATTCGGCTGGCTAGATCTTGATCTGTACGCCGTCTGCCTCATTTTGTTTTATGATGGCAAACTCAAGGGCCCCGCCATCGGCGAGCGGATTGATGGTCGCCTTATTGCAGGCGAGATTGACCATTGTGCACTGCGCATCCAAAAGCGCATTCCAACTGTCCATATTGATCAACAGCTCTTAGACGATAGACTGCTGGTGACAGCCTGGGAAATAGTTGAACTTGGCTATTTGATAAAAGCCAAGGCCGCGATCGATTGCTCGGCGACATCCAGGGTTCCCAATTCCAGCAGCTGATACATTTCTTCGGGGGCGCGCAACTGGATCGAGACGCTAATTTTTGCCCGCCGCCAAGGCGCAACCAAGCCAGCATCTCACCTGCGCCGAGGCCAAACGGAATTGCCGCGAAAAACGGATATGCCGAGTTTTTCCCGCGTTGAGCCCCGGAGACCCATAGGCGGCATCAATCGCCCTTTCTACCAATGCACCCGGGTCAAACAGGTGGATATCGAAAGATCCGTTCGAAATGGTGTTTTACCGTCTCGCTGATTTCAAATGCGGTTTTCCCCGCTACCGGCAATGCGTGTGAATAGGTCGGTTGCATACGCCAGCGCACCCGATCCTGCCAGTAAGGCGGATGACAGCTTTGAACCCGTGTGTGGATGCCCCTTTCAATGCAAGAAGTTTTTCAGATTGCTCAGAACATGTGATCAGTGCAGTCGTGTGTCCGGCCTATATATGCAGCTTTCACACGCCGCTGGCCTGTATGGTGTCCGTGGATCGGGTCCAAATCGTTGATGCGAGCACAAAGCTCCTGGCTTCTATCTGGTTTTCCCAACCCCGTCTTATGACCGTTGTTCCTTACTCTCCTTCGCCCTTCTCACATTGCCGGTTTACTCCAACGCATGGTGCAAAGCTTATGCAGCCAGCGGTGGAATTCGATCGTTCTCTTTTGTGGTTATTAACGCCCAAACAGTACGGGCAAGCTTGTTTGCCAATGCAGTCGCCACCAGCATACGAGGCTTGCGCGCCAGCATCTTGGCAAGCCATGATCCAGGTGGTGGGCCTTTCCGGATGGCCCAACGGATGACGGCCATCACGCCAGAGGCGTGCATTCGCACGACGCGCCTGTGATCAGCAACCGCCTTATATCGCGCTGCCCCATTTTTGAGGTTCTACCCAGGATTTGTCGCCCACCGGTCGACTTCTGCCTTGGTACAAGCCCGCGACCCGGGCTGCAAACTCACGCCCATTAGAAAATTCTTCCATTGGTGGCGCAAAGGCCTGAATGGTCGTAGCACACATAGGCCCAACTCCGGGGATCGTCATAAGC
>NZ_LGHS01000029.1 GCF_001202025.1 Pseudorhodobacter aquimaris
TGTTTACATGCGCGAGAGGGAGGTCATGTTCGGCGCTTCTGGCACCACCTGCGCGTCGGGCTTGTCCCGCTTCATCCTTTTGCGGGGTTTGATCTGTTACCCGGCAGGGCATTGCGTAGCAATGGCCCGAAAGGGCGCAGGTTCAGTTCAAGTTCACAGTAGATGCGGTAAACTCTTTTGTGCCTTCTCATGCATGTGAACATGCACTGCCAGGTAACAGTATCCAAGGCTGCCCCTTCACGTTGCGCAGATGCAGAAAGCATAATCCAGATCCCCAAGTCTTCCGGGCTTCGGTCAGCCCAACAAGCAGATCGGCAATATGCTCATTCTCGTCGCTCAGCAGCGGGCTGTAACGATAGCAGGTCTCGCTGACACCAAAGGCGCGGCAAGCCAGCGCAATGCTGACTGCGCAGCGCGCCACAGCATTCACGGCCATCTCTCGGCGTTGAGATGGCCCGCCTACTTTTTTCCAAGAGCTTCCTTCAGCAAATCAGCCTGCATGCTCAGGTCCGCATACATCCGCTTCAGCCGACGGTTCTCGTTCGGCGCGCTCTCGGACCAATGGCGTTTGCGCCTCACTCCATGGCCTTCATCTGGCTGATCATGGACGCGTCTGTTACCCGGCAGGGTTTTGCAAAGCAAAAGCCCGAGAGGGCATGCCGCCATACTTCGCCCGCCATTTATAGAAGGACGCGTTGCTCATACCGTGCTCGCGGCACAGCTCTGCCACCGGCACGCCACCTTCGCCCTGGCGCAGGATCGAAAGGATCTGCGCCTCAGTGTATCTGCTTTTCTGCATTCAAAATCTCCTCAGACATCTTGCCGAGAAAATTCTACTTATGAAGCCCCTTAATTTTGGGGGGGGATTACCAATAAACTTCGCCATGAAGTGCGCGGTGGTCTCGTTCTGGAACGCATGGATGACTATTGCGCAACGCCCTCTTGCGGTACGCCCGGTGATCCCAACCAGCCAATCGCTGGCTATGGCCGAAATTGCTTATCGTTTCATAGGTGCGATCAGGCGCAGTTTTCACCGCTGTTCAAAAGCCAATTCGCTGCTACGCCATCGGAATGCTGTCCGCCCGTAAAAGGTCTGGCCCCCGCGATAGGATACGGGGGCCAATCAGGATTAGAAGAAACCCAGTTTGTTCGGATTATAGCTGACCAACATATTTTTGGTCTGCTGATAATGATCCAACATCATCTTGTGGTTCTCACGCCCGATACCCGATTGCTTGTAGCCGCCAAAGGCCGCATGGGCGGGATAGGCGTGATAGTTGTTCACCCAGACGCGGCCCGCCTCGATCGCGCGGCCCATGCGGTAACAGGTGTTCATGTCGCGTGACCAGACCCCCGCGCCAAGCCCGTACATCGTGTCATTGGCAATTGCGAGGGCCTCGGCCTCATCCTTGAAGGTGGTGACGGAAACAACGGGACCAAAGATTTCCTCCTGGAACACGCGCATCTTGTTATGGCCTTTGAGGATTGTCGGCTCGATATAATTGCCCCCTGCCAGCTCACCCTTAAACTGCGCGGCCTTGCCGCCGATCAGGACCTCGGCCCCTTCTTCGCGCCCGATGGTGAAATAGGACAATATCTTTTCCTGCTGTGCCTTGCTCGCCTGCGCGCCGACCATGGTTTCAGGATCGCGCGGATCGCCGTGTTTGATGGCTTTGACCCGCTCAATCACCCGCTCCATGAAGGCGTCATAGATATCTTCCTGCACCAGCGCGCGCGACGGGCAGGTGCAGACCTCACCTTGGTTGAAGGCAAAGAGGACAAAGCCCTCAACCGCCTTGTCCAAAAAGGCGTCATCCTCACGCATGATGTCCGAGAAGAACACATTGGGGCTTTTGCCGCCCAGCTCAAGGGTGACAGGGATCAGATTTTCGGTCGCCGCCTGCATAATCGTGCGGCCGGTGGCGGTAGAGCCGGTAAAGGCGATCTTGGCGATCCGTTTCGATGTGGCCAAAGCCGCGCCAACCTCGGCACCGTATCCGTTGACGATATTCAAGACACCGCCAGGCAGCAGGTCATTGATGATCTCGGCCAGCACCATGATCGCCGCCGGAGTTTGTTCAGCCGGTTTCAGGACAACGCAATTGCCCGCCGCCAGCGCCGGCGCCAATTTCCACGCCGCCATCAGGATCGAGAAATTCCACGGGATGATCTGGCCGACAACGCCAAGCGGCTCATGATAGTGATAGGCCACCGTATCGGCGTCGATCTCGCTCATGGAGCCTTCTTGCCCGCGCAGAACGCTTGCGAAATAGCGGAAGTGATCGGCAGCCAGCGGGATATCGGCGGCCATTGTCTCGCGGATCGGCTTACCGTTGTCCCATGTCTCGGCGCGGGCGATCAGCTCCAGGTTCGCCTCGATCGCATCGGCAATCTTGAGCAGCACATTCGCACGCTCGGTGGCTGATTTGCTGCCCCATCCGGCCTTGGCGGCATGGGCAGCATCCAGCGCCAGTTCCACATCAGCCGCGTCCGAGCGTGCGACGTCATTGATCTTTTCACCTGTGATCGGCGTTACATTCTCAAAATAGCGACCATTGACAGGGGCCACGAACTTGCCGCCGATAAAGTTGTCATACCGTGTTTTGAAGGGCGACGTATATGTGCCCGCCTCGGTGTGCGCGATGTCTTTCATGATTGTTCCTCCAAACGTCCCAAGTCCTCCACCTGGGATTAGGACCATCATGACCAGCTTTAAGGCCCGCGTCATCATGGCAAAACCGGAACTCTGCCAGTTGTGTATCAGGGGTGAGACAGTCCGTCAGCTTTCGTGCAAGCCAAGCCGTTTCATCCGGCGGTAAAGCGTGGCGCGCCCCACCCCAAGCTGACGTGCCGCCTGTGAGACATTGCCATCCGCCCGCGCCAAGGCCCGCACCACGGCGGCCTTTTCGGCACGCTCAAACCCTGTCGGGCCATCCTCTCGCCCAAGAATATCGCGCGCAGGGCGCGGCGTCAGCGGGCCGGTCGCGGCCAGACCAAAGGCTCGGCGCGCCTCACGCGTGGCGCCGATCACAAGGTCGTGGTCATCAATCGCCAAAAGCGTGGCAGAGCCGGTATCATCGCAATCGGCAACCACAATCCGTGCCGCGTTAAATGTGGCGCGAAAATTGGCCTCCTCAATCGCGCGGGCGGTTTGGGCAACCTGCGCGGCGATCAGCCGGTTAAACGCCTCGGTCTGGTCCACCCGCGCCGAGGATACGTCCAGTGCCGCCATAATCTGCCCCTGCGCGCCAAAGATCGGCGCGTCGATGCAGCTCATCCCCGTGTTGCGGGCATAGAAATGTTCGTCCTGATGGATGATGACCCGCCTGCTTTCGGTCAGGCAGGTGCCAATGCCATTGGTGCCCTCGCGTTGCTCACTCCAATCGGCACCTTTGCGCAGGCCCCAACTGTCGAAAACCGGCTTGTCGGCCGCGGATATACGTTGATCCAGCACCACGCCATCCACATCCGACAGTAAAACCGCGCAACCCGACTGCCCCACCAGCGAATAAAGCATATCCAGACGCGGGGCTGCGATCATCATGAAGGTGTCATTCGCCGCAAGACGCGCCGAGAGTGCGGCCTCTTCGATCACCTCGGGCGGGCGGCGGTCATCAGGGTCCAGCCCGTATTTCAGGACCGAACGATGCCAGCTTGCCGCAATTTGCGACCGTGCCGCCGCCGAGGCAGAATCCGCTACCTCAAGAACTTTGCCCGCATGGGAGGTCTTATGTCGCATGGATATCCCGACCAAGAGCTGTGTTTCAGGATGTTACGAAACCTTTGCAGATTTCGCAACAATCCTGTTTACCCCCGCAGGATGCCCACGCCCGGCTTAGCCATGCACCTTGGTATAGGTGCCCTGTCCGGCCAAAATCCCGCGAAAACCGCCGGGCTCATCAAGGCTGAACACGATGATCGGCAGGTTATTATCTCGCGCCAATGCGATGGCCGAGGCATCCATGACCCCAAGATGCTTTTGCAAGACCTCGTCATAGGTCACGTTCTCATAGCGTTTGGCATCGGCAAATTTCTTGGGGTCTTTGTCATAGACGCCGTCAACCTTGGTGCCCTTGAAGATCGCCTCACAGGCCATCTCGTTGGCGCGCAGCGTGGCCGCCGTGTCGGTGGTGAAATAGGGGTTACCGGTGCCCGCAGCAAATATGCAGACGCGCTTTTTTTCAAGGTGGCGCACGGCGCGGCGGCGGATGTAGGGTTCGCAAACCTGATCCATTGGAATGGCGGAAATCACGCGGGTGTGGATCTTTAGCGCCTCCAAGGCCGCCTGCATCGCCAGCGCGTTCATCACCGTGGCCAGCATGCCCATGTAATCGGCGGTCGTCCGCTCCATCCCTTGGGCCGAACCTTGCAACCCGCGAAAGATATTGCCGCCGCCGATCACCATGCAGATCTCGACGCCCAGATCATGCACCGATTTCACCTCTTGCGCGATGCGGGCAACGGTTGGCGGATGCAGCCCGTAGCCTTGATCCCCCATCAACGCCTCACCCGAGATTTTGAGCATGACACGGCCATGGGTGGTGACGGGCAATTCAGTGAGATTGACGGGCATTGCAGCATTCCTGACAGGCTGGCGCCGGTTCACCGTGACGCGCAGCCACGGCTGTGCAATGAGGGAATCCAGACGGGGTTTATCTGTCGCGTAAAATGTCGCAAAACGGCGGCAGGTTCAACAGTCCAAAACCCGCAAGCCGCCAAAAGCCCGTCCGGAACCGCGACAGCCCAGAGAAAAGTGAGCCAAACGTGATCGAAACCATCTCAACCGAGCGTCCGGTCTTGATCGCCGGCCCGACGGCAAGCGGCAAATCGGCGCTGGCCGCCGCGATTGTGGAACGCTCGGGCGGGGTGGTGGTCAATGCCGATGCCTTGCAGGTTTACGGCTGCTGGCGGTTGTTGACCGCACGGCCAAGCAAGGCCGAAGAGGCCGCCCTGCCCCACCGGCTTTACGGGCATATCGGGCGCGATGATCCCTATTCCGTTGGCCACTGGCTGCGGGAGGTGGCACGCGTGATTGCTGAGGGCGCGCGCCCTGTGATCGTGGGCGGGACGGGACTTTATTTCAGCGCCCTGACCGAAGGTCTGGCAGAGATCCCGGAAATCCCGCCCGCGACCCGCGCCCTTGCCGATGCCCGCCGGCTCCATGAGGGAATGACAGGCATGCTGGACGAGCTCGACGCCCCCACCCGCGCCCGCATCGATCAGCGCAACCCCGCAAGGGTGCAGCGCGCTTGGGAGGTTCTGCACGCCACCGGCCGCGGTTTGGCGGATTGGCAGGCCGATACAGCCCCCCCGTTGATGCCGCTGGCGGATGTGGAACCGATTGTGCTGCGCCCCGATGTCGGTTGGCTCAATGCCCGTATTGACCGGCGTTTCGATATGATGATGACCCAAGGCGCGCTGGAAGAAGTGCGCGCCGAATTGCCGACATGGGATCCCTTGCGCCCTTCGGCCCGTGCCATTGGCGCGCCGGAACTGGTGGCTTATCTGCGCGCCGAAACCGGGCTGGATGAGGCGATTGGCGCGGCCAAGCTTGCCTCGCGCCAATATGCGAAACGACAACGGACATGGTTCCGCAATCGGATGAAAAACTGGATCTCGCTCGATCCCGCCGCGTAAATTGGTACTTGCATGGCAAACCTGTGGATAAATCTGTGGATGTGTTCGATTTTCACTATTTTTAGCTTGGGACATGACCCCGCTGCTGCTTAAATTGCATCATCAAGCAAGGGATAGCCCCGATATGAATGATCTTTCAGCCCTGTCACAATTGCGCTTTGTCGCGATCCCCCGTCTTGCCGCGCAAGGGCGCTGGCGTGTGGAGGCGATGCGGTCCCTGTCCGAGCCGGTGCTGCTTTGGTTCACCAAAGGGCAAGGCCGGATCACCATCGCCGGATCGACTCGGGGCTATACCGCGCATAACGCGGTGTTCATCCCGCCAGGCGTCATGCATGGGTTCGAAGTGGGGCCACAGGTTTTTGGCACGGCCGTGTTCTTTGGCCGCAACTGCAGCCTGCCCTTGCCCAAGGCGCCGCAACACCTGCGCATCCGTGAGGCATCGGCCCAGCAAGAACTGAACATGACGCTTGATGCCATCCAGCGCGAAATGAACAGCGATACCCCCGCCCATGACCGCGCGACACTGCACCATCTTGGCTTGCTGAGCGTCTGGCTGGAACGTCAGGTCCATAAAGCAGGCGGCGAGATGCGCGACAGCGACGCCGCAGGGCGGCTGGTTGCACGCTATGCCAATCTTTTGGAACGCAATTTCAAATCAGGCATGGGCGTTGCCGAATTTGCCGAAGCCCTGGGCGTGACCCCGACGCATTTGACCCGCTGTTGCAAACAGACCTGCGGCAAGCCTGCCTCGAATCTGCTCCATGACCGCCTGATCTTTGAGGCGAGCACGCTGCTTTGCGACACCAAGACACCGGTTGGCAAGATCGCATCCGATCTCGGCTTTGCCTCCCCCGCCTATTTCACCCGCGCCTTTCAGCACAAGACCGGGAAATCCCCTTCGGCGTTCCGAAAACAGGCCTGACCGGTTGCACCGCAAAGGCACAGTGGCTAACAGTGATAAATGTTGTTTTTTTTGACAAGTTCTCGCCCTGCTGGTGACAGGCAACTGCGGTTTTGAATCGTTTTGGGCAGCGCTACGGATTGACTGCCGGGAAAAACCGCGCAGAATTAGAGATCTGCCAAGGTCTTCTGTCATCACCCACCAATTTACCAAGATGCGATCCGCCCCGGCCTGAAAGACCGAAGCGAAGTGCCAAACATTCGGGGAGAATGCTGTGACACAGACGACGCGAAACCTACATCCGGCGGCCCTTGCCTATGCCGCCGAAGTTGGCGCAGGCACGCTTGATCGGCGTGACTTCCTGACACGCGCCTGCGCCTTGGGTATCGCAGCCCCCACAGCTTACGGCCTTTTGGGCCTTGCCGCCCCGCAAGCCAACGCTGCAACGCCCATACCGGGCGGCGTTTTGCGCATGGCGATGGAGACCAGAAACCTTAGGGATCCGCGCACCGCTGACTGGTCGCAGATCGCCAATTTCACACGGGGATGGCTGGAATATCTGGTGGAATACAACGCCGATGGCACGCTTCGCGGCATGTTGTTGGAAAGCTGGAAAACAAATGAGGATGCGACTGAATACTGGCTGACCCTCCGCAAGGGGGTAACCTGGAACAATGGCGATGCCTTTACCGCCCATGATGTCGCCCATAACATCACCCGCTGGTGCGATGGCAGGGTCAGGGGCAACTCCATGTCCGCACGTATGAGCGCGCTAGTTGACCCCGCAATCAACACCGCAGCCGAGGGTGCAATCTCGGTCATTGATGACCACACCGTCAAGCTGACGCTGAACGCGCCAGATATCGCCTTGATTGTGAATATGTCCGACTATCCTGCGGCAGTGGTGCACCCCTCTTATGACGATGGCGACCCCTCGTTGAACCCGATCGGAACCGGTCCCTATTTGCCTGAAACCAATCTGGTTGGTCTACGCCAAAGCTTGCTACGCAATAGCGCGCATGGATGGTGGGGGACAGAGGTTTACGGCGGACCATATCTGGATAGAATTGATTACATCGACCTTGGCACCGACCCCGGTGCCGCCATCGCGGCCGCGCGTGCAGAAGAAATTGACGCGACCTATCAATCCATTGGCGATTTTATCGAAATTCTCGATGATCTCGGCTGGGAAAAATCGGAAATCGATACAGCCGCCACGATTACTCTGCGTTTCAACCAAAACGCCGAGGAATACAAGGACCTGCGCGTCCGCCGCGCGCTTGCGATGGCCGTCGACAATGGTATCATCCTTGAGCTTGGCTATAGCAACCTTGGCACGGTTGCACAGAACCATCATGTCTGTGACATCCACCCCGAATATGCCGCGCTTCCGCCTTTGAAGGCAGATCCGAAGGCGGCTCTGGCCCTTCTGACAGAGGCTGGGATGGCGGATTTCGAGTTTGAGCTGCACTCCCTTGATGACACATGGCAAGCCAGAACAAGCGATGCGGTGGCGGCCCAGTTGCGCGATGCCGGCATCAGGGTAAAGCGGACGATGCATCCGGGTATAACCATTTCTACCGACTGGAAAAAATTTCCCTTCTCGGCAACCGAATGGAATATGCGGCCCCTTGGCGTGCAAATCCTGACGCTCGCTTATCGCACGGGCGGCGCATGGAATGAGACAGCCTTTTCAGATGCAGAATTCGATACGCTTTTGGCACAGGCCAATGCCATCGCCGACGCCGATGATCGCCGCGTGGTGATGAAACGGCTGGAGGAAATCCTGCAAGACCAAGCTGTCATGATACAGCCCTACTGGCGCAAGCTTTATAGGCACGTCGATCCAAAGGTGAAAGGTGCCGAAATGCACCCGACCTTTGAGCACCATCATTACAAATGGTGGATTGAAGTCTGACCCAAGCAAACGGGATAAGATTTCCGCATGCGCAGCAAAAAAGGGGGCCAAGCCCCCCTTTGATTTCAAAACCGTTTATCGGGATCTTTTGACGCCTTGTGCTTGCGCAAGCGGCTTGGCGTGTGAAATTTCTTGTCCTTAAAGGGGTTCCTGTCGCCCTGCCCGCGCAGCGTGATACGAATCGGCGTGCCTGGCATATCAAAGTGATCGCGCAGCCCGTTGACCAGATACCGCTTATAGCTTTCCTGCATCAAATCGGGATGGGAGCACATGACAACAAACCCCGGTGGACGGGTTTTCACCTGGGTCATATAGCGCAGCTTGATCCGCCGCCCGCCCGGTGCCGGTGGCGGGTGCGCCTCGGTCATGGCTTGGAGCCAGGTATTCAGCCGGTTGGTCGGAATACGCCGGTTCCAGATGTCATGCGCACGCATGATCGCCCCGTGCAGACGGTCCAACCCGCGCCCCGTTTTGGCCGAAACGGTCACAAGCGGCGCACCCCGAAGCTGTGGCAATAACCGCTCAAAGCTTTCGCGCAGCTCGGCAAGCTTTTCCTGCTTTTCGTCTTCAAGGTCCCATTTGTTGACCGCCACAACAACGGCGCGGCCCTCGGTCTCCGCGAAATCGGCGATGCGCAGGTCTTGTTGTTCAAAGGGGATCTCGACATCCAGCAGGACCACGATCACCTCGGCAAAACGCACCGCACGAAGCCCGTCCGAAACCGACATCTTTTCCAGCTTGTCGTTGATCCGCGCTTTTTTGCGCATCCCAGCGGTATCGAAAATCCGCGTTGGCGTGCCGTACCAATCTGTTTTGACCGAGATCGCATCACGGGTGATCCCCGCCTCCGGCCCTGTCAAAAGTCGCTCTTGCCCGATGATCTTGTTGATCAGCGTCGACTTTCCGGCATTGGGGCGCCCGATGACTGCGATTTGCAACGGCTTGTCAATGGTCGGCTTGTGCCATTCGGGATCGGCCTCAAGATCGGCCTCATCCTCGGGGATATCCACATCGACAATGGGCGCATCTGCCTCGGCGCGGGCCTCGAACTCGGAACTGATCGGGCGCAACACGTGATAAAGGTCATCGACCCCTTCGCCATGTTCTGCCGACAAGCGCAAGGGTTCGCCCAGACCAAGCGACCAGGCATCAATCGCGCCGACATCGCCCGCCTTGCCCTCGGCCTTGTTCACGCCCAGAATAACCCGCGCCCCACGTTTGCGCAGGATATCGGCAAAGACCAGATCCGTCGCGGTCACGCCTGCACGCCCGTCAATCAGGAACAGACAGACATCGGCCATATCAACGGCACGTTCCGTCAGGCGGCGCATACGCCCCTGAAGGCTGTCATCGGTCACATCCTCAAGCCCCGCCGTGTCGATCACGGTAAAGCGCATGTCAAATATCTTGGCATCGCCTTCGCGCAAATCACGGGTCACGCCGGGTTGGTCATCGACCAACGCCAGCCTGCGCCCCACGAGGCGGTTGAAAAGAGTAGATTTGCCCACATTGGGGCGGCCAACTATGGCAAGGGTAAAGCTCATCTCGGCCCCTCCGGGGGCTTGGGTCAGGTCATCAATCCTTGGCCATACACCGCTTGGGCCTTAACGGAAAGCGTGAAGTTGGCCATTTTCCGAAACGATATACATTACCCCGCCTGCAAAGGCAGGTGCCGCAGCCGCGCCGCCGGGCAATTCCACCGTTCCGACAAGCGCGCCGTTGACGGGGTTGAACATCCGAACCACGCCATCGCCCGAAGCAACAATCAGCCGCCCGCCTGCCAGTACCGGCCCGTAATGCGCCGTGATCCGCGACAGTTTCTTGGCCTTTGTGGCCTCAAAATAAGGCATCTCAACGGACCAGATCGGTTCGCCGGTCTCGGCGTCCAGCCGCACCAGCCTTGCCTCATCCGAGATCAGAAAGACAGAGCCGCCGACCGGCAGAACCGCACCATAAGCCGCCTCGCGGGCCGACCATTTCTCGGTTCCCGATGCGGTTTCCACCGCCATCAAACGCCCGCTTTGGTTGCCCATATAGGTGGTCTTGCCATCAACCACCGGATCGCCGGTGATATCGGTCACACCCGTATGCCCACGACCAAGGCGCTGCCCCACCACATTTGCCGTCCAAAGCTGGATACCGCCGGTTTTCAGCGCGGCCGTCACCGTCCCGTTACCCGAAGGAATCAGCACCGTTCGTGCCGTCACCGCAGGGGCTGCCGAAGCGATCATACCCGAAGGAGACGGTACCCCCGGCAGTTGCCATTGCACCTTGCCGGTTTTGGCATTGATCGCCCAGGCCGTATTGTTCCGCCCGACGACATAGACCACACCATCCGCCACCGTCGGCGTTCCCGCCGCAGGCGAATTGATGTTCTGCCGCCAGATCACGCCGCCGGTTGCCGGGTCAATCGCCACCACCTCGCCGTGGGCCGTGGTCGCAAACAGCCGCCCCTCGCCGAATGCAAGCCCGCCACCCGACACATCACCGCGCGCGCTCTCTGGTTTCAGGTTCGCAGTCCACAGCAACGCGCCCGAGGTCGACACCGCCGAGACCCCCGTGGTGGCATCCATTGTGAACACCCGCCCCCCCGCAACGACAGGCGCGGCAGAAATGCGGTATTTGCGACTGTTGCCACTGCCGATATTCGCCGACCAGATCCGTGCAGGTGCCGATGACAGGGCCACATGCGGCATCAGATGCGCGGCATTGCCGGCCCGGTGGGTCCAATCAGCATTGGCACGCGCAGCAGGCAGGTTGATCGCGACAGACCGGTTTTCAATCATGCCAAAGCTGTCGGTTGGCTGCGCCTCACCCTCGGCGCGGATCGAATCAGAGAGCGGCGTGCGGGGGTTGAACCGCTCCCCCTCAAGGATAAGTTCCTTTTCGCAGCCCGCGAGCAGCGCCAGCCCGGCCATCAGGCACAGGGTTCTGCCTGCCTTGTTCCGCGTATCAAAGAAAGAAGTCATCTTCTATCTACCCTTTGTCTTGGCGCCCGTTTGCGCGATATGTTCCATCGGCTGCGCATCAAATGCAAGCGAATGCCCGCATTAACCTTCTGCCGTCTCGCCGCCCAAGGCCGCGATCATCTGGGCCGCACGTTGGCGCAGGCCTGTCGGTGCCTCCTGATCTTGCGAAAGCGCGCGCAGTTGCGAAATCGCCCCTGCGTCATCTCCGGTTTCCACCATCAGATAGGCCAGTTGCTCCAGCGCCAAGGTGCGGAAGGGGCGGCCGGGAATTGCCAGCGGATCAAGGGCCGCACGGCGGGCAGAAATCTCCATGTCCGTTCCCGCAAGGATAACACGGCGCAGGGTTGCCAGATCGCGGTAGGTCGGGGCCAAACGCGTATCGGCAATCACGGCATCCAGCGCGGCCAATATGCTTGCCTTGTCGCCCGTGGCATCCGAGGCAACCAGCAGCTTTTGCAGCGCCAGCCTGTCAGCCTCCCCCCCCGCAGCAATATCCGCGCCGACAAGGGCAGCGCGACGTGCCGATGGCGTGTCCTGATCCAGCGCGTCCAGCAATGCATCACCAAAGGCCTCGGATTCGGCCGCGCGGCTTGCTTTTTGCCATTCGGTATAAGCAGCCCCACCCACGATCAAGACCACCAATAATGCCCCGATCCAGCCGTACTTGCGAAACATCGCAAAAAGTCGGTCGCGGCGGACCTCTTCGGTGACCTCTTCAATGAAGCTTTCTGGATTACTCACGCCTGTCTCCAATTCTTTGAAACCGTCTTACACGCAAGGCCAAGGGCTTGCCAAGCCCCGGCCCGCTTCTACCTGTCCGCGACCACCCCCGTTAGGCTTGTTTTTAGGGAAATAATCCGTCATCCAGCGCGTAGGCCCTCCCAAGCGGTGATGCAACATCGGGGCAAGAAACTTGCGGGGCGCGGAAAAATACTTACTCTGCACTCACCCTTTCAGAGTATAGCCACGCAAAGAGCCATCTCCCGGTCAGGCTGTTGATGCCCCTTTTGCGGGCCCAAGATAAGGTAAACTATGCGCCTCTTTCCCGTTGTCACCGCAATTCTGGTTTCCCTTTCATTGTTCTTACTGGTCTTCCAGCGTGAGCGCCTGCTGGCCTTTGTCACCGGCAATGATGCGGCCGAAACCCGCCCCGATCTGCCGGTGGATGCCCCGGAGAGCGCGCCCGAGGCACGCCTGTCCGTTCTGGTGCAGCGCAGCACCGCCCAGCCCGTGGACAGCATGATCTTGGCTCGTGGCCAGACCGAGGCCGCGCGTCAGGTGATTGTCAAATCGGAAACCTCCGGTCTTATCATCTCCGAGCCCCTGCGCCGCGGCGCCTATGTCAGCGCGGGCCAGCCGCTTTGCGTGCTCGATACCGGCACCCGCGAGACCCAATTGATGGAAGCCGAGGCCCGCAAGCTAGAGGCGCAAAGCCGTCTGCCCGAGGCCGAAGCGCGCCTGATCGAAGCGCGCGCCATGTTGGCCGAGGCAGAGATCAACGCCCGTGCCGCAGCCAAACTGATCGAGGGCGGCTTTGCCTCGGAAACCCGGGTGGCGGCGACAACGGCGGCGGTTGAAAGCGCCCGCGCCGGTATCAATTCGGCCCAATCGGGGGTGACGGCGGCGACATCAGGCATCCGCGCCGCCGAGGCTGCGGTTGAGGCCGCCCGCCGCGAGATCGCGCGGCTGACCCTAAGCGCGCCTTTCGGGGGCCTGTTGGAAACCGATACCGCCGAGCTGGGCGCGTTGCTGCAACCGGGATCTCCTTGTGCAACCGTGATCCAGCTGGACCCGATCAAGCTGGTGGGATTTCTGGCCGAAACCGATGTCGATAAGGTCAGCGTGGGCGCAATGGCACAGGCGCGGCTGGCCTCGGGGCATGAAACCCTTGGGCGGGTGACATTCCTGAGCCGCTCTGCCGACCCCTTGACCCGCACCTTTCGGGTAGAGGTCACGGTGCCCAACGGCGGCCTTGCGATCCGCGACGGGCAGACCGCCGAGCTGATGATCGCCACCGAGGGCAAGCCTGCGCATCTGCTGCCGGCCTCATCCCTGACGCTGGATGATGACGGGCGGCTTGGCCTGCGGGTGGTGGATGGCGACAGCAACCGCGTGGCCTTTGTGCCCGTCACCTTGCTGCGCGATACGCCCCAAGGGGTCTGGGTCACGGGCCTGCCGGATGTCGCCGATGTGATCGTCGTGGGGCAGGAATATGTCGTTGCGGGCATTGCCGTCGATGTCACCTATGAGGACGCCGCCCAATGACCGGCCTTATCGACTGGGCCGCCAATCGCGCCCGCATGGTGATCGCCTTTGTGGCACTTTCGCTGATGGCGGGCGCTTTTGCCTATACCTCTCTGCCCAAAGAAGGCGAGCCGGACATCGAAATTCCGGCTCTTTTTGTTTCTGTCCCCTTTCCCGGCATTTCGGCGGCTGACAGCGAAACCCTTCTGGTCAAGGTGATGGAGACAGAGCTTTCAGGCCTTGACGGGTTGAAAACCATTTCCGGCACCGCCGCCGAAAATTATGGCGGTGTGGCGCTGGAATTCGAATTCGGCTGGGACAAGACCAAGATCATCGCCGATGTGCGCGACAAGATGAACACGGCCGAGGCGAAATTTCCCGATGGGGCCGATAAATACAGCATCACCGAGATCAATTTCTCCGAATTCCCGATCATCATCATCGCGCTTTCCGGTCAGGTGCCCGAGCGCACGCTGCTGCGCGCTGCCAAATCCATGCAGGACCGGATTGAGGGGATGGACGCCGTCCTCAAGGTGGAGCTGGCCGGACACCGCGACGAGATGCTGGAGGTTGAAATCGACCCCCTGCGGCTTGAGGCTTATAACGTTACCGCCGCCGAGCTGGTCGCCGTTGTGCGCAACAACAACCAGTTGATCGCGGCGGGAGAGGTGGAAACCGACAATGGCGCCTATTCGGTCAAGATCCCCTCCTCCTTCAAAACACCGGCGCAGGTTTATGCGCTGCCGGTCAAGGTGAATGGTGACCGCGTTGTGACACTGGGCGATCTGGCCAATATCCGCCTGACGTTTGAGGATCGCACCGGCACCGCGCGGTTTAACGGCGAAACCACGGTCGCGCTTCAGGTGGTCAAACGCAAGGGTTTCAACCTGATCGACACCGCCGCCGAGGTCCGCGCCCTTGTCGAAGAGGAACGCGCCACATGGCCCCAAGACATGCGCAACGCGGTAGAGATAAAGGCCTCTCTCGATCAATCCAATCAGGTCAAAAGCATGGTCAGCCAGTTGGAAGGCTCTGTTCTGACGGCGATTGCACTGGTGATGATCGTGGTACTGGCCTCGCTGGGCACGCGCTCGGCGCTTTTGGTGGGTTTTGCGATTCCGACCTCTTTCCTGTTGTGCTTTGTGCTGTTGGCGGCGATGGGGATTACGGTGTCCAACATTGTGATGTTCGGGCTTATTCTGGCGGTGGGGATGCTGGTCGACGGGGCGATCGTGATCGTGGAATATGCCGATACGCGTATCTCCGAAGGCTCTGGGCCGATGGCGGCTTATACCGAGGCGGCCAAGAGGATGTTCTGGCCGGTGGTCTCCTCAACCGCGACCACGCTTTGCGCCTTTTTGCCGATGCTGTTCTGGCCCGGCGTCCCCGGAGAGTTCATGGGCATGTTGCCCGTCACGCTGATCTTTGTGCTTTCGGCCAGCCTGATCGTGGCGCTGATCTATCTGCCGGTCTTGGGCGGGGTGTCGGGCCGTATCAGCCGTCAGTTTGAAGGGGCCGCAAAGCGGCTTGCTCCCCTGCCATGGATGCTGCGCGCGGCCCTTGTGCCGCCTGCGATCTATCTGGTGTTTCTGGGCGCGATGCAGCTTTTGAACCCCGCCTATCTGCTGGGCGATCTCGCCCCCACGGGGGCGATGACCCCGGTGCCCGGTGCGCTGATGTTTGTGCTGGGGGGCGCGCTGACCTCCATCACCATGACTGCCGCCACGCCAAAGCGCGCCCCCGGCAAGATCAAAGGCAGCTACCGGCGCACCCCTTTTGGTCATTTCACCAAGGCGATTGCGGGAAATCCGGTGATGCCGCTTGTCTCGGTCGTCGCGGTTCTGGGGGTGGTCGGTTTCACCTTCAACTATTACGCCACCCATTCCAAAGGGGTGGAGTTTTTCGTCGAATCAGAGATCGAACAGGCCATCGTCTATGTCCGTGCGCGCGGGAACCTATCGCTGGCGGAAAAGGATGTGCTGCTACGTCAGGCCGAAGATGTGATCTTGCAAACCGAAGGGGTCGACAGCGTCTTTGCCTTTGCCGGTGAGGGCGGGCTGAATTCAAATACCGGCGGTGCGAATGAACCGCGCGACACCATCGGGCAGGTTCAGGTGGAAATGATCCCTTGGGAAGACCGCGCCGATCAACCCGCATTGGACGGCGATCTGGTGATGGCGCGGATCATGGAAGAACTTACGCGCATCCCCGGCATCCAGACCGAATATCTGGCGCAAAGCCGTGGACCTGCCAGCGGCAAGCCTATCCACCTGCGGCTGAAGGGGGATGATTTCGCCGCATTGGAACAAGCCGTTATAACGGTCCGCAACAAGCTGGCCCTGATGCCCGCGATCGTCGGGGTAGAGGATACCCTCCCCCTGCCCGGCATTGACTGGCAGATTGATGTCGATGTCGAGAAAGCCGGCCGTTTCGGGGCCGATGTGGCCAGCGTTGGCGGTATGGTGCAGCTTGTGACACGGGGGATCTTGCTGGATACGATGCGCGTCGACAGCTCGGACGAGGAAATAGAGATTCGCGTGCGCCTGCCCGCAAAGGACCGCCTGCTCTCGACGCTCGATACGTTGAAGCTGCGCACCAATGACGGGCTGGTGCCCCTGTCCAATTTCATCACCCGCACCCCTGTGCCCAAGCTGGGCCGGATTGATCGCGTGAACCAAACCCGCCACTATGACGTAAAGGCAGATGTCATGGCGGGTTTTGCCACCGTCAAGGAAAACGGCACCATCATCGGCCTGGCCAAAGCCCGCGAGGAAAACAGCACCACCCCGCGCGATCTGGCAGGCGGTGATTACGGATATACCCTTGTAAGCGCTGACAAGCCCTTGGACGCGTTGGACCGCACGAGCCTTATCCTTGAGCCGGTCAACGCGAATGAACGTATCACCCGCCTGACCGAATGGCTGACCGAAGCCGATCCTCTGCCCGATGGCGTCGAATGGGAATGGACCGGCGACCAAGAGGATCAGGCCGAAAGCGGTGCCTTTCTTGCCAAGGCCTTTGCGGGCGCGCTGGCCTTGATGTTCATCATCCTGCTGGCGCAGTTCAACAGCTTTTACAATGCGGTTCTGGTGTTGATTGCAGTGGTACTTTCGACCACCGGCGTCCTGATCGGTATGTTGGTGATGGAGCAGACCTTTTCCATCATCATGACCGGCACCGGCATTGTCGCGCTGGCCGGGATCGTGGTGAACAACAATATCGTGTTGATCGATACCTATCAGGACTTCAGCCGCTATATGCCCAAGCTCGAGGCGATTATCCGCACCGCCGAACAGCGCATCCGGCCGGTTTTGCTGACAACCATTACCACCATGGCAGGGCTGGCACCGATGATGTTCGGCCTTAGCCTCGACTTCATCCATGGCGGCTATTCCATCGACAGCCCAACGGCCCTTTGGTGGAAACAACTGGCAACGGCGGTGGTTTTCGGCCTTGGCATCGCAACCGTTCTGACCTTGATCTTTACCCCCGCCCTCTTGGCGCTGCGGGTGTGGTTCGGCATTGGCGCATACCGCAGTATCGCCGCGCTCACGGCCCTGTCCAAGGGGGCCGACAGTCAGGCCGCCCGCGACATCGCGCTTGATCGGGCCGCGCGCAAAATCGACTCCGTCTTGTTGATCTGGGACGACGAAGGCACAAAGCCCGCAGAGGAACGAATCCTAACCCGCCCATAACATCCGCAGTGTGATTGAGCAGTTTGGACGTGAAACATGGCCGCCCGTTTTAGGCAGCCAATATACCGGTCATTGCAGCGCTTTAAACTTTTGTTTCAGCTGCAAACATCGACTGTGCGGCGGCATAGCCTTCAGTCGCGATAGAGCTCAAGGTTTCCAGGAGGCTGGCCTCATCGGTGCTGTCCTCTTCCGCTTCAAGTGCTTCGAACAGGCTTTGCAGCAGTGCTTCGGGATCTGCATCGCTGCTTATATTGGACGCGCTGTCTTCTTCTGGTGGGGGTGGAGGTGGCGGTGGCCGGTTCTCGGCGGCCTGCGACTTGCCCGCGTCTTCTGTGCCGGAAACGCCACCGACAACCTGTCCGCTCTTTGCTGTTTCACTTGTTGGCGAAGTGATTTGGCCGGCACTCGTAAGTTGGCCGAGGTAAAGGTTTTGTGAGCCAATGCTCGAAATCATAATAGAGGTTCCTTTCTCATTACGCAGCCCTTTGATAGGATCAATCCCCTAACGATGAGCTAAACGTAAATATTGAAACATCCATAGATAACAGCCATTCGGAAAAAATTAGAAACTTTCCAGTGGTTATGCCCCCCACAATGCAGTGGCCACAATGGATGGGCGCGACAAGCCGCCAGCAAAGAAAAAGCCCGCAGCGTGAAACTGCGGGCTTTGATTTTAACGCAAATGGGCGACCCGAAGGCTACCGAAGTGCAAATCCTAAGGATCTATCGATCTCAAGACGCGCTTGAGATGAACTTGACCGCATCGCCAAAGGTTTGGATGGTTTCAGCAGCATCATCCGGAATTTCGATCCCGAACTCTTCCTCAAAAGCCATAACCAGCTCGACGGTATCAAGGCTGTCCGCGCCCAGATCGTCAATAAACGAGGCGTTTTCAACGACCTTATCTTCTTCGACGCCCAGATGCTCGACGACGATCTTCTTAACGCGGTCAGCGATGTCGCTCATGTCAATTCCTCATGCAGTTACGGGCATCATCGCCCGATCTTAATCTCGTGCTCTATAAGAGCGGCTCATCCCGAAACCATCGGGAAACCAGAACGCGTTACACGCCCTAGCCTTATTAACGCCGCCTATAACACGTTCCAGTGCCATGGCAAACGCTTTCGGTTGCAGGATGTAGGGCCATTTGCCCCCCCAGATCAAGAGGCTGCGGCGCTTTCGCGCGCATTTCCTTGTCAAAATCTGGCCACAGTTGCGGCAAATGGCCCAAAATCACGTCTTAAATCATCGCCATTCCGCCGTTTACATGCAGCGTTGTCCCCGTGACATAGCCCGCCTCGGGGCTGGCCAGATAAAGGCACGCGGATGCAATCTCATTCACATCCCCCATGCGACCGGCGGGAACCTGGGTAAGAATCTTGGCCTTTTGGTCGTCTGTCAGCTTTTCGGTCATCGCTGTGGTGATAAAGCCCGGTGCCACACAGTTCACGGTGATTCCACGGCTTGCCACCTCATAGGCGAGGCTTTTGGACATGCCGACCATCCCCGCCTTGGAGGCCGCATAATTGGCCTGCCCCGGATTGCCCGTTGTACCCACAACGCTGGAGATATTCACGATCCGGCCCCAACGCGCCTTCATCATCCCGCGCAAGACACCTCGACACAAACGGAAGGTCGAGGTCAGGTTGACCTCCAGCACACTGGCCCATTCGTCATCGGACATGCGCATGAACAGGTTGTCACGGGTAATGCCTGCGTTGTTTACCAGCACATCGACCGATCCCATCGCCGCCGCTGCCGCCTTGGGCAGGGCCTCGACACTTGCCGCATCCGAAAGGTTGCAGGTCAGCACATGGGCGCGGCTGCCCAGCTCGGATGCCAGCGCCTCCAGCGGGGCCTCCCGCGTGCCCGAAAGCGCGACGGTTGCGCCCGCCGCATGCAGCTTGCGCGCAATCTCGCCACCGATTCCGCCCGAGGCGCCGGTCACCAGCGCATTCTTTCCTGTCAGATCAAACATATAAATTCCTTTCTCTAAATAGCCTGCCTGCCGGTTATGCTTTCAACGGGGTAATGTCGTCGGGCGTGCCGATATTGCGTTGCACTGTGTCGCACTCGATCCGCTTGATCATGCCCGAAAGCGCCTTTCCCGCGCCAACCTCCCAAAATTCGGTCACACCGGCCCGCGCCAGCCATTGCACGGATTCGCGCCAGCGCACCTCACCCGTCACCTGAGCGACCAACAACGCACGCACGCGGTCGGCCTCGGTCACGGCT
Organism: Pseudorhodobacter aquimaris; assembly: GCF_001202025.1. Lineage (GTDB taxonomy): Bacteria > Pseudomonadota > Alphaproteobacteria > Rhodobacterales > Rhodobacteraceae > Pseudorhodobacter > Pseudorhodobacter aquimaris. Next base: position 19,600 of record NZ_LGHS01000029.1, read on the forward strand.
TCGGCGCGCACATTCACGACCACGGGCACGCTTGGATCGCGGATCACAACGGCGGCCAAAGCCTCGCCCATCACAGCGGCGGCAGGCTCCATCAAGGCGCAGTGAAACGGCGCGCTGACCGGCAGCATCAGCGCACGCTTGGCACCTTTTTCCTTGGCGATCACACAGGCCCGCTCTACCGCGCCCTTATGGCCAGAGATCACCACCTGTGCCGGGTCATTGTCATTGGCAACCTGACAGACCTCATCGCCGGCGGCCTCACCCGCAACGCTGGTCACCGTGTCGTAATCAAGGCCCAGAATCGCCGCCATAGCGCCGACACCGACATGCACCGCCTCTTGCATCGCGGCACCGCGAATCCGCAACAAACGCGCCACGTCGCCCAGATCCATCGATCCCGCCGCACAAAGCGCCGAGTATTCGCCAAGGCTGTGACCCGCCACAAAATCGGCCTGCGCCATGCCCAGACCCTCGGCCTCCAGCGCGGCAAGGGCCGCCATCGATGTTGCCATGATCGCAGGCTGGGCGTTTTGGGTCAGCGTCAGATCATCGATCGCGCCCTCCCAGATCAGTGCCGAGAGCTTCTCGTCCAAAGCATCATCGACCTCTTCAAATACCGCGCGCGCGGCAGGATAGGCCTCGGCCAATGCACGGCCCATGCCGATCGCCTGCGACCCCTGCCCCGGAAATACGAATGCTCTGCTCATACTGCTCTCCAATTTCTTGATACTATCGCAATAGCGCAGCCCCCCGCCCATCGCAATCTTTCCTGTATTCCATCGGTTCCAAACCGCATAAAAGCTTGCCTCGCCCGCCTGCGCCCGCTATACGCGCCTGATCTTGCCGTATCTTTCTTTTGATCCGGTGCAGCCTCTCGTGGTCGGGACGCGGCAAGGTGATGACCCCGGCCTATGAAATGCACCTAGAATAATGAACGGAGACAGCATGCCGCTTTACGAGCATGTCATGATCGCGCGTCAGGATCTTTCCAGCACGCAAGCCGAAGGGCTTATCGAACACTTCTCCACAGTCCTCAGCGACAACGACGGTAAAGTCTTGGAGCATGAGTACTGGGGCGTCAAAACGATGGCCTATAAGATCAACAAGAACCGCAAGGGCCATTTCGCCTTTCTGCGTACGGATGCGCCAGCCGCCGCCGTGCAGGAAATGGAACGCCTGATGCGCCTGCACGATGACGTGATGCGTGTGCTGACCATCAAGGTCGATGCACATCAAGAAGGCCCATCTGTGCAGATGCAAAAGCGTGACGACCGCGACCGCGGCGATCGCCCGCGTCGTTGATCTCAGGCATAGGAAAGGACCATTCAAATGGCGAATAAACCATTCTTCCGTCGCCGCAAGGTCTGCCCCTTCTCGGGCGACAATGCACCAGCGATCGACTATAAAGACACACGTCTTTTGCAGCGCTACATCTCTGAGCGTGGCAAAATCGTGCCATCCCGTATCACTGCCGTCTCGGCGAAAAAGCAGCGTGAACTGGCCCGTGCGATCAAACGCGCCCGCTTTCTCGCCCTGCTGCCCTACGCTGTGAAATAAGGAGACACCAACATGCAAGTGATCCTTCTTCAGCGCGTGGCAAAGCTGGGCCAGATGGGCGACGTTGTGTCCGTCAAGCAAGGCTATGCCCGTAACTTTCTTTTGCCACAGGGCAAAGCCCTGCGCGCAAACGAAAGCAACATCAAATCCTTTGAGGCCCGCAAGGCCCAGCTTGAGGCACAAAACCTCGAGACAAAGGCAGAAGCAGAAGCCATCTTCGAAAAGCTCGACGGCCAGAACTTCGTCATCATCCGCTCCGCCTCTGATGCAGGTGCGCTCTATGGTTCGGTCACCACCCGTGACGCCGCCGATGTCGCAACCGCCGAAGGCTTTACCGTGGATCGTGGTCAGGTTGTCTTGAACAAGCCGATCAAAGATCTGGGCCTGCACACGGTTTCCGTCGTGCTGCACCCCGAAGTGACAGCAAGCATCGTCATGAACGTTGCGCGCTCCACCGAAGAGGCCGAGCTGCAAGCCGCTGGTAAATCCATTCAGGAGCTGGCTGCCGAAGCAGAAGCAGAAGCAGAGTTCGAAATCGCCGAGTTGTTCGACGAAATGGGCGCTGCAAATGAAGACGGCGAGGATATGGGCCGCGACTAAGGCCCCTTCTCCAGAACATCAAACCGCGCAGGGGCTGGCCCTTTGCGCGGTTTTTTTTATGCGCCATCGGGACAGCATTACAGCGGCGCAAATTGATCCCGGACGCGGGCGGCATGATCAGCCAGCGCCATCTTACCCCGCCCCCAAAGCGCCAACATCTCATCCCATGTCATCGCGGCAAAGCCGACCTCATCGCCCTCAACGCTTTCGGAAAACAGCTTCAGATCCGCACGATGTGCCGTGATCAACTGCGGATCTACAGGCTTGCCACTCGCCCATGTCGCAGGCTCGGCATATAGATAGAGCAAAATAGGCCGCAAATTGCGCCGCGCGGCCTCGGTCCGCAACCCGTAAGCATCCTTGACCAGCTCTACGTCATCCAGCGTGGCAAAGCGGCGTGCGCCATTGGCATGTGTGCGGCGCAAACGGGTATAGCCCGCCATATTCTCGCCCCAGACCTTGCGATCAAAGTTCTCGCCAAAATCGCTTTTCTTGGCTGGACGAAATGGCTCATAGCGTTTGCATTCAACGCCGATCAAATAGCGGTCGGTTTCAATCGCCGCATCCAGACAGGTATGTTTGCCACCAGCCCAAGGAAAGCGCATCTCGGCCTCGATCACCACCTCTTTGGCCTTGCCGAGACCGCCGGGCAGCACCGGAAAGGCCTCGGGTCGTTCCAGAAACCAGCCAAACGCATTGACCGACAAGGCAGCGGAGGATTCGGGGCTGTCGAACTTGCCGGATTTCAACCGGTTCCCCGGTGCGGCGCGGAGGGCTTCAAGGATCTTTTCAACCGGAAGATCAGGCAGGAAATCGGGCATATGTCACCTCAATAGGCCAAATAGGAAAAGGGCCGCGCACAATGGCACGGCCCCCAATCTTTCAAAGCATGAAAGCCGAGGCTTACAGCTCGTCCAATGCTTCAACAGCCTTTTGCAGACCGTCCTTATCGACTTCCTTGTCGGAAACATTTGCCCCGGCAACGATGTGATCGACAACTTTATCTTCAAAGATCGGCGCGCGCAGCTGCTGCTGCATCTGCGGATTTTTCTGAACGAATTCAAAGAACTGACGTTCCTGACCGGGGTACTGACGCGCCTGGTTCATAACCGCTTGGGTCATTTCCTGATCGGTCACGGTGATCTCGGCTTTGCGGCCCACTTCGGCCAGCAACAGGCCCAAACGGACGCGACGCTCAGCCAATGTCTTATGCTCGTCGGTGGTCTCGATCTCAGGGTGATCGTGACCCTGAACATCGGGGTTTTCCTCGTGCCACAGCTGATGTGCGATTTGGCCAGCTTCAGCTTCGACCAAGGATGGTGGCAGTTCAAATTTCACAAGCGCGTCCAATTGGTCAAGCAGCGAACGCTTTATCACAGCGCGGGCGGCACCCTGATATTCCATTTCCAGACGCTCAGCGATCTGACCCTTCAGCGCTTCGAGCGACTCGGCGCCGTATTTGGTCGCCAACTCGTCATTCACTTCGGCAGGCTTGGGCTCTTTGACCGCTTTCACGGTGCACTCGAACACGGCCGCTTTGCCAGCAAGATGTGCTGCGCCATATTCATCGGGGAAGGAAACTTCGACCTTGACCTCTTCACCGGCTTTTGCGCCGACGAGTTGCTCTTCAAAGCCGGGAATAAAGGAGTTGGAGCCCAGAACCAGCGGATGATCCTCACCGGCACCACCTTCAAAATACTCCCCGTCAACGGAGCCTTTGAAGTCGATCACAACCTGATCGCCGTCCTTGGCTTTGCTGCCTTTTCTGCGGTCTGCGAAATTTTGGGCTGATTCGGCCAGATTTGCCAACGCCTCTTCGACGGCCGCATCCTCAGCTTTTACCACCAGACGCTCCAGCGTGACCTTGCTTGCGTCAACATCGGGGATCTCCGGCAGGGCTTCATAGGTCATTTCGACCACAACGTCCTGACCTTCTTTCCACTCTTCGCCGTCTTTCATCTTGACGTCGGGCTGCATCGCAGGACGGTCGCCAGAGGCTTCGAAGTGTTCCTTCATCGCGCCATCGACGGCATCTTGAATGGCTTCGCCCATGACGCGCTCACCAAACTGCTTGCGCAGCATCGCCATTGGCACTTTTCCCTTCCGAAAGCCCTTCATTTCGACTTCGGGCTGCGCCTCGAGCAGTTTCTCTTGTACTTTCGCATCAAGTTCTGCCGCGGTCACCGTGATGGTGTAGCCGCGCTTGAGGCCTTCGTTCAGGGTCTCGGTGACCTGCATATAAATCCGTCCTTCTCACATATCTGGTGCGGGTAGAGGGACTTGAACCCCCACGCCTTGCGGCGCCAGAACCTAAATCTGGTGCGTCTGCCAATTTCGCCATACCCGCAAACTCAAAGCGCCCAGCGACCCGTATGGCCGACACGCGCAGTGATTTCCGCGCCCTTCTAGCAAAGGTGCGCGCAGGATGCGAGAGGAAAAGCTGCTCTGAATTAGGAAGATTCAAACCCGAAACTTGACGTTTCCTTAACGCGTTGTTGCCACATTCGGTGTTTGGACAGGGCAGGAAGAAGAGGAGAGATTAATATGACATATCACACCGCTTTATTTGAACCGACATCCGCCCGACTTTCCGAAGGCATTGTCGCAGGGACGACCGTATTGACCCTGAGCGGTGAAAAACGCGTTGAAGCTCTCAAGGTTGGTGATCGTATCATCACCCGCTCAGGGGCGCGCAGCCTGCGTGCGGTGCGCCAAATCGTGTATCCAGCTGTAAACCTTGTATCAATCTCTGCAGCCGCTTTTGGTGTGGAACAGCCTCAGGAAAATATCCTTGTCCTTCCGGATCAAGGCGTATTGATCCGCGGCCAGCGTGCAAAAGCTCTCTGTGGGGTCGCACAGGCCGTTATTGCGGCGCGCGAATTGACGGATGGCGAATTTATCCGCATGGAAACCCATTTCACGGCTTCGGTGTTTGCGCTGGAATTCGATCACCCCGAGGTCATCATCGCCGATGGTATCGAATTGACCTGCACCCCGGCCACAGTCGCCGCGTGATTCGCGCCTTGGGGCGTCCTTATTGAAAGCAGTGCCCTGATCCGGGAGTCGCTGCTGGCCGCGCCTCTAGGGCATGAAATACCTTAGGCAGTACTTCCGGCAAATCCTCTGCAATCAGGCCGGGCCCAAAGTAGTTTGCGCATTCAACATGCAGCCACGCGCCGATGCCGGCCGCCTCAAAAGGCCCCATGCCCCGCGCCAAGAGGCCAGTGACAAGCCCTGCCAGAACATCACCCGATCCCGCTGTCGCCAGCCAGGGCGCCGCCCGGTCGTAACAGGCCGCATTGAGCGCACATCGTCCATCTGGCGCCGCGATCACCGTATCCGGTCCTTTGAACAACACTGTACACCCCGCGCGCGCCGCTGCCTCTTGGCAGGCATCTATTTTGGAAAAGGCCGGGCCTTTTGTTGGCGACGCTGTCAGCCGTGCCGCAATATCGGGAAAGAGCCGCGCAAATTCACCGGCATGCGGCGTCAACACGCAGGCCGGATGAAGCAAGCCGAATAATCGTGGTTCTTGGGCCAGCAAGGTCAGCGCGTCAGCATCCAGCACCATGGGCCGTTGCCCCGTCAAAGCAACCCCCAAAAGGTTCACCTGTACAGGCCCACTGCCCATTCCCGGTCCCAAACATAATGCAGTAATACGTTTGTCCTTTAATATACATTCCAGATCCCTGCCATCCGCGACAGGTTTTACCATAACCGCGTTCAACTGTGCTGCATTTACAAGCAAAGCAGAGGGCGGGCAGCCAAGTGTGACCAACCCCGCCCCCATTCGCAGGGCCGCCCGCGCCGCCAGCCGTGCAGCCCCACCCGAGGCAATGCCACCCGACAGGACAAGCGCATGACCATGGGAAAACTTATGCGCCCGCCCCGACTTCTTGATCTGCTGAAAAATCACAGGATCATCTTGCGGTGATTCGACAAGAACGGTCACAGCAGGGCCGCCCGCCCCTGAAAGCCCAATGTCGACAATCCTCAGCCGCCCACAATGCGCCGGGGCAGCCCCAAGATAATGCCCTCGCTTTGCGCGGTGAAAAGTCACCGTAAGATGCGCCATATAGGTCGCCACATCCGGCACATTACCTTTGATCACGCGACCGGAATCACTGCAACGATCCGAAGGAATATCGATTGCGACAATAGTGGGTCCGGACGCTTTGTCGTCATGACGTCCGCGCTGCATCAACTGCTCCACCGGCTTCAGGCGGGGGGCTTGTCGTGTCAGCCCGGTACCAAAAAGCGCATCGACAACCAAGGCAAGATCATCTCTGTCAAGCGCCGCAGCAAGGGTCTCAGCCAAGAGCAGCTTTCCCGACCACCGGTCAAAATTCACACGCGCATCAGGCGGCAGATTGGCCGGATCGCCATAGAGAAAGACCTCTACCGACCAGCCCGCCTCTTGCAACAGGCGCGCCACAACGAAACCGTCACCGCCATTATTCCCCGGCCCGCACAGCACCACCGCCCGCGCCGGCACGCGCAACGCAGGCCATTCATCATGTATCGCCTGCACCACGCCCCGCCCGGCCCGCTCCATCAGCTCCAATCCGGTTACCGAACCAGAGGCAATAGCGGCCTGTTCAATGGCGCGCATTTGGGCGGAGGTCAGCAATTCGGTCATGTTTTATCCTTTTCGGGTTCATTTCCTGCCCATCAACCAAGCGTATCGCACAAAATTTAGGCGAAGCTGCTGAATGACAGGCTTTTTGGGCCGGCCCAACGGCCCTCTCAATTGTTCCGACGAACAATAGATGGTCAACATGTGTCAGATCAAAAGTTGCCCGCAAAGGATTCGGCCGATGAAGAAAATCGAAGCGATCATCAAGCCCTTCAAGCTCGACGAAGTAAAAGAAGCGCTGCAAGAGGCGGGCATACAAGGGCTTTCCGTCACGGAAGTCAAAGGTTTTGGCCGCCAGAAAGGTCACACCGAACTCTACCGTGGTGCCGAATATGTCGTGGATTTTTTGCCCAAAGTGAAAATTGAGGTCGTATTGCCCGATGATCTGGTCGATGCTGCTGTTGAGGCAATTATCGCCGCCGCCCGCACCGATAAAATTGGCGATGGCAAGATTTTTGTTTCACCGGTTGAGCAGGCAATCCGTATCCGTACCGGCGAAACCGGTGACGACGCGCTTTAAGAACAACGTTACAGTATAAGGAACTGACCATATGAAAACGGTCGCAGATGTGATGCAATTGATGAAGGACGAAGAGGTCGCCTATGTCGACGTTCGTTTCACCGACCCCAAGGGCAAGTTGCAACATGTAACGATGGATGTCGACCTTGTAGATGAGGACTTCTTTGAAGAAGGCTTCATGTTCGACGGCTCCTCCATCGCGGGTTGGAAATCGATTGACCAATCTGACATGAAACTGATCCTTGATCCGAATTCGGTTTATATCGATCCCTTCTATGCCGAGAAAACCCTCTGCGTGCATTGTAACGTGGTCGAGCCGGACACGGGTGAGGCCTATTCGCGCGATCCGCGCGGCACCGCAACCAAAGCCGAAGCCTACCTGAAAGCCTCGGGCATTGGCGACACGTCATACTACGGGCCAGAGGCCGAGTTTTTCCTCTTTGACGATGTGCGCTATTCCGTCACGCCGCAAAAAGTGGCGTTCCAGTTGGATGCAGAAGCTGCATCCTGGAACACCGACGCGGAATTTGAGGGCGGCAACCTTGGCCACCGCGCACCGCATAAGGGCGGTTATTTCCCGGTGAACCCGGTGGATGAGGCCCAGGATATCCGCGGCGAAATGCTGTCCACCATGAAACGTATGGGCATTAAGGTCGACAAGCACCACCATGAGGTCGCGACCTGCCAGCACGAGCTGGGCATGATCTTTGGCGGGCTGGTTGAACAGGCCGACAATATCCAGAAATACAAATATGTGATCCACAATGTGGCCCACGCTTACGGCAAAACGGCGACCTTCATGCCCAAGCCGATGAAGGGCGACAACGGGTCGGGTATGCACGTGAACATGTCGATCTGGAAAGATGGCAAGCCATTGTTCGCAGGCGACAAATATGCCGATCTTTCGCAAGAGGCCCTGTGGTTCATCGGGGGTATCCTCAAGCACGCAAAGTCGCTCAACGCGTTGACCAACCCGTCGACCAACAGCTATAAACGCCTGATCCCCGGCTTTGAGGCCCCTGTTCTGCGTGCCTATTCCGCGCGCAACCGCTCCGGTGCCGTGCGTATTCCATGGACCGAAAGCCCCAAGGCAAAACGCGTCGAGGCACGTTTCCCCGATCCGGCTGCGAACCCCTATCTGGCCTTTGCCGCTCTGTTGATGGCCGGTCTTGACGGCATCAAGAACAAGATCGATCCCGGCCCTGCATCGGACAAGGATCTTTATGACCTGCCCCCAGAAGAGCTGGCCGCAATCCCCACCGTTTGCGGGTCGCTGCGCGAGGCGCTGGAGGCGTTGGAGGCGGATCACGATTATCTCTTGGCCGGTGACGTCTTCACCAAGGATCAGCTGGATGGCTACATGGCCCTGAAATGGGAAGAGGTCTATGCCTATGAGCACACGCCACACCCCGTTGAATACCTGATGTATTATTCCTGCTAAGGCGCAGATATCACACTGAAAATCAGGCCATCCTTCGGGGTGGCCTTTTTATTGGCCAGTGGCGGCAGGGCGCGATTTCATACAAGGATGGTGGCAAAGGGCTTCATCTTCGCAAGAAAACCGCAGATACTTGGCCAAAAGCTAACGGGAGCTCGCCATGACCAGCACGCCATTCGAATTCACCGGAAAAGACGGGCAAAGCCTTGTGGGGCGATTGGAGCGCCCACCCGGCCCTGTTCGCGCCACTGCATTGTTCGCGCATTGCTTTACCTGCGGCAAGGATATCTTTGCGGCCCGCCGTGTCAGTCGACGTTTGGCCGCCATGGGCATCGCCGTGTTACGCTTTGACTTTACCGGATTGGGCCATTCGGATGGGGAGTTCGCCAATTCCGGCTTCTCGGGCAATGTCGAGGATCTGGTCGCCGCGGCACAGGCGCTTTCGGATGCAGGCCTGCCCCCCGGCTTGCTGATCGGGCACAGCTTGGGTGGTGCTGCGGTGATTGCGGCCGCTTCACAGATCCCCTCATCCAAGGCGGTGGCGGTGATTGGCACGCCTGCGGACCCCTCGCATGTGACCCATCACTTTGCCCATGCCGAAGATGATATAGAGACAAATGGCGAGGCGCCCGTAACCCTCGGCGGGCGTGATTTCACCATCTCTCGCAGCTTTTTGCGCGATCTGCGCAGCGCTACGCTTTCCGAGCATCTACACAACTTGCGCCGCGCCCTGCTGATCCTCCACGCCCCCCGTGACGCGATCGTCGGCATTGAAAATGCGTCCTCGCTGTTCATCGCCGCCCGCCATCCCAAAAGTTTTGTCACATTGGACGGCGCCGACCACCTGCTGACCCGCGCCGAGGATGCCGATTATGCCGCCAATACCATCGCCACATGGGCTGAACGCTATCTGGATATGGACCCGCAGGACGACGACAGCGAGACCCCCGAAGGTATCACACGGGTAACAGAGGCTGATCCAAACGGCTTTTTGCAAGATGTGCATCTGGGCCGTCACCACCTCAAGGCAGATGAGCCCGAAGCCTTTGGCGGCACCGACCTTGGTCCATCGCCCTATCAGTATCTCGCCGCCGGTCTGGGGGCCTGCACCGCGATGACCATCCGCATGTATGCCCGACGCAAAGGCTGGGATCTGGTGGGGGTTTCAGTTGATGTATCACATGAAAAACGACACGCAACAGACTGCGATAATTGTGAAAAATCGGCAAAGATCGACACCTTTACCCGTCATATTTCCCTACCGGGCACACTGGACAGCGCACAACGCGATAAGCTGATCGAGATTGCCGATAAATGCCCCGTTCACCGCACATTAGAGGCCAAGGCCGCCATTATCACCATCGAGGTGCCGACCACAGACGGATGAACCCAAAACCTGACGGCGCCGGTCTTGCCCTTGCAGGCCAACACGCCTAAGCAAAGCCCCATTCCTTGCCGCAACTCCCTGCTGCCCCAAGAAAGGCCCTGCCCATGATCCCGCGTTACTCCCGACCTGATATGGTCGCCATCTGGTCACCGGAAACAAAGTTCAAGATATGGTATGAGATCGAGGCCCATGCCTGTGATGCACAGGCCGCACTTGGTGTGATCCCCAAAGAGAACGCCGAGGCCGTCTGGAAGGCGCGCGACGTGACCTTTGATGTGGCCCGCATCGACGAGATCGAAGCCGTCACCAAACATGATGTCATCGCCTTTCTGACCCATCTGGCCGAACATATCGGTTCCGATCAGGCGCGCTTTGTGCATCAGGGCATGACCTCCTCTGACGTGTTGGATACGACGCTGAACGTACAGCTGGTGCGCGCGACCGATCTGCTTTTGGCAGGGATGGACCGGGTGCTGGCCGCGCTGAAATCCCGCGCGCTGGAACATAAGGATACGGTGCGCATCGGTCGCAGCCACGGGATTCACGCAGAACCCACAACCATGGGCCTGACCTTTGCGCGTTTTTATGCCGAGATGGATCGTGGCCGGGCGCGCCTTGCCCTTGCCCGCGCGGAAATTGCCACCGGTGCCGTGTCGGGCGCTGTCGGCACATTTGCCAATATCGACCCTTCGGTTGAGGAGCACGTCTGCCAGATGATGGGCCTGACGCCGGAACCGATCAGCACCCAGGTTATCCCGCGCGACCGCCACGCGATGTTCTTTGCAACCCTCGGCGTCATTGCATCGTCGATCGAGAATATCGCCATCGAGGTGCGCCATATGCAGCGCACCGAGGTGCTTGAGGCCGAAGAGTTCTTCTCCCCCGGTCAAAAGGGCTCCTCTGCGATGCCGCACAAGCGCAATCCGGTCTTGTCGGAAAACCTGACAGGGCTGGCGCGACTGGTCCGGATGTCGGTCATTCCGGCGCTGGAAAATGTGGCGCTTTGGCATGAGCGCGACATCAGCCATTCCAGCGTCGAACGCGCGATTGGCCCCGACACCACGATCACGCTGGATTTCGCGCTGCACCGTCTTGCTGGCCTGATCGAGAAACTGGTGATCTACCCCGACAACATGCTCGCCAACATGAACAAATTCCGCGGCCTCGTGATGAGCCAGCGCGTGCTGCTTGCCCTGACACAAGCAGGTGTATCGCGTGAGGACAGCTACCGTTTGGTGCAGCGCAACGCCATGAAGGTCTGGGAAAAAGGGGCGGATTTCAAAACCGAACTTCTGGCAGACCCCGAAGTGACAGCAGCCCTAATCCCCGCCGAGATCGAGGAGAAATTCGATCTGGGGTATCACACCAAACATGTCGATACGATCTTTGCCCGGGTGTTTGGCTAAAACTTGAAGCGTTAAGTCGGGATACCGGCACAGGACACGGGCTTCACGATGGATATGTGTAAGCCCGTGTTAACTTCGATCTGCCACCTTTGCCTCAAGCAATAGAATATTGAGGGCACTATGGAAAACGGGTCGACAGAACTGGCACAGATTAGCCCGACACAGGCTTTTCCCCCCAACCGTGAACGCCGCGCCGCACGTCGGGCGCTGACCAACCGCGAAAAGGCAGCAGTTATCGTCAGGCTGTTGGTGGCACAGGATGCACCACTTACACTATCTTCTTTGCCCGAACATACTCAGGCCGCCCTTACCGAGCAGATGAGCAAGATGCGGCTGGTCGACCGCGACACCTTGAACGCAGTTGTGATCGAATTCGTGACCGAGTTGGAAGAGGTTGGCCTCTCCTTTCCCGGCGGGATCGAGGGGGCGCTTTCGATCATGGATGGCCATATCTCTACGACTGCCGCCAACAGGCTGCGCCGCCTTGCGGGGGCGTCCTCACGCGCCGACCCTTGGGACCGGATTTCCGCGATGGAGGTCGACCGCCTGCTGCCCGTAATCGCCGAAGAGAGTATCGAGGTTGCGGCCGTCATGCTGTCCAAGCTTGTTGTCCCCAAAGCGGCAGAGCTTTTGGGGCGGCTAGAAGGGGCGCGTGCGCGCCGTGTTGCCTATGCTGTGTCCCAGACGGTCAATGTTGACCCCGAAACCGTGCGCCGCATTGGTCTTTCGCTTGCCGCGCAACTCGAAAACCAGCCCCCCCGCGCCTTTGATACAGGGGCGGTCGAACGTGTCGGGGCCATTTTGAACTTTACCCCACAGCTTGTCCGCGAGGATGTTCTGGCCGGACTGGATCAGGACGATGAAGAATTTGCCATGCAGGTGCGCAAAGCGATTTTTACCTTCTTCCATATCCCTGCCCGCATCAGCCCGCGCGATGTGCCAAAAATCGCACGTGCGCTGGATCAGGATATTTTGATTACCGCGCTGACCTTTGCCGGAACAAAAAAAGATCTGGCCCCCACCTCAGAATTTATTCTGAACAACATGTCGCAACGCATGGCGCAAACGCTTCGCGAGGAAATCGGCGAACGGGGCAAGGTCACCGAAAAGGATGGCGAAGCTGCACAGGGTGAGGTTATTGCCGCCATCCGCAGGTTGGAAAGCGCTGGTGAACTGGCCCTTATTCAGGACGATGAATAGCCCGGCATGGTCCAACACGTGAGGTGTGAACCTCAGGCGGGCACGATCTCCAGACAGGCAAGCGCCCTCATTTCAGGTATCTGCGGCGCTTGTGGTCATAGGTGCAGGGCCTTATGTAGGGCTGCATAAAACCTGCTTGGATCGGCACATGAACTGGACGGCTCCATGACCAAAACCACTGTGAAGAAAAGCCGGACAGAACGGTTTCGCAATCTGTTCATACGCGGATTGATCAACCTTCTACTGGCCTTGCCCTACCGTTGGCGCGTGCCGCTTTGTGGCTGGGTCATGGCTTATATCGTCGGCCCTATCGCAGGGTATGATAAACGGGTGCGCGACAATCTGGCCTTGGTGATGCCCGATCTTCCACAAGCAGAGGTCAGGCGGTTGATGCGCGAGGTGCCGCGTAATGTGGGTCGCACTCTCATCGAGATTTACTCCGGCAAGGAATTTATTGAACGCGCCACCGCCGAGCCGTTGCAGGGTGAGGGTTTGGCCGCATTGGATGAGGCCCATGCAGCCGGTCGGCCCGTCATTCTGGTCACCGGGCATTTTGGCAATTATGACGCGAGCCGCGCCGCCCTGATCGCGCGCGGTTATAATGTTGGCGCGCTCTACCGTCCGATGGGCGATCCCGATTTCAACGCCCATTACGTCAAGGCGATTTCGCGCATTGGCACGCCCGTTTTCCCGCGTGGCCGTGCCGGGCTGGCCGATATGGTGCGCTTCTTACGGGGTGGCGGCATGCTGGGTCTGCTGATGGATCAGAAAATCAGCAGCGGCGAGCCGCTTTCGTTTATGGGGCAACCCGCGATGACGGCCCTTTCGGCGGCAGATCTGGCCCTGAAATATGACGCGCTGGTGGTGCCAACCTATGCCGTGCGCCGTGGCCTCGATTTCGATATTATCATCGAACCCCCGATCCCGCATAGCACCCCGACCGAAATGACCCAAGCCTTGAACGATTCACTGGAAAAACTTGTGCGACAGCACATGGATCAATGGTTCTGGATCCACCGCCGCTGGAAATAAGGCCTAGCGCAAGACATCCGCGCTCAAGATCTCAGCCGGGCCAACGGCTTGCAGGATCACCGCCAAGGGCGCAGCCCCCGGTGCAGCCGCCTCAATCGACAGGGGGCTGGTGCCGTTCCAATCCGTCAGATGTTGCCAGGATTTTACGACATTGTGATAGGTAACCGTCTTGCCTGCATTTTCTCCACGTTCGATAGTGACGGATTCCGAAGGTGAAAACCGCACCAATTGGACATGTATCGGCCCCGCCACACTCAAGACAGGCGCAGATGTGATTAAGACGCGATCTCCCTGACGGTCCAGATGCAGCCCATTGCGCCCCGCCCGCTCCAGCTGGGCCTGAACAGCGGCCTCTACCTCCGCACCGCGATTGCCGATCAGCCTGGCCTGGCCTTGCACCACGACTTGCGGTGTATAAACCATCTTCTCGCGGGCATGTCGCGCATATGCTTTCTGGCGGGCCGTGAACTGAGGGCTGGCAAAGCGGTCCTTCCATCCCAGATAATCCCAATAATCCACATGCAGCGATAGCGCGATTACCCCAGCCCTCGCGTCAATTTCCCCCATAATCGCATCTGCCGGCGGGCAAGACGCACAGCCTTGCGAGGTAAACAGTTCCACCACAACCGCATCTTCACTTTGCGCAAAGGCTGGCGCCGCAAGGGTCAGCAGGGCCGCGCATACGGGTATGAACCTGTTTCTCATTCTTCAACGCCTCACTCTTGGTACAAGCCCATATCTAGCCACATATACCCTATGGGGCCAATCAAGGTTTTGCGAGGCAGCGTTACAAATATGCAAGATTTGCGCTTTGTAACGCTAGGTTAAAAATTGGGGCTGGTTTTCCGGCATACAATTGTATACAAAGGCACGACTCCCTTGTTTTTTGCTGCAATAGTCGGCATTACCGTTAGGGAAGATCACGATATTCACGCCCCAGCCAGGAGGTTAGACATGACCGTAACCGTCGGACATGACAGCACCAAAGCCCGCCGTACCCTTACCAGCGGTGGTTCGTCCATCGCCTATTACTCCATCCCCGCCGCGCAAGAGGCCGGGTTGGGTGATTTCACCCGTCTGCCCGCCTGCCTCAAGGTGGTGCTGGAAAACATGTTGCGCTTTGAAGATGGCAAGACCGTCTCGGTCGACGATATCAAGGCCTTTGGCGCATGGGCTGACAATGGCGGCAAAAACCCGCGCGAAATCGCCTACCGCCCTGCCCGCGTCTTGATGCAGGATTTCACCGGTGTTCCGGCCGTGGTGGATCTTGCCGCCATGCGCGACGGCATCATTGGTCTTGGTGGAAACGCCCAGCAAATCAACCCATTGGCCCCTGTTGACCTTGTCATTGACCACTCGGTTATGATTGACCAGTTCGGCACGCCGCGCGCATTCCAGATGAACGTGGACCGCGAATACGAACGCAACATGGAGCGCTATACCTTCCTGAAATGGGGCCAGAATGCGTTTAACAACTTCCGCGTTGTGCCGCCCGGCACCGGTATTTGCCATCAGGTGAACCTTGAGTATCTGTCGCAAACCGTCTGGACCGACAAGGATCAGGACGGTGTAGAGGTTGCTTACCCAGACACATTGGTCGGCACCGACAGCCACACCACCATGGTCAACGGCCTGGCCGTTCTGGGTTGGGGCGCTGGTGGGATTGAGGCTGAGGCCGCAATGCTGGGCCAGCCGGTCTCAATGCTGATCCCCGAGGTTGTCGGCTTCAAACTGACAGGGACGATGGTTGAGGGCACCACCGCCACTGACCTTGTGCTGAAGGTTGTGCAAATGCTGCGCCAGCACGGTGTGGTCAGCAAATTCGTCGAATTTTATGGGGACGGGCTTGACCGTTTGCCACTGGCAGACCGTGCGACCATCGCCAATATGGCACCGGAATATGGTGCGACTTGCGGCTTCTTCCCGATCGATAATGAGACCCTGCGCTACCTTCGCAACACCGGCCGCGACGAGGCCCGGATCGCGTTGGTAGAAGCCTATGCCAAGGCAAACGGCATGTGGCGCGATGCCGATTACAACCCGATCTATACCTCCACGCTGGAGCTGGATATGGGCACCATCGTGCCTGCAATCTCGGGTCCAAAACGGCCACAGGATTTCGTGGCACTGGACGTAGCCGCAGAGACCTTCGGCGAATATGTGACCGGTCAGCGCAGCGAAAAGCAGGCCAATAAAAAACAAAAGGGCCGCTGGGAAGATGAGGGTGGTCAGCCCGCGCCGGTTGATATTCCCGGCGACAAGGGTGATCACAAGCGTGGTTACGTGAAAACCGAGGATGGGCACTACCAGCTGCATGACGGCTCTATCGTCATTGCGTCCATCACCTCTTGTACCAACACCTCCAACCCCTATGTGATGATCGCAGCCGGTCTGGTGGCGCGCAAAGCCCGTGCCAAAGGTCTGGATCGCAAGCCTTGGGTAAAAACCTCGCTGGCCCCCGGTTCGCAGGTTGTGACCGAATATCTTGAGGCCGCCGGTCTGCAAGATGATCTTGATGCCATCGGCTTCAACCTTGTCGGCTATGGTTGCACGACCTGTATCGGTAACTCTGGCCCGTTGGACCCTGCGATTTCCAAAGCGATCAACGATTATGACCTGATCGCCACCTCCGTATTGTCGGGCAACCGCAACTTTGAAGGCCGGATCAGCCCCGATGTGCGCGCAAATTATCTTGCGTCGCCACCGCTGGTTGTCGCCTACTCGCTGATCGGTGATATGAATATCGACATCACCAAAGCCAGCCTTGGCAATGATCAGGATGGGAACCCCGTCTATCTCAAGGACATCTGGCCCTCGAACGCCGAGATTGCGGAGCTGGTCGAAAGCACTGTGACACGCGAGGCGTTCCTCAAGAAATACGCCGATGTCTTCAAGGGTGATGAGAAGTGGCAGGGCGTGCAAACGCCGGATTCTGAGACCTACGACTGGCCTCCAACTTCGACCTACATTCAGAACCCGCCCTATTTCCAGAATATGTCCAAGGATCCGGGCGTTATTTCTGATATCAAAGGCGCGCGTGTCTTGGCCCTTTTGGGCGATATGATCACCACCGACCACATCTCGCCAGCGGGGTCGTTCAAAGACACCTCCCCTGCCGGGAAATACCTTGTGGAACGCCAGATCAAACCGGCAGAGTTCAACTCTTACGGGTCGCGTCGTGGGAACCACGAGGTGATGATGCGCGGCACCTTTGCCAATATCCGCATCAAGAACGAAATGCTCGACGGCGTTGAGGGTGGCTACACCAAAGGGCCCGACGGGGCGCAGACCTCTATCTTTGATGCGGCCATGGCCTATCAAGAGACAGGCACACCGCTGGTGATCTTTGGTGGTGCGGAATACGGTGCAGGCTCCAGCCGTGACTGGGCGGCAAAAGGGACGGCGCTGCTTGGCGTCAAGGCCGTGGTTGCCGAATCCTTTGAGCGTATTCACCGCTCCAACCTCGTTGGTATGGGCGTAATTCCGTTTGAGTTCACCAATGGCGACACCCGCAAATCCCTTGCCCTTACCGGCGATGAGGTGATCGACATCGAAGGGCTGGAAGGCGACCTCAAACCGCTCTCTACCGTTCCATGCCATGTCACCTATGCGGATGGCACAACCAAAACCATCCAGATCAAATGCCGCATCGATACGGCAATTGAGAAGGAATATGTCGAACATGGCGGCGTTCTGGCCTATGTGCTGCGCGATCTGGCCAAAACGGCCTGAACACCTAACGGGATTTGAGCCATAGCTGTAATCCTTCACACCCCGCCAGTTATCTGGCGGGGTGTTTTTATTGCGGGTATTGACGTGTAAAACACTGCCCGCTTTCCGGCATTTTCCATAAAAAATCCGCCGCGAGGAACGCGGCGGATTACTTTAGGGTTCATATTCCCAAAATTTGCAGGTCAGCACCCGCTACTAAGCGTCCGGATCAGCCTTGCCCACCCCGAGGAAGACAAATTTGAAAGGCAGCATCCACAAGAACCCCAAGAATACATAGACGATGAGTTCAAGCCAGAAGGGCGGCCGGTCAAACAGGGAAATCACGAACAGAGCCGCCGCGATATAAAGCGGCAGACCTATAAGTAGCAGGACCAATGACCAACGCCGCCGTGCTTTATATGACAGTTTCATCGCGCCCTTCCCCCCGCTCAATCCGCAAAGGGATCGGTTACAAGGATCGTATCATCACGCTCCGGGCTGGTGGAAAGCAAAGCGACCGGGCATTGGATCAACTCTTCGATCCGGCGCACATATTTGATCGCCGCCCCCGGAAGATCGGCCCAAGAGCGCGCGCCAGCGGTGTTTTCAGTCCAGCCTTCCATCTCTTCATAGATCGGGGTGCAGCGCGCCTGTTGATCGGCGGCAGTGGGCAGATAATCCAGCCGCTTGCCGTCCAGTTCATAGCCGACACAGATCTTGATGATCGGGAAGCCGTCCATCACATCCAGCTTGGTCAGCGCAATACCGGTCACACCGCTGGTTGCACAGGTCTGGCGCACCAGAACCGCGTCGAACCAGCCGCAACGACGCTTGCGCCCGGTGACGGTGCCAAACTCATGCCCGCGCTCGCCCAGACGGGTGCCATCGGCATCGTCCAGTTCGGCGGGGAACGGGCCTTCGCCGACGCGGGTGGTATAGGCCTTGACGATTCCCAGCACGAAATCAATCGCGCCTGGCCCAAGGCCCGTACCCGTCGCGGCCTGCCCTGCAATCACATTGGAGGAGGTCACGAACGGATAGGTACCGAAATCGATATCCAAAAGCGCACCTTGCGCCCCTTCGAACAAAATCCGTTTGCCTGCACGGCGCGCCTCATTGAGAACTTTCCACACAGGTTGCGCATAGGGCAGCACTTGCGGCGCGATCTCACGCAGTTGCGCCAAGAGCGCATCACGGTCAATCGGCTCAAGGCCCAGCCCGCGGCGCAGCGCGTCATGGTGGGTCAACATGCGGTCAACGCGCAACTCCAGCGTGGCATCATCTGCCAGATCGGCCACACGAATCGCTCGACGACCGACTTTATCCTCATAGGCCGGACCGATACCGCGGCCGGTGGTGCCGATCTTGGCCACGGCTGTCTGATCTTCACGCGCGCGGTCCAATTCGCCATGTACCGGCAGGATAAGCGGCGCATTTTCCGCGATCATCAGGTTTTCGGTTGTGATTTCAACACCCTGCGCACGCAGCTTCTCGATCTCGGTAATCAGGTGCCAAGGGTCAAGGACCACGCCATTGCCGATAACAGACAGCTTGCCACCGCGCACAATCCCCGAGGGCAGCAACGACAGCTTGTAGACCTTGCCGTCGATGACCAACGTATGGCCCGCGTTATGCCCACCCTGAAACCGTGCGATGACATCGGCACGTTCCGACAGCCAGTCCACAATCTTGCCTTTTCCTTCGTCACCCCATTGGGCGCCGACTACGACGACATTGGCCATTCTCAATGATCCCTTCACGCATTGGTCCAAGTGAAACCGCTTGGGGTATAGCCGCCTTACGCGCAGGTGGAAACCACTAAATGATTTGGCCGATATCTAGATTGGACGGCTTTGCCCGCGAAGGGCTTGCCCCCGGACCGAGTTCCGCCTAAACAGACGCGTCAGCCCAGCGAAAAGCCGAAAGTCCTATGGAAAACGTCGTTCTTACCATCCACCTGATCCTTGCACTTTGCCTGATTGGCGTTGTGTTGCTGCAACGTTCCGAAGGGGGCGGCTTGGGCATGGGCGGCGGGGGCGGCGGCGGTGCCATGTCGGGCCGTGCGGCAGCAACCGCATTGACCAAGCTGACATGGCTGCTTGCGATCGGCTTTATCATTACCTCCATCTCGCTGACCCTGATTGCGGCCAAAGGGGCAACCGGCACATCCGTTGTCGATCAGTTCGGCGGCACGATCTCTGCGCCCGTGGTCCCCGAGGCACCTTTGGGCACAGATCTGTTGCCTCCTGCGCCTGCCGATGCGCCGCTAACGCCGCCACGTGCGGATGACGGCACCACCACCGGTAATTAATCCGTATACGGGTTGGCCCCATAATTTGGGGCTGCCCGATTGTTCACCTCATCATATTGCGGGCTTATTGCGGTCCGTCCTCTTTTCGGTTATCTCTCGTCTCCCGTGATGGTGCGATTCTGAGGCGCCGAATCGCATTGGCCAATTCTTCACGGGGGTTCACCACATGGCACGTTATATCTTCATCACCGGCGGTGTTGTCTCCTCTCTGGGCAAGGGTCTTGCCTCGGCGGCTTTGGGCGCGCTTTTGCAGGCCCGCGGCTATTCGGTGCGGCTGCGCAAGCTTGACCCCTATCTGAACGTCGACCCCGGCACGATGTCACCCTTTGAACATGGTGAGGTCTTTGTGACCGATGATGGTGCGGAAACCGACCTTGACCTTGGCCATTATGAGCGTTTTACCGGCGTGCCCGCGCGCAAAACCGATAGCGTCTCTTCGGGGCGGATCTATTCCAACGTGCTGGAAAAGGAACGTCGCGGCGATTATCTGGGCAAGACCATTCAAGTCGTCCCGCACGTCACCAATGAGATCAAGGACTATTTGCGCATCGGTGCGGATGAGGTTGATTTCATGCTCTGTGAAATTGGCGGCACCGTGGGCGATATCGAGGGTCTGCCTTTCTTTGAGGCGATCCGCCAGTTTATCCATGAGCGTCCGGCCGGCGAATGTATTTTGCTTCACCTGACGCTTCTGCCCTATCTGGCCGCAAGCGGCGAGTTGAAAACCAAGCCAACCCAGCATTCAGTCAAGGAACTGCAAAGCATCGGTCTTGCGCCGGATGTTCTGTTGCTGCGCTCAGAACATCCGATTCCGGAAAAAGAGCGCGAAAAGATTGCCTTGTTCTGCAATGTTCGCAAAGAATCGGTTATCGCCGCCTATGATCTGAAAACCATCTATGAGGCCCCCCTCGCCTATCACCGCGAAGGGCTGGATCAAGCCGTTCTGGACGCCTTCGGCATCTCACCTGCCCCGCGCCCCAACCTGAGCCGCTGGGAAGATGTGATGGACCGCATGACCAACGCCGAAGGCGAAGTGCGCGTGGCCATCGTCGGCAAATACACCCAGCTTGGTGACGCCTATAAATCCATCGCCGAAGCGCTTACCCATGGTGGCATGGCCAACCGCACCCGTGTACGCGTTGATTGGGTTGATAGCGAGCTGTTTGAGCGCGAAGACCCTGCCCCGCACCTGCAACCCTATCACGCGATCCTCGTCCCCGGCGGCTTTGGTGAGCGCGGCACCGAAGGCAAGATCAAGGCGGTTGAATTTGCCCGCACCCGTGGCGTGCCCTATCTGGGGATTTGTCTGGGCATGCAAATGGCCGTGATCGAATCCGCCCGCAACCTTGCTGGGCTCAAGAACGCGGGTTCCGAGGAATTCGACCATGAGGCGGGCGCAAAACGGTTCACACCGGTGATCTATCACCTCAAGGAATGGGTACAGGGCAGCCATGTCGTCGAACGCAAAGTGACCGACGATAAGGGCGGGTCAATGCGCTTGGGGGCCTATAATGCCACGCTGACACCGGGCTCAAAAGTGGCCGAGATCTATGGCACCACCAAAATCGAGGAACGCCACCGTCACCGCTATGAGGTTGATATGACCTACCGCGAGCAGCTGGAGGCCAAGGGCTTGATCTTTTCCGGCATCTCGCCCGACGGTCGTCTGCCCGAAATCGTAGAGGTCAAAGGCCACCCGTGGTTCATCGGCGTGCAATTCCACCCCGAGCTGAAATCCAAACCCTTCGCGCCCCACCCGCTGTTCGCCGACTTTATTCGTGCCGCGGTAGAGGCGTCTCGGCTGGTTTAGGTTGTACGCGGCGCCTTGAGCCATAAATCCACTCAGGGCGCTTCACCCGGCGGCTTAGAGAGAGCTGATGGAGTCGGCCAGACCTGTTACAAATGCAGGATTGAACGTAGCAATTAGCCCGACGACGAGTGGAAGTCCGAAGTCAACCGCGAATAGCCCTAACGCAGAGAAAATAAAGGTAAGGCGAGAGTATCTTTCTTCAATGCGAGCAAGGGCGGAGTTTTTCTCATTTTCGATTGCATCTAGATCCCCCTGAGGGCTGTCATCTTCAAAAGCACCTTCAACATGCCCATGCATGGACCAAAACTGACTATTTCTAAGAAAAAATGCTCGCTTTGTCCTATCGTCGCTTAATTTTTTCATTACACGAAAACAACCAAAAGTACCGACGCCCCCAATTGACCAAAGGAAACCAGTCTGGGCTGGTTCACTCTGAATGTAAGGCCAAATAAGGTGAGTTCATCAGAAATGAACTCCATATTTCCAATGAAAAAAGTCAAGAGGGCAACTGTCAAAAGTGCTTTTCTTGCCGTCTTCTCATCAGAATGCTCGATATAATTATTTAACACATCCCGACTCCCTCAAACGTCCAGCTCCTCCACAAACTGCGCGTTTTCTTGGATATACTGGAACCGAAGCTCGGGCTTTTTACCCATCAGGCGTTCCACCAGATCGCCGGTTTCGCCCGGCTCGTCCTCATCAATGGACACGCGGATCAGTTTACGGGTTTCGGGCTGCATCGTGGTTTCTTTCAGGTCTTTGGCGTCCATCTCGCCCAGACCCTTAAAGCGTTGCACGTCGATCTTGCCCTTGCCGCCAAGGCCTTTTTCTAGCCAGTAATCCTTTTCCGCATCATCGGAAACATAAAGCCGCTTGGCCCCTTGCGTCAGCCGATAAAGCGGTGGGCAAGCCAGATAGAGGTGACCTTGGTCAATCAAGGGGCGCATTTGGGTAAAGAAGAACGTCATCAACAGCGCCGCGATATGGGCACCGTCCACATCGGCATCGGTCATGATGATGATCTTGTCATAGCGCAGATCGTCGACCTTGAATTTCGTCCCCATCTGCACGCCCAAGGCCTCACAGATATCGCGGATCTCGGAGTTGTCATGCAGCTTGTTCGAGGCCGCCCCCAGCACGTTCAGGATCTTGCCCTTGAGTGGCAATAGCGCCTGATTGACCCGGTTGCGCGCGCCCTTGGCAGAGCCGCCGGCCGAGTCCCCCTCCACGATAAACAGCTCCGTGCCTTCGCGGTTTTTAGCGGTGCAATCGGTCAGCTTGCCCGGCAGGCGCAGCTTTTTGGTGGCCGATTTACGGGCGGTTTCCTTTTCCTGACGACGGCGCAGACGCTCTTCGGCGCGCAGCACAAGAAAATCTAGGATCGCCCCTGCTGATTTGGTATCCGCGGCCAGCCAGTTGTCGAAATGGTCCCGCACCGAGCCTTCGACCAGCTTGGCCGCCTCTTCGGTCGCCAGACGGTCCTTGGTCTGGCCCACAAACTGCGGCTCACGGATGAACACCGATATCAGCGCACAGCCGCCCGTCATCATATCATCGCGGGTGATCAGCTCTGCCTTGCGGTTTTTCACCAGATCGCCGTAGGCACGAATACCCTTGAGGATCGCGGTCCAAAAGCCCGCCTCATGCGTGCCGCCCTCGGGGGTGGGCACGGTATTGGTATAGGACTGGATGAACCCGTCGCGCGACGGCGTCCAGTTGATCGCCCATTCCACCGAGCCCGGCTGGCCGAATTTTTCCTGAAAGCTGACCTTGCCCGCAAAAGGCCGATCGGCATAGGTCGTGGCCCCTGTCAGGCTCTCGCCCAGATAATCGGCAAGCCCGCCGGGAAAGTGAAACACCGCCTCCATCGGTGTATCGCCATCGGGAATGGCGGTTTTCCAGCGGATCTCCACCCCCGAAAACAGATAGGCCTTGGAGCGGACCATCTTCATCAGCCGCGCGGGCTTGAACTGCAATGAGCCGAAGATTTGCGGATCGGGGTGGAACATCACCGAGGTGCCGCGCCGGTTGGGGGCCGCGCCCACCTTTTCCACCGGCCCTTGCGGGATGCCCCGCGAAAATTCCTGCACATAAAGCTCTTTGTTGCGGGCGACCTCGACGCGCATGATATCGGACAGCGCATTCACCACGGACGCCCCTACCCCGTGCAAACCGCCCGATGTCTCATAGGCCTTGCCCGAAAACTTGCCGCCCGCGTGCAGGGTACAAAGGATAACCTCCAGCGCGGATTTATCCGGGAACTTGGGGTGCGGATCAATCGGGATGCCGCGGCCGTTGTCGCGGATGGTGATGGCGTAATCCGCGTGCAGCTCCACCTCGATGCGCGTGGCATGACCTGCCACCGCCTCATCCATGGAGTTGTCGAGCACCTCGGCCACCAGATGGTGCAGCGCGCGCTCATCCGTACCGCCGATATACATGCCGGGGCGTTTGCGAACAGGCTCCAGCCCCTCCAGCACCTCGATGTCATTGGCATCATAGGTTTCCGGTGCGGCAGAAAGAAGATCATTGGCCATGTGCTGCTCGATTCTTATTAGGCTTGTTTGAGGCCGGATTAGACCACCTGAGGCGCGCACACGCAAGGCTCGGGCCGCAGGGGCCGCGAGTTTGAGGGCCCGTCCAGCCGAACACAAGACGTTGACACCGATCAGGCGCGGCCGTTTGTCTATGTGCTAAAATGCCGTATTCCTGCTACTTTTTACCTATCCGGCCGGGGCGAAGTTGTTGGAAATTACATCTGTGGAATGGAGGCATCATGGCAGCGAAAACAGCAAAGAAATCGGACAAGCAGAAAAAGCCACGCAAATCAAAAAGCGTAGAAAAACGGGCCCCCGCGACCACCGAGGCGCTGCGCATGACGTTCGAGCAAGGCAAATACCCCTACAAACGCAAAATGAAGCGCAAGACGTATGAGGCCGAAAAAGCCGAACTTCAGGCCGAACTGCTGAAAGTGCAGATCTGGGCCCAAGAGACCGGACAGAAATTTGTGATCTTGATGGAAGGGCGCGATGCGGCCGGTAAGGGCGGCACCATCAAACGCTTTATGGAACACCTGAACCCGCGCTATGCACGTGTTGTGGCCCTCTCCAAACCCGGTGAGCGTGAAACCGGCCAGTGGTTCTTTCAACGGTATATCGAGCATCTGCCAACACGGGGCGAGATCGTTTTCTTTGACCGCTCGTGGTACAATCGTGCCGGCGTAGAGCGGGTCATGGGCTTTTGTAACCCGTCGGAATATCTGGAATTCATGCGTCAGGCCCCGCAGGTGGAACAAATGCTGGTCCGCTCTGGTATCCGGCTTTACAAATACTGGTTCTCGGTCACCCAAGAGGAACAGCGCGCGCGTTTCAAAAGCCGTGAGACAGATCCCCTCAAGCGTTGGAAGCTGTCGCCGATCGATAAGGCGTCCTTGGGCCGTTGGGATGATTACACCGAAGCGAAGGAGGCGATGTTCTTTTATACCGATACCGCAGATGCGCCTTGGACCGTGGTCAAATCCAACCAGAAAAAACGCGCGCGCCTGAACTGCATGCGGCATTTTCTGGCAAGCATCGATTACCCCGGCAAGGACGTCGATGTGGTCGGCCAGCCCGATCCCTTGATCGTGGGCAAGGCCGATCAGGTCGTCAATATGGAAGAGGCCACAGTTGCACCGCTGGATATTGTCCGGCCAAAAAAAGCAAAAGCCAATGGTCGGGCCGACGCGCAGCCCTGATCACAGGCGCGCGGGGTGATCCCTCTTTTGACCGGGCAGGCGCAAGCACTCTTGCCCGGTTGCATTTGTGCGGCTAATGCTCATGGATGAACAGTGTATCCAACACAAGCAAACCGCAACATGCCCGCGCCCTACTGACGCTTGGCCTGCCCCTTGTCGGCAGCCATCTGGCGCAGATGATGCTGCATGTCACCGATACCGTCATGCTGGGCTGGTACGGGGTGCTGGAGCTGGCCTCGGTGGTGCTGGGGGCCTCGCTGTTCTTTATCATCTTTATCCTCGGAGCGGGATTTGGTCAGGCCGTGATGCCGATGGTGGCCCAGGCCCTCGGGCGCGGCGATGAGGTACAGGTCCGCCGCGACACCCGTATGGGGCTATGGCTCTCGATCGGCTTTGGGGTGCTGTGCTATCCGGTGTTCTGGTGGTCGGGGTCGCTTTTGCTGGCCTTGGGGCAAAAGGCGGATGTTTCGGCCACGGCACAGGTTTACTTGCGCATTGCCGGACTGGGGATGATCCCGACCCTGCTGGTGATGAGCCTGAAAAGCTATCTTGCCGCACTGGAAAAAACCCAGGTCGTGCTATGGGTCACTGTGGCGGCTGTGGTGATGAATGCGGGCGTGAATTACGCCTTGATCTTTGGCAATTGGGGCGCGCCTGAGCTGGGGGTGAAGGGGGCGGCGATTGCCTCGGTCTTCACGCAAGCGGTGACCTTTGTTGCCTTGGCCCTTTATGCGCATTGGCTGCCGGAACTGAAACGTTTCAACCTGTTCCAGCGGTTCTGGCGGCCCGATTGGCAGGCGATGCAGCAGGTCTACCGGATCGGCTGGCCCATTGGATTGACGGGTCTGGCCGAGGGCGGATTGTTTCAGGCATCCGCAATCATGATGGGCTGGATCGGCACGATGGAGCTGGCCGCCCACGGTATCGCGCTAGAGGTCACAGCGCTGGCCTTTATGGTGCATCTGGGGCTTTCAAATGCCGCCACCGTGCGGGTCGGTCGCGCGATGGGTCAAAACAACGCGCAAAGCTTGCGCAACGGGGCCAAAGTGGCCTTGATGATGTCGCTTGGTTTCGGCGTGACGATGGTGGTTCTGTTCCTGACACTGCCCGCCCAGATCATCGCGTTGTTTCTGGACAACGCAAACCCGCAGAGCGCCGCCATTGTGGCCTTTGGCACCACGCTTCTGGCACTTTCGGCGCTGTTTCAGATGGTTGATGCCACGCAAGTCATGGCGCTGGGGTTCCTGCGCGGGATGCAAGACACCAAGGTGCCGATGTGGCTTGCCGCCCTGAGCTATTGGGTGATCGGTATCCCCGTCAGCTATGTGCTGGCCTTTCCCCTAGGGCTTGGCGGGCCGGGGCTGTGGCTTGGGTTGACGGTGGGGCTTAGCGTGGCGGCGGCGCTGTTGCTCTGGCGGTTCTGGACCACTGCACCCAAGCCGGACTAGACACCTTCATAACCTTCGACAATCAGGCAATCACCGGTCGAGACCGGATCGCGCAGCGCCTTGGCCGCCTGATATTCAGGGCTGTTGTAACAATCATGCGCCGCTTGCAGGTCTGGAAACTCGATGACCACCGTGCGTGCACGGCAGGCCCCCTCGACCTGCGTTTGTGGCGCACCGCGCACCAAAAACCGCGCGCCGTATTTGGCAAAGGCTGCGGCATTGGCGGCGCGGTACGCCTCATAGGCCTGCGGGTCATGCACGTCGACATGGGCAACCCAATATCCTTTGGCCATGGGGGCTATCCTTCCTGTTGGAAAATCTTGGACACGGTCTTGGCATGATCGGCCAGCCCGTATGGCGGGTTGATGATAAACATCCCCGATCCGATCATCCGGTGGCCGTCACGCACGGGCGCGAAACGCACCTCATGGCGCAGCGCATCGGGAAAACTATCGGTCAGTTGCGCCAGCATCGGCCCATGTGTCCCCGAGGTCAGCATGGGATACCACAGCGCAAGAATGCCCACATTCCATTTGCGTGCAATCTTGGTCAACTCTTTGGGGATGCTGTCATATTCGGCCTTCACCTCATAGGAAGGATCAACCAGCATCATCCCGCGCCGCGGGGTCGGCGGGCAGACCGCCTGCGCCAGTTTGAACCCGTCCTGTTGGCGGATATGGGCATCCCATTGGGTCAGATGCTCGGCCAGAACGGCGTTCTCGCCGGGGTGAAGCTCAGCCAGATGGACCGTATCCATCTCGCGCAGGGTCATGGCGGCGATCAATGGCGATCCGGGATAGGCCGCCTCACCGTATTTGAACCGCACCTCATTGAGCCGCTGGCGGTAGGGGTGGTCCTTGGGCAGATGGTGTTCCAGTGCCTGAACACCTTTTTCCGCCTCGCCGGTTTTCAAGGCCGCCTCATCGCCCAGATCATAAAGCCCCCGCCCCGAATGGGTTTCGATATAGGTGAGGGGCTTGTCCTTTTGGACGAGGTAATCCAGCATCCACGCCAAAAGCGCGTGTTTATGGACATCGGCCGGGTTTCCGGCATGGTAATGGTGTTGATAACTCAGCATAGCGCCCGTCCTATCAGCCCACGCAGACCGGCGAAAGGGGCGCCATCAAAAAGCCCTCGCACAATCTTCAAACCGCGCTAAGCTGCACCGGAAATCATCAAAGGCCCTGATATGACCCCAGAGACCCTGCGCTACGGCGCGATCATGCTTGCCGCAGGTTTCGGCATCCCGCTTCTTGCCGCGCTGAACACGCAATTGGGCGCGCGGATCGGCAGCCCCTCGGCGGCGGCGATGATCCTGTTTACGGTGGCCTTCACGGCGGCCTTGATTACCTCGCTGCTGTCCAAGGGTCTGGGGCCACTGGCCCTTGCGCCGACACAACCCAAACACCTGTTTCTGGCCGGGCTTTGCGTGGCCTTTTATGTGATTTCCATCACCACCGTCGCGCCAAAGTTCGGCGTCGGCAATGCGATCTTCTTTGTACTGATCGGCCAGATGATCATGGCTGCACTGATCGATCATTTCGGAATGTTCGGCGCAATCATCAAGCCAATGACCCTTGCCCGTGGGGCGGGGATCATCCTGATGATCGCAGGCGTTGCCCTGATCCAGCTCAGTTCAGCGAAAGCCCCGTGATGCTGGCGCGGATGCGGCTTTTGGTATCATCCGAATCTGCTGAAACTGCCAGCCCGACCAAGGCCCCCGCCTGCCCGCCAAAGGCGCGTTTGTAATCGGCGGCCAGATTGACCTGTTCGGCATGACTGCCTGTCCCCGCCGCACGCAGCAAAATGGTCTTGCCGCGACTGCCCAGATAGGGGCTGGGCAAAACCGTTCCGCGCCCACGGTCATCCCCCCATGAATAGACCAGAACCCGCGCCGACTGACTGGTCAGAAGTTTGCGCACATCGGCCTTGGCGCCCAATGCTTTTGCCTCTGCCTCGGGCAAGAACACGAAATAGAGCGAGGCATTGCGATCATCCCCGCCTTTTTTCGCCAGATCCGTGGCTGGCACCGATTGGCTGACGGCCCATGACCATTTGGCCGATCGTGCCCCCCAAAGCGGTTCTGCCACACGGGTATAGGCCAGCGATACCGAGCCATCCGAAGCGATGGTCATCTCCCGCCCTTTAAACCCGTATTTATTCGACGAAAACAGCGAGAACCGCTGGGTGGACCATGATTTATCGAACGCCACCCCCTCGGCCGATACAACGGGTGCAAATGACAGGGCGAT
Organism: Pseudorhodobacter aquimaris; assembly: GCF_001202025.1. Taxonomy (GTDB): domain Bacteria; phylum Pseudomonadota; class Alphaproteobacteria; order Rhodobacterales; family Rhodobacteraceae; genus Pseudorhodobacter; species Pseudorhodobacter aquimaris. Next base: position 48,644 of record NZ_LGHS01000029.1, read on the forward strand.
AAGGGCGGCGGAAAGGGTACGAAACATGGGAACTCCTGTAATTGCCTCTGTCCTAGCATTGATCGCGCGTCACAGGGCACACATCTGCTTGAACCTTTCGTGAGCCGCCTAAAGGATCACCCGCCCCGCCTCCAGCCGCACCACTCGGTCCATCCGCGCCGCCAGCTCCATGTTATGGGTGGCGATCAGGGCCGAAAGGCCGGTTTCCCGCACCAATGTCATCAGCGCGCCGAACACCTGATCCGAGGTGCCCGGATCAAGGTTGCCCGTCGGCTCATCCGCCAGAAGCAGGCGCGGGCCATTCGCCAAGGCACGGCAAAAGGCGATGCGCTGTTGTTCGCCGCCCGACAGGGCCGCAGGGCGATGATCGGCGCGGGGGCCGACGCCGACCTGATCGAGCAACATCCGCGCGCGGGCCTCGGCCTCTTTGCGCGGGGTGCCATTGGCAAGTTGCGGCAGGATGATATTTTCCAGCGCGGTGAATTCGGGCAGCAGGTGGTGGAACTGATAGATAAACCCCACATCGCGCCGCCGCGCCTGTGTCCTGGCACGATCCGACAGCCCCGCAAGATCGGTGCCATCCAGCCGCATCTGCCCGCTATCAGCCGTATCGAGCAGCCCCGCAATATGCAAAAGCGTGGATTTCCCCGCCCCCGAGGGCGCGACCAATGCCACCACCTCACCGCGCGCGACCGAAAGCGAGGCCCCGCGCAGCACCACCACCTCGGCCGGTTTGCCCTTGTTATAGGCCTTGGTCACATTTTCCAGCGACAGCATCACATCACTCATAGCGCAGCGCCTCAACAGGGTTCATCCGTGCGGCACGGCGCGCGGGAAAGATGGTCACAACAAAGGAAAGCCCCAGCGACAGCCCCACCGCCGCCATCACATCCCCCCATTGCAGCTTGGCAGGCAGCGCATAGATCCCGCGGATTGCCGGATCCCAGACCCCACCGCCTGAGATATAATTCACCAATGAGAAAATCGGATCAATATAGATCGCGAACAGACAGCCAAGCAAAACGCCCAAGCCCGTCCCGATGATCCCCGTAAACGCCCCGCAGATAAAGAAAACCCGCAAGATCGACCCTTCGGTCAGCCCCATCGTGCGCAGGATGCCAATATCGCGGCCCTTGTTCTTCACCAGCATGATCAGCCCCGACACAATGTTCATCGCCGCGATCAGCACCAAGACCGAAAGGATGACGAACATCACGTTATCCTCGATATCCAGTGCCCGCAAAAACCCGCCCGAGCTGTCCTTCCACGTCCAGACATTGGCATAGGGCCCCGCAGCCTGCATCAAGGCGATCTGCGCGTCGGTGCCAATATTGTCCGGGTCCGTCACCATCACCTCCAGCTCGTCGGCCAAACCCTCGCGGTTGAAATAGGTCTGGGCCTCTTGCAGCGGCATATAGATGCGGGTGCGGTCGATGTCATAGCGCCCGGCGGTAAAGATATAGACCACCTCATAGGCCGAAACCCGCGGGCTGGTGCCAAGGGCGGTTTTAACCCCGTCGGGGGAAATAAGCCGGATACGGTCGCCTAAACCAACGCCCAATTCCCGCGCGATGCCCGAGCCGATGGCGATCCCTTCACCGTAGCGGGCCAGATCCCCCTCGGCATCGGCCCCCTCACCCACACGAGGGATGCTGCGCAGATCCTCGGCGCGCATGCCGTAGACCTCAGCCCCCGCATTGCGGCTGTTTGCGGTGATCATCACCTGTCCGCGCACCATGGGCGCGGCGCGGGTGACAAACTCCAGCGCGGCAACATCGCGCGCCGCCGCGTCGTAATCCTCAAAGCTGCTGATGCTGCGACCGTCAGCCGTTTCATGGCGGGCGGCATAGATCGTTACATGGGCGTTGGCCCCGAGGATCGTATCAACGAACTCCGCCCGGAACCCCGCCCGCACCGACAGCGTGGCAATCAGCGCAAATACGGCGAGGGTGATGCCGATCAGGCTGATCCATGTCATTACCGAGACGCCCCCCTCGGCCCGTTTGGCGCGCAGGTATCGCCATGCGATCATCCATTCAAAAGCCGCAAAAGGCGGGGGGGATGCAGGGGCTGACACGGCGGGTCTCCATTTGATGGGGCGGGATGCAATTTGGCGCGAACCTGCGGGAATTGCGGTACAGGGTCAAGCCTTGGCCAATCAAGGTTTCGGCACGGTCCGCGGCGCGCGCCACCGCAAGGGCCACAACAACAGGCGCAGCGCGCCCCAGCCGCCCAAAAACCCCAAAGCCGCCGCAATCACCCCCGCCACGGTCAAGGGGACAGCGGGGCGAAAATCCGCCCAAGTGGCGCGCAGTGTATCGGTATCGGCCATGCGGTGCGGCATGGTGATCCGCTCAACAGGGGTGGCAAGACGCAGGAATGTAAGGTTTTGCGACAAGCACGCCTGCCGCTCAAAAGCGCGTTCCATATCCGCCTTGCGGGCCGTCAGAAACGCGGTGCCTTGCATTTGGTCCAAAGCAGCCGCGCGTGTCAGCCCGTTGGCCGTGGCAGAGCGGTCAAATTCCTCAACCACCAAGGTGAGTGCATCAACCTGCCCGCCAAGCCGCTGGATATATTGCTGCGAGAACTCGGGGTATTGCGACAAACCAGCCGCCCCCGAGATCCCGCCCGCAAGGGCAAGGGCGCGGGCGATCATTGCCCCCGCCCCATGGCCTCAGATCCCGGCATAGACCTGTGTGACCCGCTCAACAGCGGCCTCTGCGGTCATTTCCTCGCTTTCGCCGGTGCGACGGCTGGTCAGCTCAACCACACCGTTTTTCAAACCACGCGGCCCGACGGTGATCCGCCACGGCAGGCCGATCAGGTCCATCGTTGCAAATTTGGCCCCCGCCCGTTCGTCGCGGTCATCATAAAGCGGGTCCAGACCGGCCTTTTGCAACGCCTTATAGATCTCCTCGCAGGCCGCATCCGTGCCCTCGTCGCCTTGCTTGAGGTTCACGATCCCGCAATGGAACGGGGTGACGCCTTCGGGCCAGATGATGCCTTTGTCGTCATGGCTCGCCTCGATGATCGCACCCAAGAGACGCGACACGCCGATGCCGTGGCTGCCCATATGAACCGGCACGCGGCCCCCGTCAGGGGTGACAACCGTGGCGCCCATAGCCTCGGAATACTTGGTCCCGAAATAGAAGATCTGCCCGACCTCGATGCCGCGCGCAGATTTTCGGCGTTCCTCGGGGACCGCCTCGAACAGATCGGCGTCATGGGTCTCATCGGTGCGGGCATAGAGCGAGGTGAACTCTTCCATCACCGCGGCACATTGCGCCTTGTCGTCGTAATCAATCTCACGCGCACCAAGTTTGATGTCGGTCACGGTGGCATCATAGAACACTTCGGATTCGCCGGTTTCGGCCAGAACCAGGAATTCATGTGTGTCATCGCCACCGATCGGGCCGCTGTCGGCGCGCATCGGGATCGCTTGCAGGCCCATACGCTCATAGGTGCGCAAATAGCTGACCAGATGGCGGTTATAGGCGTGCAGCGCGTCCTCTTTGGTCAGATCGAAGTTATAGCCGTCTTTCATCAGGAACTCACGCCCCCGCATCACACCAAAACGCGGGCGCATCTCATCGCGGAATTTCCACTGGATATGATAGAGCGTCAGCGGCAGGTCTTTGTAGCTGCCGACATGGGCGCGGAAAATGTCGGTGATCATTTCCTCATTCGTGGGACCGTAAAGCATATCCCGTCCCTGACGGTCCTTGATCCGCAGCATTTCCAAACCGTAATCATCATAGCGACCGGATTCGCGCCACAGATCGGCGGGCTGCAAAGTAGGCATCAACAAGGGGATATGGCCCGCGCGGACCTGTTCCTCATGCACGATCTGTTCGATCCGCTTGAGGACCTTATACCCCAGTGGCAACCACGAATAGATCCCCGCGGCCTGTTGTTTGATCATGCCGGCACGCAGCATATAACGGTGGCTGACGATTTGCGCATCGGCAGGGTTTTCTTTCAGAACGGGAAGGAAATAGCGCGTCAGCCGCATGGGGACACCTTTTTTGGCAAGGGGATTTGGCCCGCAGCTTTAGGCAGAATCGCCGCGCCTCGCAAGGGTTCGCCCCCTCATTTCGCCGAGGCCTTGAAAATCACGGGCCAATAGGCAATGTGTCAGGGAACAAAAACTGGGGGCGCAATGGCATTGCCGATAAACAAACAGCTGACCTACTGGGGTATTGCAGCCGCCATCTTTCTGGCCATTCTGTGGTCATTGGGACAGGTGTTGGCGCCCTTTCTGGTGGGCGGGGCGATCGCCTATTTCCTTGATCCGGTGGCCGACCGGCTGGAACGGCTGGGGCTGAGCCGTGCGATTGCGACCTCGCTGATCTCCTTGACGGTGCTGCTGGTCACGGTGCTTTTGGTGCTGGCCGTCATCCCCTCGCTGGCTGCACAGCTGACCGGGCTGGTTGAGGCATTCCCCGAAATTTTCAAACGGCTTCAGGCCTATTTGACCGAGAAGTTCCCCGATCTTTTGAATGAAGACAGCGTAATACGCCAAACCCTTCTGTCTGCCGGTGAAACTTTGAAAGGCTGGGGCACCGAGGCGGCCAAGACCCTGTTTACCAGTGCCTTGGGGGTCTTGAACGTGATCTTGTTCATGGTCGTCGTGCCGGTGGTGGCCTTTTACCTGCTGCTGGACTGGGACAATATGATTGCGCGTATCGACGGGCTTTTGCCGCGCGACCATGCGCCAACCGTCCGGCTTCTGGCGGGCCGGATCGACCGGGTTCTGGCGGCATTTGTGCGCGGCCAACTGAGCGTTTGCATCGTGCTGGGTGTGTTTTATTCGGTCGCCCTAATGCTGGCAGGATTGGATTTCGGGCTGTTGGTGGGGGCGATTGCGGGCGCGATTACCTTTATCCCCTATGTCGGGGCTTTGGTGGGCGGCGCTTTGGCAATCGGGCTTGCGCTGTTTCAATTCTGGGGGGATTGGGTGTCTATCGCGATCATCGCGGGGATTTTCGCCTTTGGCCAGTTTCTGGAAGGCAATATCATCACCCCGCGCCTTGTCGGCAATTCGGTGGGGCTGCACCCCGTCTGGTTGCTCTTTGCGCTTTCGGCTTTCGGCTCTGCCTTCGGGTTTGTCGGCATGCTGGTTGCAGTTCCGGTAACGGCGGCAATCGGGGTTTTGATGCGTTGGGCGACCGAGAAATACAAGGAGAGCCTGCTTTACCGCGGGGTTGAACAAGCCACCGTCTTTCCCAGAGATGAACTGTGACCGATCAACTGGCCTTCGATCTGCCCTTTCGCACAGGACTGGAGCGCGGGGATTTCTTTGTCTCGGCAACCAATGCGCAGGCCTTGGCGGCGCTGGATGCGTGGCGTGACTGGCCCAGCGGGAAAATGGTGCTGACCGGGCCGCCCGCTTCGGGCAAGACCCATCTGGCCCATGTCTGGTCCGATATGTCGGGCGCGGTACTGGTCGCTGCGGCAGGTCTTGCGCAGGCCGACCTGCCGGCCATCGCCAAAGCCCCCGCCGTGGTGGTCGAGGATTGCGAATCCCTGCCCCGCCATTCCGGCGCACAAGAGGCGATGTTCCATCTGCACAATATGCTGGCGGCAAAACCGGCCCCGCTGCTTATGACCGCCGCCAGCGCCCCGCGCGATTGGGGTCTGACGCTGGCCGATCTGGCAAGCCGGGTGCAGGCGGCCCCGCTGACACGGCTGGAGGCACCCGATGACGCGCTTTTGGCCGCTGTTCTGGTCAAGCTGTTTTCGGACCGGCAGATCAGCGTGAACCCCGCCCTTGTCTCCTATCTTCTGCCACGGATGGAACGCAGCTTTGACGCCGCCCGCGCGCTGGTCGCCCGGCTTGACGCCGCAGCCCTTGCCCGCCGCAGTCCGGTTTCGCGGGCTTTGGCGGCAACTGTGCTGGACAATCCCTGATCCCCCCGCCAAACTTGCGCCGGAATCATTCGCCAAAAGAGAACCCGCTCCAATGACACAAGCAGATTTTCTCGTAGCGCCGTTTCCCGATGCCATCGACCTGCCTGACGACGAACGCCTTGGTCCGCACCGTTTCTTTAACCGCGAGCTCAGCTGGCTTGCATTCAACTGGCGCGTGCTTGATGAAGCATCAAACCCCGGTGTGCCCCTGCTGGAACGTTTGCGGTTCTTGTCGATCTCGGCCACCAATCTGGATGAGTTTTATACCGTGCGCGTCGCAGGCTACCGCGCCCTGATGCGCAGCGGCAAACCTGCCCTTTCCGATGATGGTCGCACACCTACCGAACAATTGGTCCTTATCAACGAAAATGCCCGTCGGCTGTTGCAAACACAACAAAGTGTCTTTGACGCCCTGACCACCGAAATGGATACGCAGGGCATCGCGATTGAGACCCGCGCCGATTTGTCAGAAGATGATCTGAAACATCTTGAGGAGCATTTCCTCAACAAGGTGTTTCCGGTGCTGTCCCCGCTTGCGATTGATCCAGCGCATCCCTTTCCCTTCATCCCCAACGCCGGTTTCTGCCTCGCGCTGGAGTTGGAGCGCGCAAAGGACAAACGCGCCTTGCAGGCCCTGCTGCCCATCCCGCAGCAAATTGACCGCTTTGTGCCGCTGCCTGCCCAAAGCGGCGAGGCCCGGTTTTTACCCTTGGAAGAATTGCTTTTGCTGCATCTGGGTATGCTCTTTCCCGGCTATACCGACCGGGGTCACTGCACATTCCGCGTGCTGCGCGACAGTGATCTGGAGGTAGAGGACGAGGCCGAAGACCTTGTACGCGAATTTGAGACCGCCCTCAAACGCCGCCGCCGCGGCGAGGTGATCCGCCTGAAGATCAGTGCCGGCGCGCCCAAGGATCTGCGCGCCATCATCATGCAAGAGCTACAGGTCACCAATGATGACGTGGTGGAACTGCACGGGCTTTTGGGGGTTGCCGACCTCAAGGAACTGGTTCTCGACAGCCGCAAAGACCTGCAATGGCCCAAATTCAACCCACGCATCCCCGAGCGCGTGCAGGATCATGAGGGCGATATGTTCGCAGCCATCCGCAAAAAGGATATGCTGCTGCATCACCCCTATGAGACCTTTGACATGGTCATACGTTTTCTGGAACAGGCGGCGCGCGACCCGGATGTTCTGGCGATCAAGCAAACGCTTTACCGCACCAGTCAGGACAGCCCCATCGTCAGCGCGCTTTGTGAAGCGGCCGAAGCCGGCAAATCCGTAACCGCGCTGGTCGAACTCAAGGCCCGCTTTGACGAGGCCGCCAATATCCGCCAGTCGCGCCGTTTGGAGCGTGCGGGCGCCCATGTGGTTTACGGCTTTATGACCCTGAAAACCCATGCGAAAATCAGTACCGTCGTGCGGCGTGAAGGTGAAAACCTTGTCACCTATACCCATTACGGCACCGGCAATTACCACCCGATCACGGCGCGCATCTATACCGATCTGTCGTTTTTCACCTGTGATGGCCCGCTGGGCCGTGATGCGACCAAAGTGTTCAACTATCTTTCGGGCTATGTTCAGCCCGAGGGTCTGGAAAACCTTGCTATCGCGCCCAGCACCCTCAAGCCCCGCTTGCAGGAACTGATCGCCGCCGAGGCCGAACATGCCGCCGCAGGCCGCCCCGCCGAGATCTGGGTCAAGCTGAATGCGCTGGTTGAACCCGACATCATCGATGCGCTTTATGCGGCCTCAAATGCAGGTGTCAGGATCAGTCTTGTGGTGCGCGGGATCTGCGCGCTGCGTCCGGGCATCAAGGGGCTATCGGAAAACATCCGCGTAAAATCCATCGTGGGCCGGTTTTTGGAACATTCCCGCATTGTGTGCTTTGGCAACGGGCACGGCCTGCCCTCCAAGAAGGCGCGGGTGTTCATGTCCTCGGCCGACTGGATGGAACGCAACCTGTCGCGCCGGGTGGAAACCCTGTTCGAGGCCAAGAACCCGACCGTCAAGGCGCAAATTGTCAGTCAGATAATGGCCGCCAATATGGCCGATGAGGCGCAAAGCTGGGTGCTTGATGCCCATGGGAAATATACCCGCACACTGGACGCCACGGACGGGCAGCTTTTCAACTGTCACCGCTTCTTTATGGAAAACCCCTCGCTTTCAGGCCGGGGAAGTGCCGGCGCAAAGGATGTCCCCAAGCTTACCCACAGTCGCGATGAGCCCGCGAGCTAATCAATCACGTTGACCTTTTTGCTGCAACGCGGCATCAAGCACATGCAGCACCGCAGAGAGACGCCAATGGCCAAATCCAAACTCGTCGCCGCCACGCCGCCGCCTGAACCGCCTCAGGATGGCAATCCGTTTGGCCGGTCGCTTTTTGATGATCCTTCGGCCCGCGCCCTAAGCCGGTTCGGCGTGGTGGATGTTGGCTCCAACTCCATCCGTATGGTTGTTTTTGACGGGGCGGCACGATCGCCAGCATATTTTTACAACGAAAAGCTGATGGCGGGGCTGGGCAAGGGCTTGGCCGAAACCGGCATGCTGAACCCCAAGGGCAAGGAACGCGCGCTGGTGGCGCTTAAACGCTTTGCCATTCTGGCGCGGGGGATGGGGATTTCGCCACTGACCTGCGTGGCCACAGCAGCCGTGCGCGATGCCAGCGACGGCCCCGCCTTTGCTGACCGGGTCGAGGCGGAAACCGGCCTGAAACTATGGGTGGTAGATGGCGATGAAGAGGCCCGTCTGTCGGCCCAAGGGGTTTTGCTGGGCTGGCCGGGTGCCAGGGGCATCATGTGCGATATCGGCGGCAACTCGATGGAGCTGGCGCGTATCGCGGGCGGCAAAGTGGGCAAGCGCGCATCGTCACAGCTCGGCCCCTTTCGGTTGCAACAGGTCGAAGGCGGTGTAAAACAACGTCGCGCGATCATTCAGCGCGTCCTTAAAAAATTGAAAACCAAGCTGGAGATCGAGAACGAGCGGATCTATCTGGTTGGTGGGTCGTGGCGCGTGATTGCAAGGCTGGATATGGAACGCCGGAATTATCCGCTGACCGTGCTGCATGAATACCGGATGACGCCGCAATCCGCGCTCGACACGCTTGACTGGATTGCAACGAATGATCCGGCGGATTTGCGCGCCCGTACCGGCACCAGCGCGGAACGCATGGGTTTGGTGCCGTTGGCCTCTGAGGTGCTGCGCGAGATTATCCGCATCTTTGAACCCAGCGAAATCGACGTATCCTCATATGGTATCCGCGAAGGTTTGCTCTATGAGCAGATGAACGAAAAGCTGCGCAGCCGCGACCCGCTGATCGAGGCGGCGCGCGCAGCAGAGATCACCTCGGCCCGCCTGCCCGGTTTTGGCAAGAAGCTCTATAATTTCTTGTTGCCGATCTTCCAGGATGTCACCGAGGATGAGACCCGGCTGATCAAGGCCGCCTGCCTGCTGCATGATACCACCTGGCGCGCCCATCCCGATTACCGCGCCGAGGTCTGTTTCGACAATGCCACCCGCGCCAATCTTGGCGGGCTGGACCATCAGGGGCGGGTGTTCTTGGGGCTGGCGCTTTTGCATCGTTACAAGAACAGCCGAACCGGATCACGGCTCGAACCGCTTTTTGCCCTGCTAAGCCCGGAGCAGATCCAGCAGGCCGAGGTTTTGGGAAAGGCCATGCGCTTTGGCGCCATGCTCTCGGCCAGTGGCCCGGAAAGTGCGGGCAGCCTGAAGTGGGACCCCGCAACCCGGACGTTGGAGCTGACGCTGACCCCGATGGGCAAGGACCTGTTCGGAGAGGTGACACAGGCGCGGTTCAAATCACTTGCCTCTGCATTAAATGCCACCCCGAATGTGATCGAGGGCGAAGCCGATGCTGACCTTTGATCATCTGGTTCTGTCGGCCAACACCCTTGCCGAAGGGGTCGATGCCGTTGAAACCGCGCTGGGTGTGTCGCTGGCCGCAGGCGGAGAGCATGCGCTGATGGCCACCCATAACCGGCTGATGGGATTGGGTGATATCTATCTTGAGGTGATTGCGGTCAACCCTGATGCGCCGCACCCGCCCCATCCGCGCTGGTTCGACCTTGACCACTTCTCGGGGCGGCCTCGCCTGACCAATTGGGTGCTGGCCTGCGATGATCTGGATAAGGCATTGGCAGGGCTGCCCCTAGGCGTTGGCGTGCCTACAGATCTTGCGCGCGGCGATTTGCGCTGGCTTATGGCAATCCCGCCGGATGGCCAATTACCATTTAAAGGCGCGCATCCGGCGGTGATCCAATGGCAAGGGGCGCACCCCGCACAACGCCTGCCCGACAGCGGTGTAAGGCTAACCCGACTTGAAGTAATCACCCCCGATGCCGCCGCCCTTGACGGGGTGCTGGATGATCCGCGTGTCGCCATCACCCAAGGACCATCTGTGGCCATGCAGGCCCTGTTTTCCACGCCACACGGGTTGCGCGTTCTGGAATGACAGCGCCCCCTGACCACGCTATCATAGGATCTATGGAACGCTCTATCTGGACCCGTATCAATGACGCGCTGGCCGCCCTCGCCGCGGGTGAGGGGCTTTCGGTCGTGCTTGACCGACTGCGCGGGGCGCGGGTGGCAACGCCGGAACGGTCGGTCGGCTTTACCATAGCCGTGATCGCACTGGGGGCCAAATTAGCCAAGGCCGACGGGCAGGTCACCCGCAATGAGGTCGCCGCCTTTCGCAGCCTGTTCACCATCGCCCCCGAAGAAGAGGCCAATGCCGCGCGCGTCTTTAACCTTGCGCGTCAGGATGTTGCCGGGTTTGATGCCTACGCCCGCAAGATCGCCTCAATTTTTCCCGATGAGGGCAGCAAGACCCTGGTCGATCTGCTGGAGGGGTTGTTCACGATTGCCATAGCAGACGGCGATTACCACCCGAATGAAGATGCCTTTCTGGCAGAGGTGGCACGGATATTTGGCCTTGGCGACGCTTGTTTCCGCAGCCTGCGCGCCCGCTTTGTCGAGGGTGCCCCCCGAGACCCTTATGACGTGCTGGGTATTTCCCAAGATGCCAGCATGTCCGAGGCGCGCGCTGCGTGGAAACAGGCCGTGCGTGACAGCCACCCAGATCGGCTGATCGCACGCGGTGTCCCCCTCGAGGCGGTACAGCTTGCCAGTCGCCGGATGATCGACATCAACGCCGCATGGGAAGAAATCAATGGCCGACGCGCCGCCTAAACCCCTTCGCCTTGCCACCTATAACGTGGAATGGTTCAACGGGCTGTTCGATGACGACGGCGGGCTTTTGGCCGATGATGAACGCTCTGCCCGCTATGGCATCACGCGTGCCGAACAGCTGGCCGCCCTTGGCATTGTCTTTACCGCGATGGATGCCGATGGCGTCATGGTGATCGAGGCACCCGATACCGGATCGCGCCGCCTGACAACGCGGGCGCTTGAAAATTTTGCGCGGTTTTTCGGCCTGCGCACCACACGCGCGCTGCACGGGTTTACCAGCCCCACCGAACAAGAGATTGCCTTTCTCTATGATCCCGACCGGATCGAGGCCAGCCATAAACCAGTCGGCGCGCCCCCCGCCGAAGGTGATCCGGCAAAGGGGCCACGTTTTGACGGGGTATTTTGGCATGATCTGAATGCCGACGCCCGTCCTGAACGTATCCGCTTTTCCAAACCACCGTTGGAGGTGGAGATGACCGATCTTGCCACAAATCAAACCCTGCGCCTAATCGGCGTTCACGCCAAATCCAAGGTCCCCCACAGCGCGCGCACAGCCGATGAGGTCACGCGCGTCGCGATCGAGAACCGACGCAAGCAGCTGGCGCAATGTCTGTGGCTGCGCAATCGGGTTGAAACCCATCTTGCGGCCGGTGATCCCTTGTTGGTGATGGGCGATTTCAACGACGGGCCGGGACTGGATGAATATGAAAAGCTGTTTGGCAAATCGGGGATCGAGATCGTGATGGGTACCGATGCCCCGCCCGAAATGCGCATGCATGAACCCAATGCGCAGATGGTGCTGAACCGCAAGGTCGGGATCATGCCCACCTCGGCGCGGTTTTATGATCCGGTGCATAAACGTTACTTCGGGGCGCTTTTGGATTTCATTCTGGTGTCACCCGATCTGGCGGCGCGGGCACCACGCTGGCGCATCTGGCATCCGATGGATGATCCCCACTGCTGGCGCGCGCCTGAACTCTGCGAAGCCTTGCTTGCCGCCTCTGACCATTTCCCCGTGACACTTGATCTGCCAGCCGCCTGAACACTAGACAGAACGCAAAATCATCCCCATATCTTGGGGATGAAACATGCTTTTGCCCCCCTCGCCCTCTGTCTCGCCCTTGCAGCACCCGCACATGCCCAAGAGCCGGAAGAGGGGCTCGGCCTTGTGGAACGCGGTTTGCGACAGTTGTTTGAAGGGTTGATGCAGGATCTGGAACCCAGCCTTGAGGGTCTGACACAATCCCTGCGCGATCTGGAACCGATGGCGCGACAGCTTGCCGAACTGATCGGGGACGTGCGCCATTATGAGCCTCCAGAGCGTTTGGAAAACGGCGACATCATCATCCGGCGCAAGGCGGATGCCCCGCCGCCGCCGCCCCTGCCCGAACCGCCGCTGCCCGAACCGCAGGCGGACCCGCCCCCCCAAGGGCAGATCGACCTTTAGGGGCAAGGAATTACCCTGCCCCTGATGGTGTTTATTTGCGGGCCTCACGGATCAGACGCAAGATATCCTTGGCCGCTTCGGGGATATTGGTGCCGGGACCAAAGATCGCCTTGACGCCTGCATCATAGAGGAACTTGTAATCCTGCTGCGGGATAACACCGCCACAGATCACCAGAATGTCCCCTGCGCCCGCATCCCTCAGCGCCTGCACCAGCTTTGGGGCCAGCGTCTTGTGCCCTGCGGCCTGTGACGAAATCCCGATGATATGCACGTCGTTGTCCACCGCATCCTGCGCCGCTTCGGCCGGTGTCTGGAACAGGGGGCCAACATCCACGTCAAAGCCGATATCGGCAAAGGCAGTCGCGATCACCTTGGCGCCGCGGTCATGCCCGTCCTGACCCATCTTGACCACAAGCATACGCGGGCGGCGGCCCTCTTCCTCGGCAAAGGCGTCCACATCCTTCTGAATCGCGGCAAAGCCTTCGTCGCCCTCATAGGCAGCGCCGTAAACGCCAGCCAAGGTCTTTACTTCCGCACGGTGGCGGCCAAATGTCCCTTCCATAGCCAAGGAAATCTCCCCTACTGTGGCCCGGGCGCGGGCGCATTCCACCGCGGCCTCAAGCAAGTTTCCACCTTCAACGGTGCGGCGGCCCAGCTCCAGCAAGGCAGCATCACAAGCGGCTTGGTCGCGGGTCGCGCGGATTTTCTCAAGCCGCGCAATCTGGCTTTCGCGCACCGCAACATTGTCGATATCAAGGATATCAATCGGATCCTCATTCGCCAGCCGGTATTTATTGACGCCGACGATCACCTCTTCGCCACGGTCGATCATGGCTTGGCGACGTGCCGCACTTTCCTCGATCCGCAGTTTGGGCATGCCGCTTGCGACCGCTTTGGTCATGCCCCCCATGGCCTCGACTTCCTCGATCAGCTTCCAGGCCTCTTCGGCCAGTTCCGCGGTCAGGCTTTCGACATAGTAGGAGCCCGCAAGCGGATCTACGACCTTGGTCACGCCGGTTTCCTCTTGCAAGATCAACTGGGTATTGCGGGCGATCCGGGCGGAAAATTCTGTCGGCAGCGCAATCGCCTCGTCCAGCGCATTGGTGTGAAGGCTTTGCGTGCCGCCCAATGCCGCCGCCATCGCCTCATAGGCGGTGCGCACCACATTGTTATAGGGATCGGCCTCTTGCAAGCTTACGCCCGAAGTTTGGCAATGGGTCCGCAGCATCAAGGAACCGGGCTTTTTCGCGCCGAATTCAGTCATGATCCGGTGCCACAGCAGCCGCGCCGCGCGCAGCTTGGCGGTCTCCATGAAGAATTCATCCCGATGGCAAAGAAGAAGCTCAGCCGTCCGGCGAAAGCGTCCACATCCATGCCGCGCGCAATCGCGGTGCGCACATATTCGCGCCCGTCGGCCAATGTATAGGCCAGCTCTTGCACCAAATTGGCGCCCGCCTCTTGCATGTGATAACCGGAGATCGAGATGGAGTTGAATTTCGGCATCTCGGCGGCGGTATATTCGATGATATCCGCGATGATCCGCATCGAAGGTTCGGGCGGATAGACATAGGTGTTGCGGACCATGAACTCCTTCAGAATATCGTTCTGAATGGTGCCCGACAAAAGGCTGCGGTTCACGCCCTGTTCCTCACCCGTCACGATGAAATTGGCGAGGATCGGGATCACCGCGCCGTTCATCGTCATGGAAACACTGATCTTTTCCAAGGGGATGCCGTCAAAGAGGATTTTCATATCCTCAACGCTGTCGATTGCCACACCGGCCTTACCGACATCGCCCTCAACGCGAGGGTGATCACTGTCATAGCCGCGGTGGGTGGCAAGGTCGAAGGCCACCGAAACACCCTGCTGCCCCGCCGCAAGCGCCTTGCGGTAAAAGGCGTTGGATTCCTCGGCTGTGGAAAAGCCCGCATATTGGCGGATGGTCCAAGGGCGGCCAGCATACATCGTGGCCCGCACACCGCGCGTAAATGGGCCCACACCCGGCACGCCCCCCATATGCGGCAACCCTTCGACATCGGCGGCGGTGTACAAAGGTTTAACCTTGATCCCTTCCAGCGTATCCCATGTCAGGGTTGCCGGATCGCGGCCTTTGAGCTCTTTTTCCGCCACCGCAGCCCAGCTTTTAAGTGCATCCGTCATGGCTTTTCCCCTTACTGTGGTCAAAGGCACCTTCCTTTGACAATCTTACTTTGGTTTGCGGCCAAGACACCCTATATCAAGGTGAAGGAGACCGCATGAAACGACTTCAAATTCTTGTTCTCATGGCATTTCTGCCCTTTTCGGCCATCGCCCAAGCGGCAGAGCCATTGGTTGTACTGGAGGCCCAAGGGCTGGCCGTGGAGGAATTCCTCTGGCTCAAACGTCCGGTTGTGGTCTTTGCCGACAGCCCGAATGACCCGTCCGTCACCACCCAGCTTGAATATCTGGCCGAGCGTCCCGAACAACTGGCCGAGCGGGATGTTGTGGTCATCGTCGATACCGATCCCGCAGCCGCCTCACCCTTTCGCCAGAAGTTGCGCCCGCGTGGTTTTTCACTGGTGATCATGGACAAGGATGGCAGCGTCGAAATCCGCAAGCCCCGCCCTTGGGACGTGCGAGAGATTACGCGCGCCATCGACAAATTCCCACTGGCCCGCCAGGAACAGCTTGAACGCTTTCCTTCGGGGCGGTGACGGGGGCAAATTGCCCCCGTGCAGGATTGATGGCGCAGCAATCGGGTCACGTCATTCGAACTCCATGATGATCTCGTCAACCTTCAGGCTTGCGCCTGCCTCGGTGTTGATCGATTTTACCACACCTTTTTTCTCGGCGCGCAGGATGTTTTCCATCTTCATCGCCTCGACGGTGGCAAGGGCCTGGCCTTCCTGCACCTCGTCCCCCACGCCCACATTGATCTTCACGATCAACCCCGGCATCGGGCAAAGCAGAAGTTTCGAGGTATCGGGCGCCACTTTTTCCAGCATCAAACCGGCCAGATCTGCCTGACGCGGGGTGCGCACATGGCAGGTGAAATCGGCACCACGCAACCGCAAACGGAAGCCTGAGGGCACCTTGCCCACCTTCATCACCAAGGGTTTGCCATCCACCGTGAGGCGCGCCAAAGGCTGTCCGGGTGTCCAGTCGCTCTCAACCCGCATGGTTTTGCCATCGACAAAGCAAACCGTGGAACCGGCGCGATCCGCCTCGATCGTCACATCAAAGGATTGCCCTTGCAGTGACACGTTCCACGCGCTGCCAACCTTGCGCTCATGGTTGTCCATTGTGCCGGAAATCCGCGCGCGACGAATTTCGGCAACACGGTTCATCGCGGCGGCGGCGGCAACAACGCGGGCCGTCAGGCCTTCTTCAAGATCGACGCCTTGGAAACCGTCGGGATATTCTTCCTCGATAAAGGCGGTGGTGATATCGCCCGAGACAAAGCGCGGATGCTCCATCACCGCCGAGCAGAACGGCAGGTTGTGACCGATGCCCTCGACCTCAAAGGTGTCAAGTGCGAGGCGCATCTCCTCAATCGCCTCGGCACGGGTCGGCGCCCATGTGCAAAGCTTGGCGATCATCGGGTCGTAGAACATGCTGATCTCGCCGCCCTCAAACACGCCGGTATCGTTGCGCACAATGCCGCCACCAGCCGTCGCGCCCTCAACAGGGGGGCGGTAGCGGGTCAAGCGACCAATCGAGGGCAGGAAGCCACGGTAAGGGTCCTCGGCATAGAGGCGGCTTTCGATCGCCCAACCGTTGATCTTCAGATCCTCTTGCTTGAACGGCAGCTTTTCACCATCGGCAATACGGATCATCTGTTCGACCAGATCAACGCCGGTGATCAGCTCGGTCACAGGGTGTTCCACCTGCAAACGTGTGTTCATCTCTAGGAAATAGAAGTTACGCTCACCATCGACGATGAATTCCACCGTACCGGCCGAGGTATAACCGACCGCTTGCGCCAAGGCACAGGCCTGCTCGCCCATGGCTTTGCGGGTGGCCTCATCCAGAAACGGGCTTGGCGCCTCTTCGATGACCTTTTGGTTGCGGCGCTGGATAGAGCATTCGCGCTCATGCAGGTAAACGCAATTGCCGTGCTTGTCGGCCAGCACCTGAATTTCGATATGGCGCGGCTGGGTGACGAATTTCTCGATAAAGATCCGGTCATCGCCAAAGCTGTTCGCCGCCTCATTCTTGGAGGATTCGAAACCTTCCTTCACTTCGGATTCCGACCACGCAATCCGCATCCCCTTGCCGCCGCCGCCGGCCGAGGCCTTGATCATCACCGGATAGCCAATCTCACCCGAGATTTTCACCGCCTCATCCGCATCGGCGATCAGGCCCATATAGCCGGGCACGGTGGAAACCCCGGCCTCCATTGCCAGCTTTTTAGAGGTGATCTTGTCGCCCATCGATTCAATCGCAGGCGATGGCGGGCCGATAAAGACGACACCCTCTTTTTCCAAAGCGGCGGCGAAGTTCATGTTTTCACTCAAAAAACCATAGCCGGGGTGAACGGCCTCGGCGCCGGTCTGACGCACGGCCTCCATGATCTTGTCGATCACGATATAGGATTGGTTGGCCGGGGCCGGACCGATATGCACCGCCTCATCCGCCATGCGCACATGCAGCGCGTTGCGGTCGGCATCCGAATAGACCGCCACAGTCTTGATGCCCATCGCGCGGGCGGACTTGATAACGCGGCAGGCAATCTCGCCCCGGTTTGCGATCAGGATCTTTTTAAACATGGCAGCCCCTTCTTTTGGTAACGCACGCGGCGTGAAATGCAAAAGGACCACCCGCGCGTGCAGCACGGATGGTCCAGTCAGAATGTCCCCGATCAGGGAACGGTGTCAGATTAACGGTCTGGCGGTGCTCAGTAGCACTCAGGCAGGCCGGGAACGCCGCAAGAGACGCCGCCCGCCAAGGCGCCGATGAGCGCCCCTTGGGTTTTGCTGCCGCCCGTCGCGCTGGCAATAAGGGCACCTGCGCCGGCACCACCGATGGTGCGCACAGCTGCGTTATTTGCCGGAGAATTCGGGTTGTTGTTGACGCAGCCCGCAAGGGCCAGGACGACAGGAGCCGCCATAAGGATAGTGGTGATACGCATTCTGCTAAGCCTCTCGATCGTGTTATTATTGACCGAGATTCTAACGCATTTTTACCGGAGTTAAAGAAAATTCGCATCCGCATAGGCCGGCTTTTGCCGATGGCCTCGCTGCACGGACCAAAGGCCGACTTGCTGCTGGGGAAAGCAAGCCGAAAGCCTAAGGACCGGGAGCATAAAAACGCATCATTATAGTCAACGCCGCCGCGAGCGACGGCAGGGGCATTTGCCTCATCCTGCGCCACGATGGCAAAGCCATATTCTGCAACCTCTGCGTGCTGCGCAGAATTTTGCCAATTAATCATGGGGATGCGCTGGTTCATGCTTATGCGTCCTCATCGCCCCAATCGTCCCAGTCGTCATCCAGTGGGGGGGCGTCGGGGGCAAAGACCTTGGGAAAGGACGCTTCGGCAACTTTGACATTTACCTTCAGCAGCGCCTCGTAAGACGCGGGATCAAAGGGATCCTCGGCCGCGACCACCTCACGCCCGAACAGCCACGACAGTCGGCCGGCATCCAGATTGCCACGCTCGAACGGTTCTTCGCCGAAGTGGATCCAAAGCGCTTTGAGAAAACCTTCATCCGCGGCACGATCCGTGGACGCACGGTCACGGTAGCGTTCACGGCGGATGATCTTGGTTGCCCCCGCCTTATTGGCCCGGCGGATCACAAATTGAAAATCGGTGGACGGAAGCCGTCCTGGAAATCCGCGGTGTTTGATCATGCTGCACCCCCGATCCGGATAGGTGCAGATAGAAAAAGGGCGGGCATGGCACCAAGTGCGCCAACAGCCCGCCCCCGGGTATTACTTGTATTTACCGGTGTAAACCGGCTCTTCGGAAACCACGTCTTCAATATAGACGACTTCGGGTTCTTTTTTCGCGCCGCAAGCTGCAAGGAAAGCAACAGTGCAGAGTGCCAGAATTGTTTTTGTGCTCGTCGACATCCTCTACTCCTAGTTTTTTGTGGGATAATCGCCGCAGATTGGCCCGCGACGCTGCCCAAATGTGAGGTATAGACCGCTTGGGTTCGGCCTTTGCAAATCATAGCCGAGCCGAAATGCAAATGACACTGGATATTATTTATCGTGGCGGTTTGTGGCTTGGCTACATCACGGAGCGGTGATGGGTGGGCCTTGGCCCCCAAGTATAGTGGTATCATCAAAAAATCTCCGATATGCAGGTATCACCGTCCATGCGGTAAGCTTCGAAAAATTGTGTCGCATCGGGGTCGGACTGGCCAAAAGGCAGCGCGATATCCGAGAGCGACAGGATGATTTGCACGCGGCGCGCCTGTTGTGCATCTAACTGTGGCAAAACAAAACTACTGCACAGATAGGCCATATCGGCCACGGCCGTATCATGGTCAAGCGCGCGCCCCGCCCGGGCGATCAGGGGGGCGATAAAACGCGCGCGCAAAACCAGATCGCTCCCCTCCTCCCAAAACATCTCTTGCAAGGTAACAGGCTGTCCGGATGGCACCGGAAGCGAAACCTCCCCGCCTGCGACGCGCCATAAAAGTTCGTCTCTACCCCCGGTCATGCCGCAGCCTTGCGCAGCAAAACCCGCCGCGTTTTTGGTGGCGCGTCAAGATCGCTCAAGCTGCCGAATTGCGACAGTGTTTTGGCCTGTGCCGTTGCGGTTGCAGCCCTCAGATCAAAAATCGCAGCGCCGCCGGGGCGCAGCGCCTTGTCCAGAAACGGCACATAGAGATCTACGGGATAGTGGAACCCGCATGACAGGAAAGACACCACAAGATCAACAGGTTCAATCGTTTCAGGCGCGGTATCGCGCGGGTTCAATGTTGCGATCTTTGCCGGTGCAACACCATTGGCACACAGCAATTCCTTGGCCCGTCCAAGGCTTGAATAGGCCGCCCCCTCAGCTTGATACCCGAAATGGCGATGCTCGTTGCTTTCAAGATCGATCAGGACCAGTTCGGGATTCAAATCCCTGGCCAGAAACAGATCGAAAAATGCATAGCCACAGCCTATATCCGCCACCCGCGTAGGCGCAATCTCATGCAAGACCGGCGCGAGCGCGCGATACTCGGCATGGATCACCCCTACCGCTCGTTGCGCAATCATTACGCCCAGACGATCAACCTCTGCCTCCATCGGCGTAAGATCACCCGCCCCCCAAGCCCGGATCACCTGCCCAGAACGGGGGCGGTCAAACATTACCTCAGACCGCTGCAAGATCAGGTTGATCAAATCACCCCGATCCAGACAGCCCAAGTCCAACCCGGAAACCACCGGATTTTCAGCCTCTTTGGCAATATCAAGACCCTGTTGCATCAGATGCTCCGCTTTTGTGAGTTATAGCGGGATGTTATCGTGCTTTTTCCAAGGATTTGTAAGCTTCTTGCCGCGCAAACTTGCAAAAGCCCGCGAAATACGGCGACGGGTGGACTGCGGCATGATCACCTCATCGATGAAGCCCTTTTCAGCGGCCACAAAGGGGTTGGCGAAACGGTCTTCATATTCTTTGGTGCGCTCTGCGATTTCCTCAGCGGTTTTGCCGCGGTAGATGATTTCGGTCGCACCCTTTGCGCCCATCACCGCGATTTCCGCAGTCGGCCAGGCATAGTTGAAATCACCCCGCAGATGCTTGGAGGCCATCACGTCATAAGCGCCACCGTAGGCCTTGCGCGTGATCACCGTGACCTTCGGCACAGTCGCCTCGCCGTAAGCGAACAGCAGTTTTGCACCATGCTTGATAACGCCGCCGTATTCTTGGGACGTACCGGGCAAAAAGCCGGGCACATCTACCAGCGTCAGGATCGGAATTTCAAAGGCATCACAAAAGCGAACAAAACGCGCGGCCTTGCGGCTGCTGTCGATATCAAGGCAACCAGCCAGAACCATCGGCTGATTGGCCACCACCCCCACGGTTTGCCCTTCAAGACGGATAAAACCGGTGATGATATTCCCCGCAAAAGCCGCCTGAATTTCAAAGAAATCGCCCTCATCAGCCAACTTCAGGATCAATTCTTTCATGTCATAAGGTTGGTTCGGATTGTCGGGGATCAGCGTATCGAGACTGGTTTCAATCCGCGCCGGATCATCAAAGAAGGGCCGGACAGGTGCACGCTCACGGTTAGAAAGCGGCAGGAAGTCGATCAGACGACGGGTTTCGGCCAAGGCCTCTACGTCATTTTCATAGGCGCCATCGGCCACGCTCGACTTTTTGGTATGCGTACCGGCACCGCCCAACTCTTCGGCGGTAACCACCTCGTTCGTAACAGTTTTTACAACATCGGGGCCGGTCACGAACATATAGCTGCTGTCTTTGACCATAAAGATGAAATCGGTCATCGCAGGCGAATAGACAGCGCCCCCCGCACATGGCCCCATGATCAGGCTGATCTGCGGCACCACGCCCGAGGCCATGATATTGCGCTGGAACACCTCGGCGTAACCTGCAAGGCTGGCCACGCCTTCCTGAATGCGCGCACCGCCAGAATCGTTAATCCCGATCACTGGCGCACCGTTTTGCATCGCCATATCCATGATCTTGCATATTTTCTGCGCATGGGTCTCGGACAAAGATCCGCCGAATACCGTAAAATCCTGTGAGAACACATAGACCTGACGCCCGTTCACCGTTCCCCAGCCGGTCACAACACCGTCACCATAGGGGCGGTCCTTTTCCATACCGAAATCGGTACAGCGATGCGCAACGAAAGTGTCGAACTCTTCAAAAGAGCCCTCATCCAGCAAAAGCTCCACCCGCTCGCGCGCCGTCAGCTTGCCCTTGGCATGCTGCGCATCGATACGGCGCTCCCCCCCACCCATACGGGCGGTTTCACGGCGGTCTTCCAGCTCTTGCAAGATATCTTTCATCACGGCGCTCCCCTTCGGATTTCCAGCAACCTAACGCCCTAACCCCAGTTGGGGAAGGATAAAGCAGAAAATTTGCAAATTATTGGCAGTTCGTGTTATGCAAAATGCAAATTAGCAAATCACAGGCTACTTATGTCAGTCTGTGTCGGACCCACGAATAAATGTCCATTGGCGGGGGTTTTTGCCCACTTAACCACAAGGTTAGTGTCCACTCCCCACCCGAAGAAAATCAAAATCGTATTAAATCAACGTGTTACGAAATATGGAGTTTGCAGCGCATCTCCAGCAGGATCATTTCCTGAGCCGCACCCCCAAGGTTGACGGTGGCACCACATCTCTCACCAAACTCAACCGGCCTTGTTCATCATGAGCAAGGGTCTTTGCAGGCCCGGTTTTTCCTTCTTATAGCGCCGCCTCTCGAGGTAAGGCGTCATGCGGCTATGCCGCATCAATTATCAAAAGGATCTGCCATGACCAACTTCCGATTTATGAACGCGCACTTTCCGGACCCACCTCTGTCCAGGGATGAGGTCGCCATACGGCTTACTTCCCACAAAAGGAAACTCCTTGCCGTTTGAGCGTGCCTGGCCAAGCCGTTGAATGCAGACGGCACTGTTGACTAGCAAGGATACCGTTGATCCAATGGTGGAGGGAAGAGCCGCACAGACCTGGCTGGTCGCCACGCGCAGCCTTCGTGCGACACAGCCAAAACGCAAGAAGTTCGATCGTGATGCTGTTCTTGCAGCCATGGAGGCCATCCTCTGCGCGCCGTCTAAGCGGCGGGCAGGCAGGGCCTTCCTCTCGTTACACCCGTTTCCCCCACATTGCGTTTTCCCAAGATCGGGTTTTGCCCGGTGTACAACAAGGGATGGCTGCATCCGCTGAAGCAAGATGAAACAACTGGCCAACATTACTGGCACGACTTGCTGAGGGCCAAAGTCATAACAGAGGGCTAAAGCCCTAGCTGTAGCTTATGTCACGACAGGCCGACAGGCGAGCGCGCAGCTTTTTAGGATTGCATCCCGGATGACCCTGATTGGTGTAGGACGGTCCATATATCTGTGCCAAGCCGCTCAAAGACCGGTTTTTTATTCTTCAGGTGCCGCGCAACAAGCTGCTTTTGCAATCGCCCAAGCGGGACGGGTTGGGCAGTCGGTTCCGCATAGGTATTGGACATCAATTCCGGAAATAACGTCAGAATTTCGCGCCGCGCGTCCGCCGAAACCATTTTGAGCGATTCAGGGCCGGTATAGAAACTTTCCGTAGGGGCGGCCTCTGCCAGGATCACCTCATGGTGATCAAACATCACATGGAAATATTCAATCTCCCGGATGTTCTCATCAATGAAAATGCCTGGCAAGACCGTCAGCCTAATAGCCGCGACAAGCACTTTGCTGCTGTCAAACATGCGTTTTGCAATTCTGGATGAAACCAGCATCCGGTGATGGCGCGACACCAGCAAATCCCGTTTTGGCAAGTCGCTTCCCAAGGCGCCCGCAGAAATCCTGACAGGGCGCAGGTTATCCGTGCCGCCCGACGCTTTGCCAAAGAAAACGCGCTGTGACCCAATCCAGCGAATTTTCCGCGCGGTGCCGCCTATTGTACAAACCCAATCACCCACGCAAAGGTTTTCTACTGGAACCTCACCGCCCGGTGTCAGGATCAAGGTGCCATTGGTGAAACAAGGGATCGTATCGACATGGACATTTTCATCATAAATCGCGACACCGTCGATTGTACCATCGAAAAATCCCGACAATGAATCCGCGGTACCATCACCGCTTTGCGCTTGCGTCGCTCCGATGACGATCGGCTCGCTATTGCCTGCCATCGTCAGTGCCTGGCTTCCGGTATCGACAATCTCACCATCGACAACAAGCTGACTGCCTGTCGGGCCCCAGGTGTAAATAACGGTCAAAGGCTCTCCCAGCGTGACATGCCCGCCCTGGAAAAAGATCGAGCTGTCAGGTGTCTGATGGCGCACGGCAACGCTGCCGTCGGATTTAACGTAGATCGTAAGATGTCCGCCACCGTCAAACCCGCTGGAATCCCGGGAAAAAAGTGTCTGGGCAGCATTTGTGCCCCAAGGATTATCCCCGACCGAGGCACTCTCTTGAGTGAATGTAATCACCACTGATCCGGTGTCCAGGTCGAAACTTGGATCGTAAGGAATTTCGGCATAGTCATTGCTGCCGTCAAATACACCTGCGCCCGACCCGGTAGTCGTTGCGCCATTTTCAAAGGTTGCGTCCTGGGCGGCATCATCGCCGGTCTCGCTGTCGGCACCGGTGGTTGAACCCGGCGTTTCATCGAAGGTCCATAACGCTATTCTTGCCATATCGGACATGTCCCCGGGTCGCACAACATGCCGAGGCGAAGGCCCCGAGCCAGTTACAATTCCTGACCACTGTCCCGCATCAAGGTTACCTTGGGGTTTAAGATTCTGCGAAAAGTAAATAAAATTTTCCGACAAACTGCCTCGATCAGCGGCCAAAGGCTGGCAGCGTCCGGCACATCACGCCTTGATCTCATCAAGACCTTTCGTGATGAAAATGGAAGCCAGCGCCATTGCGGCAAAAATCATCAGCGTTACATGCGGCCCCGCCAGTGACGCCAGCGCACCGAAAATCCCTGACCCAAGCAACAGCAGTCCAATTACCGTGTTTGACACCGCAGTATAGGCAGCGCGGCTGTCTTCGGGCGCCATATCCACCAGATAGATCACGCGCCCCTGCCGCACCCCGTGATAGGCAATCATCAGCACGAACAGCACCAGCGGCAGCGCCCAACCTGTGCCAGACATGCCTGCCAGATCCAACGCCACCGCCGAGGATAACGCCGTCGCTCCGGCCAAGGCCGAGAGCATCAGCACACTGCGGCTGGACCTGTCCGCCAATCGCCCCCAGATCCATGAGCTTAACAAGGATGCGATAGAAGATGCCAGAACCAGCGCGCCGAGGCGGTCAAAACCGCCCTGCCCCGCCTGCGCGCCCAGCAACACAATGTAGGGCGGCGCAAGGGCGGTCGACGTCAAAAGGCCACGCGCATAGATGAAGCGGCGCAGTTGCGGGTCGCTGCGCAGGATGGAGAGTTGGCTGCACGCAGGCGTCCCCTTTGCCCCCGGTGCGGCCTCTTCCCATAACCCCGAGAACAGCAGCCCCGCGCCCAGCCACAACAGCGCCGCCAGTCCGATTGCCACAAGAACCAATATCGCCCTGTCCACCAGACCGGACATCAGAATAAATGCAAAGATCACAACCGCGCCCGCACCCAGAGAGGTGGCAGTGCCGGTCGCCGCACCGCGCCGCGACTGGCCCACCGTCTTACCCAGCACATCGCTGTAGCTGACCGAACAGATAGAGCGCGACACCGCCAACACCGCCAAGAGCGCACAGATTGCGACCCCTGCGCCAGCGCCCGTCAATGTCAGTGACGCCAGCACGATCCCTGCGGCAGCGGCCCCCTGTCCAGCGCTGCCTGCGACCCATGCCCATTTGCGCCGGTCCATCGCCTGCACATGCGGGGCTGTGAACAGTTGCGGCAACAACGCTCCCGCCTCACGGATCGGCACCAGCAGCCCGACGAAAAAAGCCGACGCCCCCAAATGGTCCAACAGCCATGACAGCACCAGTTTTGGATCGATCAGCCCATCGGCGATCTTGCTCATCGACAATGAACCGGCATGACGCAGGAAATTCCCCGGCTCTCGTTCGGCCTGTGCATCCGACAGACCGCCCTTGCCATCGGTGCTGTCCACCAGCGCCTCAAACACTGTTTCCTCGAAATCAGGTGTTGTCATGGGCTTTCCCGTCCGTTTTTCCACTTGTCGCCGCGTGCTATTGTTTTCTGTCCCTAAGGTCTTTTAGCGCGACCAGCAGCGCCAGCATCACCACCAGCGCGACCAAAGCCAGCCCCATGATCATCGCCGTTCCCCAGGACGAGACCGCGAGCGTGGCAAACACCGCCGCTGTGATCACCGCAATGCCGATCGCTGTGCCGATCCTCTGACCTGTCTGCATGATCGCGCCCGAGCTTCCCGCATATTCCAGCGGCACCTCGGCCAGTGTCAGCGTCTGGTTCGGGCTGATAACCATGCCCTGCGCCACCCCGACAAAGGACAGCGCCCCCATCAGCCACCAGATGCTCAGAAGGCCTGCCTCGACCAGAATGACGACAAGGATGCTTAGCCCAAGACCGAAAAGACCAATAAGCAACCCCGCGACCACCAGCTTGCGGCCAATACGTGCGACCCGTTTCCCGGCCCAATGGGCAGCATAGGCCGACAGCAAGGCCGCCGGAATACCAAAGGCGGCCGATTGCAGCGCCGTTTTCCCATCCCCCTCCTGAACATAGAGCGCGACCAGCACCCAGACGCTGGTTACCCCCATGAAATAGAGCGCCATGATACCGATGCCATTGGTATAGCTGCGGGTCGAGAAAATCTTGAGATCAACCATCGGGCTTAGCCCCAACCCGGCATAGCGTCGCTCCCACCTGACCCAAAGCCAGACCAGCACAAGACCGGCAGGCAGCAGCAGCCAGATCAGCGCGCCGCCCCGCCCCTCCATAAAGGGAAAAAGAACGGCTAGAACCGCCAGCCCCAAAAGAACGGCCCCAACGGGATCAAGCGAACGCAGACCACTGCCCGTGCGCGGCAACCGTGAAATA
This sequence comes from Pseudorhodobacter aquimaris, assembly GCF_001202025.1. GTDB lineage: Bacteria > Pseudomonadota > Alphaproteobacteria > Rhodobacterales > Rhodobacteraceae > Pseudorhodobacter > Pseudorhodobacter aquimaris. The sequence continues at coordinate 74,829 of NZ_LGHS01000029.1, forward strand.
AGAGGGCGCGGAAACCACAAAAGCCCAAGGGTGATGGCCAGCACGCCGATTGGAACATTGACCAGAAATGTCAGACGCCAACCAAGATCCGCGCCGCCAAGCTCAATCAAGAGGCCGCCCAGAACCGGCCCGATCGCCACCGAAAGACCGACCGTTGTACCGAAATACCCGAAAGCTCGCCCGCGCGCACCACCCCGGAAATAGTGCTGAATCATGCCCAAGCCCTGCGGATTCAGCAGGCCCGAGCCGATGCCTTGCACAAAGCGTGCGCCATTCAGCCATTCCGCATTCGGTGCCATCCCCGCCGCGATAGATGCGAGTGTAAAGATGGTCACCCCGATCAGAAACAGCCCGCCCCGCCCCATGATGTCGCCGGCACGCCCCGCCGCGACCAGAACAACGCCAAAGGTCAGCGCATAGCCCGATAGCACCCATTGCATATCCGCCTCGGAGGCATTGAGACCGTGCCGGATCGACGGCAACGCCACATTTACGATGCTCACGCTGACCAGCGTCATAAAGATCGTTACCAGTAGCACAGACAGGATACGCCATCTTACTGGATCCGTTGTCGGATCGGCCTCATCCTGCGCGGCTGTATTTGCATTTGTCTTCGTCGGCACCAAGTTCAGGACCCTTTTGTTTGCGCAACCAGTAGTCCGGTGTAGCCTGCCCGCAGGCCTATTGCTACCCGGTCGCAACACCTTGGCATTTACAGAATATTTCCTGAACATATTTAGCACTTATCGGCTTCTTTGATGCTGCTGCAGGCCAAATCCTGTCAGCGAGAGCCGATGGGCATCGCAATCAGCGAAGTGCAGTTACAAGAGCGGCGCTGAAAGCAGGCAATCACAAATTGCCTGACCCCTGCTTAGAACCTGAAAATCGCGGCGATGCCGGTATCCGAGGGCATCTCTTCGGGCGGGACGACCACGACCTCTCCGCCGGTGCCCAGTGTCTGCGTGGCCAGATCGTCGAGCAGATCATCCACATCCGGATCTTCAAGGCGGGCAAAGCTGACGTGACCGGTTTCAGGATCAAAGCGTCCCGGCACCACGCGATCGGCGTCGATCAGCAAGGTTGCAATACTACCGGCGGATGCTGCCTTGCCGATCACGGTCAAATCCGCGCTGCCACGATCATTGGCCTGGGACGTCTTGAACTGCTCAACCAGCGCATCCAGACGCTCAAGGTATCGGGTGCGCGCGATGTCCCACGCGCGCGCGCGCAACTCATCGGCCGTGACCGACGCAGGATCGACGTCTATGGCCTGCTCCATCATTGCGGGATTGTCGCTGATGCTACGGAACAGACTGTGATGTTCTGGCAAGGCCGCCAGAATAAGCGGGATGCCTGAAGGTTTGGAATAGCTCTTGGCAACAGCCACATCCACAGCGCGAAAGAATTGGCGCGTCTCGTTATCGGTCAACTCGCGCCGCAGGGTCATGCCGTGGCGGGTTGTCTGCCCCGATCCGCCCGGCCCATGGGCGCGTTTCATACGCTCGGGGTCGTTATTGTCGCTGTGGATTACATCGCCCAGGCTTGCCGGGAAATCGGCATTCAGTGCCACTTCATCCAGCGTATAACGGTTGCCCTCAAATAAGGTTGCCGCGTGGCGACTGATACCCAGAACATGAAAGCGATCTGCCGATTGCAAAATCCGCATCAGCGGCTTGGTGTGAAAACTGTCCGCGACAATCGCTTTTTCGGTGACGCTGCGGTGCAGATTATAGACCTTGAACACCTCGGGCGTGGCAAAGATGGCAATGCCATCGAGCGTGTGGTTCCAGAACGGCCCGTTCTCTGCCAGCGCGCGAAAGGGACGCAACAGCGCCGCTATGTCGCGGCCCGCATATTGACGCGCCAAGGATGCCTCGAGATCCTTCAAAAGATTTCCGAAACGGATCGGGTCCTGCTTGCGATCAGGAAAGGTCCGGTGTGTCGGCTGATATAACGAGATGCAGGGGCCATCGTGATCGGCGAGCAAAACCGTCTTGTAGTCATGTTCAAGCGTATTCATTTCATGTCTCCATTCACCATAGATCATCAAAGAGCCTGACCGGTTGGTCAGGCCCAGCGAGGAAGTTACAGATTATTCACAGAGTCCGGCCAAGAGGCGTCAGGCAGGTGCCTTGACCAGAATTTTGACCTGGCTTTTTTCCGCGCTCAGCACGTCAAAACCTTCGGCGACGATATCGTCGATCTCGATCCGCTTGGTTACAAGGGTCTCGGCCTGGAAGTAGCCGCGCGTCATCAACTCCATCACCGCAGGATAAATGTTGCGATACGCGATAGTGCCCTTGATCGTGCGTTCGCTCAGCACTACCGTATTGGGCTGGAACGCCGCCTCGCTTTCCCAGATCGACACGATCAGGGTCTGGCCTTCGTGGCGCGTACTGTCGATGGTCTGGGCCAGAACCTGCGGAACGCCCGTGACCTCAAAGGCGACATTTACGCCACTGCCGGTTGCCTTGCGGATCTCGGCGACGACATCGGTCTCGGTTGGGTCCATCGCACGGGTTGCGCCCAGCTCCACCGCTTTGGCACGGCGTTCTTGCGATGGCTCGACCACGTAAACCTGTGCCGCACCGGCGGCACGCAACGCCTCGACCACCAGCAGCCCGATGGGACCGGCCCCGAATACGGCAGCCGTATCGCCGGCCTTGATATCGCTGACCCGCACCGCATGAAGTGCAACGGCGGCAGGCTCCACCAAGGCGCCCTGCTCCATCGACAGCCCGTCAGGCATCTTGTGGACCATATGCGCAGGCACAACAGAATAGGCCGCAAACCCGCCCGCGCCGCCTGACAGCCCTACAAAGCCCAGATCCTTGCAAAGGTTGTACTTGCCCTCAAGACATGCGGCGCAGTTTCCGCAGCTAAAGATCGGTTCGACAGCGACACGGTCACCGATTTTGAGCCCGTCTACACCCTCGCCCAGCTCGGTGATCTCACCGGCATATTCATGGCCCATGGTAATCGGGGCCTTGTCGTGGCTAAGCGGATGGTTCTCACCAACGGGAACAAAAATCGGACCAGCCAGATATTCATGAAGATCGCTGCCGCAGATGCCTGTCCATGCGACCTTGATCTTGACATCACCCGGTTTGACCTGTGGTTCGTCGATCTCTTCGACCCGGATATCCTTGGCGGCGTGCCAGCGTGCAGCTTTCATGATCATGCTCCTTTGCTGTGCGGGCGTTAATGCCCGCTGATGTGTCGGAACGGTTGCACGCGCTGCAACCTCTCCTTGTTTATATGTAGTCTATATAACTCTTTTTATAAGGTATTGACCTGAATCAATTTAGGCGCAGAGCAACTCAGCGGCCATCTTCGCAGGCCCTGTTCAATGCCGCGCTGGCGGTATTGTTCTCGCTTGACCTTCGGTTGGTTTTTCACAAGACATGGACCATGCGCTTTCTGAACCGAACCGGTTTATATGTCCTGCCTCTTTGTCTCGCGTTTGTGTCGCTGGCGACATCGCTGACACCGTCGCTGATCCCGCGTGACTGGCAGGTGCAGGGTATCCTTGGCGGGATCGTCATGGGCGTCGGATATGTGATCGGGCGTCTGTTCATTGCATTTTGGCGTTTGCTGGAATTGCCCGAACCAAAGGGGCGGGCCATTGCTTTGGCGCGGTTCATCGCGGTGGTTCCGACCGCCATGATACTTGCTTGGTGCCTGTTTTCCGCACGCGATTGGCAGAACGGCATCCGCATGCGGATGGGGATGGACCTGCTTGAGAGTTCGAACACGTTTCGGATGCTGGCGCTTGCCCTTGTCGGCTTTGGCGTGCTGGTTTTGTTTGGCTATGCGCTGCAATGGCTGTTCGACAGAATACGCTTTCGCCTTTACCGGTTCATGCCGATGCGCACGGCAAATCTGGCCGGCTTTATCCTGACGGCGCTTGTGTTGATCTTCCTCGCGCGGGACGGGGTGATAAACCGCGTGCTCATTGGTCTGGACGATTCCGTGACCCTGGCACAGCGGCTTTTTGCGGATGCCCCGCCACCCCCCGAGGCACAGGGGCTGACGGGCGGTGCCGCATCGCTGGTTGATTGGGGTGCGTTGGGTCAACCGGGGCGCGATTATATCCTTGGCGGGCCCGATGCCACCGACATCGCCAGCTTTACCGGGGGTGAGGCAATGACCCCCATCCGCGTCTATGTCGGGCGGGCCCAGGCCGACACAGCCCAGCGCCGCGCCGACATTGCGCTGGCCGAACTGATCCGACAGGGCGGGTTTGAGCGCGAAGTGCTGATTGTTTCAATGCCGACCGGAACCGGCTGGATGGATCCCGGCGCGATGGACCCGGTCGAATATATGCATGACGGCAATATCGCGACGGTCGCGGTCCAGTATTCCTATCTGCAATCGCCGCTTGCGCTCATCCTTGAAACCCAGTCGGGACTTGATCAGGCCGCAGCACTGATCTCTACGGTGCATCGCTATTGGCGCGACTTGCCCAAGGATGCGCGGCCGCGCCTTTATGTCTTTGGGCTGAGCCTTGGCGCGTGGTCGTCGATGCATGGAACCGACCTGTTTGTGTTGCTCGACGATCCGATCAACGGCGCACTCTGGGCCGGGCCGCCTTTTCCGTCTGTACGCTGGCAGAATGTGGTTGCCTCACGCAATGCAGATAGCCGTTATGTCGCGCCTGTTCTGGGCGACGGACAGCTGGTTCGTTTTGCATCACATGACAAGGATGTGGGCGGGCCAGACGGATGGGGAGATATGCGTATCGTCTATCTGCAATATCCAAGCGATCCGATCGTGTTTTTTACCACCAGTGCGGCCTTTCGCGCGCCACAATGGATGAAAGAGCCGCGCGCGGCCGACATATCCCCCGACATGCGCTTCACCCCCGTGGTAACACAGTTACAGCTCGCCGTTGACATGCTTTTGGCAAATACCGCACCCGAGGGCCATGGGCATGCCTATTATGCCGCCGACTACATCGGCCCGTGGGTCGCGGTGACCGCCCCCACAGGCTGGACTGCACAGGACACCACGCGTCTGATTGCTCTTTGCGATAACGGTTTTAAAAATGGCTGCTATGATGCGCCCCACACCGCGTCGACTGCGATCAACGAAAGGCCCTGATATGCCAACCGATACGGATCCACATGAGGTCCCATCTTTCCATGACGCGCGTCCCGTCGATATGGCCAGCCGGCTGGGTGATCTCGCTGCACAAGATGTTGCGCGGCATTTTATGAACCTTACAGACGCACAGCAGCCGGTGGTTTTCAGCCATCTGACAATGGAATTGCAGTGCAATCTTGCGCAGCGGTTGCCCGGTCCTACCCTGACCCGCATTGTGGCAAAGATGAAGGCCGACGACCGTGCCGATCTGTTCAACCTGCTCCCCCCGCATGAGCAGGCGCGACTGGCGCAGGAATTGTCGCCGGAAATACGAGAGGACATCCAGCGCCTCGCCACCCATCCCGACGAAAGCGCCGGGGCCATCATGACCTCGGACTATGCCGTGCTCGACGCAGGCATGACCACCGCACAGGCCATCGCGGCACTGCGCGATCAGGCGCCGGGGGCAGAGACGATTTATCGGTCCTATGTGGTCGACCGCGATCATCTCCTGACCGGATCGGTGCGCCTGCACACACTTATTCTGGCGCAGGACGACACTTTGGTCCGTGACCTGATGGAGGCGGCCCCGATTTCGGTTTCGCTTGATGCCGATCAGGAAGAAGTCGGCAAAATGATCGCGCGATATGATCTTTTGGCGATCCCGGTCGTGGATGAAGGCGGGCGGCTGGTGGGGATCGTCACCCATGATGATGCAGCCGATGTGATGCAGGCCGAGGCCACCGAGGATTTTCAGAAAATATCCCATGTATTGCCGTTCAAGCAGACCATGCGCGAAGCGGGCATCGGGATACTCTATTCGCGCCGTATCGTCTGGCTTGCGCTTTTGGTTTTTGGCAATCTGTTTTCGGGCGCGGGAATTGCCTATTTCGAGGATGTTATCCTTGCCTATGTCTCACTGGTCTTTTTCCTGCCGCTTCTGATCGACAGCAGCGGGAATGCCGGCTCACAATCGGCCACGCTGATGGTGCGCGCGCTGGCCACGGGCGATGTGGAAATGAAGGATTGGCGGGCACTGATCACGCGAGAACTGGCTGTCGCTGCCGCACTCGGTGCCACGATGGCGGCCGTCGTCATGCCGTTGGGTGCGTGGCGGGGGGGCTGGGATGTGGCTATGGCGGTGGGGCTGACAATGTTTTTGGTCGTGATCATCGGCTCGTTGGTGGGCATGTCGCTGCCGTTCCTGCTCAGCCGTTTGCGGCTTGATCCCGCAACGGCAAGCGGGCCGCTTGTGACCACGATTTCGGATGCAACGGGCGTATTGATCTATTTCACCATCGCTTCGTTCATTCTTGGCTTTTGAACCCCTTTAAACCGGCAGGTCAGATGCCGACGTTTCGGGCTCCGGTTCGGTGCGCGGGTCAAGCACCAATGCCGTGGGCGAGCTATCAGGTAGCGGCACAAATTTCTCGCGTTCCGCCTCTGGCGATTGCGGAACCGTCCGGGCAACCTGCAACACGAAAAGCGCATAGGTAACTGCAATCACGGACTCAAACACAAAGAAAGATAAGGGTCCGAATACCGCCATCAGCGCCGATGTCAGCAACGGTCCGATGGTCGCGCCGATCGAATAGACCATCAGCAGGCGCCCCGACGCTGCCACATAAAACTTGCGATCCAGCCGGTCAAAGGTTTGCGCGACACAAAGCGGATAAACGCTGCTGATTGCACCGCCAAAGGTCAATGCCATAAGCATCAACACAGTCAACGGCACACCATTGGCGATTGAAACCGACAAAAGCCCCCATGATGTGCCGACCGCGATCAAGATACCGGCCATGACGATGCGCCGGTCAAACCTGTCCGCCAGCATTCCGATAGGGATCTGGAAAACCAGCCCGCCCAATACGACAACGCTCATGAACATCGCCGCCTCTGTCACGCTAAGGCCAATCTGGCGGGCAAAGACGATGGCCAGCGCATAGAATGAGCCAATGAGGATGCCTGCAACAGCGGCGCCGACCACCCCGACCCGTGAGGCGGCATAGATATCTTTTACACCAAGTATTCTGATCTCGCGCAGATCCGGTTCGCCCAGGCGCGTCATCGCGATGCGCGATGGGTGTCAGTGACAGCCCGATCAAAGCCGAAGCCAGCATAAATTGTTCACTACCGCCGACCGGCGAAATGTTGACCAAAGTCTGGCCCAGTGCCACCGAGAGATAGAAGGCCAGCATGTAAAAACCAAGCACACGACCGCGGGACTGATTGTCGCTGCGTTCGTTCAGCCAGCTTTCGATCGAGGTCGTCATCCCCGCAATGCAAAAGCCATTGACGACCCGCAGGATCATCCAGGCCGCCGGGGTGAAAAAGAAATGATAGGTCAGGCAGGTCGCTGCCGTCGGCGCGGCAAAGGTTGAAAAGGCACGGATATGCCCGATGCGCATGATGATGTGCTTTGCTTTGAAACCGCCAAGGGCCAGCCCCAGATAATAGGCCGCCATGATCGCGCCCGTCAGGGCCACAGGATAGCCCGCCGTTTCCATGCGCAGCGGCAGCACCACGCCGAGCAGGCTGTTGCCTGCCATGAAGACAGCGGTTCCACCCAGCAGGGATCTGACGGACGCGAGCGTTTCGCGCATGTTCTGGACCATGGTATCAATCCGCCTTCGGCTGTGTCGTCAAAAGTCGGGACATTTTAAACCTATAGCCGAAGTCAAAGCTGTGGCAACGTATTCATGCACAAGCCCCCGGCCAAGCGCCGCGCCGCTCTGTCCAACCTGCTGACAGGTCCGGCGATACACCCGACGCATTTGCCCAAGAAACGTCATGCCACAACCGCTCAAAGCAAGGCCGCATACAGCGTTGGCAGACCTTTACTGGCCTTCCTACGCGTGGCGCGGGCCTTCTTCTGGATATTCGCCTTCGACCTGATCGGGATCGCCTCCTATCAAAAATGAACCAAACATCCATGCAGCCCGTATGCTTTGCATGTTGATGGGCAACTTTGGAGTCACGGACGAATGTGGCCAACATGGGAACTTTTCAGCGGCCTAATAGTTTGATTGCAGGATGTGGCCTGCCTGCAGAGTGCAAGAAACCCACACATAGGGGAATAACCGGCTAATGATTGACTCCGCCGCTCTTTTGCAGGTTCGTGCCGAAGGTCTGTTTTGTCCTGCAGGCGGGTTTTATATCGATCCGGTCAGACCGGTGGAAAAAGCGCTGATCACACATGGGCATGCAGATCACGCCCGCGCGGGGCATGGGGCGGTGATGGCAACGGCGCAGACCCTCGACATCATGGCAATCCGCTATGGCAATGATTTCACTGCCAGCCGACAGGTCGCCAGCGGGCAACAGCAGGTGGGGGATGTATGCGTATCCTTTCATCCCGCGGGCCATGTTCTGGGCTCTGCCCAGATCGCGCTGTCCCACAAAACGGCCGGAACTGCCGTTGTCACCGGTGATTATTCTCGCAGCCCAAATCCCGCCTGTGCGCCCTTTGAACCGGTGCCCTGTGACATTCTGGTGACCGAGGCGACCTTTGCCTTGCCGGTGTTCCGGCACCCGGATGCCTCTGATGAGATCACGCGGCTGCTTGCCTCGATCGCCGCTTTTCCTGAGCGTGCACATCTGATCGGGGCCTATGCGCTTGGCAAGGCACAGCGGATCATCATGCTGTTGCGGCACGCGGGGTGGGACGGGCCGATTTACATCCACGGAGCTCTGCAACGCTTGTGTGACTATCACATCAGTCAGGGCATCCCCTTGGGCGATCTGCGCCCGGCCACAATTTCGCGCGGCCAAAAGGCGGATTTCGCCGGACAGATCATCCTTGGCCCGCCCTCGGCCTTTGCCGCAACCTGGGCGCAGCGGTTTCCCGATCCGGTTATCTGTTTTGCCAGCGGATGGATGCAGGTGCGCGCGCGCGCCCGTCAACGCGGGGTGGAACTGCCGTTGATCATCTCTGACCATGTTGACTGGCCCGATCTGACCCGCACGATATCCGAGCTTGATCCCTCACAGACATGGGTGACCCATGGCCGCGAGGATGCGCTGATGCGCTGGTGTGAACTGCAAGGGCGCGACGCCCGTCCGCTGCGTCTGTTGGGATATGAAGAGGAGCAGGATTGATGCGCGCCTTTTCCGCCCTTCTGGACCGTCTGGCCTTTACCCATCAGCGCAATGGCAAGATTGCCCATCTGATGCAGTTTTTTGCCGCCACGCCCGACCCTGCCCGTGGTTTGGCTCTGGCGGTAATGACGGGGGATCTGGGGCTGAGGGCTGTGACCCCCTCGATGCTGCGCGCCTTGGCGTCCGAGCGTATCGATTCACAGCTGTTCGCGCTAAGCTATGATTTCGTCGGCGATCTGGCCGAAACCATCGCGCTGATCTGGCCAGAGGCAACAGTTTTAAGCGACACCCCCCTTCCCGACTTGGTAGAGGAGTTGCGCATAACCCCGAAATCCGGGCTGCCCGCGCTGATCGCCAAACGGCTGGACAGCATGTCCCCGTCCGAGCGGTATGCCTATCTCAAGCTTGCCACGGGGGGGCTGCGCGTCGGCGTTTCAGGGCGGTTGGCACGCAAGGCGCTGGCCGATTATGGCGGCCTGCCCCTGACCGAGGTCGAAGAGGTCTGGCATGGGCTGACCCCGCCCTACGAAAACCTTTTTGCCTGGGCCGAAGGTGGCGCGAAACCTGCCGCCGCCGCGCATGCGCCGTTCCGCCCTGTCATGCTGTCCACACCGACGGATCTGGCGGCCCTTACCGACCTTGATCCGGCGGATTTCGATGCCGAGTGGAAATGGGACGGTATTCGGGTGCAGGCGGTCAGCGACTGTGGCACGCGCAGGCTCTATTCGCGCACGGGTGAGGATATCTCACCTGCTTTCCCTGATATTTTGGAGACCTTGGATTTCGAGGGCACCATTGACGGCGAATTGCTGGTCCGGCGCGGCGATGCGATTGCGCCCTTTGGCGATCTGCAAAAACGTCTGGGGCGCAAGACTGTCAGCCGGAAACTGCTGCAAAGCCACCCTGCGCACCTGCGGGCCTATGACCTTTTGGTATGGCAGGGCGACGATCTGCGCGGCCTGCCCTTCTTGGCCCGCCGCGCTGAATTGGAACGCGCCGTCGCATCCGTGGGTCAGCCGCGCATGGATCTTTCGCCGCTGCTTGCCTTTGCCCGCTGGGATGATCTGGCGGCCCTGCGCGCAGCACCGCCCGACAGCGTGATCGAGGGCGTGATGATCAAACGTCGCGACAGCCCCTATCTTGCCGGGCGCAAAAAGGGTCCGTGGTTCAAATGGAAACGCGACCCGATGATCGTGGATGCCGTGCTGCTTTATGCCCAACGTGGCCATGGCAAGCGATCCGGCTTTTATTCCGATTTTACCTTTGGCGTCTGGGACGGGGACAGCCTTGTTCCGGTCGGCAAGGCCTATTTCGGCTTTACCGATGCAGAGTTGAAGGCGTTGGACCGGTTTGTGCGCAATAACACCATCGAAACCTATGGGCCTGTGCGCGCACTCAAACCAACCAAAGTGGTGGAGGTGGCATTTGAGGGGCTGAACCGCTCGGCGCGCCACAAATCCGGGGTCGCCATGCGCTTTCCGCGTATCTCGCGCATCCGCGATGACAAACCCGCAGCTGAGGCCGACCAGTTGCAAACCCTGCGGGACATGTTGCCCTGATGTCGCTGCCGCCCGATATCGCTGCCTGGTTTGCACAACGCGGATGGGTCCCGCACCCTCACCAACTTGCGCTGATGGGGGCTGCGCGCGACACATTGCTGATCGCCCCGACCGGCGGCGGAAAGACGCTGGCGGGGTTTTTGCCAAGTCTGGCGGAATTGCGATTACCCCATAAGGGATTGCACACGCTTTATATCTCTCCGCTCAAGGCACTTGCGAATGATATTGCACGCAATCTGGCCGCGCCCGTCACAGCGCTTGACCTTGATATCAGGGTAGAGGACCGCACCGGTGACACAAACCCCGGTCAGCGCGCGCGGCAGCGGGTCGACCCACCCCATATCCTGCTGACCACACCCGAAAGCCTTGCCTTGATGCTGTCCTATCCCGAGGCGCCGCGCATCTTTGGCAGTTTGCGCCGCGTGGTGATTGACGAAATCCACGCCCTAGCCGAAAGCAAACGAGGCGATCAGCTGATGCTTGGGCTGGCGCGTTTGCGCAGCATTGCACCCACATTGACCGTGACCGGTCTCTCGGCCACGGTGGAAAACCCCGCACAGCTTGCACAATTCATGGGCGGTGCAGAACTGGTGCTGGCCGATCCCGGCCCCCAACCGGATATAGCCATGCTTGCGACAGGCACACCGCCGCCTTGGGCGGGCGGCGGCGGTCAATACGCCGTAGAGGATGTGATGGCCGCGATCCGTTCTGCGCGGCTGACGCTTGTGTTCATCAACACCCGCGCGCAGGCAGAGCTGTTCTTTCAGGCACTTTGGGCCGTGAACACCGAAAACCTGCCCATCGGGCTGCATCACGGCAGCCTGTCACGCGAGGTTCGCCAGAAGGCCGAGGCCGCGATGGCAGCGGGTCATTTGCGGGCCATGGTCTGCACCGGCAGCCTTGATCTTGGGATTGACTGGGGGGACGTCGATCTGGTCATTCAGCTCGGTGCGCCCAAAAACATCAAGCGCTTGGTGCAGCGGATCGGCCGCGCCAACCACCGCTATGACACCCCCAGCCGCGCGCGGATCGTTCCCGCCAACCGCTTTGAGGTGATCGAATGTGTGGCGGCGCTGGAGGCCGTGGCCGCACGCGATCTTGATGGTGTGCCGCATCCGCCCGCGCCGCTCGACGTGCTTTGCCAGCACATCTTGCTGACGGCCTGCGCTGCCCCGTTCGATGCCACATCGCTCTATCATGAAATCTGCCGCGCCGGGCCTTATCGCAAGCTGGCCCGCGCCGATTTTGATGCCTGTCTGGAGTTTTGCGCCACCGGCGGCTATGCGCTGCGCGCCTATGATCGCTGGCAGCGATTGATCCTGCGTGATGGGCTGTGGCAACTGCGCGACCCGCGCACGGCACGGTTGCTGCGCATGAACATTGGCACGATCGTCACCGCCGAGATGATACAGGTGCGCAGGCGTCGCAGCCTTGCGCGGTTGGGCGAGGTAGAGGAGAGTTTTGCCGCCAGCCTGTCACCCGGCGACACTTTTTTGATTGGCGGCCAGACGGTGCGCTATGATCGCCTGCGCGACATGATGCTGGAGGTAACGCCACAGCCCACGCGACAGCCCAAGATCGCCGTTTTCAGCGGAATGAAGATGGCCACCTCGACCGAGCTGTCGGCGCGTGTTCTGGCGCTGATCGGTGACCCGTCGCGTTGGGCCGCCCTTCCGGCGCACACGCGCGACTGGCTGGCAATGCAAGACAAGATCGCGGCACTGCCCACCCCCGGCACCCTGACCTGCGAAACCTTTACGCGGCGCGGGCGGTCCTATTTCTGTCTGTACGGGTTTGGCGGGCGCAACGCGCATCAGACATTGGGCCTGCTATTGACCCGCCGGATGGAGGAAGAGGGGTTCGGCCCCTTGGGATTTGTCGCGACAGATTACGCGTTGCTGATCTGGTCGATTGATCCGGTGCTGGACCCCGCCCCCCTTCTGCGCCTTGACAATCTGACCGAGGGGATGGAGCAATGGCTTGCCTCCAACGCGCTGATGAAGCGTATATTTCGCAGCATCGCCACCATCGCCGGGCTATTGCACCGCAATTTGCACGGCGCGCGCAAATCAGGCAAACAGGCAACATTTTCCTCGGATATCTTATATGACACCTTGCACAGATACGACCCCGATCACCTGCTGTTGCGGACCACCCGTCAGGCTGCGCGCCACGGGCTGGTGGATTTTGATCGTATTGAGGCTATGCTCTCTGCCAGCCCAAAGATTGTGCATTCCGTGGTGCCGCATGTCACGCCATTCGCCGCACCCTTGCTGTTGGAAGCAGGCAAAGTGCCTATTCAGGGCTTGGGTGCCGAACGTTTGCTGGAGGCAGAAGCCGCGCGCATGATGGATGAGGCAGGGCTGACATGACCGGTTATCCGTTGACATTTGCCGGAACGGATTTTGTCGCGCTGCCAAGCGGGGCCTTGTTTTGTCCGGCCGCATCGGCGTTGATCCTTGCCGATCTGCACTTGGGGAAATCCGAACGTATGGCCCGGCGCGGTGGGGCATTGCTGCCCCCGTTTGAAACGCGCGACACCCTAGACCGCTTGCGCCGCGAGATCCGGCAGACCGGGGCGAGGCAGCTTTTCCTGCTGGGCGATATATTTGACGACGACCACGCCCGCGAGGCATTGACACAAGACGATCAAGACCTGTGGAACCGCATCACAAGTGCCACCGCCTGCATCTGTCTGGCTGGCAACCATGACCCCGGCGCGCGCGCCGAGGCCGTACTGGGCGCGATAACCCTGCGCCATATCGCGGACCGTGGGCCGGATATATCTGGCCATTACCACCCCAAGGTGCGGCTGAACAATGTCACGCGAAAGGCCTTTCTTGTCGGGCGGGATCATTTGATCCTTCCGGCATTTGGCACCTTTACCGGCGGGCTTGATGCGACCGACACATCGCTGACCACCCTTGTCGGGCCCGGCATCGCCATTCTGACCGGCCCCAGACCCTTTGCGGTTCCCTATTGTCAGCCAAAAGGGCCAAAGCGATAGACAATGGACAAAGACGCCGCAGTCTTCACACCGCATTTCATGAGTAGTTAAGGTAAAGATAATGGTGTAAAGCCAAGCCTTGCCAAGACTGAGGAAGCCGACCATGCAGATTGATCTGGACGCTCTTTTCGCAAAGGCGCCTTCGCCCTACGTCCTTCTCGATTCCGACCTGCGCATGGTCTGGACCAATGAGGCCTACCTGCAGGTCACCGGACGTCAGCAAGAAGATATCATCGGGCGGCTGATCACCGAAGCTTTTCCGGCCCCTGTCGAATCTGTCTCTGATCAGATGCTGCGTGGCTCATTGCAGCGCGTATTGGAAACCGGACAGGCCGATCATTTGCCGTTGATCCCCTATCCCATCGAAACCGCCGATGGCCACATCGATGACCGATACTGGAGCGCGACCCACACCCCGATCCTCGACACCGCCGGTCAGGTGGCGTTTATCCTGCAAAATAGCGTCGATGTAAGCGATCTTTATCGCGGCAAACAGACGGCGGGCACACAGGATCTTGCGCGCAACGCAGCACTGATCCATCGTGCCGAGGCTGTCGCAACCGAAAATCTGGCCCTCGGCAAGATGACCGAATTTTTTCAATCCGCTTTCGACCACGCCCCCAGCTTCATGGCAACTCTCAACGGGCCAGACCATGTATTCAGGATCGTTAATCAGGCCTATACCGATCTGATCGGTGACAGGGAGCTGATCGGCCTGCCGGTTCGCGAGGCCCTGCCCGACGTCGAGGGACAGGGGTTCTTTGAACTCCTTGACCGCGTGTATCAGACGGGACAGCCTGTCTCTTTCAAGGCGATGGCAGTGGAAATTCAGCCCTCACCGGATGCGCGGCCGCAACAGCGTTTTGTTGATTTCATTTTCCATCCCCTGAATGATGCGACCGGCGCGCCGTCGGGGATTTTTGTTCAGGGGCATGATGTCACCGGCCAAAAGATTGCCGAGGCCGAGTTAACCGTAAGGCGCGACAAGTTCCGGCTCATGGCGCAGACAATGCCGATTCATGTTTGGACCGCCGATAAGGATGGCGGGCTGAACTGGCTGAACGACCGGCTCTATGAGTTTACCGGCCTTAGCGAAGGTGAACTTTACCAGACGGATTGGGCCCGGGTCGTGCATCCCGACGACCTTGACCTCGCGACCGAACGATGGGCCGCGTCGATTAGCGAGGGCATCGCCTATGAAACCGAATTCCGGATCCGCAAGGCCGATGGCAGCTATCGATGGCACATCGTGCGCGCCTCGCCATTGCGCAGGAACGACGGGACGCTGACCGGCTGGGTCGGCACCAATACCGATATCGAAGAGCGCAAAAACATCGAAGCCGAAATCGCCAGGGTCAATTCAACCCTTGAAGAGCGGGTGGCACGCCGCAACCGCGAGCTGGAAGAGGTAAACGCAGCGCTGCGTCAAAGCCAGAAACTAGAGGCAATCGGTGGTCTGGCAGGCGGAATTGCGCATGATTTCAATAACCTGCTACAGGTCATAACGGGAAACCTACAGTTTGCGATGCGCGACCTGCCACCTGACGCCCCGGCCAAAACGCGTCTTGATCAGGCGATGAGAAGCGTCAAGCGTGGCGCGACACTTGCCTCGCAACTGCTATCATTCGCGCGCAAGCAGCCGCTTGCGCCGGTGGTCACCAACCTCAACAGTCTTATCGATGAGACCGTTGATATCCTGCGCAGCGCCATTGGCGAGGGTGTCACGCTTGAAACACGCCTTGAGGACGGGCTTTGGAACACCAGCGTCGATCGCAACAGTATGGAAAACGCCCTTCTGAACCTTGTGATCAATGCGCGCGATGCGATGGAGGGACAGGGAAAGCTGACAATTCATTTGCGCAATGCAACGCTGGACAACGGCTTCGCGCAAACCCATCCGGGCGCAGAACCCGGCGCCTATGTTTGCGTCACAGTCGCCGATACCGGTTGTGGCATGACACCAGAGACAGCCGAGCGCATATTCGAGCCCTTCTTTACCACAAAGGCCGATGGCCATGGCACAGGTCTTGGCCTGTCTATGGTTTACGGCTTTGCAAAACAATCCGGTGGCCATGTCACGATTGACAGCCAGATCGGGGTTGGCACCGCGATAGAAATCTATCTGCCCCGCTCTTTTGCACAAGAGCAAATGACCCATCCCGTCGGGGATGGCGATCTTGCAGGCGGGGCTGAAACGATCCTGCTGGTCGAGGATGACAACGAGGTACGCGAGGTCGCGTTCAACATGCTGTCGGATCTTGGCTACACGGTTCTTCAGGCATCTGGCGTTGATAAGGCGCTGAGCCTGTTGGCCGAAGGTCAGCATGTGGACCTTCTGTTCACTGATGTGGTGATGCCGGGCGGGGCCTCTGGCCATTTACTGGCAAAACAGATGCGCGTGATGCGCCCGGGGGTGCCGGTGCTGTTCACTTCGGGCTATGTGCAGGATACCATCGTGCATGAAGGCCGACTGAATGAGGGGGTTCAATTGATCGAAAAACCCTATACCCAAGTGCAGCTGGCGCGAAAAATCCGGGAGGTGCTGGGGCGCGACGGGACTGCCGTTAAAACAACGCCGCCCGATAGTGCCGCCGATTGCGGCCTATCCGGTCCCACGGCCAGCGCAACAGCCAGCCCCAAAGCGCTGCGCATTCTGATCTGTGAGGATGACATCCTGATCCGGCTGGATATGGCAGAAGAATTGCGCGGCGCCGGTTATGAGGTGCTGGAAGCCGCAACCGTGCAAGCAGCACTTGATCTGCTGAGGGCTGAGGCCGTGGATGTGCTGATCACCGATGTTGGCCTGCCTGATCGAACGGGTGAGGATCTTGCACAAGACGCCAGGGAAATAGATGCCGAACTGCCGGTAATTTTTGCAACCGGCGGTGTCGATGTCCCTTCGGCCACCACTCTGGGCAAGTGCAAAGTGCTCACCAAGCCCTTCGCGGGCGCCACCCTGCAAGGCGCCATCAAGGGCCTGACGACCACTGCCTGATGCCCGCGCACCCCAGTTGGCCCGGTTACCTCTCCGCATCGGTCAATTTCGGGTTCTGCACGTCTGCTGTGCTGTCACAATCCGGCAGTTACCTTCGCTATCAAAAGTCCTTTCGCTCTTTTCACCCTCATTCACCCCGTAAAAAGTGCTTACCTCACAGCAAGGCCGACAACCACAGCGCAACTCATCGCCCGCAAAGTTGAATGTCATACCTTGGCGGACCGCAATATTGCGGTGCCTAACGTCAGGGATTGTCACGGCATTTTCATGTATCATCAACGGTTTGGTTATGTATCGACCCTTAAGTCCATTCCAAACGTTCAAAATCCGACCGAGCGCCACAGAGCCAGTGTCTCCCTGCCCCTTCGCGTTAAAACAACGTCCCACCTAGGGTCACGCCAAAGTCAGAGTTGTCAGCAATGTGGTATCCGATTGATGTGCCGTTATGATCTTGCTCGGCGCTGCAAAAACAAGATCAAACCGGCAGAGGCACCCATTGGCCTTGCCGCGCTTGCGTTCCGGCCTCTCAATTTATTCAAGCCGCCTTTCGGGCGACGTCCAACGGACCTTTGTGATCTCGCGACAAGTGTCGGCGTTTGAGGTAGTCGACGCCATTGACATATTGGAATATCGCCCCTTCTGCATTACGTCGTGTTCCCCATCAATTGCCCCAGATCAGTTCGGCCTTGTTGGTGTTGACGATGATGATGAGGATCAGGAAACAGCCCCGGGGGCCTGTTCTCCCGACGCAAGAACGACCGCATTGACGCTCCTATCGTCGTCAAGCGGCGATTTGGGATCGTCTCGGGACGCCCAGTTGGCTGTGAGCTTCGTGGACGATATAGCGGTTCAAGCAATGAATGATCTCTCTTTTGCTTTTGCCGTCTTTCGTGCGTCTCTTGACATAGGCCAGTGTCGGTGCGTGGGTTTGCATCCTGACGGTGGCAACAGGATAAAGCACGGCATTGGTCTGTCTGTTGCCGCCGCGGCGCAATCGAAAGCGATGTGTTTTGCCGCTGGATGCCGGAATAGGGCAAACGCCGCAGAGCGTTGCCGGGGCGACTCGACGGTCGACACGTCAATACAATGACGCAACGTCAATCCTAACATAGGACAGGCAATCAAACCGCAAGACCATGCTCGTAGTCGTAGAAATGAAGCCCATCTGCATCGAAATCGCGATTCAACAGATTGGCCGCTGTATTTAAAGTGTAACCACTGTCTGTCGTGATTTGGAATTTTTGGGCTCTGGTTTTCTTGATGCATTCTCGTGTCACTTCTGCCCGGCAGCGGATGTTTTTATGCGTGAGAGGGGGGATTGGACCCGCAAAGAAGCCTGAACGGGACTCTTTCGCTCTTCCCTGCCAACGGATTGCCGCCTTTTTCGATTGGTCCACCTCCTCTCGAAGCAAGCACACTTCTTTGCGAAGCCGTAGGTTCTCGCACTCAACGGCATGGTGCATACCCGTAATCAAGCCTTCACAGCCCTTCTCAGACCGTTGCTTCACGATAGCCTGAGAGGATGCTTTTGCACCGAATTGATATGACGCCGCCCCCCAACGCCCAAATCAGAGGAAACCTGCGATCACATCAACCCGCTGGTCTGGGCGATCCGCATTGCATTCCGTTTAAACCCGTAATTGTATCTCTTCGCCAATCCTTGTCCCCTCATGGTAAAGATTGCGCTAAAAGGACCGGAACCAGACCGCGAAATGACCCGTTGATGGTGCTAGCCGCTGCATGCCATCCGTTTCTTCTGGTTTGCGGGGCTGGGCATCAATCACTACATGCGGGTTGCGACCGTGTCTCCGAAGAAACGCGATCCGATGATGAACAGCGCGCAATCATGGGCACCGTGGCGGGCGGCCGCCGCAGGGTTTCACCCAGGCCTGTGCATCGTCTTTGGTTACAAATCCTTTTGGTTGATCGGTCCGGGCGATATTTGCAGGTTCAAAGCTGTGTCTCGACGAATAGGTCGCCCACGTCACCTCTGCATCGAACCAGATCACTAGACATCGCCGCTGCGTTTTCAAAGACCTGTACCCTTTGCGTGGCCGGAATTGGATGCGTAGCGCCAGACAGGTGCCCCTCACGCGGCAAGGTCACGGCAGGTTTTGCTGGGCCTATTGTGCAAGGGGCCTCGCATCACTTTCTAAATCCAAATCAGAGTGCACTTGATAATCGTCAAATCAATTTCAATGTCGGGCTGATAGCAGAGTGGCAATTAACTATGAGGCCCGCCATTCGCAGTTTGCCCCCCTTTATTGATCTTCGCGCCTTTCTGGCTTGGGCCAGAGAGAGGGACGACCTGTTATGCCTGCCCGACAAGATCAACCTGAAACATGAGATGACAGCACTGCAGTTGGCTGCTTTGCGCGCCAACGGGCCGATATTGCGGTTTGATGCAGCTGTTGCCGGGCCGGACCATGTGCCTTTTATGCCCGTGATCGGTAATCTTTTTGGCACGCCGGATCGGGTCGCGGCCGGGCTTGGGCTGACTTTGGATCAGGTTCCCGCCTTTGGCGCGTTCCTTGCCGCGCTTCGCAGTCCGCCACCGGTGGATGGGATGCGCGATGCCCTTTCACGCTGGCCAATGCTGAAGGCGGCGCTGGCCACGCGGCCCAAAGTGTTGCGCAATGCGCCGGTGCAAGAGGTCGAGGCACCTGTCGATATGGGTCAGATACCGGTGCAGACCCCTTGGCCCGAAGATGCCGGTCCGCTGATCACCTGGCCCGTTGTTATAACGCGGCCCCATGGGGCCGCGCCCGATGCTGTGGCGCAGTATAATCTGGGTGTTTACCGCGCGCAGGTGATCGGACCAGACCGGCTTATCCTGCGCTGGCTGGCCCATCGTGGCGGGGCGGCCCATGCCCGCAGTTGGGCACAGGCAAATGAGCCGATGCCGGTTGCGATTGCCCTTGGCGCGGACCCGGCAACCCTGCTTGCGGCAGCGCTTCCCCTGCCGGAAACCGTTTCAGAGCTTGCGTTTTCGGGTGTATTGCGAGGTGCCCGCACCCAACTTGTTGCAGCACGAACAGTGCCGCTTTTGGTGCCTGCGCATGCCGAGATTATGATTGAAGGTTGGGTTCACCCGAATGATACCGCCCCAGAGGGGCCGTTTGGGGACCACACCGGCTATTATAACTCGGTCGAAAACTTTCCTGTCATGCGGATTTCGGCCATCACCCATCGCCGCGATCCGCTATACCTGAGCACAGTCACGGGGCGTCCACCGGATGAACCCTCGGTGATCGGCGAGGTGTTCAACACCTTGGCGCTGCCGGTAATCCGCGCACAAACCCCTGAAATCCGTGATCTTTGGCTGCCGCCTGCGGCCTGTTCCTACCGGATGGCCGTGGTTCAAATCTCTAAACGTTATCCCGGTCAAGCGCGGCGGGTGATGATGGCATTATGGGGGATGCTGGCGCAGTTTTCCTATACCAAGACCATCGTTGTGGTTGATGAGGATATTGATCCGCGCAACTGGGATGATGTGGTTTGGGCCATGGCCACCCGCATGGACCCGGCGCGTGATGTCATGGTGCTGGAAAACACGCCGATGGACTATCTGGATTTTTCCAGCCCGCGCGATGGCTTGGCGGGCAAGCTTGGGATTGATGCCACGAATAAAATCGGCTCGGAAACCACGCGCGAATGGGGTCGGGTAATGACGCTCGACCCGGCACATGAGGCGCGCGCCGCCGAATTGATGGTACGTCATCTGGGGGGAAAACGATGACGGCACGGGTGGTTCTGGGGGTCTCTGGTGCCTCGGGTGCGGCACTTGCCTTGGGGGTGGCGCGGGTTTTGCGCCGCGCAGGGGTTGCCGTTGATTTGGTGCTCTCACCGATGGCCGAGCGAACCTTACTGCTGGAAATCGGGCCAGAGGCGCGGAGCGATCTGGTGGCGCTGGTGGATAACCTGCACGCGGTCACGGATTTGGGGGCAACGATTGCCTCTGGCTCTTATCCTGTGGCGGGGATGATCGTGGCGCCCTGTTCGATGCGCAGCCTTGCCGCGATCGCCAACGGGTTGGACGACAACCTGCTGACCCGCACTGCCTCGGTTCAGCTAAAAGAGCGCCGCCCCCTGGTATTGCTGGCGCGTGAGGCGCCACTGACCCTTGCCCATCTGCGCAACATGACGGCCGTGACCGAGATGGGCGGCATCATCATGCCCCCGGTGCCCGCGTTCTATCTGCGCCCGCAAACCACCGAAGAGATTACCACGCAGATTGCCGCCAGGGCGGTCGATCTGTTGCACCTTGCCCCCGCCCAAGCCAAGGCCTGGGCCCCTTCCATCGGAGACTGACCATGACGACTATGAACCTGGACACCCAAGTCCGAGATATCGCCGCGAACATGCCCGGTGCCGCCGAACTGTTCCGCCAGTCCGGTATCAGCTTTTGCTGTGGTGGCAAAATGCCCCTGGCCGAAGCGGCAAAGGCCCAGGGGCTGGAACCTGAGGCCCTGCTGGCACAGCTTTTCGCGCTGCAAGAGGACGCGAACCGTGAGGCCCCGACCGAAACACTGGCGCTGATTGACTATGTGTTGGACCGCTATCACGAAACTCATCGTCGGGAACTGGAAAGCCTGATCCCCCTGGCACAGCGGGTTGAGACGGTGCATGGCGATCACGACGAAGCCCCGCTGGGGATTACGGCGGCGCTGATTGCGCTGCATGATGAGTTGGATAGCCACATGATGAAGGAAGAGCAGGTCTTGTTCCCCATAATGCGGGCCGGCAATGTGGCCGCTTTGGCGGGTCCGTTGGCGGTGATGCGTGACGATCATCACGCTGCGACTGACCTTTTGCGCGGGATTGAACATGCAAGCAATGGGTTGACCCTGCCCGAAGGGGCCTGCGGGTCCTGGACCGCGCTTTATACCGGCCTGCGCAAACTTGGGGATGATCTTGTCGCGCATATCCACCTTGAGGAAACCGTGCTCTTTCCCCGTTTTGAACCAGAAGCCGCGTAACAGTACAACGCACCCCCATAAGCCATTGTTTTTGCTTATGGGGGTCTGGGCGATGCTGGTGCCATGGGTTTGGGTGTGGCCGGAATTGGTTGACGATCCGGTGTTTTGGCACGCGCATGAGCTGATCTTTGGCGTGGCAGGCGCGGCCCTCGGGGGTTACTTGCTCATTGCCTTGCCAAGCTGGACAGTATCGAAAGGCCGCCACAGGATCGGGCGCGTGTCACTGATCTTGTTGGTCTTTGCTTGGGGCCTTGGGCGGGCGGCGATGCTGTTGAATGCACAAGTGGTTGTTGTGTCAATCTGCGCCAGCCTGTTCCCTTTCAGCCTTTCAACTTTGTTGCTGCCGCCCTTGTGGCAGGCCCGTGCATGGCAGAAGCTGCCGTTTGCGGTGGTGCCAATGGCTTTGGCCGCCGCGGACCTGACGTGGCTGCAAATGCGGAGGGCTGGCGTATCGGATCTGTCATATGGGCTGGCTTCGGTTCTGGTTTTTGCTGTGATGATATCGGTGATTGGCGGTCGGACTTTGCCTGCCTTTATCAACAGCCGCTTTCACGGGGCGGGTGACACTGTTTTGCGCTTGCCTGCGCTTGGGGCAATCGCCAGCGGGCTTATCTTGATGTCGTTCATTTTCTTGATCGCAGAACAACCGGCGATATCCGGGACTATGATGATGGTGGCAGCGGCACTACAATTGGTCCGCCTCGTCGCATGGGGCAGATGGGCGCTCGTTGCGCATTTGGATTTGATGATGATGTACTTCGCTTGGGGGTGGCTGGTGATTGGATTGGCGTTGTTGGGGGCGACGCTGCTAATGCCGGGTGTATACGCACCCGCAAGAATGCTGCACGGTTTGACCATCGGTGCAATGGGGTCAATGATCATGGCCATTTCGTCGCGGGCTTTTATGGCACGCGCGCCGGGAAGGTTGCTGGCCAGCCCGATACAGGTCGCGTCTTTTGTCTTGATCGGGGCTGCTGCGGCAATTCGATTGCTGTTCCCCTATACCGACCTATTTGGCATTGCCGGGATGGAGTGGTCTGTCGGCGCGTGGAACCTTGGCTGGGCGCTGTATTTGCTGCCGCTATTGCGCAACCTGACAAAACCGCCCCCCTATCCGGTTCTAAGCGCTTTGCGCCGCCAAATTTGACGGGCGTCAATTCCTTTCCGGTTCGGGTTTGCTAGACGGGACACAGATTCTGACCGAAGGACATCTGATGCAGCCCGACCCCATGGCGATTAAATCGGCGCCGCCGCTTTTGGCCCTTGCCCTGCGCCCGCTGCCCTTGCTGCCGCTCGCTGCCGCGCTGACCGCGTTGACCCGCAGCGTGGCGACGCGTCATCCATCCCTGTTTCGCAGGCTTGGCCCCTATGCCAGTGCGAGCTTTGTGTTGGACCCAACAGACCTGCCCTTTGTGATCTGCCTGTCGTTCGATGCCACCAGACCGCAAGTCACCCTTCACCGGCAAGCACAGCAGGGCGACACCAAGATCGCGGGACCATTGGCCGCTTTGCTTGGGATGGTGCATGGTGCATTTGATGGCGATGCGCTGTTTTTCTCACGCGATCTGGTGATCGAGGGCAATACCGAGGCGGTATTGGCATTGCGCAACGCAATTGATGATGCCGAACTGGACATCGGCGCAGAGTTACAAGCGCTGTCCGGCCCTTTTGCGGGGCTGTTGGGGCGCGCGATTGCGATGGCGCAGGCCCGCACGGGGCTGTGCCTGTCCCGACCAGAAACAGGAGTGTATAACTGATGGAAATCGTTTGTCCTGCGGGAACGCCCGCATCATTGCGGGCCGCGGTCCGGGCCGGGGCACATACGGTCTATTGCGGCTTTGCCGATGAAACCAATGCGCGTAACTTTCCGGGCCTGAATTTTGACCGCGCTGAAATGCGTGAAGGCATCGCCTTTGCCCATGGTCACGGTGCAAAGGTGCTGATTGCGATCAACACTTTTCCGCGCGCGGGGGCCGAGGGTATTTGGCACAGCGCCGTTTCCGATGCTGCCGATTTGGGGGCTGATGCGGTGATTTTGGCCGACCTCGGTCTGTTGGATTACGCGGCACAAAATCACCCCGCGCTGCGCAGGCACCTCTCGGTTCAGGCGGCCGCGGCCAATGCCGATATGATCAACTATTACGCCGAAACATTTGGGGTAAGGCGGGTGGTTTTACCGCGCGTCCTGTCGGTGCCTGAAATCGCCGCGATCAACGCGGAAACTGAGGTGGAAACAGAGGTTTTCGTGTTCGGCGGGCTGTGCGTCATGGCCGAGGGACGGTGTTCGCTGTCATCCTATGCCACCGGAAAATCGCCCAATATGAACGGCGTTTGCTCCCCCCCCAGCCATGTGGATTACCGCAAGGAGGACGGTGAGTTGAAGGCGCGTCTTGGCGGTTATTTGATCCACAGCGCCGCCGAGGACGAACCCGCGCCCTATCCGACCCTGTGCAAGGGGTGCTTTACCGCAGGCGATCAAAGCGGCTATCTGTTCGAAGATCCGGTAAGTTTGAATGCCGAACAACTCATCCCGCAATTACACAAGGCAGGCGTGACCGCGCTGAAGATCGAAGGGCGGCAGCGCTCGGCCTCATATGTGGCACAGGTGGTGAAGAACTTTCGCGCGGCAGTAGATGCTTTGACATCGGGTCAACCGATGCCCGCCGGAATGTTGGCACGGCTGTCCGAAGGTCAGGCCAGCACCACCGGCGCCTATAAGAAAACATGGAGATAAGCCGATGAAACTTACCGTTGGCCCGACCAGTTCTTTTGGAAAGCAGATGCATGGGCTGCGTTTTACGAAAGCATCGCCCAAGCCCCTGTTGATCACATAAGCCTTGGCGAGGTGGTTTGTTCCAAACGTTTGCCGTTTTTCCAAGACCGTATCCCCGATGCGATTGGGGTGTTGCAAGCAGCTGGTAAAACTGTGGCGCTTAGCAGTCTTGCGCTGGTCACGCTGAAACGCGAACGCAAAATGACGGCAGAGCTGGCCGAGATGGGCGTAGAGATCGAGATCAACGACCTGACCGCGCTGGCGCATCTGCCGCCAAAGGCGCCGTTCAGCGTCGGCCCCTTGGTCAACGTTTATAATGAAAGCACGTTGCGCTGGCTTGGCGCGCGCGGTGCGGTGCGGATTTGCCTGCCGCCGGAATTGCCGCTGGACTCAATTGCAACATTGGCTTCCGCCGCGCGCGACAATGGTGTGGAAGTCGAGGTTTGGGGCTATGGCCGCGTTCCGCTTGCAATTTCGGGGCGTTGCTACCATGCGCGGCTACATGCACGGCCCAAAGACAATTGCCAGTTCGCCTGCGAAGATGACCCCGATGGCCTGTCCGTCCTAACCCGCGAGGGGCAGCCATTCTTGGCAATGAACGGTGTGCAAACGCTGTCGGACTCATACGCCTGCATGGCGTTGCAGGTTGACGCGCTGGCGCAGGCGGGGGTGTCTTCTTTGCGCCTGTCACCACAAACCGGCGATTTCACGAAAATTTGCGGGTCGTTTCGGGATCTGTTGGATGGGCGGCTTTCGGGGCCTGAACTGGTGAATAGGTTGCATGCCGACACCGACGGTCTGCGCCTGTCCGACGGATTTGTGCGGGGCGCGCGCGGGGCCGACTGGTCAGCGGCCGCCACACCATAATGGCGGCCCGTCCTTTGACCCGGCACTAGGGCAAAGAGAGAGTGTCGGGTCCAGTTGCACTGACGGTCGTCAAGACCGACGGCACAGAACTGCCCTGATACGAAGGGTCGCAGGCCCCAAACGTAGCGCCGCATTATGCGCCGTAGTATGCAGTCCCGAAAAAGGATCCGCACATGCGTGATTTCAGCCAGCTTCAGCACCCCTGTGGCAACTGCGGATTTCAGGATCAAAGCCTTTGGCAGCCTGTCAGCGGGGCTCTTTTGCCCACGCTTAACCGCGGGTTTAACCGCGTGCCATTAGAAACCGGTCAAATTCTGTTTGGACAAGGCGAGGAAAACACTGGCATCTACTGCATCTCCAAGGGGTTGATTGGGATGCGAAGCTGTCAGGGCGATGGGAGGTCAACCCTCTTGCGGCTTGGCTATCCCGGTGAGATTATCGGCTTCCGGTCCTTTATGGCTGGTCAACCCCATCACACCGAGGCGCAAGCCCTGATCCCCTCACGCGTCTGCATGGTCCCGCGTCATGCTGTCCGGCAAATCCTCGACCGCTCACCCGAGGTGCTTGGCCGCTTGGCAGATCGTTGCATTCAGGAAATCGACCGCAGCCACGCCCATATTATCGCCGCCGCTACCAGTTCAAACACAGAGCGGTTGTCGGATCTATTGGCAAAGCTGTTGCAAATACATGGGCAGGATTATGCGGATGGCAGGCGTATGGAGCTGCCCCTATCCCGCGCCGACCTTGCCGATCTGCTGGGGATACGGCCCGAGACATTGTCGCGTGTCGTCGCGCGTCTGGCAAGTAACGGCCCTTATACGATACGCGGCCGCGAAGTTTTGTTGCGGTCCTGAAACCTCTGGGGAGTGTGCTGTCGGGCCAATGTGAATCCGTCCTTCCAAGACCAGAGGGGCCTGTCCTTATACCGCACCGGGTTGGCGCCACTCGGTAGGCGCGGTTGAGCCTGAAATTGCCACCTGCGTAGAAATCGCCGCATCCGGCCTCAGCGTTGTGTGCCCTTCACGCCCACATATTGTAAAATATGATTATGTTTTGGCAGGAAGCGCCCTCGAATTGACCAACATCAAGGACAGCACATGCGCGGCGGCATTGACTGTCGAAACTCGGCATAGACCCAGGACATAATTTTATGGAGTTTCCAACGTATCGGGCGAGTTCGGCTGACACAGCGATGTCTGGGCGGCGATGTCTTGGCAAAACAGAATTTCGACGCGCTGCGAAGCAGGCGACACCGATTGGCATTTTCTGCTCGGCAACTGAATTACAGAGAAACTACTAAAGTGGAGCCGGCTGCATCATCTTCAAGACGTCGGCGCGCGTCCCGGAATAAATCAGGTCGGCAACACCCTATGCGTGCGCAAATTGCGTCAGGGCGTGATGCGTAACATGTACTTTGGGACCAAGGGGACAAACTGCGATTTGACGTGCAACTGGCACTTATGAAAACCGAAGGAAGCCCCGATGAAAACCGGATTTAAACTGATCCTGATCACTCTGCCGCTTACCGCGATTGGCATAGGCATCCTGGGCTTTGTCATTTCCAGCAGCAAGCCGCCGGAACGTGTGGAGGTTGAAGAACGCGCCACTGCCGTACGGGTCATCACTGCGCAAACGCGTGCAGTCACGCCATCCATCACCGGCTTTGGCATTGTCGCACCCGAACGCACATTTGAGGCGATTGCCGAAGTGGGCGGACGCATTGATTATGTGAACCCCGGCTTGCGCAACGGGCAGATCCTGGATGCGGGCGAGGTGTTGTTCCGCCTGTCGCCTGCCGATTTCAACCTTGCCATTGCACAGGCCAATGCCAACATTCGCTCCGCCGAGGCAAAACTGGCCGAATTGGACGTGTCAGAACAAAACCAGCGCAGCGCATTGGCGATCGAGCGCGAGGCGCTCGCGGTAAAAACCTCAGATCTGGAACGCGCCGAGGCGTTGTTTGCTGCGGGCACGATGGCACAGGGCACCCGTGATGTGACCCGTGCCGCCCATTTGGCGCAGCGCCAAAAGGTGCAAGGCATTGAAAGCACGCTTGCGCTGTTCCCCACGCAGCGCGCCGTGCAAACCGAACAAATCGCGGTCTATCAGGCCAACCTTGCGACAGCAAAACTGAACATGGACCGCAGCGAGATTGCCTTGCCTTTTGCCGCGCGCGTGGCCTCTCATTCGATCGAGGTTGGGCAATACCTGAAAACGGGCCAAACGGCGGCAAATCTGGATGGCATCGCGCGTGCCGAGGTTGATGTGCAGCTTTCTATGGAAAGCTTTCGCGGGCTTGTGCGGCTGGGGCAAACCGCCCTACCGAACCTGTTGTTAGACCCCATGAATATGGCGCAAGCGCTGCAATCATTGGGCCTTGAGGCAGACCTTAGGTTGCGTTTGGGGGATGAGGTGGTGACCTGGCCCGCAACCGTTGATCGGATCAGCGACGGCATCAACCAACAGTCCGGCACCGTTGGCATCGTCGTGGTCGTCGAAAACGCCTATGACAACATCGGCCAGAACGCGCGCCCGCCCTTGACCAAAGGCATGTTTGTCGAGGTGGTTTTGCGTGCCGCCCCGATAGAAGGTGTCGTTTTGCCACGCAGTTCAATGCGCGACGGGATGGTCTTTGTGGCGGATAGCGACAACAGGCTGCGCGCAATTCCGGCCAATCCGCAGCTTGAACAGGGCGAGATTGCCGTCTTCTCAAACAAAATCGCCGACGGCAGCCGCGTTGTGCTTGTCCCGCCGGTGCCTGTGATCGAGGGACAACTGCTGGACCCGCATCCCAATGACGCAGCGATGACGCGGCTTTTGGCAAAGGACGCGCAAAAATGATCCGGTTTTTCGCGACCCATCCGACCATCGCCAACCTGCTTATGGTTATATTCCTTGCTGCGGGCCTGTTTGTCACCCCGACCCTGCTGCGCGAAACCTTCCCCCGCAAAGCGCTGAGTGAGGTGCAGATCAGCGTCCCCTACCCCGGCGCACGCCCCGAGGAGGTGGAGACCGCGATTTGTGAACGGATCGAGAATGCGCTGGATGCCGTGACGGGGGTTGACCGGCAGTCTTGCGAGGCGCGCGAAAATCTTGGCCTTGCCGTGGTTAAGATGCGCGAGGGCGGTAATTTCCAGACTTTTTCCAATGATGTGAAAACCGAAATCGATGCGATTACCGATTTCCCCGAAAGGGCCGAGGCGGCAACGGTTCGCCCACTTGGCCAAACCGATTTCGTCGCCTCGGTCGCGATTACCGGCCCTGCGACCCGCACCGACCTTTACACCTATGCCGAGGAAATCCGTACCAAAATGCTGCGGTGGGGTGGCATACCCAAGGTCGATGTTCGCGGCTTTTCCACACGTGAATTTCAAATCAACCTGCGCCCTGTTGAATTACAGCGCTTTGGTATTTCGGTTTCAGATGTGGCGCGCTCGGTGCAGGCCAGCAGCCTTGACCTGCCGGCAGGCAGCCTTGAAGCCGCCACAGAAACCCTGTTGGTACGCGTTGCCGAAGAGCGCCAGGACACAGCATCGCTGGCCGATTTGATCGTGCGGTCCTCGGCACAGGGCGGACAGGTCCGGCTGGGGGATATTGCCGAGATCACTTCGGGCTTTGATCTCACCGATGATGTGATCTTGTTTGACGGACGTCCCGCGGCCATTCTGGATATCACCAAGCCCCCGTCAGATGACAGTTTGCGCACGCTGGACGCCTTGCAAGCCTTTCTGGAGGCAGAACGCGCACAAGCCCCTGCCACTGTGACGCTGGCCATCACCGCCGATGGCGTTTCGGTTGTGCGTGAACGCTTGTCGCTGGTTGTGGTCAACGGTTTGCAAGGGCTGGCCTTGGTGTTCGGCGTTTTATGGCTTTTTTTTGGCTTTCGCTTTTCATTCTGGGTGGCAATGGGCTTGCCGGTGGCCTTTATGGGCGGCGTCGCGATGATGGCGCTGGTTGGCTATTCGCTTAACCTGATGACATCGCTGGGCCTGCTGATTGTGATCGGATTGCTGATGGATGATGCCATCGTGATCGCTGAAAACATCGCCCGGCTGCGCGAAAAGGGTCTAAGTCCGCTGGAAGCCGCGATCGAGGGCGCGCGTCAGGTGTTTCCCAACGTGCTTGCATCCTTTGGCACCACGGCGATGATCTTTGGCTCGCTTGCATTTTTGTCCGGTGATCTGGGGGCCGTGTTGCGTGTTGTGCCGGTGGTGATGCTGTTTGTGCTGATGGTGTCACTGGTCGAGGCATTCCTGATCTTGCCGCACCACCTGATCCATGCGCTTGAGACATCAAACCAAGCCACCGGCCTCCGCGCCCGGGTCGAAGCGGCGGTGGACTGGGCCCGCGAACGCCTTGTTGGCCCGATGGTCGATGCCTGCATCCGCTGGCGCTATGCCGTTGCGGGGCTTAGCCTGACGGTGCTGTTGATCTCGGCGGCGATGCTGGCGGGGGGATATTTGAAATTCACCGCCTTTCCGGAACTTGATGGGGATACGATTGTGGCGCGGGTCTTGTTACCGCAAGGTACACCGCTTGCCCGCACGGATGAAGTGGTGGAACAGCTTGAATCCGGGCTGCAAACAGTCAACGCGACGCTGACGCCATTGCAGCCCGAAGCTGCCGAATTGTTGCAGCATATTTCCATTTTTCATGGACTTAATAACGATGCATTTGAAACCGGCGCGCATGTGGTCACGATCAGCGTTGATCTGCTGCCCTCTGCCCAGCGGGTAAACACCCCCGATGATATCATGGCGCTGTGGCGCGACACCGTTGGGCCGGTGCCCGATGTGATCAGCCTGAAATACGCAGAAAGCACGATCGGCCCTGCCGGTATCGCGATTGATTTGCGGTTGAAGGGTGATGATCTTGGCGCACTCAAGGCGGCCTCGGTCGAGTTGCAAGACTGGCTCTGGCAGTATCAGGGGGTAACCTCGGTGCTGGACGATCTGCGGCCTGGCAAGCGTGAATTGCGCGTGACGCTAAAGGATATTGCCGGCCCGATGGGGATAACCGCCGCAACAGTCGCAGATCAGCTGCGCACAGCCTATATCGGCAGCACCATCAGCGAGATGCAAATCGCGGGAAATCTGGTCGAATTGACAGCACAGCTTGGGCTGACATATCGCAGCAACCGCGATGTGTTCGACGATTTCACCATCAAGCGCGCCGATGGCAGCTCTGTACCGTTGAATGTGGTTGCGGATGTGGAAATCGGGCAAGGATATAGCCGCATCAACCATGAAGACGGCATTCGAACCGTGACGGTGCAAGGGGCAATTGATACGCGCATCGCCAATGCCAATGCTATTGTAGGGGACACGACAACACGGTTCGTGCCGGGGTTGTTGGAACGGCATCCAAGCGTCATGCTTGACGTTGAGGGCCAAAACGCCGAGGCCGGCAAGACCCAGCAATCCATGCTCAAAGGGTTTTTGATCGGGTTGATGGGCGTGTTCTTATTGCTCAGCTTTTTGTTCCGGTCTTATCTGGAACCGATTGTCGTGATGCTGGTGATCCCGCTTTCGTTGCCGGGTGCAATTTTTGGGCATATGGCGATGGGGTTGGATTTTTCGATGCCAAGCATGTTGGGATTTGTGGCCTTGGCCGGCGTCGTGGTCAACAACTCCATCCTGTTGGTTGATTTTGTGAAACATGAACACGCCGAGGCAGAAAGTGTTTCGCATGCTGCCGCACAAGCTGCGCGGGCGCGCTTTCGGGCGATCTTTCTGACGACAACGACCACAGCCGCCGGGTTGTTGCCGATCCTGACCGAAACCAGCCTTCAAGCACAAATCCTGATCCCGCTGGTGGCCAGTCTGGTCTTTGGCCTACTGACCGCAAGCTTGGTCGTGCTTTTTGTCTTGCCCGCGATCTATGCAATTCTGGATGACCTTGGGCTCAGCACATTGAGCAAAGCCTGAGGTTGTCCATTCCATCGGTCCAAGAAAACCCTGCAGGTGAGGTCGTCCTGAACATTCGACCTGCCTGCAAGGCCTAGGGTCCATCAATCTCGTTGATTGCGCCATGTTTCAAACCCGAGAGGGGGCCGCAGGAAAGGCGATGTAAATATGAAACTACATGCCATGAGTAATACCATTGGACGGCTTGCTTGGGATTTTTAAAACCGTGAAAGGGGCCGGTCGATTTGACTGGCAGAACCTTGTCAAAATGCCATTCGCCCTGCCCTTTCGTCCAGTCGCCACCGCAGTCCAAGCCCGTTCGTCAACGAATGGCTGCGGCCTATCCTTCAATGGGGTTCATCTTTTGCGCCAATACGGGTAAGAGTACCGATGTGTTCAAAATTGTAGCGCCGGAACGATTTCGGCGCAGGGTGTAGATGCGCCATGCAGGGCTTGTGCGAAACAGGCTCTTTCTCGGTGCGCCATCTGATTGAACCAGCATGATCAGACCGCAACCTTCCCCGATTATTTCGGAGGGGATGTCGGCATATAGAATGAGGAATACGTAATGACAGCAAAGAGGGTAGCCATCATCGGTGCCGGGCCATCTGGATTGGCGCAATTGCGGGCATTTCAATCTGCCCGCCAAAACGGCGAAGAAATCCCTGAAATCACTTGCTTTGAAAAGCAGGGCGACTGGGGCGGTTTGTGGAACTACACTTGGCGTACAGGTCTCGATATCCACGGAGAGCCGGTTCATTCGTCGATGTATCGCTATCTTTGGTCGAACGGGCCAAAGGAAGGTCTGGAGTTTGCAGATTACTCTTTTGAAGAGCATTTCGGAAAACAGATTGCCTCCTATCCGCCGCGGGCTGTCTTGTTCGACTACATCGAAGGCCGCGTGAAAAAGGCCAATGTGCGCGACTGGATCCGCTTTAATACGGCGGTGCGCCACGTCCGTTACAATGCGACCGACGAAACCTTTACCGTCACCGCGCATGATCACCTCAAGGACAGCACCTATGAGGAAACCTTTGACCATGTAATCTGCGCTTCTGGCCATTTCAGTACACCGAACGTACCCTATTATGAAGGCTTTGAGGATTTCAACGGCCGCATCCTTCACGCCCATGATTTCCGCGACGCACGCGAATTCGAGGGCAAAGATCTGCTGATCTTGGGGTCATCCTATTCCGCCGAGGATATCGGTTCGCAGTGCTGGAAATACGGGGCCAAGTCGATCACCACTTCCTACCGCAGCGCGCCCATGGGTTTTGACTGGCCTGACAACTGGGACGAGGTGCCCGCTTTGGTCAAGGTGGATGGAAATACCGCATATTTCAAGGATGGCACCTCACGCCACGTTGACGCGATCATCCTATGCACCGGCTACAAGCACTTCTTCAACTTCTTGCCCGATGACCTGCGGCTAAAAACATCTAACAGGTTGGCTGCGGCGGATTTGTACAAGGGCGTGGTTTTTGTGAACAACCCAAGGATGTTCTATCTGGGGATGCAGGACCAGTGGTTCACCTTTAATATGTTCGATGCGCAGGCGTGGTGGGTCCGCGATGCGATTATGGGGAAAATCGAAATCCCGTCGGATATCAACACCCTGAAAGCGGATGTCGCAAATCGCATCGCAAGAGAGGATGCATGTGTGGGTGACAAGGGCGCGATCCAATATCAGGGGGATTATGTGCAGGAATTGATCGCAGAAACCGATTATCCAAGCTTTGACGTACAAGGCGCTTGCGAAGCATTCTTCGCGTGGAAAGAGCACAAGAAGAAAGCCATCATGGAATTTCGCAATAAATCCTACAGATCCGTTATAACGGGAACAATGGCGCCCGCGCATCATACGCCTTGGAAAGATGCGCTCGACGACTCTCTCGAGTCATATCTCCAAGACGATCTCTTTTCCAAAACCGCCTGACGCTTTATGCCCATGATCTGCGTTGCCTTTCGGTGTTTTCACGCAAACACCGAAAGGCACAGGTGGTGCTTGTTCTAAATCTGCAAGCTAGGGCGTCATTGGCGCCGATAAGCTGGCGGGATGAACTGCCTTCCGACCAAACCGCTGTTATTGTGGCGGATATAGGTAGAGACAGGAGCATCGGATGGCCATCGAAGCTTTGGGCATTGATCTGGGCAAGACCGTTTGCAGCCTTGTCGGCTACGAAGCAGAAAAAGTCGTGTCCCGCAAACGCCTCCAGCGGCATCGGCTGCTGGACTTTCGGGATGAGCGTCCACCCTATGTTGATGCGATGGGGGGCCAGCGGCAGTGAACGTCACATCGGGCGCTTTTGTCTTCAGGCTGCCCATGAACCTCGTCTGATGTCGCCGCTCTATGTTCGGCCCTATGTGAAGGTTCACAAGAACGATGATCGTGAAGCAAAGGCCATTGCCGTATCCGCGACGCGCGCGGCGATGTCATTCGTCGCAATCAAATAGCTTGACCTTCAGGCTTTGCACCGTGCGCCGGAGCGTCTGGCGCGGGATGTGGCGTTGTTCAGGCTCTCATGTGAACGCCGATTGTCGTAGTCCTCGACAACGGACGCCATCTGGCGTTCGTGATCGCCGGCAAAATAGTGGTTCTCGAGCAAGAGACGCTTCTTCATATTCTGGTATGCAGCGATGTAAACGCCAACGCCAAGACGGCTATTACAGCGCTGAATTCGCGACCATTTGCAATGATGCCAATGCGGCGCAGACATACAGGCACGAATACAGCATCCACGCGATGGGCAAAAGGAATGCGCAGCATCTGCCATTCCCGCGTGGTCAGAGGCCCCGAAGGAATACCAAAGTCCTGTTCGCTGTGCGGTGCGAAGCCAAAAGTCTTAGGCCTCACCGTTACAGCACAAAGTCATTTCGATCCCGCCCCATAGGCTGATGTGCTCACTCATATTATTATCGTGCGGAACAAAAGTCATTTGGACAAATCCACCCTTCTTATCAAGCGATACCTTTGCGCGCGAAACCATCGCACCGCGCTCTTTAAAAGTCTCTTTGGTCACGGTCTCGGTCGACACGCCACCCGTATTAGCGCCGGCGATGAATTCCTCGTTTCGGTCAGGTTAAATTGTTTTTGCAGCGTTTTTTTACGCACGCAGTACCCGAGGGGCATCGATGATGCCAAGCAGCATTCACTGCAATATACATGCGCCTGTTCGCTGTGTCAGAGAAAACAATTTGAGGCTGATTGATCCAAATACGATCCCCTGCCGTAAACATATCGAAAGCACAGTGCCGGTACTAATTATGATGGGAGACCTTGGGTGTTCGGTTGTACTTTTTATGCCCCCTACATCACCAGCCACATTTTCAACCGCGGCTGTCGTCTTTGCAGATGGCGCTTCCAAAGACATCGCTGACACTGCATTTGACGCAGCTTCATTCACAGTATTCACACCAAAAGACAAAGCCGACGCATCGTTGCCAGAAAGCACATTTGAGCCGCGGTCACGACCAGAGAATATGGATCAATCGGCCACGACCCTGACCTTTCACGCCACTGCGGGCAAGGTGGTGATGTCAAAATCATCACCACAGGCGATGTGACCGTGAATGCAGACAAGGGTGTGTCTGCTGATATCAATGCCTCAACCCGCGTGACCGATGCGGTTCTGGTGCCGGAATAAAAGCTACTAAACTGTTGCCCGTGTCGCGGGCGGCCAATTCAGTGTTACAAAATACAGGTGTTTGGACCCAGTATGACAAAGCTTCTTTGCGCGCTCTGCGCTCTTTTCATATCGTCGCCGTCCTACGCGGACGTGCGCGTGCAGTTCATCGAAGGGGCCCCCAAGGACACCTTCGTTATTGCAAACGAAGGGGGTTGCAACATAGGCCCCTCTGAACTGGTGGTTGATTTCACGGCCTCAAATGCAGGCCTGATTTTTGATGTCACAGCATCAGGTATGGGCGTCGAGGTGTTTCAACCCTTTGACGTGACACAAGGTGCCGATCTGTTGGTTGGTCTGCCGACCATTGCCGATGGCGATCAGACAGTGGCACTGTCATTTACCGGACTGGATGGAGCTCAAAAAATTGCTTTCACGGTTGACGTCGACGACACGGATGGTGCGCGCGAAATCACGGTTTCGGATGCTGAGATGACAGGGACGATGGTTTCTTTAACCGCACAGGGTAAACGAGTAACCGCCATTATGGGACCGAATGCCGAAGCCGTCCTGACGACGGTTCCATGCGCGTCTTGATGTCACCTCACAACGGGGCATATGTATGAAACTTCGCCTTATCCTTGGTGATCAGCTTTCTTTTTCGATGTCGAGCCTTGCTGATGCCACCAAGGGCGATCTGATTTTGATGTGTGAGGTGCGTCAAGAGGCGACCTATGTCAAACACCATAAAAAGAAGATTGTGTTCGTGTTTTCGGCGATGCGCCACTTTGCGCAGTCCCTCGCGGCGCGAGGGATGGACGTCAATTATGTGAGATACGACGACCCTCAAAATAGCGGGTCTTTGTACGGCGAAGTTGCACGGTTGACGGATCAGCACGACATTTCAGAGGTCATCGTGACGTCACCGGGGGAATATCGGCTACTGGCAGAGATGGAGCAATGGGCAGATGCGCTAAACTTGCTTGTCACAATCCGCCCTGATGACCGCTTCCTTTGTGGGAAGGATGAGTTTGCCGCTTGGGCCAAGGGCCGCAAACAGTTGCGTATGGAGTATTTTTACCGCGAGATGCGCCGGAAACATGGCGTGTTGATGCGTGGTGACGAACCGATTGGTGGGCAATGGAACTACGACGCCGACAACCGCAAACCACCGCCCAAAGGCCTGGAGATTCCCGATCCATTTTTTGCCGATATTGACGAGATCACCCACGAAGTGACGACCCTTGTGACAGAGCAGTTTTCTGATCATTTTGGCGAGATTGAGCCCTTTCATTTTGCCGTGACACGCGATGGGGCATTGCAGGCCCTAGACAAGTTTGTAGATGAGCGGCTGCCTCTTTTTGGCGACTATCAAGACGCTATGATCCAGGACGAACCATGGATGTATCACAGCCATATAGGGCTGTACCTCAACTGCGGGTTACTGACTCCGCTTGAGTGTATCGCACGCGCCGAAACGGCCTATCATGACGGCCATGCCCCACTGAATGCAGTTGAGGGGTTTATTCGGCAAATCTTGGGGTGGCGCGAGTATGTGCGGGGGATCTATTGGCTCAAGATGCCTGACTATAAGGCGATGAATGTCCTGGGGGCCAAGCGTCCGCTGCCCGATTTTTACTGGACGGCAGACACACATATGAACTGCATGCGCCAGTGTATTGCCGAGACCAGGCAAAACGCTTACGCCCATCATATCCAGCGTTTGATGGTTTTGGGAAACTTTGCATTAATCGCGGGCTTGGACCCCGAACAGGTCAATGACTGGTACCTTTTGGTTTATGCCGACGCCTATGAATGGGTCGAGTTGCCAAATGTCAGTGGCATGATCCTATTTGCGGATGGTGGGATCATGGGATCAAAACCCTATGCGGCGAGCGGCGCATACATCAACAAAATGTCGAACTATTGCTCGTCTTGCAGGTATAAACCCACCGTCAAAAACGGCCCCAAGGCATGTCCTTTCAACTACCTTTATTGGGACTTCATCGATCGTAACGCCAGCAGACTGCGCGGCAATCCTCGCATGGCGTTCATGTACAAAAGTCTTGACCGCATGGCCGAGGAAAAACGACACGCGATCCGTACGGACACTGACCGGTTTTTCAAAGAGATAGGGTCGGATGAAAAAGGCTAACCTTGCGCAAAAGATCTGCCCTGTTTGTGCGCGTCCGTTTAGCTGGCGCAAGAAATGGAAAAAAACCTGGGATGAGGTGCGCTATTGTTCGGCCAAATGTCGCATCAAACGAAAACCGGCAGTCAGTAGCGAGGGCCTTACCAATGCGGCAAATAGTCCGCTGCGGTTGCACTCTGCTTTCAGCAACACCACGTCTAGGTTCACCAAGGAGTAACCCATGCGCTTGATAAATTTGCGAAGGCTGGTGCTGTGCGTCACCCTGCTTACCCCCTTAGTTGTCTCAGCCGAGGATACCATGATCCAGTTCTCATTATCCGATCCCACCCGTTGGGA
The DNA here is from genome assembly GCF_001202025.1 of Pseudorhodobacter aquimaris. Classification (GTDB taxonomy): domain Bacteria; phylum Pseudomonadota; class Alphaproteobacteria; order Rhodobacterales; family Rhodobacteraceae; genus Pseudorhodobacter; species Pseudorhodobacter aquimaris. The sequence goes on from NZ_LGHS01000029.1 coordinate 112,209, forward strand.
TTACTTTAGCGATCAGGTTATGGGCGGTGTCTCGGAAGGTCGGGTGACATTCGAAACAATTGATGATCGGCCTGTCTTACAGTTGACTGGCCGCGTGAGCACGGCCAACCGCGGTGGATTTATTCAAGCTCGCACGAAGCTGGACCAGCCCTTGCCAGACACGGCGCAGGGCATTTCTTTGAATATACGCGGCAACGCTCAACCCTATTACCTGCACATTCGCACAAAGTGGACGGTGTTGCCTTGGCAACTGTATCAAGCAAAATTTGATACATCCGAGGCATGGCAAGAGGTGCGCATCCCGTTTGACGCATTTGCGCCTTACGGCGGGCTCTTGCGCCAATCGTTCAAGATTTCAGACATACGCAGTATCGCCGTCGTTGCCTTTGGTCGAGATCACGACGCAGACCTATCCGTGCGCGCCATCGGGGTTTATTGAGCAAAGGGAACGCCGTTGCGAATAATGATGGATAAACTGCCAATGGCAATTGCATCACAATATACACCCTGAATCACCGCGGATTTGTCGGAGACGATCAACTCAGACTCAGGACCCCTCAATTTCTTGAGGCTATCGGGCCTGTATTATTCAAACTCTCAAATTGAGGGGGTTGCATGATCACTCTTTACTGGCTGAAAGAAGAACAGAAGGCGCGGCTTCGCGCTTGTTATCCGAAGAGCCGCAGTGTTCCGCGTGTAGATGACCTGCACATCCTGAGCAGTATTATCTTCATCAATCACAATGGCTTGCGCTGGTGTGATGTACCTGACGCTCGACGATGGATGAAAAAGATGGGGTGACATAGGTGTGTTCGGATCATGACGGCGCTGGCTGCTGAGGCACCCGGCAATAAGGCGCTTTTTATAGATGCAACTTACGTATTACCGCTTCCAGCCTACGGGTGAAGAAGGGGGGCGATGGGGTCCAAGAAGCCCTTGTAGATATGGGTGTAGATATGGGCGTAATCCTCCGCATCCCTGGACGAAAGGCACAAGGTAGCCCTCTGCGCGACCGCTTTCGCCGCGCCCGTGATATTCTGGTTGTAAGCGCTGAGCCTAAGCAAGTGCCTGACTCATCTTGCTCGTGCTATTTTACGGTGCGCTGTCTGTGATCTGAACGCTCACTCCCCACCAACGAAGCGTATTCTCCAGATGGTCGCGTATTGCAATGAGTGCTGCATCTGCGTCACGCGCCTCTAATGCGGAGATAATTGCAAGATGCTCTTCCATGGCCGATACGACACGGTCGGGCAAGAATGGTCGTGTGTTCTGGATGACAGCGATCCGATCCCGGTTCTCTTCATATAACCGTGTGGCCAGAGTGGAGTTCAGCCCCATCGCGAGCGCGTCGTGAAGCGAAAGATCGATCTCGATGGCGCGGCGGGAAATTTGCGGCGTTGCTTTGTCAAAAGCATCATCACGCAAACGTTCATGAGCGGCCCTAAGGCTGGCCAAAGGAACGTCGCGGCTATTGTCGATCAGGCGCCGCGCCCCCTCACCATCGAACATGGCCCGCAAGTCAAGACACTCGCGCGTTGTTTGTGCGCCAGCGTCCATGACCATGACACCGCGCTTTGGGATCACCGTGAACAACCCGCTGACCTCAGCGCGCTTGACCGCGTCACGCACCGCCGCGATCGGCATTTCAAGCCGGTCAACAAGCATAGGTATGGATAGAAAAGTGCCACTGGACAGTCGCCCATCCCGCAACTGCTTCACGAGTGCCTGATAGGCACGTTCGTTCAACAGATCTGGCGGTGCCTTTGCTGTTTTCTCGGGGTTACCAGTGTTTTCAAATTCCATTATATGTCACCCTACAGTCAAATTTAGAACGGATTTTCAAGAAAATCCTGAAAGACCTTTCCTGAAGTGCTGTATACTATTTTATTTAAAATAGCGGGTAACATTTTAGATGCAATAACAGAAAACATAAGCGCGTGAGCACAAAGGCGAACTTCCGCGTTTGATCGAAATCGACCAGGGGGAGAACGGGATATGGACACGACACACAGCGATCACGCGCAGGGCGGCGGCGACACGCTGCGCCCGGTTACCAGTGAGGAGAAATCTTGGGGTTGGTTCGCCATTTTTAATGTTTGGGCTAACGACATTCAGTCGCTTTTCGGCTATTCCTTGGTTGCGTCGCTTTTTATCTCGTTTCATGTCAATGGCTGGACCGCCTTTGCCGCCTTGATCACGGCCAGCCTGTTCGTCATGTTTCTGGTCAACCTCTCGGGGGCTGCCGGCGAGAAATACGGCATTCCCTATCCGGTCTTTGCACGTGCCAGCATGGGCACCGCCGGAGCGAAACTGCCAAGCGTTTTACGCGCTACCGTGGCGGTGTTCTGGTATGGCGTGCAGGTCTATTTCGCCTCGACCGCTGTGGCGCTGTTGATTCACTCGATCACAGGGGCCGATGGTGGGTCGGAGTTCCTCGGGCTCACCACGATTGACTGGATCTCTTTTCTAATCGTCTGGGCCTTCCATATCGTCATCTTTTGGCGCGGTATGAACTGGGTTGAAACCTTCCTGAACATTGCCGGTCCATTTGTGTATGTGGTGATGATCGGTTTGGTGATTGTTCTTTGGGTCAAATCAGATGGCCAGTTGTTCAGTGCTGCGCGCACAATCTTTGCCAGCCCGGAAAGCACATGGGCGACAGAGATCAACGGTTTTATCGCCATCGTCGGCACAATGGTGGCATATTTCGCGGCCGTGATGATCAACTTCAGCGATTTTTCTCGCTATGCCCGCGACAAGAGCGCAATGGTCAAGGGAAACTTTGCCGGCCTGCCGCTCAACATGATCCTATTCTCCGCGCTGGCGCTGTTGACCACAGCAGGTGCTGCGGTGGTCTACGGGGAGGCCATCGTCAACCCGACCGAGATCGTCGAGCGCACCGACAGCGTGATCCTCGGCGTCATTGCGGCCATCACCTTTTTTGCGGCCACGGTCGGCATCAATCTGGTCGCCAACTTCATCCCCGCCGTGAACGGCATTGCCAATCTGGCCCCCTCAAAGATCAGCTTCCGCATGGCGGGTCTGATTACTTCGGGCTTCGCCCTAATTATCGGCGGTCTCTGGACTGCGTTCATCAGCAATTTCGGTATCGGCGGGTTTGTCAACACGCTTGGCGCGACGCTGGCCCCGCTCTACGGTATTCTGATCGTTGACTACTACCTACTGCGTAAGCAAGAGCTGAACCGCGACGCACTCTACAACATGGGGGGCGGCGAATATCACTATGGGAATGGCTGGAACGAACACGCATTGGTTGCCTTCGCCATCGCTGCCATTTTTTCCATTGCAACTGTCTGGGTCCCGGTGCTGAGCCAGCTCAGCGGCTATGCCTGGGTCATCGGTGCCGTGTTGGGTGGAGTAATCTTCTACTACCGCAGCCGCGGCGCACAATCCGCGTAAGGACCTCCCATCACCCGGTCTGACTGCCAGCATTGGATCGGGTGGATATCACGATCATGAACAGAAGGGCCTCGCGTATCTTGGGGTCTTCTCTTATTTCATTCTACGGATTCCGACCAAAGCCAAGCTCGACATTGAGGATCCAGATCGCGCAGGTCGTCAGACACAATTCTGCCCGCTGTCTGAGGTGAGCCACCAACACATAGCGGACATTGTTTGGTCAACCGCGAAAGTCAGCAAAGCTGTAGGTTTCTCGGACGCCCCGCGCGGACGTTTAAGTGACGCGGATCGCTGCCTGGCGTCGGAGAAGCGCTCAAGCGGGAAATCGCGGGGTTGGGCGTGGTGGGCCGTTTGTTGTGTTATGGGGATTTGAACAGTGGTTTGCCTTGGATCCGAACTGACGGACCTGTTGAGCGGCCCCGTTGGACTAAGTGCGGGGTCGGCTTTGCCAGTATTTGTTCGATATGCGCGGCATTTTGCCGGCGTCATCAACTTTTGCCACATCGTTAGTTTGATCAGCGTGAGATGATTGGTTCGCAGGAGATATAGCCTGCGGCGGCGAGTGTCGTTCGTGATGTACCGGGCGCGGGTCATGCTGCGGCCCTTTGTGGTTTTGGCGGTGCTCTGGAATGCTGTGCTGGTGCGACTGTGTCGATGATGATCATTTATCCGCCGCAACACGGGCATGGCAGCGCGAGGAAACGGACAGGTTCCACTGTGTTACCGGTGTTGTTGTCGTGGTCGTGCTCGGATATGCGCACTCCGAGCAGCTGCCGGATCCTGGCGATGTTAGCGGCACGGCTTCCATTTCCGAAAAAGCCATAGTGAGGGATGCGGTGCTGGCCCTTTGGCAGAACGTGGATCAGGAACCGGCGGATGAACCCGGCCATCGTCAGCGTCATAGTGGTGTGGCGACCCGCACCTTTAAGACGGTGGCCTTTGGCGCGGAAGATAACACTGCGCGCATCGAAACGGATCAGTCCACTGTTGGATATTGCAACGCTGTGGGTGTACCGCGACAGATATGCCAATACTGCTTTGGGTCCGAAGAAGGGTTCCTTGGCCTAGACGACCCAGTCGATTTTGCGCAGCGGTTGCAGGAAAGAACGGAATGCGGTCAGTAACCGGATGAAGCGGGACCGGGCCATCAAGGCACTGGACATGGCAGTAGGGCTGCGAAAGCCACCCAAAGGCTGCATCCAGCATACGGATTGTGGCTCTCGATACTGTTCCGGTGACTATCATAAACGTCTGAAGCAGCATGGCGTTCTCGTTTCGACGAGCGGCAAGGGACAGTGTTATGACAATTCCATGGTCGAGACCGTCTTCAAATCTCTGAAAGCCGGACTGATCTGGCGTTAGAAACGGGCGCCCCGCAGACAAGCAGAAGGAGCAATATTCCACTACATCAATGATGGGGTGGATGCGCCACCCGGCGGCATCGCAATGTGCCAGAATGATAGCAGTTTAAACTGTCATACAAAGGAAGAGCATCCATAGAGAATGTTAGCGTAGTAGGAATTGATTTAGCAAAACGGGGCTTCCAACTGCACGGAGCTTCCAACTGCACGGGGCTGACACCGATGGTTCCGTTGTGTTCCGCAAGAAATTGTCGCGGTCTCAGCTTATTGCGTTCCTGAGTAAGCTTCCAAGGTGCGTTGTTGCTATGGAGGCTTGCGCTACGTCCCATTATTGGGGGCGTGAGATTGGCAAGCTCGGTCACGAGGCGCGTCTAATCCCACCTGTTTACGTTAAGCCGTTTGTGAAGCGTCAAAAGAACGATGCAAATGACGCAGAAGCGATCGCGGAGGCGGCATCGCGCCCGACCATGCGCTACGTCTCGGTTAAAAGCGCAGAACAACAGGCGCAGGGCATGGTCTTTCGAACACGCGATTTATGTGTCCGCCAACGCTCCCAGTTGGTAAACGCTTTGCGGGGTCATTTAGCAGAATACGGTGTCGTCGTCGCTCAAGGGATGGTTCAGTTTAGACGCATGATAACCAGCTTTGATGAAGTTGCGCCTGACCTGCCGAC
>NZ_LGHS01000030.1 GCF_001202025.1 Pseudorhodobacter aquimaris
GACCTGCATGGCGCGTTCGGCGGTGTTGTTGTCCAACTCGAGGATACCATGGTATGGCCGGAGCCGCGCCATGCGGGTCAGGGCATAGCGGATCGCGCCTGCCAACGGCGATTTTCCAGAGATACTGGAGAGATACTGGGGAGTTGGGCATGTAGCCAGGATTCCAGATCATCGAAGATCGATTTTGCCTGTGCTTGTCGGAGATGGGCGCGCCGTTCTGGCGGTGATCCACGGGCCTCTTTCTCGACCGCATCCAGCTGTGCGATGCACTAGATGGCTTCGTCGGTGATGGCAGAGCCTTGGGCGCGGTGGATATCGGCGAACTTACGCCTGATGTGCGCCATGCAGGCACCCTCGTGGATATCGCCGGAACGATAGAGATCCTCAGATCCGGCATAACCATCCGCATGCATCCAGCCGCGATACCTCGCGAGGTGATCCTGGGGCTGCTGCCCTTTGCGATCTGGAGAGAATTGATGCCAGCTGGCGGGTGGGATCGAGCTGCCCCAAGATCCTTCGTCCCGACCACAGACCCACAATCGCGCCGTCGCTGTTTTGCCGGTGCCGAGGGCCAGCGTCGAGCGGTCAATATCGATCCCATCGCGTTCAAAGATGTCGCTGACCAGCCAACTGATGCCGCAGCTTGCCCTCTTTCGCCGATGGCCACACAAACCGACCCTTCCCAAGCCGGGTGCTGAACAGGCAGCCACCTTGTCCGTTCCACCAAATGATTTTAATGAGATCGCCGCGCCGACCACGGAAGACAAACAGATGGCCGGTGAATGGATCCTGCTTCAGCATTTGGTCGGCCTGTGCCGCCAGCGTCGTGAACCCGCGCCGCATGTCGGTCACACCGGCAGCTGGCCAGACCCGCGTGTTTGCCGGAACCGGGATCATACAGACAGACCTCGGATGAGCCGGGCCAGTGCTTCTGGATCATAGCTGCCGACAGTCCTCAGCTGATGGCCGCCTGCGATATCGATCTCAATCGCGCTTTGTGCGGGCTGGGCGTCGGTCGTTGGGGCCGTGCCTTTGGTCTGAGGGCGATCCACAATCTCGACGGGGAGAAAGCATGGCGTCTGAGCAACCTGCTCTTTAAATATCGCTCGATCCGGCGCAAACTTGGGATCACGCAACCATTTATGGATCAAATTGGGGTTCATGGCATACCGCCGCGCGACCTGCGCGACAGATACCCTCGGCGCGCAGGATTACCCGCAGATCGACACCTTCTCCTCATCAGGCCAGAACCGCTTCTTCTTACCCGTCATATCTGCACTCAAGATGTCCACTATCAACGGGGGACACTTATCAACACACTCTATGACGCGTCAGTAAAGGCAGGACGGACGCTTACGGTGCAGGTGTGCGTGACGGAGGAGCATATAAAGACTTTTTATCGGAGGTTCCCGACCACAACCATGATTGAACGGGGATTCGGGTTGCATCGCAATGCTATCGTGGCGTCTTTGAGAGCCAGAAAAGTGCTGCCATTCGCCGCGAATGGTCAAGAGTTCGGGACGTTATGGCTGTGTGAGGAAGGCGCAGGACTATTTTGAGCGCAACAATTCGTGCCCGTGTCTCCCCGACATCAAGGATGATTTCGCGGTTTGTTGAACTTAATCGAAGACCTGAGTGAAGGCCGTCTGTGGTTTCGAGCCTCAGACCCTGCATTCACTTGTCGCGCTGTTGGTGAGCCGTGCGGGACTCGAACCTGCTACCTCCAAATTAGGAATTTGGCGCTCTATCCAGATGAGCTAACGGCCCTGAGTGTTCTCTTTTAGGGAAGGACCCGACAATGTCAACGGCCCTGCACGCCCGTATTATACCCAAGCAACAGAAAGTGAATACCGTAAAAGCAGGGGCTTTCGCCAAGGTTATTCCTCGGGGCGCTTTACGATGCGGGCGGGCACGCCGACCGCCAGACAGCCGGGCGCAACGTTTCTTCGCACAACCGCATTGGCGCCGATCATTGCACCATCGCCAATTGTGATATTACCGACCAGAACTGCGCCGGCGCCGATATCGACACCCTTGCCGATAATCGGCCTTCCATCCAGGCTGTTGGCGCGGATTACGCCAAAGGTGGTATTCTGCCGGATGATCACATCATCCCCGATGCTTTGGGCAACCAGTATCATTCCGCCGAAATGCTCTAATTTAACGCGCCGCCCGACATAGGTGGTATAGGGCAGGTCAATTCCCCCAAACCACTGACATGCTTTATACATCACCTTGTAAAGTACGCTAAGGGGAAGCCGTAGTATCTGCGGCTTTACCGACATTCGCCAATTGCCAAAACGGTGCCAGAACAGCGCCCAAAACCCCTGCGCAAAAAAATCACGGTTATGGGTATCAAGATCCTCGCGGACCAATTTCCAGAAACGAATTCCACGCGGATTTTGGTTTTGATCGCCGGGGTTCAGGATGTGAGGATCTGCCATATCCGGGTTCAGGACTTTATCAAGCTGATCATCAGACACGAGCGCACTCTCAACAACATACCAAGCGGCTTCAGGAGTAAGAGATATTAATTTCAGCGTAAAGGTTAATTGAACATCTGCCGAACCATGGCTGATGATACGGCGCGTTATTGCCTGAATGATGAAATCGAAAGCAAAAAACCGCTCTGTTCGGATTATGAAAACTATTAAAATTAACAGCTATTTTTAAAAAACATCGCAAATAGGGTCGGTTGATCGGGTAGCCCTGTGGCCACCAGCCCGTTCTTGCGTTGATAGTCCATAAGCTGGCGGATCGGTGCCTGATCAACACCGCCGGTGTTATCCGCAATTTCATAACCATCATCGCGAAGCGCTTGTTGAACCCGGTTCAACACTTCGACATAGGCGATGGAACGGGCCTCACCATTGCTGATCCCCACCACGGCGCTTTCGGACTGCAGGCGTGCGGGAAAGAGGATGCGAAACACCCCCGCAAAGGTATCAATGAACCGCGTGTCCGGCCTGGCCTGATTGCACAAGGATTTTGTCAATTCCAACAGGGTGTTGGTCGTTTGCCACGGCGCGATGTCATAGGTGTCTTCGTTATGCTGGTTCTGCGCCGTTATGAACCCCTCAATCCAACCGCCATAAAGCGCGACCTCTGTTGAGCCTGTCTCCATGGCATCCATGAATTTTCCACAGGTCTGAAGCCCGCCTCCCTTGATCCCGAACTTGCGGTTTTCCTCTGCGGCATAGGCGGTCGCGGCGGTGAGGCCGCGCGCAAACTGCTTTTTGTCAGCGGCAAAACGCACGACCTGCAAGCAATACAGCCCCAAAATAGAGCAGGCCGGATGCAGGCAGCGGAACCGGTGACGGGCCGTCGATATCCTCGGTGATAGGGGTGATGACAACCGCAACGGCCAACGGTTCAGTGGGATCCAGTGACAGGGATGTGTCGATGCCCGAAAGGGTCAGGAAATCAATGCCAGCGCCGACAAAGGTATATGTCGCCCCCGCAGCAAGCGCGAAATCGCTCGCGCCGAAAATGAGGGTGTAACCGTCGATATCGGCAACTGTGGCCGAGGAAGGCGCTGTGACCGAAGTAATCAGGGACCCGCCGGTGACCTCATAGGTGAAACCGACAGAAACCGGTGGGTCGGTCCAGACCAGGGTGCCGCCCGGGGGCAAGAATGCCGTCAAGCTCGGTTCCGGCAATATTTGTCATGCTTGGGTGGTCGATATTGAACAGGCAGGTTTGGCCCCCCGGCACCTGCCGAAACACCTGCCTTATTGATACCCATCACGAAAAGACCAAACCCGTCGGTCACGCTTCCGCCAACATATTCGGGGAATTCCTCGGACCCGAACGTCCCTAAGAACGTAACCCTGTTCACATCTGCAGAAGTTTCGAACTCTATGTTCAGTTGCACGGCGTCAAAGTGACGATCCATTCCGGTGATCGGTTGAAGCAGGGCTCCTTGGCTTTCGGTGACCCGATTGCCCATTTTCGGGAAAATCTCAACCTCAGGGAAATCATCGTTGAATTCGACCGAGGCCGGAACACTCTCGTCAATCGGCGGGGAGTCTCCCCCATGAGCCAGCTCACACGATGATTTGAGCCTTAATCAAACTCTACACATCATCTTGACAAGCGGTATTTATCCGACCCGTAGACCGGTAAATAACAGGTTATCGACGAAATATCGCGCAATAATAGCTGTCTGTCGCAATTAATGCCGTCCAATCAAAGGACCTTTATTGAAAGGCTGCGCGTAATGAGCACCCCCGCCCAAGCCGAAAACCCCGTCAGCGCGCCGCCCCACAGCATATCGGTGGCAACCTGTTGCAGTGACCAGTCGCGCAGGGTCGCGTAATTGGTAAATTCATAGGTGCCATAGGCCATCAGCCCCAAAAGCACGCCTCCGGTCAAGGCAGCCATCGGATCCCCATTATGCAGGGCCGGAACCGACACGAACCAAAGCAGCCCCGCAACATAGGCAAGATAGAACACCAACGCGGGCCCAAAGCGAAAGGGCTCGGCATAGAGGTGGGCAATATGCCGGTCAAACACGGGCTTGATCAACAGGCGCAATCCGATTGCATCGGCCGCAAGAAAGATCACCGTGGTGACCGCATAGAGGATCATGATTTTCATCGGAGTGGTCCTTTTTCAGCGCAGAAGACGGCGCGTTAATTGCAGGGCGGCCCAATAGGGCAAAGCGCGCAAGAGTTTCAGCGCGTAAGTGAGCCGACGCGGGAAATGCACCTCAAACCGGTGGGAGTTGAGGCCTTTTATGATCGCGCGGGCCGCAGCCTCGGGCGTGACCATCGCGGGCATGTCAAAGTCGTTCGTTTTTGTCATGCGGGTGTCGACAAAGCCTGGGCATATCAGCCGAACGTCGACGCAGCCCTCCAATTCGATACGCAGTGTTTCGGCGAGGTTGATGACGCCCGCTTTGGTGGCCGAATAAATCTGACCTTGTGGCAGGCCGATATAGCCCGCAACAGAGCCGCAAAGCGCCAATTGCCCACCTGAGCGCAACAAAGGCGGCGCGATCTGTGCGATGTGAAAGCTGCCGGTCAGGTTGACCGTAATGATCTTGGCGGCGCGATCGGGATTTGCATCAGTCACCTTTCCGGGATCATAAAGGGCCGCCAGATGTACAATACGGTCCAGCGGCCCGATCGTGGCCAGCTTTGCCGCCGCTGCCTCGATGCTTTGGCGATCAGAAACATCCAGCGGCAGGGCAATATGCTGCGGCCCAAGGCGTGCCGCCAACGCGGCCAACCGGTCCTCTGATCGTGCAGACAGGATCAGCCGCGCCCCGCGCCCCGCCCATTCCTGGGCCAATGCTGCGCCGATGCCGTCGCTGGCGCCGATGATCCAGATGGTTTCGCCTGTGGCTTCACGCATGGGCCAGTTCCACCTGTACAACATCGGTCTGGCCAACCGCGAAACAGGCCGCGCTGGATTCAAGATAGAACCGCCAGTTGCGCATAAATCCCTCATCATAGCCCAGCCTGCGGATGCGCTTGGACTGGGCCTTCAGACGGTCCGCCCATATCTCGCAGGTCCGCGCATAATCGCGCCCGAAGGCATGGCTCTCGCGTACAACAAGACCGGCCTTGCGGGCCTGTTTTGCGATGACCGAATCAGACAAGAGCATCCCGCCGGGAAAGGTATAGTGCCGGATGTAGTCAGAGCTGCGGCGGTAGGTGTCGAACCCCGTATCCGCCACGGTTATGGCCTGCACCATTGCCACGCCGGTTTCGGCCAGCCGCGCCTTGAGCGTGGCAAAATAGGTGGGCCAGTAACGTTCACCTACGGCCTCGACCATCTCTATCGACACGATATTGTCATACCGTCCGCTGGTTTCGCGGTAATCCTGCAACCGAATATCTGCACGCCCGTCCAGTATCGCCGCAGCATAGCCCTTTTGGCTGGGGGAAATGCTTAGTCCCGTCACATGGCGCCCGCTGTCGGCGGCGCGCGCGGCAAACCCGCCCCAACCACAGCCGATTTCCAACACACGCTCTCCACTTGAAAGCCGGTCCAGAATGCGGTCGTATTTCCGGTTCTGGCCCCGCAAAAGATCATCATCCCCTGTTGCGAAAATCGCGGATGAATAGGTCATGCTGTCATCCAGCCAAAGCTGGTAAAACTCATTGCCCACATCGTAATGCGCCCGGATATTGCGTGCAGATCCGCGCAATGTATTGGCCCGCATCAGCCGGTTTATCAGGCGGAACTTCAACCCGTTCCAGAAATTGGCATTGTCGAATTCATGAAACAGATCGAGGTTCAGCAGGCCCACCTTTATCAAATCCTCAACCGAGGGCGTATCCCAAAGACCCGCGACATAGGTTTCCCCCATGCCGATATTGCCGCGGGCGACAATCGCCTGCACCGCGGCCAGATCGTTGATCTGCATCTCGGCCGCCGGATCGCCCGCCCCGAAATCATGGGTGGACCCGTCGGGCAGGCGCAGCCGCAGGCTTCCGTTCCGGATACGCCCACAGGTTTCCAGCAATTTTTTTTTCAAGCGCTTGTCGAGGAACGACATCAGGTAATCTCCGAATTCGGGGGGGTGGGATGGGCGCGGTATTTGGCGCCCTTTAATTTCAGGCGCAACGCCTGCCAATAAATCAGCGCGATGGTTCGCAACGCGCCAAACGGGCGGCGGATACCGGCACCGAGCAGGCCCGCATTGGTCATCGGCTTGCGCGGCCCCGACAGCATCGCAAGCACGCCCTCGGGGCCGTTACGGTGCAGGATGCGAATCGTGATTTGTTCAGGGCTTATGTCAAACCCGAACGCATAGGTTCCCGCCACATCCTGAAAGGGGGACACATGGAGCGATTTCGGTGTCTTGATGCGGGTATCCTTGGTAATCGGACTAAAATCAGCGTTGTGGCACAGATAGGAATGGCGATCGCCAAAGGGCGTAGAAACCTCAGCAATCACGGCGATAAGGGCGTCATCCTCCATCACCAGCCAAAAGCTGACGGGGTTAAAGACATAGCCCAGAAAACGCGGCTGGGTGAGCAAAAGCAAGCGCAGCTTGCGCGCCCCCAGCCCCCTGGCGGCCAAAACCGCACGCGCCCAGGCCGGACCACGCCCCTGACGCAATGGCCCGCCATGATCGCAGTCGTGGACCGCCATCAGGTTAAAACGGTTGCGTGAAAACAGCTTGGGCCAAGGCCCGCCCCTCTCGGGATCAATCAGCACATAATCGACGCCATAGCGAAACCCGTGGCTGATCCTGCCCAGCCGTTTATGGGTCGTGATGCCCGCGATATGTTGCGCTTGATGGGTCATGCGTGCTGGCGTTGCATCAGTCGGTTGATGCGGGCGGCACTGGCAAAGCCGTCCTCGTGAAACCCGTGCCGCAACCATGCCCCCGCAAACCAAGTATTGTTCTGCCCCTGCATCCGGGCGATCTGATCCTGTGCGGTCAGGGCGGCGGCATCAAAGACTGGATGGCGAAACACGGTTTGATCATAGATCAGATGCTCCGGTATCGTGCGCGCAGGGTTGAGCGTGACAAAGAGCGGGTCCTCCTCGGGGATGTTTTGCAAACGGTTCATCCAGTAGGTCACGCCGATGGCGGTCTCTGCCCCAGAGGTATCGGCATTATAGACCCAGCTGGACCAGACCGCCTTGCGCTTGGGCATCTGGGCGGTATCGCGGTGCAACACCATCAGGTTATCCTGAAAGCGAACAGCCGAAAGTGCAGCACGCTCTTGCGCGGTCGGTTCCTCTAGCAACTGTAATGCCTGATCGGCATGGCAGGCAAAGATCACATGATCAAAAGTTGCCGCCCCCTGTTCACGGCTTTGCACGATGCTTTGGGATGCGCTACGGCTGACGGATTGCACCGGCGTCGCTGCGTGGATGGTCACGCCCTGACTGCGCAGGTGATCCTCCAGCCGGGTGACATATTGCGTGCTGCCGCCATCGACGGTCCACCACTGATGCTGTGCCGTGGCACTCAGCAAGGCGTGGTTGCGAAAAAACTGGATGATGGCGCGGGCGGGAAAGCTGCGGATCTGCGCAGGCGGTGTTGACCAGATCGCCCCGCAAAGTGGCATCAGGTAATAGTCCTGAAACCAGCGCCCCAAGCGCATCTTGTCCATCAATTCACCGATGGTCATATCGCCGCCCTGCTCCACCGCTTCGGCGCCGGTGTTAAAGCGGTGGATGTCACGCAACATCCGCCAAAATCCGAGGCGCAGCATATTGCGCCGCTGTGCCATCAAGGACCGCAGGTTGCGCAAGGCATATTCGATCTGCCCGCCATTGACCGAAATACCAAAGCTCATATCGCTTTTGATAACGGGCACGTCCAACGCCTGAAACATGCGTGTCAAATGTGGGTAGTTGGCATAGTTGAACACGATGAACCCCGTATCCACCGCTTGGTCGCCATTCTTGCCCGCGATGACCGTGCGGGCATGCCCGCCAAGACGGGGGGCGGCCTCATACACTGTGACGTGATGGTTGGGCGCCAAAAGATAGGCAGCAGACAGCCCCGATATACCGCCACCAATAATAGCAATGCGTTGAGGGCGAAAAGGCGCGGCATCAAATGACATGAGCAATCCGGTTGTTGTTATGACACTCCTACGGCCGTGCCGAGCAACCGGATCAAAAATGATCCGGTAAAGCTGTTTTTGCGTAAGGGATTTATGACCATCCCATATGATGAAAGAAGGCAGCCATGACCGATAGAGTGGAAATTACGGCCAGCGGGTCCGGAAAGTCCGGTGGGACACCGATCAAGCGGGCGTTGGTTTTGGGCAGCTCTGGCGGGATCGGGGCGGCTGTGGCGCGCGCTTTGGAACAACGGGGGGCGGATGTTACCGGCCTGTCACGCCGCGATGACGGGCTGGATGTGACGGATGAGGCCTCTATCCAGCGCGCCTTTGGGCGGTTACAGGGAAAGCAGTTCGATCTGCTGTTCAATGCGACGGGCGGGTTGATCCTGAACGGGGTTGCGCCGGAAAAGACCATCGGTGCAATTGATCCCCAGAACATGACGGCCCATTTTGCGCTGAACGCTACGGCGGTTGCATTGCTCATAAAACATGGCACGGCCCTTATGTCGCCGGGACGCGCGGTCTTCGCCTCTCTCTCTGCGCGGCTGGCCTCGGTTGGGGATAACCGGCTGGGGGGGTGGATCAGCTACCGCGCGGCCAAAACGGCACAAAACCAGATCATCCATACTGCGGCGATTGAACTGGCCCGTACCCGTCCGGGGGCAATTCTGGTGGCACTTCACCCCGGTACGGTTGCGACACCCCTGACCGCGCCATTCCGGACTGCGGCGCAAACCGACACCGCGGCCGGCGCTGCCGCCCGCCTGATCGGCGTGATCGAAGGGCTGGAACCCGCTGACAGCGGCGGCTTCAGGGACCAGCACGGTGACACGGTCGCTTGGTAATTTTGTCCTAGGGCCCCCCGACCGGTTTGCGCCAGATGCTGATCGCGGTACAGGATGCCAAAATCGTCGCAAGGGCGATGACCCCGAAAAATGCCTGATCGAATGCCCCCCGCGCCAATTCGACCAGATGCGCCGCCGCCGCCGGTTCCAGGGTTGCGGCAACCAGCAGGGCCTCGTCGATGCTGTCCGATACGGTGGCTGACAGGCCTTGGGGGAGAACCATAGCGCGGGTGTATATCGCGGACATCAGGCTGCCGAGGATTGCAATGCCCAACGCGCCTCCCAGTTCAAAAGACACTTCCTCGATCGAGGCGGCCATACCGGCGCGATCCTCGGGCGCGGACATCATGATGGTACTGGACGCGGCTGTCATGGTGGCGCCGATCCCGACCCCCATCACCGCCAAAAACGACATCCACAGCCATGGTAGACCCTGATAGGTCATAAGATAGCCCGCCAATGCCAGCCCCGTTAGCGCCATCGACACGGTCAATACCCGCTTAGCCCCGTGATGCGGCAGCACAAGACCGGTCAGCGGACCGGCAACAAAGGCTGCCGCTGGAATAGGCAACATCATCAGCCCTGCCTGCAATGGTGACAAACCCAGCACCAGTTGCAAGCGCTGGCTGAATACAAGCTCTACCCCGATCAGGATCGCAGAGGCAGCCATCGCTGCAATGACTCCCGATGCGAATTGCGCGTTTTTGAACAGCGCGAAATCGATCAGCGGATTTGCGCTTGCTCTTTGGCGTCGCATGAAGGCAGCAACAGCGGCAAGACCTACAAGAAAGACGATGGCGGCGATGGTCCAGGATGGCTCTCGTTTGCTGGTCTCTTTGATGGCATAGACCAGCCCGACCAGTCCGACCATCACCTGTGCCGAACCGATCAGATCAAACGGAGGTGCCTGCGCAGGCCGCTTGTTGACCAATACCCGTGCGCCCGCCACTAGGGCAACAATGGCAATCGGCACATTGATCAGGAACACTGATCCCCACCAGAACCATTCAAGCAACACCCCGCCCACTACGGGCCCCAGTGCCGCCCCGCCCGAGGCCACGGCGGCCCAGATCCCGATGGCAAAGGCGCGCTCTTTCTCATCGGTGAAGGTCAGACGGATCAGGGATAATGTGGCGGGCATCATCGCCGCCGCCCCGACCGCCAGCATCACCCGTGCGGCAATAAGCACCGAAGGTGTGGGCGCAAAAGCCGCAGCCAAAGAGGCAATTCCAAACACCACAAGACCGGACAGGAACATATGCTTATGACCAAAGCGGTCGCCCAGCCCGCCCAGTCCCGGCAAAAGCCCGGCCACCACCAGCGGATAGGCATTCACGATCCACAGCTTTTCGGTGGCCGTGGCGGCCAGATCATGCGTCAGCCGTGGCAGCGCGGTGTACAGGACTGTCATATCAATCACGATCAGGAAAAGCGCGCTCGACACGATTGTCATGATAAGCCAACGGTTGCGGGTGGGCATGGTTATAATCCTTGGGGCGATAAGATACGGTTCGCATAAGCGGAGCTCGGAATATAAATACGTTCGTATCGTAATGAAAGAGAAAAAATGGCGGGACGACCACGCAGCATTGACAGGAACAAGGTACTGGATGCCGCCGAGGCGCTGGTGGTGACCGCGGGGGCGGGGGCGCTTAGCTTTGATGCTGTCGCAAAAGCGGCCGGGATCACCAAGGGCGGGGTACAATATGCCTTTGGCACCCGTGACAACTTGATCCGCGCGATGATAACACGCTGGGCAGAGGGGTTTGACGCCGAGGTTGCCGCACGAACCGGCCCCGGCCCAACGCCCGCCGCGCTGATCCACGGGCATCTGGAGGTGACACGGGATGAAAATGAGACGGACCACTCGCGCTCCGCCGCGATGATGACCGCGTTGTTGCAGCATCCTGATCAACTGTCAGAGACGCGGGCTTGGTACAACTCCCGTCTGGCGCGGCTCAATTTGGAAAAATCCGGGGACCGTCGCCTGGCGCTGGCCTTTCTGGCGGGGGAGGGGGCTTTCTTGCTCAAGGCGCTGGGCCTGATTGATCTTACTTCAGCGCAGTGGAACAGGTTGTTCGATGATATGCTGTCCACGGCAGCATCCGACGCGTCGGGCAAAGGGTCGTGCGAGGATTAATCACTGGTAATCACCGCGCCCGCGTCACAGATAGTGGCGCAGCATGCCCATAGAGACGATGACCACAAGCAAACCGGCCGTTATCTGGGCAACGGGCAAAACTAGTTTGGCCCCGGCGCGCTCTGTACTTAGCACGGAGATCAGAACACGCGCGCCGACCCCCGATCCGGCGACCGCCATATTAAATGCCGCCGTGCCAAGCCCCATCGCAAATGTCGCAAGGATACCCGCAAACAGGATTTGCAAACGCCATGCGATAACGAGCAAGAACAAGGCGCCTGTACAGGGGCGGATCGCAATACTGGCAATCAGGGCCAGCATCTGCCGCGAGGTCATGCCACCCTCGACCTCCTTTATCGAAGGGCCGTGCGTGTGCCCGCAAGAACATCCCTCTGCGTCATGTTCCTCATGATGGGACACTGCGTTTGCCCGCCAAGCCGCACGCGCCCCCCGCAGTGCAAGCAGCCCCCCGATCAGCCCGATGACCCCATAGCTCAGGGGGGCAAGAAGATCCTCTGTGATGTCGATAAGCGATGCGCTGGTCAGAGAAATAAGACCGATCCCCCCCGTCACAAGCAAAACTGCCGCAAGCGATTGCGCAAGGCTGGACGCAAGGGTCAGCGCCATCATCCGCCAAAGAGTCGCGCGGCTGGAAACCGCTGCCGCCCCGAGCAGGAATTTACCATGTCCCGGCCCGATCGCATGAACAACACCGTATCCAAATGTCAGACCACAAAGCGTCAGCAAGGCAGCAGGCTCTCCGGCGCGAATGGCCCGCAGGGCCGTGGCCATCGCGTTTTGGAAATCCCGCTGTGTTTGTGCTGCCCAACGCATAAGCGCGGTGACATCGAAGACCTGGATTATCAATATGGCCAAAGCCACCGTGCCTGCCAAAATCAAGGCAAGATGGATCAATCGCATCGCAACAAGATCTCCTCGGCAAACATCGCGCCTACATTCGGGTCATCAGGGATCTCTTCTTGCGATAACGCTTCAAGCTGTTTTTGCAGATCAGCGGATTCCTCATCCGGCGTAAAACGGTTGATCTGGACCGCACAGCCATCAGGGGCATCGAGGAGGGGGCTGTCCTTATCGATGCTATAGGCATAGTAATAAATCGGATCGTAAATTTTAAGCGAAGCGGATTTGTCCGACATATCAACGGGGTTTTCAAGCGTCAGCTCAAATCCCACACCAATCCGGTCGTCATGCATCTGTGCCGAGGCATTCGCCGGACGTGAGAGAACCTGCTTTGCGCCCTCAACCCATAAATACGTGTCACCCTCATAGTCGGGTGCCCAATCCGTTTCGCCCCGCTTGACCGTTTCCAGATCAGCAGCATCAAGTTTGCCATCGCCGTCTTTATCAAGGTCAAGCGTTTCGTAGAGCAGCAAGGTCGTGAAGGCATCATATAACCAGTAAATACGCACCCCCGCCAGGCGCCCATCCTCGGCAAAGATGAAGGTTCCCTTGGCATCCACGAATACATGTGGATGTGCCGCAGTTGCGTTCACCGATAAGACTAAAAGCAGGGCAGAGATAAAAAAGCGCATATCCCAGACGTATATCGCCAAGAAGGGCGACACAATCCGCCACATTCGACCTGTGCTGATTTCAGCCGGTTAAAGGATTTTGTCGCCGCAGCCATTGCAAACTAAGAAATTTTTCTTACCGCGAGGGTAAGGTGAGACGCAATACCTTGCCATCACCGACAACGGGATGCGCAAAGCGGTCATGGAAGCGATTTGATGGATCTGCACTTTGTTTGCTGCTGGGCTTGGGGCAATTGCCGGCGGGTTTATCAACAGGCTGGCAGGCTTTGGCGCCGCGCTTCTTGCGCTGGGTCTGTGGTTGCAGATCATGCCGCCCCAACAGTCGGTGGCCGTTATCGTCATGGTTTCGCAGTTGTCGGTGTCCAAGGGATCTGGATTGTCCGCCAAGGCTTGAAAGCCAAGGCACCATGGCTCGTGCCGCGTTGATCCGTCACCTCAGCTTTGTGATAAGTATCGAGGGTCAAGATGCGAGCCTGACGCTGAATACAGCACTGTCCGGCCAAACGCCCAAAGCAGCCGGACTTTGGTCCGTCTTGTGGGCCAAGGCCACATATCTATGACGGCCTCAAAGATATTCCCAGACGCTATCAAATTGGGTTTGAAAGAGTTGGACGGCAATAGATCTGATGCAATCGCCGCCGCGGCGCTCTTACTTTCCCCAGCGATTACCATAACCCGGGCCGAAGCATCGCCCGAAGGCTGGGGGCTCTCGTTGGGCGATGTTACCGATGTTTTACGGAGCGGATCGCCAAGCTTGAGAGAGGACGCCTCAGATGTCTTAGGGCAATGGGTCGTGCAAATTGATGGCGGGCCGGCTCAGGTCTGGCAAACCGCGATTGGGCCGCTTCTTGCAAAGGTTTAGCCTTAGGAACGCGCACTGCGAGAGAGTGGTCTGACGCGAAATTTCACAAAGCTTGAGGTGAATTCTGAGACAGCATTTCCGGAGGCATTTGATCAGTTGGAACCAAATCTCATGGGCCTTGAGCGAAACGGTGGCGTGTATCAAATCCATAAGTCTAAAGTTCCTGAGGATTTCCCGCAGGGAACACTCGGCCAGTTATGGTGCCTGTTCGACCCAGGACATACTGGTAGGGGTAGTTGCGTTGAGCAGCAAGAAATCAGCGCTTGTTTACAGTTCAGGCGAGGTGGCAATGCAAATAAAGATCGGCAAAAATGGATGTCCAACGGCGATCAGGGAGATGTGGCATGAACCTGTTTTTGGTCTCTCTGCGATCTAATCAACGGGGTACCTTCAACCTCTTTCATGACGGGAGGTCATCCCAAACTCGTAAAACTGGACCAGCAAGGGTGTGGCAAAGCCGTCGGCGTGAAGTTCAACGGCGTTCCAACAGTATACAGTCGACGTACAACTGAACACCAGAGTTGGGTGCAGCACTGGGTTGATGAGAATGTCACCCAACTAAATCCGGAAGCCCTGGAGAAATACAAACAGGGGCAGAGATATGGCCGTGATCTTCAGGGGCGATGACAGTGTAACAGTAGCTGACAGCCCAAGCTTTTGAGAAAATCGCGCAAACCTTGGTCGAACGTAAGGTTATGCGCGATCCAACAAAAGTCTAAAAGTCCAGATTTTCAACGCTAAGCGCATTTTGCTGGATGAACTCGCGGCGCGGTTCCACCACATCGCCCATGAGCTTGGTAAAAATATCATCTGCATCGGCCAGATCTTCAACCTTTACCTGAAGCAATGTGCGCGCTTCTGGGTCCAATGTGGTTTCCCAAAGCTGCTCGGGGTTCATTTCGCCCAAGCCTTTGTAGCGCTGTAGGGAGAGACCTTTCTCGCCCTCTGCCAGAATCGCGTTAAGCAGGTCGATTGGCCCGTGGATAGAGGTGTTGCGATCTTTGCGTACAAGGTGACCCTCGTTCCCAGTATAGACATCGCTGTGCGGTGCCGAAACTTGAGACAGGCGACGCGCCTCACCAGAGCGAAGGACCGCACCGTCAAGGGTGCGGATTTCCTCAACCCCGCGCAGGACGCGGGCAAGGCGGATGCCGTGATCCTGGGTGATGCGCCCTTGCCAGCCACGCTCATATTCGGTGGCAACGGCATCAAGACGCTTGGCCACGTTATCGGCAACAGCCTGCAAATCGGCATCGGCATTTCCTGCATCAAACGCGCCTGCGAGGGCGGCTTGTTCCAGAATATTGCGCGGGTAATGCGTTGGAAAGGCTTCCAGAATCCGGCGGAACTGACGCGCGCCCTCAATCACGCGAATAAGGTCGGAGCCTGCAAGCTCCTCACCCGAGGACATGCGCAGGATTGCACCGTCAATGCCCTGTTGGATCAGGTAATCATCCAGCGAGGCCTGATCCTTGAGATAAACCTCGGACTTGCCGCGCGCCACTTTGTAAAGCGGTGGCTGGGCGATATAGAGGTGCCCGGCCTCGATCAACTGTGGCATCTGCCGGAAGAAGAAGGTCAGCAAAAGTGTGCGGATATGCGCACCATCAACGTCAGCATCGGTCATGATGATGATCTTGTGATACCGAAGCTTTGCCAGATTGAACTCATCCCGGCCGATGCCGGTGCCCATCGCCGTGATCAGCGTGCCGATTTCCTGACTGGAGAGCATCCGGTCAAATCGCGCACGTTCCACGTTAAGGATCTTACCTTTCAACGGCAAAACCGCCTGATTTTGGCGGCTGCGCCCCTGTTTGGCCGACCCGCCGGCCGAGTCACCCTCGACGAGGAACAATTCGGCCTTGGAGGCGTCTTTTTCCTGACAATCGGCAAGTTTGCCGGGCAGGTTGGAAATATCCAGAGGGGATTTGCGGCGCGTCAGGTCGCGGGCCTTGCGCGCAGCTTCACGGGCAAAAGCAGCCTCGATGATCTTGCCAACGATAATTTTTGCGTTTGCAGGATTTTCCTCAAACCACTCGGCCAGCTTTTCGTTGACCATGCCTTCAACAGCGGGTCGCACCTCGGATGAAACCAGCTTGTCCTTGGTTTGACTGGAAAACTTCGGGTCTGGCGCCTTGACCGACAACACACAGGTTAGCCCCTCGCGGGCGTCATCGCCGGTAAAGTCGATCTTTTCCTTCTTTGCGATCCCGGTAGATTGCGCGTAGTTGTTGATCGTCCGCGTCAGCGCGCCACGCAGGCCCGCAAGGTGGGTGCCGCCGTCCCGCTGCGGGATATTGTTGGTGAAAGGCAGCACATTCTCGTGGTAGCTGTCATTCCACCACATCGCGATTTCCACCATAATGCCATTGCGTTCCCCGATGATATAGATCGGCTCTGGCAGGATCGAGGTTTTGGACCGGTCGAGGTATTTGACGTATTCGCGCACGCCGCCCTCATAGAACAGCTCGCTGTGCAGCGGCTCTGCGGGGCGTTCATCGATCACGATAATCCGTGCACCGGAGTTGAGGAACGCCAGCTCGCGCAACCGGTTTTCCAACGTCTTGAAGCTGTATTCGAGATCCGAGAACGTCCCATCGGGACGGTTGACCTTGGAGGAGGCCATGAAGCGCACCTCGGTGCCCCGCTCGTTCGGCGCTGGACCAACCTCGCGCACGTGTTCAACGCATTCACCATCCTCAAAGCGGGCGAAATATTCCATACCATTGCGCCAGACGCGCAATTCCAGCCAGTCGGACAGGGCGTTTACAACCGAAACACCGACCCCGTGCAACCCGCCCGAAACCTTATAGGCGTTACCATCGTCATCCGAGTTGTTGAACTTGCCGCCCGCATGCAGCTGGGTCATGATAACCTCGGCTGCGGAAACGCCTTCTTCCTTGTGGATGTCGACGGGAATTCCACGACCGTTATCGCGGACAGAAACGGAACTGTCGGCGTGTATTTTGACGGTGACAGCGGTCGCGTGGCCTGCCAGTGCCTCGTCAATTCCATTATCGACCACCTCATAAACCATGTGGTGCAGGCCCGAGCCGTCATCGGTGTCACCGATATACATTCCGGGGCGCTTGCGAACAGCCTCTAACCCCTTGAGAACCTTGATAGAATCAGCACCGTATTCGGCGGGCTTTTTGGCTTCTTCAGACATGCGGACTTTCCTTGAAATCTAACCCTTTTTATAGGGGTTCTGCCCCGGATTGTCACGCCCTAGACACAAGATTTAGCGGTTAAGGGGTAAAGTCAGTTTGCCACCCGCAGCGCGTGCCCAGAAGGGGGGCATAGCGTCGGTTTGGTCATAGCCTTTGAGGTCCGTGCGCCCGGATCTGAACCGTCAAATGTGTTGTTGGGTCATAGGAGGGTTTCCTCTACAACCGACCCGCGGGATGTTTCGGATATGGTGAAGGCCTGCGCGCGAGGCCCGAGGCTGTCAAACAGGGCGGCTTCGGTGCCGGTCATGATTGCCTGCGCGCCAAGGGTGCAAAGTTCATCGTAAAGGGCGGCACGGCGTTGGCTGTCGAGATGGGCGGCCACCTCATCAAGCAACAAGATCGGGGCGGCCCCTATATCTGTGGCCAAGGCGCGGGCATTGGCAAGGATCAGGCTGATCAACAGGGCCTTTTGTTCGCCGGTGGAGCATTGATCGGCCGCGACGCCCTTGTCGGTAAAGACGGCGGCAAGATCGGCGCGGTGCGGCCCTATCAAAGTGCGGCCCGCCGCCATATCCCTCCGCCGCCCTTGCGCAAGCGCGGTGGCCAGATCATCCACAGGCTCGGGGCTGGTCAGCGACAGGCTCGCGCAGGGAAAGGTGGTATCCGCCCCCGTTTGGGCTTGGGCAAGCCGCGCCAGCGTATCCGCGCGGTTGGTTTCTATCATCACGGCGGTTTCGACCATTCGCGCCTCAAGCGCCTTGTACCAATGCGCGTCCTGTACTTGATCTTTTAACAGCCGGTTGCGATCCCGCATCGCTTTTTCATAGCCCAGAACCGCCTCGGCATGGTCGGGGGCAAAGCTAAGGGTCATGCGGTCAAGAAACCGCCTGCGGCCCTCAGCTGCCTCGATCCAAAGGCGGTCCATCGCGGGCACCAGCCATAAAACGCGGGTAATGCGGGCGAGGGCCACTTGCGCCGCGGCTTTGCCATCAATGCGAACCTGTCGCGGCTGCCCCGGCTCGGCCCAGGTTTCGACCTCATGCGCGCTGTCGGGCCCGCGCAAATTTGCCGATATTTTCCAGCCAAGGGCTTCGGGTTTGCGGGCAAATTCGTCAACCGTGGCACGACGAAACCCGCGACCGGGTGAGAGCAGGGAAACCGCCTCGATCAGATTGGTTTTTCCGGCACCATTGGCACCGATCAGGGCCACAGGCCGCCCGTCAAAGCCGATGCGCACCGCGCGGTGGCTGCGGAAATGCGAAAGGGCAAGATCGGTAATGACCAGTCCCGACATTCTTGCCCTTTATTTCAATGGGTTGGCGCGTCTTAAACGCGCATCGGCATCACGACATAGATGGCAGAGGTGTCATTCCCCTCACGCATCAAGGTCGGATCGCCCGATGAGTTGAACATGAAGACCGCATTTTCACGGTCAACTTGGCTGGCGATTTCCAGCAGATATTTTGCGTTGAAGCCGATCTCCAGCCGTTCATCGCCATATGCCACGGCCAGCTCTTCCTCGGCGGCACCGGAATCAGGCGCGTTGACCGACAGGACAAGACGATCCTCATCCAAGGACAGTTTGACCGCACGGGACCGTTCCGAGGAAACAGTGGCAACACGGTCAACGGCCTTGGCAAACTCGGCGGCGTCGACTTCTAGGCGCTTGGTATTGCCGGTCGGAATGACGCGGGTATAATCGGGGAAGGTGCCGTCGATAACCTTGGACGTCAGTGAGATCACATCGGTCGCAAAGCGCACTTTGGTTTCCGAGACCGAGACCGCGATGATTGCCTCATCATCATCTAGCAGCTTGCGCAGCTCATTCACGGTTTTGCGCGGGATGATAACGCCGGGCATATCGCTGGCATTTTCGGGCAAAGGGGCATCAATGCGCGCAAGACGGTGGCCATCGGTTGCAACACAGCGCAAAACCGGACCATCCTCGGCAGTGGCGGTGTGCATATAGACACCGTTGAGGTAATAGCGGGTTTCCTCGGTCGAGATGGCAAATTTGGCCTTATCGAACAGGCGGCGCAATACCGGTGCCTTGGCCGAGAAGTTTGACGAATAGGCCGAGTTGGCCATGACGGGAAAATCTTCTTTGGGCAGGGTCGCGAGGTTGAAGTTTGACCGCCCGGCCGTCACCGTCAACCGGCCAGAGGCGGCGTCTTCGGACAGGTTGACCAAGGCGCCATCAGGCAATTTGCGAACAATTTCGTGCAGCATTACGGCCGAAACCGTTGTGGCGCCGGGACGTTCAACCACGGCGGCCGTGCGATCCACCACCTCTATATCCAGATCGGTGGCGCGAAAAGAGACGCTGTCACCCTCAGCCTCAATCAATACGTTGGCAAGGATCGGGATCGTATTGCGGCGTTCAACCACGGATTGGGCCTGACTGACCGCCTTGAGAAGCGTTCCGCGT
Source organism: Pseudorhodobacter aquimaris (assembly GCF_001202025.1). Taxonomy (GTDB): domain Bacteria; phylum Pseudomonadota; class Alphaproteobacteria; order Rhodobacterales; family Rhodobacteraceae; genus Pseudorhodobacter; species Pseudorhodobacter aquimaris. The sequence continues at coordinate 19,542 of NZ_LGHS01000030.1, forward strand.
TCGATGCTGATCTTCATGTTCCGTCCTTTGCCCGTCTTGCTGCTGGCTGTATGCCCGCCACGGCTGTGCCGCAGGGAGGGCCGAAGTTAGAGGTTTTAATGCGTCCCACAAGGGGTAAGACGCCATAACCTTGTTTTCAAGACTGAAATTTAAGGCTTTGTGGCTTTGGTGCCGAATTAGCCTTGCAGCAACCGCTTGAGCATCTGCAAATCATCGGAAAGCTGGCTGTCGGCTGTCATCAGTTCCTCAATCTTTCTGACGCCATGCATGATGGTCGTATGGTCGCGCCCGCCAAAGCGGCGGCCAATGTCGGGCAGGCTGCGGCTTGTCAGCTGCTTGGACAGATACATGGCGATCTGGCGTGGGCGTGCAATGGTGCGCACCCGCTTTGGCCCGATCATATCCGACAGACGGATGTTGAAATGCTCTGCCACTTTGCGCTGGATTTCTTCAATCGTGACCTTGCGGTCAGAGGCGCGTAGGATGTCGGCAAGGCAATCCTGGGTCAGTTCCAGCGTGATTTCGCGGCCAACGAGGCTGGCAAAGGCGAACAGACGCGTCAGCGCACCTTCAAGTACGCGCACGTTGGTTGAGATGCGGTGGGCCAGAAATTCCAGCACGCCCGGCGCAATCACCAGATCGCGGTATTGGGTGTGATAAAATTCGGCTTTTTGCTGAAGGATGCCAAGGCGCAATTCATAGTCTGTCGGGTGAAGATCCACGACAAGCCCGCATTGCAGGCGAGATTTGATCCGCTCTTCCAGGCCCTTGATTTCACCGGGCGCGCGGTCGGCAGAGATGATAATCTGTTTGTTCTGATCAACCAGCGCGTTAAAGGTGTGGAAGAATTCTTCTTGGGTGCTTTCCTTGCCCGCAATAAATTGCACGTCATCGACCATCAAAACATCGACCGAACGGAACAACTCCTTGAAATCCATGACCTGACGTTCGCGCAGCGCCTGCACGAAACGGTACATGAATTGTTCGGCGGAAAGATAAAGCACGCGCAGATCAGGTTGACGCAGCTGTAGCTCATGGGCGACGGCGTGCATCAGGTGGGTTTTGCCAAGGCCAACGCCACCGTAAAGAAACAGCGGATTAAAGGTCACGGGGCCACCCTCGGCCACACGGCGCGCGGCGGCATGGGCCAGTTCATTCGGCTTGCCGACAACGAAACTGTCAAAGGTAAAGCGGCTGTCGAGCGGGGCGCCGGGCACGTCCTTTTCTTCGACCGTGCGCTTTGGTGTTGCGGCTTCGGGTTTTGCCGGGGCGGGGGCGTTGCGTTCCAAAACAAAGTCTATGCGTTCAACAGCGGCGCCGGAACGGTGGAGTTGATGCAAGATATGGTCGGCAAAATTGCGCGAAACCCAATCGCCAAAAAAGGTCGTGGGGACGGCAAAGCTGGCGACGCCACCTTCCAGCGCAGCAAACTTCAGCGGCTCAATCCATGTAATGTAGTTGTCCTTGCCAACCCGCGTGCGCAAGTTTTCGCGGATATCTGCCCAGCCTTCGTTCGTCATTGCTCTACCTGTTCCACGGCTTCCCCATGCCCCGTCCTGAAACGGGGCCTTGATGCGGTACAAATGTACTGGGTTGTTTCTCTGGCTATGGCCAAGAAAACACGGGACGAAAGAAGCCATCCGGTACAGCACGGCTGTATCGGTTGATACCTCAAAAGACGGCGCTTGCAGATTGTGCAAATACCGCAGTCGAGTAAACCCGTTCATAGGAAAAGGCACCACAAAACCTGTGGAGCAAAGCAGCCTGACCCATTTTGAACGCGGTCACATCTTGTCCCCCAGGACGAAGTGAATCGCATGGTGAAGTTACCAACCTGTTGGGGTGGGGGGCAACCGATCTTCGCTGTTGACAATGAAATGGTCTGAGCGAATCTGGGCGCCTCGGCAAATAGGCCACGATTGGTTAACTTCCTGTGGATAGCAAAAGCAAAAAGGCGCATCAGTGATGCGCCTTTTGTTAATTTTTGCGGGGGGTTAGGCGAAATATATTCTGCCTTGCCCCGAATCCTTGATGTTAGGCCGTTGCGTTTTTCAGCGCTTTTACCCGCGATGACAGACGCGAGATTTTGCGCGAAACGGTGTTCTTGTGCAGCACACCTTTGGAGACGCCACGAGCCAGTTCGGGCTGTGCGACACGAAGAGCTTCGGCGGCAACATCATGATCCCCGGCGGTAATTGCTTCTTCGACTTTGCGCAGGAAGGTGCGGATACGCGAGCGACGTGCCTTGTTGATGTCGTGGCGTGCGTCGGCCTGGCGTGCGCGTTTTTTGGACTGGGTCGTATTTGCCATGGGATAGAATTCCTATTCGTCTGGTTCGATTATGTTTTGCGATGCACAATAGCCCCAGACCTTCCGCCCGTATCAGCGGAAATGATTCTTGCCTTAAGCGGGCCCACGCGCATTTCAACTGCCGCGTATAAGGCAAGAACCCCCGTTAGGAAAGGGCTATTCGCTATTTATCGCGAAACTGCGGCGTGCGCTTTTCAAGAAAGGCAGCCATGCCCTCTTTCTGGTCCTCGGTCGCAAACAGCGAATGGAACAGACGGCGTTCAAACAGCAGGCCCTCGCGCAGCGTGGATTCGTAGCTGCGGTTTACCGCTTCTTTGGCCGCCGAGGCAGAGATCATCGATTTCTCGGCAATTTTGGTGGCGGCCTTCTTGGCCTCTTCGATCAGGCTCTTGGCCGGGACCACGCGGGAAACAAGCCCGCTGCGCTCTGCTTCGGCGGCGTCCATATTGCGGCCTGTCAGATGCATATCCATGGATTTGGACTTGCCAACGAAACGGGTCAGGCGCTGGCTTCCGCCGAAACCGGCGATGACGCCGAGGTTGATCTCGGGCTGACCGAATTTCGCGGTGTCAGAGGCGATGATAAAGTCACATGCCATCGCCAGTTCACAGCCACCACCCAAGGCATAGCCCGAAACCGCCGCGATAATCGGCTTGCGAATCTCCAGTATCGTGTCGCTGATTCCGCCAAAAAGGTTCTTGGAATAGACGTCGACAAAGCTTTGTCCGGCCATTTCCTTGATGTCTGCACCGGCGGCAAATGCCTTTTCCGATCCGGTGATGATCATGCAGCGCACCTTGTCGTTGGCGTCTGCGGCTTGCAGCACTGTCGCAAGCTCTGTCAACAGTTTGGAGTTGAGGGCATTCAGCGCCTCCGGCCGATTGAGGCGAATCAGCGCGACATAATCCTCGATCTCAACGATCAGCGTTTCATAGGCCATCTGAGTTTCCTTTGGCTTGTTCTTGAACGCGACTCTCTAACAGGCCGGCAGGCAGGATCAAGTCATCTCTGACAGGCAGGGCAGTAGAAGGAGGAGCGCCCCGATTGCACAATGCGCGCGATACTGGCCGTACAGCCGGGGGTGACGCAGGGTTCGTCCTCGCGCCCGTAAGTGCGGAAACGGTGCTGGAAATAGCCCAATTCGCCATCTGCCTGACGGTAATCGCGCAAGGAGGATCCGCCCGCTTCGATCGCCTCGGCCAAGACCTCGCGGATCAGCGGGACAAGCCCCGCCACCGTTGCTTTGGCCAGCTTGCCCGCGGGGCGCGCAGGGTGCAGGCCCGCACGGTAAAGTACCTCACAGACATATATATTCCCCAAACCGGCCACGATACGTTGATCCAGAAGCGCGGATTTGATCGCCGTTTTGCGCCCCTTGAGCCGCTCTGTCAAATAGGTCTCATTGAAGCTGTTGCCAAAAGGTTCCGGCCCTATATTTGCAAGCAGTGGATGGGCATCCCCCAGCGCGGTTTCCAGCAGGTCCATCGCGCCAAAACGGCGTGCATCATTAAAGGTGATCCGCGCGCCATTGCCTAAGGTCAGTACAACGTGGTCATGTTTTGCGGGGGCAGGGTGGTCGTGATAGAAATCCCCCTGCATAGCACCCGAAATAAGAATACGGCCTGACATCCCCAGATGGATTAGCAGTGATTCCCCGGTCGAAAGATCGGCCAGAATGTATTTCGACCGACGGCGCAGGGCCAAGACGCTGGCGCCCGTCAACCGCTCAGCCATCCTTGGTGGAAACGGCCAGCGCAGGTCGGGCCGGTTGACGGTCGCGGTTGTGATGGTTTGGTCGGTCATGACCGGTTCCAACCCCCGACGGACGGTTTCAACTTCGGGCAGTTCGGGCATTTGGGACGCCTTTCGGACAGATGGGCGCATTGCAGCGCCGCGTCATCACCCTATAAAGAGCGGTGAGCGACCAAACGCAAGAGTATTAGAACCATGACCGAGACTGACGACAAGACCACCCACTTCGGCTTTCAAACCGTGGATGAGGGCGCAAAGGCCGGTATGGTGCATGGCGTCTTTACAAAGGTTGCCAGCAAATATGATGTGATGAATGATGCGATGTCCTTTGGCATCCACCGCATCTGGAAGGATGCGATGATGGATTGGCTTGCCCCGCGCCCCGGCCAGCGGTTGCTGGATGTTGCGGGCGGGACGGGGGATGTCTCGTTCCGGTTCCTCAAGCGCGCGCCGGGGGCACATGCCACGGTTTGCGATATGACCGAAAGCATGCTGGTCGAGGGTCGACAACGTGCCGAGGCCGCCAGTATGGCCGATGCCCTGGATTGGGTTGTCGGCGATGCGATGGCGCTGCCCTTTGCCGATAACAGTTTTGACGTCTACACGATTTCTTTCGGGATCCGGAATGTGACCCGTATCGGTGATGCCCTGTCCGAGGCTTACCGGGTGTTGCGTCCCGGTGGGCGGTTGATGGTGCTGGAATTCAGCCAATTGCCCAATCCGGCGATGCAAAAGGCCTATGACCTCTATTCATTCAATGTGATTCCGGTGATGGGGCAGGTGATCGCAAATGACCGTGACAGCTATCAGTATCTTGTTGAAAGCATTCGCAAGTTTCCCGATCAGGAACGTTTTGCGGCGATGATAAGTGAGGCAGGTTTTGATCAGGTGAAATATCGCAACCTGACGATGGGCGTGGCCGCGCTCCATTCCGGCTGGAAGTTATAAGGGGTGCTCTAGATGCGTGGGCCACATAACATTATCCGCTTGGTGCGCACGCTTGCGACCTTTGAACGGACGGGCGCGATAAACCTTGTGCTGGAGGCGCTTGAAGCGCCGCCGCGGTTGCGCTTTGTCGCGCGCGTACTTGGTTGGCCGTTCAAATGGCTTGGCCTGAAGGGGGATCCGGCTTTGCCGCCCGCGACCCGCGCGTTGACGGCATTGGGCCCGGCCTATATCAAGTTTGGCCAGATCCTGAGCACCCGCCCCGATGTCGTGGGTGATGAACTGGCGCTGCAATTGCAATATCTGCAAGACAAACTGCCGCCCTTTCCCTTGTCCGTTGCCAAAGAGATGGTTGCGGCCGAATTGGCGATGCCGGTCGATCAGATCTTTTCAACCTTTTCCGAACCGGTTGCGGCGGCATCCATCGCGCAAGTGCACCGTGCGCGGTTGCTGGATACGGGCGAAGAAGTCGCCGTCAAGGTTTTGCGTCCGGGCATTGAGCGGGCTTTTCGCAAAGATATCGATGCTTTTTATTTTGCGGCAGGCATAATCGAGTTTCTGTCACCGGCATCCCGGCGGCTGCGGCCGATGGAGGTTGTGAAGCATTTCGACGGTGTGGTGCAGGGGGAGTTGGACCTAAGGCTTGAATCTGCTGCTGCGGGTGAATTTGCGGCGAATACCGACAAGGACGAAGGATTTCAGATCCCCAAGCCGGTGTGGCATCTTTCTGGACGAACCGTGCTTACGATGGATTGGGCCGAAGGGGTCAATATGGCCGATAATGCCGCGATTGATGCGGCAGGTGTTGACCGGAATGTGCTTGCATCCCGGGTGTTGCAACTGTTCTTGCAACATGCGTTGCGCGATGGATATTTCCATGCCGATATGCATCAAGGCAATTTGAAGGTTGCGGCAAACGGCGACATAATCGCCTATGATTTTGGGATCATGGGACGGCTGGATGAATATACCCGGCGTGTCTATGCCGAAATATTATACGGCTTCATTCGCCGCGATTATCGTCGCGTGGCCGAGGTACATTTTGAAGCGGGCTATGTGCCCGCCGACCGCGATATCGATGAGTTCGCTCGCGCGTTGCGTGTTGTGGGGGAGCCGATCTTTGGCATGGATGCGACGCGTATTTCGATGGCACGGCTTTTGGCCTATCTGTTTGAAGTCACTGAACGTTTTGGCATGGAAACCCGAACCGAATTGATCCTTTTGCAGCGCACGATGGTCGTTGTCGAAGGCGTGGCGCGCAGTCTCAATCCGCAGATCAATATATGGCAGGATGCGCGCCCCGTTGTGGAAAGCTACATCAAAGACAATGTCGGCCCCAAAGCCTTGCTGCGTGATTTGCAGAAAACAGCGATGGTTCTTGCGCGGTTCGGGCCAAAGCTGCCGCGCTTGGTAGAAGCGCAGTTGGAACGGCAAAACCGCCCAATGCAAGAACCCGATAATAAAGGCGCGCTGCACCCCCTGATTTGGATTGCGTTGGGGGCCGCAGTTGCCTTGTCCGGCGTCGTTTTGGGTCAAGCGCTCTGAAGGGATTTGTCTGTTTTCAAGTGTCCTGACGCGCGATGTCTGAGATCAGGATGCCATGTGCAATCTCGCCAAGTACCTTTTGGGTGACCTCTAGCAACGCGTGACGCAGAAGCGTTAGGTTGGCCCCATCGGTAAAGACCCCTTTAAAACCACCGGCATTTGCATGATCAAACAACACTTGCAAAAGAGCGTCCCTTAGCTTTGGTTCTTGCAAATAAACGGTTTCGGTGCCGCCGATGGACACTTCGACGCTGAGCGACATTATTACCAAAGAGGCCACCCGGCCGTCCTCTACCACCGGGACAACGAACTGGTTGTTTAGCTTGGCAAATTCGGTTGCAGAAGGCGTCTCCTCTACTGGGGCTTCTACGATTTCGCTATGTTCCTCTGTCGGGCGTAGCGCTATACCTGCACCTATACCTGCACCAAGGCCGACAAGAACGAGAATGATGGGAAGAATTTTTGCTATCATGGGATTAGAACGGCAAAATGGTGTCGGTGATCTGCTGGCCATAGCGCGGCTGCTGCACATCAGAAATCTGTCCGCGGCCGCCATATGCGATTCGTGCGCCGGCAATGCGGTCGTAGGTGATCTCATTTTGCCTTGAAATATCCGCCGGGCGTACATAGCCGGTAACGATCAATTCCCTTATCTCAAAGTTCACGCGGACCTCCTGTTGTCCTTCAATTCGCAATACGCCATTTGGCAAACTCTCTACCACGGTCGCGGCGACACGAAGCGTCAGTTCTTCATTCCGCTGGACAGATCCTTGTCCGGAAAACTGAGAATCCGACGTGGTTGAAACCGCATCAGCCATTGAGGCCCCATCGGGCAGCGCCTCATTCAGCCTTTGCGGAATACCGAAGAGTGAGGGAATACCCATGCTTTGTGACCCCGTACGACTGCGACCGGAGGAGTTGGAAATCTCGGCCTTGTCATCAATTTCGATGACAACGGTTAAGATATCCCCTCTTTTGCCGGCGCGCCTGTCCCCGAATAGGGAACTGCTATTGGCCGACCACAGAGAGGATGCCTCGGTCGGGCCGTCAGGCTCTGTGTATTCTGGCAACAAAGAGGAATACATGGCATGGTGCTGATAGCTACCTTCCAGAGGGGAAAAAGCCGGTTCCTTGCCAACCTCACTGAGTTTGGAACAGGCCGGAACGAGTAGAAGTGCCAAAAGCAAAATCCGCATTGAGTTTCCTTTATTGGTTGGCGCCGACATGAACGGTGCCATCATTGGCAACGCGACCGTTTAAGACGGTGCGTGACGACAAATTCATCACACGAATTACATCTCCCAAACCTGCGCGCGCCAACGCCCTGCCTTCTGCGGTGATGCCAAGGCCGCCTACACGGTAAACCAGCGTTACGATTTGATTGCGATCAATGAGCGCAGGAGGGCCAAGATCTTGGGCACGTACAGCGCGGCCGGGATAGAGTGTGACCTTGGCCTCTAGACCAAGTGCTTGGGATGTTTCGGTAAGCGCCCCTGGGATTTTAGCCGCAACCAACGTTACGTCAGTGTCAGAGAGGACAGACTGCGCCCGCACGATACGGGTTGCGATCAGGCTGTCGGCCATCACGGGCCACGCCATCAGTGAAATAAGGGCTGCACATTTTAACATTAGCGTAACGTCGTTGTAGCTGACAGCATTTGGTCCGCAGCCGTGATGACTTTGGCATTCAGCTCATACCCACGTTGGGCCTTGATCAACTCAGTCACCTCGCGCACTGCATCGACCGAGCTTTCCTCAAGATAGCCTTGGCGCAATGTGCCCAATCCATCCTCGCCTGCGGTGCCTTGCTGCGGTGGTCCTGATGCGGGGGTTTCAAGAAAGAGGTTGGACCCCATGGCTTCTAGCCCCTTGTCGTTTGTAAACCCGGCCATATTGAATTGGCCCAAAAGCTGCGGCTGCACCTGATCGGTGAAATAGGCATAAACTTCGCCTTCGCCATTGATCGACAAACTTTTCGTATCGGAAGGGATCGTGATGCCTGGGTTCACTTGATACCCTTCGGAGGTCACGATCAGGCCATCTCCGGTGCGTTTCAGGCCGCCATCACGTGTGTAGGCATTGACGCCAGAGGGTAGCGTAATCTCAAGATAGCCGCTACCTTCGATTGCAACGTCGAGGTCGCCACCCGTTGCAGACAGCGAGCCCTGAGCCAACACGACCGATACCGCAGCGGGACGTACGCCAAGACCGACCTGAACTCCGGTCGGCAGCATAGAGCCGTCTTGTGCAGAAATCGTGCCGGGACGTGCGACCTGCTGGTAATGAAGGTCGGCAAAATCAGCGCGCCTTGTATTGTATCCGGTTGTCGACATGTTTGCGAGGTTGTTGGATACCACGTCAACACGCATTTGCTGCGCGGCCATCCCGCTTGCTGCGATTTGTAAGGCTTTCATAGCTTTCTCCTATTGACCCAAGGTCTGAATGACATTGCGCATACGCTCGTCTTCTTTTTCCATGAACCCTTGGCCAAGCTCATAGGCGCGCTGCACGGCAATCATTCGGGCAATTTCTGAAATTGGGTTGACGTTACTCTCCTCAAGGAAACCCTGCAGGATGGTGGCACCTTCGGATGGCTCAATGTCGTCACTGACAAAAAGAGTGCCGCCCTGATGTGTCATTTTCAGTGGATCTGCTGGCTGCCAGAGACCAATTTGTGCAAGAGGCTGGCCTTTGGCGGAAATGGTCCCGTCTGATGAAAGAGCAACAGGCCCGGCATCGGGGGGGACAAACACTGGTGCGCCACCCAGATCCAGCAGGCGGTGGCCGTCATTATTGACCAACTCCCCTTCGGCATTCGGCGTAAAGCTGCCTGCACGCGTCATGGCCTGCCCTTGCGGGGTTTCAACCAAAAAGAAGCCTTCGCCCTGAATCGCAAAATCGAATGCCGCACCGGTTTGTGACAAACCTGCCTGACGCAAATCCATGTGACGAGTGTTCCCACTTGCCATGGAAAGTGAAGGGGCGTCCTCCATCCGCGTGATATGTTCTGAAAAAATGACACCTTCTCGGCGAAAACCCGTTGTGGAAATATTAGCGATGTTATGCGCGACAACCTGCATCTCGCGCATCAGGCCTGCTTGGCGGGTAAGGTTCGTATAAATGCCGGATTCCATAGTTAGCCTCCTGCGATCAAAGGTATAATACGGTCAGTAAAGAAGCTGAGGAGCGTCGAGGTCATGAAGCTCATAGAGACCCAAAAGACGATCAGCATTGCCCCCACTTTTGGTACGAATGTCAGCGTCATCTCTTGCACCGAGGTCAGGGCCTGGAAAAGGCCCACGGTCACACCCGCGATCAAGGCCACCGTAAGCAGCGGCGATGAAATCATCACTGCAATCCAGAGCGCCTGCCGCAAAGTGTCAAAGATCAGGCCTTCGGTCATACCGGCATCCGCAAGAGCTCTTGGTAAGCTTCAACAACCTTGTCGCGCACAGTCACGACTGTCTCGATCGCGGTTTCCGTTGCGGCCAGTGCCTGCACCAAAGAATGGGGATCGGCATCGCCCACAAGCGCCGCTTTGGCAGTGGTTTCACCTGTCACCAGGGTGTTGGCAAAGCCTTCTGCCATTTTGGTGAAGGTGTTATCGGTACTTTCCGTCTTTGGTTCGGGGAGGGCCGCCTGGCGTGCTATGGCATAGGATTGGGCGGCAACTGATGTCTTGATATCCATTCTGGATCTCCTTTAGCGACGTAAAATCTCAAACAGGCTTTGGTTCATTTGCCGTGCTTGATCGAACAGTTTAAGGTTTGCCTCGTAGCTGCGCTGTGCTTCGCGGGCGTCAGCGATTTCAACCACCAAGTTGACGTTAGAGCCGTCATAGTGCCCGCTCTCATTCGCCAGCGGATGTCCGGGGTCATAAATCTTTGTCAACTCGCTCCGGTCAAGGCGGACCGGTCCTGTTTCCACTCCTTGGCCATCGATCTCGTCACGAAAGCTAATGGTCTTGCGGTGATAGCCGGGGGTGTCCGCATTCGCGATATTTTCAGAGACATGGCGCAATCTTTGCGCCTGCGCTTCCATACCAGAGGCGGCGATTGATAGGCTGTTGATGAGGTCAGTCATTGCTTACCTCCCCCGCCCGAGCGCCAGTTTTAGAATGTCGGAAGTGCTGCTGTAAATTGCCAGAGCCATATCATGGTCCTGCCGTACTGTGGCCGCTTTTACCATCTCTGCTTCAAGAGAGACAGAGTTCCCGTTCGGTGAGCTCGGGCCCCGAAGTATCATAGGCTCTATGGTGCTGGGTCCACTGGCCCCAAGATGACCGGCGCGTGTTGTACGCAACCCTTGGTCGTGTTGGTCAGCATAGGTTGTAGCAAAGTCGGGCAGGTCGCGGGCCTTATAGCCTGGGCTGTCGGCATGCGCGACATTCTGTGCGATAACGCCCATTCTCTGTCCGGCATGGGATGCCAACGACTGCGCCATTCTGGTTAATTCGAGCTTTTCAAGCATCGGGGCTTCTCCCTCGATTTCGGTTCACTAAGACTTAAGGGTGATTCCTTTAGAAAGAGTAAGCACGAACATAAGAGGAACCACATGACGGACATTTTTGAGAATCTTCGAGCACGAATTTCCCAGACCTCTATAACCAAGCGTATTGGCCGGGTTGCAGAGCTGGCGGGTGGAACGCTGCGTGTTACGGGGTTGTCTGCAGGAAGCAGCCTTGGTGACAGGGTTCTGATTCGTGGTGAATCCGGCACTATTGGCGGGGAGGTGTTGCGCCTTTCAAAAGAAGGAATCTCTGTGCTTCCAGATGGTTCCGGTGAAGGGTTGGCCATTGATGACACGGTTGAGATTGTTGGCAGGGCTGAAATTTCGCCGGACCAAAGTTGGGTTGGCAGAATTATTGACCCCTTTGGCGAACCGATTGATGGTAAGCCTTTGATGCCGGGACAGCACGCCCGTTCGCTGCGCTCGGCACCGCCATCCCCTGCCGAGCGCCGCAGTTTGGGTGAGCGGCTTGAAACCGGAACCTCTGTTTTCAACACGATGCTGCCACTGGTTCGCGGACAGCGAATCGGGCTGTTTGCCGGGTCCGGTGTTGGGAAATCATCGCTTCTTGGTAAATTTGCACGCGGGGTCGATGCCGATATTGTCGTAATTGCTTTGGTTGGCGAACGGGGCCGCGAGCTTAGAGAGTTTACCGAGCGGGTTTTGGGGCCGCAGGGGATGTCCCGCGCGGTCGTCGTAGCGGCGACCTCGGACCAATCCCCGCTGGTGCGACGCCGGTGCATGTGGACTGCAATGACCGTAGCAGAGCATTTCAGGGATCAAGGCCTGCATGTTCTCTTGCTGGCGGACAGCATTACCCGGTTTGCCGAGGCCCATCGAGAAGTCGCCCTTGCTGCGGGTGAGCAGGGAAATTTGCGTGGTTTTCCGCCCTCGACATCCCATACAATCATGTCATTGGCAGAGCGTGCAGGGCCGGGGGTCGAAGGGGCGGGGGACATTACGGCAGTCTTTACCGTCCTGGTTGCAGGGTCGGACATGGAAGAACCTGTCGCCGATATTCTGCGCGGTGTTTTGGATGGGCACGTGGTTATGGATCGGACAATTGCAGAGCGCGGCCGATTTCCGGCGATTGACGTTTTGCGGTCGGTATCCCGAAGCTTGCCAGATGCCGCGACCGAGGTCGAGAACGGGCTTATAACTGAAGCGCGCCGCCTTTTGGGTGCATATGAACGTGCTGAAATGATGATCCAGGCAGGTTTGTACAGCAGTGGTTCAGATCCTGCGGTCGATGCCGCAATCAAAGTCTGGCCCGCACTGGATGGTTTCTTTGCCGAAGATGCTGCCGGTGGGATTGAGGGCAGCTTCCAAATGTTGGATCACTGCCTCAGTCTTGGCCGTAAATAGAATGGCTATTGCCCTTATCCTTGCAACAGGGTAAGGGCAATAGATCCGCTGGAGGTCGAAGAGAAACTGGCCAATGCTTCAGACCTGATCAAGAAACGCTTGATTAAGGCATCCAGGTTTTCCGCGTCGGCGAATTGTGCAACGCCGCTATCACCGAAAGTCTTCTGTGTCTTGGCTTTCAAAGTTGAAAGTTGCATATCGAGATCAAGTGTTGCGAAACTACTCGGTAGGCCAAGCGCCTTTTCAAATACTTGTCTTAGCGGCTCATTCCCCATGATGCTGTACCATTTGGTGTCGTCACTGTTGTCTTTCGCAGCCAGTACTGCCAACTCCCTTTCCGCGTTCAATGCGAAGCGTAAATCTTCGTCCTGTTCGCCCACGGCCGTTTCAAATTGACGGTCTTGATAGGCGGTCAGAATCTTATCTGCAAAACCTTCATTTTGCGTGTTGGGGATTGCCGAATCTCCGAAACCAAAGCTTGCGGAAAGGGCGAGATATTGTTTGTCGGCCAGTTTGTTGCCTAATGCCGATGCATCCAACGTGCCATCATCCAAAACCTTCTGGATAAAATACTTGTTATTGATGTCGTCATCCAAGCCAAAAGCGCCAAGTGCGACCTTCAGCAAGCGGTGATCGGAAACCAGATCTTCGGCAGTTTGGATCGACCCGATATTGGCCCGAAAATAGTCCTCGTCACGGGCCAAGGTTGCTGATGACTGAAATGCCTCTTTTTGCTCAGGCAGGGTCCGCTGTAGGAAGGCCCAGCCTGAATAGCCTCCAAATGGAACGATCGGTGAAAAACTCATGATGGACAGGCGGCAAAGAGCCGCTCCTCCCTGGGCAGCAGGCTGCGCAGTGCTTTGAGTGCTTGATAAAAGTTGTTGTCCAGAACACTTTCCGTCGCTTGATTGAGTTGAATGCGACTGTCGTGATCGGTCAGGACCTGGCTCAATTGCTCAATCCCGCGCAAAAGCTGCATCCGTGCGCCTTCTGCTTCGGCATCGCCGGAAAGAACCAGCTGTGCGATGTAGCAGACCCGACGTACGGGCGTTGTCACTTCTTCGGGGTGGATGGCATCACGCAAGCGCAGAATATTCGCGTTTGGCGTCATCACCGCAAGCTTGGATCGCCGGTCGCCATTCTCAATGACGGCCCCGTTGATCAAGACACGCTCATGCGGCCCTAGCTTCAAGACCAAACCCGTCATTTCGATTCACCGTTTCCCCGCAATCCGCGCATGACGGCCGTATTGATATCGATCAGAACATCGGCGCTCGCTTTGCCGTCCAGTACATTCCTGCTGTGGACGTCTGTAAATTTGTAAAGGTAGAAAAGCTGGGCACGCAGGGGCGCGGGCAGGCTATTGCCTTGATCGGCGACGTCGACAGCCAGTGTGCGCCACATTTTTCCGTTATCGTGCAAGGCGCGAACAAGCGCCGCGTGATTTTCTTTGCGCTGCGCCCATGCAGCCGAGAGTCTGCGTGTCATGCGCGCGAAGAGATCGTATTCGATGGTGCGCGCATCCCGGCCGGGTGCGTCGGGGCGGGCGTAAGCTTCATTTGCTCGTGCAGTCATCATGTTCACGGTTGGGGTCCTTCCAGTCATAGGGTGATCAGCGAGGGGTTCGGGGCGCGCCTAAGCGCGCCCCGATTTGGCTGGATTTACTGGAACAGCGACAGGATCGACTGCGGCGACTGGTTCGCAATCGACAGAGCCTGAACACCAAGCTGCTGCTGGACCTGAAGCGCCTGCAAGCGTGCAGAGGTTTCTTCCATATCCGCATCAACCATAGAGCCGATACCAGATTCCATCGCATCCGAAAGTTTGCTGACGAAATCAGATTGGATATCAATCCGGCTTTGTGCAGAACCGAATGCAGCGGCAGCATCGATTGCGCTGTTGATCATGGTTTCGATATTGGTAAGTGCCGATGCCGCACCCTCATTGGTGGTGACGTCGAGGTTATCAAGCCCAAACAGACCGCCCGAAGCCGTACCATTCTGCGCCACGGAAAGTGTCAACGCTTCAGCGCCATCACTCTCTGCGGAGTCCACTGCAAGGGACCATTGGCCAGTTTCGGCATTTTTCTGGACCTGTGCCGTCACCCCTGTAGGCGGGTTGGAGTCAATGGCCGTCTTCAGACCTTTGGCCACATCCTCCATCGTTTCACCTTTACCGGCGATATAGTCAAAGGATTGTGATCCAACAGTGACTTTGAAGCTGTCACCTTCGACAACACTTGCGGTGAGAGAGAAGTCGATCGTTTCAGCACGCTGCTCTACGTTGGAGTTTGTTGCCGATGAAGCGAGGCCGTTGTAGGTCATGGTACCCGTATTTGCGGTGTTACCCACCACTTCCACCGACTCAAACGGATTGGTGTTGGATATGGATAGAGCCGCTGCCGTGGCATCCGCTGTCACGCCTTCCAAACCAAGCGCATTAATTGCGCTTGCGAAATGCGCAGCGACAGTATCCGCAGTATCACCCGTAATCGAGGTGTAGTTTAGCTGAGCACCGCCAACCGTCATTTGATAGGCTTCACCTGCGCCACCGGGGCCCGCGAAAGTGGTTTCGGCAGCCTTCCCGTCCTTATCAGTTGTTACTGCAACGGTTGTTCCAGCCGCATCGGTGCTGGTGCCGTAAGCGGACGCAGCGACACTGTCTGCACCAAACTTGCCTGCGTCAGAGCTTAGGTCCATGCGGTTGACAGTGATCTGCGATGCGGTGACGCTGCCATCGTTTGAACGATCAAGCGATGACAGGATGCTGACATCATCCGTACCCTTCACCATATTCAGGCCGTTGAATTGTGCTGCGCCAGTCACCGTTTTGATCTGATCACGCAGCTCCGAAATATCTGCCTGGATCTTTTCGCGGTCAACGTTTCCTTCCTGCGCTGCAACGATCTTGCCTTTGATCTCTGTCAGCAGGTCGGTCACGCTTTCCGAAGCCTGACGGGCAACCGAAAGAGTCGAGGACCCCAGCGAAAGGCTGTCAGAAATCCCGGCAAAGCCTTTTACGTCACTTTCCATAACCTTGGAAATTGCCCAGACGGCCGCGTTGTCTTTTGCAGTGGCAACAGATTTACCAGTCGAGATCTCGTTCTGAACCTGTGTCATGCTTTTGTTGATCGACTTCAACGTCTGCAAGGCCACCATGGAGCTGTTATTCGTCAAGATAGAAGACATGTTTAGTCCCTTTATTTTGCCGGCGCTTTGCGCCCGGCGGATAACCGTCCGCAGACGGCAAGAAGGGCATTTTGCCATTGCCACCGGTGTTTCTGTCCGGGGCGCCACCCCTTCGTGGGATGCAGTTACATTGATCGGCGTAAAGAGCTAATAGAATCCTAAAACGAAACTTTTTTAGCAAATACAATGTGATGCATTTTATTCAAAGCTGATGCGCTTGTTTAAAAACGGGCCTTGAGCGTCCCCGCCGGGCCACCGATTTTCTGTGCTTTTCCAGTGTTGTCGTAAGTCTGAACACCTGTGCGTACGGTTGTCACTTCTTGCAGGCGGCGGCGCGCGGCACGGATGCCTTTTGCGGCCGCTTGCAAGGCCAAGGCGTTGCGCCCCGCCAAATCACGCAGCGCTGTCAGCCGCGTGGCATCGGTCTGGGGGTCAAGCTCTGCCAGCGCGGTCTCGGCACGCAAGGCCAGCTCTCCCATTGCGACAAAATCGCCTGCGCGAATCGCCGCTGAGGTCTCTTTTGCCGCTGTCTCCAGCCGCTCGATTGCGTTTTCCCTGTGTGTCATTGGGCGTCTCCTGATTCGTTGCTCGACATTGCGCGGAAAAGCACTTCGGTGAGTCCGATCCCCCCCGCTTTTACCATCGCGGTGGCTTGTTCCTGCCGCAGGAAGGATGAGAATTGCTCCTCGCCGATCCCGCCACCAAAGCTGTCTCTTGCTGCGCCAAGTCCTGCGTAGCCAAGCATTTCTGCAAGAAAGGCGGCTTCAAGCTCCGCCGCTTTTTCGCGTAGCGGGTTGGGTTTCGGGGGTTGCGGCAATTGTTGTGCCACCGGGGTTACATCCATGTCGAATCCTCTTTGGTTGGATTTTCATGATTGTGCGGGGTGGCGGTAAACAACCGGTAACTAGTTTCAAAGATACTGGCATGAGGTGAAACAGGGGGCGGCAGAAGCCGGAAGATAATTGGACAATATCAATGTCAGTGGCGCGACTGTCGGTAAATCACACCCGGCCCCGGTCAATCAGCGTTGCGCACAAGTGCCGGGCAATCAGGATTTCGCCGCCTTTATGCAGGCTGCCATGGCTGAGCTTGCTTCCTTGCCGGTTACGCAGACCGCCGCGCAGGCGGTGGATGCATCTTTGGCTGACCAGCCTCTCGGCACGAATGAAGTTGACGCATCGGAAATGACGATGACATCCGGCCCTGAGGAAGTCGAAGCCGGTGAGGATGAGGTGGAGCCGATGCCTTTTGTCCCTGTTTCGTCCGAGACGCAGGATATGGTTGGCGCGCTTCGTTTGAATGAAGGTGATGCGCACATGGCTGAACTGGATGCGGCATCTCCTGATCACAAAGAGGCTTCGGAGCGCCAGAACCTGCCCCCTCTAAAAGTGGGTGCGTCGCGTGAGCCTGATAAGGCGGCGCAGCCATCCCTTGCAGGGCGAACAGCCGAAGGGGCTGAGGCGGATCTTGCCGTGGGTGCTGAATCTGATGTTAAGATAGCTGGGAGCAGTCCGGACAGCCCTGTTCCCGTTCAGATCGATGACGTGGATGGAGATACGGCAATGGTGCAACGGGGCACCAGTAAGTTCGATATGACACAGCCTATTGAAGGACGTCAGCCCGGAACAGTAGAAGCTGCGCCAAGTCACAAAACCAAGGCTGCTCTGCATCCCGAATTGGCAACGCGCAGCCTGCCTGAGGGTGTGTTGGCTGGAGTGCCAGATGGTGCGACAGATACGGACACTTTGAAACCTTCGCCTTCTTCCCCAAATGCTGTTCCCGTGAAGGTTTTGCCGCAACCCGGCCCGCTTCAGGTTGTGTCTTGGTCCGAGGGGATTTCTAAAACAGAAAAAACAGTCGATACTTTGGGGCGTGTTGAGTCGACACCGTTACGCAAAGTTGACGGTTCGGCAATGTATACCGCAGCCAATGCTCCTGTCGACGGCAAGATTTCCTTGCCTGAGATGCCGTCCCAAGCCGATCAGAAACGCGATGCTCCGCTAAAGACGATCAGTATCTCATATCCGGCGGCGCCTGCGGTGGCTGAGGCCGGATTTGCCCCGGGGCAGGCCCCTCTGGTCGCCCCTGTGCTACATCTTAATGGAAATCAGCCAGCCCCGCCGATGGCATCGCAAGCTCCCGTTCCTGTTCAGGAAGTATCCGCGCAGATATTGGCGCATGTTCAATCGGGCAAGCCAACATCAATGGAACTTATCCTGGCGCCAGAGGAGTTGGGCAAGATCCGTATCCATCTGACGCCCGATGGTGATAATATGCGGATTGCTATTCAAGCTGAGCGACCTGAAGCCATGGACCTTATCCGCCGTAACATTGAATCGCTTACGGCAGAGATGCGCCAATCGGGATTTGCCAGTACATCCTTCAGCTTTGATGGCTGGAGTGGCGACACAGAGGGCAGGCAAGCCAAAAAATCAACCGCCGCAATCGAGAGTGCTTTGCATATTGATCTTGATGAAGTGGCTTCGAATAAATCCACCAACAATATGCAAAGCGGCGCGGGTTTAGACCTTCGGGTCTGACAGCACCCCTTGAAAGGAAAGTCATGGAAGTAGCTGCATCAAATTACGCAACGACGACAACCACTACCACAACCAATTCAGATACTACGAGCACGATCTCGTCGGATTTTGATACGTTTCTCAAGATGTTGACGGCCCAGATACAAAACCAAGACCCAATGAATCCAATTGATTCGTCAGAATTTGCGGTACAACTTGCCACGTTCTCCAGCGTAGAACAGCAAAGCCTTACAAACCAGAAGCTGGATACACTTGCAGGTTTGATGGGTGTGCAGGGTATGACGCAACTTGCCCCGTGGGTTGGTCAGGAGGCACGCAGCGCGGGCCCTGTTTATATGAATGGAACCCCCGTGACGATTTCAACTGATCCGCATGTCACGGCTGATCGTGCTGTTCTGGTGGTAAAGGACAATAGTGGGAATACGCTGGCAAGAGAGGATGTTCCTGCTTCTGGTGGTGCGTATGAATGGACAGGCTCTGATATTGCAGGCAAAGCTTTGCCCAGCGGGATCTATACCCTCAGCTTGGAAAGCTATCGGGACGGGGTGCAAGTCGGAACATCTGCCGTTGAGAGTTACGCAAGTATTCAAGAGGTACAAACGGCAGCCACCGGTCCACAGCTGATTTTGGCGGGGGGCATTGCCATTAGCGCAGAGCAAGTCACTGCTTTGCGACAGGCCTCATAAATGACCAGCCCGACAGAATGGAGAAAGCGGCTGACCCGCGTTGACAGGGAAGGCGATCGAGCGATCACATACCGTATGATGAATTCCTGAGGGTATCGATTTCGTAGACCCGTCAGAGATCCACACGTTCCTTCCAGTTCATTTATATCGGAACCGGATAGCGTTTCGCTTTGTTGTATGCACAGTGATATGGTGTAATATAAGCAAATTGTGTGGATATCTGGGCGGGTCACCTATGCTTCGTACTAAATCTCGGTCGACGCTATGGGCGGCTCTTATATTCGGATTTGGGGTCGCAGCGGCCCCGGCGATGGCTCTGGACGCAATTACGTTCGAGGTCACCGGCGGTGACGAAGATGTGGAGGATGCCCTTCGGGGCGCGTCTTTGTTATTGTCAGCACAGGCTGAGGGCACAGATAACAACCAAGACCTTTTTGCAACCGCACGCGCCGATTACGGGCGCCTTTTAGGTGCGCTTTATGCAATGGGCCGCTATTCGGGTGTGATCGCGATTGGCATTGACGGGCGCGAGGTGGCCTCAATCCCGTTGCTGGATACGCCTGCTAATATCCGCAAGATTTCAGTGCGTATTGATCCCGGTCCTGCGTTCAAGTTTTCCAAGGCGCGCGCGATGCCACTGGCGCCGGAAACGGACTTGCCGGAAGGTTATGCGGTGGGTGAGACTGCGAAAAGCGAAGTGATTTCCGCCGCGGCTGGGGCGGCCGTGGACGGTTGGCGTGCCGCAGGCCATGCCAAGGCTGCGGTGGCTGGTCAAGATTTGCTGGCCGACCACAACAAGGCGACGATGGCGGCTGAACTGACGTTGAATGCGGGTCCGTTGCTGCGCTTTGGCCCGTTGCAAGTAACCGGACAGGACCGGATGGAATTGCGGCGCATCATCAAGATTGCGGGCCTGCCTGAAGGTGCGCAATACGATCCCGAGAAATTGGAAGACGCCGCGGAACGTCTGCGCCGCACTGGCATTTTCCGTTCTGTCTCATTGGTAGAGGATGAGGAAATCACCGCGCCGGATAAGCTAGGTATCACCGCAAAACTCGTCGAGGAAAAGCCGAGACGCTTTGGATTCGGAATTGAGGCGGCCAGCAGCGAAGGCGCGCGGGTCAGCGGTTACTGGCTTCACCGCAACCTTCTGGGCGGCGGTGAGCGATTGAAGGTGGATGCGGAAGTGGCGCAAATAGGCGCTCAGGACAGCGGGATGGATTACAGTCTTGGGGCAACGCTTGACCGCCCCGCGACCCTTAGCGCCGACACGACCGCGACTGCTTTTTTCCGTATCGGGCATGAGGACGAAGAGGATTACGTCCAGGACTTTGCCGAGGCGGGTTTGGGGTTCACGCATTATGTCTCGCGTGAAATGACGGCGCGGGTAGCATTGGAATATTCCCGCTTTTGGGTGAAATATCCCAGTGAAGAGATCAATTTCAGCAGCCTTGCCCTGCCTGTCGGTGTCAATTGGGACAAGCGGAATTCCAAAACCGATGCGACCCAAGGGTTTTATATTGATGCGGAAATTGCCCCATTTCTGGGTTTCGACTCAACCGATTCCGGCCTCTTGCTGAGCGTTGACGGACGCGCCTACAAAGGGTTCGGCACGGATGACCGGGTGACGATCGCAGCACGTTTGCAGGCCAAGGGGACGTTAGGTGCCTCGATTGACCGCTTGCCGCCGGATTATCTGTTTTATTCGGGCGGTGGCGGAACCGTGCGTGGGCAGGCCTATCAGTCGCTTGGGTTCACCTCATCGACGACGGGGCGGGATTCGGGGGGCACGGGGTTTATTGGTGCGTCACTAGAGGTGCGCACCAAGGTGACAGAAAGCATCGGGATCGTGGGTTTTGCTGATTACAGCCAGATCGCATCGGACGGGTTGTTCGGCGGGGACACGCTGGACCATTCAGGTGCGGGTCTGGGGATCCGTTATGCGACGGGTTTCGGCCCGATCCGGCTTGACGTCGGCGTGCCTGTGTCAGGCGAGGACAGCAACCCGCAGATTTATATCGGGATAGGGCAGTCGTTTTAATGCGCAGATTTTTCATCACTTTTCTTTGCCTATGCTTTTTGCCCTTTGCCGCGATGGCACAAGAGGATGATCGTGGTTTCCTGACTGAGTTCTTGGAAGAGAATCTTTCCGGTGCGGGTCGTAAGGTTGTTGTGACCGGCTTTACCGGCGCGCTCTCGTCTCAGGCGCAGATCGAACAGCTGACGATTGCCGATGATGACGGTATTTGGCTGACGCTCAATAATATTGTACTGGACTGGAGCCGCGCCTCGCTTCTGCGCGGAGTGGTTAGCGTGACAGAGCTGGTGGCGGATGAAATCATTGTCGCACGCAAGCCTTTGCCCGCAGTCGATGCGACACCAGCTCCCGAGGCAAAGGAATTTTCCCTGCCGGATCTGCCCGTTGCAATTACGGTTAAAAAGCTTGAGGCAAAGCGGATTGCGCTTGGCGAATCCCTATTGGGGGAAGCACTTGAGGGCTCGCTTCTGGCCGCATTGAGCCTTGATGATGGCGAGGGCAGCGCCGATTTGCAGATTTTGCGCACCGATGACGGGCCGGACGGGCGCGTGAACCTCAAGGCGGATTATGCCAATGAAAGCGGCAATCTTGCGCTTGATCTTGAGGTGGTCGAAGCGGCGGGGGGCATTGCCTCCACATTGCTGGGCCTGCCGGGCACGCCCTCGGTCGCGCTGACAGTTGCGGGCAGCGGCCCATTGGATGCCTTTGCCGCCGATCTGGAATTACGCACGGATGGTGAGGACCGGCTTGTGGGCAAGGTGACGCTGCAAGGGCAAGAGGACGGCGCACAGCGTCTTGGCGTGGATTTCGCAGGCGATGTGGCCCCCTTGTTCCTGCCGCAATATGCGGAATTCTTTGGTCCCGAGATCAGCCTTCAGGCCGAGGCTCTGCGGCAAATGTCGGGAGAGATCGACCTGTCACAGCTGTCGCTGCAGGCGCGCGCGATCAGCTTGGAGGGGTCCGCCAGCATTGCTACCGATGGTTTGCCGCAACGGTTTTCCCTGACAGGCCAATTGGGCCTGCCGGGGGCGGATTCTGTGCTTTTACCCTTGGGAGGGGAGGTGGAAACGCGGGTTTCCTCGGCGGATCTGGCTGTGGCCTTTGATGCCGCGCAAAGTGACGGCTGGACGGCGGAGGTCACGCTTGAGGGGTTGACTCGTGATGATGTCACCTTGGACAGTGCCAAGATCACAGGTGCGGGCCGTATTGACCGCGGAA
Source organism: Pseudorhodobacter aquimaris (assembly GCF_001202025.1). Taxonomy (GTDB): domain Bacteria; phylum Pseudomonadota; class Alphaproteobacteria; order Rhodobacterales; family Rhodobacteraceae; genus Pseudorhodobacter; species Pseudorhodobacter aquimaris. The sequence goes on from NZ_LGHS01000030.1 coordinate 41,638, forward strand.
CGGAGGGCGCCATTGTTAACGGGGTCCTGAAATTTGATGCGGAGAACGTCGATTTGACCGATCCTGCACTGGCGGTGGCCGTGGGCCAGGATCTGCGCGGGCAAGTCGCTTTTGATTGGCAGCAGGGCGGCCTTGGCCTGCGCATCAGCCAATTGGAACTGACCGGGGACGGCTATGATATTCTTGCCTCTGCGCGCTTTAGCGATCTTGCTGCCGGGTTTCGTACCAGTGGTAAGGTTGAGGCTCGCTATGGTGATCTGTCGCGACTTTCAGCCTTGGCGGGGCGGCCCTTGGGGGGGGCTGGCGCGTTGCGTGTCAGCGGCCAGATCATTCCCTTGGGCGGGCAATTTGATGCCGAAGGCAGCGTGATGGGCACCGATATTTCTGTTGGTATTGCGGAGGTGGACAATCTGCTTGCGGGCCAGTCGACCATAGATTTTGCGGCTGGGCGGTCCACAAAAGGCACCTTCTTGCGCAAACTGGATGTGACGGCCGGGACGCTTGGCCTGACGGCTTCGGGTAAACTGGCGTCTGATGGCAGTGATATATCGGGCAAGCTGCGGTTTTCGGACCTGTCCGTTCTGGGGACGAAATATGGCGGCAGCCTGATCGCCGATGCAGGATTTACGGTACGCTTGACCAAGGCCGTGTTACGCTTGAGGGGACGGGGACCGACCTTAAAATCGGGCAGGCCCAAGCTGACGCGCTGACCCGTGGTGAAAGCCGCTTGTCAGTGGCAATCGGCCTACAGGGCCAGCGGATTGAGATCGAGCAGGCGCGGCTCTCCAATCCACAAATCAGCGCCGATGCCTCGGGGTTTTATGACCCTGCGGGCAGCGATGTTTCGGCCAAGCTTTCCTTGCCCGATCTGACACCGCTTGGTCCGGGCTATCGTGGCTCTTTGCGTGCCGATGTGACGGCGACCGGTACGCTGGACGCGGGGCGCGCGGTCTTGACGGGGCAGGGGGATAACCTTGCCATCGGCAACAGTCAGGCGGATAGTTTGTTGAAAGGGCAGAGCACCCTCGATGCCAGCGCCAGCTTTCGTGACCGCAAGATCCAGATTGAAAATGCCACGCTTTCCAATCCGCAGCTTTCGGTGAAGGCCAACGGCAGCGTGAGTGACGATGTCAGGCAGTTGCAAATGGAGGCACGGCTGGCCAATCTTGCACTTTTGGTGCCGGAATTTCCCGGGGCGGTGACGATTTCTGGCACGGCAAGTGAAGATGGAAATGGGGTTCAACTTGATCTGAAGGGCACTGGACCCGGCGGGATTGATGGACGGATCTCGGGTCGCATCGACGAGGGGTTTGGCAGTGCCGACCTTTCGATCAAGGGATCTTCGCAGGCGGCTCTTGCCAATGCGTTTTTGGGGGGGCGTGCCATTTCTGGGCGCACCGAGGTCGATTTGCGCCTGAATGGTCCCTTTGCCCTGTCGTCGATTTCAGGGCAGGCGCGGCTTTCGGGGGGGCGTTTTTCTGCGCCGAATCTGCCATTCGGGCTGAATGATCTTGCGGCTACGGCCAATCTTGCTTCGAATGTCGCGCAGATATCGGTCAAGGCCAGCCCCAGCACCGGGGGCAATTTAACGGTGGATGGCAGTATCAACCTGTCTGCGCCGAATGTGGCCGACCTTCAGACAACCCTACGTGATGTTGTGGTGAAGGATCCTGATTTATACAACATCATGCTTAGTGGCGATGTCACGGTCAAAGGTCCCCTGACAGGCGGTGCGGTGATCGGCGGCGAGCTGCGCATCCGCGAGGCAGAGTTTCGGGTGCCCACAACGGGCTTTACGGCCATCGGGTCCTTACCCGACCTCAAGCACAGCAACGAACCTGCAGCGGTGCGTGCGACCCGTTTCAAGGCGGGGTTGATCGATCTTGGCAGCAACGGTGCAGGCACGACAAGACGACCCTTTGGCCTGAACCTTGTGATCTCGGCGCCGTCACGCATGTTTATACGTGGGCGCGGGATTGACGCGGAGTTGGGCGGGCGTGTCGTGATCCGCGGTGACACCAATAATGTTATCCCCAGCGGAAGCTTTGAGTTGATCCGTGGGCGGCTGGATATTCTGGGCAAACGACTGGTGCTGGATGAGGCGCAACTGTTGCTGCAGGGGGATTTGATCCCGACATTGAATATCGTGGCGAATAACGAAAGCGACGATGTGGTGACCTCGGTCGTGATCGAGGGGCGCGCGGATGATCCGGAGATCACCTTCAGTTCGGTGCCCGATTTGCCGCAAGAAGAGGTTTTGGCGCGTCTGCTGTTCGGGCGGGATATTCAGGATATTTCCGCGCTTCAAGCGGTTCAGCTTGCCAATGCCGTGGCCACACTGGCTGGCAAGGGCGGCGAGGGGATTATCAGCAAACTGCGCAAAGGTTTTGGTCTGGATGATTTCGACGTCAGCACCGGTGACGATGGCGAGGTATCGCTCAAGGCGGGGAAATACATTTCGACGCGGGTCTATACCGAGGTCGAGGTCGACCAGAAAGGTCGCAGCCAGATCAACCTGAACCTTGATCTGAAAAAGAATGTCACGGTGCGGGGATCGGTCGGGGCGGATGGGCAGGCGGGCTTGGGGGTGTTCTTTGAAAAGGATTACTGACCGTTTCGGCCCTCAAGCTCGGCGTTGATGGCGGCCCCCAAAAGCACGGCAAAGGCCGATAGATAGAACCACATCAAAAGTGCCACCACCGCCCCGATAGAGCCGTAGACCTGATTATAATTCGCGAAGTTCGTCAGATAAAACACGAGCCCGCGAGATACAGCAACCCAAAGGCCAATGGCCAGAAACAAGCCCAAGGTAAAGAAAGGCGGGCGGTTGGCATCGCGCGCACGGTTCGGGCCAAGCCGGTAAGCCAAGGCAATGCTGACCATCACAAACAGCATCCCCACCAGAAAGTTCGCGGTGCTAAGCGCGATTTCGGCCGCCACCCCAAGCTTGAAGAAACCCAGCACCACCGGCACGACAACTGCCAGCGTCATACCGGCCAGCACCAGCCCGACCAAGACCAGCGTCAGCACAAAGGCTCGCACCACATGGCGAAGCCCGCTGCGGGTCGGCAGCCTGTAGATCGTATTGAGGCCGGTAATCAATGCACTAACGCCTGCGCGCGCCGACCACAGAGCGAACAGCGTTGAAAGCAAGGTTGTTATCCCAAGACTGCGGGAGTTGGTGGCCAGAATACGCCCCACTTGCCCGCTCAGCAGATCAAAGGCCTCATGGGGCAGATAGTTCTGGGCAAGCTCCAGCTGGGTTTGCACGACGATAGGGTTCGCGGCAAAACCCCAGATAGTGATCACGGCAGCCAAGGCCGGAAAGATTGCCAGAAACCCGAAAAAGCCGATTCCGGCCGCAATCAGCCCGATCTGCGCCTCTGTCACCCGGTGCCAAACGCCGAGGGTCACCTCATATAGCTTTGTCATCTGGGGTAATATTCCGTTCATCTTTGCGCCTTCCTAGCTTACGCATGGTTAGCGCAGTCGGTCTATAGTGTCGATTGTCTGGGCCCCGTTTATTGGGCGATGGTCAGTTTTTGTGGTGGGGCGTATTCTTTGACATAGGTGCAGATTACATCAAGCGCCGCGGGCGTGGACCCGGTTGCGATGGCGGCCCGCAGGCTGCGCAAGGCTTTGGCCATTTGCAACTCAGTCAGGCTGTCTTCTTGGGCACGCAGGATTTTTGGATGGGGTGTGGTCAGCAAACCTTCTCCGATCAGCAGTTCTTCAAAGAGCTTCTCACCGGGGCGCAGTCCGGTGATGGCGATCTCTATATCCCCATCCGGCGCATCTGCGTCGCGCACGCTGAAACCCGCCGCCTCGATCATCTGACGGGCGAGATCGCGGATTTTCACCGGTTCCCCCATGTCCAGAACAAAGACATTTCCGCCAAAATGAGCCTCGGCATAAGAGCCGGCCAGCAGCACCAGTCGCGCCGCCTCGGTCAGCGTCATGAAATAACGGGTGACATCTTCATGGGTCAAGGTGATCGGGCCGCCCTTGGCGATCTGTTCCTTGAACAGCGGAATGACTGAGCCCGAAGATCCCAGAACATTGCCAAAGCGCACGATAGAGAAATCAGTGCCTTTCGCGCGCTTGGCCAAATCCTGAACCACCAGCTCTGCCAGACGTTTTGACGCGCCCATGACATTGGTCGGCCGTACGGCCTTGTCGGTGGAAATCAGAACGAATTTCTTCACGCCGGTTTCATGGGCGGCATCGGCAAGGGTGCGCGTGCCCAACACGTTGTTGGCCAGACCTGCGATCGGGTTCGCCTCAACCAGTGGCACATGTTTATAGGCGGCCGCGTGCAGTACGATATCCACCCGGTGATCCGCCATCACCATCCGCGCCATGCGACTGTCGGTGACGGAACCGAGCACAGCCACGATGCGGGTATTGGTGCCGATGCTCAACTCGATCAACTGGCGCTCGATGGTGTAGAGGGCGATCTCGCTCACCTCGAACAGGATGATGCAAGCCGGTTTGGCGGTCAAAAGCTGACGACATAGCGCCGAGCCGACAGAGCCCCCCGCGCCCGTGACCAGCACCACACGATCATGATAGGACCCGCCCCCCCAAAACATGTCACTGTCCAGCTGTTCACGCCCCAGAAATGTGACCGGCGATACCGGCGCCAGTGTGTCAACCAGACGCTCCACCCCGACAAGCTGCGCAAATGATGGGACTGTCATCACCGTCAAGCCCATCACCTGAAGTTTGCGGGCGATTTGTTCAAGCTTGGGCGGGGCCAATGACGGCATGGCCAGCAAGACGCGGTCCGCCTCCAGTCGGGTGCTCAGATCCAGAATACGGTCAGAACCATAAATCTTTAGTCCGCCCGCGGACATGCCGTGCAGGCCCGGATTGTCATCGACAAATGCGACCGGCAAAATACTGTCATGTGATCGCAGCGCGGCCAGCAACTGCATACCTGTTGGCCCCGCACCATAGATCACCACACGGCGGCGTATCCGACCCTCTCGAAGCACCCACAACAAGATATGCAACAAGGCAAACCGGGTGCCGACGGTGGCAAGGAAGAACACCAGCCCAAACAGGATAATTCCGATCCTGGGCATCTGCAGCGTTGTAAAGGCCACGATCAGCGCAAAGGACAGCGTCACCAGCAGGGCCATGATCCCGGTCCGCAAGATACCGCCGGACTCATAAGCTTTAAGCTTGATATTCTGTAGCTTTAGCAGGGCGGAAAAACCACCGGCCAGCGCGGCCAAGAGCGCCAGTGCAATCCAGTTGGCCTGAAGGAAAGCCAAGTCTGGCAGGCTGTTATAAAGAACCGAAGCGGATATTAGGAATGCGACTGGCGCAAGCGTGATGTCAACCAAAGACAAAAATGCCTTTTTTTGCGGACGCGACATCCTGTCGACGATCTTGAAAAGCGGTGGACGTATGAGCGGCATCGGCATCCTCATGGCGGTTTTGCGGTGCAAAATGCGACTTGATATTCGATAGAGTGAACCCGCGACTGCCCAAAATCTATTCTTAAAACTTTAGTGTCACAAGCTTGGAGGCGCAGATATTTCTACTTTTACCAGTGATCGGGCATATATTTCGCCCATTGCGTGCATAGAGATTTGTCGCCTCAGGCATCTCTTATCGCCTGCCGCGCGCTGTCCGGAGCGCCTTGCCAGAGGAAAGAGATATCCCCTATGGAGTCATCTGAACAAAACCCATAAGCTGCCTGAAACGTGGGGGGAGTATTGATGTTCGATCTGTGGAGGCCTGAAAGTACAGGCAATCATGTGCGGTGCTTGTCCGTGGGAGGCGGCGCGGTGCCGCTGCCCCAATTGCGTGGTCAAAAATCTCAAGTTCCCGAAAATACGACGCTTTTGCCCTGCAACCGCGACGGACTTTTGGCCGGGGTGTCATAATGCGGGCCCCTCAGGCGCGCGAAGACAACCCGATGCTGGGCCTTGGGTTGATGTGTATGGCAGTCGCGATTTTTACGGCGACAGACAGCTCGGCGAAATGGTTGATATTGGCCGGGCTGCCGATCATGCAGGTGGTGTTCACACGCTTTTGCGTGCATTTCGTCCTCTGGAGTGTGGTCGCGATCCCGCGAGAGGGGCTGGGTGCGTTCCGAACCAGCGCGCCGCGTGTTCAGGCCGCGCGAGCGTTGCTTTTGCTTGGGACTACAGCGTTCAACTTTGCCGCGCTTAAATATTTGCCGATTACGATGACCACTGCGATCTTTTTCTCTTCTCCGATTACGATCACGATCATGTCGGTCCTGTTTTTGAACGAGCGTGTGGGCGTGCGCCGGGTCGTTGCCATTCTGGTCGGATTTATCGGGGTTCTGGTCGTGGTGCAGCCTTGGGGTGCAGGATTCCATCCGGCGATGGTTTTGTCACTTTGTGGGCTGTTATGTGTCTCGGGTTACTTTTTGTTGACGCGGCAACTTGCGGGGGTGGATAGCAATGCGGCCAGCCAGCTCTGGGTTTCAGGGTTGGCAACGGTTGTCTTGGCGCCCTTTGGCCTGTCGGTTTGGGTTTGGCCCGAAACGATGTCTGCTTGGGTGGTTCTGGGACTTGTCGGGCTCTTTGGGGCGACGGGGCACGGGATTGCGGTTGCGGCACATCGGTATGCGGATGCCTCCAACCTTGCGCCGATGACCTATATTCAGATTATATTTGTAACCGCAGTGGGGTATTTCGTTTTTGATAACCTGCCCAATTGGAATACCGGCATCGGCACCGCGATCATTATTTCCTCGGGGGTTTATATCTGGCAAAGAGAGCGGACCCTGATGTTGCGACGCAGACAGGCAGAGGTGCCGACGACACGCTGACGGCCAACAAGACCCGCCTTACATTTACAGTCCAAGAAAGAGCAGCCCATGATCCTCCCCGCCATTATTCTTGCAGGTGGAAAAGCCTCGCGGATGGGGGGCGCTGACAAGGCATTATGTGTGCTGGGGGGGCGGCCGCTTTTGTCCCATGTGATCACGCGGCTTGAACCGCGATGCGCACCGATTGCGATCAATGCCAATGGTGATGCTGCACGGTTTGATGCCTTTGGCCTGCCAGTTCTGAGCGATTCTGTCCCAAACCAACCCGGTCCTTTGGCGGGTATTCTGGCCGGAATGGATTGGGCTGCATCGCTCGGTGCCCCTGCTGTTATTAGCGCTGCGGCAGATACACCGTTTTTCCCATTAGAGCTTGCAGCGCGATTGCAACAAAACGCAGGCCCTTCGGGGCTGTGTCTTGCGGCCAGCGGTGATGGTGCGCAGGTATTTCTTCAGCCGACGTTCGGCCTTTGGCCAGTGGCCTTGCGTGATGATCTGCGCCACGCGCTGGAGGGCGGGCTGCGCAAGGTTCGTGTTTGGGCCAGCCATCACAAGGCAGGCACAGCCCGCTTTGATGCCACCGATGTTGATCCGTTTTTCAACATCAACACGCCCGAGGATCTGGCCAAGGCCGAGAGGCTCCTGCCTAGCCCCGGCGGATGAAATAGGTCTGGGTGCCGTCCTTGTCGGTTTGCTCCAACAGCAGATGCCCAGCCTCGGCGCAAAAATGGGGGATGTCGATGACGGCGGCGGGGTCTGTTGCCTGAATGCGTAAGACCTCTCCCGGCGTCATCGCCAACAGGCGTTTGCGCGCGCGCAACACCGGCAAAGGGCAAAGCAGCCCGCAGGCGTCAACCTCTTGATCCCAATCCATTTCCTATCGCCCCTTATTCAATTCCAGTCGCCGGAACAGAAGCGACAACCCGTAACACAGCACAAAATACATCAGCGCGGTTGTGATCCATGCCTCGAATATCATGCGCGTTGATGCGACCAGCTCCAGCGTTTTATAGGTCAGTTCCTGCACCGAAATCAGCGAGATGATAGAGCTGTCCTTGACCAAAGATATGAACTGGTTCGACAGCGGCGGCAACACCTTGCGCATGGCTTGGGGCAAGACAATGAAGCGCATCTCATCCAGACGGGTCATGCCGATGGACCGCGCTGCTTCACGCTGGCCGCGGGGAATGGACTGGATGCCCGCGCGGATGATCTCTCCGACAAAGGCGGATTCGAACAGCGCCAGCACGATCACACCCGAAATCAGCGAGGGAAACCGCCGCATATCGCCAAAGAAAAACTCCCACACTGCGATGTTTTCCTGACGGGCAATCCCGCGCGCCCAACGCTCCATTTGCAGGGCGGCGATCAATTGTTCCGACAGGAAAAAGAAGAAGATAAACACCACCACCACCGGCGGAATGTTTCGCAAAACCTCTAGATATGTGCGGGCAAGCATCCGTATCGCAAGATTGTTGGCGGTGCGCGCGATGCCCAGAATGGTGCCAAGGACCAGCGCCAGAATGCCGGAGTAAACCGCGATCCTTATGGTGGTGATCAGCCCCTGCAAAAGCAGGTTGGTGAACCAGCGCCCCTCATCCTCATCCCAACGCAGGATGTAATTGGGGATACGGTGCCATTGCCAGTTGTAGTTGAGCGCGCCTGATATACGAAACCAGATCGCCGCCGCAAAGGCGATGATCACGGCAAGGATCAGGTAATCCGGCCAATGCAGTCTCTGGCGTCTTTTGTGGCGCATGGGCATCCCCGAATTGGCCCGGCATTTGCCGCCGGGCCGATGCTTTTACTGGTCGACCTGATCGGCCCAATCGCGGCTTTTGAACCAATAATCATTGCGCTCTTTCAACCAGCCATTGGCCCAGTTCACCGCAATCCAGTTGTTGAAGAAGTTGGTCGCATCGGGATCACCCTTGCGGTAGGCGAACCCTTCGCCGCTAGCCAGAAATGTGGTGTCAAACGGCACGCTGATGGTTTCGGGATAGTCGCGTGCGGCATCCGAGGGGCTTGGCTCTGCCATCATGGTCGCATGGGCATTGCCGTTCAGCACTTCCTGGGTTGAGGCGCTGTCCTCATCGAAAAGCAGCAGGTTCGCCTCGGGGAAGAGCTGTGCGATAACGGTGGCGGGGGTGGCACCCCGGCGCGCAGCAAAGGTGATATCCTTGCTGTTGTAATCTTCCAGCGTCATCCCTTCGGTCATGGCTTTATTGGCCATAATGGTTAGCCCGGAATAGGCATAGGGGTCGGAAAAGTTGACGGTCAGGTTGCGCTCGGCGGTGATCGACATGCCGGAGATGATCACGTCGAACTTGCCCGAGACCAGCGCCGGAATGATGCCGTCCCAGGCGGTCGGGATAAATTCCGCATCCACGCCCATATCCTCGGCCAGCTTGCGGCCCACGTCCAGCTCAAAGCCGATCAGATCGCCTTTCTTGTCGCGCATCGACCATGGCACAAAGACCGACAGCCCGATCTTGATCACGCCGTTTTCCTTGATCTGCTCGATCACGCTGGTTTGCGACAGGGCGGCGCGGGCGTCTTGGGCCGCTGCTGGCAGGGCGAGGCCTGTGGCAAGTGCCATCCCCAGCGTGGCGGTCATCATGCGTCTTGTCAGTTTCATCAAGTGGGCTCCGTTCTCTATAGGTCAGTCCTGCACGGCATAGCGCCGTTCCAGATAGCTGGCGAAGGTCGAAATAATTAGCGTAACAACCATATAGACCGCTGCGATCGTAAACCAAATCTCGAAACTCATATAGGTGTCGGAAATGATGTTGCGGCCCACGGTTGTCAGTTCCACCACCGCGATCACGCTGACGATGGCCGAGGATTTGATCACATTGACCACTTCGCTTGTCATCGGCGGCAGCATGAAACGGATGGATTGCGGCAGGATGATATAGGTATAGATCTGGCCCGTGGTCATGCCGATGGATTTCGCGGCCTCCCATTGGCCCGCAGGAATAGAGGTGATGCCGCCGCGAAATATCTCGGACATCAGTGCGCCGTGAAAGACTGCCAAGCAAAGCACGCTCGCGGTATAGCGGTCCATCCCGAAGATCGGACCAAGCACATAGTAAAACACATAGAGCAGCACCAAGAGCGGTATATTGCGGACAAATTCCAGAAATATCCGCGCCACCGCCCGCCCGACGATCAAATCCGACAGCCGCAAAAGCGCGACCAGCAGCCCGATCCCTAGTGCCAAAACAAAGGCGAGGGTCGAGAGGGTGATCGTGCCGACCAGTCCCCAAGGGATCTCGCCCAGGGTGACGCCGCCTTCGGTATGCTCAAAGAAGTATTGCGGGATGCGGTACCATTGCCAGTTATAGCCCATCGCCTCGGCCCCCTTTAGCGAGGCACCAATCAGGGCGGCCATTACCGAAAGGTAGATCAGCACCGAGACCGGGCGTGACGACAAGGCCCGTTTCAAACGTTTGGCAGAACGCGCAGGCACTTAATGCTCCAGTATCTGGTCAAGGAAAAGACGCGCACGTTTGCTTTTGGGGTTGGTGAAAAACTGGGCGGGGGGGGTGGTTTCGACAATCCGGCCTGCCTCCATGAACACCATCGTATCGGCCACGCGGCGGGCAAAGCCCATCTCATGCGTCACACAGACCATGGTCATACCAGAGTCCGCAAGCTCTACCATCACGTCCAGAACCTCGCTGATCATCTCAGGGTCAAGCGCGCTGGTCGGCTCGTCAAAGAGCATGATCCGTGGTTCCATGCATAAGGAGCGCGCAATCGCCACACGCTGTTGCTGCCCACCCGAAAGCTGGCTGGGGTACTTATCGGCCTGCTCGGGGATGCGCACGCGGTCGAGATAGGTACGGGCCAGCACCTCGGCGGCGGGTTTGTCCATTTTGCGTACACGGATCGGGCCGATGGTCAGGTTTTCCAGCACCGTCAGATGCGGGAACAGGTTGAACTGCTGGAACACCATGCCGACCTCTTGACGGACCGCGCGAATGTCTTTGGTGTCATCGCCCAGTTCGATCCCGTCGATGGTGATGGTGCCCTCGTCATGCTCTTCCAGCCGGTTCAAACAGCGGATCAGGGTGGATTTGCCCGACCCAGAAGGGCCGCAAATCACCACCCGCTCCCCCTGCCGGACAGAGAAGTTGATATCCGTGAGCGCTTGGAAGGGGCCAAAGAATTTGGCCACATTCCGCATGGATATAATCGGGGGCGCGCCGGGTGAAACCATGTCTTTTCTTACTTCATGCTGCAATGTGACCCTTGGTTCTAGGGGGAAAGCGGCAAAAAGCCAGCCTTCCCCGAAAGGCATGTGCAAGACTCTGGCAATGTGGCGCGATTGTAAAGGGCTATGCGGCGGGTTGGAACCGCGCGGTCGCCGCATCACAGCAATAGCGGTCAGCCATCGGATAGGGGTTGCGCGCCAGCGCATCAACGGCATTGATCACGCGGTCCGCCTTGGCATCATCCATCAGCGCCGAAAGGTTAAGCCGTGTCCAGCCGGGTTTCTCCATTTCTTCGCCGCGCAGGATGGCGGCGCGGATGGTCTCGGATTCTCCCGCTTCAATCCCGAGCAAACGGTGCGCATAGGGGCCGGCACAGGCACAGCCGCCGCGTGCCTGAATGCCGTAAACATCCGACAAAAGCCGTGTAAAGAGCTGGTGATGCAGATAACCGCCCCGCGCCCCGTCCCGCACCCGGAATGAAAAGATCGGCAGGGCATCGGCATCGCAATTGCCCATCAGTTCAAGGTTGGGGTTCTGCTGCCAGACATCCAGCGCGCGCTGGCGCAGCTCCGCATGGCGGGTATCAAGATATGCCTGCCCAATGGCCGCTTTGACCAAAAGGCAAAGGGCGGCCCGGATATCGCCGACGACATTGGGGGTTCCGGCCTCTTCGCGCGTGGCGACATCGGCGCTGTAATCATGCGCGGTGGGTGAAACAAAGCGCACCGTCCCGCCGCCGGGTTGAAACATGCGGTTGCAACAGACAGCATCCTTGCGCACGATCATCACGCCCGACGCGCCCGGCCCGCCCGGAAACTTATGTGCCGAAAACACCACCGCATCCTTTTGCGCATCCGTGTCCGCACGCATATCAATTGGCAGATAGGGTGCGCCGCCCGCATAATCCCAGACCGCCAGCGCGCCATAGCGTTTGAGCAAGCGCGTCACCGCATCGGTATCGGTCAGAATGCCGGTCACATTGGAGGCGGCGGAAAACGCGCCCACAATCCGGCGCCCTTTTGCTGCGATCAAGGCCGCCTCCAACTGCGCCAGATCCGGCCCGCCTTTGGGGGCCTCACAGATTTCAATCACCTCGGCACCGCTTTCGCGCCATGGCAGGATGTTGGAGTGATGCTCATAAGGGCCGATCAGCACCAAAGGGTAGTCTGTAGCATCGGCAATACCCAACAGATGCACCAGCCGGTTCAACCCCGCCGTCGCCCCCGATCCGGCAAAGACGGTGGCATAGCTGTCATCCGCCCCGCATTCCGCAGCAATAATCGCGCGGGCCTCGCGGCGCATCTGGGTCATTTCCCCGCCGCAATGAGAGGCCTCTGTATGGCTGTTGGCATAAAACGGCAGCACCCGTTCCATCACAAAGGTTTCCACCTGCCGCAAGGCCCGCCCCGAGGCGACATAATCGGCATAGACCAGCTTTTGCAGGCCAAAAGGCGTTTCAAAAGCCGCGCCCTCGCCGATGACACCGTCGCGCAGGTATTCGATAATATTTCCCTGCGTTAACTTGGTGGCGAAATCTTGCAGGGCGGTTTTCATCGGGGTCTCCATCTGTTTGTGATTTTGCCATCATAAATGAGCTGGCCTGGGGAAAGCGCCCTTTTATATATTGTCGAAAGGTACATATTGGGTCATATGACCACATGGATACAGCAAAACTAGATCAGATTGATCGTGCGTTGTTGCGCGCCCTTCAGCGGGACGCCACCCAATCACAGCGCGAATTGGCCGAAGCGGTGGGCCTGTCGCAAAATGCCTGTTGGCGGCGGTTGAAAGCCTTGCACGAAAGCGGGTTAATACTGGGGCAGACCCTGCGGCTTGATGCGCAAAGGGTGGGCCTTGGCTTGACGGTTTTTGTGATGGTGCGCACACGCCATCACAGCGGCGACTGGCTGGCGATTTTCCGGCGTGAGGTTCTTAACATTCCACATGTGATCGACTTTTACCGCATCGCGGGTGACTATGATTATATGCTGAAGGTGGTGGCTGAGGATATGAACGCCTTTGACCAGATTTATCAGCGATTGACCGCGCGGGTGGAGCTGGAAACGGTCACCTCTTATATCACGATGGAGGCGATCGCGGACGCCCGCGACCTACCCGTGTAGCCAGTTCCAGCCGATAAAAAGCCCGATTAAAACGGGCTGGTGGATAAGGTAGATGACCAGGCTGTGCCGTCCCGCAAAGCTGGCCCAAGCCATCGCAGGGGATGGGGCTTTGCGCGCCAGCGGCCCGCGCGCCAGCAACAGCTTTGCCCCCGCCATCCCGATCAGGAATGTGCCGAACCATGGGAAAAGCGGCTCAAAATCCATAGAGGGGCGCACATGCGCAGACAGCCCCACGAACCACAGTGGCGGTGCATCAAATACCACATCACGCCACAGCTGCGGCAGCACAATCACCCCCGCCGCTAATCCCAGTATCCCCACCCAATGCAGCCGCAAGAACGCCAGTCCGATCAGGGATGACAGAACGATGGAATGCAGAATGCCGAAAAAGACGAATTGATCGGGCATGACAGACCATGTGGCAAATGATACCAGCGCCGCCCCGGCAGCGATGACACCGAACCTGCGCCAAAAGCGTCGCCATCCGATGCCGCGCCCATGTGCCAGCACAAGGCCGAACCCTGCCAGCGCGATAAAGCTGCCCGCCACGGCACGCGCAAAAACGGCCCAAAATCCGGTGACGGGTGTGGCGGCGTGGATATAGCCGAACATCGCCAAATCGAAGGTAAAGTGATAGATCACCATACCCACAACGGCCAAAGCCCGCGCCATATCCAGCCAAAGGATGCGTTCGTGCTGTTGCGTCACCTTGCCTCCGTTTGCATCTCTCTTTCTTGCATTAGCGCAAGTTCAGGTGGATGCCGATAGAAATTTCTGGCGGGACTATTGCGTCAAAGGATATTGCGCCAATACATCATAACGTGGTCCGTCTGCCGTCAGTGTGGACCGGAATAGTATCATCTCATCGACTGCCCATGGGCCCGCCCGAAAGCCTGCACCGGCGATAACAGCACGTTCCAATGGGGCAGCCTCTTCTATGCCCATCGGGGCAAAGCGGCCAAGCGTGATATGTGGGGTGAACTTGCGTGCAGGGATTTCGGCACCGGCGAGCCGTCCGGCACGTGCCACTTTGGCCTGTAGCCGTGCCAAGGGTTCAGAGGGGGCAACCGCTGCCCAAACGGAATTCGGCCGCGCCTTGCCAAAAAGACCGAAACCGGCGAGTGACAGATCAAAGGCGTCCATGCGCAGGTCTGTCAGCCCTTCATCCAGCGCCTCAAGGGCTTGGTCGTGCAGGTCCCCCATGAAGGCGAGGGTGATATGGAACTGGTCGCGGGCCGTTTTGCGGGGGATGGGCAGCATGAACTGCTGTACGGCCAATTGGCTTTTGACATCTTCCGGCACATTCAGGGCCACAAATACCCGCATAAAACCGCCCCTCTCACATCGGGTTTGTACCCTGCAGCCATTGCCCCGATCCGGCATGTCGCCAGTGCTGTGACCCGGGCAGTCTTGTGCCAGCTTGCCCGTCCAATCCGCTTATCACAAGGGGGAGAATCTTGAAGTCATTGATATTTTTCCTATATCTTAACCTATAGTTGGCAAAGTGATCACCACAGCAGAAAATACAACAAAGCAGGACATTACAGGCAAAGCTATGGGCAAGAAACGCTCCATTCTGGATGACACAGCGCAAAGTCAGTTTGGCGCATTATGCTGGCGTATTGGTAAGAACGGCGCGGAGGTATTGTTGATCTCCAGCCGTGAAACTGGGCGCTGGGTTATTCCCAAGGGCTGGCCGATGAAAGGGCGCAGCGGCGCTGAGGCGGCAGCAATCGAAGCCTGGGAAGAGGCGGGTGTCAAAGGGCGGATCGCAGGGGACGTTCTGGGTCGGTTTACCTATAATAAGGTGCTGAACCGCGACACCAAGAAAGAACACGCCCAAGCTTGCACCGTCGATGTTTTTCCGCTGGAAGTGGCAAAACTTGAAACTGAGTTTCCTGAACAGCGCCAACGGCGCCGCAAGTGGTTTGCCCCACAGGATGCCGCCCGCAAAGTGCGCGAAGCGGGACTGAAGGCGCTGCTTACTGCTTTTTCGCCACCGACATCCAATGGGATGGGGTAAAGCTTGCTTCTTTGTGTAATTAGAATAGGTAGGCAGACGGTCGGTTTGGCCAATGATGTATCTTCTCGCAGGGCCGAAAATGATCCGATATTCGCTTAAATGTGCTGCCGATCACAGCTTTGACAGTTGGTTTCAATCGGCCGCCGCCTTTGATGCTTTGGCGGAAGGGGGGCATGTCACCTGTCCGACATGTGGCAGCGCGGAGATTGTCAAAACGCTGATGGCCCCGGCGGTGAGCACTACACGCGTCGCGACCACGATGGCTGGGACGCTTTCCACCCCGGCCAATCCGCAGGAAGAGGCGCTCTCGGCATTGCGGGTAGAGGTTGAGGCCAACTCCGATTACGTTGGCAAAAATTTCGTGACCGAGGCGCGCAAAATGCATAATGGTGCTGTGCCTTCCCGCGCGATCCACGGCGAGGCGCGACTGGATGAGGCCAAAAAGCTGATCGAGGACGGTGTACCTGTGGTGCCCATGCCCTTCATCCCGCCGCGCAAGGTCAACTGAACTCTTACTCTGCGGGTTTCACACTTGCCGTTACATAGTTCACCGACAAGTCCCTGTCAGACAATGACCAGCCCCATGTGATCGGGTTGAACACCATTCCCTTGCGGTCCACAGGCCGAAGCCCTGCTTTTTCCAGCAGGGCATAAAGCTCATTCGGGGTGATGAACTTGGACCAGTCATGCGTGCCTTTGGGCAGCCAGCGCATCACCCATTCTGCACCGACTATCCCCATCATAAAACTCTTGGGGTTGCGGTTGAGGGTTGAACAGATCATCAACCCGCCGGGGTTCAAAAGGGTCTGGCAGGCGGTCAGAAAAGCTTGCGGGTCGGCGACATGTTCCACCACTTCCATATTCAGGACCACATCAAAAACCTCGCCCGCACTTGCCAGATCCTCCGCGGCGCAGTGGCGGTAGTCGATGCTCAACCCCATCTGTTCGGCATGAAGTTGGGCCACGGGAATATTGCGTGCGGCGGCATCTGCCCCCACCACATCCGCACCCAAGCGCGCCATTGGCTCTGACAAAAGCCCGCCGCCGCAGCCGATATCCAAAAGCCGCAGTCCCTTGAACGGCATGGGCGCGGTCAGATCACGGTCAAACTCTGCCGCGATCTGGGCGGTGATGTAATCCAAACGGCAGGGGTTGAGCATGTGAAGCGGCTTGAACTTACCCGCCGGATCCCACCATTCGGCGGCCATCGCCTCAAATTTCGCGACCTCATCGGGATCAATTGTGTTCAAAGTCATCTCTCGCTCCTTGCGGTTTCGCGCCGGGACAGGCAGGTTTGTGAAAGTATATAGGACAAATATGGATCATAAATCAGGCCAAATGAGCGCAGCTCAATATTTATATCCCCCGCTGGAGCCTTTTGACCAACGTATGTTGGATATGGACAGCGGCCACAGAATTTATGTGGAGCAGTGCGGCCGCCCCGACGGGCTGCCGGTTTTGGTAGTCCATGGCGGGCCGGGGGGCGGGTGCAGCCCCGCGATGCGGCGGTTTTTCGACCCAGAGGTTTACCGGATCATCTTGTTTGATCAACGCGGCTGCGGCCGTTCGCGTCCCCATGCCAGCGTGGAGGCCAATACCACTTGGCATCTGGTCGCCGATATGGAGGTGATCCGCCGCACGCTTGAGCTTGACCGGGTGATCCTCTTTGGGGGCAGCTGGGGTGCGACGCTGGCGCTGATCTATGCGATCACCCATCCTGACGCTGTTGCGCACATGGTTCTTCGCGGTGTGTTCACCATGACAGAGGCCGAGCTGGACTGGTTTTACGCAGGCGGGGCGGGGCGGTTTTTCCCCGAACTTTGGGCGCGGTTCGCGGATGCGATCCCGGAAGGGGAGCGCGGCGATTTGATCGGGGCCTATCACCGGCGGCTGTTTTCGGGGGATGTGATGGAGGAGATGCGCTTTGCCCGGCTGTGGGCGAATTGGGAAAACGCATTGGCGTCGATTTCCAGCACTCCGGTTGGCGGCGAGGGGCCGTCTGACTACGCGCGGGCCTTTGCGCGGCTGGAAAACCATTATTTCGTCAACAAGGGCTTTCTGGACGGCGATGAATGGATCATGCGGAACCGTCACCGGATAGAGGGCATCGGGGCCGATATTGTGCAGGGGCGTTTCGATATGGTTTGCCCGCCGGCCTCGGCCTATCGTTTGGCGGATGGCTGGGATAACGCGCGGCTGCGGATGGTGCCCTTGGCGGGGCACGCCCTGTCAGAACCGGGAATATCGGCAGAGCTGGTCTCGATCATGGATAAACTGACGTAGGGCTAGGCAGGGCGTCTGCACTTTCGGCCCGCCCGCGCAGGGCACGCGGGCCGTTTTGTCGTCAAGTCAGCGGCGGCTGTGCTTTGGGGTTCGCCGCGATCTGCATGAACTCATCCGCATATGACAGATCAGGCTTGGTGGCCAGACTGATGCCGACAAACAAAACTGTTGCGACCGGCAGGCCCAGAACACCGACATTCAGGCCGAATAGTGAATTGCCCGTCAGATACATGGTCACGACAAAAATTACCCCGCCGATGATGGATGCAAGCGCGCCGTCTGCGGTGCCGCGCCGCCAAAAGAAGGCCCCGATGGTGGCCGGAACCATTAGCACCAGACCAACCGAGGCTGCAACCGACAGGATCGCGATCATGCTAAACTCCATCCACGCAAAAACCAGCGCAAGAACTGAAATGACCGGGATGACCAATTTGCCGATCAACAGCAATTTCGTGTCGGCCGGATCGCTGCTCAGGGTCCCGTAAATATCACGCGCGAATATGGAGGAGAGGGTTAGCAAGATCGAGTCGATGGTCGAAACCGCTGCCGCCAGAATGCCGATCATGACGATCACGCCCAGAACAGGTGGCACAAGATCCGAGGACAAAAGCACCGAAGTTGCCAGATCGGGACGCTCCAACCCCGGAAAGGCGACCAGCACCGCAAAGCCCCAGATCACGGATACCAGCGTGTAGATCAGCCCGAAACACAGGAAAATCAAAAGCATCTGGCGCATCGCCCCTAGGGAGGCGGGCATGAAAAGCCGCTGGCTTACTTGCGGATTAGAGATAGAGAAAAACGCCCAAGGCAGCGTCAGCCCGAGGAAGGTCGTAAAGCTGAAAAATCCGCTTCCCGGTACGCTCAGCATCTCGGGGCGGGTTTCGGCGATGGTGCCGAACATCGCGCTGAAACCGCCTAGTTTTGAGACAACGAGGGCGGTGACCAGAACCGCCGCAGTAATCATCACCATGGCCTGAAGGCTGTCGGTCCACATGACCGAACGGATGCCTGCGATATAGGCAAACACGATCGCCAGAACTGTTGCGACGATAATACCGACCCCGAAAGGGATGGCGCCATCGGTCATGCCCGAAAGCAGATATCCCACACCCGCAAGCTGTACCGCTGAATAGGGGATCAGGAAAACCAAACTGACCAGCCCCGCCGCCAATGCGACGCCCCGGTTTCCATAGCGGTTCCCCAGCATCTCATAGGGCGTGACAAACCCGTATTTGCGCCCCACCGCCCAGAAACGCGGGCCAAAGATCGCGACCAGTGATACACCGGCAAAATAGACGATCTCAAACCCCAAGGCGCCGACACCGCCTCGGTAGGTAAGACCGGCAAGCCCGACCATCATAAAGGCTGAATAGGTGGTCGCTGAATAGGAAAGCGCGGAAACCACCCCCCCCATCTTGCGTCCGCCAAGGAAATATTCCGACATCGAAGAGGAGGGTCCGCGCCGCGACAGATAGGCCACAAACAACGAAAGGGCGATGTAGATCACCACACCCCAGATTACGAGGGAAAGGGTCATTTTGTGTCTCCGTCAAAATCGCTGGTTGCCAAAACATTCAAAATAATGACGAACACTCCGACCAGGGTCCAAAACAGAAAGCTGCCATGCCAGGTCTCGACCGACGGCAGGACCAGATAGGGAACCGCATAGGCCGCGAGCACCAGCGCACCGATGAGCATGAAAGAAATCTTTTGTAACATTGGCCCGTCCTGTTCAGCGTGATCGGTTCCGGACAGAGCTGCCTCAGGCGCGATCATCATTGCGGTTTTTCTAAAGGGTGGGGGCGTATACCCTTTGTACGTGCACCCGGCTAGTAATCTTTTGAAAAAAGGCTGGTTCGCCTGTGCATTCCTGATTTTTTACAAATCGCGACCTTGCAGATGCCGCCTTTTGGCGGGGTGACAAATCTGGCAGCGGGCTTGAAACCTTGGGCGTAACAGAGTATCTGCCGGTAAAACAGCGAACAGTCAGGATGTGACGATGGCAAAGGCCAACCCTCTTCAGTTTATCCAGCAGGTGCGGAGCGAAGTTTCCAAGGTTGTCTGGCCCAACCGCCGTGAGGTGGTCTTGACCACGGTTATGGTCTTTATCATGGCCGCTTTGACCGCGACGTTTTTCTCGCTGGTGGATCTGGGGATCCGCACGGCTTTGAGTGCGGTTATCAACGGGTTGGGCTGAAAACGGGCTTACCCCCTTGAAATCAGGGGGGAGGCGCTGTATTCGGTCGGTTAATCAGGAATGAAAACGCGCGGCGATTCGGTCCGCGCGTTGTTTTTTGTTCCAAGCGGGGCGGGTCAGTTCGCCCTTAGATGCAGAGAATCACCGGAATTTCGGTTCTGGATTAAGATAGGTGAAGCAGGCATGGCGAAGCGGTGGTATTCGGTAAGTGTTCTCTCTAACTTTGAGAAGAAGATCGCCGAGCAGATCAAGACAGCCGTGGCCGAAGCCGGGCTTGAGGAAGAAATCGAAGAAGTGATGGTTCCCACCGAAGAGGTACTGGAGGTCCGTCGCGGCAAGAAAGTAACCACCGAACGCCGTTTTATGCCAGGCTATGTGCTGGTGCGCATGGAAATGTCCAATCGCGGCTATCACCTTGTAACCTCCATCAATCGCGTTACCGGCTTTTTGGGGCCGCAGGGCAAGCCGATGCCAATGCGCGACGAGGAAGTGAACGCGATCCTGAACCGTGCCGAAGAGGGTGAAGCCGCGCCGCGTAACCTGATCCGCTTTGATGTGGGTGAGCAGGTGAATGTGACCGACGGTCCGTTCGAGGGCTTTGCCGGTATGGTCGAAGAAGTTGATGATGAGAACAGCCGCCTGAAGGTGACAGTCTCTATTTTTGGCCGGGCGACCCCGGTCGAGCTGGAATTCACGCAGGTTGCCAAAATCGCCTGATGTGATCTCGTGGGAGGCGACCGTACGCGGGGACCGAACCACTAAACCATGCGCCTCGAGGTGGGGCGCGGTGATAAAAGGAGAGGCCAAATGGCCAAGAAGATTATCGGGCAGCTGAAGCTGCAAGTTAAAGCGGGTCAAGCTAACCCATCCCCACCCGTTGGTCCAGCATTGGGTCAGCGCGGGTTGAATATCATGGCTTTCGTCAAGGAATTCAACGCAAAAACCGCTGATCTGGAGCCGGGAACGCCGACGCCAACGATCATCACCTATTATCAGGACAAGTCGTTCAGCCTTGAAACCAAGTCTGCTCCGGCCTCTTACCTGTTGAAAAAAGCTGCTGGCCTTCCACCTGTTGGCAAGCGCAGCCGCGCACAGGGTTCGCCAAAGCCTGGCCGTGAAACAGCCGGTACGGTAACCGCCGCGCAGATCCGCAAGATTGCGGAAGAAAAGATGAAAGATTTGAACGCGGTAGATGTTGAAGGCGCGATGCAGATCATCCTTGGTTCGGCCCGCTCTTGCGGTATCGAGGTGAAAGGATAAATCATGGCAAAGTTTGGAAAACGTACGCGCGCGGCGCGGGAAGCTTTTGCTGGCAAAGATCTGATCTCGGTCGATGAGGCTGTTGAGCTGATCAAGGCGAATGCCACGGCCAAGTTTGACGAGACGCTTGAA
The DNA here is from genome assembly GCF_001202025.1 of Pseudorhodobacter aquimaris. GTDB lineage: Bacteria > Pseudomonadota > Alphaproteobacteria > Rhodobacterales > Rhodobacteraceae > Pseudorhodobacter > Pseudorhodobacter aquimaris. The sequence continues at coordinate 62,687 of NZ_LGHS01000030.1, forward strand.
ATCTCGATGAACCTCGGGGTTGATCCACGCCACGCCGACCAGATGGTCCGCGGCGTTGTGACCTTGCCGAACGGCACGGGTAAAACGGTTCGTGTAGCCGTATTTGCACGCGGTCCAAAAGCGGATGAGGCAACGGCTGCCGGTGCGGATATCGTTGGCGCCGAAGATCTGATGGAAGCTATTCAGGGCGGCAAGATCGACTTTGATCGTTGCATCGCAACACCTGACATGATGCCATTGGTTGGTCGTCTTGGTAAAATCCTCGGCCCACGCAACCTGATGCCAAATCCGAAAGTCGGGACTGTGACGATGGATGTGGCCGGTGCTGTTGGCAATGCCAAGGGCGGTGAGGTCCAGTTCAAGGTCGAAAAAGCCGGTGTTATTCATGCTGGTATCGGCAAGGCGTCGTTTGAAGGCGCGAAACTGGCCGAAAACGTGCGCGCCTTTGTTGACGCAGTTACCAAGGCGCGTCCTGCCGGTGCAAAAGGTACCTATGTGAAGAAGGTATTCCTGTCTTCGACTATGGGCCCCGGTGTTTCTGTGGAGCTTGCCTCGACCGAGGCGAAGTAATTTCGAAGGCGGGTGCAAACCCGTCTTTTGAACAAGAATTCCGACCCTTAGGGGAAGGAGTGGCGGGGCCGCCGATTTGGCCCTGTCCTGTCCGAGACGGTGGGGGGGCTTTGGCCCTTAATCTCCTGCCTGAGATGGGGAACGAGACAAATTTCCGGGGGCTGTCCCTCGGGTGATCTGGCCTCGGGACCCGTAAAAGGACCCGAACGCCCTCTCTTAGAGGGGGCAAACATGAGCCGGGGGGAAACCCCCAAACTTGGAGTGAAACTGTGGATAGAGCACAAAAAGAGCAGGTGGTCGAGGAACTCGGCCAGATCTTTGAAAGCTCTGGCGTCGTAGTGGTTGCCCACTATGCCGGGATCACGGTTGCACAGATGCAGGACCTTCGCGCGCAAATGCGTGAAATCGGTGGTTCTGTACGCGTTGCCAAGAACAAGCTCGCCAAGATCGCCCTTGAAGGGAAGCCTGCTGCAAAGATGGCTGACCTGCTTACGGGCATGACTGTGATGGCCTATTCCGAGGACCCTGTCGCTGCTGCGAAGGTCGCGGATGAGTATTCCAAGAAGAACGACAAGTTCGTTATTCTTGGCGGTACTATGGGCGATACACTGTTGGATCCTGCCGGTGTGAAAGCCGTCGCAGCGATGCCGTCGCGTGAGGAGCTTATTGCTTCGATCGTCGGTTGCATCGGTGCGCCTGCATCGAACATCGCCGGGGCCATTGGCGCGCCTGCTTCGAACATCGCCGGCATCTTGTCCACGATTGAGGACAAGGCTGCCGCCTGAGCAATCTAATGATCCGGCGTGGTTGTTGATACCGACGTTGGAACCCATCTTAACTGAACGGAACAGAAAATGGCTGATCTGAAAAAACTCGCCGAAGAGATCGTAGGTCTTACCCTTCTCGAGGCACAAGAACTGAAAACCATCCTGAAGGATGAGTATGGCATCGAGCCCGCTGCTGGCGGCGCTGTGATGATGGCTGGCCCTGCTGCTGCTGGTGAAGCTGCAGAAGAGCAGAGCGAATTTGACGTTGTTCTGACCGAAGCCGGTCCTAACAAAATCAACGTCATCAAAGAAGTTCGCGGCATCACCGGTCTTGGCCTGAAAGAAGCCAAAGATCTGGTTGAAGCTGGCGGCAAAGTCAAAGAAGGCGTTTCCAAAGCTGATGCTGAAGAGCTGAAGAAAAAACTGGAAGAAGCTGGCGCGAAAGTCGAACTGAAGTAATTTCGGTTTGGCGTGTCGCTGGTCGACCGCGTAAAAACAAGGCTGGGTGCGATGGATTTCGCGCCCAGCCCTCTGCGTCTAAAGCAGGTCTTGGCAGGGGTTTGACCCCAAATCCCTTCCAAGGTGTGTTATCCAAGTTCGGGAGCTTTCCGGTGGGACGGAAGGCATGAATGGAACCGATAACCCCTCTATCGCCAAGCGGCGTATGCTCGTGGCCCGACGAGCCTGCGCCGGCGAAACGATGAAAGGTGACTATGAGCATGGCTCAGAGCTACGTAGGTCAAAAGCGAATCCGCCGCTACTTTGGCAAAATCCGTGAAGTTTTGGAGATGCCGAACCTTATCGAGGTTCAGAAATCCTCCTATGACTTGTTCCTGAAGTCGGGCGAAGGCCCGAAACCCGCCGATGGCGAGGGGATTCAGGGCGTTTTCCAATCGGTATTCCCGATCAAGGATTTCAATGAAACTGCTGTTTTAGAGTTCGTGAAATACGAGCTTGAAAAACCGAAATATGATGTCGACGAATGCCAGTCGCGCGATATGACATACGCAGCACCGCTCAAGGTGACACTGCGTTTGATCGTGTTTGATGTCGATGAGGATACCGGCGCACGCTCGGTCAAGGACATCAAGGAACAAGACGTCTTTATGGGCGACATGCCTTTGATGACGCAAAACGGCACCTTTGTGGTCAACGGCACCGAGCGTGTGATCGTCAGCCAGATGCACCGTTCGCCTGGCGTGTTCTTCGACCACGACAAGGGCAAGACCCATTCGAGCGGCAAACTGCTGTTTGCCTGCCGGATCATCCCTTACCGCGGCTCTTGGCTGGACTTTGAGTTCGACGCCAAGGACATCGTATTTGCACGCATCGACCGTCGCCGCAAACTGCCGGTGACGACGCTTTTGTATGCGCTTGGCATGGGCCAAGAGCAGATCATGGACGCGTATTACAATACCGTCAGCTACAAATACGAAAAGAACAAGGGCTGGGTCACCAGATTCTTCCCAGAGCGTGTGCGCGGCACCCGCCCTGCCTATGACATCGTAGATGCTGACACCGGTGAGGTTCTGTGCAAGGCCGGCGACAAGATGACGCCGCGGATGGTCAAACAGATCATCGATGCCGATAAAGTCAAAGAATTGTTGCTGCCCTTCGACCAGATCCTGGGCAAATATGTCGCAAAGGATATCATCAACGAAGAAACCGGCGAGATTTGGGTCGAAGCCGGTGACGAATTGACGATGGAATACGACAAAGACGGCGAGATCAAAGGCGGCAGCCTGAAGGTTTTGCTGGATCAGGGCATCACCGATATTCCGGTTCTTGATATCGATAACGTCAATGTCGGCCCCTATATCCGCAACACTCTGGCCGCCGACAAGAACATGGGCCGCGATACCGCGTTGATGGACATCTACCGCGTTATGCGTCCGGGTGAGCCGCCAACCGTTGAGGCTGCATCCAATCTGTTCGATACCTTGTTCTTTGATAGCGAGCGTTACGACCTTTCGGCCGTTGGGCGCGTGAAAATGAATATGCGTCTGGATCTGGGTAAGCCCGATACCCAGCGCACATTGGACCGTGACGACATCGTGGCCTGCATCAAGGCGTTGACCGAATTGCGCGATGGCAAGGGTGAGATCGACGATATCGACCACCTCGGCAACCGTCGTGTGCGTTCTGTTGGCGAGCTGATGGAAAACCAGTACCGCGTCGGTCTGTTGCGTATGGAACGTGCGATCAAGGAGCGGATGTCTTCCGTCGAGATCGATACGATCATGCCGCAAGACCTGATCAACGCGAAACCTGCGGCGGCGGCTGTGCGTGAATTCTTCGGCTCTTCGCAGCTGTCGCAGTTCATGGACCAAACCAACCCGCTGTCCGAAGTTACCCACAAACGTCGTCTTTCGGCGCTTGGGCCAGGTGGCTTGACACGTGAGCGTGCGGGCTTTGAGGTGCGCGACGTTCACCCGACCCACTACGGTCGGATGTGCCCGATTGAAACGCCGGAAGGTCAGAACATCGGTCTGATCAACTCTCTCGCGACCTTTGCGCGGGTGAATAAATACGGCTTTATCGAGACCCCATACCGCAAGGTTGTGGACGGCAAAGTGACCGACGAAGTGGTCTATATGTCGGCCACTGAGGAAATGCGGCACACCGTTGCGCAGGCGAATGCGCAGTTGGATGATGAAGGGCGCTTTGTGAATGATCTGGTTTCCACACGGAAATCCGGCGACTTCATGCTGAACCCTTCGGACGCGGTGGATTTGATCGACGTGTCGCCAAAACAGCTTGTCTCTGTTGCGGCCTCCTTGATCCCCTTCCTTGAAAACGACGACGCCAACCGTGCCTTGATGGGTTCGAACATGATGCGTCAGGCGGTTCCTTTGGTGAAATCCGACGCGCCATTCGTTGGCACGGGGATCGAAGGCATCGTTGCGCGTGACAGTGGCGCGGCCATCATGGCGCGCCGTGCTGGTATTGTTGACCAGGTGGATGCGCAGCGTATTGTTGTGCGTGCGACCGAGCTGATGGAACCCGGAGAGCCGGGCGTGGACATCTACCGTCTGCGCAAGTTCAAACGCTCCAACCAGTCGTCTTGCATCAATCAGCGTCCGCTGGTGAAGGTGGGTGATACGGTTGTGCGTGGTGAGGTTGTGGCCGATGGCCCAAGCACCGATATGGGCGAGTTGGCCGTTGGCCGGAACGTCATCGTGGCCTTCATGCCGTGGAATGGCTACAACTACGAAGACTCCATCCTAATTTCGGAACGCATTCTGAAAGACGACGTATTCACCTCGATCCATATCGACGAATATGAAGTCGCGGCGCGCGATACGAAGCTGGGGCCAGAAGAGATCACCCGCGATATTCCCAACGTCGGTGAGGAAGCCTTGCGCAACCTCGACGAAGCCGGGATCGTTTATATCGGTGCCGAGGTGCAGCCGGGCGATATTCTGGTCGGTAAGATCACGCCAAAGGGTGAAAGCCCGATGACGCCGGAAGAAAAGCTGTTGCGCGCGATCTTTGGTGAAAAAGCCTCGGACGTTCGTGATACTTCCCTGCGCTTGCCGCCGGGTGCTTTCGGGACAATCGTCGAAGTGCGTGTGTTCAACCGTCACGGGGTCGACAAGGACGAACGCGCCTTGCAGATCGAACGTGAAGAGGTGGAGCGCCTTGCACGTGACCGCGACGATGAGTTGGTCATTCTGGAGCGCAACATCTATTCGCGCCTCAAGACCCTGATCATGGGCAAGACCGCTGTTAAGGGGCCGAAAGGCATCAAGGCAGGGTCGACCATCGATGAGGATCTGCTGGGCACGCTGAGCCGTGGTCAGTGGTGGCAGTTGGCGCTTGGTGAAGAAGCCGAAGCCAAGGACGTCGAAGCCCTGCACGACCAGTTTGAAAGCCAGAAGCGCGCCTTGGATCACCGTTTTGACGATAAGGTCGAAAAGGTCCGTCGCGGCGACGACTTGCCTCCGGGCGTGATGAAGATGGTCAAGGTGTTCGTGGCGGTGAAGCGCAAGCTGCAACCGGGCGACAAGATGGCCGGTCGTCACGGCAACAAAGGTGTTGTGTCCAAAGTGGTTCCAATGGAAGACATGCCGTTCCTCGCTGATGGGACGACCGTGGATATCTGTTTGAACCCCTTGGGTGTGCCTTCGCGGATGAACGTTGGTCAGATTCTTGAAACCCACATGGGTTGGGCAGCACGCGGCTTTGGGATGAAGATCGACGAGGCATTGGCCGCTTACCGTCGTTCGGGCGATATGAGCCCGGTGCAGGAAGCGATGCGTCTGGCTTATGGGGATGAAACCTATGAGGCAGCCTTTGGCGACCGCAGCGACGAGGACTTCCTGGAACTGGCAGGCAATGTGACGGCAGGTGTGCCGATTGCAACGCCGGTCTTTGACGGCGCCAAGGAAGTGGATATCAACGACGCGTTGAAACGGGCAGGCTTTGCTGAATCCGGTCAGTCGATTGTCTTTGACGGCCGCACGGGTGAGCAATTCGCACGTCCGATCACCGTAGGCGTCAAATATCTGCTCAAGCTGCACCACCTTGTTGATGACAAGCTGCACGCACGTTCTACCGGCCCGTACTCGCTTGTGACCCAGCAGCCGCTGGGTGGTAAGGCGCAGTTCGGCGGTCAGCGTCTTGGGGAAATGGAGGTCTGGGCCCTGGAGGCTTATGGCGCTGCATATACCCTGCAAGAGATGCTGACTGTGAAGTCGGATGACGTGGCGGGCCGGACCAAGATGTACGAGAGCATCGTGAAGGGCGAAGACAACTTTGAGGCCGGCGTGCCTGAAAGCTTCAACGTTCTGGTGAAGGAAGTACGTGGCCTCGGCCTGAATATGGAACTCCTGGACTCGGAAGAAGAATAAGCGGGCAGCCCCGGTTTAACCGCCGGGGCGCCTCGTTCGCCTTCCGACGCCCCTTTTCAAGGATTGAGACATGAACCAGGAACTTTCGACCAACCCGTTCAACCCGGTAGCCCCGGTCAAGACGTTTGACGAGATCAAGGTCTCTCTGGCCTCACCAGAGCGGATTTTGTCGTGGTCATACGGTGAGATCAAGAAACCGGAAACCATCAACTACCGTACGTTCAAGCCTGAGCGTGACGGTCTGTTCTGTGCGCGTATCTTTGGCCCGATCAAGGACTACGAATGCCTTTGCGGCAAATATAAGCGCATGAAATATCGCGGCGTTGTCTGCGAAAAATGCGGTGTAGAGGTTACGCTGCAAAAGGTCCGCCGTGAGCGGATGGGCCATATTGAGCTGGCAGCACCCGTTGCCCACATCTGGTTCCTCAAGTCGCTGCCATCGCGCATCGGTTTGATGCTGGATACAACGCTGCGCGATCTTGAGCGTATCTTGTATTTTGAAAACTATGTGGTGATCGAACCCGGCCTGACGGATCTGACCTATGGCCAGCTGATGTCCGAGGAAGAATATCTCGACGCGCAAGATCTTTACGGTGCAGACGCCTTTACCGCCAACATCGGTGCCGAGGCCATCCGTGAGATGCTGGCCGCGATCGACTTGGAAGCGACGGCTGAACAGCTGCGCGAAGAGTTGAAAGAAGCCACCGGCGAATTGAAGCCAAAAAAGATCATCAAGCGTTTGAAGATCGTTGAGAGTTTCTTGGAATCGGGCAACCGTCCTGAGTGGATGATCCTGACCGTTCTGCCGGTGATTCCGCCAGAGCTGCGCCCGCTGGTGCCGCTGGATGGCGGCCGCTTTGCGACCTCCGATCTGAACGATCTGTATCGTCGGGTTATCAACCGTAACAACCGCCTCAAGCGTCTGATTGAACTGCGTGCGCCCGATATTATTGTGCGCAACGAAAAGCGGATGTTGCAGGAATCGGTGGATGCGCTGTTTGACAACGGTCGTCGCGGTCGTGTGATCACGGGCACGAACAAACGTCCGTTGAAGTCGCTTTCGGATATGCTGAAGGGTAAGCAGGGTCGCTTCCGTCAGAACCTTTTGGGGAAACGGGTCGACTTCTCGGGTCGTTCGGTTATTGTGACCGGCCCGGAATTGAAGCTGCATCAATGTGGTTTGCCCAAAAAGATGGCCTTGGAACTGTTCAAGCCGTTCATCTATTCGCGTCTTGAAGCTAAGGGTCTGTCCTCGACCGTCAAACAGGCGAAAAAGCTGGTGGAAAAAGAACGTCCCGAGGTTTGGGATATTCTTGACGAGGTGATCCGCGAGCATCCTGTGCTGCTCAACCGTGCGCCGACGTTGCACCGTCTTGGCATTCAGGCGTTTGAGCCGATCCTGATCGAAGGCAAGGCCATCCAGTTGCACCCTCTGGTTTGTTCGGCCTTTAACGCCGACTTTGACGGTGACCAGATGGCGGTCCATGTTCCGCTTTCCCTGGAAGCGCAGCTTGAAGCCCGCGTTCTGATGATGTCGACGAACAACGTGCTTTCGCCTGCAAACGGTGCGCCGATTATCGTGCCATCGCAGGATATGATCTTGGGTCTGTACTATACGACCATGGAACGTAAGGGCATGGTCGGTGAAGGCATGGCCTTTGCTGATGTCACCGAGGTGGAGCATGCGCTTCAAGCGGGTATCGTTCATTTGCACACAAGCATCACTGCGCGTGTGAAGCAGATCGATAACGAGGGCAATGAGGTCTGGAAACGGTATGAGACAACACCGGGCCGTTTGCGCCTTGGTGCGATGCTGCCGCTGAATGCCAAAGCGCCGTTCGATCTGGTGAACCGCTTGCTGCGCAAGAAAGACGTCCAGAACGTCATTGATACGGTTTACCGTTATTGCGGGCAGAAAGAGTCCGTGATCTTCTGTGATCAGATCATGACCATGGGCTTCCGTGAGGCGTTCAAGGCCGGGATTTCCTTTGGTAAGGACGACATGCTGATCCCCGACACCAAATGGCCCATCGTGAACGATGTCCGCGATCAGGTGAAGGAATTCGAACAACAGTATATGGACGGTCTGATCACTCAGGGCGAGAAATATAACAAGGTTGTCGATGCCTGGTCAAAATGTTCCGACAAGGTCGCCGGTGAGATGATGGCCGAAATCTCGGCTGTTCGCTACACCGACGAGGGCGCCGAGCAGGAACCGAACTCGGTGTACATGATGTCGCACTCCGGTGCGCGTGGTTCGCCTGCGCAGATGAAGCAGCTGGGCGGGATGCGCGGTCTGATGGCCAAGCCAAACGGCGAAATCATCGAGACGCCGATCATCTCGAACTTTAAAGAAGGTCTGACTGTGTTGGAGTACTTTAACTCCACCCACGGTGCCCGTAAGGGTCTTGCGGATACGGCTTTGAAAACTGCGAACTCGGGTTACCTGACACGCCGTCTGGTCGACGTTGCACAAGATTGCATCGTTCGGGCGCATGACTGTGGCACCGAAAACAGCATCACCGCTTCGGCCGCCGTGAATGACGGTGAGGTTGTGTCCTCGCTGTCGGAACGCCTGCTGGGTCGTGTGGCCGCCGAGGATATCCTCGTGCCCGGTCAGGATGAGGTGATCGTAGCCCGCGGAGAGCTGATCGACGAACGTATGGCGGATCTGATTGATCAGGCCGGCGTTGCTTCGGCACGGATCCGCAGCCCGCTGACCTGTGAAGCCGAAGAGGGCGTTTGCGCCCAGTGCTATGGTCGTGATTTGGCCCGTGGTACTTTGGTGAACCAGGGCGAAGCTGTCGGCATTATCGCCGCACAGTCGATCGGTGAACCGGGTACACAGCTGACGATGCGGACATTCCACATCGGTGGTATTGCGCAGGGTGGCCAGCAGTCGTTCCTCGAGGCGTCACAGGAAGGCCGCGTGGAATTCCGCAATGCCAACCTGTTGGAAAACGTCAATGGTGAACAGGTCGTCATGGGCCGCGCGATGCAGATCGCGATCATCGACGAGGCCGGACAGGAACGGGCCGTGCACAAGGTATCTTATGGTGCCAAGGTTCACGTCAAGGATGGTGAGGCGGTCAAACGTGGCGCCAAGCTGTTCGAATGGGACCCCTACACCTTGCCGATCATCGCGGAAAAGGCCGGTATTGCGCGGTTTGTGGATCTTGTGTCCGGCATCTCTGTCCGTGAGGATACCGATGATGCGACCGGCATGACACAGAAGATCGTGTCTGACTGGCGTTCGGCCCCGAAAGGCAGCGACCTCAAGCCAGAAGTCATCATCATGGATGCTAACGGTGAGCCGGTGCGCAATGACGCGGGCAATCCGATTTCCTATCCAATGTCGGTTGACGCGATTTTGTCGGTCGATGACGGTCAGGACATCCGGCCCGGTGACGTTGTTGCCCGTATTCCGCGCGAAGGCGCCAAGACCAAGGACATCACCGGGGGTCTTCCTCGGGTGGCGGAATTGTTCGAGGCACGCCGTCCAAAGGACAATGCTATTATCGCAGAATCCGATGGTTATGTACGCTTCGGCAAGGACTACAAGAACAAGCGCCGCATTACGCTTGAACCGCTTGATGACACCTTGCAGCCGCTTGAATACATGGTGCCGAAGGGCAAGCACATTCCGGTTCAGGAAGGTGACTTTGTCCAGAAGGGCGACTACATCATGGACGGCAACCCCGCCCCGCACGATATCTTGCGGATTCTCGGCGTGGAGGCTTTGGCCAACTACATGATCGACGAGGTGCAGGACGTGTACCGTTTGCAGGGCGTTAAGATCAACGACAAGCATATCGAGGTGATCGTTCGCCAGATGCTGCAAAAGTTCGAGGTTCTTGACTCGGGCCAGACCACGCTTCTGAAAGGCGAGAACGTCGATAAGACGGAGTTGGATGAAGCCAATGCCAAGGCGCATAAGCTGGGTGTTCGCCCTGCAACCGCCGAGCCGATCTTGTTGGGTATCACCAAGGCGTCCTTGCAGACGCGCAGCTTTATCTCGGCTGCGTCCTTCCAGGAAACCACACGGGTTCTGACCGAGGCTTCGGTTCAGGGCAAGCGCGACAAACTGGTCGGCCTGAAGGAAAACGTCATCGTGGGTCGCTTGATCCCGGCAGGGACGGGCGGTGCAACCAGCCGCGTGAAGCGTATCGCCGCCGAGCGCGACCAAAAGGTTGTCGACGTACGCCGCGACGAGGCCGAGCAAGCCGCCGCACTGGCTGCGCCCGAGGTTGTTACAGCGCAGCCCGTGGAAAGCCGCGACGAGTAGAGCTTGCGCGCTTGAAAAACATTGCCCCCCCGCAAGTGATTGCGGGGGGCTTTTTTATGATCGGCCCATGGATGGCGTCGGCTGTGTTCGACGTTGGATGTCTTTCGGCCCGGTGTTGACATCTACTGCGACTCCCCCTACAAGCCCCATCACCTGAGGTATGCGGTTGCATGTCCGACGGTCTCAAAGACTAAAGTGGTCAAGATCCGGGCCGATAATTGCCCCGATCCTCTGTAATTCCACCGCACCGTCACCCGAAAGGGAGGGCGTTTGCGGTTTTGGTGTTTTGTGAAGGCACAAGATGCCGTCGAGAAGCAGTGTACCGGAAAGACAAACCGGTGCGAGTATTGACAGTTGCAACACGAGGAACGTGAATGCCAACGATCCAACAGCTAATCCGCAAGCCGCGTGAACCGCGCGTAAAGCGGTCCAAGTCTATGCACTTGGAATCCTGCCCGCAAAAACGTGGGGTATGTACCCGCGTTTACACAACCACCCCGAAAAAGCCTAACTCGGCTATGCGGAAGGTCGCCAAAGTGCGTCTGACCAACAGCTTCGAGGTTATCTGCTATATTCCGGGTGAAAAGCACAACCTTCAGGAACACTCCGTTGTCCTGATCCGCGGCGGTCGTATCAAAGACCTTCCGGGTGTCCGTTACCACATCCTGCGCGGTGTGTTGGATACCCAAGGTGTTAAAGATCGTCGTCAACGTCGTTCGAAATACGGCGCAAAGCGGCCGAAGTGAGGGGATAAGATATGTCACGTCGTCACGCCGCTGAAAAACGCGAGATTCTACCCGACGCCAAATATGGCGATAAGGTTCTGACAAAGTTCATGAACAACCTGATGATCGACGGCAAGAAATCTGTCGCCGAATCCATCGTCTACAATGCGCTGACCCGCGTTGAAGAGCGCCTGAAGCGCGCCCCGATCGAGTGCTTCCACGAAGCGCTGGAAAACGTGAAGCCCTCCGTCGAAGTACGGTCGCGCCGCGTTGGTGGTGCCACCTATCAGGTGCCTGTTGACGTGCGCGTGGAGCGCCGCGAAGCTTTGGCCATCCGCTGGCTGATCATCGCTGCCCGCAAGCGCAACGAAAACACCATGGAAGAGCGCCTTGCAGCCGAGCTTTCGGATGCGGTGAACAACCGTGGTACTGCCGTTAAGAAGCGGGAAGACACTCACAAAATGGCCGACGCGAACAAAGCGTTCAGCCATTATCGTTGGTAAGGGGATCCTAAATGGCTCGCGATTTTTCAATCGACCACTACCGCAATATCGGGATTATGGCGCATATCGACGCGGGTAAAACCACGACGACTGAGCGTATCTTGTTCTACACAGGCAAAAACCACAAGATGGGGGAAACGCATGATGGCGCTTCTACCATGGACTGGATGGAGCAGGAACAAGAGCGCGGCATCACCATTACCTCCGCTGCGACCACGACTTCGTGGCAGCGTCAGGAAGATCCGACCACCGAAGGCACCAATGAGACGAAATACCGTTTCAACATCATCGACACCCCCGGCCACGTTGACTTCACCATCGAAGTTGAGCGTTCGCTGGCGGTTCTGGATGGTGCGATCTGCTTGCTCGACGCCAACGCCGGTGTAGAGCCGCAGACCGAAACCGTTTGGCGCCAGGCTGACCGCTACAAGGTTCCGCGTATCGTTTTTGTCAACAAGATGGACAAAGTCGGCGCTGACTTCTTCAACTGCGTGAAAATGATCAAGGACCGCACCGGTGCGACCCCGCTGCCGATCGCTTTGCCGATTGGTGCCGAGGACAAGCTGGAAGGTATCGTCGATCTGTTGAAGATGGAAGAATGGGTTTGGAACGGCGAAGACGTAGGCGCTTCCTGGTCCCGTGGACCTATTCGCGACGAGCTCAAAGAGCTGGCCGACGAATGGCGCATGAACCTGCTTGAAATCGCAGTAGAGCAGGACGACGACGCTATGGAAGCGTATCTGGAAGGCAATGAGCCTGACGACGAGACGCTGCGCCGCTTGATCCGTAAGGGTACATTGGCCTTGGACTTCGTACCTGTTACTGCGGGCTCGGCGTTCAAGAACAAAGGCGTTCAGCCCTTGTTGAACTCGGTCATCGACTTCTTGCCTTCGCCGGTTGATGTGCCTGCCTATATGGGCTTCAAGCCCGGTGATGAGACGGAAACGCGTGACCAGCCACGTTCGGCTGATGACAAGTTGCCCTTCTCCGCGCTTGCATTCAAAATCATGAATGACCCCTTTGTCGGCTCGCTCACATTTACCCGGATCTACTCGGGTGTTGTGAAGAAGGGCGACCAGATGGTCAATACAACGAAAGGCCGCAAAGAGCGCGTCGGTCGGATGATGATGATGCACGCAATCAACCGTGAAGAGATCGAAGAAGCCTATGCAGGCGACATCATCGCTTTGGCAGGTTTGAAAGAGACCACGACTGGTGACACCCTGTCCGACCCGAACAATCAGGTCGTTCTGGAAACCATGAGCTTCCCCGACCCGGTTATTGAAATCGCGGTTGAACCGAAGACCAAGGCTGACCAGGAAAAAATGGGTATCGCGCTGGCACGTCTGGCTGCCGAAGATCCATCCTTCCGTGTGGAAACTGACTTTGAATCCGGTCAGACCATCATGAAGGGCATGGGCGAACTTCACCTCGACATCTTGGTTGACCGCATGAAGCGGGAATTCAAGGTTGAGGCGAATATCGGCGCGCCGCAGGTGGCATACCGTGAAACCATCTCTCGTGAAGCGGAGATCGACTATACGCACAAGAAGCAGTCCGGTGGTACCGGTCAGTTCGCGCGCGTAAAAATGATCATCATGCCAACCGAGCCTGGTGAGGGTTACTCCTTCGAATCCAAGATCGTTGGTGGTGCTATTCCAAAGGAATACATCCCTGGTGTCGAAAAAGGTATCAAGTCGGTTATGGACTCCGGTCCATTGGCAGGCTTCCCGGTTATCGACTTCAAGATTGCGCTGATCGATGGTGCTTTCCATGATGTTGACTCCTCTGTTCTGGCCTTTGAAATCGCGGCACGTGCCGGGATGCGTGAAGGTCTGAGAAAGGCGGGGGCCAAGCTTCTGGAACCGATCATGAAGGTCGAAGTTGTTACGCCCGAAGAATACACCGGTGGTGTTATCGGCGACCTTACCTCGCGTCGGGGTATGGTGACGGGGCAAGATACCCGCGGCAACGCCAATGTGATTGCATCGATGGTGCCTTTGGCGAATATGTTCGGCTATATTAACACGCTACGCTCGATGACTTCGGGCCGCGCTGTGTTCTCGATGACCTTTGACCACTACGATTCGGTTCCACAGGCCATCTCGGACGAGATCCAGAAGAAATACGCTTAACCGGTGTGGCGGGGACTTCCCCGCCCTACCACCCCGTAGGGTTGGGGCTTGCCCCCACCACAACCGAAATGACAGGAGGCCATAATGGCAAAGGCAAAGTTTGAACGTAGCAAACCGCACGTAAACATCGGCACGATTGGTCACGTTGACCACGGCAAGACGACGTTGACGGCTGCGATCACGAAATATTTTGGCGACTTCCGCGCCTATGACCAGATCGACGGCGCGCCCGAAGAGAAAGCACGCGGGATCACGATCTCGACCGCGCACGTGGAATATGAGACGGCAAACCGTCACTACGCCCACGTTGACTGCCCCGGCCACGCTGACTATGTGAAAAACATGATCGCCGGTGCTGCGGGGATGGACGGTGCGATCCTGGTTGGGAACGCGGCTGATG
>NZ_LGHS01000031.1 GCF_001202025.1 Pseudorhodobacter aquimaris
CTTTTTGTTCGAACAGATCGACGACTTCACCGAACTGCTGATGCCCGAGGATCTGCTGTCACAAACCTCCATTTTGGCCGAACTGCGCAAGGTCATGACCGAGGACGCCTGTCAGGACGTCGAGATCATCGGCTGGCTTTACCAGTTCTACATCTCGGAAAAAAAGGATCAGGTCTTCGCGGGCGTGAAAAAGAACGTCAAGATCACGGCCGAGAACATCCCCGCCGCGACGCAGCTGTTCACCCCGCACTGGATCGTGCGCTATTTGGTGGAGAACTCGCTGGGGCGGCTCTGGCTGCTGAACCGGCCGGGATCAAAGCTGGCCGAGCGGATGGATTATTACATCGCACCAGAAGAACCCGAGACGGATTTTCTGAAGATTGGCAAGCCCGAAGAGATCAAACTCTGCGATCCGGCCTGCGGGTCGGGGCATATGCTGACCTATGCGTTTGATCTGCTCTACGCCATCTATGAGGAAGAGGGGTATGAGGCCGACAAGATCCCGGCACTGATCCTGACCCACAACCTGACCGGGGTGGAGATTGACGACCGCGCGGGCGCGCTGGCCGCCTTTGCGCTGGCGATGAAAGCGGCGGCCAAGCTGGGGCGGCGGCGGTTTCTGCGGATGGAGGCGAAGCCCGGTATCTGCGTGTTGCAGAACGTGGCCTTTACGGATGCCGAGATGCAGGACGTGGCTGCCGTGGTCGGCAAGGACCTTTTCACGGACGAACTGCGCGAGACGCTTATGCAGTTCGAGCAAGGCAAGAACTTCGGTTCGCTGATCGTGCCGAAACTGCGCGATCCAGCCGAGACGCTGCGGGTCGTGGAGGCGCGGGATTTTGTCGGCGATCTGCTGCTGAAGGAGGTGCAGGACCGCGTCATGGCCGTGCTGCGCATGGCCGAGGCGCTGACGCCGAAGTATCATGTGGTGGTGGCTAACCCGCCTTATATGGGCGCGCGAAATATGAACCCCATACTAAAAAAATGGCTCACCACACACTATTCCTCAGAAAAAACGGATCTCATGACCTGCTTCATCGCTGTGAGCAAGAATTTGACCACACCCAACGGCTTTTTTGGAATTATCAATCTGCCGTCGTGGATGTTCTTGGGAACCTATTCCGAACTTCGTGAAGAACTTCTCACCAACAGCACCTTCCTCAATATGCTGCACTTGGGCCGTGGAATCTTTGGGTCGGACTTCGGAACAACCGCTTTTTGCATCGCTAAGAGGCCGCCAAAAGTTGGAGACACGGGTATCTATAGGAGGCTCTTTGATCAACATGTTGACGTACGAACTCCTACTCAAATCGAACAACTTTTCAGGCAAGAAGACTATAATCGTTACACGGCAAGCCAGTCGGATTTCAAGAAAGTACCGGGACAGCCGATCTCTTATTGGCTGTCGGATGTAATCAAAAATGCGTTTGCTACGATGCCATCGGTCGGCAGTGTCACCCTATCTTCGAACGGTATCCAAACAGGCGACAACGACCGCTTTGTTAGACAATGGCACGAAGTCGACGGGGTTAAGTCGAGACAAGGCAACAAATGGGTCCCATACAACAAGGGCGGTCCATTTAGAAAGTGGTATGGCAACAATGAGTATTTCGTGAATTGGGCCGACAACGGTCGAGAGATCAAGCAGCAAGATAATTGCTGCATAAGAGGCGAAAAAAAGTATTTCATACCTGGGATAACTTGGTCCGACATCACGTCCGGCCCATCGTCATTCAAATACTTTTCTGAAGGCCATCTATTTGACGCAAAGGGACCTTCAGCATTCTTCGAGGGTGAATCTCTGACATATGCGTTAGGATTTCTGAATTCCAAAGTGGTCTCAGTGCTAACGCCAATCCTCAACCCAAGCTTGAGTTTTCAGATTGGCGACTTCCGCAACTTACCCCTCGCGAAAGCTTCGGACGTTCCTTCCGCTTTCAAAGCAGGCCAAAACGCAGAGCTGGCGGTCGATTTTTGCCGCGCCGACTGGGACGCCTACGAAACCTCTTGGGATTTCACCACGCTCCCGCTGCTCCAACCCGATCATCGCGCCGAGACGTTGGAGGACACCTACACCACCCTCCGCACCCATTGGCAGGGCATGACGGACGAGATGCAGCGGTTGGAGGAAGAGAACAACCGCATCTTCATCGACGCTTACGGTTTGCAAGACGAGCTGACCCCCGAGGTGCCGCTGAATGAGATCACGCTGACCTGCAACCCCGCCTATCGCTATGGCATCAAGAATGACGTGGCCGCGAACGAGGCCCGCCTGCGCGCCGACACGATGGCCGAGTTCCTCTCCTACGCCGTCGGCTGCATGTTCGGCCGCTACAGCCTCGACGCGCCCGGCCTGATCCTCGCCAATCAGGGCGAAACGCTGGCCGACTACCTTTCCCGCGTGCCCGAGCCCAGCTTCATGCCGGACAAGGATAACGTCATCCCCGTGCTCGACGCCGACTGGTTCGCCGATGACATCACCGACCGCTTTCGCCAGTTCCTGCGCGTCAGTTTCGGCGAAGACACGTTCCGCGAAAACCTGCGCTTTATCGAGGACGCGCTGGGCAAGGATATCCGCAAGTATTTCACCAAGGATTTCTACGGCGACCATGTGA
>NZ_LGHS01000032.1 GCF_001202025.1 Pseudorhodobacter aquimaris
GTCAGCGGGGCCACCAGAAGACGCAGGCCGGGGGCGAGGTCCAGCCATTCAGGCGTGGCGGTCAGGTTCAGACGGATCATCAATAGGTCTCCACATCGTTGGCCAGGATTGCTGTGCACATCCGTGCGGGGCTGGCGGCCTTGGCGGCCTGCCAGTCAAACGTTGCCTGCACGCCCTGCGGCCCGGAAATTTCGATCCGGGGGCGCGGCAGGTAGACGGCGTGGATGGTGAAGGTGAAACTTTCCCCGGAAGGCAGAACATAGGCGAACGCGATCTCGCAAGGGTCACCGTTGATCGCCTGTGTCACCAGCGTGCTATCGGCGAAACGCACCTCAATGCGGCCGGTAAGTGCTGCGATGGACGGGTCGGCTCCGTCGATCTTGCCGTCGCTGCGGATGGTCTCGATCCGGTCAAGGTTGTTGGCATAGGTGATTTCTGCTGAGACCACGTTGCCCAACGCGGTGCCGTTCCGGCTGATCGCACCGTTGAAATGGCCAAACCGCTTCAGCCCCAAGTCTGTGGGCGTGCCTGCGCCGCTTGTTGTGGCGATGGCCTCACCTTGCGCCACCAGCCGCGCGGTTGCAGTCAAAAGGCCAGAGCGCTGCACCTGCCATGACAGCTGGTCCAGCACGCAGCCGGAATATATCGCAAAGCGTGGCACCTCGGGCATACCAGTCTCGATGGAAATAGAGGGCAAGGTCCAACTGCCCGAGCGAAATTCATGGGTGTAGGGTCCAACGCCAGAAGTGGTCGGTTCGCCGAAGGCCGCTTTCAGCCAAAACCCGAAGGCCTCGGCATCTATTGGCACCATCACATCGCCATCTGCCGTCACCGCATCCTTGATCGGGGCTAGGGGATCGCGGCCGTAACCGAGCAATTCGCTGTTTAGAAGCGGTTGCTCCGATCCCAGCGAGGTGCTGGCAAAGGGCATCTTGGTAAAACCGCCAACCGGCGGCGTCCCATAAACGGTCTCGAACGCAAGCGCCATCTGCGCCCGCGCGCCTTGCGCACGTGCCATATCTTTCTCCTAATAATGTGGGGTGTCAGGCCAGAGGGCCGGTGGTGGTGTAGTGCAAAACGACAGTGATCACCGCAGCTTTCAGGGCCGCCGCACCTTCGATGGGAAGATCGACCGACGCCGGGGCTTCGGGTTCGACCCAATCGCAAAGGCCTCCAAGGGTACGGTCGGTCTCCAGCGCTGTACCGATGGCAGCGATCAGACTGTCGAATGCAGTGGCGCGGCCGTTCGATGCCTGGACCACAACCTCCAACTCGGCGCGATGCTGGTAATGATAGCGCAGGGGCGACAGCGTCACTTCCGGCTCGCCGGGCTGGCCATCCCGCAGGATGATCAACCCCGCCGCAGGGATCCGCTCGGGCAGCACTTCGTCACGCAAGATTAGGGCGGCAAGCGGCTGCAGCCGCGCATATAGTGCGGCGAGGGTTGCCTCGCGGGTAGTGGGCATTTGTCCGCCCCTCTCTGAATTGTGGCTTCTGCGATGGTTTCAGATATGCTAAAGGTAATACCCGTGAATACTCACTCGGAGCAGCACCCATGAACGCCGTCCGCCCCATCGCCGTGAAGCTCGATCAGGACACCCGCGACCGCCTCAAGCGGCTGGCGGATGCCAAGGATCGCTCCACGCACTGGATGCTGCGCGAGGCTGTGACGCAGTTCGTCGAGCGCGAAGAGAAGCGCGAGGCGTTCAGGCAGGCCGGTTTGCAGGCTTGGGAAGACTATCAGGCCACTGGCAAGTACCTCACGCATGACGAGGCAGATGTCTGGCTTGCCAAGCTGGAAGCGGGTGAAGAGGCCGAAGTCCCTGAATGTCACACCTGATCTGGTCACCCGCCGCGCTGCGGGATGTCGAGCGCCTGTATAAGTTCCTTGCCGAAAAGAACCCTGAGGCCGCCCGTCGCGCGGCAAAATCCATCCGTGAAGGCATGCAGATCTTGCGCGATCAGCCCGGAGTTGGTCGACCGGTTGATGACATGGAGCCGGAATTTCGCGAGTGGTTCATCACCTTTGGCGACAGCGGTTACGTGTCCCTTTATCGGTTCGACGGTGCGACGGCGGTGATCCTCGCCATACGCCACCAGCGTGAGGCAGGCTATTAACGATAAAAGGGGAAGATTAAACCCTCCCCTCCACCCAATTCGCCACGATCAGTCCGGGCACGCCTTCCACCGCCCGTTCTGCATCCCGCGCCAGATCGAGCCGCTTGCGCAGCTTGACCTGAGCCACCAGCAGAAAGATCGGCACGGTTGCCACGCCGCGTCCGGTCTTGGATTTGGATGCCACCGCCCGGCCTTTCGAATTCAGCCGCCCCTCGGCCACCAGCAAGCTCGGCCCACGACGGCGGTAGATGAACCGCAGGCGCAATCCGGTGCGGCGTTCCCATTCGCCGGGAGTGATCCGTCCACCCTTGCTGCTTTTGCCAGCGGCTGCAGTCGGGATTGCCAGCCAAAAGCCGTTCTTGGACCGGATCAGCGGGCCGGTGTCATGGGCGCCGACGATCACTGGTGCGTTGGACCAGACCAAGGCCGCTGCGCTCAGACTGTCGCCGGAGTTGGGGAAGCTGGCGAGTCGGATAGAATTGCCAAGCCGGGTGCCCAACCCCCCGCCGGTAATCTGCGTTCGCCAAGCGGATTTGAGACCGGTCCCGGCCTCGCGCATGGCGGCCGTGACTGAGCGTTCCCCAGCGGCAACTTCGGCGGCCATCATGGCGACGATGTCCGGCGCGATATCGAGCTTCAGTCTCATGCCGGACGCAAATCCAAGGTCCAGACAAGCCGCTCGCGGTCGCGGACAGGCTCACCCTGAATGAGGAAGGCCTCGGAATTGATCTCGATCCGTTCGCCGGGTCGCGGGTTGGGGACCTCGGCCACGCGAAGGTCAATGCGGGTGGTTTCCGACCACAGACGTGCGTCACCGAACCCGGTAATGTCGTCCGCGCGGCGCATGACCACGCGGACGAGGACGGGCATTCCACCGTCGGCGATATAGACCGCATCTCGGGCGATGTTGGGATCGCAAAAGACGTTGTCGATTGCAGCTATAAAGACGGACATGGGCTCCCCCTCAGGTGGCGCTGAAGAGCCGGATCGCGAGGCGCGGGCGTTTGTTGACCGGCAGGATCGATGCTTCCGTCATCAGGTCGATCCAGCGGCCCTTGGCGTCCATCATCTGGCGCGCATAGAGCGGCAGGCCGATGGTATTGGCGGTTTCCAGCAGGTTTGCCGGTCCGCCATAAGTGGTGAAGGTATCAAACGTGCCCATCGGGAAGGCG
>NZ_LGHS01000033.1 GCF_001202025.1 Pseudorhodobacter aquimaris
TTACACAGGAACGCCACCATGACCGTCCTCAACCAACCCCCGACCATGGGCGATGTCCTCAAATACGAGGCCAACCCGAACTACACCCGCGAGACCATCACGCTGCTGGCCGGCATGCCCTATCCGGTGGGTTCGGTCTTGGGCCGCATCACCGCCAGCGGCAAATACAAGCTGGCCACCAGCGGCGGTAGCGATGGCGCGCAGACCGCTAGCGCCGTGCTGCTCTACGCCGTCGACGCCACGCTGGCCGATGCGAACGGCATCGTCGTCGCGCGTGGCCCTGCCATCGTCTCGCGGGCGGCGCTCGCTTACGACGCCACCGTCGATGACGGTGCCAAAATCATCACCAAGATCGGCCAACTGGCAGCAGCCGGGATCCTTGCGCGCGACACCGCCTGATCCTCCCAGACGCGCGCCGGATTGCCTGGCGCAGCCAACCTGTAACCCCCTCTTTCCCCAGGAGTTCCCCATGACCATCACCCGCAACCCATTTGATGTGGGCGGCTATTCGCTTGCCGAGATGACGCAGGCCATCAACATCCTGCCCAATCTCTACACCCGCCTCGGCCAGATTGGCCTGTTCCGCTTCGAGGGCGTGACCCAACGCTCCATCGTCATCGAGCAACGCGAGGGTGTGCTGAGCCTGCTGCCCTCAGTCCCTCTCGGCGCGCCCGCCACCGTCGGCAACCGCGAGGCGCGCTCGATGCGCTCTTTTGCCTTGCCGTGGATCCCGCATGACGATGTGATCTTGCCTGCCGACGTCCAGGGGATGCCTGCGCTCGGCCTCTCGGATGCGACCGATCCGCTGGTCGAGGTGATGAACCGCAAGCTGACGCTGATGCGGCGCAAGCACGCCCAGACCCGCGAATACATGGAGATGAATGCGCTGCGCGGCATCGTGAAGGATGGCGCTGGCACCACGCTCTACAACTACTTCACCGAATTCGGCCTTGATCAGATTTCGGTCGATTTTGTTTTTGGGACCGCAGGCACCAACGTCCAAGGCAAAGTCCGCACCACCCTGCGCGCCATCGAGGACAATCTGATGGGCGAGACCATGACCACCGCACACGCGCTGGTCAGCTCCGAGTTCTTCGACAAGCTGATCAGCCACCCCAAGACGGAAGATGCCTACAAATTCTTCTCAGCCACGGGCGGCCAGCCCCTGCGCGAGGACATGCGCCGGGCTTTCCCCTTCGCGGGCGTGCTTTTTGAGGAATACAACGGCTCGGTCACGCTCTCAAACGGATCGTCGGAACGTCTGATCCCCACCGGAGAGGGCATCGCCTTTCCCATGGGCACGTTTGATACCTTCACCACCTATGGCGGACCCGCAAATCTGCTGGAAACCGCCAACACCATCGGCCTGCCGCTCTACGCGCGCCAGATGATGGACGCCAAAGGCCGCTGGATCGACCTGATGACGGAAGGATCGATCCTGCCGGTCAACAAGCGCCCGCGCCTTGCGATCCGGCTCTTCAGCGCCACCTGAGGGGGAGCCCATGTCCGTCTTTATCGCTGCAATCGACAACGTCTTTTGCGATCCCAACATCGCCCGAGATGCGGTCTATGTTGCCGACGGTGGAACGCCCGTCCTTATCCGCGCGGTCATGCGCCGCGCGGACGACATTACTGCGTTCGGCGACGCGCGTCTTTGGTCGGAAACCACCCGCGTCGATCTTCGCGTGGCCGAGGTCCCCAACCCGCGACCCGGCGAACGGATCGAGATCGCTTCCGAGGCCTTCCTCATTCAGGGTGAGCCCGTCCGCGACCGCGAGCGGCTTGTCTGGACCTTGGATTTGCGCCCCGCATGAAACTGAAGCTCGCCATTGATCCTGACATTGTCGCCATTATGGCTGCCGAAGTCGCCGCTGGGGAACGCGCCGTCACGGCCGCCATGCGCGAGGCCGGGACCAGTCTGAAATCCGCCTGGCGAACGCAGATCACCAGCGCGGGGCTGGGCACCCGGCTTGGCAATTCTATCCGACTCGCCAGCTTCCCGAAGTCAGGCGACAGCCTGAGCGCGGCGGCACTGGTCTGGTCAAACGCACCGGTGATTGTCGGCGCCCATGACAGCGGCCCGCTGATCCGGTCCAAGAATGGCTTTTGGCTGGCAATCCCCACTGTGGCTGCTGGCAAAAGCAGCAAGGGTGGACGGATCACCCCCATTGAGTGGGAACGCCGCGCTGGGTTGCGGCTGCGGTTCATCTACCGTCGTCGTGGGCCAAGCCTGCTGGTGGCTGAAGGGCGGTTGAATACGAAAGGTCGCGCTGTGGCGAGCAAGTCAAAAACCGGGCGCGGCGCGACAACCGTGCCGATCTTCCTGCTGGTGGCTCAGGTCAAGTTGCGCAAGCGGCTGGATCTGGCGCGGGATGCGGAACGAGCGGTGGAAGGCGTGCCCGGACTGATCGTGGCAAATTGGGCGGTGTCATGATTGGGCTGACGGCTGCTATGCGGACCAAGCAGCCATCCCACTTGCGGACAAACTAATGGTTAACGTTAAGCTGTAAATTGCGGCTTCCGTAGATTTTGTTCTAATCACGAGCGCCTACTACATCCTCTGG
Source organism: Pseudorhodobacter aquimaris (assembly GCF_001202025.1). GTDB lineage: Bacteria > Pseudomonadota > Alphaproteobacteria > Rhodobacterales > Rhodobacteraceae > Pseudorhodobacter > Pseudorhodobacter aquimaris. The sequence continues at coordinate 2,565 of NZ_LGHS01000033.1, forward strand.
TGCGTCTGCTCCAAATAGAACCCTGCAATAATAATGCTCCAGCCCCTTCAAGAGGCCTTCTTCAGGATCGGCTGAACCTTCAAGATACCATTTTCCCCGCGCGGCAGGATGAGGGGCGCGTAAGAACGTATCCTCCAACCGAACGTAAGACAAGGCGTTGCCAGCCGTACGACCCAAAGTCAGGATCTTGTTGGGCGAGAATGCCTCAATTTCGTCCCGGAGTATTTCAAAGCAAAGCTTGAATAGCTCTGGATTTTTCCAAAGTTGATCCTTCCCGACAAAGATCTTCAACGCGTCTGTTACCCACACATCAAAGCCGGCGTGTACGCAAGTCCGGATTAGGTTCCAGACGGCACCATGATGATTGCGGCGATGGCGATAGCGAGGATTGTCTATACCAAAAAAGGTTCCAACAGTCAGGCTTGGCGAAGTGCCTTTTCGTAAAGGATCCTGCGCGCAGAGCATAATCCGTCCACGGGTGGGACGATCAGCAGAGAGTAAACACGGCAGATCATACCCAATTTCGCGATCATTATATTGGGTCAGAAGGCCACTATTCCAGTCAGCCTGTGCGATTTCCGGCATCTTGCGGTCCTTAGCATGTCCGCGATGGAATTCGTCCCGAAGCTGATCAGAGATTGCAACAAGAGCGGCTGGATTAAATAGCCTGCTCTGAGTCTCGATTGTGCTCTGCCAACCCTTGGAGTTGAAATAAATATCGTCGTCAAGATTTTTCAAAATGGCTCTCCAGAATAATATTTATCTCATAGATGACATGAACTTGTGTCGCAGACAGATAATAACAAGTGCAAAGGCAAGTCCAGTCGGTCTGGGCTCGGACCTGCCGTTGACTAACCCAGACTTTGGAACCGATAATGCCCACCACCCGCGAAGCCATCCTCGCCGCGCTGTACGCACGGCTGCAGCTGCTTGCCGCTCTTACCTTACGCGATGACATACTGCCCGAGCGGATCCCGGTGGCGGGGCTGATCATTCTGCGCGACGGCCAGCCCGGTGAGCCAGAGGTCACACTGTCGCCTCTGCGCTACCATTACCAGCACCGAGCCGAGCTGGAGGTCGTCGTCCAGGTCCCGAATGGCCGTGCCACTGCCTTTGACAGTCTGATCGCTGCCATTGGCACAATGCTGGAGGCTGACCGCACGCTAGGCGGAATTTGCGATTGGCTAGAACCCGAAGCCCCGGCGTCGGTCGATCTTCCCATCGAAGGTGCGGCGGCCCTGAAAGCTGCGGTGATCACTGTCGTTTTGCACTACACCACCACCGGCCCTCTGGCCTGACACCCCACATTATTAGGAGAAAGATATGGCACGTGCGCAAGGCGCGCGGGCGCAGATGGCGCTCGGCTTTGAGACCGTTTATGGGACGCCGCCGGTTGGCGGTTTTACCAAAATGCCCTTTGCCAGCACCTCGCTGGGATCAGAACAGCCACTTCTAAACAGCGAATTGCTCGGTTATGGCCGCGATCCCCTCGCCCCGATCAAGGATGCGGTGACGGCAGATGGCGATGTGATGGTGCCAATAGATGCCGAGGCCTTCGGGTTTTGGCTGAAAGCGGCCTTCGGCGAACCGACCACTTCTGGCGTTGGACCCTACACCCATGAATTTCGCTCGGGCAGTTGGACCTTGCCCTCTATTTCCATCGAGACAGGTATGCCCGAGGTGCCACGCTTTGCGATGTATTCCGGCTGCGTGCTGGACCAGCTGTCATGGCAGGTGCAGCGCTCTGGCCTTTTGACTGCAACCGCGCGGCTGGTGGCGCAAGGTGAGGTCATCGCCATTTTGAGCGGCGCAGGCACGCCCACAGACTTGGGGCTGAAGCGTTTCGGCCATTTCAACGGTGCGATCAGCCGGAATGGCACCGCTCTGGGCAATGTGGTCTCAGCAGAAATCACCTATGCCAACAACCTTGACCGCATCGAGACC
>NZ_LGHS01000034.1 GCF_001202025.1 Pseudorhodobacter aquimaris
ATATTGCCGATCTGCTTGTTGGGCTGACCGAAGCCCGGAAGACTTGGGGATCTGGATTATGCTTTCTGCATCTGCGCAACGTGAAGGGGCAGCCTTGGATACTGTTACCTGGCAGTGCATGTTCACATGCATGAGAAGGCACAAAAGAGTTTACCGCATCTACTGTGAACTTGAGCTGAACCTGCGCCCTTCGGGCCATTGCTACGCAATGCCCTGCCGGGTAACAGATCAAACCCCGCAAAAGGATGAAGCGGGACAAGCCCGACGCGCAGGTGGTGCCAGAAGCGCCGAACATGACCTCCCTCTCGCGCATGTAAACATGCGCTGCCGGGCAGCGGGTCGATGGACTTCATGGCGGATCGCCTTGGGGATGGCCGGGCGTTTCGGCTCTTGAACGTGTTGGATGATTTCAATCGCGAAGGATTGGGCATCGAGGTCGACTTTTCTTTGCCAGCGGAACGCGTGATCAGAAGCCTCAACCGCATCATCGAATGGCGTGGCAAGCCCGGCACCATAAGAGTCGGCAACGGCCCGGAATACATCAGTGGAAAGCTAATGAAATGGGCCGAGGAACAAGGGGTTACCATCCTACACATCCAACCCGGCAAACCTCAACAGAATGCTTACATTGAGCGCTACAACCGGACGGTCCGGCATGAATGGCTGGACCAATACATCATCGAAAGCATAGAGGAGGCACAAGATCACGCCACGCAATGGCTATGGACATACAACAACGACCGCCCGAACATTCCTCTCACGGTTTGCTTGCAAACCGTTGCCGGACAGCGGGGCATCGGCGGCATCACTCCCGCCCAGAAACTGAAAATGGCCGCGTAAGTTCTACGGATGCACCCCGTTAAAAAGGGGGGGATTACCCAGGCACTATGTTATTTTGTTTTTATTTGGTTATTATGACGCAAGTTCCGGGAAAACGCGGGATGATATGGGCGTTATGCCCGTTTTGGGAGGATACTATGTTGGAAAGAATATTTGGCCGCTCGCTTGGTCTGGTTGGCCCTGCCGCGTTGGCGATGATGAGCCTTGGCAGCCCCGTGCTGGCGCAAGATCAGCTCTCAATTGCGACGGGTGGTACCGGCGGGACCTATTATCCGATCGGTGGCGGTTTGGCTGAAATCGTCAATAACCACATTGAAGGATATTCCGCGACCGCAGAGGTCACCGGTGCCTCGGTCGAAAATATGGGGCTAATTGCCACAGGCGACGCGGATCTTGCAATTGGCTTGGCTGATACGGTTGCGCAAGCCTATGCGGGTACGGGAAAATTCGAAGGGCAGCAATTGCCGATGGTGCGCGGACTGGCCTCTCTCTATGCCAACATGGTACATATCGTGACGCTTGAAGGCAGCGGGATCACCAGCCTGCAAGACCTGCGTGGCAAGCGTGTCGCAGTCGGGGCACCCGGATCGGGCACCGAGGTGAATACTGCCGCCATCCTTGAGGCAAACGGCATCACCTATGATGATATCGACGAACAACGCCTGAACTTCAACGAGACCGCAGATGCCCTTGCCAATGGCGATATCGATGTGGGCTTCTGGTCGGTCGGGGCGCCGACCTCATCGGTTCTGAACCTTGCGACGACCAACAGCATCGCCATTGTACCACTGAGCGAAGATGAACTGAAAGCCGCAAGGAATGCCGATGCTACATTTGCACTGACCACTTTGGCCGGTGGCAGCTATGCCGGTGTGGATAATGATGTTGCGGTTCTCGGCATTCCGAACGTTCTTGTTGTCTCCTCCGAGATGTCCGACGATCTGGCTTATGCGCTGACCAAGGCGATGTTCGAAAATATCGCAGAGCTTCGGGCCGTCCACCCCGCTGCGAATGAGACCACGGTCGAATTCACAATGGGGGCCACGCCGATCCCGCTGCATGCCGGTGCGCTTCGTTACTATGACGAAGTTGGCGCGGAAGTTCCGGATCACCTGCGCGAGTGAAGCAAATGGCAAGAGGGGGGCTTTGCGCCCTCCTCCTCCTTATTGCGGCAGGCATGGCGGCTGCCGACCAGCTGGTCGCCACGCATGAGGATGGCACCGAGATTGCACGATTCAAAGTCGCGCGCGGCAACGGTTGGTGTGTGCTTTGGCATCATTCCGTCGAAGGGTTCGAGGTCTCGGACTGCTATGAAAACCGTGATGGCCATATGGTGCTTGTGCAATCCCATCTGCCGGATTTCGCCGCAGGCCTCGGGCATATCCCCGGCCGGGGAGAGCAGGTCTCGGACGGTGAAGGGGGTTATCTTATCCTGAATATAGATGAGCCGGTTCCCGATGATGCCTAATCCTGCGCCCCGGTCTGGGGCCCGTCGACCACCGTTTGCAGGTCGGTGACACAATCACCTCACTTTCTGCGGTAGCGCCGCGCGAACGGGTAAAAATTGCCTTGATTAGGGATACAGATTGATGGACTCAGACCCCAAAGCCACCGTGACCCCACCAGCCCAGCCGTGGATCGTGTTACGCGCGATCACAGTGATCGGTATCCTGCTGTCGCTGTTTCAGCTTTACGCGGCGGGGGTGCAACCTTTGGGGCTGTTCTTTCAGCGGCCCATCCACCTCGGCTTTATTCTGGTGCTGTGTTTTCTGATCTATCCGGTGTTCGGCCAAAACAGGCCACGGGGGTTGCTGGGCTGGGCCATTGACGCTGTGCTGATCGCCGCCAGCATCTTGGCGGGGGCTTGGGTGCCGGTCAATATCGACATTATTGCCAATCAGGTGTTCCCGCGCACGATCGACGTCTGGATCGGCATTCTGACCATCGTCGTGGTGCTGGAGGGCGCGCGCCGCGCTGTGGGCCTTGGCATGACGATCATCGGCGCCTTTTTTATCGCCTATGCCTTTGCAGGAAGTCGCGGAGAGTTGCCGTTTCTGGCCGACTGGATGCCCGGCATCCTGAACCATCGCGGCTATTCGCTTGAGCGGCTGTCCAGCCAGATGACCCTCGGGGCCGAGGGGATTTTCGGTATCCCGCTCGGGGTTGCGGCCACATTCGTTTTCATCTTTGTGCTGTTCGGGGCCTTTCTTGAGGCAACGGGTGCGGGCAAATTCTTTATCGATCTGGCCTATGCCGCCACGGGGCGTCAACGCGGCGGCCCGGCCAAGGCCGCCGTTATCGCAAGCGCGGGCATGGGCTCCATCTCCGGCTCGGCCATCGCCAATGTGGTCACCACCGGCGCCTTTACGATCCCGCTGATGAAGAAACTTGGCTACCGCCCCGCGCAGGCCGGCGGGATAGAGGCCGCTGCCTCAACCGGCGGGCAGATCATGCCACCGCTGATGGGGGCCGGCGCCTTTTTGATGAGCGAGTTCACACGGGTTTCTTATGTCGACATCGTGCTGGTATCGATTTTTCCGGCCATCCTTTATTTCGGCACCGTTTATCTGCTGGTTCACATCGCCGCCGTAAAGCAGGGCATGCGAGGATTGGATGCAAAAGACCTGCCAAATCTGCGCGATGTGCTGGCCGAAGGGTGGCATTTCCTGTTGCCCTTGGTCGCGCTGATCGCGCTGTTGGTCGCGGGATATTCACCGATGCGGGTCGGGTTTTACGCGATCCTCTCCATCCTTGCCGCGGCCTCGGCCCGTGCGCTTTGGACATTTGTATCGGGCAGCCCGTCGATGGCCGGGTTCATCGCCCTGTGCCAACGCGGTCTTGCCCTGACGCTTGAGGCACTGGAGCTGGGTGCGCGCAACGCGGTGGCGGTGTCGATGGCCTGTGCCGTGGCGGGTATCGTTGTGGGCGTTGTCGGGCTGACGGGATTGGGGCTGAAATTCTCGGCCATGATGATTGCATTTTCGGGCGGAAATATCCTGCTGGCCTTGGTGCTTGTGCTGTTGGCCAGCCTGATCCTTGGCATGGGGTTGCCCGTGACTGCGGCCTATATCGTCTTGATCATTCTGGTTGGCCCCGCCCTGACCGAGCAATTCGGCATGCCCCTGTTGATCGCCCATCTCGTGGTGTTCTGGTACAGCCAGGACAGCAATGTAACCCCCCCCGTCGCCCTGGCCGGGTTTGCGGGGGCCGCGATTGCCGGATCGAAACCGATGGAGACCAGCTTTCAGGCGTGGAAATATGCCAAAGGCCTGTATCTGATCCCGCTGTTTATGGTGTTCAACGAAGAGATCATTCTCGGTGGTCCCCTGCCCTTGGTATTGTGGAGCGGCGCGATCGCAATTCTTGCGCTTGTGGCCTTTGCCGCGACCCTCGAAGGCTTTCTCTGGGCACCGATGGCAATGTGGATGCGGGTTTTGCTGGTCCCTGGTGTGGTGGCTTTGTTCTGGCCCGCCCTGTGGGTCGAAATCGCAGGTGCAATCCTAACCATACTGCTTTTGTGGTTGAACTGGTCGCAAGCGCGTCGTGCCCCACCCCCTGCCGAGGCACCGCCAAACGCAACCGCCGGCTAAGCGGCATGTGTGCATTGGCCCGGCCATGCGGAATAAGCGCCCCTGTATCCAGCAGGGCCAAAGGCCAAGATCATCAAGCCACACCTTAAGGCTGGCCAAAGGGGACCCGCATAGCTACCAATACAAAGCCTCGAAAATACAGCATATCGAATTCAATTTCTGGGTTTCGAAATGGCAAAACCTGTAGGGTTTTAGCCAAGGGCGGCGGAAAGGCAATTCAAGCCCCTCCGCCGCCAAATGCCTAAGCGGGATGACGTCAACAATAGGGTCGGGACCCTGTTGGGCTTGAGGCTTTCGTGCTTGCATGATTCAAGCAGCCAAAATGACGGGGTGTTGACGCGCAATCTTCTCTGGCTGACGGACCTTCAAACGGAGCGGCTGTTGCCCTTTTTTCCAAAGAGCCATGGGGTGCCCCGCGTTGATGATAGACGTGTTCTGATCGGCATTATTTTCATCAAGTGCAATGGTTTACGGCGGTGCGATGCGCCCAAGGAGTATGGCCCGCCAAAGCCTCTCTACAGCCTTCGAAAGATATTGGGTGTTGGAAGCAATGGGGCGAGAAGGGGGGCCTGACGACCCACGAGCCCGTCTGATTGGCAGACCCGAACGACACGCCGCTGTCGTGCCATAAGCTGCGCCATCGGCTTGGCCTCTCCCGAGACACGATATGGCGCTGGCGGATGCTCATTCTCAACCAAATCAAGGCGATAACGCCCGCCGTTCTTTCGGGCATCATCGAAACCGACGAGACGTTCCAGCGCGAGAGCCGCAGCGGAATGGAAACACTGGTTCCGCAAGATCTGGCGCGGTCCCCTCGACGGCTACACACGGTGGATGGCAGCCCGTCGGTGCACTGATCCCATTACGATATTCCGAGCAACCATCGCGTGATCAGGTGTTCGCCAACACGATATGCTGACATTCCCTAGAACACTGTTTTCAAGCGATTTCGCATATGGGTCAAGGCAGATGCATTCTATCGTATGTTCAGAGTGTTAGACGAAAGGCACAAGGTAGCCATGTCAAATATGACAGAAAACGTAACCGGATTGGTTTTATGTTCGCGCGCCTGAAACACTGGCGGCGTCTGGGCCACCCGTTATGACCGATGCCCAAAGGTGGCCCTCTGCGCGACCGCTCTCGCCGCTACCGTGATATTCTGGTTGTGTGTCCTAAGCCTAAGGCACGTTATGCACCCTCTTCGGTGATGGCGCGCATTGCGGACAAAAAGCGGGCAACCTCTTCGCGGCTGTTGTAATGGGCGAGGGAGACACGCACCGCCGAAGCCAGCCCCAGCGGCCGCAGGATATTGCCAGAATAGTGATCCGCCTTGCGGACATGGGTTCGGATACCGTAATCGTTCAGCCGCTTCACGAGGTCAACAGAATCCACCCCCGCAACCGAGAGGCATACAAGTCCCTCGCGGGCAGGATTATCAAGCCCCCCGATCACCGACACACCATCCAGTTCGGCCAATCCCTTCTGGTTGCCGGTGCCGTGGATCATCGCATCGACAAGTGCCGCCTCTTGGGCCTTCATCGCCCGCCCCGCAGCCTCTAGTCTCAGGCGCAAATCGCTACTGTCGGTAAAACGGCCGCCCAGCCAGTCGAGGTAATCCACTACATCCGAAAATGTGGCATAGGATCCGGTATCGCGTGTGCCCATCTCCCAGTTCAGCTCTGGCCCGCCGATCAGCGCGTTATGTGGCAAGGCCGCCAGCCGGTCAGAGATCCAGGCCAAGCCGTAACCATGCCGCGAGAACACCTTATAGGGCGAGATGACATAGCCATCTATGCCCGCCGCATCGACATCAATCCCGCCGTGGGCCGCATGCTGGATGCCATCGACGATGATAAAACACTCGGGCGCCACGCTGCGGATGGCCTGTGCGATGGCGGCAATATCGACCCCCATGCCGGTCACGGGCGATGTGTGGATGATTGTGGCTACTTTCACATCGGGGGTGATTGCCGCACGGTAATCATCGACCGTAACGGTGCCGGTTGCATCATCATGCGCGACGACAACTTCTTTCAGCCCCGCAACACCGGCCCAACGCGCCGCCGCCGAGCGTGAGGCGGGATGTTCCAGCGTGCTGCCCAGCACAACACCCGGCTTTGTCACGCCCAAACAGGCCACCGAGAGCAGACGGAACAGCAGTTCGGTCCCGCTTTCACCCACAAAAACCTGCCCGTCTTTGGCGTTAAAGAAAGCATGCGCCTTGGCTTTGGCCTCATTGATCTGGCGCATCAATTCTTTGGACGCGGCATTCTCGCGGCCTTGGTTGTCGGGCATTGCCGCCATTCTTGCCGAGGTTTCCACCACCGAGTTCAGCGTCAATGACCCGCCGGCATTCTCGAAAAAGATGCGCTCCCCCTCAATGGGGCAGGTCGTGACATGGGCAAATCGGCTGCGGATCTCATCAAGCAGGCCGGTCTGGTTCTCAATCATTCTCTTTTCCTCTTGTCAGGGTGATCCGCAGGATAGCTTTGCGCTGGCGGATGCCGTTATGATTACTGTGTAGCGTGGTCGCGGATTTCCTGTGGCGTGGTTATACCCAAAAACGCCATGTCGCGGTCGACCTCTGCGGCAAGCAGGTCCATGGCATGTGCAACGCCCTGTTCTCCATGGGTTGCGGCCGCATAAAGAAATGGGCGGCCGACAAAAACGAAATCGGCGCCCAGCATGATCGCCTTGAGGACATCCGTCCCGCGCCGCACACCGCTGTCGAACATGACGGTCATATCGGGGACTTCGCGGCGGATTGCGGGCAGCGCCGCCAGCGTCGTTGTGGTATAATCCAGCTGTCGCCCGCCATGATTGGAGACGATAATACCGTCACAACCGATATCTTGTGCGATCCGCGCATCCTGTGGATGTAGCACACCTTTTATGACCAGCTTGCCCGCCCAGATCTTGCGAATAAAGCGAATGCTGTCCCAGTTGAGTTGGTCCCGCCCGATCGTCGAGCGTACGAGATCCCTGGAAAACAGCGGCGGTCCCTGAACGGCTTCCATATTCTCGAAATGGGGCATCCCGCGGGTCATGATCTCACGGGCCAAGGTACCGATGGTCCAGCGCGGATGGGTCATGCCCTGCCATGCAAGCTGGGCGGTGATGCGGAACGGGGCATCAAAGCCATTGCGGGCGTTATTCTCGCGGTTGCCCGCGACCGGTGTATCGGCGGTGACCACCAGATGGTCAAAACCCGCCTTTGTGATACGGTCCAGCAAGGCGGCGATGCGCAGGTTGTCACCGGGGATATAGGCCTGAAACCAACGGCTTGCCCCCTGGGCCGCCACCCTTTCCAGCGGTGTAAGCGATGCCGCCGAACAGATCGCAAAGCTGCCTGCGGCCCTGGCTGCCTTGGCCAAACAGACATCGCCGTCATAGGCGACAAGCGCACTGAACCCCATCGGTGCAATCGCGAATGGCAGACTGTGGGTTTCGTCAAACAGTTTTGTTTTCAGGCTTCGCACGGAGACATCGCGTAAAACCCGTGGCTGGAATGTGATCCCTTTGAACACCTCGCGATTGGCCCGCAGGGTTGCATCCGTCTCAACGCCCCCGCTGACATAGCCGAAAATGGATTTTGGCAAAAGTCGCTGCGCGCGCACCTCAAAATCATCCAGCGCATACACACCGCGCAGATTACGCGCTGTGGTGACAGCCTTGCGGCGAACGCTTGCTATGATCTTTGCCATCAGGGATCCCTGCCTATTCAGTAAAGGAGCAACCGCGCGCCTTCAGGGTGTCTATTACCCATGTCCTATCATTGGTGCCCGCAGAGATTTGGTCAATCTCCACCTGCTCGGCCGCAAACTTCTGCTGTGTTGCGGCCAGAATACGGTCGGTTTGTGCAAAAGGTACGCAGAGGACACCGTCGCCATCTGCTAGGATCAGGTCACCCGGCTCAATAATCATGCCTTCGATGGAAATCACTGTGTTCAACTCCCCCGGCCCGTCCTTGTAGGGGCCGCGATGGGTGATCCCGGTGGCGTAAAGCGGCAGGCCCATCCGGCGGATCTCCTCGGCGTCGCGAATGGCACCGTAGATGATGATACCCGCGATGCCGCGTTTCAAGGCGATGCCGGCCATGATTTCACCGATAATGGCGTTGCTGTGCTCACCGCCCGCATCGACAACAATTACATCGCCAGGCTCTGCCACGTCCAGCGCGTGATGCACCATAAGATTGTCGCCGGGGCGGCTGCGAACGGTCAGGGCGGGGCCGGCCAGAACGCTTGTCGGGTTATGGATGGGGCGAAGCTTGCTGCCCCCGGCAAACATGCGCGACATGCAGTCACTTACATTGGCGACCGGAAGTGTGCGGTAGGCCGCGACCGTCGCCTCATCTACCTTGCGTTGTCGTGTCTTGATGCAAAAACCTACGGTCATGTGTCGCTTCCTTTTATGTCGTTCAATGCGGTCAGGACTGTTTGTCCTATGATCATGCCGGTGCGGCGCAATCCGGCATGGGTAGAGGCCGCAAGATGCGGGGTTCCGATAAAGCGAAGGCCATCCGCAAACAGCGGGTTGTCGGCGCGGGGTGGCTCAATCGCAAAGACATCTGAGGCAGCCCCCGCGATGTGTTGCGTGGCAAGCGCATCTGCCAAGGCCTGTTCGTCGATGATCCCTCCGCGGGCGCAATTCACGATACATGCGCCGCGGCGAAGCTGTGCCAGCTCTGCCGTCGAGATAGATTTCTTGTCGTAGGCAGCAGGGGCAAATGCAAAAACAACAGGTCAGTTTCGCCCAAAAGTGTCGCCAGTTCGTTATGCCTGAGGATGTTCTTAGGCCAGTCCCCTTCGGGGAGCCCCGGATCAAAAGCCACAACCGTGGCGCCAAAGCCGCCTATTAACCGAGAGGCGACAGCCTGACCGATCGCGCCCATGCCAAGGATTCCGATGCGCCTTTCGGAAATTTCATAGCCGACGCGCAGGGATGTACTGACAGAATCCCCCGCGCGGATGTTCCGGTCAAGCAGATCGGGCGCACGTAACAACATCAAGGCCAAGGCCACAGCCATATCCGCTACAGATCCTGCATTGGCACCCTGCGCCCGAAAAATCTGAACGCCGCGGTTCTGGAGGATTTCCGTGTCGATATTGTCCAAGCCCGCCCCATGCTTACCGACGACCTGCAACTTCGGCAGGCGGCCAACAAGCGCGGCATTGATAGGATGGTTGCGGGCTATGATTGCGGTAATATCTGCCTCGCGTTCCGGGGGGATCGGGCCAGGGCCAAGAACTTCGGTCTGGGCGCTCAGCAGGTCATATGCGTCCTGATGGATCGGTTCGCTGATCCAGATAACGGGGGGGATGATCATTCTATACCCTTTGCGTTTTGTGAAACCAGCCAGTCCAATGCTTGTTGGACAGAGGCATCCGGCCCCTTGCCACCGGCAGCCGTCCGCGAAAATACACAGAGGGTTGCCTGTGACATCACCGGAGTTAGCCCTGCACCCTGCATCAGCGCGGTTGCTGCTTCGACCTCATGCATCCGACGTTCTGCATGGCGGGGATGGGTGCGCAGCATTTCGGTCATCAGATCGGTGACTTTCACCTCGGCAAGATCACCGAGTGCAAGTTCAAGGCCGCTGGATTGGCCCAAGGCCTCTGCGGTCAGGTTTGTTTCTACCACCAGCGCCTCTAGCCCCTTCATGAACAGGCTCCGCAAAAGTTTCAGCGTGCTTGCAGCGCCCGGCGGGCCATCCAGACAGGTGATTTTGCATCCAAACGGTGTCAGAAGGCTGGCAACATCGGCCGCTTTAGGCCCGGAAAAAACCATTGGCGTGCCAAGCCCGGTCAGCCCGACCGCCCCGAGGACGGTGCCGTCAACGAATCGCGGCCCAAGCAGATTTGCTGCCCGCTGCATGGCGTCAGGCGCAGCAGAAGTCAGGTCAAGCACAGGGCAGGTCCCTGCCCGTTTGGCAACTTCCTCGCAGATAGAGAACCCGACAGCAGCCGGTGATAAGATGATCACAAGATCAAAACTCTCGAGTGTCTCGGGCATTTCCTTGCACAGCGTGAGTTCAGTGCACCCTGCGGCCGCTCCGGCGTAAGGGTCTGACGCCGTGACATGGGCATAGGGCGCGAATCCTCGGGCATAAGCCTGCCCTGCCGCGCCGAAGCCCATAATCAATATCGCCGGTTTTCCGGGGCTGTTCGAATCAGCCATTCTTGACCCTCCACTAGTAGATTTGCGTCCTCCACGCATTCCATATGGTGAACCAGAAAAAATACAAAATGCAAGAGTTTCCAGTGTATGAAAATTCCGAAATATAGAAATAATCACCCAGATACACAAAAAAACTGCATATATATAATAGCTTATTAGATTTAAAACTGATGGCAGCAAAAAACACTTCCCACAGGCTCGATATACCCATAACGTTTATTTGTATCCGAAATCACCCGTGGGGAGCGCGGGACCTAGGGAGGGAACCATGAAGAAACTTTTCACCGCCGCGGCGGTTGTTGTCGCATCTGCTGCAGCTGCGCAGGCCGAATACCCGGAGCGTCCGATCAATATGATCGTCGCCTATAGTGCCGGTGGCGGCACCGATATCGCGGCGCGCACGCTTGCACCTTTCATCGAAAAACATTTGGGCGGCGGGGCTTCAATTGTTGTACTGAATCGGGCCGGTGCGGGCGGCGAAATCGGCTTCACCGAACTGGCACAAGCCGAGGCTGACGGCTACACGATCGGCTTTATCAACACGCCAAACATCCTGACCATTCCGATCCAACGTGATGCGCGCTATTCGCTGGAAAGTTTTGCGCCGATTGCGAATGTGATCGATGATCCGGGTGCATTCAGCCTGTTGCCGTCATCTGACATCAAGACCTTTGACGATCTGATCGCCTATGCAAAGGAAAATCCCGGCAAGGTGACATATGGCTCGACGGGTCTGGGGTCTGACGACCATCTTGCGGCGCTGGAATTTGAACGCATGACCGGCGTCGAGTTGAAGCACATCCCGTTTCCGGGCAATGCCGATGTGCGGACAGCGGTGTTGGGAGGCCATATCATGATGGCCAGCATGAATATTTCCGAGACGATCGGCGATGTGCATGAGGGCACGCTGCACGCGCTTGGCCAGATGTCGAATGAGCGTTGGGCGGGCGCGCCGGAGGTGCCGACATTCAAGGAAGAGGGCTATGATGTCGTCATGGGATCCATGCGGGGTATTGCGGCTCCGGCAGGTGTGCCGGCCGATGTGATTGCGCGGCTTGAAACTGCGTTGAAAGCGGCGGTGGATGACCCCGAGTTTCAGGAAAAGGCGGCGCAACAGCATCTGGCCTTGGCCTATACTGCCTCGGCCGATTATCTGGCAGAGCTGGAATCCCTCTCGGCGACCTTCAATGCGCTGTGGGACAATACACCTTGGGTTCAGCAGTAACCTTTGCAGCGGGGGATATCCCCCGCTGTCAGCCTGACTGTTGGAGGTCCATGTGAGGAAAGCGACAATCGAAACCGGTGCATCACTGCTTGTTTGCGCAATCAGTATTCTGGGGTTCTGGGAAGCCTCGCAATATGCTGGCGAGGGGGGGTTGATGCCACGCGGCGTCACCGCCCTGATGATCCTACTGTCTGCAATTTGGGCGGTTCAATCCGTAAGGGCGATGCGAGGCGGCTCTGTCGCGGTGATTGCACCTTCGCCAAACCAGCTTCGACTGTCAGTGATGTTGATCCTGGCCGGATTGGGGTTGCTGTTCGGGATGGCGTTTGTCGGTTTTTACACCAGCGCTGCGGTTATCGTGCCGTTGCTGGGCTATGGGCTTGGATACCGGAACTTTCGCGGCTTGGCGATCGGCACATTCCTTTTCCTGCTTTTGCTGGTGTCGGTTTTCCGCCTGCTTTTAGCGGTCCCCCTTCCCCCCGAAGCTGTCCTGAAGATGATTGGATTATGACATGATGGATATCATTCAGCACATCTTTGATGCGATCCCGCTGCTTTTGACGTTCAAGAACGTGCTGGCCATGGTGGTCGGGACGGCGATTGGCATCGCGGTCGGGGCGCTGCCGGGGCTTTCGGCAACGATGGGTATTGCGGTCCTGATCCCACTGACCTTTACAATGGATCCGATTGCCGGGCTGGGAATGATTGCGGGGATTTATAATGGCGCGATGTATGGCGGCTCCATCCCTGCAATCTTGCTGCGTATTCCGGGCACGCCTGCCGGTGTTGCGACGGTTTTTGACGGCTATCCGATGGCACAAAAAGGGCAGGCCAAGCTGGCGCTGCGCATATCACTGGTCTCGTCAAGCATAGGGTCGGCGGTTAGTGCGGTCGCGCTGTTGTTGCTTGCGCCGCCGCTTTCGATGATCGCGTTGAAGTTCGGACCGGCCGATTACTTCTGGCTGGCCATATTCGGCCTGATGACCATCGCCGTCCTATTGTCCAGCAATCCGGTAAAGGGGCTGCTATCGGCGGCTTTCGGGCTCTATATTGGCATGATCGGTATCGACATGATGACGGGGATCGAACGTTTTGCCTTTGATCAACTGGAATTGCTGAGCGGGGTCAATATCATTGTGTTGCTGACCGGGCTTTACGCCATCCCACCTGCGATCGATCTGGCCCTGAACCCGGTCAAGCCGGTCGGTGAGATCGGCAAGATCGAAGACACAACAAGAAATTTCCGCTGGTCTAGCTTGGTGCCGGTCTGGATCAAGTCTTCGGGGATCGGGGTGATTACCGGCATTATTCCCGCTTTGGGCGGCAATGTCGCGGCACTCTTCGCATGGAATGAACAGCGGCGCGGGGACCCGGACAAGGACAAATACGGCAAGGGCGCACCCGAAGGTGTCGCGGCCCCCGAATGTGCCAATAACGCCGATACGGCCGCGACGCTTATCCCGGCGCTGACGCTTGGTATTCCGGGCAGCTCTGTTGCCGCTGTGATCCTGGGGGCGTTGCTGGTGCATGGCTTGATGCCGGGGCCGCAATTGTTCCGCGACAAGGCCGATATTACCTATGCCTTTATGCTGTCCATGCTGGTGACATCCGGCTTGATGCTGGTCTTGGGCACGCTTGGGGCAAGGGCTTTTGTCAATGTCCTGAAAATGCCGACACAGCTTTTGGCGCCGATGATTTTCGTGATGTCGACGATCGGCGTTTTCGCAATCCACAACAGCATGTTCGAGGTCTGGATGATGCTTGGCTTCGGTATTCTTGGCTATTGCATGGAAAAGCTGGACATTCCGACGGCACCAGCCGTGCTTGCAGTTATTCTTGGCCCCATTGCCGAGGAAAACCTGCGCCGGGCATTGCTGATTTCGGGAGAGGGTTTTTTGAGCCTGCTTCAGGGGCCGATTTCATGGATACTGATCACATTGATCGTTGCAACAACAGGTCTGCCAATTCTTAAAAAGATGCTATTGCGCCAGAAAAGCAATGTTTCGGCAGTGGCTGGCGATGAATAACCTGTCAAAAACCATGCGTTTATTGCATGGGTCTTGGCGGTGCTGCTGTTTTGGGCGACACTGCAGATAAGAGATAATTTGCCGGTCGCGACGAGGAGCGGAAGCGTGAAAGTATCAGATACAGTCTATATTCAACTTCGTCGGCGATTGGTATCAGGTTTCTATGATCCGGGAACCCAGCTGAAAGAAGAGGCCCTTGCCGCCGAGCTGGCCGTAAGCCGGACGCCGGTCCGTAACTCTATTGCGCGCCTTATATCCGAAGGTTTGTTGACCCCGGGTGAAAAGCGTGGCGCCTTTGTGACCCCTTGGCGCGAGGAAAACACCGCCGATGTCTTTACCTTGCGCATCCTGCTTGAAGGGCATGGCGCCTATCTTTGTGCGACACATGCATCCGACGACCAGATCGCGCTGCTGGAGCGGACCTGTCAGGAAATGGAGCATCACTTTGCCACCAAATCCCCGGACTGGATCAAGCGGATGGATGCCGGAAACCGGGTGATACATGAAATGTTATATGAAGGCTCATGCAGCCCCCATTTGCGATTATCGGGGCGGCATTTGCTGGAAGTTCCGCAGGTAATAGGTGGTTTTTACATCTATGACGATGCCGATATCGAAGAAAGCCTGCGTCAGCACAGGGAGATTGTAAAAGCGATAAAACTCCGAAACGGGGATTGGGCCCGTTCCGCAGTCAGTTGCCATCTTAGTGCGGCGCTGGAAAGGTTTCGTCGTCGAAACCCTGCTGAGGATGGACAGGGCTAGGGTAAGCCCTGAATGCTAAGCGGTGTTTGCCCGCGGCGGCTTAGGGATAAAAACTGACAGAAGGGCAGCCCTTGCGCGTTATCTGAACGTCTTTTGATGTGATGCCCGGTTGTATGACGAAGCGGCATCCCGAACAGAACCGTCAGCGTTGGGCAATCCTGAATAACCGTATCGCTGGACTGCTGCCTAACGCGCATGCGCTGCCGGGAAATGGATGTTCAACGATTCCCGTTGCTTCAACAGGTTTTTGCAACTGGGTCACGGCGGGAAAAAGGCGTTCGGGAAATGCCAATTCCACCCAAATTTAACCCCCGCAACTATCACAAACAACTTTAAAGTGATTTTTCTGAGGTTGCTTAGGCACAACAAACATCTTTAAAATTGTAGCAATCGCCTATTCCGCTTGATAGAAATCACATGCCTTGCGTAGAAGTCATGATCACTTGGTTCGGGTATTGGATCAGTGGCATTCTTGACAAAGGCAATCTTGTGAAAACCATCGTATCGGACGTTAAGGGAAATCAGGAACGTTACGTTCATGCCGAGCGCTTCACCCAAGAAACATATCCGATTCCAGTAACTTATCGTTTGCGCGGCCCTTTGGATCACTCGCGTCTGGCGAATGTTATTGATCGCATTGTCGCGGACACCCCTGTTCTTATGACGCGGTTCGCGACGTCTGAAAAAGGGATCGCGGCCCATCGTGCCACAACTGCCCCCCGCCTTGACACAGAGACACTGCCTGAAGGGACAACGGACAGCGATCTTTACACGCTGGTCCAGAATACGGTGTTCCAGAAACCCGAAGAGCTGACCGCGCATGAGATGGTGCGCCTTAAACTCTATCAGATCGGGCCGGATGATGCGCTGTTGTTGCTGTCTTTGCACCATGCGGTGTCGGATGGCATGTCGATGGGGCTTCTGGCCCAGCAGATCGAGGCTGGATACAACGGAACAGCCATTGAGGCGGGCACGGATTTCTATGCCGTCACCAAAGGGCAAACCCCCAGCGAGGCCTCGCGCAACTACTGGAACGATCATCTGGCCGGGTTTGAACAGCCCCCAAAGATGCCCGAGGACATCGCCCTTGCGCGCGAGACCTCCGACCCGCATCCGGTCGTCGTACCACTGGACAGATCCCGTCTGGAGCAGCTCGCGCAGGCTTGGGGCGTCACACAGTTTTCAGCCTTTGCCACGCTGTCGCAGGCCGTATTCGCCCGCTCGGTCGGGGCCGCGAAAATGGCGCTCAGCTTTCAAAGCGCGGGGCGCAGGGCCATTCCCGAGAGCGCGCGCTGTATCGGGCCGTTTTCCAATGCCTTGATCCTGACGGCGGATCTGGTGCCGGATATGCCGCTTGGCGATCTGGCCGCCGAGCAACAGCGCCGGATCCGGGATGCCCTGCGCCATGAGGATTACCCCTATCAGGCCGTGGTCCGTGATACCGGCTTGCAGCCGAGCTTCGGGATCAACTGGTTTCCGGCCGCACCGCCGCTGCACTTGAACGGCCTTGCCGCCGCCGCGCGCGCGCTGGTCGATACCCGCACCAATTACGACATCGATTTCCGGATCACCGAGGACGCAGATACCCTCAATCTGGTGGCCTATTACAGGTCACATCTGTTCAGCCGCGCCCGCATCGAACAGGTGGTATCGCTTTTTGTCCAAACCCTCGACCGCGCGGCCAAGGCGCCGGAACTGGCGCTAGAAGCGCTCTTTGATCCCATCGCCCCGCTTGCCATTCCGCAAACCCATAGCCGCACGACGGAACGTCTGTTTGACGGTTTCCTGAAACAGGCCCGCCAGACGCCGGAGCGCACCGCCCTTTTGGGCGAGGGTTGGAAGATGACCTATGGCGAGGTTGAGACCGCCTCGGCACAGCTTGCGCGCAGGCTTGTGGCACAGGGTCTTGGCGAAGGGTCGCGGATCGGGATATTGGCCGAACGTGGCCCCCAGCTGGTCTGGACCGAGATTGCCGTGCTTCGGATCGGGGCCACCATGGTGCCGCTCGACAGCGCCTACCCTGAGGAACGGCTGCGCATGTTGGCGGGCATCGCGCGGATCGATGCGCTGGTGATCCCCAAAGCGGGGCTGCGCCCGGATTGGCTGGGACCGGAGCGCAAGCTGATCGGCGCGGTTGACCCAGAGGCGGCAATCCCCACAGCCGAGGAAGTACCCGACGCGCTGATTGAGGCCGGTGATGCCGAAAACCCCGCCTATATCCTGTTCACATCGGGGTCGACCGGAACGCCCAAAGGGGTGGCCACGGCCCATGCGCCGGCGCTGCACTTCCTCAACTGGCAGCGGAGAACCTTTGATATCGGGCCGGATGACCGTTTCACCAACCTCAACGGTGTCGCCCATGACATGATGATCCGGGATATCTTTCAGCCGCTCTCGACAGGTGGAGAACTGGCGATTCCGCATCAAGAGGATATCTACCGCCCCGGTCGGCTGATCGAATGGGTCATCGCCATGCGGCCCACGGCCATGCACCTGACCCCCGCAATGGGGAATTTGCTGACCATGGCGGCCAAGCCGGGCCAGACCCTACCGATGCGGCTGATCTTTTCGGGCGGCGACCAGTTGCTGCCCAGCCTGACCGACAAGCTTGCGGTCTTGGTCCCCGATGCGCAGGTCGTGAACTTCTATGGCGCGACCGAAACCCCCCAAGCCGCCACCTATCACGTGGCGCAAAAGGGCACCGCCCTCAAGAGCCACCCTATCGGGCGGGGCATCGACGGTGTCACTGTACGGATAGTGGACAGCGCTCATCAACCCGTTGCCCCCGGTGTGTCTGGTGAGATCGCCATCATCAGCCCGTACCCAAGCCTGGGCTATGTGCAGGACGGAAAGATCATCCCCCATGCGCAAACCGGCCTTTATTTCACCGGCGACAGCGGATTTGAACTGCCCGATGGCGAGGTCATGTTTACCGGCAGGCAGGATGACCAGATCTCTATTCGCGGCTACCGGATCGAGCTGGGAGAGATCGTGCATGCCCTGACCCGCGTCCACGGCGTTCAGGACGCAAAGGTGTTGCTGGATGACCGCGACGGCAATCAGGCGCTGGTAGGGTTTGTTGTCATGCGCCCCAATGCGACCGCGGATGCCAACCATCTTTACAAAGAGCTGTCGCGGGTGTTGCCGCATTACATGGTGCCCAAGGATATCGTCTTGATGGATGCCTTCCCGCTGTTGCCCAATGGCAAGCTGGACCGCAAAGCACTGCTGGCAACCCCGCGCGACAGCACCGGTCAAATCGCCGGCAGAGAAGCAGAAACCGCCACCGAGCAAGAGCTTTGCGATATCTGGGGCCGCGTGTTGGGACTGGCACATGTCAGTCCCGATCATAATTTTGTCGATCTTCGCGGCGACAGTTTGAACTTTGTCGAGATTTGTCTGGCAACCGAGGCCATCATCGGCGATCTGCCCCATGAATGGGAAGAGATGACCATCTCTGAAATCGCGGCTCTGCGGTCGGATGGCGAAACCCGCAGCCTGATCAAATGGATCGAGACCCCGCTTTTCGTCAGGGCGGTGGCCATCGTTCTGGTCGTCACCCTGCATCTGAAGACATTCTCGCTGGGGGGCGGTTCGACCAGCGCCCTGTTCATGGTCTCGGGCTTTTTGATCGCAAGGCTACAGTTGCAGAACGCCTTTACCCTCAATTCAGTTACCCCCTTCTGGCAATTGATCGCCAAAGTGATGATCCCTTCCCTGCTCTATGTGCTGGCGATCGCGGGGGTGGAAATGTTTCTGGGCAAGCCAACCGCATTGGAGGCGATCTTCTTTGTCGAGGATTTCGTGAACATGCAGGATCGGGGCCGGATGATTTCCGAGGGCCACCTCATCCCCCTGTGGTATATAAGCTGTTTCTTCCACATGCTCTTAATGTTGATGGGGGCGCTGTTTGTCTCAAGACATCTTTTCAAAGAAAGCCTGACACCGCGAAACTTTGTCTTGGCGATGGTTATTCTGGGGCTTGGGCTACGCTTTTTAACGCCGCTATTTTTGGTGGATGATTACCCAATGGCGAGTATTCATTCGATGTCTGCAGTTGCCCATATGCCAAGCACGCATTTTGGTATCTTTGTTTTGGGAATGGGGATCGGATTGGCGCAAACGTCCCGGGACCGTCTGCTTTATACCTTGTTGACAGGGGTTTACGCTTTTGGAAGCTATGCCGTTCTGGATTCACTAACCCCCTATCTGATCGGGATTGTGGGCATCATGATGATTTATATCACACGATTGCCAATCCCCAGACATCTTCACCGCGGGGTTTTCATGCTGTCAGGGGCGTCCTTGTTTATCTATCTAACCCATCAGCAATTTGCGAAGATTGGCACCGCACTTCATCTGCCCCATGGCAGCATGGCGCTGGTTCTTCTGGCGATCGGTGGGGGGATCCTTGTCTGGATGGCGTGGCTCAAATTTGTATCCATGCTGAGTGGATATACGAACGGTAAGGTCTCAGCATGACAAAACACGCGTCTAGTAGAACGGATCTTTGGCTGGTGGGTGGTAGCGCAAGGCGCTGTGAGGCCGGACCGCATTATAATGGTGCGGCCCGTTCGATGAGAACGCTGCGCTTCGCGTAGCGTATGGCAGACCTCACCGTTGAGCAGCTCGTCCTGGTGCCCGAAATTGAAGCGCTCGCAATAGCCGTTTTCCCACGGTGTTCCTGGCGCGATAAAGGCTGTTTTTGCGCCAACGGCTTCCATCCAAGCACGCACCTTCTTGGCAATAAATTCTGCGCCATTATCCGCTGCCCGTCAGCTGTTTGCATGCAAACCGCAGGAGGGAGATCTTGTGAACTCGGGCGGGGCGACTTGTTCGGGCGGGTGCCCACCATCACAGAGTTGTATTCGCTGATCGATTTTCGCGGCGTTGATCAAAACGGGTTGGAAGATGACACCGTTTCTGACTTTGCACCCTTCCTCAACACGGCGATTTTCGATTTCGGCTATGGCGACGTGGACGCGGGCGGTCGCTTGATCGATGCGCAGATGGCCACCAGCACGTTCAAAACCTCAACCACAATGCATGGGCGCGACCACGCAATGTTTTGAGTGAACTTCGCCAATGGCCGGATCAAGGGCTACCCTTTGAAACTGCGCAAGCAGGAGGACCTGTTTTACGTGATATATGTGCGCGGCGACACCGGCTACGGCGTGACCGACCTGGCCGACAATGGCGACGACACTGTGACCCATACCGCAAGCGGCCTGATGTGGACGCAGGCAGATAGCGGCGCGTGCGGCACCAAGGGCAGACAGAAACGTGTCGAACCGCAAATATGGAACCGTGGTTGTCGAAATGCCGAAGCGAGTGGCCCAGCTTTTCCAGCCCGGGCGTGATCCGGAGCAGGCGATGGGAGGCCAGCCCGCCCGATGACGAACGCGTTTGAGTAACTCAGGCTATGTAAGCGGTGCGATCTTCTCCGATAACAGTTCCAATTTGTGACCATGGGGCCAGCCCCCCGAGCCGTAGCGTATGCGAATTACATCGTCGACATCCGCTTCGTGCGCGCCAAAACCATAGATTGGATAATCAATTGCCCTCTGCAATGCCGCTTAACCTTTCAAGGCGCGTCAGCAGCCACAATTCAATGGTCGATTGTCTGGCCGAGATCGTCATCTGACCCCGACCTGACCCAAAAAGTGCTTGGAACCGTCACGCAGATTGGTGAGTGCCATGTGCACATGGGGCAAACAAGCTTCGCCATCTACAGTAAGTTCAACGGCGCGTGCCCTTTTGAAAAAACGAGAGGTGCCAAGTTGCTTTTTCCAGAGTCCCGATCCGTTGGCTGACGGCCGATTGTGTTAATCAAGTTTCGCCCGCCGCCGCTCCTTCGAGCGCACGTATCCACTCCACGGGGGCATTTTGAACGGAGTGCCTGACATTAGCAAATCATAATCTTAGGGTTGGTATTGTAAATCTGACCTTGTGCCATACTGCCGCGATGTTATCGTTATGAATCTGCGAACAAAGGACAGCATCATGATGTCAGTTATTATCGCCCCAATGGGCACCCACTTGACAATCTCGTCCGAACGTCCGGCATAACAATTTCACACCATCTGGCTGCGCGACAATGCCAATGACCCCGAAACACGGTCAACAGCCAATGGTCAGCGTCTGACTTCGCTGCGGGATATTCCGGCGGGTACATGCATCAGCAGCGCCGAACTGAAGGGCCTGGCTGTGTTGGTCAATTTTATCCCCGAAAACAAAGAAGTCGCCTATGATCTGAACTGACTCGCAGTAAATGCATATGACGCAGAGCGGACCCAGCAACGCGGATGGACGGCCCCCAAAATTGAAACTTGGGATTCAGGATTGATGGGGAGTGTGCCCGCCAGCGATTGTGCGGAACTGTCCCAGAACAATGATGCCCTGCGCCATTGGCTCGGCCTGAAAGGCAAGTTTGGATTTGGCAAAGTGGTAAATGGCATTTCGAGGCTCGAACCAAAGTCAACCCAACGAACCTGGTATATACAGGGCTTGGACTTCAGGCGCATACCGACAACCCTTACCGTGACCCTGTCCCGACGGTACAAGTGCTATATTGCCTCAAAAATTTGGTTGCGGATGGAGGGAAAATGATTGTAGACGGGCTTGCTACCACGCAACGTCTAAGCGATGAGAATGGAGATTATTTTAACATCCTCGCAGATAACTATGCCCGCTTTTAATATGCAGGCGAAGCGGATGCCTGCTTAACATTGAGCTACTCCCCATCGGCTGGACAGGATATGGCGTAAATTAAGCTACTCCCCATCGGCTGGACAGGATATGGCGTAAATTAAGCTACTCTCTGCTCCTGCTGATCGTGTTGTGTTCTGTCATTTCTCAGCCAATAGACCACGGCTGGCGGCATGCCGCCAAGGGCTGAGTGTGGGCGTTGGTTGTTGTAAAAGGTCATCCATTTCCGGATGCCTGCCTTCGCTTCTGATCCGGTCTCCCAGGCATGCAGATAGACGCACTCGTATTTCAGGGTTCGCCAGAGCCTCTCAATGAAGATGTTGTCTAGGTAGCGGCCCTTCCCATCCATTGAGATGCGCACGCCGGATCGGCGTAGCCGGTCAGTCCAGGCAAAGGACGTGAACTGAGATCCTTGATCGGTATTCATGATCTCGGGCGGGCCGAACTTGTGGATGGCCTCGTTCAGTGCCGCAACACAGAAGTCCGCCTCCAGCGTATTCGAGATGCGCCAAGCCAGCACCTTACGGGTGTGCCAATCCATAATGGCGGCCAGATACGAGGAACCCTCGGCGCATGGGCAGATAGGTAATATCCGAGCACCCACTGACCGGCAACACATGCTTGCATGTGTGAGAGGGGAACTTGGTTCGGACGCTCTACCCGCAGACCTCTCAGCAGGTAGGGAT
>NZ_LGHS01000035.1 GCF_001202025.1 Pseudorhodobacter aquimaris
GCCAGGAACCGCGCGTTTACATCGCGCTTCTTTCCGACACCAACCCGGTCGACGGCTGTCTTCATGTTGTCGTAGACGCCGCGCCCTGGAACACCCTCAAACACCCGGAAGCCATGCCAGTGGGCATCGAACAGCATCTCATGCGTTTGCAGCAGATAGGCCCGCACCAAGAAGGCGCGGCTGTGCGACAGCTTGATATGGGCGACCTGAAGCTTGATGCGCTCGCCGCCAACATAGGCCCAGTCCTCGCTCCAATCGAATTGAAACGCCTCGCCAGGCTGGAACACCAGCGGAACGAAGACCCCGCGGTCAGTCGTGTGATATGCGCGTTGCCGTTCACCCTTCCAGTCCCGCACAAAGGCCGCAACCCGCTCATATGAGCCATCAAAGCCAAGCTGCACCAGATCGGCATGCATCTGCTTGGCAGTCCGCCGCTCCTTGCGTGATTTGCGCTGCTCAGACAGCAACCAGGCTGTCAGCTTCTCAGCATACGGATCCAGCTTGCTCGGCCGGTCCGGTCTCTGAAACTCGGGCTCGACAATCCCAGCCCGCAGATACTTCTTGATCGTGTTGCGAGATACGCCTGTACGCCGCGCAATCTCGCGAATGGGCATCTTGTCTCGCAGCGCCCATTTCCGAATAACCCTCAAAAATCCCATGTCTACCACTCCAATAGCCCCCAGCTGAATCAAGCAGGGGCAAGGTTGCACATGGGTCAATTCTCAATGACAATTTCTGCTGTTGCCGGGTCAGTTCTCAGTGACAATCAACACATTCCATCTTAATGCTGTCTGAGCGCGGCCCGTTTTCAATTGCTCCGACGCTATAAAATTCATCGGCCGCGATGCAGCCAGAAGATCTTTCTTCAGTGGGAACCCATGTGAAATTTAGTGAACAAATTGCGATCCCGCTACCAGTGTGCGCAGTCGCACCCGGTGAGAAGCTGCGGCTTCCAAGCCAGCATTTGCTCTGCTCGGCCATTTGCGCTGCGGCGGAAGTGCTAAAGCAGGCAGAAAGCGCAATCATCGTTAGTCGTCGCATTTCTGGTCCTTCTCATCCGGCTTCTGCTTTACCAGCTTGCCTAGCCTCTCGTTGAACTTCTCTTTGTCGCCGTCCGCTTCTAGCTCGCGGGCGGCTTCTTTGAAGCGGTCTAGTTGACTCTTTTGGGTGTCAGGTGCTTTCATAGTAAATGTCCAATTTCTCAGACCCTTACGAATACGTGCTATATATCGATGAAGCTGGCGACGACGGCTTAAAGCGTGTTCGACCTATAGATAACGCAGGCGCGACAGAGTGGCTAGTAATCTCTGGTGTACTCGTTCGTCATAACAACGAAGAAAAGGTAGTAGATTGGGTTCGGGAAATACGGGAAGATATTAACGTCAGGCAAGGGCCAGCGTTGCACTTTAAAAACCTTTCACTGACCAAGAAACTTAGAGCCTGCCAAATGATAGCTGAAAAACAGTTAATCTGTTTCGCTGTTTGCTCAAATAAAAAGAATATGTGCGGGAGGAGCAACGAGCGCGCTGCAAAGATGGGTGGTAAGCAGTGGTTTTATAATTTTTGCGTGTGCTTCTTAATGGAAAGGGCAACTGACCTGTGTTTGCGGGACAGTATGCAGAAGTATGGGGCCCCTCGCTATATGCGCGTTGTCTTCAGCCAGCGAGGCGGACACGAATGCGGGCAAACTGAACTACCCCCCGAAATTCGGACAGTGACGTAAGCTACGATTTACAGTCTGCTGATCTTCGACGAGAAGGAGATCAGCAGATGTCGAACCGCAAACAACATGCGCCTGAATTTAAGGCGAAGGTCGCGCTGGAAGCCTTGAAGGGCGAGGCGACCGCCGCCGAGCTGGCGAGCCGGTTCGGGGTGCATCCGACGATGATCCATCAATGGAAACGTGCGCTCCTTGAGGGCGCCTCCGGCGTGTTTGAACGCGGTGGCAAAAAGAATCCCGAGATCAATGAAGAACAGGTGAAAGAACTCCACGCCAAGATTGTGGGGTAAGCCCGCGAACGCCATGCGTTCGAGAGAGCGGGCGCACGCCGTGGCCCCAGCGGGGCGGGGGCTTGCGCGGCCCCGCTGGGGCCACGGTCCCCTTGGCTTTGTCACGAAAGCTCAAACCATGGACCGGCAAGTGAGGCGCGACATGATTGAGCCGAATAATTCCATTTTGTCCATTGGGCAGCAATGCAGGTTGCTGTCGATCTCGCGCTCGTCATTCTATTACAAGCCTAAGGGCGAGACCGAGCAGAACCTCAGCTTGATGCGGCGGATCGATGAGCAATTTCTGGAGACGCCGTTCTTCGGTGTCCGCCAGATGACTTGGCACTTGCGCAGTTCAAGGGACCGTGGCCCCAGCGGGGCCGCGTAAGCCCGCAGAACGGCCACTTGGTGAACGAGAAACGGATACGCCGGCTGATGCGCCTGATGGGGCTGATGCCGATCTACCAAAAACCCGACACCAGCAAGCATGCGAAAGGGCACAAGACGTATCCCTACCTGCTGAGAGGTCTGCGGGTAGAGCGTCCGAACCAAGTTCCCCTCTCACACATGCAAGCATGTGTTGCCGGTCAGTGGGTGCTCGGATATTACCTATCTGCCCATGCGCCGAGGGTTCCTCGTATCTGGCC
>NZ_LGHS01000036.1 GCF_001202025.1 Pseudorhodobacter aquimaris
CCCGCAGGTCATGCCGAAAAAGAACCGCAGCGCCACAATGCGCGTGTTGAAGGTCGAGGGCGTGATCCCTGTATCTGTCATGTGGAGCTGATATGCGCGCAGGTCCTCCGGCGTCGCGGTGTCGGGTGATCGCCCCAGAAAGGACGCGAAGTCCTTGATCGCCCGGATGTGGGACTTTTGCGCCTTGTCGCCCATCCCACGGATGCGCATGTCTTCGATCATCCGCTGGCGCAGCGGGGTTACTTTCTCCTCTGTCATGGGAACCTCCTGTCTGATGATTGAGAAGGCCTCAATCATCAGACAGGTCGGTCGCTTCGCAAAACGCCAAGCGTTGCAGGCGGCTCACGACATCAGCCAAATGCGCCAATGCCGCGAAGCGGCTTCGTCCTTGGGCCGGAAGCGGCGCCGTTTCACAAAAGGCGGATTCCAGACCTTCGCCACGCAGAACACTACGGTCAGCTATGCGCAAAGTGGTTTAAGAAAAAGTCAGGTAAGCCAAGTCCTTCTCCTAGAGGCAACCGTATGAACCACGCCTCTTATGATGCCACTATTGCCGCATTGCAACTCCTCCGCTGGGGGCATTGGGGCGCGGTTTTCCAGGAAATAAAGGATTGAACTCTCCAACGATCATTATCGGAGGATAACTATATAACTAGCTGTAATTAAATTATATGTGTTCCGTTGTGTCCCAGTGTGTTTCAACGTATTGTATTCGAAGTGGGGGACTAAATAGGGGCGACTCTAAATTGGCGATATTGAATAAGCTCGCGCCCGCTTCTGTGCGCACAAAAGGCGCTGGAAAATATGAAGATGGAGGTGGGCTTCGGCTCGTAAAATCTTCCAAAGATTCTGGGAAATGGGTGTTCCGTTATACTGTGTTTGGGCGCCGTCGTGAAATGGGTCTCGGCGCGATTTCAGATGTTCCCCTTCGCCAAGCCCGAGAACTGGCCGCTGATTGGCGCTCGATCTTGGCTGCTGGCAAAGACCCCATAATCGAACGCGCGCGGCGCGAGCGAGATATGACTACACATGATATTTCGCTTTCTACGATTGCTAAAGAAGCTTTCGAAGCGCGCAAGGCTAATCTTAAAGGCGATGGAGCAGCGGGGCGCTGGTTCTCTCCATTAGCGATTCATATTCTTCCAAAGCTTGGGAAAGTGCCAGTTACTGAACTACATCAGAACGATATTAGGGATATTCTCGCGCCGATTTGGCATACGACGGCAGATCCTGCCCAAAAGGCGCTTTATCGTCTGGGCATCGTTCTGCGTTATGCAGCTGCGAAGGGCTTGGATGTCGACTTGCAGGCTACATCGAAAGCGAAAGAGCTGCTTGGCAAAACACGGCATGTCACAGAACATATCCCTTCGATGCCGTGGGGTGACGTTCCGGCGTTCTATGCCTCTTTGAATGAAGGCACGATTACCAACTTAGCTTTGAAGTTGGTAATCCTCACCGGTTTGCGATCCAAGTCGGTGCGTGCGGCGCATGTTGATCAGTTTTGCGATGGTGTCTGGATCGTGCCGGGCGAAAACCTGAAGGGCTTAAAGGGGAAGACTGCAGATATACGGATTCCCCTAACTGCTGAGATGCAGTCCGTCATGGATAGGACAATTCCATTTCGTCGTGACGGTTTTATTTTTCCTGCCCCGCGCCAAGGCACTAAAGGCCCTGGTTACTTGGGTGATGTAAATATGATCAGGCTGATGGACCGTCGTGGTTTGAAAGCTAGGCCACATGGGTTTAGGTCAACGCTGCGGGTTTGGCTGTCAGAAGCCACTTCTGCACCGTTCGAAATTGCTGAACTTATGATCGGGCACATAGTTGGGACGGCAGTAACTCGGGCCTATCAAAGAAGCGATTTTCTAGAACAGCGGCGGGAATTGTATGATCAATGGAGTGCCTTTGTTACTGGTCACTCTTAAGTTCTTCAAGTTGCAAGGTTTATGTTTGATAAATGGGCGAGGAAAGAAAAGCCATGAACAGCGAAGCCGAGAGTTACTTGCGTGTGTTCGATGCCAACGGTGCCTGGATAGCTCGCCCAGATTTTATGATATATGCCGCAATGTCTGAGTCTGAAAAAATGTCGATGGAGCACATTTACGCTTCGATGTTACTCGAGCAACAGATCAATCCTCCGAACATGGATGGGAATTTAACTGAATTTGCCCAACGGTTAAAAAAAATCGTGTTTGAGAGCGGCATGAGGCAACGGGTTTGGGCTGGTGAATTCGTGGTGGAGCTAGCTCGTCTTGCGGCCGCTACGGGTAGACCCCCGACAATCAGCGCCGCTCGGAGACTGGTGGCGTTCAACCACCATCAGTATTTTCGAACAGGTGATACAAAGAATATCAGCCGTGAAGTTGAGCGCAGTTTCAGTAAATTTCGGAACGTTTCGCATTTTCACGCGGTAGCGGTGATTGAACCGTCTTTGTTGACTGAATTGGAGGGCGATGTGGGTAAGTGTCTTAGGTTTTTAGGCTTAGCACGAGCTTTTGAAGGCTTTATGGATTCTAACGTGGTTTCCAAAGCCTTCAATTGGTCTCCACTTAGAGTTCCCGTGCAGATCGATCGTATATCGGCCATTAGTTTTCGTGCGCTTTCGCAACAAGAGCTAGCTGCCGCGCGAATGGGGTGAGCTAGGGGGGGCGGGGCAAAAATCTCCGTCTCCTGCGCGGCATCATTATCGGAACAAAAGGGGGGAATACGAAACCCCTTGGAGTACCGAGAGATGCGATACCTTACCATGAACGAATTGCGAGATATGCTCGGTGGCCGTGGCCGTACCACTATCTATCGCGATATTGAAGCTGGTCGCCTTCCGCCACCAATTAAGCTTGGAGGACTGAACTACTTTTCAGAGCAGCTTGTCGAAGATGTGCTTTGTGGTCTTGTAGACCTGAAAGCTTCCCCTTTGCGAAAGACAAAGGGAGACCGCCGTGAAAAGTAAACCTGCAGCTTTTCAACTGGTATTGATCGTACCAGCGGGGTTGATCTGATGGCCGACAATTTCATCCCTTATTTCAAGTTCTATCCTGCAGATTTTATGAATGGCGTACGCGGGCTGACGCCCCAAGAAGTCGGTGTATATATCATGCTACTGTGCCGAATTTATGAAGAGAACGGGCCAATAGAGAAGCACGAACTACGTCTTGCTACCTATTGCGCCATGCGCCCACCAACATTCAGGAAGGTGCTCAAGCAACTTATTGAATTGGGCAAACTCAATGACCTAGATGGCTTGCTTTCAAGTGATCGAGCGGATGCTGAGATGCTGAAGCGTGCGGAGGTTTTGAAAAAGAATTCTATGGCAGGAAAAGCTAGCGCAGAAAAAAGGCAACAAAAACAGACATGTTTCTCAGCGGATGGTGAACAACGCTCTAACGATACAGATACAGATACAGATGCAGACACAGAAGATGGTGCTGATGCGAGTGCGCGTGCCCTTGATCAAAAACCTCATCATATAGAAAATCCAACTTTGCGGGAAGAGATCCTCCTCAAAATTGGTATCGATCGTTCAGGGCTAACAGGTCGCGGCGGATCGATGCTTGGCGGTCAAGCCGATATGGCCGAAGTTTCGCGTTGGTTGAAGCTGCCAAGGATCACAAAGGAAAACGCGCTTTTGGAGATTGAGCGCGTCATGGCTGGCAAGCGCGATGGCCCGCCAAACTCTTTCCGGTATTTCTCTGCAGCAATGGAAAAACTCTCGGGGGAACTGACCAGACCTCACCTCGAACCATCGGCAGCCATGGGGCATCCGAAGCCCCTACCACAAGTAAACCAAATACGCGCTGAACTTCCGAAAGGACCGATTCAATGAACACCCGGGAGGAATATATTGCGGTTGTGTTCAATGAATTTCTTGCTCGGTTCAGTGCGCCGCGTGCAATTCAGGGAAACCAGAAAGCGATGCAGCAAGATGCCAATTCGATGCTGGCGACTGTACTGCGTTTTGCACCTCGCGCAGGATACGCTGCGTGGATGGATGGAATGCTGATCCGATTGGGTGATAACATGATTACCCGGTCTTGGCCTGCGCCTGGCGAGTTGACAAAGGCGTGCAAGGCCGAAGCATTCATTCGGCAGGACACAACCAAAGACGGGATCGCTGAAAGCGCTGCAATTTTAAGAATGATCAACTGGTTTAACAAATTCCGTGGCCAAATGCCGGGGCACGGCAACCCGGCTCGTACTCAAGCATTGATCCAACAAGGTGTCCTTGAAAATGAGCGAGTTGCTAAGTTCCATGGATTTGACCTGAGTGATGAACAGGGGTGTCGTGCAGAAAGCCAAAAAATGGGTTTGGCGGAGTCACAAACGCATATACGTGTCATGGCTAAATTGGGTGGCATTAGTGAAACAGAAGCCGAAACGCTATTGAATGTTTAATCCAACTAAAAGCACTAATGCTTGCCTTTTTCGGAGGCCCAACGAGTTCGTTAGATGGGACGTTCGTATATCAAGCCTCAGGAATCACGGTGTACCAATTCGGGCTACTGGGCCGCAGAGATTGGTGCGCGTGATGTGCGAGCTTGAATGTCTGCAATAGCTTGGGCGAGGGCCGTCGCTATGTTGTCGTCACGCTGTTTGTAGGCGCCCGTATATAGGGCTAATTTTTCCAAAGCCTCCAATTTGTTGAGTAGCTTGACCTTTGTCTTTCGAACGCGGTTGTATTCTGGCTGCCCATTCGGATTCGAGCCATGCCGTTCCAATACGGTTTCGATCTGAATATCCTGCAAAGCATCAAGGTCGTCATTCGACACGTTCTGCAGGTTGATGTGTGGCTGTCCGTTTTCGTCAAGTTCGATGAAGCTGCGCAATGACGCAAAGGCAACTTTGCCTAACTCAGCGATAACCATTTCAGTGGTTATTTTAGCTTTAACTGTGAGCTTCATCTTCTCGATCCGAATTGCATGTTGATTGTCACTGAGAACTGACCCGGCATTGTCACCGAGACTTGACCCACCCAGCTGTTATGTTCTTTGCGTCATGATGGCGTCAATGCTGCTGTCTCCTTTCGTTTCTTTTTCGCTGTCTCAGAGCTGGCCTTGAACCGATAGCTGTCATTACCTGTCTCAAGGATGTGGCAGCGGTGGGTTAGGCGGTCGAGTAGCGCGGTGGTCATTTTCGCATCGCCGAACACGCTGGCCCATTCGCTGAAGCTCAAGTTCGTGGTGATGACGACGCTGGTGCGCTCGTAGAGTTTACTGAGAAGGTGGAACAACAACGCGCCTCCCGAAGCGCTGAACGGCAGATATCCCAGCTCATCCAGGATCACCAAGTCGGTTTTCACCAACGCCTCAGCGATCTTTCCGGCCTTGCCTTGGGCTTTTTCCTGCTCCAGCGCATTGACCAACTCAACCGTTGAGAAGAAGCGGACGCGTTTACGGCGATGTTCGATCGCTTGGATGCCAAGAGCGGTAGCGACATGCGATTTCCCGGTTCCTGGGCCCCCGATCAGCACTACGTTTTCGGTCCCATCCATGAACTCGCAGCGATGCAACTGGCGAACCAAGGCTTCACGGATTTCACTGGCGGCAAAGTCGAAGCCAGAGAGGTCCTTGTA
>NZ_LGHS01000037.1 GCF_001202025.1 Pseudorhodobacter aquimaris
GTCTTCGTTTCGGTAAGGCAGCTTTTAGGCAAACTCCCCAGAACCCGCAAGAGCAAAAATTGCAAAAACATGACAACAATACAAAAGCACCAACACACAAAGGAAAAAGTTAACAAAAAAAAGCACAACAAACAAAAAATCAGCGCACAAAAAATGAGAACACAAAACCAAAATCACGAATCAATAAACGAAAATCTACGAATCCAGACAGGGAATCAGACCGAATTAACCCACGGGGAATCAAAACGACACGAGTCCGACGACCCGTTATCGCTCTCAATTTTCTTCGGGACGTTTACACTTCGTAAACCATTGCCCTCATAATGCTTAACAAAAGTTAACCAGGAGCAGAAGCAATGGTGGCACGTGCCTATACGGTCGCATTTGAGGGCATCGAAGCGCGAAGTGTCGAGGTACAATGCGCGCTCTCCCCGGGGCTGCCCCATTTCGGAATCGTCGGCCTGCCAGACAAAGCCGTCTCTGAGGCCCGCGAGCGGGTGCGTGCAGCCCTTTCCGCCATGTCCATCGCCCTGCCGTCCAAACGCATCACCGTAAACCTCTCGCCTGCTGATCTGCCCAAAGAGGGTTCCCACTTTGATCTGCCGATCGCACTAGCTTTATTGGCGGCACTGGAAATCATCCCGCGCGACGCAATCGAGAATACTGTCGCATTGGGGGAACTGTCGCTCGACGGCCAACTTGTTCCGGTCATCGGCACGCTGCCTGCCGCTATGGCGGCCGCCGAGGCCGATCGCAGCCTGCTTTGCGCGCGCGCCTCGGGGCCCGAAGCGGCCTGGGTTGAGGCGACACAGGTGCTCGGCGCTGCGACATTGGCAGAGGTAATCCGCCATTTCACCGGACAGTCGCCCATAACACCGGCCGAAGCAGGCGAAATTACCGCACAATCCCATCCCCGCGACCTTGCCGATGTAAAGGGACAAGAGCGGGCCAAACGCGCGCTGGAAATTGCGGCCGCGGGGCGGCATCATTTGCTGATGGTCGGCGCGCCCGGGTCTGGAAAGTCGATGCTGGCGGCGCGCTTGCCGGGTATATTGCCCCCCCTGTCCCCGATCGAGGCGCTGGAAACCTCGATGATCCATTCGCTTGCGGGGCTTTTGACGGGGGGCGGGATATCGCGACAACGCCCCTATTGCGAGCCACATCACACTGCCTCTATGGCCGCGATTGTTGGTGGCGGACGCGGGGCGAAGCCGGGGCAAATCAGCCTTGCCCATAATGGTGTGCTGTTCATGGATGAATTCCCCGAGTTTTCACGACAGGTTCTGGAAACTCTGCGCCAGCCGGTCGAGACAAGCGAGGTGGTGGTCGCCCGTGCCAACGCCCATATCCGCTATCCCTGCCGGTTTTTACTGGTTGCCGCTGCGAACCCTTGCAAATGCGGCTATCTGGCAGATCCCGAACGGGCCTGCGCCCGCGTGCCGGTTTGTGGCGAGGAATACATGGGCCGCGTGTCCGGTCCCTTGATGGACCGCTTCGATCTGCGGGTCGAGGTGCCGCCCGTCGCCTATTCCGACCTTGATCTACCGGCAGCAGGGGAAAGCTCTGCCGATGTCGCCGCGCGCGTGGCCGAGGCCCGCGCCCGGCAGAGCAGACGGTTTGCCCATACCAAGAACACCCGCGTCAACGCCGAGGCCGAGGGCGCGCTGCTCGATGAGATCGCCACCCCCGATGCAGATGGCAAGGCTTTGCTGTCACGCGTGGCCGAACGCTTCGGGCTGACTGCGCGCGGCTATCACCGGGTTTTGCGTGTCGCGCGCACCATC
The DNA here is from genome assembly GCF_001202025.1 of Pseudorhodobacter aquimaris. Lineage (GTDB taxonomy): Bacteria > Pseudomonadota > Alphaproteobacteria > Rhodobacterales > Rhodobacteraceae > Pseudorhodobacter > Pseudorhodobacter aquimaris. The sequence goes on from NZ_LGHS01000037.1 coordinate 1,785, forward strand.
GCCGATCTGGATCATTCCGAAACGGTGCGCAGTCCGCATATCGCCGAGGCCGTCAGCTTTCGTCTGGCGGTTGGCACCAAACAGGGGTGAACGATTTACTTGCAATCGTCGCGCCAAAGGGTGTGATCTGACGGATTACCCCCGCTTTGCCTCAATCACATCCCAAAGCTTGGCGGCCGTATTGGTGCCGTCAAAACGCTCCAGCTCTTGAATACCGGTGGGGGAGGTAACGTTGATCTCGGTCAGCCAGTCCCCGATCACATCGATACCCACGAAAATCTGGCCATTGTCGCGCAAGGTCGGGCCAATGGCGGCGCAAATCGCAAGATCGCGGGGCGTCAGTTCCACCTTCTCGGCACGCCCGCCGACATGCATGTTGGACCGGGTCTCACCCGCCAAGGGCACGCGGTTGATCGCGCCAACGGGATCGCCGTTCACCAAAATCACGCGCTTGTCGCCCTTGGCCACCGCAGGCAGGAATTTCTGCGCGATCAACGGCTCACGGTTGATGCCTGTGAACAGCTCATGCAAGGAGGCCAGATTGCGGTCGTCCGGCCCAAGACGGAACACCCCTGCCCCGCCGTTTCCGTAAAGCGGCTTGAGGATGATATCCCCATGCTCGGCCTTGAAGGCCTTGATGGTTTCCAGATCCCGCGCGATCAGCGTGGGCGGCGTCAGATCGGGGAATTTCAGCACCAGCAGCTTTTCGGGGAAATTACGCACCCAAAAGGGGTCATTCACCACCAGCGTTTTCGGATGGATCATATCCAGCAAATGCGTCGTAGTAATATAGCCCATATCAAAGGGCGGGTCCTGACGCAGCCAGACCACATCGAAATCAGCCAGATCAACCTCAACCTCATCGCCGTAGCTGACATGGTTGCCCTGCTCACGGCGCAGCTCAATCGGAAATCCGCGCGCCACAACACGGCCCTCGCGGTAGGCCAGCTTGTCCGGCGTATAAAAGAATAAAGAGTGCCCGCGCGATTGCGCTTCAAAAGCAATCCGAAACGTGCTGTCGGCGTCAATATTCACGGATCCGATCGGATCCATCTGCAAAGCAACTTTCAAAGCCATGGCGCATCCTCTTAGCTGTTGCCCCTACTTGCCGCATGCAGCAAGGCTTCACAAGTTTTCTTCACCCGGCGAATGCGTTTTCCATAATTTCGACATAGCCATAGGAATCCACCAATGCGACATCGAAACGGCTTTCGGTGTCTTGCCCCGCAGGCTCCCCGGCCAGAAACTCGGCCGCAGCGGCATAGATCCGGCCCATCTGGCGCGGTGATAAACGTGCGGCGGCCTCGGCATGTGTCCGTGCTTTCTTGACCTCGACAAAGATCACCGCCGCACCGTCGCGCATAATCAGGTCGATCTCACCGGATTTGCCACGCCAGCGCGTTGCGGCCAAGGCCAGCCCCGCATCACGGTAATGGCGCTCTACCGCATCTTCGGCCGCAAGCCCCGCGTGATATGAGGTCAATCCGCTCATTCATCCTCCTCGGTCAGCCTCAGCGCCATCTGATACAGATCGCGCCGCGCCAGACCCATTTCCATCGCGACCTCGGCAGCCGCATCCTTGACCGACTTTTCTGCCAAGGCCAGCCGCAGCCGGTCCTCGACGAAAGCTTCATCGGGGGCCTCGGCAACGGCCCGTCCGACCAAAAGCACAATCTCGCCTTTTACCGCGCGGTCTTCAAATTCAGCCGCCAGGCTTCCCAATGTCCCGCGAGTGACCTCTTCGAATCGTTTCGTAAGTTCGCGGCAAACCGCAGCCTCGCGCGCCTCGCCCCAAGCATCTCGCAATTCCGATAAAATTCGATGAATACGTTTGGGCGATTCGTAAAAGACCAATGTCGCCGGAATGTCCTTCAACTCGGCCAGCACCCGCGCGCGCGCGCCGGCCTGTGCGGGCGCAAAACCGACGAACATGAAACGGTCGCTCGGCAGGCCCGAAACCGTCAGCGCTGCCAGCACGGCAGAGGCACCGGGCGCGGCCAAAACCGGCAGATCCTCGGCAATCGCGGCGCGCCCCAGCTGAAATCCGGGGTCGGCAACCAAGGGGGTTCCCGCCTCAGAGGCATAGGCCACCGACTTGCCTTCGGCCAATGCACGCAAGAGTTTCGGGCGCATCGCATCGCCATTATGGTCATGATAGGCAAAGACGTGCCGATCCCCCAAAGCCACGCCGTGGATCTCCATCAGGTGTTTGAGGGTGCGCGTATCCTCGGCGGCCAATACATCCGCCTTGGCCAGAATATCCAAGCCCCGCAGGGTGATATCGCGCGCGGCCCCGATGGGGGTCGACACAAAATACAACCCCGGCGCCAAAGGGCGGGGATCCGGCCGGAACGCCCCGATGCCCGCCTGTGCCGGCCTTGCGTCCATGCTGTCAGAATCCATTGCCCTACCCCCGTCAAAAGTTTACTTCATTCCTTGAACCGCATAGGGTTATCCCTTGTGCTGCACCACCGGAATGAGGGACCCGTATGTTGTCGTTTTTAAAAGCTGCCCGCAAGTCACTGACGCGCGCAAGCCTTGCCGCCGCCGCAATCGCCTTGGCGGCGTGCCAACCTGTTGGCGTTGGCGGGCCGGCAATTGATACTTCGGCCCCGGTGCCGGTGGCCTTGCTGGTGCCCAGCGGATCTGGCTCTGCGGGGGATGACGTTCTGGCAACCTCTTTGCAAAATGCAGCACGGCTGGCGATTGCCGACCTTGGCAACGTAAAGATCGATCTGCGCGTTTACAGCACCGGCGGCAAGCCGGCAGGCGCACAGACAGCAGCAATCAAGGCCGTTGATGAGGGTGCCAAGATTATCCTCGGGCCAGTATTCGCACAAAACGCCAATGCAGCAGGCGTTGCGGTGGCCGGGCGTGGGGTCAATGTATTGTCCTTCTCCAACAACACCGATATCGCGGGCGGCAATGTCTTTGTGCTTGGCCCGACCTTTGCCAATACCGCCAACCGGCTTGCCTCTTATTCCGTCGGTCAGGGCAAACGGAATATCCTGATCGTAAATGACCGCACGCCAGCGGGTGAGATTGGCCGTGTCGCGATCGAGCGCGGTGTTTCGCGCGCAGGCGGCTCTGTCGTGGCGCGCGTGGATTATGAATTCTCGCAAAACGGCATTGTCAGCGCAGCCCCCGAGATTGCCGCCCAAGTGCGCAGCACAGGGGCACAGGCCGTCTTTATGACCGCAGATACCGCAGGCGCGCTGCCATTGTTGACACAGATGCTGCGCGATAACCGTGTGGACCCTTCGGTTGCACAGTTTATCGGTCTGACCCGCTGGGATATTCCAGCAGCCACCATGTCCCTGCCCGGCGTTCAGGGCGGCTGGTTCGCAATGCCGGACCCCGCGCTTTATCAGCGGTATCAGTCGCGCTACATGTCGGCCTATGGCACCCCGCCACATCCGATTTCCGGCCTTGCCTATGACGGGATTGCCGCCATCGGCGCGCTGGTCAAAAGCGGGAACTCCGGCGCGTTGACAGCGCAAGCCCTGACGCAAAACTCCGGCTTTGTCGGCGTGAACGGCATCTTCCGCTTGCGCGGTGACGGCACCAATGAACGTGCCTTGGCCGTGGCCCAGATCAGCAACAACCAGCTGGCAATCATCGATGCCGCCCCCCGCAGCTTTGGCGGCGCGGGATATTAACCCGACCACCATTTGATCGGATCCTCTATGCAGCGCAACAAAGCGGCCCAAGCGATACCCGCCGGACCAAAGGTGGGTATCCCTTTTCCAAGCCTGCCGCACCTTACATATGATGAGCTCTTACTGCCACCAGAGGCGCTGCTGGACGAGGCGGCCCTTCTGGATCAGATCCAGCAAGAGATTGCGCAGACCAATGGGGCCAAAGGTCAGCAGGTGCGCGCAATCGTGGTCAAACACCTCGCCACTGCCCGCGCCGAGGCCGAGGCAAATCTGGAAGCCGCCTTTCGAGAACAGCCCGACAATGCCCGTGGGCTGATCCGGGCCCTTGCTTGGCTGACCGACCGCACGGTTTCCATCGCGCTGGAAATCGCGACCAATACCCTGCACCCCCTACCCAACCCCACCGAGGCAGAGCGTATCGCCCTTGTTGCCGTCGGTGGCTATGGCCGCGCCGAGATGGCCCCGCAGTCGGATGTCGATCTGCTGTTTCTGACCCCTTATAAGGTCACGGCCTGGGCGGAATCGATCATTGAATCCATGCTCTATATGCTGTGGGATCTGAAGCTGAAGGTTGGCCATGCCACCCGCACCGTCGATGATAGTATCCGCCTTGCCCGCGACGACATCACCATACGCACCGCCCTGCTGGAACGTCGCTTTCTGGCGGGCGATGAAACCCTTGCCCGCGACTTGCGTACCCGGCTGTGGTCCGAACTGTTCCGCGACACTGGCCCCGAATTTATCGAGGCCAAGCTGGACGAACGCTCTGATCGCCACAAACGGCAAGGCGGGCAGCGCTATGTACTGGAGCCGAACGTCAAAGAGGGCAAGGGCGGGCTGCGTGACCTGCAAACCCTCTACTGGATCGGCAAATACCTGCATGAGGTGCAATCGGCCTTTGGTCTGGTCGAGGCGGGGCTGCTGAGCCAGGATGAATATGACCTCTTTGCCACCGCCGAGAACTTCCTTTGGGATGTGCGTTGCCATTTGCATTACGTCACCCAGCGCCCTACCGACCGGCTGACCTTTGACCTGCAGGTCGAGGTCGCGGCGCGCGTGGGATATAAAGATACCCCCGGCCGCCGTGCGGTGGAATATTTCATGCAGGATTATTTCCGCCATGCCACCCGCGTTGGTGAGTTGACCCGCGTGTTCCTGACACAGCTGGAGGCACGGCACGTCAAATCCGCCCCGATGATGATCGGCCCGCAACGGCGGCGCAAAAAGCTGAAATACGGGTTTGAACTGCTGCAAGGACGCATCACCTTTGGCGCTGGCGATGATCTGGACGCCCATCCGCTCAATATTCTGCGGGTTTTTGAAGAGGCTCTGCGCACCGGCTATTTGATCCACCCCCTGACAATGCGCATCGTCTCGAACAATCTGGACAGGATCGATGATGAATTGCGCGCCAACCGCGAGACCAATCGCATCTTTCTGGATCTTTTGCTCAAACACGGCAACCCCGAGCGCGCACTGCGCAGGATGAACGAGCTTGACGTCCTCTCGGCTATCATTCCCGAATTTGAGCCGATCGTGGCAATGATGCAGTTCAACCTCTATCACCACTATACGGTGGACGAGCATACGATCCAGTGCATCTCCAACCTCGCACAGATCGAACGCGGAGAGTTGCAAGAAGAGCTGCCTGTTGCCTCTGGCATTCTCAAGGCCGGGGTCAATCGCAAGGTGCTTTATGTCGCCATGCTCTTGCATGATATCGGCAAGGGCCGCCCCGAGGACCACTCTATCCTCGGCGCGCAAATTGCTCGCAAGGTTTGCCCGCGCCTTGGCCTGAATGCCGAGGAATCGGAAACCGTGGAATGGCTGGTGCGCTATCATCTCTTGATGTCGGATGTGGCCCAAAAGCGCGACCTGTCAGAGCCACGCACCGTGCGCGACTTTGCCAAACTGGTGAAAACACGCAAGCGGCTGGACCTGCTTTGTGTGCTGACGGTCTGCGATATTCGCGGCGTGGGGCCGAACACATGGAACAACTGGAAAGCGATGCTGCTGCGCCAGCTTCACCGCGACACGACGACAGCGCTTGAGGGCGGGCTGGAATCGCTTAACCGTGAGAACCGCGCGGCGGCGGCCAAGAAGCAACTGCGCGAACGACTGCAAGGATGGGACCCAAAAGCGGTCAGGGCAGAGCTGGCGCGCCATTACCCCCCCTATTGGCAGGGGCTTTCAACCGATACCCAGGCTGTCTTTGCCAATATGTTGCGCGATATTACCCCCGACCAGATCCGCATCGACCTTCACCCCGATGCCGATCGCGACGCCACCCGCAGCGTTTTTGCGCTTGCCGATCATCCGGGCATTTTCTCGCGGCTTGCAGGGGCTTTGGCGCTGGTGGGGGCCAATGTGGTTGATGCGCGCACCTATACGTCCAAGGATGGTTGGGCCACTGCAGTGTTCTGGGTTCAGGATGGCACCGGCCACCCCTATGAGGCCGACCGACTGCCACGTTTGCGCTCAATGATCCATAAAACCCTAAAGGGTGAGGTTGTCCCCCGTGACGCGCTCAAGGTCCGGGACCGGATCAAGAAACGCGAACGCGAGTTCCGTTTTCCGACCCATATCACCTTCGATAATACCGGCTCCGAGATCTATACCATCGTCGAGGTCGACACCCGCGACCGCCCCGGCCTGCTGTATGATCTGACACGCACATTGGCGGCCAATAACATCTATATCGCCAGTGCCGTGATTGCGACTTTTGGCGCGCAGGTGGTCGACAGCTTTTACGTCAAGGATATGTTTGGCTTGAAACTCCACACAAAAGTCAAGCAAGAGGCGCTGGAACGAAAGCTGCGCCAGGCCATCAAGGATGGTGCCGAAAGGGCAAGTGAATGAAACCAATACGGCTGGTCAGTGGATTTCTGACCGTGGGGGGCTGGACACTGGCAAGCCGCTTTTTAGGGTTTGCCCGCGATGTGATGATTGCGGCCACACTTGGCACCGGCCCCGTGGCGCAGGCCTTTATCATTGCGTTTTCGCTGCCCAATATGTTTCGCCGTTTCTTTGCCGAGGGAGCTTTTAACACCGCCTTCGTCCCGATCTTTTCCAAAAAGCTGGAGTCGGGGGATGATCCGGTAGAATTCGCCCGCGATGCGGCGGCGGGGCTGGCCTCGATCCTGATCGTCTTTACGCTGGTCGCCCAGCTTGCCATGCCCGCCTTGGTGCTGGCGATGGCTTCGGGTTTTGCCGGAGATGAGCGGTTTGATTTGTCGGTCGATTATGGGCGGATTGCCTTTCCCTATATTCTGTTTATCTCATTGGCGGCGCTGTGTTCGGGCGTGCTGAATGCTGCGGGGCGTTTTGCGGCGGCCGCGGCGGCGCCAGTGTTGTTGAACGTCCTGTTTCTGGGCACGCTGATTATGGGGCCAAGGCTGGGCTGGGACGCGGGAACGGCGCTGGTCTGGACGGTGCCGGTTGCGGGGGCGGCGCAATTGGCGCTGGTCTGGATCGCGGCGCGGCGAGCCGGGATGACCATTTCCCCGCGCCTGCCCCGCCTGACACCGGATATGAAGCGGCTTGCCGCCATCGCCATTCCGGCCATGTTGGCGGGCGGCGTAGTCCAGATCAACCTTGTCGTCGGGCGGCAGGTTGCCAGCTATTACGACAATGCGGTGGCCTGGCTTTATAATGCCGATCGCTTGTATCAACTGCCTTTGGGGGTGGTTGCGATTGCGATTGGTGTGGTTTTGCTACCGGACCTGTCGCGCCGTTTGCGTGCGGGGGATGAGGTGGGCGGGCAGAGCAGCCTGAACCGCGCCACCGAATTTGCGCTGGCGCTGACGCTGCCCTCGGCGGTGGCCTTGATGGTGGTGCCGCTGCCGCTGGTTTCGGTTCTGTTCGAACGGGGACGTTTTGGCCCCGAAGACAGCGCCGCCACCGCGCTGGCCGTGGCGATCTATGGTGCGGGGCTGCCGGCATTTGTTCTGCAAAAAGTGCTGCAACCGCTGTATTTTGCACGCGAAGATACCAAGAGGCCGTTTTATTACGCTTTGGTGGCGATGGTGGTGAATGCGGGGTTGGCGATTGGTTTGGCACCTGTGATCGGGTTTTCGGCTGCGGCATTTTCTGCCACTGCTGCGGGTTGGGTAATGCTGTGGCAGCTGTGGCGCGGATCGCGCGACATGGGTCTTGCAGCCGCGACCGATGCCCGCCTGCGCCGCCGTGCGCCGCGCATCCTTGTGACCAGCCTTTTGATGGGGCTGTGTTTGCTAGGGATGGCGGAGCTTTTGGAGGTTGCGCTGCATACGCCGGGTTGGCGCTATGGGGCGCTGTTGGTGTTGATGGTAAGCGGCGTCATCAGCTATTTCGGACTGGGAGCCTTTATCGGGGCATTCGAGCTGTCAGATTTCACCGGAGCCATGCGCCGCAAGCGCGGCTAGGGGGAGGCTCCCGCCATTCGTTGGCGCTGACGCGCCGCCTCAAGGTTGGGCCCGGCGTTTTACATCCGATCCTGACGGACCGGATGTAAAACGCGCCCGCGCATAGCGTCAAACCAGATCCGCGACCACCTCTTGGCGTTGCTGACCCAGACCTTCGACGGAAAGTTCAACCACATCACCTGCGCGCAGATATTGCGGCGGTTTCATCCCCATACCCACACCGGGCGGGGTGCCGGTCGAGATGATGTCACCGGGATGCAACGTCATGAACTGGCTGAGGTAAGACACCACATGGGCGACCCCGTACACCATTGTTTTGGTTGATCCATCCTGCATCTTCTGACCGTTCACCGTCAGCCACATCTTGAGGTTTTGCGGATCGGACACCTCATCACGTGTCACAAGATAGGGGCCGATCTGCCCGAAATTATCGCAGGATTTCCCCTTGGTCCACTGGCCCGCGCGCTCTGTCTGAAAGCTGCGTTCAGATACGTCATTGGTCACGCAATAGCCCGCGACATAGCCCATCGCGTCCGCCTCGGGGACATATTTGCACCTGGTCCCGATAATCACCGCAAGCTCCACCTCCCAATCGGTTTTTGTGGAGCCGCGGGGGATGATAACCGGATCATTGGGGCCACAGATAGCACTGGTCGCTTTCATGAAGATCACCGGCTCGGGCGGGACAGCCATACCGCTTTCGGCTGCATGATCGGCATAGTTCAGCCCGATACAGATGAACTTCCCCGTACCGACAACACAGGCACCCAAACGTGTATCGGCACCCACCAGCGGAAGCGACATCGGGTCGATCTCTGCCAGTCTGGCAAGCGCCGCATCCGTCAGCGCATCTCCGCCGATATCACCGACATGGGCCGACAGATCGCGGATACTTCCGTCACCGGCCAAAAGCCCCGGCTTCTCTTGACCCTTTGGGCCATGGCGCAACAATTTCATCCGTTATTTCCTCTGGTTGGTCCCGCGTTGGCAAATCAGCCTTTTTTACCCTCAAGCGCCTCGATCCGCGCCAAAAGGGCTGCGTTTTCCTCACGCGCTTTCTGGGCCATCGTGCGCACGGCGTCGAATTCCTCACGCGTCACGAAATCACGGCTGGCCAACCAACGGTCGACCATGGAGTTCATGGCCGTTTCGGCCTCGGTCTTGGCGCCTTGAGCCACGCCCATCGCGTTGGTCATCAGTTGCGACATGTCGTCAAAAAACTTGTTGTTCTTTTGCATCAGGGCCTCCTTCATGGTGCCAGTGTCTGAAATTCCTATATGGCAACGCATCGCCTTCGGGGCAAGCAGATGTGGTGAATTGGTTGACATCAAGCCGCACGCGCCCGACAAGCATGGCCGCCGACCGCGCTCCAGAAGGATACCCAGATGCAGGGCTATATCGCCTTTCCCAATATCTCACCCGATTTGTTTTCGATCAGCATCGGCGGCATGACATTCGCGCTGCGCTGGTATGCGCTGGCCTATATCGCGGGCCTGATCATTGGCTGGCGGATCGTGCTGCGCGCGATTGCGGCCCCCGTTTGGGCACAGGATGCCCCCATGACGCCGGAGCAGGTCGAACGGCTGCTGACATGGGTGATCGCGGGGGTCATCCTGGGCGGGCGGCTGGGGTTTGTGCTGTTTTATCAGCCCGAATACTACCTGTCGCACCCGATGGAGATACTGAAGGTCTGGCAGGGCGGCATGTCGTTTCATGGCGGATTCTTGGGCGTCGCAATGGCCTCCTATCTGTTTTTCCGTGCAGAAAAGATCCCGCTTTCGCCCGCGGCCGACCTTTTGGCGCTGGCGGCCCCCACGGGGTTGCTCTTGGGCCGGATTGCCAATTTCATCAACGCCGAGCTTTGGGGCCGCGCAACCGATCTGCCTTGGGGCGTCGCCTTTCCGGGTGAGGCCGCGCAATATTGCCCCGAGGTCGCTGGCATCTGCGCGCGCCATCCCAGCCAGCTTTATGAGGCCGCGCTTGAAGGGCTGTTGCTGGGTGCGGTGCTGCTATGGCTGGCGTTCCGGCGCGGCTGGTTGAAGCGTCCGGGCCAAATCACGGGGCTGTTTCTGGCAGGTTACGGTGCGGCACGGTTTTTGGTGGAGTTTTTCCGCCAGCCCGACGCGCAATTCGTCACCGAGGGCAACCCCTTGGGCCTTGCCTTTCAAAGCGGCGGATACGGGCTGACCATGGGGCAGATGTTGTCACTGCCGATGATCCTTGCAGGGCTTTGGCTTTTGGGACGGGCGCGCCGTGAGCAAGCTTGAAGCCCTTCTGCTGACCCAAATCGCGGCAACCGGCCCCCTGACACTGGACCGCTTTATGGCCGAATGCCTGCTGCATCCCGAGCACGGCTATTACACCACCCGCGACCCTTTGGGACGGGCGGGCGATTTCATCACCAGCCCCGAGATCAGCCAGATGTTCGGGGAACTGTTGGGCCTTTGCATCGCACAGGCCTGGGTCGATCAAGGCGCCCCCACCCCTATCATACTGGCAGAGCTTGGCCCCGGTCGCGGCACCCTGATGGCCGATCTGCTTCGCGCGACGCGTATGGTGCCGGGGTTCCACGCCGCAGCCCGGATCCATCTGATAGAGGCCTCCCCCCCCTTGCGGGCCGCGCAAAACGCCGCCCTGAGTGGTCATGATGTGACATGGGCAGATGACATCCAATCCCTGCCCGATGATCTGCCCCTGTTCCTGATCGCCAATGAATTTTTTGACGCGCTGCCCATCCGCCAGTTCACCCGCCATATTCAGGGCTGGTGTGAAACCATCATCGGCGCGGTGGAGGGCAAGCTGACCTTGGGCCATGCCGCCCCCATCGATCTGCCCGACCTCCGTCACCGGCTAGAGGATACAAATCCCGGCGAGCTGGTGGAGCTGCGGCCCGAGGCAACCCCGATCATGGCGCGGCTCGGCAGCCAGATCGCCGCACAAGGCGGGGCGGCCCTGATCATCGACTATGGCAACTGGCGCTCCAAGGGGGATACGTTGCAGGCGATGCAGGCCCATGCCTTTGTCGACCCATTGGCCGCGCCCGGTTTGGCGGATATAACCGCCCATGTCGATTTTGAGGCACTGGCCGAGGCTGCAACCCCTGCGCAGGCCACGAAAATGACCGATCAGGGTGCGCTTTTGGCACGTTTGGGCATCGGGGCACGGGCCGAAAAATTGTCACACGGGCTAACGGGGCAAGCGCTGGAAAATCACCTTAGCGCCACACAGCGCTTGACCCGCGCCGAAGAAATGGGAAGTTTGTTTAAAGCGCTGGCCATCTATCCCCCCCATAGCCCGGCGCCACCGGGGTTTGACTGACATGCTGGAAATCATCACATCCGACGCGCTTACCACCGTTAAGCACGGTTTTTTTACCCGCAAGGGGGGGGCATCTTCGGGGATATTCCACGGGTTGAACTGCGGGCCGGGCAGTTCGGACCAATCGAATGTGGTGACGATCAACCGCGCACGCGTTGCCGAGGCGATGGGGATTGCGCCAATGATGCTGCAAACCCTTGATCAGGTGCATTCCGCCGATGTGGTAACCCTGACCGAGCCGGTCAGCCCGCCACCGCGTGCCGATGCCATGGTAACGGCCACACCCGGCATCGCTCTTGGTATTCTGACCGCCGATTGCCAGCCCGTGCTTTTTGCCGATGCCGGTGCAGGTGTGATCGGGGCAGCCCATGCGGGCTGGCGCGGCGGCAAGGACGGCGTGCTGGAGGCCACACTGACGGCGATGGAGGCATTGGGGGCCAGCCGCGAGAGCACCACAGCCATCATTGGCCCCTGCATTTCCCAGGCCGCCTATGAGGTCGGGCCGGAATTTGTGGAGAGCTTTATCGACGATGATCCCGAACATGCCCGCTTTTTCGCAGGTGGAGCGGGGGATCGCGCGATGTTCGACCTGCCAGCCTTTGGCCTTTGGCGTCTGCGCAATGCCGGGGTCGGCCATGCGGAATGGACCCGCCATTGCACCTATAACGACCCCGACCGCTTTTTCTCTTACCGCCGCGCCACCCACCAGAAAGAGGCCGACTATGGCCGATTGATCGCGACGATCCGGCTCTGATTGTCAGGCGTTGCGGTTCAGACGTGCCTCGAGCACCTCAAAGGGGACGCCCGGCTCATCCTTGGCGCCGCGAATGACCAGGCTTGTTTTCACACTGGCCACATTTACCGAAGTCAGCAGCTCTCCGGTCAGAAAGCTTTGAAAGGTCGACAGATCCGGTGCGACGCATTTCAGGATAAAGTCGATTTCACCGTTCAGCATGTGACATTCGCGCACCAAAGGCCAAGACTGACAACGCGCCTCAAAGGCCGAAAGATCGCTCTCGGCCTGGCTGTGCAGACGCAGCATTGCAAAAACCTGCACCTCAAACCCCATTTCGCGCGCGTCGATATCGGCGTGATAGCCTTTTATATATCCGCTTTCCTCCAGGGTCCGCACACGGCGCAGGCACGGCGGGGCGGAAATCCCCACACGTTTTGCCAGTTCAACATTGGTCATCCGCCCATCCGCCTGCAATTCCGCAAGAATTTGGCGGTCAATCGGATCCAGTTTAGAGCCGGCCATAGTCTTCGATCCACTTCAAGTTACTGCATATCGTGCCAGACCTTATGTTTTATACCTGCTTTGCGCAACATTCTTTCGCATTTGCGCAAGCTTTTATCACGCGACTTTTACAGGGGGTTTTCGACCGCGAAGCGAGGGCCTATATGGGGCGGGACACAAAGCACTTGGGGGCATCATGGCTGAAACACGTCACACCAAAATCCTGATCATCGGCTCCGGCCCTGCCGGCTATACTGCGGCTGTTTATGCCGCGCGCGCCATGACCAATCCCATTCTGGTTCAGGGCCTGCAACCCGGCGGCCAGCTGACCATCACCACCGAGGTCGAAAACTGGCCCGGCGACACCCATGTCCAAGGTCCCGACCTGATGGTGCGGATGGAAGAACATGCCAAGGCCATGGGCGCCGAGGTGATCTCCGACTATATCTCCAGCCTCGATCTGTCCAAGCGGCCCTTTACCGCACAGGCCGACAGCGGCACCACCTTTACCGCCGATGCCGTGATCCTTGCCACCGGCGCGCAGGCCAAATGGCTGGGCCTGCCGTCCGAAGAAAAATTCAAGGGCTTTGGCGTTTCGGCCTGTGCCACCTGCGACGGCTTCTTTTACCGTGGCAAAGAGGTCGTCGTTGTCGGCGGTGGCAATACCGCTGTCGAAGAGGCGCTGTTCCTGACCAATTTTGCCAGTAAAGTCACGCTGATCCACCGCCGCGACAGCCTGCGGGCCGAAAAGATCATGCAGGACCGTTTGTTCAAACACCCCAAGGTAGAGGTGCTTTGGGACCACGCGATCGACGAGGTGCTGGGGGATGAAAATCCATTGGGCGTAACGGGCGTGCGTGCCAAACATGTCGAGACGGGCGAGACCACCGACATCCCATGTGACGGTTTCTTTGTCGCCATCGGCCACGCCCCTGCATCTGAGCTGGTCGCAGAGCAACTGGAATTGCACAGCGGTAAATATGTAAAGGTAAAATCGGGCAGCACCCAAACATCGATTCCGGGTGTCTTTGCTGCGGGCGATCTGACGGATGATGTTTACCGTCAGGCTGTCACTTCGGCAGGCATGGGCTGTATGGCTGCGCTGGATGCCGAGCGTTTTCTGTCAGAACAAGAGTAATATCAGTCCAAGACCCCGCAACGCTGCGGGGTCTTGGACAGTGGCAATTCAATGCACGCTGACAGGCGCGAAATCATGTTCGCGCGCCAAGGCAAAGGCGAGCCCCTTATTGGCGACCAGCGCCAGACGCTCCCCATCCTCACGGTGCACCGAAAAGATCTGGGTCAACCCTTCGACCTGCTCACGCAGCTCGCTTGGCAGATCGGCAACCTCGACGGCGCGGACATAGACGGTACGATCCCCAGTGCCGGAAAGCTTATCAAAAGTCGTATTCATTTGCATGTCTCCTTACCTGCGATCAATCGGGATGGTTTGCACGACGACATCGGGAACCGAGCGCCGTAGATCAATGTGCAACAACCCGTGTTCAAGGGCGGCGCGCGCCACCTCGACCCCCTCGGCCAGCACGAAAGAGCGTTGAAACGCCCGCGCCGCAATCCCGCGGTGCAGGAACATTCGTTCGCCGTCCTCTTCTGCCTGACGGCCACGGATCACCAATTGGCGGTTTTCCACGGTGATATTCAGATCGTCGTCACGAAACCCCGCAACGGCAAGGGTGATGCGATACTCGTTTTCCGAGACCGCCTCAATATTGAATGGGGGATACCCCTCGGCAGCGGTTTTGGCGGTCCGTTCGACCAACCGTTCCAGCTGCTCAAACCCCAACAGATGGGGATGGGCCCCAAAGCTCAGTTTTGTCATCGACATGTCCTTTACAAAGCGACAGTTCGGTAAAACAGGCCCTGATATCAGGCACCTGACACATTTATAATATGGGATGCTTCACCCCCTGCTGCAAGAGGGGCTGTTTCGCGGATTTGACCACAGTTTTCGTACACTTGGCCGAATTGTGCGTTATAGTGAAATACACAGAAAATAACGACTCAGCGAAAAGCTTGCAATGAACGCCTCAACCCAACTTGAACATACTGAAATGCTGCAAATCCGGCTTGCCGTTTTGCAACGCGAGCATCGCGAACTGGACCTTGTCATTCAGGCAGAAGAGGCCGGCGTAAACCCCGACCAGCTTTTGCTGCGGCGGCACAAACGGCAAAAGCTGGCCCTGAAAGAACAGATCGTAAAAATCGAAGACGAGCTGATCCCCGATATTATTGCGTGATCCGTTTCGGCGGCTTTTCCCGAAACCAGGCAGGCTGTTGTGTCTTGCCCTTGGGGCTGTCGCTTGTATAGTCGCGCCTTGTTTTAACAGGGGGCAGCATGACCGTTGAGGTGGGAATCATCATGGGAAGCCAGTCAGACTGGCCAACGATGAAAGAAGCGGCAGAGATGCTTGATGCGCTTGGCGTGCCTTATGAGGCCAAGATCGTTTCGGCCCATCGCACCCCAGACAGGCTTTGGACCTATGGCAAGACGGCGGTAGATCGCGGGCTGAAGGTGATTATCGCTGGCGCCGGCGGGGCCGCACATTTGCCCGGTATGATGGCCTCCAAGACCCGCGTGCCGGTGATCGGCGTGCCGGTCCAGACCCGCGCCCTTTCGGGCGTCGACAGCCTCTATTCCATTTTGCAGATGCCGCGCGGGTTTCCGGTGGCGACCATGGCAATCGGGGCTGCGGGTGCGGCCAATGCGGGGCTGATGGCGGCAGGGATTCTGGCGCTGAATGATCCCGCCCTTGCCGCGCGGCTTGAAACATGGCGCGACGCCCTTTCCGCCTCTATCCCCGAGGAGCCTGTCGATGACTGATCCCCTTCCGTTTGGCACGACAATCGGCATTCTAGGCGGCGGGCAGCTTGGCCGGATGCTCTCGGTCGCGGCGGCGCGGCTTGGGTATAAAACCCATATCTTTGAACCCGGCGCGGCCCCGCCCGCCGCCGAGGTGGCGCACCGTCTGACAACCGCCGCCTATAATGATGTGGCCGCCCTGACCGCCTTTGCGGCTTCGGTGGACGTCATCACCTATGAGTTTGAGAATATCCCCACCGAAGCGCTTGACCTGCTAGAAGCTTTGCGCCCGATCCGTCCCGGCCGTCGCGCACTGGCCATCAGTCAGGACCGGATCGCGGAAAAGGATTTCCTGACGGGTTTGGGCCTGTCGGTGGCCCCCTATGCGCGCGTCACCTCGCGTGCGGATCTGGATGCGGCCCTGGCCGATATCGGCGCGCCTGCAATTCTGAAAACCACGCGGCTTGGCTATGACGGCAAGGGGCAGGCACGGATCATGGAGGCGGGCGATGCCGCCGAGGCCCTTGAGGCAATGAACGGGGCCGAGGCCGTGCTCGAAGGCTTTATCGACTTCAGCCATGAGGTGTCCGTGATCGCCGCGCGCGGGCTTGACGGGTCGGTTGCGGCCTATGATCCGGGTGAGAATGTCCATCATGCGGGCATTCTGCACAGCACCACCGTTCCCGCCAAGCTTTCGCCCAACCAGCGCAGCGATGCCGTGTTGCTGGCCGCCCGCATCCTGAACGCGCTGGATTATGTCGGCGTGTTGGGGGTAGAGCTTTTCGTGACACCAAAAGGCCTGATCGTGAACGAGATCGCGCCACGTGTGCATAATTCGGGGCATTGGACCCAGAACGGCTGTGCGGTCGATCAGTTCGAACAGCATATCCGCGCGGTGGCGGGATTGCCGCTTGGCGACGGGTCACGCTTTGCCGATGTGACGATGGAGAACCTGATCGGGGATGATATCGACCGCATCCCCGCGATTCTGGCCGAACGCAACGCGGCCCTGCATATGTATGGCAAGCCGGAGGCCCGCCCCGGCCGCAAGATGGGTCATGTCAACCGCATCACACGCGGGATCGCCTAGGGCCTAGCGCACCAGCAATTCCAAAGGGTCATAGATCATCGCGCCGCCCCATGCCGCCTCGGACAGGCTGTCGGGCTTGGCGCGGATCTGCTGCATTTCTTCGCGGCTGAAAAAGCGTCGCTTGGTCACCACCCCTTCGGGGTCACACCAGTTCTCATCCAGATTGCCCGCCGTAATCGTACAGCGGAAATAGAAATCCACCTGATGGAACCGGTTTTGCGGGGCGTGGAATTCATTCACCATCACCGGCGCCCCGACCGCGACGGTCAGTCCGGTTTCCTCATAAACCTCACGGATCAGATTATCCGGCAGGCTGGAGCCGACCTCCACCCCGCCGCCCGGCGCGCACCATAGATCGGATTTCGCACCGCGATATGCATTCACCAAAAGCAGCCGATCCTGATGCAGGATAAGCGCACGAACAGCCAGACGGGGAGAGCGTGGTTTCATGGCGTCATGTTCGCAAGATGCTGTGGATTTGTCCAGAATGAACCACGATGGATGTGCAATTTGCAAAGCACGCAAAAAGGGTTAACCGTCAACGGGGGTGCACATCCTGACATGCAAACTGTCCCAGTGCTTTCGCAGCCCCGTCGATAAGCGCGCTCAGGGCCGCGATACGGGCAAAACTGGCCCGCCCCCGACGGGATATAAGCCACAGGTCGAGAAATCGTGGTTTTGGCAGTTGGATAATCGCCAGATCCTGCTTGGCGACAAAGGCATCTATGCCCGATTTTGGCAGGATGGTATAGCCAAGCCCAAGCGCAACAGGGATGGGGATCTGACCGATCTGGTTGACAAATGTCCGCACCTTCAAACGATCAGACCCTTTGTAATCCTTGGGGAAATTCAATGAGAAAAGATCATCCGCATAGGCATATCCATCAGGATGCGCAACAAAGCCAAGCGCGTCCAGATCCTGAAAATCAAGGCCCCCTGCCCGACAGGATCGCGGCACGACAAGGCACAGCTCTTCACGCCCGATCTTGACTGCATCCAGTCTGGGGTTTTCGACCTGTTCAGATGTGACCCCCAAATCAAGGTCCCCCGCCAGCACGGCGCTTACGACACTGGTCTGCGGGGCAGCTGTGAGGCGGATCACCAGCTCTGGTGCGCGCTGCATACGCTCCAGCAGATATGGGTAGAGCCAAACCGCAAAGCTGCCCGAACAACCGATGCCGATGTCGCCAATGTTTGGATCATCAGTCTGGATGGTCTCAAACAGGTCTTGCTCTTGCCTCCGCCGCGCGGCGCCAAGGGCCAGAACGGCCTCACCAGCGGGCGTAAGGGTAAAACTCTTGCCGTCCATCACAATCAGCGCCTTGCCAACCTGTGCCTCCAGCTTGCGCAGATGCTGCGACACACCCGGTTGGGTCATTCCCAAAAGCGCGGCGGTTCGCGTGAAATGACCGACCTCACAAAGCGCCGTAAAGGTCTCCAGCCATGTGGCATTTAGCATCTTGATGTCAAAACCTTATCATTATCATACATAATGATAATTTTTAAGATGCGTTCCGTCCAGCTATATCTGTTTCAACACCCTTGAAAGGAAATATCATGACACCCACGCCGCGCAGTTTTTCGCACATTGGCCTTTCCGTCCCGGATCTGGAAAAAGCAATTGCATTCTACCAAGAGGTTCTGGGCTTTTATGTCATCATGGAACCTACCGAAATTATCGAAGACGACAGCGATATCGGCCAGATGTGTAGTGACGTCTTCGGCACTGGCTGGGGACGTTTGCGTATAGCACATCTTGCGACAGCCGACCGGATCGGGTTCGAATTGTTTGAATTTGAAGGCCATGAAGCGCCGAAGAACAACCTCAATTACAGGCAACACGGCATGTTCCATTTTGCCATTCAGGACCCGAACCTTGAGGAGCTGCTGGCACGGATCGTCGCGGCAGGTGGCAAACAGCGCATGCCGGTCCGCGCGTATTTCCCGAACGAAAAACCATACCGCATGGTCTATGTCGAAGACCCCTTCGGGATCATATTTGAGCTTTATAGCCACAGCTACGAGCTGACATATTCAAAAGGGGCCTATGCCTGACCAAGCTGCCCGGTTTCGGTTTCCAGAGCTTTTCTGGAATGACCTGCCCTTCAGCCATGGCGAGAGTCATAGGGTATGAGGGGCGGCTCAGGCATCACTCAACGCTGCGCCGCATGATTGTGCTTGCCCGCCAAATCTTGAGACCCTTGCGCTTGCGGCACCACGGCTGCGCAAGCAAGACGGTTGGACATTTATAGTTAAAGTTGAGTATAAGCCAAGAAACCATAGGGCCTCTCTATCAATGCTGACACTGCGCCAATTACGATTTCTGACGGCTGTCTCTGAGACCCTGAATTTTTCGCGCGCGGCCGAACTTTGCTTCGTTACCCAGCCGACCCTCAGCGCAGGGATCAAGGAACTCGAAGAGCGTTTGGGCGTCCAGTTGATAGAGCGGACCCGCCGCAGCGTCATGCTGACCCCCTTGGGCAAAGACATCACCGCGCGCGCCAAACGACTGTTGCTGGAAGCGGCCGAGATCGAAGCCCTCGCACGAGCACATCAAAACCCGTTTCAGGGCGATCTCAAGCTTGGTTCTATCCCGACGATCGGCCCTTATCTTTTGCCGCGCGCGTTGCCCCTGATCCGCGAAGCATTTCCCGATCTGCGCGTCTATCTGCGCGAAGAGATGACAGAGAGCCTGATCGACGGGCTGAATGCCGGGCGGCTTGACCTTATCCTGATCGCGCTGCCGTTTGAAACCGGTGCCTTGGAAATCCTGCCGTTGTTTGAGGACGGGTATCAACTGGCCGCACCAGCTGACTGGCCTGAACCCCATGACAGCATGACATTGGCACAGACTGGCCAGCTCATGTTGTTGGAAAAGGGTCATTGCCTTCAGCGTCATGCCCTGGAGGCCTATCCAGGCCGGATTGTCGCCGACGAAGACAGCTTTGCCGCGACCAGCCTTCCAACATTGATCGCAATGGTCGCAGAGGGATTGGGCGTCACCCTTTTGCCCAACCTCGCCATAACCGCAGGCGTCGCAACAAACAGCGAGGTGCGGCTGACGGATCTTCCCGATGCCTGTCCGCGACGTGTGGTTCTTGCATGGCGTCCCGGTTCAGCACGGGCACAGCTGTTTGGCGAACTTGGCAAGTTGTTACGCCAAAAGGTCGCCATATGACGACAGCATAAGACGAAACAGATCGCCAAACAGAAAAAGGGCGCCCGTAAAGACCAGCCCCATACCCTAAATATTGAAGCTTGCGACCGCATCATCGCAAGCTTCTGTCGTTTCTGGTCGTTCAACAATATACCTCCCAAGACTGTGGCACGAGGAGCGGGCATGCAGGCGAAGAAAAAGATGCTGCCGAGAAAGGCGGAGCGGGCTATCAATGACACGTTTGAGATGCATGATGGCTGGCTTTTGAACTTCAGCGACGCGACGATGGAGCACTGGTTTGAAGAAGAGTTCAATCTCGATCTCAACCAGAAAAAGTATCATCGCATTGGAGCATCAAAGGCAAAACGATTCCGCGAGTCCGTTTTGCTGGGGAACCCCCACCAAGTTGCTCGCGTGCTCCGATCCCTCTGGCAGTATCGTCTCGAAGAAGCGAGCTTCAAAAGAAGCGATGCGGCGGAAGAAGGCTGTATTCAGAAGAATCTATTCGACTTCATTGGTGAGCTTGAGGGCGACACCCGCGTCGCTGGGACCGATGTCATTGAGGTGTTTCAGAAATGCGAAACGCTTGCCGAACTCGTTGACGCCATTCGTAGGGATCTTGATGCTGGTCGACCATCGGCGGGCTTGGATCGCCTGGCGCCGGAAGGCCGTGGAGACTTGATCTTCGTTCGCTGCGAGGGCCTGCGCTTCCGGCTGGGCCAGTTGATCGTCAGCGCCTGGCTGTCGGTGGCAAAGCGCGAGCCCATCTCCTCGAAGTCGATCCGGGGAAAATTTCTCACGGCGGACCACGAAGCTCCTGACCTTATCGTGGTAGAAACCTATCCGCCGATAGATGTCGCGGTAGGACAACCCGGAGATCTTCGTGGTCTTGGCGAGCGACAGGTCGTTGCACAGCATATCAAATACCAAGCGGTTCATGTCCGACCGCTTGTGTCGCCGGGCCGACTTGCCGGTCGAGAAGGTCTTCGCACAGCCCATGCACCGCCACCGCGGATCGTTGCCCTTGGTCTTGCCGAAGCGCTGGTAGATATCCGGATGCTCGCTGACGGGGAGATACTGGTTCGCACAGCCGACGGCGGTGTGGCAGGCCGGTGCGCACGGGTCAATGGTGTGCAGGCGGCGCATCCGCTTGTGCTCCTTAACGACCGCCCAGTTGTTCTTTACCCGAGAGGTTATGCCGCAAGTGGAACACTTGTAGAACTTTTTGTGCTCGCCACCCGGAACTGCACCGCGTGGCACGCCGGCCAGCGCAAGGGGAGAGCCATTCGGCCGCTTGAACGGATCGGGCAGCACTCCTTATTGGGCGCACGCCGGAGTGTGACAAAAGTTCAGATCGACACCCGCCACAGGCGCAGGCAATCTTCGGACCACTGCCCCCGGAGATATCTTCGAGACGCTCGACACCTTTTTTTCCCATTCGGATTTCAGTCAAGCGTGGTGTCAAAAAGAAAGTTGGCCGCAATGCGGCCAACCGAAGTATTTTTCAACATTTAGCGTCAGGGGCTGGCCCGTAAAGAGCGCCCTTTCCCACATAGCACAACGCCAATGGGCGTGGCTTACATCATGCCGCCCATACCGCCCATGCCACCCATATCGGGCATACCGCCGCCGCCAGCGCCTTTTGGCTCTGGCTTGTCGGCAATCATGGCCTCGGTGGTGATCAGCAAGGATGCAACGGATGCTGCGTCCTGCAAAGCGTGACGCACAACCTTGGCCGGATCGATAACGCCGAATTTGAACATGTCGCCATATTCATCGGTCTGCGCGTTATAGCCGAACTTCGCATCGGTGGATTCGCGGACTTTGCCAGCCACAACAGAGCCATCAACACCGGCGTTCTGAGCGATCTGGCGCAGAGGTGCCTCAAGCGCCTTGCGAACGATCGCGATGCCGTTGGTCTGGTCAGAGTTGTCACCTTCCAGCCCAACCAGCACTTTGCCAGCCTGAACCAGTGCAACACCACCGCCAACAACAACACCTTCCTGCACGGCCGCACGGGTCGCATTCAGGGCATCATCAACGCGGTCTTTGCGCTCTTTCACTTCGATTTCGGACATGCCGCCAACGCGGATCACAGCAACACCGCCAGCCAGTTTGGCCACACGCTCTTGCAGTTTTTCTTTGTCATAATCGGAAGTGGTTTCTTCGATCTGGTTACGGATCTGGGCAACGCGTGCTTCGATCTCGGCCTTCTCGCCGCCACCGTCAACGATAGTGGTCGCGTCTTTGGTGATGGTGACTTTCTTGGCTTTGCCAAGCATGTCCATACCAACGTTTTCCAGCTTCATGCCCAAATCATCAGAGATGACCTGACCACCGGTCAGGATCGCGATGTCTTGCAGCATGGCTTTACGACGATCGCCAAAGCCAGGCGCCTTCACAGCAGCGATTTTCAGACCACCGCGCAGCTTGTTCACAACCAAGGTTGCAAGGGCTTCACCCTCAACATCCTCAGAGATGATCAGCAATGGTTTTTGCGACTGGATAACCTGCTCCAGCAAAGGCACCATAGGCTGCAGGCTCGAGAGTTTTTTCTCGTGCAACAGGATCATCACGTCTTCCAGCTCGGCAACCATTTTGTCAGGGTTGGTGACAAAATAGGGCGAGAGGTATCCGCGGTCGAACTGCATGCCTTCGACGACTTCGGTTTCTGTTTCCAGACCCTTGTTTTCCTCGACGGTGATCACGCCTTCGTTGCCGACTTTTTGCATCGCATCAGCGATCTGACGACCGATTTCAGCTTCGCCGTTGGCCGAGATGGTGCCGACTTGCGCAACTTCTGCGGAATCGGAGACCGGACGTGCAGCAGCTTTGATCGCTTCGACCACTTTCGCAGTTGCAAGGTCGATCCCGCGCTTGAGGTCCATCGGGTTCATGCCGGCGGCAACCGATTTCAGGCCTTCGCGGATGATCGCCTGGGCCAGAACGGTTGCAGTAGTGGTGCCGTCGCCTGCTTCGTCATTGGTGCGCGAAGCGACTTCTTTGACCATCTGCGCGCCCATGTTTTCAAAGCGGTCAGACAGTTCGATTTCCTTAGCAACCGACACACCGTCTTTGGTGATGCGTGGTGCGCCGAAGGATTTTTCGATCACAACGTTGCGGCCTTTCGGGCCAAGCGTGACCTTAACAGCATCCGCAAGGATGTTTACGCCGCGCAACATCCGGTCACGGGCATCGGTATCAAATTTGACGTCCTTAGCAGCCATTTTGCTTGCTCCAGTTTGTCTTGAATTTCAGTTAAAAGCGATTGGTTCATCAGGGGTCGCGCGGGAAAATCCCTGTGCTACCTCAGCTGATGATCCCCATGATATCGCCTTCTTTCATGATCAGCAGATCCTGACCTTCGAGGGTTACCTCGGTGCCGGACCATTTGCCAAAGAGCACACGATCACCAACCTTTACGGAAGGCTGGATCAGCTCACCGCTATCTTTGCGCGCGCCTTCACCTACGGCGATCACTTCACCTTCGGCGGGCTTTTCTTTTGCAGTGTCGGGGATGATAAGACCGCCCTTGGTCTTGTCTTCGCCTTCAATGCGGCGGACCAGTACACGGTCATGCAGCGGGTTAAATGCCATCTGAGAACACTCCCTTTGGTTCCAGGTTAATTTCGATTAGCACTCAGCAACCCCGAGTGCTAACGATCTGTACCTAGGCAATGCACAAGGGCCTGTCAAGAAGCCCCCACAGCAGAATTTTCCAGATATTTTTGCGCGGCCTGTCCCACCCCCATCAGGTCTGCTTGCCCTACCCGCCTGTCTCGTGGCACGATCTGGATATGTCCCAAACCCGAGGCCTTGCAACCATGTGTATTCGCCCCTTTATACTGGCCCTCATCAGCCTTTTTGTCCTAACCACCGCCCATGCCCAATGTCTCGGTGAAAACCTGATCGCGGCACTGTCCAAGGATGAAAAAGCGGCGCTTTACACCTCTACCCATGCCGAGCCCTTTGCCACCGGCAACTTCTGGCTGGCCACGCGCGGGGAGCAGACCGTTTATATTGCAGGCACCTTCCACCTCGACGATCCCCGCCATGATGCGGTGATGTCTGTGCTGGCCCCCCATCTGGCACAGTCCAAGACCCTGATGACCGAGGCCGGCCCCGAAGAAGAGGCCGCCCTTCAAGCCCATCTTGCAAGCGACCCCTCAGCCATGATGGACCCCGCCGGATCCGGCCTTGCCACCGCCCTGCCCCCACAAGAATGGGAGGCGCTGACAGCCGCCCTGTTGCGACGCGGAATCCCCTCCTCTATCGCGCAAACGCTACGGCCTTGGTTTGTGTCGATGATGCTGTCCATACCGCCTTGCGCGTTGCAAATGGCCGCGACAGGGCAAGGGCTGGACAAACGCCTGATCGCCGCCGCCCAAGCGCAAAGCATCCCCGTCAAGGCGCTGGAACCCTTTGATACCATATTGACGCTCTTTGATGGCATGACAGCAGAGGAGCAGACCACGATGATCCGCAACAACCTGCAAGTGGAACCTCAGGCCGAGGACTTCCTGGCCACAACGGCCGATTCCTATTTCGACGGCGAGGGTCGGCTGATCTGGGAGTTCTCGCGTCACATCGCCCTTGGCCTGCCAGGGGCCACACCTGCGCAAACCGAGGCCGATTTCGCCAAGGCCGAGGCCGCCCTGATGACGGATCGCAACCGCGCATGGATCCCGCGCATCCTTGGGGCCCTGCAAGACGGCCCAGTCTTTGCCGCCTTTGGCGCGCTGCATCTTTCGGGCGAGGCCGGCGTTCTCGCGCTGCTTGATGCTGAAGGATTCACGCTGGAGCCGCTCTGAATGCGCGGCAAACCGCCTTGCGCCGCGTGACAACGCCGCAGCCCACCCCTATAAGACAGCAAACGAACAACCCACAGGTTTTATCATGACGACTCTCGTTTTCGGCCACAAATCCCCCGATACAGACAGCACCGGCTCCCCCATCATCTGGGCATGGTATCTGACAGAGGTTCTGGGCCGCCCGGCCAAGCCTGTGCTGTTGGGCGAACCCAATACCGAAGCCGCCTTCATGCTGACCCATTGGGATCTGCCCAAGCCCGAGATCATTGCCGATGTCAGCGCCGAGGATACCTGTGTCGTCGTCGACACCAACAACCCTGCCGAGCTGCCCCCCTCGATCAATGACGCCAATGTGGTGGGCATCATCGACCACCACATGCTTGTCGGCGGCATCAAGACCAAATCCCCGATCGAGATCACCATTCGCCCGCTGGCCTGCACCGCAACCATCATGCATGACCTGATGGGCGATGACCTTGCCCGCGCACCCAAAGCCATCAAGGGCGCGATGCTGTCGTGCATCCTCTCTGACACGCTGGAATTCCGCAGCCCGACCACCACCCCGCATGACCGTTTTGTCGCGGAAAAGCTGGCAGCCGATCTGGGCCTTACCATTGCCGATCACGCCGAACAGCTTTTCGCCGCGAAATCCGACGTCTCGGCCTTTACGGATGCGGAACTCTTGCGGATGGACAGCAAGGAATACAACGTGGCGGGCAAGGATCTGCGCGTCTCGGTACTGGAAACCACCGCGCCCGCCGTGGTGCTGGACCGCAAGGACAGCCTGATGGCCGCCATGCCGGGCGTTGCCACCGAGGACGGCGCCGATCAAGTCTTGCTGTTTGTGGTCGACATCCTGAACGAAGAGGCCACTTTGCTGGTCCCCAATGATCTGGTCAAACAGATGGCCGAGGCCTCTTTTGGCGTCACGGTTACCGGCGACACGGTCGTTCTGCCCGGTGTGATGAGCCGCAAGAAACAGATCATCCCTGCCCTTAAACTCTAAGCGAAAGCACAGCCCCATGACCCAGATTATCACCAGTTTTGCTGAAATCGCGCCACGGTATCGCGCGCTGTTTTGTGATCTTTGGGGCTGTGTCCATGACGGCAAAAAGCCATTCCCCGGTGCGATCGCGGCCCTGCAGGCCTTTCGCGCGCAAGGGGGCGTTGTGGTGCTGATATCCAACGCGCCCCGCCCAAAGCCCGCTGTGCTTGAACAGCTGGACCGAATCGGGGTGCCGCATGACGCCTATGACGAGGTGATAACCTCGGGCGATGCCACGCAATACGCGTTTTTGTCGGGCGCCGTGGGCCATAAGGTCCATCACATCGGCCCGATGCCCAAGGATCAACCGTTCTTTGATGAGTTCGCCGATCCGACATTGGCCGCGCTGGCCGCAAAAAGCCCGGTGGAGCTTGTGCCGCTGGATCAGGCCGAGGGCATCCTTTGCACCGGCCCCAATGATGATATGAACGACACCCCTGCCGATTACCGTGCGGCGTTTTTGCTGGCCAAAACCAAGGGGCTGGTGATGCTTTGCGCCAATCCTGATCTGGTGGTGGATTTCGGTGACAAGCGGATTTACTGCGCCGGCGCGCTTGCCGCCCTTTATGAAGAAATGGGCGGTGAGGCGCTTTATTTCGGCAAACCGCACCCGCCGATCTATGATCTGGCACGGCGGCGGCTGTCCGATCTGGCGGGGGATCTGCCCAATGATGCGATTTTGTGCATCGGCGATGGCATTGACACCGATGTGCTTGGCGCCATGCAAGAAGGGCTCGACAGCCTGTTTTTGACCGAGGGGCTAAACGCAGGCCAGTTCGGCCCTGCCGATGCTCTGGAGGCCGAAACTTTGCACGGCTGGCTGGCTGATGGTGCCCGCAATCCGACCTATGTCATGGGGATGTTGCGTTGATCGGGAGGGTAACAATATTGCACAAAACCATAAAATTTCGCAAATAAGTTACCAAAGAGATTGCGCTGCATCGCAGCATTTGCTATATCCATCCCTGAACCAAGGTGGGGGATAGGATGATGCTGGATAACCAACCACGCGGCACAATTTGCATCGAGGATATCGAAATCGGTATGTCCCGCGATTTGTGGAAAACCATCACCGACCGCGATATCGAACTGTTTGCCGAGGTTTCTACCGACCGTAACCCTGTGCATCTTGATGATGATTACGCCCAAGACACGATTTTTGAGGGCCGCATCGCCCATGGCATGCTGACGGCGGGGCTGATCTCGGCGGTCATTGGGGAACAGCTCCCCGGTCACGGCTCCGTCTATATGGGACAAAGCCTGAAGTTCATGGCCCCTGTGCGCCCCGGCGACCGGGTCCACGCCATTGTCACAGTGACCGCAATCGATAACGCACGTCGCCGCGTTACCCTTGAAACCCGTTGCTCGGTGGGCGATACCGTGGTTTTAAAGGGCGAAGCGCTGGTTCTTGCGCCAAGCCGGAAATTCGACTGACAGCGGGCTGCGGCCCATAGGGGCGTGCATGCAGATTTATCAGCACTGGCAAGGGGTTGTGCCGGCGCATCGTGGTGCCTCGGTCGCCATGGGCAATTTTGACGGCGTCCACCTTGGCCATCAGCATGTGATAAACCTTGCCGCGGCCCATGGCCCCCTTGGCGTCATCACGTTTGAGCCGCACCCCCGCAGCTTTTTCGCCCCTGATGCCGCCCCGTTCCGGTTGATGAATGCCGAGGCTCGCGCCAATCGACTGTCCAAACTGGGCGTCCAGACGTTGTTTGAGCTGCCCTTCAATGCCACCCTTGCAGGACTTTCACCCAAAGCTTTTGTCGCCGATGTTCTGGCCGATGGCTTGGGGGTTTCGCATGTCACTGTGGGGGCCGATTTTTGTTTTGGTAAGGGGCGGTGCGGAACGGCAGCGGATTTGAAACAGCTTTGCGCGGATCACGGGATCACGGTGCATCTGGCCGATCTTGTTCAGGCCGATAACACCGATATTTCCTCGACCCGTATCCGCGAGGCCCTGACGCAGGGCGATACACGAACCGCCAAACAAATGCTCGGCCATTGGCACCGCATTGATGCCGAGGTAATCCACGGCGCCAAGCGCGGGCGTGAAATGGGCTATCCGACTGCCAATATGGAGGTGGCGGGCCTGCATCTTCCGCGCAGCGGGGTTTACGCGGTGCTGGCCGATGTTCTGACCGGACCACATAAGGGACACTACCACGGTGCGGCCAACCTTGGCACCCGCCCGATGTTCGGAGAAAACCATCCGAATCTGGAAACCTACCTCTTTGATTTCACAGGTGACCTATACGGTCAGCACCTCTCTATCGCCTTCTCGAATGGCTGCGGGGAGAGAAAAAATTTGACGGGCTGGATGCGCTTATCAGCCAAATGGACGCCGATTGCGCCCGCGCCCGCAAAATCCTAAAGGCGACAATATGACCGGAAAACTCCCCCCTATCGCGCCTGACGCCGGCCTGCGGCCCCGTTTTTGGGAAACCGTCCCGTTGAAAAAGATGTCGACGGCGGAATGGGAGGCGCTTTGTGACGGCTGTGGGAAATGTTGCCTTAACAAGATCGAATTTGAAGACACCGGAGAATTACTGTTCACCCGCGTTGCCTGCCGCTTGCTGGATGGCGACAGTTGCCGCTGCTCCAAATATGAAATCCGGCATCAGTTTGTCCCCGAATGTGTTTCGCTGACCCCGCAGAAACTGGGAAAGATCGCCTATTGGCTGCCGCGCACCTGCGCCTACCGTCGTCTTCACGAAGGAAAACCCCTAAAGGAGTGGCACCCGTTGATTTCGGGCGACCCCGAAAGCGTACATCATGCAGAAATCTCGGTGCGGGGCTGGACTGTGCCGGAAAATGAAGTCGCCGAAGAAGACTGGGAAGACTATTTGATCGAGGAGCAAAGCTGATGTTTTTTGCCTCGGATAATGCAGCCCCCTGCCCGCCCGCGATCATGGATGCGCTCAACCGCGTTAATGAGGGGTTCGCAAGTTCATACGGGGCCGACGCGCAGATGAAACAGCTGCGCGAAACCATTCGCACGCTGTTTGATGCCCCCGAGGCAGAGGTACATCTGGTCACCACAGGCACAGCCGCCAATGCGTTGTCGCTTGCACTTTACACGCCCCCTTACGGCGCGGTATTTTGCCACCGCCACGCCCATATCGCCGAGGATGAATGTGGCGCGCCGGAATTTTTCAGCGCCGGGGCCAAGTTGCAGTTGGTTGACGGGCCGGATGGCAAAATCTCGGTGAATGCGCTGGCCACCGCATTGAAAACTGCGGACCGGTCGGTCCATGCCGTCCAGCCCACATGCCTGAGCCTGACAAATCTGTCCGAGGCAGGCACCGCCTATACCGCGGCAGAGATTGCCGCCCTGGCAGAACTGGCGAAATCCCACGGGCTAGGTGTTCATCTGGATGGTGCGCGCTTTGCCAATGCGCTGGTCGCAACCGGGGCCAAGCCCGCCGATATGACATGGCGCGCAGGCGTTGATGTGCTGTCCTTGGGTGGTACCAAGAACGGGTTGATGGCGGCCGAAGCCGTTGTACTCTTTGAACCCGCAAAATCATGGGAGCTGGAGCTGCGCCGCAAACGCGCCGGACAGCTGACATCAAAGATGCGTTATATCGCGGTGCAGATGGAGGCATGGTTTGACGGTGGGCGCTGGCTTGAGATGGCCGCCCATGCCAATCTGATGGCGGCGCGTCTGGCAACAGGGCTTCGCTTGATCAAGGGCGCGGAATTGCTCTATCCCGTCGATGCGAATATCTTGTTTGCGCGCCTACCCGAAGCCGCCCACGCCCGCGCCAAGGCGTCAGGGGCGCATTACCATGAGATGACCGATGGCAGCTGTCGGCTTGTCTGTTCATGGTGCACCTCGACGGCCGATGTTGACGCTCTTTTGGCGGCTTTCAGGGGCTAAAGCGCCCCGGACAGGAACAGGTCCAGATCCTCCAGCCGGTCATGGCCCCAGAAGCGTTCTTCGCCCACCATATAAAAGGGAACACCGATCACCCCGCGCGCCACGGCCTCTTCCAGATTGGCGGCATAGGCCTCTGCCCCCGCCAAAAGACCACGATTGGCCAGATCGGGATCAAAACCCGCGGCTTCCAATGCCTCGCGGATTACGGCTTCATCCGCGATGTCACGATCCTCGGCCCAGCAAGCCCGCGCCAACCCATGCACCAGCGCGCCCATATCGCCGCCCCCCGCCATCTGCGCCGCAATCACCGCATAGGATGAGGGCGCGCGATTGGTCGGAAAGAAGGCCGGATGCGCCGACATCGGCATCCCCAGTTTACGCGCGCGTCGCTGCATATCCTGCGCGGCATAGGTGACGCGCGCAGGATGTACATTTTCAGGCCGTCCCATGCGGGCAAACAAGGCAGGCCCATCCAAGGGCTTATATATGATCTGGGCGCCATGTTTTGCCGCGATCTCCTCAAGGCGGGTGCCCGAAAGATAGACGAAGGGGGAAATCGTCGCAAAATAATAATCTATTTTAACCATTTCGTCGGTTCTCCGGTCCGCAAGGTTTGCAAGACCCTAGCCCAATGGTAAGCCGTGTCAACGCGTCCCGAATCCTGATAACATCGCCCAAAGGACCCTCTCATGGCCACCATGCATGAACCCAAACTCATCTCTGGCAATGCCAATATGCCGCTTGCCACCTCAATCGCCCGCCGTATGTCGCTGCACCGTGGCATGTCTGTCGGGTTGGTCGATGCCCGGGTCGAACGGTTCAACGACGGCGAAATCTTTGTCGAAGTGTTCGAAAACGTACGTGGCGAGGATATGTTCATCATCCAGCCGACCTCGAACCCTGCCAATGACAATCTGATGGAATTGCTGATCATGACGGATGCGCTGCGCCGGTCTTCGGCCTCGCGCATTACCGCTGTGATCCCCTATTTCGGCTATGCCCGCCAGGATCGCCGCACCAAGGCCCGTACTCCGATCTCTGCCAAGCTGGTTGCAAATATGATGGTAGAGGCCGGTATCGAGCGTGTCCTGACGCTTGATCTGCACGCGGCACAGATTCAGGGGTTCTTTGATATTCCTGTGGACAACCTCTATGCCTCGCCGATTTTTGCGCTGGATATCATGGCCCAGTTCAAGGGTTCTATGGCCGATATGATGGTGGTGTCGCCCGATGTTGGCGGCGTCGCACGCGCGCGTGAGCTGGCAAAACGGATCGAGGCCCCCTTGGCCATCGTCGATAAACGCAGGGAAAAACCTGGGGAGATTGCCGAAATGACCGTAATCGGCGATGTTTCCGGCAAAAAATGTATCATCGTGGATGACATGTGCGATACGGCCGGCACACTTTGCAAAGCGGCCGAGGTCCTGCTCGAAAATGGCGCATCCGAGGTTCACGCCTATATCACCCACGGTGTCATGTCTGGCCCGGCAGTAGAGCGCGTGACCAATTCAGTGATGAAATCTCTGGTGATTACCGATTCCATCGCCCCATCCGAAGCCGTACGCAATTGCCCCAATATCCGCATCCTGCCAACGGCGCCCATGTTTGCACAGGCTATTCTGAACATCTGGAACGGCACCTCGGTATCATCCCTGTTCGAAACCGAGACCCTTAGCCCGATCTATGAGGGCATGTACAATCGTGGCTAAGTAGCCCTTATGGCGGTGGGTTAATGCCCATCGCCACCGGCTAAGCTATCTCCCAATCATCATCCGTTGCGCGGCCGATTGCTGTCCAATCAGCGCGTAGGCGGGCGACACGCGACTTATGCTTTTGGTCCATGTTCCACATCGACAGACAAACCGGACCCGCTGATGGCTTTCGCGCGGTCCGTGCCCTGTCCACATTGCACCGCCATCAGAATACAGCAGGCAAGAGCCTCGCTGAATTCCCATTGTTTGCGCTGCAAATCGTTTCATCGCCCGAACATCCTGTTTTTATGCCTGAGGCCACTTATCAGGTGTTCCCCGCGCCGCCGGGGCCGCAAGAACCATATCGGTCCCAGGCCCCAGCTGCCAAAAGCTTTCGGTCCTGCCTAAACGCACACAAAAAAAGGCCCCGACAAAAAATCGGCGCCATTCCGAGTTGTAGGACATGCGCACTGCCAGTCTGCCCTATTCTTGTCTGATGTTTCCACCATCAGTGGCGGACTGCAGAGGAGCTTGAACTTCCTGCGGCGCGCGCTGCTTTGCGTCCGTCTGATTTCATCATTGGCCAGACCGGCTAATCCCAGAGGTGCGCGAGATCCTGACCCAAAAACGGACGAAATGACCGAACAAGGGAGAGAGCCTCGAAAACTTCACGCTCGCGCAAGTATACCCCAGCGTTTCGGGCGATACAAATCTCAACTGCTGCGGTGATCCCGACAGCGGGACCTACGGGATCGAATCGGGGCCCGCGAGGCACGCGTTCGTACGGCGTGGCGCAGCCGAGAGGCGGCTGAAGGCCGCCACGGCGAACCCTACGATCGCACGTGGGGTCGGTCACTACAAGATCGAGGGTGAAAGCAGCGACGAACCCTATCGAGGGACCGATGCGTTCGAATTTACAGGCGAGCCGCATGCCTACAATGAGCTACTCCCCATCGGCTGGACAGGATATGGCGTAAATTAAGCTACTCTCTGCTCCTGCTGATCGTGTTGTGTTCTGTCATTTCTCAGCCAATAGACCACGGCTGGTGGCCTGCCGCCAAGGGCTGAGTGTGGGCGTTGGTTGTTGTAAAAGGTCATCCATTTCCGGATGCCTGCCTTCGCTTCTGATCCGGTCTCCCAGGCATGCAGGTAGACGCACTCGTATTTCAGGGTTCGCCAGAGCCTCTCAATGAAGATGTTGTCTAGGTAGCGGCCCTTCCCATCCATTGAGATGCGCACGCCGGATCGGCGTAGCCGGTCAGTCCAGGCAAAGGACGTGAACTGAGATCCTTGATCGGTATTCATGATCTCGGGCGGGCCGAACTTGTGGATGGCCTCGTTCAGTGCCGCAACACAGAAGTCCGCCTCCAGCGTATTCGAGATGCGCCAAGCCAGCACCTTACGGGTGTGCCAATCCATAATGGCGGCCAGATACGAGGAACCCTCGGCGCATGGGCAGATAGGTAATATCCGAGCACCCACTGACCGGCAACACATGCTTGCATGTGTG
Organism: Pseudorhodobacter aquimaris; assembly: GCF_001202025.1. Taxonomy (GTDB): domain Bacteria; phylum Pseudomonadota; class Alphaproteobacteria; order Rhodobacterales; family Rhodobacteraceae; genus Pseudorhodobacter; species Pseudorhodobacter aquimaris. Next base: position 34,410 of record NZ_LGHS01000037.1, read on the forward strand.
AGCGGGGAACTTTGTTCGGACGCTCTACCCGCAGACCTCTCAGCAGGTAGGGATCCGTCTTGTGCCCTTTCGCATGCTTGCTGGTTTTGGG
>NZ_LGHS01000038.1 GCF_001202025.1 Pseudorhodobacter aquimaris
GGCACGGGCCCATGCCCTTTTTGTTCGAACAGATCGACGACTTCACCGAACTGCTGATGCCCGAGGATCTGTTGTCACAAACCTCCATCCTGGCCGAGCTGCGCAAGGTGATGACCGAGGACGCCTGTCAGGACGTCGAGATCATCGGCTGGCTTTACCAGTTCTACATCTCGGAGAAAAAGGATCAGGTCTTTGCGGGCCTGAAAAAGAACGTCAAGATCACGGCCGAGAATATCCCCGCCGCGACGCAGCTGTTCACGCCCCATTGGATCGTGCGCTACCTGGTCGAGAACTCGCTGGGGCGGCTCTGGCTGCTGAACCGGCCGGGATCAAAACTGGCCGAGCGGATGGACTATTATATCGCACCTTCAGCGCCCGAGACGGACTTTCTGAAAGTCGGCAAGCCCGAAGAGATCAAACTCTGCGATCCGGCCTGCGGGTCGGGGCATATGCTGACCTATGCCTTTGATCTGCTCTACGCCATCTATGAGGAAGAAGGGTATGAGGCCGACAAGATCCCGGCGCTGATCCTGACGCACAACCTGACGGGGGTGGAGATCGACGACCGCGCGGGCGCGCTGGCAGCCTTTGCGCTGGCGATGAAGGCGGCGGCCAAGCTGGGGCGGCGGCGGTTGCTGCGCATGAAGGCAAAGCCCGACATCTGCGTGTTGCAGAACGTGGCCTTTACGGACGCTGAGGTTGTCCGGGATGTGGCCGCCGTGGTGGGCAAGGATCTGTTCACCGATGAGCTGCGCGCGACGCTGGGGCAGTTTGAGCAGGCCAAGAACTTCGGCTCGCTGATTGTGCCGAAACTGCGCGATCCGGCAGAGGCGCTGCGGGTGGTCGAGGCGCGGGATTTTGCGGGCGATCTGCTGCTGAAGGAGGTGCAGGCGCGCGTCATCGCCGTGCTGAGCATGGCCGAGGCGCTGTCGACGAGGTATCACGTTGTGGTGGCCAACCCGCCGTATATGGGTGGAAATGGGATAAACCCCGCGTTGGCAAAACTATTGAAAGAGGGTTATCCTGATTTCAAATCAGATTTGTTTTCAGCGTTTGTATCGAGAAATTCTGCTCTCGCTTTGCCCAAAGGCCAACTTGGCTTTATGACACCTTTCGTTTGGATGTTTATTCCGAGCTATGAGAAAATGAGGCAGTTCCTTCTCACGGAAAAAACCATTACTTCGTTAATTCAACTGGAATACTCTGGTTTCGACGGCGCTACAGTCCCCATCTGCACTTTTACCGTTAAGAATGGCTACTCTGAAGGCGAGCGCGGAGCTTATATCAGGCTGTCTGACTTTCGCGGCGCACAAAATCAGGCACCAAAAACTCTGGAAGCGATCCATTCCGACGGGTGTGAGTGGTTTTACCGAGGCCTTGCTTCTGACTTTAGAAAAGTTCCGGGTTCACCAATCGCCTATTGGTTAAGTTCAAATTTTTTCAAGTCCTTCTCTGAAAACGACCTGCTATCAAGCCACACGAAAGCACATATTGGGATAAAGACAACTGACAATGATCGTTTCCTGCGGTTTTTTTGGGAACTTCCAAATCAAGAGATATTTTTCGATTGCACCAACGATGAATTAGCTCAGCAAAGTGGTTTTAAGTGGTTTCCCCACAACAAGGGTGGTGGATTCCGCAAGTGGTCGGGAAACTTGGAGCACGTGATAAACTGGTATAACCGTGGTCAGGAAATCAAGGATGTTGTTTACGAAAGGTATCCGAACCTAAGGAGCAATATTAATTTTGTTGTTCATGATGACGGGCACTACTTCAAGCCTTTCTTCTCATGGTCAGAAATTACATCAGCAGACGTTTCGTTTAGATACTACGGATCTGGCTTCACGTCCAATTGTAAAGGTATTTACGGATTTTCTACAACAGATAAGGATATTAGATGGATACTTGCACTTCTCAACAGCAAATATTCCAATCTCCTTTCGAAAGTTCTAAATCCCACCATTAGTTTCGGTGTCAGGAACATGTATTCGATACCTGCATCTGACTTAACTGACGAGATGTTGGTCAATCAGAATACTTCTGTATTAATTGAATATGCCAAATCCGACTGGGACGCCTACGAAACCTCCTGGGATTTTACCACGCTCCCACTGCTTTCACCCGACCACCGCGCCGAGACGCTGGAGGCCACCTACACCACCCTGCGCACCCATTGGCAGGGCATGACGGACGAAATGCAAGCGTTGGAGGAAGAGAACAACCGCATCTTCATCGACGCCTATGGTCTGCAAGACGAGCTGACCCCCGAGGTGCCGCTGACCGAGATCACCCTCACCTGCAACCCCGCCTATCGCTATGGCATCAAGAACGACGTCGCCGCCAACGAGACCCGCCTGCGCGCCGACACCATGGCCGAGTTCCTCTCCTACGCCGTAGGCTGCATGTTCGGCCGCTATAGCCTCGACGCCCCCGGCCTGATCCTCGCCAATCAGGGCGAGACGCTGGCTGACTACCTTTCCCGCGTCCCCAACCCCAGCTTCATGCCGGACAAGGACAACGTCATCCCCGTGCTCGACGCCGACTGGTTCGCCGATGACATCACCGACCGCTTTCGCCA
>NZ_LGHS01000039.1 GCF_001202025.1 Pseudorhodobacter aquimaris
TCTCCCACCCTGCCGCTGGATTGCAGAACTCAGGATCAAAGACATAGTGGCTGGTCATCGCCAGGAACCGCGCGTTTACATCGCGCTTCTTTCCGACACCAACCCGGTCGACGGCTGTCTTCATGTTGTCGTAGACGCCGCGCCCTGGAACACCCTCAAACACCCGGAAGCCATGCCAGTGGGCATCGAACAGCATCTCATGCGTTTGCAGCAGATAGGCCCGCACCAAGAAGGCGCGGCTGTGCGACAGCTTGATATGGGCGACCTGAAGCTTGATGCGCTCGCCGCCAACATAGGCCCAGTCCTCGCTCCAATCGAATTGAAACGCCTCGCCAGGCTGGAACACCAGCGGAACGAAGACCCCGCGGTCAGTCGTGTGATATGCGCGTTGCCGTTCACCCTTCCAGTCCCGCACAAAGGCCGCAACCCGCTCATATGAGCCATCAAAGCCAAGCTGCACCAGATCGGCATGCATCTGCTTGGCAGTCCGCCGCTCCTTGCGTGATTTGCGCTGCTCAGACAGCAACCAGGCTGTCAGCTTCTCAGCATACGGATCCAGCTTGCTCGGCCGGTCCGGTCTCTGAAACTCGGGCTCGACAATCCCAGCCCGCAGATACTTCTTGATCGTGTTGCGAGATACGCCTGTACGCCGCGCAATCTCGCGAATGGGCATCTTGTCTCGCAGCGCCCATTTCCGAATAACCCTCAAAAATCCCATGTCTACCACTCCAATAGCCCCCAGCTGAATCAAGCAGGGGCAAGGTTGCACATGGGTCAATTCTCAATGACAATTTCTGCTGTTGCCGGGTCAGTTCTCAGTGACAATCAACACTCCGCACACTGCATGAGCGGGTAAAGCCCGAACTCCTGCTTGAGCGGGTAGTCGGTGGCCCGCCCGACGACTGGCAGCGGACGCTGATGAACTCCACCTCGGACATCATCATGGTGCTGGCGTCCCGCAGGATCGGCAAATCGACCACCATCGGCGTCATGGCAGGCCAGGAATTATCCAAGCCTGAGCATCAGGTGATCATCCTTTCGAAGACGCTGGCGCAGTCCCAACTGCTGTTCGCCAAGATCGCCTACACATGGGAAAAGATGGCGCTGCCGATTGAAGCCAAACGGCGCACCATGACCGAATTGCACCTGAAAAACGGCTCGTCAGTGGTCTGTGTTCCGGCTGGGCAAGATGGCGAGCAGGCCCGTGGCTACGGCGTCAAGAATGGTCTTCTCCTGTTTGATGAAGCGGCGTTCATCCCAGATGCCGTCTATGGCTCCACACTCAGCATCGCGGAAGATAACGCAAAGACAATTCTGATCACCACACCGGGCGGCAAATCCGGCAAGGCCTATGAGATGTGGTCAGATAGGGAGATGTATCCAGAAGTCGAACGCATCCGGGCCTGCTCTCTCGATCTGCCGCGCATGGCGAAACTCGTCGAGCGTCAGCGAAAGGTGCTGTCCAAATTCGAGTTCGACGTTGAACACGGCCTCAATTGGATGGGCCGTGGCCAGCAGTTTTTCGACTCGGCGGCAATTGCCGCGGCCTTCACAGACACCCCGCAACTTAAATTAGGAGACCTCTATGCAGGGCTTGGTTGAACAGGGCGAGGATTTGATCCTGCCAAACGCGGACCCGGCGGTTGAGATCGTCAAAGGCTATCGCCGGTTCCTCGTGGGCCTCGACATTGCGCAGGCCCAAGACAGAAATGCTTATTCGATCTGTCTGGACGAACGGGTGCCATACTACGATGCGAATGGGCGGCAGGAACTGACCAAGCGCCGCCGTGAGATCGTGCGGGCGGACCATTTGCCCGCTATGTCATACGCTGACCTCGCCATCGTGACCCGGAACCTGATGATGGACCCGTCCATCGCGGGCCGCGCCTACCTTGTTGTGGACGCGTCCGGCGTCGGGCGAGCCTTCTGCGATATTCTGAATGCCAAGTCAGTCCAGCACACCCGCGTTCAGATGGTGGCCGGTGAGAACGAGACAGAATCGAAGGAACGAGGGCGAACTTTCAACAACGTGGGGCGCAACCGGCTCTTGTCGGCGCTGAACTCGGCCATCCATACTGGCGATCTGTCCATCGGCAACTTCGAGGCCCGTGACTTGCTCCGACAAGAGCTTGAGAGCTTCGAGGCCGATGTAGGGTCAAGCGGGCGCGTGAAAATCGAAGGCGGCACAAAGTTCGGTCACGCTGACCTCGCGATTTCTGCTGCCTTAACTCTGTGGCTGTCCGATCACCGCAGCATCGGCGCGCACATTGGTGAGGCCCCGCTGAGGGGCTATTGGTAGATGGCCACCTATATGAGGCCTATGGGAAAATCATGATCCGCTGACCGAAGTTGTCTTATTCTTGCTGCGCCATATTTTTCGGCAAGCCGCTTCTCAAATTCAGGTTCGATGTCGATTGCAAACGAAAACAGACCCCTCATGTAGTAAAAGTTAGTCGGGTCAATGTCTCCTTTTATCCATTTATGGATCAAGGCCTTGACTTCTCTTTTCCGCTCCCGGCCAATCGACAAGGTGTGCTGTGGGGTGATCACCACTCCGGTTATCACTCGGCGATACTTCTTCGAGAGGTAGGCCGTTTTTTGGTGATTTAGCCTAAGACGCAGGTGCGAAATGCCACGCTTATTTTTGACAATCACCTTTTCAATCCCGTCAAGCTGACCGGGTTCGAAGGAGGAAACGAAAAGGTCGTCAGCGTACCGTGTATAGACTAACCCTTTCGCATGGCAGTCTTCGTGCATACGGCGGTCAAACTCAAACATCATGGCATTTGTGATTGCTGGTGAACTCGGCGCACCAATCGTCAACCTGCCATTTCGGCAAACGATGTTTCCTATGAACTCCAGATCACGTTCAGAAAGATCTATGCCTACAGCCTTTGCCTGTTCACCGATATATTGGACTACCCGCGCCTGAGAGAACGAGGGGAAGAAGCTTGCAAAGTCGTAGCGATTGGTAAATTTCGTCTTACGGTGACGCTCGGCATTTTCCCTTATCCCCGTGCCCTTCCGGTAAGCGGTTGCAGATTCATGTAAGGGGAACCGACTGATAAGGGCCCGCACAATCCAACGCTGGATGGCTTTGAGTTCTCGGCTGGGATGCTCGATTACCCTTTCACCGCCCGTCCGTTTGGGGATGGTATAAACTTTGTAGCGGCGGCTTGCACTTTCCGCCAAGCTTACCAGTTTCGCCTCTGGTATTTTGGCAGTCCTACTTAGGAGTTCGATTAACATTTCAAACCCCCACCAAAGCGCTGAACTCAGGGTCTGCGCCAAGATAAGTGGTCGAGATGTCCAACATCAAAACATCTCGGTCAGTCTTTGCGCCATCTTTGATTTTCAGGATCAGGTTTTCCGTCCCGCTGGGCTTGAGGTGACCGTAGTCCCCCACCTCAACAAGACGTCCAGAGCCTACAAGGATTGATACAATTTGCTTTGTTTTGGAGGGCGCAATGTGGCCCGAGAAAAGCCCGGTGAGAATAGATTCAATGTCTTCAACTGTTGCAATCCCAAGCATCGAAACAAGCATCTGTATGAGCGCAAAGAGTTCAAAGCTGTCCATCTCATTGAAGCTCTTGATCTGTAGTGCACGTCGCGTTGAATGAAGCGGTGCTCTGTCAAGAAGACGTTGAGAAACGAGATTGAAGGCGGGGTTGTCGTAGTCAAACTGAATATTTGGCTGAAATTTTGATATGTCTGCAATTTTCTTTGCAGGCCCAATTGAAATAAAGCTGTCCTTTTTCAAGTGGGCAGCGTTGATCACCAGCAGAATCTTCGATGCGATTTCTGGAATGGCGGAGAAATACCCCGTCTCAGCAAGTGACCCCGCAGCTTCTGGGAAGATCACAATGGAATGTGAGAGTTTGCCAATCAGTTCTTCGAAGGTCGTAATGTCAAATGGCTCATTGTCACCCAAAGTCCAGTATTTTCGCATTGCAAACTCAGGCTCGAAAAACTCGTGTCCCGGTAGCAGTTTATCAAACTCACTTTGGAATCTGCGCCGCATATCTGTCGGCTCGCTACCGCCGCAGACAAATACAATATTGCTCTGCCTTGGGATCGTAAATCCATTCTTGAAAAGGTCATAGAGCCGCTTGCGCAGTGACTTATGATCATCACTGCGCAAGGGGTGGTCCATCAACATTCTCTTACTTAAGCGTCCGACTTCGAATGGTTTTGTCGGCGCCGAGGCGAAGACCGGGGCCGACAAAACCATTCGAAGTCGGCGCCCAAAGTCGTTCAATCAAATACAGCCTGGCAAATCACCCGGCATAGAGCGTTTTCGGCTAAAACACCCAGCTAAGAGTAGAGGGAAAGTACCACATGATGGTGGAGTTGCAACAAGATACGGTCACGTAATCCGGAAGAATTTGTGCGGATTCATCTTTGCTTACGCGCTTTGGAAGCGGACAAACGGATCGCACCTGCCTTGTCCACCTCGATTGTCTTGATCTCGTAGCCATCTCCCACTTGCACCAGCGCAAGCGGGTAGGTGCCGGACATGTATTCGCGGTGTTCGGTCAGCGTCTTGTGCTGGCGCTTCAAGGTGTAGTCCTTCACGCCGAACCAGTCCTCAAGGTCTGCAAAGACCTCGGCATCTGTCTTGGTTGCCTTGCCGCGTGCGCGTCCGGCTTTGCCGGGGCTGTCCTCGCGTTCCTCCTGCCGAAGCTGGGCGACACGCTCGACCAATTCGAGCCGTTCAGCATGGGCCTCAAGCGCCGCCTTCAGATCATCCGCCAACCAGCCCTCAAGCAGGGCGTGGCAGTCGGCGTAGCGCCGCCAACGCTTGTCCGCAGGGTCTGTGTTGTGGCTACGCGCCGGGAAGGTGCCTTCCTGTTCAAACAGGAACCCATCCGCAAACCAAGCTAAGAACCCGCGCACGAAATCCGGGTAGTCTCGGCTCGTCTCGTCGCAGAGGTGGATCGCTGCCATGACGTAGTGGGGCAGCGGCTCGAACTCGAAGCGAAGGCGTAGGAAGTCGAGAAAGACCTCCTCGAAACACGCAGTTTGAACTGGCTGTTTTTCCACGGAACTCGCTTTCGGTGACAAAGGGCGTGCCAACAAGGCGTAACCCAAACATCCGAAAGGAAAAACAATGAACTTCCCCGTCAAAAGCTTCTCCTGCGAGTATGTTGACTTCGGCGCAGATGAGGATGGTGATCTTGCCATCACGCTCTATGGAGATTTCCCTGCTGTTGGACAAATGACCGGAGATGAAGCCATGGCTATTGTCAGCAGCGCCAGATTTTTCGAACTGTTCCGCATTGCAGATGAGCAAGCCGCCTTTGGAACGCCGCTTTGGGGCGCTCTCCAACGCGCCAAGCGTGGTGGCACGATAACTGCACAATTCAAAGAGCCTGATGCATCGCCGGTTCACTGACAATGTTGTAGAGTTGTTGCAGAGCCTACGAAAAACGACGAAGGCCGCTCAATCGAGCGGCCTTTATCGTATTGTAATCTCTAGGAGATTTTGGCTCCGGCGGTAGGGATCGAACCTACGACCAATTGATTAACAGTCAACTGCTCTACCGCTGAGCTACGCCGGAACCGTGAGGGTTATGTAGCAACAGATTTCAGGAACGTCTAGAACCTTTCGGCAATTTTCGAGAATTCTTTTTCCTGCACGAAACGGTCTCGGTATCGGGCCTTACTGCGTCTGAAGTGTGGTACTATCATGACCTCATCTGCTTGTATTTGGTTTGGCGGCAAGGGCTTGTCCTTGCTCAGGCTTTCGGCAGTGGTTTCGGCTTGGTCAAGCTATTTCTCCCCAAGAACATTGGACCTGTAAAAGGCAAGAGGATGGCATCTTATTGGCGTTTGCGCCTGGTTTTATCACCACCCTATATCCAGATATTTTAGGCACATGTCTTGGCCTGAGGTCGGCGCTTGGCTGTCGGCATGATGAGGGTTGGGTGTAATTCCGACACGCTAATCGTATATGCGTGCTGGCCAGATCACGACGCTAAAAAATGCCGGTACCAGAATATCAATGTAAAAGCGGGGCCGCCATCTAGACAACAGATTCATTGGGCGGTTATGGCGGTTACTGAAACAGAAGTTCATAAAGCAGCTTATTGCGCTAGGTGAAGCTACCAATCACGCAGGCCTATCCAGGTACTCTTAGACGGATTAATGAACTGGCTGCTTAGGGGCTTGCTGGCGGCGATATGCTTCATCGGATGATATATTCACCCCTGTATCCTGTGGACCCACACGGTATGATATTGCATGTGTGATCGTGTTAAGGCGGGAGGTGCCAGGCTGGTCCCGTCTCATTTGCCCGCCCTTTTGCTGAACAGGCTCTACATAAATTCGGAGGCGTTCTTGGGGGTGCAGGCTAGGCGCGCTTAGCTGCTGCGGTCTTGGCCTCTCTGGTGTTCTGCGTGCCTGTGTTTTAAATGGACCTGCAATAGGGGAACGATCTTGACGCCAGACATCCTGTGGACCTGTGTTTTCTCGAGGTGGACACCTAAAATCGGTGATCCGACGGTAATGGGATGGGTGACTGTCGCAGGGTATCTTTTGGCGGCCGTCCTCGCGGCGCTGGTCTTCAGGAAGCAAACCGCCAGACAGCGTATTTTCTGGCTGATTCTCGCGATGATCCTGTTTGCGCTGACGATCAACAAACAGCTTGATCTACAGTCTGCATTGACGGCGACGGGACGCTGCATAGCCAAGGCCCAAGGCTGGTATGCGGACCGCCGACCATTCCAAGTAAAATTTATCATGGGGATTGTGGCAACCAGCGCTTTGATTTCAATAGCCCTGACATGGGCGATGCGGCGAGAGCTTCGCGATATGTGGCTGGCGTTGCTCGGGCTTGTCTTTTTGCTTTCGTTCGTCGCCATCCGTGCGGCCGGGTTCCACCATTTTGACCAGCTGATCGGCTATCAGATCAACAGTATTCGTATGAATTGGGTGATGGAACTGGGTGGTATTGCAATGATCGCGGCGAATGCGCTTTATCGGTTGTTGCGCACCCCCAGAAAAATGGTCGCGTCCCATCAAAGCGTTTGAATGCTTTGCGCGGGCTCGCGGCAGATTGACAACAAGAGGGACAGTCGGACCATGCCAGATCACAAGTGCGTTTCAACAATCGTGTTCGACGTCAATGAAACCTTGCTCGACCTGACGACGCTGGCCCCCTTCTTTGAGCGGCTTTTCGGCGATGCGCATGTGATGCGCGAATGGTTTGCAGAGCTTATTCTCTATTCCCAAACACTGACGCTGTCGGGGCGATATACACCCTTTGCCGAACTGGCCGGCGGGGTATTGCGAATGGTTGCCGCGAACAAACGGGTAGCACTCCATGAGGATGATATCTCTGGGCTGAAATCGCTTATCGGTTCCATGCCTGCCCATGACGATGTGATCCCGGCCTTGAACAAATTGCGCAGCGCGGGTTTCCGTTTGGTGACCCTGACGAATTCTGCGCCGTCCCCGTCGCCGACACTGCTTGAAAAAGCCGGTATCGCGGGGCTTTTTGACCATCATTTCAGCGTGGCCGAGGTGGGTAAGTATAAGCCCCATCCCGAAGCCTACCGGCTGGTGGCGGAGAAATTGGGTGTGGAGACGTCAGAGCTGTGCATGCTGGCCTGTCACGTTTGGGATACCATCGGGGCGCAGGCTGTGGGGTATCGGGGCGCGTTCCTTGCCCGGCCCCATAACAGCGTGCTGAACCTCCCCGATGTTCCGCAACCTAATTTTGTCTCGGATAATCTCTCCGATCTTGCGGATCAGATCATCGCCGCGGGGTCGCCCCGCCCCTAGACCGGCTCTCCGATATTGGCCATCATCGCGCGCAGGGCCGCATCGATTTCCCTTGTGCCCGCACTTGCGGCAGTCTCCAACACCTTGGAAATGCTGGGCGATGCTTCGGCCCCTGTGACCCGCGCAATCGGTTGATCGAGCCAGTCGAATACGCGGCGTTGCAGGGCATCGGCCAACCAGCCCCCATAAGAGGTGCCCTGCGCGCCCTGTTCCACGATCAGCACATTGTTGGTCTTGCGAATGGAGCCCTCAATCGTTTCCCAATCCAGCGAGGCACGGTCGAGGCTGCGCAGGTCGATAACCTCGGCATCGAGCCCCAAATTTTCTACCACTTGGCGGGTTTTCTCAACCATGGCGAGGTAGGTCAGGATGGTCATCTTTGTACCCGGCCGCACGATACGCGCCTTGCCCAGCGGGATGATATAGTCGAAATCATCGACCGGCGCGGTGCCTTTGGCGTTATAAAGTTCCACATGCTCCAACACCAAAACCGGATCACGACACAGCAGCGCCGCGTTCATCAGGCCAACGTAATCAAAGGGGGTTGAGGGCGCGACGATGCGCCAGCCGGGGGCCGTGGCAAAAATCCCCGCCGGATCCATTGAGTGCTGTGATCCATAGCCGGTGCCAATCGCGACCTTGGTGCGCAGGACCAATGGCATATCGGCATCGCCGCCAAACATATGACGGAACTTGCCGATCTGGTTAAAGACCTGATCGGCGGCAACCCACATGAAATCGGGGTACATGAATTCGATCACAGGGCGCACACGGCCATCGGCGGCCATACCCGCCGCGATGCCGGTAAAGGCGTTCTCGCTGATGGGGGTGCCAAGAGTGCGGATCGGGAAAGCCTCGGCCAGCCCGCGTGTCGCGCCATTGGTGCCCCCCTTGAGGCGGTGTACATCCTCCCCCATCACCACGATGCGGTCGTCCTGTTCCATCCGGCGGTGCATGACATCGGCCACGGTATCGACAAATCGTGCCTCTTGCAGCGCGCCTTTGAAACTGGCCTCTTCGGCGGTGCGCACACCTTGGAATTCCGAAAGATCACCGCGCAGGCCCGCATCGCGGAAGCTTTCTTCGGGCCAAAGGGCGGGGATGATGCGGGGGCGACCCTCATGCATCTCGATCAGCTCTCCGGCGACATCCTCCATCAGCGCGACCGAACGATTGCGCAGCGCGGTGACGGCGTCCTCTCCCAACACTTGCCGGTCCATGAGGTTGCGCGCCATTGCCTCCAGCGGATCGCGGGCGCGCCATGCGGCCTCCTCGGCCTTGTCGCGGTAACCAAAGGCACTGCCCGGCAGCGCACCGTTCTGGTGGAAATAGCGGTAAAGATCGGCCTCGATCACGGTCGGCCCATTGCCACCGCGCATGATCTCATTCGCCGCCAGCGAGGCATGATAGACCGCGACCGGATCCATTCCGTCAACTTTGAAGGCGGGGATGCCAAATGCCAGACCCCGCGATGACAGGCGTGGCTCGGCGGTCGATTCCTCAACCTTGGTGGAAACGGCATAGCGGTTGTTTTCAATGAAGAAACAGATCGGCAGCTTCCACGCCGCCGCGATATTCATCGTCTCCAACACCGACCCGATATTGGTCGCGCCATCACCGAAATAGCTGTAAACCACGCGGTCCGTACCTGCGTTGCGATGCGCCCAAGCGGCCCCCGCCGCCATTGGCACACCGCCGCCCACGATTGCATTGGTGCCAAGGTTTCCGGCCTCTTCCCAACGCAGGTGCATAGAGCCGCCGCGCCCGCGACAAAACCCCTGCGCAAGGCCCATGATCTCGGCCATGGTGCGTTTGGACAGGTCGCGGATGTCGCCGGAAAATTCATCGGTGGCGGAAATGGTCTTGGCCACATGGCGCAAAGATTTCGCCAGAAACTGGTGGTGCGCGCGGTGCGATCCATTGACCTGATCGCCGTCGCCCAACGTCATGGCCGACCCTACGGCACCGCCCTCTTGGCCGACCGCACTATGGGCGGGACCGTGGACCAGTTGCTTGCCTGCAAGGTCCAGCACCTTTTCCTCAAAGGCGCGGATCAGGTGCATTTGTGCAAGGATGGTGCCGCCGGTCTCGGGGTCGATGGCATTGCGGTCGGCATCGGTGACGATGATTTCGCGCCAAGGGGCAAGGGGGGGGATATCGCGGAATTCGGGCATGTTCTTGGTCCTTTGTTGTCAGGCAACCATATAGAGGCCACCATTGACCTGAATCGTTTCACCGTTGACAAAGCTGGCAGCATCCGAGGCAAGAAAGGCGGCAACGCTTGCCACCTCTTGCGGTTGGCCAAGACGGGCAAGCGGCGTGAGTTTGAAGGTTTCCTCGGCGCGGGTTTTGACAAAATCACCGATCATGGGGGTCTCGATGATGCCCGGCGCGATGGCGTTACAGCGGATGTTTGGTGCCAGTTCGCGTGTCAGGCTGCGCATCAGCGCCCCCACGGCCCCTTTGGCGGCGGCGTAATGGGCGTTTGTCTGCGCGCCACGATGCGGTGCAAGCGAGGTCAGAAACACAAGCGCGCCCCCCGGTTTCAGATGCGGCACCGCACGGCGGCAGATATAGAAAACACCGTCGAGGTTGATCGCCATCAGGCGGCGCCAATCCTCATCTGTCATCTCGGCAAAGGGCTGTGCGGGGTAAATGCCCGCGCCGGGGATCAGGAAATCGATCCCGCCAAAACGATCCGCAGCCCGATCAACCAAGGCCTGCGCGTCATCGGCACTGGCGGCGTCCCCTGCAAGGGTCGCAATGCGCGCCCCGCCCAATTCATCCGCCAATGCGGTCAGCGCCCCCTCATCCCGATCCCCCAAGACGAGATTGGCCCCCGAGCGGTGGAATAGTTGCGCGATAGAGCGCCCGATACCGCCCGCCGCCCCGGTCAACAGCAAGGTGCGCCCTGTGAAATCAAATGTCGCGCTCATGTCCTAAAACCCCCGTGCAAGAAATCCGCCATCCGAAAGATGCGCGTGTCCGGTGATGAACACCGCCGCATCCGAGGCGAGATAGACGGCCATTTCGGCCACTTCCTCGGGGGTGCCCATACGGCCCTGCGGGGTGCGTTTTTCAATGGCGTCGAGGTCCAGCTTGCCTTGGGCGATCAGCTCTTTGGTCAGATCACTGCGGATATAGCCGGGACAGATCGCATTGACGCGAATGCCATGGGCGGCCCATTCATCGGCCAGCACCTCGGTCAGGGAAATCACCCCCGCCTTGGAGGCACAATAGGCCGCCCGATTGGCCGAGGCCGCCAGTCCCCACATCGAGGCCGTGTTCAAAATCACACCGCCTCCACCCGCGATCATAAGCTGTGCCGCGGCCTGCGCGCAGATAAAGGCACCCGTCAGGTTCACATCAAGCGCGCGCCGCCAGTCGGCCAGCGACAGGTTGATGCTGGGCTGGTTCATCGAGATTCCCGCATTGGTCAGCAAGATATCAAGGCTGCCATAAGCATTCTTGCAGGTCGCACAGGCGGCAGCGACATCGGCCTCATCGGTGACCGAGCCTTGATAGGTTTCCACCCTTGCATCGGGATAGGCCGCACGCAGGCGAGTCGCCGCCGATACCAGTGCATCCCCGTCCATGTCCATCAGCAACAGATGCGCGCCGTGGCGGGCGAATGCCTCGGCCATCGCATAACCGATACCCTTGGCCCCGCCGGTATTGAGCACCGTACGGCCGGCAAGGCCGGGATAGGTTGCAGGCGCAAATTTTCGTGTCATATCAAAGCCTTTCTAGCGTGCATCGCGCAGGATCAAATCAGCGCCCTTTTCCGCGATCATGAAAACCGCCGCTTGGGTGTTGCCCGACACAATCGTCGGCATGATAGAGGCATCGACCACCCGCAGCCCGTCCACACCGCGAACCCGTAGCGCCGGATCGGTGACCGAGGCCGCGTCACTCCCCATCCGGCAGGTGCCGCTGGCGTGATAGATCGTCTGACCGTTCGCCCGCGCGAATTGTAGCCAGTCGTCATCGCTCTGGCAGGCCTCTCCGGGGCTGATCTCGGGACCGCGGAAGGCGTCCATCGGGGCTTGACCCACCACATCGCGCGTCATCTTCATGCCGTCGACCATGGCGCGGCGGTCCTCGGGAGTGGCAAGGAAATTGGGGCAAATCACCGGGGGCGCTTCAATCGTCGGCGCGGATATATGCACCGTTCCGCGCGATTCTGGTCGCAGTTGCGTGACCCCGATCGTCATGCCGGGGCGCTTGTCCAATTTACGCTCGGCGGCATTGGCGTAACTGGCATGCATAAAGAATAGCTGTACATCCGGCCCCAGAATATCGGGCCGTGTGCGCATGAAACCATGCACAAGGCCGGTGCCATAGGTCAGAATGCCCTTCCGCGTCAGCGCATATTGCAGCACCGATTTGACCAAGGACACCCCGCGTGTCATCTCGTTGAGCGTGACAGGCTGGGTCACGCGCCAGTTCATGCGGGTACAGAAATGGTCGATGTAATTCGCACCGACCCCCGGCGCGGCATGGACCACCTCGATCCCCGCAGGGCGCAGAATGTCGGGATCACCGATCCCCGACAGCTCAAGCAATTGCGGCGAATGGAACGCCCCCGCTGCAAGGATCACCTCGGCGGTGCAGTGGATCTTGCGGGTCACCCCGTTCTGGCGCAGCTCGACCCCTGTCGCGCGGCCGCCCTCCAGTAGGATGCGGCGGGCCTGTGCGTCGGTCAGGATGGTCAGGTTGGGACGCCCCCGGACCGGATCCAGATAGGCGGCGGCGGCGCTGACACGGCGGCCATTCTTTTGGTTGACCTGATAATAGCCGAAACCATCCTGCGTCTGGCCGTTATAGTCGTCATTCTCGGGGTGGCCCGCCGCCTTTGCCGCCTCGATAAAGGCGCGCCCGATTGCAGGACGCTCTTTGACTGTGGTCAGGGGCAAGGGGCCGCCGCGCGCGCGCAAATCGCCCTTGGCCTCGTCGTAATCCTCGATCTTCTTGAAAAAGGGCAGCACATCGTCGAATGACCAGCCGGTGCAGCCGCGCTGTGCCCAGCCATCGAAATCCTGCGGCTGCCCGCGCACATAGATCATCCCATTGATCAGGGTCGATCCGCCCAGCCCCTTGCCCTTGGGAATAGAGATCACGCGGTTCAGGGTCGCCTCTTCGGGCTGGCTGGTCAGCCGCCAGTTATGGCGCGGATTGGTCAGGAGTTTTGAAAAGCCGGCCGGGATATCGACCCAATGGCTCTGGCCCTTACGGCCCGCTTCGATCAGGGCGACGGTGTATTTGCCCGAGGCGCTCAGCCGGTTGGCGAGGACACAGCCCGCATTGCCGCCGCCGACGATGATATAGTCGAATCTGTCAGTCATGAAGGGGTACCACTTTGCCAGGGTTCATCACGCCCATCGGGTCGAGCGCGCGTTTGATCCGGTTTGTCAGGTCATGTTCGGGCGGGCTGGCCAGCCGTGCCCATTCGGCGGTGCGATACTGCCCCAGCCCATGTTCCGCCGAGATCGAGCCGTTATACCGTGTCACCATATCATGCACTGCGGTATTGACGCGGGCGGTATCCACCTTGGCGACATTCATCACATTGTAGTGCAGGTTGCCGTCGCCCAGATGGCCAAAGATATTGAGCCGCGCCTCTGGCACCATGCTGTGCAGCATTTCGCCGGTCTCTTGCAGGAAATCCGCGATCTCGGGGATCGGCACCGACACATCATGCTTGATCGCACCGCCTGCCTTGCCCTCAGCCTCGGTCAGGCTTTCGCGCAGGGACCACAGCGCATCGGCCTGCGCCCCGGATTCCGCCAGAACGCCATCTGTGGCCCAGCCTTCCTCGAACGCGGCCTCCAACAGGGTTTCCATTGCGGCGCGCAGGCCCGGCAGGGATGATCCCGCCTCGATCAGCAGATACCAATCGGCCCCCTGAACCGGCGCCTCTTGGCCCATATGTGTCGCCACAAGGGCAAACCCGCCCCCCGAGATCAGCTCAAACGCCGAGAGCGCCTCGCCGATTTCGTCCTGCGCACGGGCATAAAGGTGTATGGCGGCGGCGATATCGGGCACAGAAATCAGCGCGGTTGTGCGGTGACGCGGCAGGGGCACAAGGCGTAAAACGGCGGCGGTGATGATGCCAAGGCTGCCCTCAGAGCCGATGAAAAGCTGTTTGAGGTCATATCCCGCGTTATCCTTGCGCAGATGGCGCAAGCGACACAGCACTTGCCCGTCCGGCAGCACCACCTCCAGCCCCAGAACCAACCCGCGCGTCATACCATAGCGCAGCACATCAACGCCGCCTGCATTTGTCGCAACCAGCCCGCCGATCCGGGCAGAGCCTTCGGCGGCAAGGCTGATGGGCAAAAGACGGTTTTGCGCCGCCGCGGCCTCTTTTGCGGTTTGCAGGATCACGCCTGCCTCCATCTCGGCGGTCATGCCGATGGGGTCGATGCGGCGGATGGCCGTCATCCGGTCCAATGAGATCACCACCTGACGGCCGCTGTCATCGGGCGTGGCCCCGCCGGCAAGGCCGGTATTGCCCCCCTGCGGCACGATACCCACACCGGCCCCTGCGCAGGCCGCGACGGATTTCGCGACTTCGACCGTATTGGCGGGGCGCAGCACGCAAAGCGGCCGGCCATGGAACATATCGCGCCAGTCACTGGCATAACCCGTCATATCCGCGCCGGTCAGCACCGCGCCATCACCGCAAATACTGCGCAGCATTTCCAGCAAAGAGGCCGCATCCTGCATCAGAGCGCACCCATGAAATCAGCCATAAGGCGCGCCTGAGATTGCAACATTGGCAGGCCCGGATGGGTGGTGGCACCGGCCGTTTCGGCGGCCGCCAGAAGGGGGGTGATGGCAGGCTCCATAATCGCCTCGGCCACGATCTGATCCTTGTGCAACTGGGTTGTATCCAGTGGCAAGGCATCGCCTTTCCGCATACCAAGAGAGGTCGCGTTGACCACCAGATCAGCCCCCGCCACAGCGCTGGCATCGGTCGAAAGAACAAGCTTCGGATAGGCGCGCCCCACGGCATCCGCAAGATCGCGCGCGCGCGCCTCGGTGCGGTTGGCGATGGTAAGCGCGGCCACCCCCGCCTCGGCCAAGGCAAAGGCGATGGCGCTGGCCGCCCCGCCGGCACCGGCAAGGATAACCTTCATACCTTCGGGATCATGCCCCGCGCCGCGCAACCCCTCGACAAAGCCGATGCCATCGAGGATCGCACCGGTCAGCTTGCCATTTGCATCGCGGCGGATGCAGTTGACGGCGCCAACCATACGCGCCTGATCGGTCAGATCATCGCAAAGCGCGGGGATGACCGTTTTATGCGGAACGGTGACGATGACGCCCGAAAGGCTTTGGATCTGGCGCAAACCATTGACGGCTTCGGCCAGCCCTTCGGGGGCGACATGCAGCGGCACCAGCACACCGTCATGGCCAATCTCGGCAAAAAGGGCGTTCATCACCTGCGGAGTTTTAACGTGGTGAATGGGGTCGGCAAGAATGCCGTATACGCGGGTGTTTCCTGTAATTTCGTTCATGTCATTGCCTTATATCTGTCCGAGGCCGTGCCTCACGTCATGTAAAGCCCGCCGGCCACATCAATGGTTTGCCCGGTAACAAAGCTGGATTCGCTGGAGGTCAGCCAAAGCGCGGTATCGGCAACCTCGGCAGGTTGGCCAAGCCGCGCCATCGGTGTCAGGCGGATCTGTTCGTCATTGGCCGCCTGTCCTGCGCCTGCGACCATTGGCGTCTCAATACGGCCGGGGGCCAGCGCGTTGACGCGGATGCCAAAGGGGCCGAGTTCGGCCGCGAGGTGGATGGTGAACCCGACGATGGCCGATTTCGTGGCGGCGTAATGGCTGGCCACGATGGGGGAATGGGTCTTGCCCGCGACCGAGGACATATTGACGATCCAGCCACGCCCCGCATCGCGCATCGCAGGGGTCAGCGCGCGGATGGTGTTAAAGCTGCCGTTCAGGTTCACATCAACAACCCGCCGCCATTCGGCAGGGTCCATCTGCCAGACGCCATGCGGTTTGCCGCCATGTTTGGGCGAGATACCGGCGTTATTGATAACTGTGTCAAAGGGCGTACCCAGATCGCGGCCCGCCTTGGCCAATGTGCTCTCGACGGCGTCCCAATCGGCGACATCAAGCGGCAATGGCACAGCCCGCCCAAGGCCCGCTTGGGCGATCAGGGCGGATGTTTCGGCAATGGCATCGGCGTTCATATCCGCGACACCGACAACAGCCCCGCGCCGGGCAAACCCAAGCGCGATGGCGCGGCCGATCCCGTTGCCCGCGCCGGTCACCAGAACATGACGGCCGGCATGGCTGGGGCGTGTGTCCAGCGCTTCGGGGGTAATCTCGTGACGTTCCATACTCTATATCCCCAAGTAAGCCTTACGCACATGCGGGTTTTCCAACAGCGCGTCGGCATCATCCGTCAGGACAACCTCACCGTTTTCCAGCACATAGCCGCGGTCGGCGGCCTTGAGCGTGTGAAAGACGTTTTGCTCTACGATCAACACGGTCGCGCCGGTCTTTACGATGCTGTCAATTACGTCGAACACCTGGCTTACGATGATCGGCGCAAGGCCCAGGGATGGCTCGTCGAACATCAACAGACGCGGTTTGGCCATCAGGCCGCGCGCGATGGCCACCATCTGTTGCT
The DNA here is from genome assembly GCF_001202025.1 of Pseudorhodobacter aquimaris. Lineage (GTDB taxonomy): Bacteria > Pseudomonadota > Alphaproteobacteria > Rhodobacterales > Rhodobacteraceae > Pseudorhodobacter > Pseudorhodobacter aquimaris. Next base: position 16,444 of record NZ_LGHS01000039.1, read on the forward strand.
CACCCCCCGAAAGGGAGTTGGCCTTTTGCTCCAGCCGTTCCTCGACCCGGGGGAAAAGGGCAAGCACCTCATCCATCAGCTGTGATTGGCTGGCCTGTGCACCCTTGCGGTAGGCCCCCATCAACAGGTTTTCGCGCACCGTCATATCGGGAAACAGTTGCCGCCCTTCGGGGATCATGGTGATGCCCAGCTCTACGGTCTCATGAGAGCTGAGCTTGGTGATGTCCTTTCCGTCGAAACGGATCGTACCCGCCGAGGGCTTGAGCAGCCCCGAGATGGTGCGCAGGGTCGTGGTCTTGCCCGCCCCATTGGCGCCGACGATGGTGACAACCTCACCCTCGGTTACGGTCAGGGAGACATCTTGCAAGATTGTGGTCTGGCCGTAGCCTGAATGGATTCCGCTCAGCTCAAGCATGGGTAAACTCCTTGCCCAGATAGGCTTCGATCACTTGGGGGTCTTCGACCACAGTTCTTGGCTTGCCCTCGGCGATAACCTCACCGGAACTGAGCACGATCACATGGTCCGAAAGCGACATGACGGCCTGCATCACATGCTCGATCGCGATGATAGACACACCCTCGTCGCGGATCGACAGCATCAGGTCGATGGCGCGGCGCACGTCGGATTGGTTGATGCCGGCCATAACCTCATCCAGCAACAGCACGCGCGGTTCCATCGCCATAACGCGGGCGACCTCCAGCCGTTTAAGGCCACCGATGGTCAGGGAGGATGCCTCGGCGTGAAGATATGGCCCCAGCCCCATCTTTTCGGCGGTGCGCCGTGCCGCCGCCCGTGCATCATCGACATGCGGATAGCGGTGGAAGGCACCGACCATGATGTTTTCCTCAACCGTCATCGCGGCAAAGGGTTGCACGATCTGAAAGGTCCGCCCGACACCCAAGGTTGCGAAATCGGCAGGGTTGGTGGGGGAATGCCATTTGCCATCCGGTCCCTTGACCTCAACCGTGCCGCTGTCGGCCTCCAGAAAGCCCGAGATCATGTTGAACAGCGTGGTCTTGCCCGCGCCGTTGGGACCGATCAGGCCGAGGATCTCGCCCTCACGCAGGGTAAAGGACACGTCATTGGTCACATGCAGACCGCCGAAATGTTTGTTGAGGTTGCGCACGCGCACGATCTCTTCGCCCGGCTCTGGCGGGGTGAATGTGCGCGTCTCCTCAGGGGTGGCGACCTCGGCGGCTTGCGTGCCGGAGGTAGCTTCACGCGCAGAGAACCAGCGCCCGACAAGCCCCATCAGACCATTGGGAACAAAGATCACGACCAGCACCAGAACCGCGCCATAAACGAAACCGTGCAGGCCGATCGCCTCGGCCCCCAAGGCACCGCGCGCAAATTCCGTCAGCGGTACCAGAAGAACCGCCCCCAACAGCGGTCCAAAGACCGTGCCGAGCCCGCCGATCAGCGCGAACATCGCGATCTGGATCGAGAAGGACAGGGAGAAGGCGGACTCCGGCTCAATAAAGGTCAGATACATGCCGTGGAATGTGCCCATCATCGCCGTCAAAGCAGCTGAGATGGCGACCGCAAACAGGCGGACCTTGACCGTGCCAACACCGGCAGCGCGGGCAGCGGATTCACGTTCGCGGGTGGCAACCAGTTGGAAACCAAGACGGTGTGAGCGGATCCACCAAGCCACCGCAAGGATGAAACACATCATGCCAAAAGCGATGATAAGCGCGGGCAGACGTTCGCGGAACACCATCCACTCCCAGCCGATATTCAAGGGGATCATCATGCCCGTCGCCCCGCCGGTGAAATCACGGAAATGCAGGGCGAGAACGCGGAACACCTCCAAAAGGGCGATGGTCGACAGGGCAAAGAACGGCCCGTGCAGACGGAAACATGGATAGCTGATGATGGCGGCAACCGCGGCCGCGATGGCCGCACCGGCAAACATGCCGATCCAGGGAGAGATGCCGATATTGGTCAGCATAATGCCGACATAGGCGCCGATCCCGTAAAAGATCGCATGGCCCAGTGACAGCTGTCCGGCGAATCCGCCGACGATGTTCCAGGCGGTGGACAGGCCCGCAAAGATGCAGATCGTGATAAAGATGTGATAGACAAACTGGTCATCCACCACCACCGGCGTGATGAAGATGGCGGCCAGCAATGCGGCCAATGCGATGGCGCCGGTGGTGCGTTTGACGGTTTTTGCGTTTGGGGTATTGGTTTGATCTGTCATGATACATGCGACAGCTTCAGTCGCCCTCCGAACAGGCCCTGCGGACGCAGGATCAGAATAAGAAGAAAGACACCGAACACCGCAACTTCGCGCATGTCAGAGCCGATGTAGAACCCCGAAAGGCTGTCGATCAGGCCGATAATCATCGCCCCGAGGAACGCCCCCCCGATAGAGCCGAGCCCCCCGAGAACCACGACGACAAAGGCCGTCAGCACGAAATAGGTCCCGATCCCCGGCGAGGTCGGGTAAAGCGGTGCCACGAGGCAGGCGGCAAGCCCGACACAAGCGGCGCCAAGACCAAAGGTGATCATGTAGACGCGGCTGACGTTGATGCCCATCAGCTGGGCTGCGGCGCGGTTTTGGGCCACGGCGCGAATGCCCCGCCCCGAGCGTGTCCGTTGCAGGAAAAAGTGCAAGCCGATGACCAATGCGGTGGCAACGCCGAACATGACGATCTGGCCGACCAGCATACGGATTGGCCCGATCTCGATCGCGGTGCGCAAACCATAGGCGGGCGTGGTGGCGATATCGGCCCCGAAAAGCAGCAGCGCAAGGTTGATCAGCGCGGTTGAAAGGCCAACAGTGGCGAAAATCTGGATGTCATGGTTGCGTGCCGACATAAGCGGCTCGATTAACAGTTTTTGCGTCAGCATCCCCAGCACGAAAAGCAAGGGCACCACCGCGGCAACCGCAGCATAGGGGTGCAGGCCCAGCTTGGTGCTGATCAGGAATGTGGCATACATGCCGATCATCAGAAACTCGCCATGGGCGAAGTTCACCACCTTCACGATGCCAAAAATAAGCGTCAGACCAACGCTGGTGATGGCAAAAAGCCCCCCCAGCAACAGGCCGTTCACCACGACTTGAAGAAACACATCCATCGACTTTCCCACTTTGTCCAGAAAGCGGGCGGCCCGGTCAGGCCCGCCCTGATTACCCCCGCTAGGGGATCACTTAGCCCGAGATCAGTTCCGGCTGCGCAGCTCGGCCGCGGCGGCATCGTCTGGGTAAACGGTCACCAATTTGCCGTCCTGCCATTGCAGGCCCATCATGCGGGCGCGCTCATTCTGGTTGTTTTCTCCGAATTTCACACCATAGCCCGCAGCGGTTGTGCCCTCGGGGATGTCGATGGCCGAAACCGCCTCGATGATCGTATCCGCGTCAAAACCGTCAGCCTCGTTCAGCGATTGCAGCACCGCCATCGCGCCAACATAGTTGGTCAGCGAGTGGCCCGAACGTGGCTCGGTGCCGTATTTTTCCTGATAGGCCGCGAGGAAATCGTCGATGCCGGGCGTAAATTCCTTGTTCACGACGTATTGCGTGAAGTCGGCATTCAACACACCATCGATGATGTCATGGCCCACTGCGTCGGCTGTTGGCTGGGTGGAATAGCCGCCACCGCCACCGATGATCGCCAATGGGGCAAAGCCTGCCTCATGCGACTGCTGCAAAAACAGCACCGAGTCATTCTGGTAAGAGGTTTGCAACACAACGTCGATCTCACGCTGCTTGAGATCCAGTACGATAGAGGACATATCAACCGTCGAGGCCGGATAGGCCAGGCTTGTCACGATATTCAGCCCGGCCGCCGCACCAAGGCGCTGTTCGTGGCCTGAAACCGAGGTGCCATAGCTGCTGTCTTCGTAGATGATGCCGATTTTCAAATCACCCGGCGCCTTGCCTGCGGCAGGGGCGACCTTATCGACGATCATATTGATGATGGTGTCGGCCATATCCTCGGCGGTCGGGTTGACACGGAACAGATATTGCAACCCGCGGCCGGTCACCTCATCGGCCACGGCGCCCAGCTCAAAATAGGGGATGCCCGACAGTTCGGCCACCTGACTTGCGGCGATGGAACGGGACGAAGAATAAGAGCCGAAGATCGCCTTGACGCCCTCGCGGGAAATCAGGCGGCGGGCCTCACCGATGGCTTGGTTGTTGTCCACCGCGTCGCCGCGTTCCAGCACGATCTGCTCTCCCTGCACGCCACCGGATGCGTTGATTTCATCCACTGCCAGTTCAAGCCCGCGCGCGGATTCCTCGCCCAAAAGCGCAAGCTGGCCGCTGAACGGGTAAAGCGCGCCAAAGGTCACATCGGCATAGGCCGCCTGAGCGCCCAGAATGGCGCCAGCCGCCGCTGTCATTTTAAGAACATTGGTCAATTTCATTGGATTTTCCTCCCTTGGATTTCGTATGGGCAAGCGGCGATCCTCTGCGCCGCCAACCTTGGTCAATCAATCATGGTCAAAACGATCTTGCCCACATGGCCGCCGCTATCCATCCGTGCATGTGCCTTGCGCACCTCATCGAGGGGGTAGCTGCTGTCGATCACTGGCTTTGCGATGCCTTTGGCCAAAATTGGCAAGACGTGTTCTTCTAGGGCGCGGGCCAGTTCTGCCTTCATCTCAACCGGGCGGGCACGCAGGGTGGAGCCTGTCCACGTCAGCCGTTTGGTCAAAAGCTGGAGCATGTTAAGTTCGGCCTTTGGCGGTTTTTGGAATGCGATCTGTGCGATGCGCCCGTCGATGGCCACCGCCTCGATATTGCGCTGCATGTATTCGCCGCCGACCATATCGAGGATAACCTCTGGACCTTTGCCATCGGTCGCCTTTCTGGCCTCGGTCACGAAATCGCTTGTTTTGTAGTTGATGGCCACATCAGCACCATTGGCCTTGGCGGCCTCGCATTTTGCGTCACTGCCGCAGGTCACGATCACACGTGACCCAAGCGCCTTGGCCAAAAGGATCGTCGTCGTGCCAATGCCCGAGGTGCCACCATGAAGCAAGATTGTCTCACCTTTTTTCAGACCCGCACGTTGGAACACATTGGACCACACGGTGAAATAGGTTTCGGGAAAGGCACCTGCCTCAAGCATGCTCATACCATCGGGGACGGGCAATGCGTTTGTTTCATGGACGGCGCAATATTCGGCATAGCCGCCGCTGGGTACCAAGCCCATGACACGGTCACCCACTGCAAAACGGGTCACGCCTTCGCCCAATGCCTCGACGACACCGGCCATTTCCAGACCGAGGATGTCGGATGCACCGGGCGGCGGCGGATAGTTGCCCTCGCGCTGCATCACATCGGGGCGGTTGATGCCTGCGGCATGGACCCGCACCAGAACCTGACCGGGCGCTGGGCTGGGTCGCGCCAGCGTCATCACATCCAGCACTTCGGGACCACCCGCGCCACTGGCCATGACGGCTTTCATCATATCACTCATCCTGATCTCCTCCCTGATAGCATCGCGGCGGGGCGATACGCCTGTGCCCCCTCCATAGAGCAACAGACACCCTGCAAACCCTTGGCTTTGTTACGCTTTGATCTCGCTTTGTCGCGAATCTATGCGTAATATCTAGCTATGGTCGCGAATGCGTTATTTGTTATAACAAGAATAAACAGGGGGGATACGCAATTGTCAACGCGGAGTTTGAAAAAGGATATGGAAACAGAAGGCGACCATGATTGGGTCAGCCCGATTGCCAAGGAAAACTTGGGCGATCGCGCCTATTTCGCGCTGCGCGCGGCCTTGATGGGGGGGCAGCTTAAACCGGGTGAAAAGCTGCGATTGCGGCCCATGTCCAAACGATTCGGAATCAGTGCGACCCCGATGCGAGAGGCATTTTTGCGCCTTGTGTCGCTGGAGGTGCTGACCTTGGATGCGCGGGGCACAGCGATGGTGCCAGAGTTGACTCGTGACCAGCTCCTCGAGATCCGTAACATCCGTGTTGACCTTGAGGGTCGCGCCGCCGCCGCCGCCGCAACCTTTGCCAAAAACGAGGATATCGCAGCGCTGGAGACCATGCATAGTGCGCTTTCGCGTGCCTTTGAGGCGGGGAATTATGCGAAGGCGATTGATCTGAACACCCGGTTTCACCTGCATCTGTGTCGTATGGGAGAAATGCCGATTCTGCTGGAAATCGTTGAGAACCTCTGGCTGCGCTGTGGCCCTTTGCTGTCCCATCTTTACGACCGCGGCAATCCCTTTGACGGGACTCACCCGCATCTGACGGTTATCGAAGGGCTTCGACAGCGCGATCCCGTGATGACCAGAGGTGCGATTTGTCATGATATCGAGCATGGCGGGCAGGGGTTATTGCATCGGGCAAAAAAGGTGCAGGGAAAGGATTAGACCTGCCCTTTACTGCGTGATGTGCAATACCTGCTATGGCTTGACAGCAAAAGACCGGCCTGCCCTGAAGATTTTATCATGTGTTAATAAAGAACTATAAATATACTCGACATTCCAAAAGCCAACCAATCAACACTCCAACACAAACCTGTATAAAGCCTATTATAGACGTTGGACACGAAAAAAGCCGCCTGAATGGGCGACTTGAATGAAGTTGAGCTCTATTTTTATTTCGTTCTCCTAGGCCCAAGACCCCTTAATTTACTTGAGGCTACCTGTCACATCCCGGCAGGTAATATGGCTGTTTCTTGAACAGCTGTGGCTTGGGTTTGCGCCAGTCCTTCATCGCCTGCAAGGGCGGCTTGCTGCCGAGGGCTGACGGCAGGATCTGTTGATTGTAGAGCCAGACATAGCAATGCAGCGTCTTCTCCAGTTCTTCGCCTGACCGTCGCGCAGGGTTCCCACACCATGCCGATGCAGGCGCCGGTCCAGGCCCGGGCGCGAGACATTCGGGTTCAAGAATTCCTGCACCATCGCCAGCAGGCCATCCAGTGAGACCAGCAGCGTCTTTCGCAGGGCCACGGCAGCTACCTCCTTCGCAGGCGTCAGGGTCGTTTGCAGCCGATGCGGCGCATGGCTGCGGTCCTCAACACTGTCGCGCTGACGCCATTTGTAGATCGTCTGCGATGTCATTTCGAAACAATCGGCAAGCACCGTCCCGACCTCGTCGCCTGCTTGGGAAGATGGATCGGCATGCCCGTGCCCCCTCCCGAATGGCCCCCAGGACCGATCTTGCCATGAACAGCGCAGATCGCCCAAAATAAACGTGATTATACGGGATTGAACATCTGTCTGATCTGCATGATCCAAACTCCCAAATTGAGGGGTTCTATAAGCAACCTTTACTGGCTGAACAAAGAACAGACGGCGCGGCTTCGGGCTTGTTTTCCGAAGAGCTGCGGTGTTCTGCTTGTAGATGACCTGTGCGTTCTGAGCGGTATTATCTTCATCAATCACAATGGCTTGCGCTGGTGTGATGCACCTAACGCTCTACGACCGTTTGAAAAGATGGCGTGACATAGGTGCGTTCGCACGGATCATGACGGGGCTGGCTGCGACCTCACTTCAGCCAACAAAAGCGCAGTGAACTGGCTGAGCTCGTCAGGGTCTTTCGGCAGGGTTTTGTCGACGTTCAGCATGGTCAAATCACGGCAAAACAACAGCCCAACGGGAATCCCGCACGTGCGTGTATTGCTGATTTATCCCGCCTTAAGTGGCGTCCAGCTGCGTTGCGGCAGACGCCAATCGATCCCTTCCAACAGCATCGCCAACTGGGCTGCGGTCAGGGCGGTCTTGCCCTCTTTTGCCGATGGCCACACAAACCGACCCTTCCCAAGCCGCGTGCTGAACAGGCAGCCACCTTGTCCGTTCCACCAAATGATTTTAATGAGATCGCCGCGCCGACCACGGAAGACAAACAGATGGCCGGTGAATGGATCCTGCTTCAGCATTTGGTCGGCCTGTGCCGCCAGCGTCGTGAACCCGCGCCGCATGTCGGTCACACCGGCAGCTGGCCAGACCCGCGTGTTTGCCGGAACCGGGATCATACAGACAGACCTCGGATGAGCCGGGCCAGTG
>NZ_LGHS01000040.1 GCF_001202025.1 Pseudorhodobacter aquimaris
TTGCGTAGCAATGGCCCAAAAGGGCGCAGGTTCAGTTCAAGTTCACAGTAGATGCGGTAAACTCTTTTGTGCCTTCTCATGCATGTGAACATGCACTGCCAGGTAACAGTATCCAAGGCTGCCCCTTCACGTTGCGCAGATGCAGAAAGCATAATCCAGATCCCCAAGTCTTCCGGGCTTCGGTCAGCCCAACAAGCAGATCGGCAATATGCTCATTCTCGTCGCTCAGCAGCGGGCTGTAACGATAGCAGGTCTCGCTGACACCAAAGGCGCGGCAAGCCAGCGCAATGCTGACTGCGCAGCGCGCCACAGCATTCACGGCCATCTCTCGGCGTTGAGATGGCCCGCCTACTTTTTTCCAAGAGCTTCCTTCAGCAAATCAGCCTGCATGCTCAGGTCCGCATACATCCGCTTCAGCCGACGGTTCTCGTTCGGCGCGCTCTCGGACCAATGGCGTTTGCGCCTCACTCCATGGCCTTCATCTGGCTGATCATGGACGCGTCTGTACCCGGCAGGGTTTTGCAAAGCAAAAGCCCGAGAGGGCATGCCGCCATACTTCGCCCGCCATTTATAGAAGGACGCGTTGCTCATACCGTGCTCGCGGCACAGCTCTGCCACCGGCACGCCACCTTCGCCCTGGCGCAGGATCGAAAGGATCTGCGCCTCAGTGTATCTGCTTTTCTGCATTCAAAATCTCCTCAGACATCTTGCCGAGAAAATTCTACTTATGAAGCCCCTTAATTTTAGGGGGGATTACCCCTGCTCCTCTCAGGAAGCATGGACCAAAGCGCTGTTACACAGAAGATCGGACACTCTCGAAGAACGCGGTTCTTTGAGCTACTCCCCATCGGCTGGACAGGATACAGACGCCTTCTCTGGCGATGTGGACTACGCGATGCTGATTAAGCACTACGGAAACTCAACAGGCACAAAATGCCATGAGCGCAAGTATTCCCCTGCTGAATACACGGGCGCGACGAAAGAGGCGATCTTTGGCAACCCTATCATAGAAGACATTGGCACATCACACATTGAACGCCAGAACCTGACAATGCGTATGGGTATGCGCCGTTTCACGCGCCTGACCAACGCTTTCTCAAGGAAGGCAGAGAACCACGCCTATGCGGTCACGCTTCACTTCATGCATTACAACTTTGTTCGCACCCACAAGACGCTGCGCATGACCCCAGCAATGGCCGCTGACCTTGTTGATACACCTTGGGAAGTTGAGGATATCGTGGCATTGGTTGAGAAGGCAGAAGACGCTGCGCCAAAGAAGCGTGGCCCGTATAGGAAAAGTCAGAAAAAAGATATTTCAAAGTGACCCACTCCCAACTAAGTTATGACACCACTTTCAGCCATAGATTCTCTGGCCCAAAGTGGGGAATACTTTCTGGGTCAGGAAGTGACTGACCGCGCATACTGGCCCGATCTTCTTGTCGGCCTATGTGATCTTCTGGCTATGAGACAAGAACCACACCTGACACTAGGTAGAAAAAGCTCCTTGGCCTTCGAGCGAAAAGCTGCCTAAATGAGATGGGAGCCCGCAATGCAAGCGTGACCAGATTAGGTTACTGCAACCCGCGGATCATCGCATAGCTTATGGTGAACGGTATCGGAGTGGGGCTGACTGATGGAAAAAGACCTGTTGCACTGGCGCCCCCCTGCAGCCCCAGATGGCGCGCCCCTTACGGGCCGTCATGTTGTGCTTGAAACGCTGGACGCCGATCTTCATGCCGCCGATCTGTTTCGTGCCTTTTCAGGACATGATGCCCTTTGGGATTATATGTATGATGGCCCGTTCTCTTCGGCTGCAAGCTATCATCGTTGGGTGAAAGAGCGGACACTTGCTCCTGAAACGCAATTCTATGCAATCCGTGATCTGGCGTCAGGTCATTGCGGTGGGGTGGCAAGCTTTTTACGGATTAATCCCACCGCTGGGTCAATCGAGGTCGGAAATATCTGCATCGCGCCAGAGCTTCAGCAATCAACACAAGCCACAGAAGCAATGTATCTGATGATGCAATGGGTCTTTGGCGCGGGCTATCGCCGCTATGAATGGAAGTGCAATGCGCGCAATGTGGCCTCGCGGCGCGCGGCACAGCGGCTTGGGTTTTCCTATGAAGGGATCTTTCGCCAAGCGGCCGTTGCCAAGGGACGCAATCGCGACACCGCATGGTTTTCTGTAATCGACAATGAATGGCCAGCGCTGCATGAAGCCTTTGGCGCATGGCTTGCACCGTCCAATTTCGATGCCAGCGGACGACAAAGAGAGCACCTTAGCGACCTAACCCGCCTCGTGCGCGCCAACAGCGACCCCGGCCTTCGCCCCGGCAACTGATCCGAGCGCGAAGGGGTCGCCACATTGGCGAATGCGCTTCCCCAGCAATCTGCCCAGTTCTGCCATCCCTTCAGCCGACTTGCGCGCAGTAGCAGCAGAACAGGCCAGCGCCGCATCGTTAGAACTGCGCGCGATGCCCGCCACGAACTCTGCCACATAGCGCCGCGGGTTTTCATCTCCTCGGGCAATAAGATCTGCCGCATGGACCAAGTCATCTTGCAAGGCCTGCAAATCGGGTTGAATCGGTTTGTCATCCACCCGCGGAGCCGTATCGGGCTGGCCCTTGAGATGTGTAAGAATCACTCTTTGGAATACCGCAAGGCTTTGCAACGGCTTTTCCAGAAAACCTGCCGCTCCCGCACGAACTGCCTGCGACCATCCATCCGGGTCCCCGCTTATGGCCAAGACAAGGCTGCCACGTCCCGGCCCACGTGTCAGTTCCCGTATCAGATCAGCACCATTGCCGTCGGGCAAACCAAGATCGACCAAGACCACATCAGGCCGGTAAACCGCCAGATGTCGCCGTGCCGCAGTCAAGGTTTCCGCCCGCCGCATCCGGGCGCCACTGCGCTGACACAAAAGGCGCAACGCCTCGGACGCGAAACGGCTGTCCTCAACTGCCAATAGGGTAACACCGGCCAAGGGCAAAGCCGCCCGGCCATAGGAATGCGCAAAACCGGGGTCGTCCGACGTGGGCTTGGCCGGAAATGGACCTTGGGGGTATGGCATTCTTGTACCTTTCTGGTTCGAGTCAGCATCGCACGCGTCCCATCAAACACTAATTTTCCCTAATATTTCATGAAGAGCGCCGCAAAAATCCAGCATCATCCGCCCACGCCCCTTGCCCAATGCGGTCACACGCCGCATATATTCCCAAGACCCTAAAAGGAGCGAGTGATGATTGGACGTCTGAACCATGTGGCCATTGCCGTGCCAGACCTGGACGCCGCCGCAGCCCAGTATCGCAACACCCTTGGCGCCGATGTCGGCCCCGCGCAGGATGAACCCGATCACGGGGTAACGGTGGTTTTCATCACCCTGCCCAACACCAAGATCGAGCTGCTCTATCCCTTGGGCGAAAACTCCCCCATCAACGGATTTCTGGAAAAGAATCCCGCAGGCGGCATCCATCACATCTGCTATGAGGTCGATGATATTCTGGCCGCACGGGACAAGCTTCTGGCCGAGGGCGCGCGGATACTGGGCAGCGGAGAGCCAAAGATCGGTGCCCATGGCAAGCCCGTTTTGTTCCTGCATCCCAAGGATTTCAACGGCTGCCTTGTAGAGTTGGAGCAAGTATGACCATTTCCGCCGCCTTCGTGCTCTATTCCGTAAGCTGGTTCATGGTGTTTTTCGTGGTTCTACAAGTACGCACCACCTCGCAAGGGGATGTGGGCAATGTGGTGCCCGGAACCCCCTCAAGCGCACCGGCAGGCTTCGTGATGAAACGAAAAGCCCTTATCACAACGGTTGTCGCCACTGTAATCTGGGCGATCCTCTGTGCGATTATCCTGTCCGGCGTCATCTCTGTGCGTGATTTTGACTGGATGAACCGTCTGCCACCTGTCTCCACGAATTAACGCGGCAACTGGTTGTTCAGCAGGTGGAACAGATGCGTAAAGGTGGCCGCCCCCAGGACGGGAATAAACAGGTTTACCAACGGGATGGAAAGCGGTGCCGCCATCAGGCTGCCCGCCCACCATACCGTAAGCCAGTGACGTTTGCGCAACGCCTTTGCCGCAGGGCGCCCCAATCGGCGCGCGGCGACCAAGGTGAAATATTCCCGCCCCAGCAACATTCCGTTCACCGCCCAGAACACCACCGGGATAAATGGCCCCGCAAAGGGATAGAGCATTAACGCCAACACATTCAGCGCCACCAAAAGCCCGAAAAAGTTCAACGTATCCACCATCGCATCGCCAAAGCTTTGCTTTAGCGCGGGGGGAAGGGTTGGATAGTGGCGATCCTCTACGGCTTGGGACACATCGTCCAGAAACATCGAGGTGAAAGCCGAGGCCACGGGCATCATCAAAAACACCGATAGCACAATCATCAACAGGGCCGACCCCCAGCTGAGCAGCGTGCCGAGACCAGATACCGGGCCGACAAAGGGGATCTCAATTGCGGCGGGGACGAATGTCTGAATTGCCCAAAGAAATAACGCATAAATAGCAACCAAAAGCGCCAACGTCAGCCCGACACCCCAATACATGACCCGCCGGAATCGCGGGTCACCAAGCTGGGCCAAAGCCTTTATGAATGCGCCGAAGATCATTCGGAAGACCAAGTGACCAAGCTGGCAACATCAGGACGGGGGCGTTCGGGGCTGGGCGTGGTGATGCTGCCGATATGGATGATGCCGACCACAGATTCACCAGAGACCGCGCCGAACCCTTCCTGAATGAAGGTCTGGTCATAGGTGGGCCAACCCGTAAGCCAGTTCGCACCCCATCCCGCAGCAAGGGCCGCATTCAGCAGGGAAAGGCAGACGCAAGAGGCTGAATGAAGCTGTTCTATTTGCGGGATTTTATCGGAAGCTTTGGGCGAGGAGATGACAACGACGGCAAGTTGCCCCATCTCAAACTGCGAAACGCCCTTGGCAGATTTTTCATCGTCAAGCCCGAGGGCCTCGGCACGGGTGCGGGCAAGCGATGCCAGACGTTCCATCGCGCCACGTTCCAGCACGACAAAGCGCCATGGCTCCAGCTTGCCGTGATCGGGCACGCGGCACGCCGCGGTCAGCAATGGCATCAGGGCCGCTTTATCCGGCACGGGCAGGCCCAGTGTTTTGGCAGGCACCGAGCGGCGTTTTTGTAAAAATTCAGTCGCAGAGAGCTTCAAATCCGGCATTGTCCAAATCCTGTTTTATTGTCCCTATCGCAGGGAGCCGCCGTTTTCGGGGGCATTGAGCCCCCTTCAAACGGCGTTGCCACGGTATATATTACGCGTCGTCCTTGGTCTCGATCCGCGCGGCCTGTTCTGCCCAGTCGCGATGGTTGAGCACCCCGCCATCACGACGGATATGCCGGACAGCATCCAAAGATACCTCGGCCACGGCCCAGCTGGGCTGATTAAGCGGCGTCTGCGCAAAGATACCGTCTTCGGGAAAGCCATGATCGGGCGGCCCGTAGATAGAGGCCGAACCGATATTTGTGTCGACCGCCGGGCAGAAATCACACTCCATCACCGTCGGTGAATGGACAACGATACACTGGCTTTCCAACGCCCGCGCCATAGAGCCGACCCGCACACGGGTGAAACCTGCAAAACTCTCGGTACAAGACGGCGCGAGGAGGATCTCGGCACCAGCCTCTACCATTGTGCGTGCAAGCAGGGGGAATTCACTGTCGTAACAGATAAGCACACCGATCTTGCCAATGGGGGTGTCGAACACATTCAGGCCGGTCCCCGCAATGACGTTCCAGGGCGCACATTCAAACCGCGTCATGATTTGCTTGTCCTGATGGCCGATGACACCCTCGGGACCGTAGAACATCGCCCGGTTGACCGGACGCTCTCCGACAAAGAAGGGGGCCGAGGCACCAAGGATATAAACCTTGTGGCGGGCGGCGAGTTCAACATGCAGCGCATCGACAGCAGGGCCATGGCGGGCGACCTCATGCAGGGCGGCCTCGATATCCTGCGCCACCGCGCGACCGCCGAGGCTGGCAAGCTCCATCGCGCCGTATTCGGGAAAAACCAGAAGCTGCGCGCCCTGCCCTGCGGCATCGGCGACCCATTCCGAGATCTTGGCGCGGTACGCGTCGAAATCATTGAAATATGACAGGTGGTAGGCGGCGGCGGCAATCTTCATCACGTATCCTTTGAGGTTGGCGCATCCGGCACAGAGGAAATGGGGTCGCTCATAGCTCCTCCTCTTCTGGCGGACCAAAACGTACCAGCATCCGGGAATGGATCTGATCCCGTGTCTGACGATAGGCGGCCAGTTTGGCCTCTCGCCCGTCGCCAAGGCCGGTCGGATCCAGGACCGGCCAGTATTCGATTTCAAGATGATGAAAACGCGTCAGCTCCAGCGCCATCCGCTGACTGGCCGGTGACAGCGCGATAATCAGATCGAATTGCGTCAGGTCGTCGCCCCAATCACGCATCTCTTCAAAAGAGCGGCTGCGGTGTTTTGACAGCTCAATTCCCATCTCGCGACAGACCGTGATAGAGAACCCGTCAATTTCCATATCGTTCTTGACGCCTGCCGATTGCACATAAGCCTTTTGGCCATACAGCTTTTTCATCAACCCCTCGGCCATCGGGGATCGCACGGCGTTGTGATCACAGCAAAACAGAACCGATTGAGGGAAATCGACCACGCTTAACCCCAGTGCAAAACGCAGATCAGGGTAAAGAGACGGCGAGCCGTGTCGATATCAACCTCGGCTTTTCCTTCCAGACGTTCTTGCAAGATGCGACCGCCCTCGTTGTGGATGCCGCGACGGCCCATATCAATCGCCTCGATCTGGCTGGGGGGCAGGCGTTTTACCGCCTCGAAATAGCTTTCACATATCTGGAAATAATCCTTTACCACCTGCCGGAAAGGACCGAGTGAGAGATGGAACTCACCGACCTTTTCCTCGGCTTCATTGCTGATATCGAAAACCAGACGGCCCTCGCGGATGGACAGCGCAAGACGGAAAGGGCCTTCGGGCACCTCCCGGTCGTCCCGTTTCGGTAGGGCAAAGCTGTTATCCTCCAGCAGATCAAAGATCGCAACCTTACGTTCCTGTTCGATCTCGGGGGTTGGGGCAGCAAGGCCGGTGTCGTCAATTTCGATATGGCAAATGCAGGTCATCGCGTATTTCCATCACAGGGATTAATGATTGATGGCCTTTTGCGCCCTATGGCGCAAGGGCTTTAGTCATTCAAACGGTCTAGCCGAGCCTGCACCGAAAGCCCATGCGCCTGCAAACTCTCCGATGTGGCGAGCCGTACCGCCGCAGGGCCGATGGCACGCAGGGCCGCTGGGGTCATCTGTGCCAACGTCGTGCGCTTCATGAAATCCAGGACCGAAAGCCCGCTGGAAAATCGCGCAGATCGGGCCGTGGGCAGCACATGGTTTGGCCCGCCGATATAATCGCCAATGGCCTCGGGCGTGTACTGACCAAGGAAAATTGCGCCTGCATGGGTGATCTGTTGGCTCAAGGCATCAGGGTCGGCCACGCACAGCTCAAGGTGCTCGGGCGCCACACGGTTGGAAATCTGAGCCGCCTCGGCCAGATCACGCACCACGATCACAGAACCGTTGTCACGCCAGCTTGGGGCCGCAATGGCGCTGCGTTCCAACGTTTCCAGTCGTTTTTCAACGGCTTGCGCCACCGCCTGCCCAAAGGCCACATCATCCGTCACCAAGATGCTTTGCGCGCTTTCGTCATGCTCTGCTTGAGACAGCAAATCCAGCGCGATCCAGTCAGGGTCATTGTCCCGATCCGCAATCACCAGAATCTCCGATGGTCCCGCAATCATATCAATACCCACACGGCCAAAGACCCGCCGCTTGGCCGCGGCCACAAAGGCATTTCCCGGCCCGGTGATCTTGTCGACCGGGGCGATGGTGTCGGTGCCATACGCCAGCGCCGCAATCGCCTGTGCGCCACCGATCCGGTACACTTCCGTCACGCCCGATATTTTGGCCGCCAGCAGAACCAGCGGGTTCACCACCCCGTCCGGTGTCGGGCAACAAATCACAAGGCGTTCTACCCCCGCAACCTGTGCCGGAATGGCGTTCATCAGCACCGAAGAGGGATAGCTTGCAAGCCCCCCCGGCACATAAAGCCCCGCCGCCGAAACCGGCGTCCAGCGCCAGCCAAGCCGCGCGCCGGTCGGCTCCTCCCACATCGCATCTTCGGGGCGTTGGCGGGCATGATAGGCGCGTATACGTTCGGCCGCCAGCTCCAGCGCCGCGCGATCCTCAGCCGAGACCTTGGCGCATTCGGCCGCGATCTCGGCATCAGAAAACCGCATCCCTTCGGCTGTCAGCGCCAGACGGTCAAAACGTTCCGTCAGCTCCAGCACCGCCGTATCGCCGCGGCTGCGCACATCGGCGATGATACCGGCAACGATATCATCCACGTCAACGCTATCTTCGCGCTTGGCCGCCAAAAGCGCGGTAAAACGCGCCTCGAAATCACTGTCAGCGGTGGAAAGGAAAACCGGCATCAAACGCCCCTTTTTGCAACATATATCCCCTTAGCGCGCGACACCCGCCACCTCAAGCAAATGCCCCCTAATTCCCGTGATCGGGCACCTTTCGCGACGGCGCCACATAGGGCCGCGTCACATCGCGCAGATCGGCATTGAGCGCCTCTACCTTCAAGGCAAGCGCACCATCACCGGCCAGCGTCAGCACCACACGGCCCGCGCCATCCTCGCCCGGTTCAAAGCTGATCGCCAAAAGCGAAAGCACCGTGTCAGGGTCCTTGGGATCAATGCCCTGCGTTTGCACCGCCAGCACATCGCGAAACATCAGCACCGTGCGCACCCGCTCATAGGCGCGACCTGTGCGTTCGGCGGCATCACGGTCCTCCCAACGAAAGCGGTTGAGAAGCAGGGCAAACTCCCGCCGCTTGGCGTCATAGCGCATGTCACCACCTGCAAAAACCGCATCTTGCAGCAGCGCCGAGATCACCTCGACATCCGCCGCCTCCGCAACCATCAGCGCAAGCGGGCTGTCGGCCCCATCTTCAAACCGGGCGTCACTCATGTTGCGATCCGTTCAATATGCGCGCCACAAGCGCCCAGTTTCTCTTCAACCCGCTCATAGCCGCGATCGAGGTGATACACACGGCTGACCACGGTTTCGCCCTCGGCTGCCATCGCCGCCAGAATCAAGCTAACGGAGGCGCGCAGATCGGTTGCCATCACCCGCGCCCCTTTGAGTTTTTCGACACCCGTCACCGTGGCATGGCCGCCATGAACGTCAATCTGCGCGCCCATACGGATCAGTTCCGGTGCATGCATGAAACGGTTCTCAAAAATCCGCTCCTCCAGCACGCTGGTGCCATTGGCAGTGCAAAGCAGCGCCATCATCTGCGCCTGCAAATCGGTCGGAAAGCCGGGGAAGGGCTCGGTGGTTACATTCACCGCATTCACGCGCCCGTTCTTGCGCTTTACCTTCAGGCCGCGCTCGGTTTCCTCGATGGAAACCCCCGCCTCATCCAGCTTTTCACAAAACGCGCCAACAAGGTCGATACGCCCACCAAGGCATTCCACCTCACCGCCGCAGATCGCGGGGGCCAGCATATAGGTGCCAAGCTCGATCCTGTCGGTCACCACCGGATGCGTGGCCCCACCCAAGCGGTCCACACCCTGAATGGTAATGGTGCTGGTGCCCTCGCCCTCAATCTGCGCCCCCATACGGCGCAGGCATTGGGCAAGATCCACGATCTCCGGCTCACGCGCTGCGTTTTTCAAGACGGTAGTGCCGCGCGCCAAAGTCGCCGCCAACAGCGCATTTTCCGTCGCCCCGACCGAAACCACCGAGAATTCAAACTCTGCGCCCGTCAAACGCCCACCGCGCGCCTTGGCATGAACATAGCCATCCCGCAGCTCCAGATCGGCCCCCATCGCCTCAAGGGCCTGCAAATGCATATCCACGGGGCGCGCGCCGATCGCACAGCCACCGGGCAGCGACACGATCGCATGCCCGTCCCGCGCCAGCATCGGCCCCAGCACCAGAATCGAGGCCCGCATTTTGCGCACGATGTCATAATCGGCGGTATGATTGTGGATGTTGTGGCTGGACATCGCCAGGACCTGACCACCCTGAAGGCTCGCAACCTCGGCACCCAACGACCCGAGCAATTCCGTCATCGTCCGAATATCCGACAGCCGCGGCGCATTGGTCAGCGTCAGCGGCTCTTCGCTAAGCAACGTCGCTGGCATCAACGTCAGACAGGCATTTTTAGCCCCGGCAATGGGAATCACACCATTGAGCTCACCGCCACCCCTTACAAGAATCGAATCCATATACCGCCTCTGATTATTCTGTGTTTTGCCCGTTTCGAGCCTTTGCTTGCGATTTTCGCTTTGCCATATTCGCTTTAAGCGCAGCCTTGAGGCGCGCCTCTCGCAATTCCGCAGCCGTCTTCTGGCGCGCAGGGGCGGGTTTTTTCACAGGATTCTGGCTTTGACGATCATCATTCATGCCCCTTCTCTACCCCAGTCGGCAAAAAGCGTCCAGATTACCCTTGCACCTTACGAAATTTCAGACTAATCACCCGCCACACGCCGATGAACACGGATCATCGAGCAGAATGCTGTGGTAGCTCAGTGGTAGAGCACACCCTTGGTAAGGGTGAGGTCGAGAGTTCAATCCTCTCTCACAGCACCATTAATGCTATGCAACTCATTGATATATTTGTATTATATAATAGTCACACCAGATCAGACCCCCAGTCAGTCCCCCATTTACGTTTGAATGGCTTTGGTTGGATGAGCCACATTGGCTTACATTTATCCGAAAAGAAGATCGCCTTCGCGAGCGCATTGGGTGGTGGTGACCTTCAGGTTATGAGCCCCATCTCCCGCAAGTGCCGCCATCCTTTGATTTCAGTGAGTTACGCGATAACCCCCTGAACTACCGAAGCTTTCCAACCGTACCCTGCCGCAACCAACCGCAGCGGACGGGTTCAAACGGGGAACAGAGTGGTTAGACAGGTTGACCTATTGTTGACCCGCCTGAAAACCTGACCGTCCCAAATCGGAGCAACGTGTCACCTCAAAACTCAAGCCCAGAAGCGCCACCTCCGCAAGCAGGACAGCGTCGTTGCCATATGTCTGATCCGTTTGCACCGTATCGGTTGCCACAGGCCTTGCACCTCATCACATAAACAACCTGATTGTGATCGTTTCCGGGAATATCCGTGCCACGAAGGACTTCCTGCCAGTTTCGATTCACATATCCGGGCGTGGTTGTCTTTCGATCTGAACGCGGAGCCCGGCCAGTGGATTGCTTAGCAGGCGGCTTTTCCTTTCGCGGCGCTTCGCCAGGTACTCCAAGAATCCATCCTTCCACCTGCGTGTTGATTGTCACTGAGAACTGACCCGGCAACAGCAGAAATTGTCATTGAGAATTGACCCATGTGCAACCTTGCCCCTGCTTGATTCAGCTGGGGGCTATTGGAGTGGTAGACATGGGATTTTTGAGGGTTATTCGGAAATGGGCGCTGCGAGACAAGATGCCCATTCGCGAGATTGCGCGGCGTACAGGCGTATCTCGCAACACGATCAAGAAGTATCTGCGGGCTGGGATTGTCGAGCCCGAGTTTCAGAGACCGGACCGGCCGAGCAAGCTGGATCCGTATGCTGAGAAGCTGACAGCCTGGTTGCTGTCTGAGCGGCGCAAATCACGCAAGGAGCGGCGGACTGCCAAGCAGATGCATGCCGATCTGGTGCAGCTTGGCTTTGATGGCTCATATGAGCGGGTTGCGGCCTTTGTGCGGGACTGGAAGGGTGAACGGCAACGCGCATATCACACGACTGACCGCGGGGTCTTCGTTCCGCTGGTGTTCCAGCCTGGCGAGGCGTTTCAATTCGATTGGAGCGAGGACTGGGCCTATGTTGGCGGCGAGCGCATCAAGCTTCAGGTCGCCCATATCAAGCTGTCGCACAGCCGCGCCTTCTTGGTGCGGGCCTATCTGCTGCAAACGCATGAGATGCTGTTCGATGCCCACTGGCATGGCTTCCGGGTGTTTGAGGGTGTTCCAGGGCGCGGCGTCTACGACAACATGAAGACAGCCGTCGACCGGGTTGGTGTCGGAAAGAAGCGCGATGTAAACGCGCGGTTCCTGGC
>NZ_LGHS01000041.1 GCF_001202025.1 Pseudorhodobacter aquimaris
CCTGAAGCGTGATAAACCCGAGCCATTGGCTGTGCCTGACAGACCCAATGAGACATGGTCGATGGATTTCATGGCTGATCAGCTCGCAGATGGGCGTTCGATCAGGACATTGAACGTGCTGGATGACTTTAATCGTGAAGGCTTATGTATTGAAGTGGACTTCTCGCTGCCCGCAGAGAGAGTTGTCAGAAGCTTAAACCAGATCATCGAATGGCGCGGACAACCTCAGGCAATTCGAGTCGACAACGGCCCAGAATATGTGAGTGGAAAGCTTATGGAATGGGCTGAAAAACACAATGTGCGGCTCGAATACATCCAGCCGGGCAAGCCTCAGCAAAACGCCTATATCGAACGCTATAATCGCACCGTTCGCGGCGAATGGCTGGGACAATACATCTTCGAAACGATTGAGGAGGCACAAGACCAGGCGACTGAATGGCTCTGGACTTACAACAACGAGCGGCCCAACATTCCTCTCACGGTTTGCTTGCAAACCGTTGCCGGACAGCGGGGCATCGGCGGCATAACTCCCGCAATGAAATTGAAAACAGCCGCATGAATTCTATGGCTGGACCCCATTAAAAATGGGGAGATTACCCATCCTACATGGTGGATGGATGGGGTGACCTATGAAAAACCTCTTTCAATCAACGAAGTCGACATTCGTATTCAACAACTTCGAGGTGGCATTTTTTGAACACGGGCAATTGGTTCTTGCGTTTCTGCATTTGGGAACACTTCTTTCGCCATGCGATCCACCTTAAAAACCGATCCAAATCTCCGCGACTAAATCTGAAATCAATGGCGCGTGAGGTTAAGCCTGTCGTGGCATGGGAGGATGGCAGGCGAACAGGCGGTTTGCGCCACAGTGCTGTTCGCCACCGTCGTTCTTGCGGGTCAAACCACCCCCATCCGATTGCGATATGATCGCTTTTTCTGAACTTGGCGGCGGAGCAGGGAAAAGGTCCGGGAACAATTCTTGGAAATCGGCTTTGCAAATCATCATCAGTCAGTCTCCTTCATACGTGGGGTTTGGGGAAAACGTAGTAACGCTGCGCGCGGGTATGTTCCTGTGCGTTGCCCCTTTGAATGGCATGGTGTGGGCGGATGGCCGACGATCAAATGCTTGGCTTGGGCGGTGCCAGCGGGGTCATCCGCAGCTCATGCGCGTCAAAGCCTTTTACAATGCGCTCGATATCACTGCGCTCAATGCCGATATCCCTGAGCATCCAGTTGTCCATTGCGTTGAGGGCGGCGATCATCTTGCGTTGCTGCCATGTGCGGGCGGAACGCGTCAGCCAGCGACGAAGCAGACCGCCGACAGCATTGTGACCGATGACAGGGTGTGGGTAAGATGGCGTAGGATGCATGACATTCTCCTGATGATGAGTAATGAATTCAGCACAAACCAAGGCACCAAACTGTCCCAAAACGCGGCGGGACCACATCTGAGCGAGCCTGAAAGCTTGGGCGGATTCTGATTTGATTTGTAAGAGACGTTAATGCCGCCGAGGCGGAAAGCGACATCGCGCAGTATGCCCGCCCGGGGTTACACCCGGTTCAGTCTGTTTCCTGCGTAAAGCAAGAACCTCATATCAATACTAAACATCATCATACCTTTCATATGGGCATTGAGGCGGGAGCTTTCAATCGGCCTCGGCCTGGTGGCGGCCCATTCGGCGCAAAAGCGCCCAAGGTGGGCCATTTATATGACAAGCGCGTGAAGTTATCTGCGGGCTGCCGGGCGTCAATTGACACGAACGCAGTGGGTACCTAGATTAGGATCATGATGAAGTCTGTAGATCATTTCCGGTCCCCTTTGCTGAACCGCCTACTTCCCCGGGCGGAGTAGGCGCGTTTGCGCCTGACGAACTCCCCGGGGCCTCCTCATAATCTTAAAATGAGCGCGTGACGTTACAGCGTCCGAGGAGCAAAAATGATCAAAACCCATCTCCTTTTGCCGATAATATCCCCAGTAACAGTCTGCGACCGCTGCAAGCTGCGACCACGTTGAGCGGCCGGAATGATCGCGCTGCGTATCAGTGATACGCATGCATGTGTTGCTGACCGACATCATTAGCTGAAGCGCCGCAAATCCTGTGCCAATCCCACAACCCGATCCCGGGATAGGAGGCCTGCCAACAGGCCATCGTTTCAAGGACCTGCCCCATAAATATCCGAATATTTGAGAACCAAAAAAACGCGAACCAGTGACCTGTAGCGACACGTCCGCCCATGTTGAAAGGCTGACGGATACCGTCATGTTGCGCAACACCGTATTGGCCGACCGCATGCTCGAAGAGCTTGGCCACGCGAGGAGTATCAAGCCGAACGATATGCCCAAAGATATTGTCTCGATCGGCAGTACCGTGACCTACCGCGATGAAGCAGCAGGCAAGATCCAGACTGTAACGCTGGTTTATCCTGAACATGCCAACCCTATGGACCAGCGGGTCTCGATTATGACACCCGTCGGTGTGGCGCTTTTGGGGCTATCGGTCGGGGCCGCTTTTTACTGCGATACAGGCTGCGACCAGCGCCGCCTGTTGACGGTCATGGGGGTATTGCGACCATCCGCAAACGAAAGCGGTGATCTGTCATAGCCCCCGATCCTCTTAAGCCCCGAGCAGCCAAGCCAGTGTTGCAATCCTCACTGACGCGTTTGTTCGAGGCACTATCAGACATCTTCCATCCTCAATAATCTTATTCCGGAGTGAGGCCAGTGCCACCACAATCCAGCCGCAATCATTGTACGTCTTGCCATCAGATGCTTCCTAGGTCAGCAGCGTTTCGCTGCCCCTTCTGCCGTGCACATATCCAGCCCTGCAAACTGTCTTTTGGCACGACCTGTAACCTGTGCGGCGATCCGATACCGCGTGCACATGCGGGGAAATGCCCGTGTCTTACGGTTGCTAACCTCAATTATGCCAGAGAACCTGAAAGGAGACAAAAGTGACCGCAAAACATCATGCCCGCCGCCTTGTGTGGCCGACAGCCCTTGTGATTTTAACGCTCGGATTGGTGACGTTCCTGTTTTATACGGACATCAGCGCCCTTGTCGAAGATGGCGAAACCTTGATGCTGGGGGTCACGGGGCTGGCCTATTTTGCTGTGGCATGGTTTGCCAGCCGGCTTTTGGCGCTTGTGCTGGATCAGGCAACGGCGCGTCGACGGCGCTATCCGCGACTGCTCAAGGACTTGATCGCAGTGATGCTGTTTCTCTTTGCATTTGCGGCAACAGTGGCCTTGTTCATGGGACAGGGGGCGACAGGCGCGCTGGCCGGGTCGGGTCTGGTTATTGCGATGCTGGGTTTTGCCATACGAAACGTGGTGGCCGATACGCTGTCGGGGATTGCCCTCGGTGTCGAGGGGCCCTTTCGCATCGGTGACTGGGTCGATATCGTCGGGCTGGCGCGCGGTAAAGTCGTTTAGATCGGCTGGCGCACCACGCGCGTTCTGACGCGTGACCAAACGTATCTGATTATTCCCAACAGTGCGATCGCGCGCCAACGCATCACCAATTATTCCGCGCCAAAGCCGCAATATCGCGCACAAGTCTCTATTATGCTTGATCATGTGATACCGATTGAACTGGCAAAAGAAGTCATGCTGGGTGCTGTGAAAGAGGCAAAGCTCATTCAGCAGGATCCGGCCCCGGATGTGCGCGTGTTGTCCTATGACGAGGGCGGGATCGTCTATGGGCTGCGCTACTGGCTGACACGTTTTGACCGGGATATTGACTGCCGCGATGAAGTCTATAGCTTGATCGATAACGCCTTGCGCAAAATTGGCAACACAATGCCACATCGACGTATCGAACTGGTTCCAGCCGAAGCACATGATTTCGACAAACTAGAGGGATTGGACTTCATAAAACCATCATAAGCCACAAAGGCTGGTTAACGGGCCACTTGCCCGTTCGCAACTGTGCGCCTTGCACAGCATGGGGCGCAGCATATCGTGGATATCTGGCGTGCCTGATATCCATAAAGGGAAGTAACCCACATGTCTTCTGATCTGCTCGTTGAGCTTTTGGTCCGGGTTTTTGCAACCGCAGGGATCGTCATCGGCATCACATTATCGGTTGAGCGGCTTGGCCCGAAGATCGGCGGTGCGCTTGCTGGTTTGCCCATTGTCATCGGCCCTGCCTTTTTCTTTATTGTGCGCGATCACAGCATTGAATTTAGTGCGAATGCGGCCGCGGCTTCCTTGATTTCCCTTGCCGCGACACAGGCGTTTTTACTGGCGTATATCTTTGTTGCGGCCAGATCAAGGGCGGCGATTTTGGCAGCCACCTTGGCTTGGGCAGTCTGCGCTTGGGGGTTGTCTTGGGTTGCGCCATCGCCCTGGACCGGATTGCTGATTTTCCTGCCTGCAATGATTGCGGTGCGTATCCTGTCGCGCAGGTTCGTGCGGCCCTTTACGCCAGGCCGCGCAAAGGGAACCCTGACCTTGTTGGTTATACGCGGTGTTGCCGCAGGCTTGCTTGTGGCCGGGGTCACTGCGGCCTCGTGGCAGCTTGGACCTGTATGGGCAGGGCTGCTTATTTCCTATCCTGTCGGCCTGACCGTTATTTCGATGACCATTCACCACCGTTCCGGCGCGGATATGGTGATATCAACGTTGCGGGCGGTTATGTTGGGGGTGCTCAGCCCGGTTGCCTTCACATTTGTGCTTGCGGTTTTGTTGGAACCTTTGGGGCCGGTTCTGGCGTTCGCCCTTGCCCTTATTGCCGGGGTTCTGGCCACCTCTGGGCTGATCCTCGTGGCACCAAAGAAACCGGATACGGCACGGAGCTAAGCGCGTATCTTGGCGCGACAGACCTGCCCCCAATCCATCAAAATTTGCAATTGGGGGCAGGTTAAAAACTGTCGTGAGGGTACGGATTTATATAAGGTCGCGCAGCTATTCCTGAATATACACGACCTGAGTCACCATAAATTCGTAAAGCCCGTGCTTGCCATCGGCCCCACCAATGCCCGACTTTCGGTGACCAGCGTGATAGCCCTGCATCGCCTCAAAATTCTCGCGGTTGATATAGGTTTCACCGAACTTCAGCTCACGCGCGGCCTGCATGGCCGAACTGAGATCGCGGGTATAGATCGAGGACGTCAGCCCATAGTCGCTGTCATTTGCGAGGGCGATGGCCTCATCAAGGGTATCGACCGCCTGAACAGGCAGCACCGGTCCGAATGTTTCGCGTCGCATGATGTCCATCTCATGGGTCGCGCCTGTGATCACTGTTGGCTGGAAATGGAACCCCTGCCCCAGATCGGCGGGTTTGCCGCCGCAAACGATGGTTGCGCCCTGCTCTTGGGCCAGATCGACCGCCGCGGTCACCTTGTCCAAGCCCGCCTTATTGACCAGCGGTCCCATATGCAGGTCGTCCTGCTCTGACGGATCGCCATAGCGGGTGGCCTCAAAATGGGCGGTCAGCTTTTCGACAAAAAGATCATGGACCTCACGCGCGACATAGACCCGTTCCGCGCAGTTGCAGACCTGTCCGGTATTGATGATGCGTGAATCATAGATTGCATTGGCCGCCAGATCGAGATCGGCATCCTTCAGCACAATCGCCGGGGCTTTGCCGCCCAGTTCCAGATTGACCTTGGTCAGGTTCTTGCCCGCCACCTGCATGATATGCGATCCGGTCCCCACGCTGCCCGTAAAGGTGATCAAATCCACCCCGGGATGGGAAATCAAGGCTTCACCGGCCACAGCCCCCCGTCCGCCGACAAGATTGAACACCCCCTTGGGCAGATCGGTCTCGGCCAGCAACTCGGCAAAGAGATAGGCGTTGATCGGGGTTTCTTCGCTTGGTTTGATGACAATGGTGTTGCCCGTGACCAGCGCGGGGGCCAGTTTACGTGCAATCAGGAAAAACGGAAAGTTCCAAGGCAGGATGCCAGCCACAACCCCAACCGGCTTGCGCAAAAGCAGCATGGTTTCTTTGGGGCGGTCGCTGGTCAGGACTTCGCCCTCAATACGGCGTGCCCATTCGGCCATGTAGTCGATGTAATCCGCGGTGAAATCGACCTCAACCTGCGCCAGACCGCGCACCTTGCCCTGTTCCTTGACGATGATATCGGCCAACTCAAGGCGGTGCTCGCGCAGCTTGGCCGAGATTTTGCGCAGATAACCGGCACGCTCGATCGCTGGGAGTTTTTCCCACGGCCCCTGTGCGCGGCGCGCCGCCTGAACCGCCCTGTCAACGGTCTCGGCGCTTGTTTCGGGGATACGGCCCAAAAGTGCCGCATTGGCGGGGTTGAGGACGTCGATCATATCGCCGTCATTGGCGACAAAGGCCCCGTCGATATAGTTGCGGTAATCCTGTGGGTCGCTGGAAAAACGCTCGGCAGTTTTACGCAAAGCTGTGGTCATTTTGATTTCCTCCTCTAAGGCATTGCTGCCATTTTCTGAAGAAAGTCTTGAGGCCATTGTGCAAAGACGCAATACGCGGCCTGCATACCGACTTTAAAAACCGGTTCATATTTGAGCCGGTTTCAGGGCCTTAGTTCAGGTGACGGCGGTCAAGCCTGTGGATATTGAGTTTGCGCTTGATCGTTGCGTGGCTGATGTTCAGATTGCGTGCGGTCGCTGTGACATTGCCGCCGTTGCGAATAAGCCAACGTCGCAAGACGCCGTATTCGGCCCCCTGCAATGTTTCATCCGCGCTATCCAGAGATCTGGCAAAAAGATCGCCCGCGATGACCCCCGCCTTCAAATCCGCAGCTGTCAGGTCAAAGATACGCCTTGCGCCGCGTGTGGCCCCGATGATCACATCATCAGGGTCCACCGCAATCAAGATCGCTCCCGAACGGGTTTCACCGGGAACAGAGATGATCCGCTCGCCGGCAAAGCTTTGGTGGAAATGATCGATCTCGATCTGCCGGGTTGCATCCGAGATACCTGGCATCAACAAACCGACAGGGGCCTCTTCACTGCCGCGGCCATAGTAGGTGATATTCGCGGCCCCCGCCAGCGTCCCCTGGTCGTCGAAAAACGGTGCAGACACGCAGGTGATGCGTAGCGCGTTGGTGTAAAAATGCTGATCCGGCCGGACGTATAGTGCGCGGCGTTCGACCAGCGACGTGCCAATTCCATTGGTGCCGCTTTGTGCCTCGCTCCAGTCCACCCCTTCGCAAAGACCATGTTGGCGCAGGTCCGGCATATCGACGTCAGGCCCCCAACACAGCACCGGAACACCCTGCGCATTGCTGACCAGCACACAGACCCCCCGATTTCCCAGTGCGTGCCGCAAACGTTCCAGGGTGGGCGCCGCGCTGGCAAGCATAGGTGCCAGCGGTTCGGACAGTCGGCGCAGCTCGGTGTCGGTGATGCGCTCCGGCTTGGGCGGCGCCTCTGGGTCGAGGCCGTGCAGATGCGCGCAGCGATGCCAAGACGCCGCAAGCGGCAAGCGCGCCATATCCTTGGTCGCAATAGTTTGGCGTACATGCGCGGCATGCGAGATCAAATCCGTCATCGCCCCCTCCTCCCTTCTGCCGCTGATCTGGGAGCAAACCGGCGGCGTAATTGTTCTTCAGGTTACTCTTGGGCGGGGAGGTGTCAACTCCTTGCGCTACCGGCGGCACCCTTGCAAGGAGCGATGCAGCGCAGGGTCAACAAAGGCGATCTGCCTGAAATGCCTTGCGGGATCCATGCGAAGATAGGTTTGCATGTCTGCACTGCTGCGATCCATGAACGGCCCTGCGCAGCGACAATAGC
This sequence comes from Pseudorhodobacter aquimaris, assembly GCF_001202025.1. Taxonomy (GTDB): domain Bacteria; phylum Pseudomonadota; class Alphaproteobacteria; order Rhodobacterales; family Rhodobacteraceae; genus Pseudorhodobacter; species Pseudorhodobacter aquimaris. The sequence goes on from NZ_LGHS01000041.1 coordinate 7,726, forward strand.
TGCGGGTTGTATTCATGATCATTCCATCGTCCAGCGCCACAAGGCAGATGTCAGCCATTGCAAGCGCCTCAACCGGCACCCCGTCAGCGGGATTGATCACATAGCGGCGTGCATTCTCGAAAAGGCTGCGCAGCTCGTTTCCTGTGCAGTCAAGATTGCGCAGCAGGATCTGTGCGTCCCCGTCGGCGGTGGCGAATATCTCATCTTGCCGCATCGCGCGTGACATCGCAGCCCCCGGATCGGCAAGCATGCCCAACCCCTCGACGATAGCGTTCAAACCTTGGGCCGCAACCTGATCGCGCGACCCTGTCAATGCGTTCAGATCGATGAAATACCCGGTAACCAGCTGGGGCAGTTCCGGTGGCAATGCCGCCGGGCAATAGTCACGAAAGACCCGCGTCAGCCGTTGCAGATAAAGCATCGTCGCATCACGGTCAGCACGATAGGCTGCGATACGGTCCCCTGTCAGAAAGGCCGTGATAAGTGCATTTTGGCGCAGGTTGGCAAGATTTCCGCCTGAAAGAACAGGCTCCACCCTGAGCAGATCTGGCACTGGCGCGGCGCTGACAATCTTGGCCAGAAGCGCACGGGCCTTGGCGTTATAACCGGCCAAAATCTGTGCATCGCTGCCAAAGTGTTGCCGGAGCTGACTGAGCAACGGTTGCAGGTCCTCGATCCGGGTGACACGCGCAATCCGGTCTTGCAGGGCGGATCTTGCCTCGGCCTGTGCGCTACGCCGGTTTTGCTCTATGCGGGCGATGGTATTGGCAATCGGCGGGAACAGCGTAAGCTGTTGCAGGGAGGCAAGCTCCGTATCCGAGGCATCTTCCACCTGACCGGCAAGGGTTTGCGCCACCCCGTCAAGCCGTTCAATCCAGTGCGCGCGTTCTTGTGCGCTGCGGTCTTGCAATATTGCGTTGGCCCGTATGAAACCTTGTGAGCTTGTCGGTTCCGTTCCATCCGCAAGCGCGGAGAGGAAGGCATCACTTTGCATCGCGGTGATTTGGGCCGATCTTTCGTTCAGGATTGCCGCAAGCTCTGCCCTATCGGTTTCCAGTAGGGGTAACGCTGCAAGGCGGTCATGCAGCCCCGGAATGACCGCGCCAGATGCGGGAATCAAAGGTAGGGCTGTGATCTCTTTGGTCAGACGCAGGGCCTCGGCGTCATTCTGGCGGGCCTTGGCCACGGCAAGACGAAACCTATGGGCCTTGCTCGCAAAGAGCGCGCTGTTGCGTTCCACGCCGAAGGCCAGCGACAGGGCCGTTCGCAGGTGCAAATCCTCCACCCCAAGGTCGCCGCATGTTTTGCGCAGCGGGGCGATCAATGCCTGGCCCACCGCTGGGGATGCCGAAAGCTGCGCATAGGGCAACCCGAAGACCGGTTCGAAATAGCGGTCCTGAAAGAGCATGGGCCACCCGCCGTAATCACTCACCCAGCTGCCCGCGCGCGTCATCCGTGCCTCTGCCGCGCTAAGGGGGCGAACCCAATTGGCAACGGCGCTGCAAATCTCGGCGGGGGGTGCGACGCTCAGGGTTGTATCGCCGCTTTGTGCAACCAGCAGTGCGCCCTGACCGGCATGGCCGGGGATGGCCGCAAATGCCGGTGGCGGGTCGGCACGATTAAGGGTGGTATCATCGCAGCCCTGCGCAAAGGACAGCAAAAGCCCCGCATCCTGAAGCGTCAAAGAGGCTGGCTCAAAAGACTGCTGGTTGAGCGGGCCGGAACGTTGTTCGACCAAGGTCAGGGCAATTGGATCGCCAAGCTGCGCGCCCAGTACAAGATGTGTCGTCCCCGCCAGTTTCCCCGTTTCGAAATAACGGAAATCAAGGTTTCCCCCCTCGCCGATCAGGTCGGGCAGTGTCAGTTCCAGCAAATGTTCGGCCCCGTTGCATTGGGCGAAACCGGACCAGAGGCCAGCCATACGGGCTATGGTGTTTTGCGCGGCGTCACCAAGCAGGGTTGGGGGCGGGTCAGCAGCGGCTTTGGTGCGGCTTACGGTAACCGGCCCGCAGCCTGCCATCGCGCCCTGCATCGCGGCCCCGTCAGGGGCGATGCTGAAGGTGACCGGCAGGGCTTGATGGCGATAGGGGTGTACCACCCATTGCAGCGGCATAAGAGAGATTTCCCCCACCCCTGCGGCCTCTGCGTGAAAGAGTATCTCGCCCTCAAAACCGTTGCCGCGGTAGCCCCATCGGGCCAATGTCAGGCCACTGACGGGATCTGCATCCATGGTCAGATCCAGCGCGGTTTCGACACCGCAATTGTAACTGCCCTGCCATTGCCCCAGAAAACCTGCCGATGCCAGATCTTTGGTCGCTGCAAGCGCCTGTTGGGGTAACGGCAGCGGGACGCGCTCAAAGGTGAACTCTGTGCATGTGTGGCTTTGCAGATCGGCATTCTCTACGCGCAAGCGATCCGCGGATAGGGTCGTGCCAAAAATCTGCGGAATTTTATATCCCTCTACCGGCACCGAAATCGGTGAATTTGCCGTCAACGTGATACTGCCGTTTGCCGGGGTAACCTGTGCCAAAAGCGGCCAGACCCCGGTCTTGCCTTTGTCCGGCCCGCCTATCAAAGTCAGGTGCAAATCCCCCAAATATCCGTTTTCATAAAAATGCGGGCGTAGCGTGACCTCGAACTCTCCGATGCCTTGGCTACAGGTGATGCGGCCCCGCCACTTTCCCGCCAGGCCGTATTTGCGGGCAAACGCGAGGGTATAGGGGTCAGCCGCTTTGGTCTCTTGTGCCGGGGCGGTCAGCGCGCTGCGGGCCAAAAGCGGGTTGCCAGCAGATTTTTTATGAAGCCGGATTTCAATTATCTGGCCCGGCCCAGGATCATCAAAATGAACCTGAGCCGCCTTCGGGCCGGTCAGATAGTGAAAGCTTGTATAGGCGCCCAGCTCTGCACTCGTTGGAACCAGTGTGATCCAATAGCTTTGGTTGGCATCAAGATCCGACACGGTTACGTCGACCCCCTCTCCCGCCCGCGTCAACAAAATTTCCGGATCGGCATGCGCAGAGAAAGGCAGGGCCAGAAAGGCAAAAAGAAAAAGCAGTCCGCGCATTACAGAGCTTTCAAGAAATTAAAATTTGTTCGATGCAAAAAAATAATAACAATATTTCGCAACAAGTCAAATTGCTGAGGCAAAGACGTCGTCGCAAGGCGCTAACCTTCGGTGCATAAAACTGGCGGAAAGACACAGCTTCCGGCGCATCAATGGTTACGACTATTGCCCGAAAAAGATCTCGCCGCCCATAATCATCACTGTGCGTTATCCTCGGGTGTAGCGCTGTGATACCCAAGATGAACGGGCCTGAGGTAATGTAGGGCGCTTTCTCCGAAGACGTATTTTTGAATATTCGCAAAGGCCTGCATGTATTCTGCGAAATTTTCGACGCTTAGTTGTGCGGGTGACGGGATCAAATCCCCAAGGGGGCCGCAGAAACCGGAAACGGAAAGGGCAATGCGGACATCACTTTTGCCGTAATCAAGCTGCGCGCTGGCCGCGAGGTTCGGAATGGTTAGCTTGGCGCTGAAATTCTGTGAGCTGGTCGCAGCGGTCAGACGAACGGCACAGCCAATTTCCGTCTTTACGCCATTCTCGCCTACAAGGATACGGTAGCGTTTGGCCTCTTGCACGACGCCTTGCAAGACAACCCTGCCCTTGGTTGAAAACAAACGCGCAAGCAGATCGACTTTTCCGCCGATCTCACTCCGGTATTGATGCGCCTGTACATCCCAAAGCTCCAGATCTGCCCCCACCAGCGGCTGCGTGCCGCTATGCGGGGTTCCGTAATCAACCTCGTCAGTGCTTTCCATCAAAAGCCGGGGGCGTGAAGCTGTGCGGGCCTCTTGCATTGCCTGTTCTGCAATTTCCTTTACGTCGGCCGGTGTGCCATCGGAAATTCCGGATTCTGCGATAAACATGGTCACTCTCCTACTTTGGGGTTTAACTGTTCAAAGCTGCAAATTTGGCCCACCCCGTGCGCGGATCTCTTGCAATTGATATCCAATGGATTGAACGACGGATGTGTTCCTTTGGTTATAGGCGCCAATCAGGCTGCCGACAGTCCGGCCACCGCTTGTGACAAGCCCGCCAGAGTCGCCGGGACGGGAGAAAACCTTTTCGGTTATAAAAACTTCGCCGTAGGTGGCCCTTGCGGGGCCAAAGCGCACGAAATCACAAAAGCCGAACACAGCATCGCTTTTTGCGGTGGCGGCAAGGTCAAGCGGCTCACCGCTGCCCGGAAAATGCCGACCGGTGCCAAGCCCGTTTACCGTGACATGCGCAAGCGCCTCAATGATGGCCACATCGACGTCTTTTGAGGGGTGCCGCTGCCTGCCCGGGTCGTTCTGCCAAAGGACGGGGCCAATTGTGGCACCACCACCGCCAACTGCCATGGCATTGACGCGGCGCGCCACATGGCCTGCTGTCAGATAACCACTGTGCGGCCCCCATCTTACCGCGGCACCAAGACGACCATCGGGCGGAAAGAAATAGATTTTGTCCCCCGGGGCCGCGTGGCGCTCCTCGGTTTCAATGGGCAAAATCTGGCAATTGAGCCGACGGATAAGATCATTGGGACTGATAAAAGAGGGGAATAGTTCAAGCGCGGAACTGAGGGATTCAAGGCTCCTGAGGTTTTCGGCGACAGATGCTTCTTGATCAACTTCTTGTCTAAGGAATGTGTTGTCTACAAGAACCAAGAGCGAAGGATCAGCACCCGGTGCAAGGTAACTTATCCCCAAACCGAACACATAGCGCCGAACGGCCGGATCGTCACTGGTCTGGTACCAGTTCGACAAGACTTCGGCCGCCTCTAGCAAATATGAGGCGTTTTCGCTGATACGCGACCCCTCGGTGGCCACCAGAAATGCATAGAGTGACATCGACATGCGCCTCCCCGATCATGCTGCGACAGACACCATACGATATGGTGCCTGTGATACGGGGTTCGGGCAAGTATTTTATGCGGGTGCCACAAGTCCTCGCCCATGCCAGTCAAGCTGGGGGCGCTATGCCCCCCAGGTCTTGTCCAGCACCCGCAGCCAGTTTTCATGACATAGTTTCGCAACCAGTGCTGGGCCATAGCCGTGCTGATCCATCGCCGCGCGCAAATCTGGAAGGTCCGAAATACGCGTCAACCCTTGCGGCACCATCGCCCCGTCATAATCGGAGCCAAGCCCAACCCGATCCTCGCCCAGCTTTTCCAGCAGATAGTCGAGGTGGCGCAGCATCTGGGCGATCGGCACATCGGCCTGCATCTTGCCGTCATCGCGCAAGAAGGCCACGGCAAAATTCAACCCCACCATACCGTCACTGTCGCGGATGGCGTCCAGTTGCGCATCGGTCAGATTGCGGCTGTGGGGAGAAATGGCATGGACGTTGGAATGGGTTGCGACCAAAGGGGCCTCCGAATGGCGCGCAACATCCCAAAAGCCCGCCTCGTTCATATGCGACAGGTCCAGCATGATGCCCAGCTCATTACACCGGTTGACCAGCCGCACCCCTGCCTCGGTCAGCCCGCCTCCGATATCGGGGGTGCTGGGGAAACAAAAAGGCACGCCCTCGGCAAAGATCGTGTTCCTGCTCCAGACCGGCCCAAGGGAACGCAGGCCGGCCTGATAAAGCACATCCAGCGTGTGCAGGTCGGGATCAATGGCCTCTGCCCCTTCCATATGGAAAATCGCGGCCATGATGTCCGCATCCATTGCGGCGCGGATATCAGCCACCGTGCGGCAGATTTTCAAACCGCCAAGGCGCTCCAGCTCAAACAGGATCGCGGCTTGTGACATTACCACCGGAATCGCAGCGTCCCAAGAAACCGGATCAGGCAGCGAGAGCCGGTACTGCGGCTTGGACATCTCTGCCAGTTTTTCATCCAGATCGGTGGGCGATGGAACATAGACCGCAAAAAAGCCGCCGCCAAAGCCGCCCGTCTTGGCGCTGGGCACATCAATCGCCCCCGGAAGGCCGGTCAGGAACGCAGGTGCCGGCGAGGTCCCGCCCGCCTCATATAGCCGGTAGAGCAGATCGTTATGTCCGTCAAAGATTATAGGAGCCGTTGGTTGCGTCAAATTCAGTCCCTCCGCAGTATTCAGCGCATTGATTGACCGGGTTTGCGATTTGCGCTTGTTGGCAAACCCGGGGGGCACTTAGCGGCCGCGCAAGGCGTCTTGCAGCAGGTCAAGCACCACATCACGCGGCACATCCCCCGACACAAAGCTGTCCCCTATCCCGCGCGCCAGAACAAAGCGCAGCTTGCCATCGACCACTTTCTTGTCCTGCCCCATCAGCTCCAGCAGGGTTTCGGCATCCGGCAGATCGCCCGCGATATCGGCGATATCGACCTTCATCCCCATGGCGCGCAAATGGGCACGCACCCGGCTCGGGGCCTCCTGGCTGCACAGGCCTAGGCGCATGCTCAGCTCAAAGGCCAACGCACAGCCGACGGCCACGCCCTCACCGTGCAACAGACGGTCGCCAAAGCCCGTCGCCTTTTCCAGCGCATGGCAAAAGGTGTGCCCAAGGTTCAACAGCGCGCGGTCGCCTTCCTCGGTCTCGTCGCGGGCGACAATCTCGGCCTTCATCTCGACTGAGCGGCGCACGGCATATTGACGCAACGCCACATCACCGCGTGCCAAGGCCGGGCCGTTTTGTTCCAGCCAGCCGAAAAACGCATCATCGCCCAGCAAACCGTATTTCGCCACCTCGCCGTAGCCGGACAGGAAATCGCGCGCCGTCAATGTGCCCAGCAGGCCAATATCGGCCAGCACAAGACGCGGCTGATGGAAGGCGCCGATCAGGTTCTTGCCTTGGGGTGCGTTGATGCCAGTCTTGCCGCCAACGGAACTGTCGACCTGTGCAAGCAGGCTGGTCGGGATTTGCACAAACCCCACCCCGCGCCGCAGCACCGCCGCCGCAAAGCCGACCAGATCGCCGATGACCCCGCCGCCAAAGGCAATCACAAGGTCTTTGCGTTCCACCTTTTGATCCAGCAGCCATTCGACACAGCGCGAGAAATGCGGCCAGCTTTTGGTCCCTTCGCCCGCAGGCAGGGTCAGCGCCGTGCTTTCAATCCCTGCCTCCATTAGGGCGGCCTGCAAGCGCGCCAGATGCAAGGCGCCTACGTTTTCATCGGTGACGATGGCCACGCGGCGACGTGGCAAGAGCGGTGCAATCTCGGCGCCTGCCCGGTCAATCAATCCATCCGCGATCCGCACGTCATAGCTGCGAGACCCCAATTCCACATGGACGACATCGGTTTGCATGGCTTATCCTTCCAAAACATCGGCGCGGGTCAAAAGCGCCTCACGGACCCTTAGGGACATATCCTCGATTGACAGATTGGGGGCGGAATCCACCGTCAGATCTGCCTTGGCATAGATCGGCACGCGAGCCCGGAAAATTTCGGCCAGGGTGGCGCGGGGGTTCGGGGTGTGCAACAGCGGCCGGGTGCTTTTGTGCCGCACCCTTTGCCACAACAGGTCAAGATCGGCGCGGAGCCAGACCGACACCCCCTTGGCCGCAATCGCCTGCCGGTTGGCCTGTGCCATAAAGGCCCCCCCGCCGGTAGAAAGAATGCATGGCGGGCCTTGCAGCAGACGTTCTAGAACCTGCGTTTCCTTTTGACGAAAGAAGGCCTCGCCCTCACGTTCGAATATCTCGGCGATGGAACGGTTGGCGGCCTCGACGATGGCATCATCAGAATCGATGAAAGGCACCTCCAGAAGTCGGGCAAGCTGGGTGCCGATCGCGGTCTTGCCCGATCCCATCATCCCCACCATGACCACCGACTTCTTTAACCGCATCATCAAGCCACCCCTGCGTTTGTTTTTTTGCTTTATTCTTCCAATAACGGCCTCACTTGGCCCCTGTCCAGCCCCAAGCACCCTGCCCTCATATCGAACATCGGCAATCCCTCGCTAAAATCGTTGCAGATTCGCGCTTGAGGGCGTGAACTCATCCAAGAATGCGTATATAAGGCTGGCCAGAGAGACCGAACGCAGCGATGGTTCGCAGGATTTTGCCCTGCACCATAGGATGTAAAGTCGGCGAATGAGGTTTGGCAAGAAAGCAGCAGCATGAAACTTTTTATCTTCAAGGCCGTGTTGATATTGTTGGTCTTCGGATTTCTGGGCCTCGCGGGCTTTGCCTATCTGGGGGATCTGTCTCCCAGTCAGGAAACGGTGACCAAGCCGGTGGTGCTTGATGTCGAATAGGCCAAGGCCTTGGGCGGTTCTTTTATGTGCGACACTGGGGTTTGCCTCGCTTGCCGCCCATGCCCAAGAGCCGCTTTCCGCGATTGACTGGCTGTCGAGTTCGGTCGCAACCCCCGCCACCAAACCCGCCCTCAATGAGCCGGGCGTGACGGGTGTAGGCAGCGCCATGCCGCAAAGGGTTATCGTCTCGCGTCTGGACGGGCCGTCACCGGATGCGGCGGGGGTGCTGGCCTCTCGCGTTACCGGACTGCCGCGCAACCTTTGGGGTTTGGGCGAAACCGAACAGATCGCGGCCCTGATCTCGACGCGGCGCGATGATGCCCTGCCGTCGCTTCAACGGGTGATGATGACCTTGATGCTGGCGCAGGCAAATGCGCCTGCAGATGCCGACGGGCGCGGTCTCTTGTTGATGGCGCGGATTGACAAGCTGCTGGATATGGGCGCGCTGGATGAGGCGAACGCCCTGATTGCCGCCACGGGCAAGATGACGCCGGATGTCTTTCGCCGCTTTTTCGATATTTCGATGCTGACCGGCCATGAGGATGACGCCTGCGCGCATTTGCATAAATCGCCCGATCTGGCACCGACCTATCCTGCGCGGATCTTTTGCCTTGCGCGCTCGGGCGATTGGACGGGGGCGGCGCTGACGCTGCGCATGGCGCAGGCTTTGGGCTATGTAGATGCGGCCGATGACGCGCTGTTGTCGCGTTTCCTTGATCCCGACCTTTATGAGGGGGAGCCGCCCCTGACCCCGCCCGCGCCCGTAACCCCGCTGGCATGGCGGATGCTGGAGGCGATTGGCGAGAGCCTGCCCACCATCCATCTGCCGATAGCCTTTGCCCATGCCGAGCTGCGCGATGCGGCGGGCTGGAAGGCCAAGCTGGACGCCGCCGAACGTCTGGGTCGGGCCTCGGTTCTGTCGCCCAACCGCTTGCTCGGGATCTATTCCGAACGTTTGCCTGCGGCCTCGGGCGGGGTCTGGGATCGGGTCGAGGCTGCGCAACGCTTTGACACCGCCCTCAAGACTGCGGACCCGGGCGCGGTCGCGCTTGCCCTGCCCAAAGCGTGGGAGATGATGGTCGAGGCCGGGCTGGAGGTGCCTTTTGCGGAACTCTATGCCGAAAGGTTGATGCGCCTGCCCTTGACCGGAGAGGTCGCGGCGCTGGCCTTTGAAATCTCGCTCCTGTCATCGCAATATGAGGTGGCCGCCCTTGAGCGCAGGCCTGCCAATCCGCAAGAGAGCTTCCTGATCGGCATCGCCCGCGGCAGCCTACAGGGTGTCACCCCGCCCGACGCCCTGTCGCGTGCCATAGCGCCTGCCTTTTTGCGCGCGGCCCCGCCTACCGATCTTCTGGCCTTGCTCGAGGAACAGCGTCTGGGTGAGGCCATCCTGCACGCCGTTGACCGTATCGAGCGCGGGTTGCACGGCGATCTGCGCGGCGTCACCGAAGGGCTGGCCCTGTTTCGCCATGTCGGGCTGGAAACCCTCGCGCGCCGTACCGCATTGGAGTTGATCTTGCTGGAGCGACGCGGATGAGCGCGGAACATGACCGCTGGATTTCCACCTTTCTGGAGGCGCAGGCCGCCGAGCTTGACGCCGCGCAGAACACGCGCTTGGCTTATGGCCGCGATCTGGTGGATTTCGGGCGTTGGCTTGCCCGCAAGGAGAAGGCGTTTTCCACGGCCCTGCGTGAGGATATCGAGGATTATCTGATCTTTTGTGAGGCGCAGGGGCTGTCGCGTTCTACCCGCGCGCGTAGGCTATCGGCCATCCGTCAACTTTACAGGTTTGCCTTTGACGAGGGCTGGCGCGGCGACAATCCCGGCATCCGGATCAAAGGGCCGGGACGCAATGCCAAGCTGCCGCAAACGCTGGAATGGCCCCAAGTAGAGGCCTTGCTGGAAGTGGCCAGGGAAAGTGGGCGCACCAGGATGGATAGCCTGCGCAACAGTTGCATGCTGGAGCTGATCTATGCCACCGGCATGCGGGTGTCAGAAATGGTGGAACTGCCGGTCGCCGCCGCGCGTGGCAACCCCGCGATGCTTCTGGTGCGCGGCAAGGGCGGCAAAGAGCGTATGGTGCCGCTGTCGCCTCCCGCCAAAGCGGTGCTGGCCAAGTGGCTGATTGCGCGCGACGAGGCCGAAGAGGCCGCGCAGGCCAAAGGCAAAAAGCCCTCGCGGTTTTTGTTTCCGGGGCGCGGTGCGGCAGGCCATGCCACGCGGCAACAGTTTTTTGTCTTGCTCAAATCCCTCGCCGCCAAGGCGGGGCTGGACCCGCAAAAAGTCACCCCGCACACCCTGCGCCATGCTTTTGCCACCCATCTTTTGGCCGGCGGTGCCGATTTGCGCGTGATCCAGACACTTTTGGGCCACGCGGACCTTTCCTCGACCGAGATTTACACCCATGTTCTGGACGAGCATTTGAAATCTCTGGTGCTGGAACATCACCCGCTGGCACGCAAGACATAAGGATTTATTGTGGACGAGACTGTTTTCGACACGGGGCTATGGCTGACGGCTGCAGCAATTCTGGGCCTTCTGGTGCTTTCGGCATTTTTCTCCGGTTCTGAAACCGCGCTGACGGCGGCATCGCGGGGCAAGCTGCGCGCGCAGGCCGATCGCGGGTCCAAGGGGGCCGAGCATGCGCTGGATGTGACAGACGACAGCGAAAAGCTGATCGGCGCGCTCTTGCTGGGCAATAACGTGGTTAACATTCTCTCGGCGGCGCTGGCGACGGCCCTGATGACGCGGCTTTTTGGTGAAAGCGGTGTGGCGCTGGCGACGCTGGTGATGACCATGCTGGTGCTGATCTTTGCCGAGGTGCTGCCAAAAACCTATGCCATCACCAATGCCGAACTGGCCGCCTCACGCGTGGCGCCGGTGATCCGCCTGATCATTCCGGTGTTCTCGCCCCTAGTGAACCTTGTGCGCCGTCTTGTGCGCGGTATCTTGTATGTGTTCGGGGTGCGCACCGATCCCAACAGCAAATTCTTGGCCCTGCGCGAAGAGATTGCCGGTGCCATCGCCCTTGGCCATTCCGAAGGGGCTGTGCAAAAAGAAGACCGTGATCGCCTGCTGGGCGCGCTGGACCTGCATGACCGCACCGTGGATGAGATCATGCGCCACCGCCGCGAGATCGAGATGATCGATGCCGCCAAAGCGCCGAATGATATCCTGAGCCAGGTGTTGGCCTCGCCCCATACTCGTCTGCCCGTCTATCTTGGCGATGATGAAAATATCCTCGGAGTTGTCCATTCCAAAGACCTTTTGCGCGAGGTTGAAAAGCTTTTGCGGTCGGGGTCTGGCCGGATCGCCAAGCTGGATGAGCTGGATATCCTCAAGGTTGCGATGAAACCCTATTTCGTGCCCGAAACCACCCCTCTGGATGACCAGATGCGCCAGTTCCTGAAACGGCGCACGCATTTTGCCTTGGTGGTGGATGAATATGGCGCCCTGCGCGGCTTGCTCACACTTGAGGATATTCTGGAGGAAATCGTCGGCGAGATTCGGGACGAATTTGATATTGTGGAAAAGGACCAACCCTTTGCGCGGACCGAGGCCGGAGATTATGTGATTGAGGGCGCGATGACCATCCGCGACCTGAACCGCATAACCGATTGGGGCTTGCCCGATGAGGAGGCCAACACCATTGCAGGGCTGGTGATCCACGAGGCGCAGTTGATCCCTAATGAGGGGCAGGTTTTCAGCTTTCACGGCTTCCGCTTTGAGGTGGCGCAGCGCAAGGAAAACCGGATTACAACGTTGAAAATCCGTCCGCTTTGATCGCGGGCGGCGGCGCAACCGTGCCGCCGAATGCCGCTTTGAGGCGATGCAAGGCGCGCGCGGGGGCTTAGAACAGATCAAAGCACTTGGGGGAACGACATGACGCCAGAATCCGGCAAAGACGCTTTGGTGATCTTTACGCCCTCGGGCAAACGTGGACGCTTTGCGCATGGCACCCCGGTTTTGACGGCGGCGCGCGCGTTAGGCGTCGACCTCGACAGCGTTTGCGGCGGGCGCGGGATTTGTTCGCGCTGTCAGATCACCCCCGGCTATGGCAGCTTTGCCAAACATGGTGTGACGGTGGGCGCGGATGCGCTGTCGGAATGGAACGCGGTCGAGGAGCGCTATAAATCCAAGCGCGGGCTGATCGAGGGGCGGCGCTTGGGCTGTCAGGCAAAGGTGCAGGGCGATGTGGTCATTGATGTCCCCCCCGAAAGCCAGCTCCACAAACAGGTGATCCGCAAACGTGCCGAGGCGCGGGAAATCACGCTCGACCCCTCGGTGACGCTGCATTACGTTGAGGTGGCCGAGCCGGATATGCACGATCCCTCGGGTGATTTTGAGCGGCTGACCGCCGCGCTGCGCGATCAATGGCAGTTGGATCACCTTGGGGCTGATCTGTCGGTGCTGACAACCTTGCAACCGATCTTGCGCAAGGGCGATTGGAAGGTCACCGTGGCGGTGCACCGCGCCCAAGAGGGTGTAACCCCACGCATCATGCATGTCTGGCCGGGGCTTTATGAGGGCACGGTTTACGGCATGGCGGTTGATCTTGGCTCCACCACCATCGCGGGCCATCTGTGCGATCTGCGCACGGGTGAGGTTCTGGCCTCCTCCGGTCTGATGAACCCGCAAATCCGCTTTGGCGAGGATTTGATGAGCCGCGTCAGCTATTCGATGATGAACCCGACGGGGGCTGCCGATATGACAACGGCGGTGCGGGCGGGGATGAACGCGCTTTTCACCCAGGCGGCGGCCGAGGCCGAGGTTGATGTCGGGTTGATCATGGATGCGGTCTTTGTCTGCAATCCGGTGATGCACCATCTTTTCCTCGGGATTGATCCGTTTGAGCTGGGTCAGGCCCCTTTTGCGCTGGCAACCTCGGGCAGTTTGCACCTGACGTCCCATGATCTTGAGCTACAGATGCATCCTTCGGCGCGGGTCTATATCCTGCCCTGCATTGCGGGGCATGTGGGGGCCGATGCCGCCGCTGTGGCCCTGTCCGAAGCCCCCGAGAAATCCGAGGACCTTGTCTTGATTGTCGATGTTGGTACCAATGCGGAAATCCTGCTGGGCAACCGCGAAAAAGTGCTGGCGTGCTCCTCCCCCACCGGCCCCGCCTTTGAGGGCGCGCAGATCAGCTCGGGTCAGCGAGCCGCCCCCGGCGCGATCGAGCGGGTGGAAATTGACCCCGTCACCAAAGAGCCGCGATTCAAGGTGATCGGTTCGGATCTCTGGTCGGATGAGCCGGGGTTCGAGGCGGCCGTGGCCAGCACCGGCATCACCGGCATTTGCGGGTCGGGCATCATCGAGATGGTGGCCGAGATGCGCATCGCCGGTATCGTGGACGGGCCTGGCTTGATCGGCTCGTCTGTCCAAACCGGCACCACGCGCTGTTTTCTCGACGGGCGCACCCATTCCTATATGGTTTGGGACGGCAGTGCGACGGGCGGGCCGGTGATCACCGTGACCAACCGCGATATCCGCGAGATCCAGATGGCCAAGGCCGCGCTCTATTCCGGTGCGCGGCTGTTGATGGATAGGTTCGGCGTCGATCATGTCGACCGGATCGTGCTGGCCGGGGCCTTTGGCGCGCATATCAGCCCCAAACATGCGATGGTCTTGGGGATGATCCCCGATGTGCCATTGGATAAGGTGACATCGGCGGGCAATGCCGCAGGGACCGGCGCGCGGATTGCCCTTCTCAACCGTGCCGCGCGGGCCGAGGTGGAACAAACCGTGGCACAGATCCACAAGATCGAAACCGCCATCGAGCCGCGCTTTCAAGAGCATTTCGTCAATGCCTCCAACATCCCCAATGCGGTTGAGGGTTTTCCCCATCTGTTCAAGGTTGTGACATTGCCCGAGGTGACCTTCAATTCCGGCGGCGTAGAGACATCAGGCGGGCGCAGACGCCGCCGCGGCTGAATTCAACGGGGACAGGCAAAAATCGCCAGCCGGCGCGGTAACCCGCTTGACGCCACCGCCGCGCTGCCCTATTTCAACGCTCAACGCGGGTGTAGCTCAATGGTAGAGCAGCAGCTTCCCAAGCTGAATACGAGGGTTCGATTCCCTTCACCCGCTCCATCCCCACATTTTATGCATACGTCCCCATAAACACGCCATGCCAAATGGTCGGTTTTATGCGCGCCAAAGCAACCAATACAGACTGCTGTTTCTTCACTATAAAAAGAAGGAAAATGGTGGGTAATGACGGGCTCGAACCGCCGACATCTTCGGTGTAAACGAAGCGCTCTACCAACTGAGCTAATCACCCGACTGGCGTCTAATTAGCCCAAGCCTTTGAGTGCTGCAAGAGGCCTTTGTGGTTTTTTTTCACGTTGTCCGTTAATTTCTTGCAAGGCGCGCCTAGGGCTTCTCCGGCCCATTGCAAAGCCCGCCGAAGGTTGGCATTTTCAGGGCTGCCAATCCAAAGGGGAAAGCCATGATCATCGGCCATATCGGCGTGCGCAAAGGGTCCAAAGGGGTGCCGGGCAAGAATTTCCGGCCTGTTTGCGGCAAGCCATTGATGGATTGGTCGCTGGACCAGCTGTTTAACGAGCCGCGCGTGGATGCGGTCGTTGTCTCCACCGATGATGAGGTGATGTATGAACATGCCGTCAAGCGGGGCGCGCTGGATATCGGTTTGCGCCCGGCCCATCTGGCGACCGATACCGCCGGCAAGTTCCACGTCTGGCAACACGCGCTCGAGGTGACCGAGGCGATCACTGGCCCCGCGACGGCTTTTCTTGACCTCGACTGCACGTCGCCGCTGCGGCTGCCCTCGGATATCACCAATGCGCTGGATCTTTTTGCCGCCGAGAATCCCGATATGGTCATGTCCTGCTGTGAGGCGCGCAAGAACCCCTATTTCAACCTTGTGGAGCCGGATGAAATGGCGCGCTGCATGTCTCCAAGCCCCTGCCCGGCCGCGTTCTGGCGCGTCAGCAAGCGCCGGTGGTCTATGAGCATGTCGGCGTGGTCTATGTCGTGGCACCGGACTATCTGCGCCGCGCCGAAGGGCTCTATGACGGGCGGGTGATCCCCTATGTTCTGTCGGCGGAACGTTGTCATGATGTCGACAGCCCGTTTGATCTGCGGATTGTCGAGTTCCTGTTGCAAGATCAAATAGACGCAGGCCTGAAGCCTAAGCCCTAAGGGCCGCGATCCCTGCAAGGGTCCGGGCCGTAGCGCCGGCATGGGCGGCGAAAAACGCATCGATCTGTGCAGGCGTGGGATCGTCCCGCGCGATCAGGGCCTGTGCCAAAGCCTCAAAGTCGGGGACTGATCGCGCCACCCCTGCGGCCTCTGCCTCGGTGAACGGGTACTCGATGGTCCATGTTTCGGGCCCGACCAGAACCGGCTTTTTCAGGGCCAGCGGCTCGATGATGTTATGCGCGCCCTTAGGGTTGAAACCGCCCCCGACGACCACACGATCAGCCATGGCCAGATAGAAATACATTTCGCCGAGGCTATCTCCATAGAAAACGTCGATGCCCTCGGGCAGGTTGCCGGAAAGGTCTTTGGCCAGAATTTTGGACCGCCGCGCCAGACGCAGACCGGCGGCTTCGATCTGTTGGGCCACCTCATCAAAACGTTCAGGACGGCGTGGGACATAGACAAAAAGCGTGTCACGAACGTCCCGCACAGCCCTGATTGCGCTTATATATCCAGTATCCTCACCTTCGATCGCACTGGCGATGACCACGATGTCACGCGCAGGTTTCAGCGTACGCCCCGCGGCGATCTGTGCAGGCGGGATTGGTTGGTCAAAGCGCAGCTCACCGGTTATCTCAATCCCTGTGACACCGACCTGGGCAAAACGGCGCGCCTGAAGATCGGATTTTACCAAAGCTCCCGCAAACCCTTGCATAAGCTGTGCCCTAAGGCCGATTTTCCCATCACGCTCAAAGGCTTTACTGGGGTATTGCGCATTACACATGAAGAGTGGGATATCGTGGCGGCGGGCGGCCATGATCATGCGTGGCCAAACCTCCACCTCCATCACCAGCCCGTATTTGGGGGTGAAACGGTGAAAGAACCCCGCGAAACAAAAGCCCAACTCAAACGGGACCCAAACCACCCGCACCCGCCCTGCGGCGATCTCATCGGCATAAATCTGGGTTGAGGAGCGCCTACCTGCGGGCGTGAAATGGGTGATCACCACCCGTTCCCCCTGCTCTAACAGCGCGTTGATCAATGGCACCGCTGAGCGAAACTCCCCCAAGGAAACGGCATGTACCCAGACCGCATCCGCCATTGGCGTCCCACCAAGGCCAAAGCGTTCCGCGATATGGCTGCGGTAATCGGAGTCTTTGCGGCCCCTGCGCCAGAGATAGAACAAGGCCAAAGGCAGGCCGAGCGCCCACAACAGTGCGTAGCCCCAAAGGGCGATCCGAAGTTTGAAGCCGGGGAAACGGTTCACTTTGCCATCCCCAAAAGCTGTTTGGCCAAGCCGTCCAAGGGCGCCGCACGACGGACCCGTGACTGCCCGCGCAAGCCCATCTGGGCCAGATCGCCCTTGAGTGCGCGGACCAAAGAGGCCGCATCCGTTATCTCTTTGGCGGCCTGAGCCATGTGAAGGGCATTGAAATCATTAGCAAAATTTTCAATGCGCGGGCCGTGTAGAACGGCCGTCCCCAAGGCGGATGCCTCCCACGGGTTATGGCCCTCGACTGCGCTGAAACTGCCGCCGATCAATGCGGCATCGGCCAGCCTGTACCACAGCCCAAGCTCGCCAAAACTATCGGCAAGATAGACCGGCTGATCGGTCAGGTTGTCTTCCGCGCTGCGCCTCGCAAAGGGCTGATCGAGCAACAACTCTCGCTTGGGATCGCGCGGAACCAGAACCAGCAGCCAACGCGGATCATCGGCGAAAAGCTGTGCCTGTGCGGCCAATGCCACGGCCTCATCCTCGGGGTGAGTAGAGGCCGCAACCCAGATCCGCCGCCCGTCAAACATCGCCCGCATCCGTGCAAGTTCCGCCTCGTCCACGGCAAGCATTGGTGCCGCGGATTTCATCGAAGGTGCGATCTCAACCGCGCTTGCACCAAGCGCCTTCAGGTTTGCGGCACTACGGCTGTCTTGGGCCAGAACAAGTTGAAACCGTCTCAGAACATCTTCGTAGAGTGGCTTGATAAAACGTTTCTTTTCCAAGGATTGATCCGTGATCCGCGCATTCAGAAATACCAAGGGGATACCGCGTCTGTCTGCTTCTAGCGTGCAAACAGGCCAGATTTCCTGATCACTCCAGATCGATAGATCGGGTTGCCAATGCTCCAGAAACCGCGCCACAAAAGCCGGCGCATCAATCGGCAAATATTGGTGGATGCTGCGCGGCGGCAGGTTGCCCGCCACCACCTGCGCCGAGGATCGCGCCGAGGAGGTTATCAGAAAATGCGCCCGTGGATCAGCGCGCCCCATGGCCGCGATCAGCCCGCGCAGGGCCATCACCTCGCCCACGCCAACACCGTGCAGCCATATCAGCCGCCCCTTGGGTCGTGGCCTGCCCGCCTGCCCCAGCTTTTCTTGCCAACGGGCCGGATCTTCGCGCCCTTGGGCCAAACGGCGCCGCAGGTGCATTGGGGCCAAGGGCGCCAGCATCCGCGTCAGCATCATATAGGCGCGCAAGGCCCTTGTCGGGGAACGGGGCTTATCCAAGGTCTTGAAACTCTTTTTGCAATCCACGCGCCCAGAATTCGGGGTCTTTCAGCACTGCGGCAAAACGCTCGGCGGCAGAGCCGGAGCCGAAGCCCTCATGCCGCGGATGGGAATTTCCCCATTCATCGGCCAGAAAAGCGGCAATCGTATCGGCATCCCCTGCATCGGCAAAACGAATGGAGGGCGCATCAGAGCGGTTATGTTGACGCGTGCCGATATCGAGCGAGGGAATGCCCAGAAAGGGGGCCTCACGTACACCGGCACTTGAATTGCCGATCATACAGGCTGCATTCTTCATCAACTCTGAAAAATGCGCGAAACGCATTGAGGGCAAAAGGCGGAAACGCTCTTTGGGCAGGGCATTGATGACATCAAAGATCTCTTCGGAGCCGGGATCGTTATTCGGTGCGATCAGCACGAAATTCCGGCCCGAGGCCTCAAGCGCCGCGTAAAGATCACGCGCCTGTACGCCCATGGTGGCCTGTTCGGAGGTGACGGGGTGGAACACACAAATCCCGAAGTCCTTGAATCCGATGCCATAGCGCGCGCGCACCTCATCGATTGTCACGCCAGAGGGGCGCGAGTGGAAATCAAGCTCGGGTGAGCCGATGACATGCACCGCTGATTGCGGCTCGCCCAGTGCCATCACGCGGCGGGCGGCGGCCTCGGATGAGACGAAATGCGCCGAGGCGAGCTTGGTGTTACAATGGCGGAAAATCTCGTCGATGGTGCCGGACACCTCGCCGCCCTCGACATGGCCGGAACGGATGTAATTGGTCGCCGCGACCAAGGTACAGGCCAGCGCCTCAACGCGGTCACCGTGCGTGATGATCAGATCGGGGCGCATTTCGGTGACGAAATCGGAAAACCCCATTACGGTTTTGGCCAGCACCATATCTTGGGGATCATTCGGGCGCTGGTTGAGAAACTCATAGGCCATGATGCCGTCGAGGCGCTGCACCTCAAGCTTGGTCAGCCCGTAGCGTGCCATCATATGCATGCCGGTCACGAAAAATGAGACCTCGAACCCCGCCGCTTTCGCGGCAGAGGCGAGCGGTTCCAGCTTGCCAAAATCGGCACGGGTTCCGGTCACGAAAAGCAATTTGCGCGTCATGCGCGGCCCTCTTTACTGTTGTGTGCATATACCCATTTACAGGGTTACGCCAGATCATCCCATTTCAACTGGGTGTTGCGTGTAACCGCACGTGTCAGCCGACGGCCCACCACCTTGTCGAAATCATAGCCCGCGATCTCTCCGCTGCCGGGGCGACGTGCCCAGATGTCGGATTCGGTGATCACATGGCCTGCGGCCAGATCACGGTCGGCCACCACGCTTGCGCGGGCAAAGCGGTAGACGGGCTCTTCGGCCTCGGTGCGCCGTTTGGGGTTGTTCGCGGCAATCCAGATTTCACGCGAACGGTCGATCAGGTGGCGCAGCTCTGCCGGGTCCATCGAGTTGATGATATCCGGCCCGATGCGGTAGCGGCTGTCGGTATAATGCCGCTCCACAATGCTTGCGCCCAAGGCGACACTTGCCAGTGCCATCTCCGGCCCGATGGAGTGGTCGGAAAACCCGACAACAGCCTTGGGAAAGGCTGCCTTTAGGTCAGTAACCCCTTTCAGCGACACAATTTCCGGCGGGCTGGGGTAGAGGTTGGTGCATTCCAAAAGCGCGTAATCCACCCCCGCCGCATCCAGAATCTCGACCGATGCGCGGATGGACTCGATACTCTGCATCCCCGTCGACATGATCACCGGCTTGCCCTTGCGCGCGATGTGGCGGATCAACGGCAGGTTGTCCGCCTCGCCTGATCCGATCTTATAGGCTGGCACATCGAGGCTTTCCAGAAAATCCGCCGCCGCCCGGCTGAACGGGGTGGACAGGTAAATCATCCCCAAACTTTCGGTATAATCCTTCAGGCTGCGCTCATCCTCCAGCGAGAGCGCACAACCCGCCATCACATCCCAGATGGAGACATCGGCATTGGGCGGAAAGATCGATTTCGCCTCCTCCGTCATCTCGTCTTCGAGGATATGGGTCTGATGCTTGACGCATTCACAGCCCGAAAGCGCCGCAAGCCGCACCATTTCGCGTGCCACCTCAAGGCTGCCGCCATGGTTGATGCCGATTTCGGCGATCACCAAGGGCGGATGGGCGGGGCCGATCTCACGGTTACCGATTTTCATCTGTCACATTCCCTTTTAGCGCGGTTATACCCGCCGCAATCCATCCCGAAAACGCCGCATGTTGGCGCGGTAATTGGCCGCCGATTCCAGCAGCTTTTTCTGCGCCTCAGCATCCAGCACCCGGATCACCTTGCCCGGTGCACCCATCACAAGGCTGCCATCGGGGATCTCTTTGCCTTCGGTGATCAAGGCCCCCGCCCCGATCAAACAGCCCTTGCCGATGCGTGCACCGTTCAACACGGTTGCCCCCATCCCGATCAAGGAGCCCTCACCGATGGTGCAACCGTGCAGCATCGCCTTATGGCCGATGGTGCAATTGGCGCCAATCGTCAGCGGATAGCCCATATCGGTGTGGAGCACAGAATTTTCTTGCACATTGCTGCCCGCGCCGATCAGAATTTCTTCATTGTCGCCGCGCAGGGTGGCACCGAACCAGATGCTCGCCCCCTCTTCCAGCACGATCTTGCCAATCAGATTGGCATCACCCGCCACCCAAGTGTCGGCGTGGATTTTCGGGGCGTATCCGTCGAGGGCGTAAATCATCTGGCGTCAAACTCCTGATTGAGACTGCGGACAAAGTTGGAAAGTTGCGGCTGGCGGTCACGGCGCAGGCGCTCGCCCTCCAGAATGGTGCGAAGCTGGGTAAAGGTCTGGTCCAACTCCTGGTTCACCAGAACATAGTCGTATTCCGCCCAATGGCTGATCTCGCTCTGGCTTTTCTCCATACGGCCGGTAATAACCTCATCGCTGTCCTGCGCACGACCACGCAGGCGGCTTTCAAGCTCGGCAATCGACGGCGGCAGCACAAAGATCGATACCACATCGCGGCCCAACGAAGAGTTGCGAATCTGCTGGCCGCCCTGCCAGTCGATATCAAACAACGTATCGCGCCCCTCTTGCATCGCCGCCTCAACCGGCGCCTTGGGCGAGCCATAGAAGTTGCCGAACACCTCAGCATGTTCCAACATCTCGCCCGCCGCGATCATCGCCTCGAAATCGGCACGGTCGCGGAAATAATATTCGCGCCCGTCCTCTTCGCCCGGACGCGGGGCGCGGGTCGTGGCCGAAACGGAAAAGCGGATCGTCGGATCCCATTGCATCAACATCCGCGCAAGGGTGGATTTTCCCGCCCCCGAGGGCGACGAGAGAATAAGCAAAAGCCCGCGGCGGTTGGCACTGTCTGGCCCCGAAGTATATGGCATCATCATTCCACGTTTTGAACCTGTTCACGCATCTGGTCTATCACGGTTTTCAGGTCAAGCCCAACCCGCGTCAGTGCCAGGGATTGCGCCTTGGAACACAGGGTATTTGCCTCTCGCATGAATTCCTGCATCAGGAAATCAAGTTTGCGACCGACGGGAACATCCGCCGCGATCAGGGCGCGGGCCGCATCCGTATGCGCGTGCAAACGGTCGAGTTCCTCACGGATATCGGATTTGACGGCCAGCAGGGCCAATTCCTGCGCAAGTCGCCCCTCTTCAATAGTATCGGTGGTTTGCAACAGTTTTTGAACACTATCCCTCAGGGTTTCGGCGGCGGTCTGGCTGCGTTTTTCGGCCTCGGTCTTGGCGATGGTGATATAGGCTTTTATCTGTGCAAGTTGGGTCTGGATAACAGTGTGTAGGGCTGCACCCTCTTGTGCGCGCATGGTTTTCAGATCCTCCAGCGCGGCTTGGAAATCCTGCATGAGGGCGGCGGCCAGCGGTGCGCTGTCTTCTTCGGTCTGGCTTTGCTCCATCACACCGCGCATCACCAGCACATCTGCCTGACTTGCCTGAGCGAGGGTTACGCCATTGGTCATAGCGGCCTCCTCGATCTGGCCCAGCATGGAAAGGACCCGATGCAAAGCCTGCGTGTTCAGCCGCAGTGCATTTTCACCCGCATCCTCGCGCGTGACTTTCAAGGTGACCGAAATGCTGCCGCGGGCCAGCTGTTGAGAGAGAAGCTTGCGTATTTGCCCCTCGAGCCCGTTAATCCATTCTGGCACCCGCAACCGTAGATCCAGCCCCTTGGAATTCACCGAGCGGAGATCGATCTGCCATGAATAAGCCGCAAATCGGCCTTGCTTGGTGGCATAGCCGGTCATGGATTTGGTCATATATACAGATCTTTCCAACTAGATGTTGTGTTGCGCGCGGCGGATAAGCCCGTTATTTACCATTTATATTGTTTATTTGCCAAATGCAGTAGGCTTCGTGTAATTTAAGGTTTTAGTAAGGCTTCTTGCCGTATTCTTAACATAGTTTCCCAGACGATGCGGGAATGGACACAGTTAGGAATGCAAGAGGGACACAACAATTTAAGGGGCCACGCCAAAGCGGTGCGGACAGGGTACGGATATGACAACATTTATCGAAACGGACCAAGACGATGCCCTGTCCCGCAAGTCCCGACTTGACCCATTGCCACAGCTTGCGGCTTATTGGGAAGCCTTGCGCGACGGGGACAGCATTCCCCAGCGTACGCAGATCAGCCCCCGCGGAATCGAAGGGGCTCTTTCCTCTACCTTTTTGATTGAACGGGTGGCCCCCAGCGTCGCGCGTTTTCGAATCGCCGGTCTGGATTTCGCCGAATTCATGGGGATGGAGGTGCGTGGCCTACCGTTCTCTGCGATCTTTGGGCCTGCTGCGCGGCAGGATGTCGCCGACCGTCTTGCAAGCGTATTTGAGGATCCGGCACGGCTGACGATGGACCTTGCGGCCGAACGTGGCATCGGACGGCCCGCGTTATCTGCACGGATGCTGGTGCTGCCGTTGCTTGATACACGGGGCCGTATTGCAATGGCGCTTGGCTGTATGGCGATTGAGGGCAAGACAGGCCGAAGCCCGCGCCGGTTCGAGATTACAGCATCCAGCGTCAAAAGGATTTATCAGCCCGCCCCCGAGGCCCTTCCAGAAAGGCCCACGGGTTTTCAACCATTGGTGCTTGAGTCCAGCAAACCACGCGCCTTTGCCGAGGCGGCAATCCCGTTCAGGGGGCCGCGCAAGAAATCTGCGCCCTATCTGCGGCTTGTGGAGTAAGCTCTGTCGATATCAATCTTGGATTATCAATGCCGTCGTTGATTTAACAAAAAGCCGCCAGAATTCTGACGGCTTTTTTTCAAATCAATTTCGGTGCCAAAATATCAAAGGGCCCTGCAAAACAAAGCCCCTGATACCCTACATCGCAATGCGACGGTCGATATTGCGGATGTTCGACAACTCTTCGGCGACCAAAAAGGCCAATTCCAGCGACTGGCTGGCATTCAGGCGCGGATCGCACGCGGTGTGATACCGATCCGAGAGGTTCTCATCCGTGACATCCCGCAGACCACCGGTGCATTCGGTAACATCTTTGCCGGTCATTTCAAAATGTACGCCACCGGGGATGGTGCCCTCGGACTGATGGATCGCAAAGAATTCCCGCACCTCACGCAAGACGGAGTCGAAGGGCCGGGTCTTATAGCCCGAAGCCGCCTTGATCGTATTGCCGTGCATCGGATCACAAGACCACAAGACCTTGGCCCCCTCTTCCTGCACTGTCTTGATCAGGCGTGGCAGGTTATCCCCGACCTTGCCCGCGCCAAAGCGCGCAATCAGGGTCAGGCGGCCCGCCTCGTTTTCTGGGTTCAGCTTGGCCATCAGAACCTTCAGATCATCGGCGGTGGTTGTCGGCCCGCATTTCAACCCGACCGGGTTTGAGACGCCGCGCGCAAATTCCACATGGGCGCCGTCGGGCTGACGGGTGCGATCCCCGATCCAGATCATATGCCCTGACCCTGCAATCGGCTGGCCCGAGATGCTGTCAACGCGCGACAGCGCCTCTTCATATTCCAGCAACAAGGCTTCATGGCTGGTGTAGAAATCGACCTTGGAAAGTTGATGCGCGGTGGAGCTGTCGACACCTGCGGCCACCATGAAATCAAGCGCATCCGAAATGCGGTTCGACAATTCGCGGTAACGCTCTGCCTTGTCATGTTCGGCAAAACCAAGGGTCCAGGAATGGACGCGGTGAATATCGGCAAAACCACCCGTGGAAAAGGCGCGCAGCAGGTTCAGGCTGGCGGCGGCCTGCGTATAGGCCTGCAACATCCGGTTGGGATCGGGGATCCGGCTTTCTTGTGTGGCCTCGAACCCGTTAATGATGTCACCGCGGTAGCTGGCGAATTCCTCACCGTTGATAACTTCGGTCGGGGCGGAACGCGGCTTGGCGAATTGCCCTGCCATCCGGCCCACTTTGACCACAGGCACTTTGGCGCCGTAGGTCAGCACCACGGCCATCTGCAACATAACGCGGAATGTGTCACGGATGTTATCGGCAGAAAACTCTGCAAAGCTCTCGGCGCAATCGCCGCCCTGCAACAAAAATGCCTTGCCCTCAGAGGCGGCGCCCAGCTTTTCTTTCAGGCGGCGCACCTCACCGGCGAAAACCAGGGGCGGATATTTCGCAAGCTGGGCCTCAACAGCGTTCAAGGCATCTGCATCCAGATAATCGGGCATCTGCACCCGTGGTTTGCTGCGCCAATCTGATTTTTTCCAAGCCTGCGTCATCGGTCTTCTCCGAAAGTTAGCGGTATCTGTCTGGGTATACGGAATAAGCAACCGATTGCAAAGCCTGAAAGGCCCTGCCCCCCTTGCCGAACCTGCGTTTTGCTGTTTCCTTGGTTTGGGCCCCTCATTTCATAGGTGAAGCCCCCTCATCAAAGGTGAAGAATGTCTGTTATTCTGAAAAAAGCTACTTCTATTGCCAAGGATAGCGCACCAAAACGTTTTGTTTTTTTGCTTTTGGACCAGTTTACGATGCTGTCCTTTGCCAGCGCGATAGAGCCGCTGCGCATTGCCAACCGCGTGATGGGGCGCGATGCCTATAGCTGGGTGCTGGCGGGCGAAGGTGACGGGTTTGTTAAATGTTCTGGCGGGGCGAGTTTTGCACTGGATATCGGTTTGGAAGAGATCGACCGCGAAGATTCCGTTCTGGTTTGTGGCGGTATCGATGTGCAAAAGGCAACGACCAAGGGGGTTCTGAACTGGCTACGACGCGAGGCCCGGCGCGGAGTGGCGATCGGCGGGCTTTGTACAGGGGCCTATGCCTTGGCCAAAGCGGGGTTGCTGGACGGACGCCGGGCCACGATCCATTGGGAAAACCAGGACGGCTTTATGGAGGAATTCGAGCAGGTCAGCCTGACACGTTCGATCTTTGTGATCGATGGCAACCGGATGAGCACGGCCGGCGGCACCGCCTCTCTGGATATGATGCTGCGGATTATCTCGGTCGATCATGGAAATGAGGTCGCAAATACCGTGGCCGACCAGCTGATTTATTCCTCTATCCGGACCGATCAGGATACCCAGCGGCTGTCCATTCCCACGCGGATCGGCGTGCGCCACCCAAAGCTGTCTCAGGTCATTCAGATCATGGAAGGCGCGATCGAGGAACCGATCAGCCCCGCCGATCTGGCCGAGGATGTGGGCATGTCCACGCGCCAGCTTGAACGTCTGTTCCGGCGCTATTTGAACCGCAGCCCGAAGCGCTATTATATGGAGCTGCGCCTGTCCAAGGCACGCAATCTGTTGATGCAGACCGATATGTCGGTGATCAATGTGGCGCTTGCCTGCGGTTTTGCCTCGCCTTCGCATTTCTCCAAATGCTACCGCGCGCATTATTCCACCACCCCCTACCGTGAGCGTGGCACCCAAGGCGGGGTCTCCCGGCCAGCAACGCTTTGAAGCTTCCCTAAGGTCATGGCGCGGCGGCTTCATTTATGCTGTCTAAATAGCTTGGCGAGCGCCACACACCCCTGATTTGGCATGTTTTGGAGCCTTTTCTTTTGAAAGGACTGCGTCTAGGCTTCCAGTAGGAACAAGTTCCATTAGGGAGTAAAAAATGAAAAAATTGATGTTGGCCTCTGCCGCGACGGCGTTGATGGCAGGCGGCGCATTTGCCGAGGATGTAAAGGTCGGGATTATCTTTGGTTATACCGGCCCGCTGGAATCGATCACGCCAAGCATGGCGGCCTCGGCCGAGCTGGCAATCAAGGAGGTCAACTCCTCGGGCAATTTCATGGGCGGCAGCAATGTGGATTCTGTCCGCGCTGACAGCACCTGTATCGACGCCACCGCCGCCACCGCCGCGGCAGAGCGTTTGATCACCGTGGAAGGCGTAAGCGCGATTGTGGGCGCGGATTGCTCCGGGGTGACTGGCTCTATTTTGCAAAACGTGGCGCGGCCCAATGGTGTTGGTATGATCTCGCCTTCGGCGACCTCTCCGGGGCTTTCGGATGCCGAGGATGACGGGCTGTTCTTCCGCACATCGCCCTCTGATGCCCGTCAGGGTGAAGTGACCGCCCAGATCCTGATCGACCGCGGCGCGAAATCCATTGCGATCTCCTACACCAACAACGATTATGGCAAAGGCCTTTCCGACAGTATCGCCGCCGCCTTTGAGGCAAAAGGCGGATCGGTGACGGCCAATACCGCGCATGAAGACGGCAAGGCCGACTATTCCGCCGAAGTGGCCACATTGGCCGCGGCCGGTGGCGATGTGCTGGTCGTCGCGGGTTATGTGGACCAAGGCGGCAAAGGCATCATTCAGGCCTCTTTGGATACCGGCGCTTTTGACACATTCTATCTGCCCGACGGCATGTATGGCGACAGCCTGATCGAGGCCATCGGCAGCGGGCTGGACGGCACCTACGGCACAATTCCGGGCACTGATTCCGAGGGGGCGGCAAAATTTGCAGAGCTGGCAACAGCGGCAGGTTTCGATCCGACATCCTCTTTCACCGGTGAAAGCTATGATGCGGCGGCTCTGATCTTGCTGGCGATGCAGGCGGCGCAATCAACCGATTCCAAAGACTGGACCGCCAAGGTGATGGATATCGCCAACGCACCGGGCGAGAAAATCGAACCCGGCCAGCTGGGCCGCGCGCTGGAGCTGATCGCGGCGGGCACCGATATCGATTATGTCGGCGCAACCGCGGTCGAGTTTATCGGCAACGGCGAATCCGCTGGCAGCTTTCGTGAGTTTACTGTCACTGACGGAGCATTCGTGACTGATGGCTATCGCTAATCTCCGACAACCTTAGGTTATAGCGTCCCGAAAGGTTTTGTCTTTTCGGGGCGCTTTTTAATTTGTAACAGCATGCCAAAATGCTGGCGGGGGAGATTTGAGTCAAAATGATTTCTGTTCAGAATCTGCATAAGAAATTTGGCGCGTTCCATGCCGTGGACGGGGCCACGCTTGAAATTGCGACCGGTTCCATTACCGGGTTGATCGGGCCGAACGGGGCGGGGAAAACCACCTTGTTCAATGTGATCGCAGGGCGTCTTCCGGCAAGCTGTGGCAAGGTTCTCATGGCAGGTGAGGATATTACCGGCCTGCCTCCGCATGAGTTGTTTCACAAGGGCCTGCTGCGCACCTTTCAGATCGCGCATGAATTCGGATCGATGACGGTGCGTGAAAACCTTATGATGGTGCCCGAAAATCAGGCGGGGGAAACACTGTGGAATACCTGGTTCGGTCGCGGGCGTGTCGCCGAGGAGGAACGCCGCATTCGTGACAAGGCCGATGAGGTTCTGGAATTTCTGACCATCACCCATCTGGCCGATGAAAAAGCATCCAACATCTCTGGTGGGCAGAAAAAGCTGTTGGAGCTGGGCCGCACAATGATGGTCGACGCCAAGATCGTGTTTCTCGATGAGGTGGGCGCCGGCGTGAACCGCACGCTGCTCAACACTATCGGCGATGCGATTGTGCGCCTGAACAAAGAGCGCGGATATACCTTTTGTGTGATTGAACACGACATGGATTTCATCGCGCGGCTTTGCGATCCGGTGATCTGCATGGCCGAGGGCAAGGTGCTGGCGCAAGGCACAGTGGATGAGGTCAAGAATGATGAGCGCGTGATCGAGGCCTATCTTGGCACCGGCCTGAAAAATAAAGTGAAATCCAATGCGTAATTTGATACGGCGCGGAGCCCCGCGATTGGAATTTTTTGAACAGATAAAACTGCGGTGCATTATGTCACCCAAGGGGGCGTAATGGCCGAACCGTTTTTGATTGGTGAGCGGATGACCGGCGGCTATGGCGCGGCCGATATTTTGCATGGCTGCACGATTGCGGTCGAAAAGGGCGAGATTGCCGTGATCGTCGGCCCTAACGGGGCAGGCAAATCCACCGCGATGAAGGCGGTCTTTGGCATGCTTCACCTGCGCTCGGGCCGCGTATTGCTGGACGGTGAGGATATCACTGCGCTCAGCCCGCAAGACCGCGTGGCCAAGGGGATGGGGTTTGTGCCGCAGACCTCTAATATCTTCACCTCCATGACCGTAGAGGAAAACCTCGAGATGGGGGCGTTTTTGCGCCGTGATGATATTTCGGGCACGATGGAACAGATCTATGACCTCTTTCCCATCCTCAAGGACAAGCGCCGGCAGGCCGCGGGCGAACTTTCGGGTGGCCAGCGCCAGCAAGTTGCCGTGGGCCGCGCGTTGATGACCAAGCCCAAGGTTTTGATGCTGGATGAGCCGACGGCAGGTGTCTCGCCCATCGTGATGGATGAGCTGTTTGACCGCATCATCGAGATCGCCCGCGCGGGGATCTCCATTCTGATGGTGGAACAGAATGCGCGCCAAGCGCTTGAGATTGCGGATAAGGGCTATGTGCTGGTGCAAGGCGCCAACCGTTTTACCGACACCGGACAGGCCTTGATGCAAGACCCCGATGTCCGCCGCAGTTTCCTGGGGGGCTGATATGGAACTGGGACCCCGACAGATAACAAGCCAGGAGCAAACCTGATGGATATTCTCAACGCAATCGTTGCCTTCACGAATTTCGTGTTTATTCCGGCAACGGCTTACGGGGCGCAGCTTGCGCTCGGGGCGCTGGGGGCCACGCTGGTTTACGGCATCCTGCGCTTTTCCAACTTTGCCCAGGGCGACACGATGGCCTTTGGCACCATGGCCACGATCTATGGAACTTGGGGGCTGCAAGCGATGGGGGTCAGTTTCGGCCCCTTGCCCACCGCCCTTCTCGCCCTGCCCTTTGGCATTCTGGTGACTGTGGGGCTGCTGCTGGCCACCGATTTTTCGGTCTACCGGTTTTACCGAAAACAAAAGGTGGCGCCGACGATTTTGGTGATCGTCTCGCTGGGGGTGATGTTTGTGATGAACGGCATCACCCGCATCATGATCGGGGTTGAAGAGCAAAACTTTACCGATGGCGAACGTTTTGTCTTTACCGCGCGGGAGTTCAAGGAATGGAGCGGTTTGAATGAGGGCATGGCCCTGAAAACCACCCAGGCCGTCACCATCGTCACCGCCGTTCTGGTGGTCGCCTGGCTCTTCTGGTTCTTGCAAAAGACACGGACCGGAAAATCCATGCGGGCGTTTTCGGATAATGAGGATCTGGCGCTTTTGTCGGGCATCAACCCCAACCATGTGGTCAGGGTCACCTGGATCTTGGTGGCTATTCTGGCGACGATTGCGGGGGTGCTTTACGGATTGGACAAATCCTTCAAACCCTTCACCTATTTCCAGCTTTTGCTGCCGATCTTTGCCGCCGCGGTTGTGGGCGGGCTTGGCAACCCTTTGGGCGCGATTGCGGGCGGTTTTGTCGTCGCCTATTCCGAGGTCTTTGTGACCTATGCGTGGAAAAAGGTGATCGGTTATCTGGTGCCTGCCGATATGGCGCCGGACGGATTGGTGCAGCTGATGTCCACCGATTACAAACTGGCGGTAAGCTTCATCATTCTGATCATCGTTTTGCTGTTTATGCCAACGGGGCTGTTTAAGGGGAAATCAGGATGAATATGCGGAACCTGTTTCTATTTGCACTGGTTGCGGTGCTTTATCTCGGCACCGGATTTTTCCAAAGCTGGAACCTTGCGCTGAATATCCTCAACCTCGGTTTGCTCTCGGCGATCATGGCCTTGGGGGTGAATATGCAATGGGGCTATGCCGGATTGTTCAACACCGGCATCATGGGCTTTGCCGCCTTGGGGGGCTTGGCCGTGGTGCTGGTCGCCGCCCCGCCAGAGCCGGAGGGCTGGGCGGCGGGTGGTTGGGGCATTATGGCGGGGCTTGCCTTTGGCATTGCCGTGATTGTGGCCGCAACCCAAGTGTACCAGCGGATGCGCAAGGGGGCTTTGCGCAATCTGGCGCTCTTTGTTGTGATCACGGTCGGGTTTTTCGCCTATCGCGCGCTGTTTGACCCGTCAGTGGCGGCGGTTGAGGCGGTGAACCCCGCGACGGCAGGCAATATCGGCGGGCTTGGCCTGCCCTCTATCCTGTCCTGGCCTTTGGGCGGTGTTCTGGCGGCAGTGGCGGCTTGGGCGATCGGTAAGGTGTCGTTGGGCCTGCGGTCGGATTATCTGGCGATTGCCACCTTGGGCATTGCCGAGATCGTTATCATCGTTTTGAAAAACGAGGATTGGCTGGCGCGGGGCGTGAAAAACATGATCGGCCTGCCCCGCCCTTGGCCGGTGCCCTATGAGGTGGACCTGCAGCAATCTGCGGGTTTTCTGGAATGGGCGGCGGGTTACGGGTTTGATCCGGTCAGCGCCTCGACCATCGTTGTAAAGCTTCTCTATGCCGCGCTCTTTTCCGTTGTGCTGCTGGCGGTGATCTGGCTGTCGGAACGCGCCCTCAACAGCCCTTGGGGCCGGATGATGCGTGCGATCCGCGACAATGAGGTGGCGGCGGCCGCGATGGGCAAGGATGTCACGGGCAGACATCTGCAAATCTTTGTCATCGGCTCGGCTGTGGTCGGCTTTGCCGGGGCGATGATGACTTCTATGGACGGGCAATTGACGCCGGGCACCTATAACCCCTTGCGCTTTACCTTCCTGATCTGGGTGATGGTGATCGTGGGCGGATCGGGCAACAACTGGGGCGCGGTTCTGGGCGGTTTGCTGATTGGCTGGCTCTGGCTGATCGTGGAAAGCGTTGGGCCGGGGGTGATGTCGGTGATCACTTCGGCGATGTCGGAAGGGGCGCTGAAATCCCATCTGATCGATTCCGCGCCGCATATGCGTTTGCTGACGCTTGGGGTGATTTTGCTGTTGGTCTTGCGGTTCAGCCCGCGCGGGTTGATCCCCGAGAAATAAGAAAACGGGGCGGAGGGTTGTGCCCCCGCCCCGCCCATTCAGGTGCCGCCGTCAGGTATAGTCGGAACGGGTCAGCGAATATTTCGCCATCTTCTCGTTCAGGGTCCGGCGCGGCAGGCACAGCTCTTCCATCACCGAAACGATAGAGCCTTTGTGACGGCGCATCGTGTTATCGATCAGCATACGCTCAAACGCCTCGACGTAATCTTTCAGCGGTTTGCCCTCGGTGGTCAGCGCGGGGCCGGTTGCCTCGTTATCCGCCATTAGCAGCGACGCGATAGAGCCGGACCCACGACGGTTCTGCAAAACGGCGCGTTCGGCGATATTCACCAATTGGCGCACGTTGCCCGGCCAAGGTGCTTGCAGCAATTGTGCGGCCTCTTGGGCGGCAACCTGCGGCGCCTCACAGCCGTATTCCTCGGCGAATTGTTCCGAAAGCCGCGTGAACAGCGTCAGGATATCCTCTCCGCGCGCGCGCAACGGCGGGCAAAGGATCGTCAGCGCGCCGAGGCGGTAATAGAGGTCGGGACGCAGGCTGTCCTCGATGGTTTTATCGGGGGCATGTTCGTTCACAATGGCGATGATGCGGGTTTCCGGCGGGCTGCCTTGCTCGTTGATCATCGTCAAAAGCCGCGATTGCAGGCCATGTGACAGGCTGTCGATATCCTCAAGGCAAAGGGTGCCGCCGCGGGCCTCCTCGACCAAGGGGATACCGCCGTCTTCCATCGGGCCGAAAAGCTTGGCCGCCAGTTGATCCTCGGACCAGGCCGCACAAGAGATGGTCACGAATTTCTTGGAGGCCCGCGGCCCCACAGCATGGAGCGCATGGGCCACAAGGGTTTTGCCAGTGCCGGTTTCGCCGTCGATCAGCACATGGCCATCGGCCTGACCAAGGTCCAGAATATCCTCGCGCAAGCGTTCCATTTCGGCCGAGGTGCCGATCAGCTTTTGCATCAACACGCTGCCATCGGACAACTCACGGCGCAATGCGCGGCTATCGAGTGTCATCCGCCGGCTTTGCGTAGCACGCTTGGTCAGCTCGGTCATCCGGTCCGGGTTGAACGGTTTTTCGAGGAAATCGAATGCGCCCACGCGCATCGCCTCCACGGCCATCGGCACATCGCCGTGGCCCGTAATCATGATCACCGGCAGGCCGCTATCAACACTCATCAAGCGTTTCAGGAAGGCCATGCCATCCATGCCCGGCATCTTGATATCTGAAACCACAACACCGGGATAATCCGCGCCGATCTTTTTCAGCGCCTCTTCGGCCGAGGCATAGGTTTCGGTTTCAAAGCCCGAAAGGGCCAGCCACTGGCTGATCGATTGCCGCATGTCGGCCTCATCATCGACAATCGCGACCTTCATTGCACGCGCCATAGTTTACTCCGCTGTTGTCAATTCTGTGCCCAATATGGGAAGTTGTACCTCAAATACAGCCCCCTCCTTGTCACCATTGCGTGCGATCAATCGACCGCCCAAATCTGTAATAATCCCGGATGAGATGGCCAGCCCAAGGCCGACCCCCTCTCCGGGTTTTTTTGTCGTGTAGAATGGCTCGAACAGGTTTTCGAGACTTTTCAGTCCGACGCCATTATCTTGCACCGTCAGATGGACCGAATGATCCACCACCACCGCAATATCAATGCGCGGCTCGGGGGTGTCTTTGGTCGCATCAAGTGCATTGCGCAGCAGGTTAATGATGACCTGTTCCAACCGCAAGCGATCCGCCATCACCATGACCGGATTGCGCGGCAGATCGCGCGTGATCTGGACCACACGGGTTTTCAACTGTGGCTCCATCATCGACAGCGCACTGGACAAACAGGCCCGCACGTCCACCGGCTCAAAGGCCTCGCCCCCCTTGCGGGCATAGGATTTGAGTTGCCGGGTGATCGCGCCCATACGTTCGATCAGATCATCGATGCGCTGGAATGAGGATAGCGCCTCTTCGGGGCGGTGGCGTTGCAGTAACAGCCGCGCACCGGCCAGATAGGTTTTCATCGCGGCCAGCGGCTGGTTCAACTCATGGCTGACCGCAGCCGACATTTCGCCCAAAGCGGCAAGTTTTGACGATTGCGCCAGTGTCAGCTCTGCCACGGCGAGATCTTTTTGCACCTTTTCCCGTTGCGCGATTTCGCGCTTCAGGCGCGCGTTCAACAGGCGCAATTCCGCGCTTTCACGCTGAAAGGTCGCGCTTTGCGACCATGCCCGGCGCGACAACAGATAAAAAGTCACTGCCAGCAGGATCGCAAACCCCATGATTTCCAGCGCAAGAACGCCGTTGACCTTTTCACGCACGGAATCATAAGCAGTAAAGGTCTGGATGCGCCAACCGCGAAACGGCACGCGCGCCTCGGTCTTCATAACGGCAGTGCCGCGCAGATAGGCGTCGGGGCGGCTCTGGCTCCAGTCGGTTGTGGCGCGAACGGCGCGCTCGATCGCGCTTGGCGGGTCTTGGACCGCCAGCGCCTCGTCCAGACTTAACCCGCGCCACCGCGGCTCGGTCGCAAGGATCACGCGGTTTTCGCTGTCGGTGACCAGAACCGCATCGGTCAGACCGGCCCAGGCGCGTTCATATTTCATCAGATCAACCGCGACCACGATCACACCGATCATCCGGTTATCGGCGATCACCGCACGCGAATAAGTGAAATCATTGCCGCCGGTTTCGCGTGGCTGGGCTGAAAACACCGTGTCCTTGGTGCGCTGCGCATCCACGAAATAGGCCGTGCTGCGGTGCGCCGAACCAAGCAGGTTGCGGTTTGTCGCCCCCACCGCGCGCCCGTCCTTGTCCAACAGAAGAATAGAGGCGGCGCCGATCTCGGCCTGAAAAGAGATCAACCGCGCCGAGGTGCTGGCATATTGCCCGTCGTTCAGGGCGCGAATCAACTCAGGATCGCGGGCCAACAAGAGGGGCACGACCGAATTACGTTGCAGCTCTGAAATCAGGTTGCCGGTATAAAGTGCAAGCCGCAGTTCTGCACGGTTGCGGGTGGCCTCGGTAAAGCGATCCGTCAGCCAGGAATTGGTCACCAGAACCATGGCAACCGCCGCCGCAAAAAGTGCTGCGATCAACCCGCGCATAACCCAAGACAACCGGCGAGACTGGGCCGATTGCGCGGGCTGATTGGGGGTGGCTACGTCATTCATGCCGGTCGGTTTACGGCGAGAGCGTCATAACCTCAAGCGTGACAGTATTATGCAAGCGCCAAAGCGCCGGTAAGCGAGCGGAAAAGCACCGACCCATCGGTGCCGCCATGCGAAACCTCGCTTGCCCGTTCGGGGTGGGGCATCATCCCCAGCACACGACGGTTTTCCGACAAGATCCCCGCAATCGCATTGGCAGAGCCGTTGGGGTTGTCAGTATAGGTAAAGGCGATCCGGTCCTCATCTTGCAATTTGGCAAGGGTTTGCGCATCGGCGCTGTAGTTACCGTCATGGTGGGCGACCGGAATAGTGATTTCCTGTCCTGCGGTATAAGCGTTTGTATAGGCGCTATTGGTCGTGGCAACCTTCAGGCCGACCGGCTTGCAGATGAACTTCAGCCCCGCATTGCGCATCAAGGCACCGGGCAGCAGCCCCATTTCGGTCAGCACCTGAAACCCGTTGCAAATGCCCAGAACATAACCGCCGCGCGCCGCATGGGCACGCACCGCCGCCCCGATCGGGCTTTGTGCCGCAATCGCCCCGCACCGCAGGTAGTCGCCAAAGGAAAATCCGCCCGGAACCGCCACCACATCAATGCCCTCGGGCAATGCGGTGTCTTTGTGCCAAACGCGGTGAACCTGCGCCCCGGCCTGTTCAAAGGATACGGCAAGGTCGCGATCACAATTTGATCCGGGAAAGGTAAGGACAGCGGCTTTCATGGGTGATCCTTTACGGCAATAGGGATAACGCATCCCATAGCCCAAAGCGGCGCGCTGTTCCAGCCCTGCGATTGTCTTTCGCCGCTGCTAATTTTGGCCTTCCGGTTTTGGCTGCGGGCTTTGGCCGCAGGGCGTGCCGTGAAATCCGTTTCTTGAACATTGTCGGTTGCTGTATTATCTAGGTAACCTCTGTTTTTTGATCGAAAGCCCTTTGAATGTCTGTCGATACCCATGCACGCGACCTTGTACTGGATGGCACCCCTGCTGTCGTGGATGAGGTCATCCCGGCCGAGGAATTGATCCGTCAGGCAGAAAAAGCCGCCAATTTTCTCAAGGCACTTTCGCATGAGGGGCGGCTGATGATCTTGTGTCACCTTATATCGGGTGAAAAGTCGGTGACCGAGTTGGAAACCCTTTTGGGCAGCAGGCAGGCCGCTGTCAGTCAGCAGCTTGCACGGTTGCGGCTGGAAGGGTTGGTTGAATCCAGACGTGACGGCAAAGCCATCTATTACACGGTCAGTGATCCGCGCGCCCAGCAGATGATGTCATTGATTCACGAGATATTTTGCGCCTGAGGGCGGATGCCAAAAATCTGCAATCCTGCGCCCAAGATACTTGCAATCTGATTTCTGTCTCGCCATGCTGACCGAAAGGTCAAAATTTGCCATAAGGCATTTCTGGAGGGGCTATGCCGAATTTTCTGATCCGCTATGTGCATTTCGTTGAAAAATGGAACAAGCGTATCGGAAGAGTGGCGATGTATCTGCTTTTTGCGCTGATGGCGGTTCTGCTTTGGGGGGCGATCTCGCGGGCGGCTTGGCATCCGCAAATCTGGACCGATGAGATGGGACAGTTCCTGCTGGCGGGGTATTTCATGCTGGGCGGGGCCTATGCCTTGCAGATGGGATCGGCGGTACGGATGGATGTGTTTTATTCCAACTGGTCCACGCGCACCAAGGCGCTGGTGGATGCCGTGACCATTTTTGCGCTGTTGTTTTATTTAGCGGTGTTGCTGTGGGGCGGGGTCGAAAGCACGGCCTACGCGCTGGAATATGGTGAACGGAAATCTGGTATGTGGCGGCCCTATATGGCGCCGGTTAAAATGGTCATGTGTTTTGGAATTGTGATGATGCTGGCCCAATGCAGCGCGTTTTTCCTGCGCGATGTTGCCAAGCTGCGGGGACAGGAAATCTGATGTCTTACGATATGATTGCGGCGCTGATGTTCGGCTCCATGCTGATGATGCTGATGACTGGGCAGCGCATGTTCGGGGTGATCGGCTTTGTGGCTGTGGTGGCGGCCTTGCTGCTTTGGGGGGATCGGGGGGGTTATGATCTTGCCTTTGCCCAGACGATCAAGGTGATTGGCTGGTTCCCGCTGCTGACGTTGCCGATGTTCATCTTCATGGGATATGTGCTGTCGGAAAGCCGTCTTGCCGATGATCTTTACCGGATGTTTCATGTCTGGTTCGGTCCTGTGCCGGGGGGGCTTGCGATCGGGACGATCCTGTTGATGGTGCTGATTTCGGCGATGAACGGGCTGTCGGTGGCGGGGATGGCAATTGGCGCGACGATCGCCCTGCCTGAGCTGCTCAAACGCAATTACGACAAGCGGATGGTGACAGGGGTCATTCAGGCGGGGTCATCGCTGGGCATCCTTGTGCCGCCCTCGGTGGTGTTGGTGCTCTATGCGCTGATCGCGCGGCAATCGGTGTCGGATCTGTGGCTGGCGGGGATTGTGCCGGGGTTGATGATGGCTTTGATGTTCATTGCCTATATCTGGATACGCTGCAAGTTGAACCCCGCGCTTGGGCCGGCTTTGGACGCCGATGAACTTGCCGCCGTGCCAAAGGCCGAGAAATACCGTCTGCTGATGGCAGGGCTTTTGCCCTTCGGGATCTTTTTGGTGATGATGGTGCCTTTCGTGACCGGCTATACGCGGCTGGTCGAAAGCTCGGTGATCGGGGCGGTGGCCTCGGTTCTGGTGGCGGTGGCCAAGGGGCGGATGACGCGGGCCGTGTTTGAAACCGCGACCCGTCAGACGCTGGCGATTTCCTGCATGTTCTTGTGGATCATCCTTGCTGCATTGGCCTTTGGTGCGGTGTTTGACGGCTTGCGCGCGGTGGATGCGATCAAGGGGCTGTTCCTTGACAACCTCGGGCTTGGGCGATGGCAGGTGCTGATCCTGATGCAGCTTTCCTTTATCCTGATGGGGACATTTCTGGACGATACCGCCATGCTGGTGATCGTCGCGCCGCTTTATGTGCCGCTGGTGAAAATTCTGGAATTCGATCTGGTCTGGTACGGTGTGCTCTATACCATGACCTGTCAGATTGCCTATATGACGCCGCCCTTTGGCTATAACCTGTTCCTGATGCGCGCCATGGCACCCAAAGAGGTCAGTCTGGTCGATATTTACCGCTCTATCGTGCCTTTTGTGGGCGTTATGGCGCTGGCGCTGGCGATTGTGATGATTTTCCCGCAGCTTGCACTTTGGCTGCCCAATACGCTTCGACACTAACCAATGGCGGATCCAACCGCCCTTTCAACAAGGAGAGTTCCAATGACCACCAGAAGAAAGTTCCTGACCTCGGGCGTGATGGCCGCCGGTGCCTCGACGCTGGCCGCCCCTGCCCTTGCCCAAGCGCCGATCAAATGGCGCTTGCAGACCTATGCCGGGGCCGCCTTGGGCGCCGAGGTGATCAAGCCTGCCATCGACCAATTCAACGCCATTGCCGAAGGGCAGATGGAGATCGAGCTTTATTACGCCGACCAATTGGTCCCCACGAGCGAGCTGTTCCAGGCCATGCAGCGCGGCACCATTGACGCGGTGCAATCGGATGATGACAGCATGGCAAGCCCCACCGATGTCACCGTGTTCGGCGGCTATTTCCCCTTTGCCAGCCGCTATTCGCTGGATGTGCCGGTGCTGTTCAACCAATACGGGTTGAATGAGATCTGGGACGAAGAATACGCCAAGGTCGGCGTGAAACACATCAGTGCCGGCGCATGGGACCCCTGCCATTTTGCGACCAAAGATCCCATCAACAGCCTTGAGGATCTGAAGGGCAAGCGCATCTTTACCTTTCCGACGGCGGGGCGTTTCCTGTCGCAATTCGGCGTGGTGCCTGTCACCCTGCCATGGGAAGATATTGAGGTTGCGGTCCAACCGGAGAGTTGGACGGCATTGCATGGTCCGGCATCACCGAGGTCTATACCGTGGGCTGGGCCAATGTGACCAATTACTTCCTGACCAATAATATCTCGGGCGCTTGGATCGGGCATTTCTTTGCCAATATGGACCGCTGGAATGAGCTGCCGCCACATCTGCAAATGCTGGTCAAGGTGTGCTTTGAGCAATCACATTACCACCGCCAGCATTGGTATTGGGGCGGCGAGGCCGATTTGCGCGTCAATGGGCCCAAGCTGAAGCTGACCTCAATCCCTGATGCCGAATGGGCGCAGGTGGAAAAAGCCGCACAGACCTTCTGGGATGAAATTGCCGCCGAATCAGAGGTGAAGGCAAAGGTTGTATCGGTCTTCAAAGAGTATAACGCCACGATGGAAAAAGCCGGAAGGCCCTACCGCTACGGCTGATCCATGCAAAAGGCTTCGCGAATTGCCAGCCCTCTACGTTGAATGATGCAATCCACGGCAAGCTCTGACTGCCGTGGATTTTATATTTTCTTTGCCAGAATCTGAACCCATCTCCTCAGCAGTAAAGAGCTGAGAATAGAATGGCGATATTCGATAGCATTAAAGAGCTTGTGAGTAGATCCAATGAGAACGAGACAGCCTATATCTGCATGTCTTACAAGTCGGCTGGTTATCGAACGGAGCGGTTTCTCAAGACTGATCAGGTTTATTTTCACGACCAAAACGCAATACACGAGTATCGCGAAGACAATGACAGGCAGTTTTTCAATGCTATCGATTGTGTTTCCATTACGGTCCATTTGTGGCCGACCATCTCTTAAACGACATCGAGCAAGACATCCCAATATTGTGGTCGTATCCGGATGAAGAGCAAAAAGAGAACATCAAGATCGGGCAGCCTTTTATCCTAACCGAATAGATCCCTCGCGTAGATCTTGCCCTTTGCCATCCCCAGCGTCTGCTGGGGTTGTCTTGATTTTATGGGTTCCCATCCAGTTATGCGTGAAACGGTAGATTTCGATAACCCTCGATATAGTCGCTGGATTGTAGAGATAGTGACGATCCCAAGCATAACCGTTGTTGCCCCATATCAGTTTTTCCCGACTTGC
Source organism: Pseudorhodobacter aquimaris (assembly GCF_001202025.1). Classification (GTDB taxonomy): domain Bacteria; phylum Pseudomonadota; class Alphaproteobacteria; order Rhodobacterales; family Rhodobacteraceae; genus Pseudorhodobacter; species Pseudorhodobacter aquimaris. The sequence goes on from NZ_LGHS01000041.1 coordinate 47,015, forward strand.
GGTAAAGGGTAGGATTAAGTTCTCGAAGCGCGCCGTAATTCTCACAGACCTCTGTTTGGCAAGTGTCCTTGGAGAACGCTTCGGAAAAACCGGCTTCTCAGACGACGATATTCCTGAACAATCGCCCGATTATTTTTGACGACAGAGCTCTGACCGCAAGCCCCACAAGTATATGTATTCTCTGCCCCTGAGCCGATGACCTTTCCTCGGAGAATGTTCGATTTGACTTTTGCTGAATGTTTCCCTTTTTTATCAAAGGAGTTCGGAGGAATATAAAAAGCCCGCATCGGGGGTTCGGCAAAAGTTAATGTCGATTCCGTGGAAGGGCCGGGGTAAGCGGCGCTTGGAACCTGTCGAAGATATATTCGAGAGATGGTTCAATCAATTTCCCTGAAAAACTGCTACATTTTGTGTGATCAGGGATAAGGTTGGCCAAAATCTGGACAACCCAAGGAAATATTGCATCATTTAACGCAAAGGGCTGGCGTGAATTGCGGGGCCTTTATGCCATTACAGCGCGCGGTAGGCTGCTTCCTGACGCTCAGTCCAGCGCACGCGCAAAGTCCAGCCCGTATCGGTCAGGATCTCTTCCTCGATCACGCCCTCGGCATGAAGCCAAGCGTGGGCGCGGCCCATGCTGAAGTCCAGTGACAATTCCGCATCCGAACGGCTAAGCTCAAAGGCCCCTGACACCGCAGCCAGAAGGTCATCCACGCCCTGCCCTGTGATGGCAGAGAGCGCGAAGATCCGCTCTGATGCGGCAGCCTTGGCCATCAACGCTGCACGCGCAGATTCATCTACCAAATCCAGCTTGTTCCAGATTTCAAACTGCGGTGTCTCATTGCGCACACCAAGACTGGTCAGAATATCACCCACATCAGCCGCCTGTTCCGCGGATTCGGGGTGGCTGATGTCGCGGACGTGCAAGATCAGATCGGCTTCCAGAACCTCTTCCAGCGTGGCGCGGAAGGCCGCGACAAGCTGTGTCGGCAGATCGGAAATGAACCCCACCGTATCGGAAAGAATCACCTTGCGCCCGTCGGGCAATTCCATGCCGCGCATTGTCGGGTCCAGCGTGGCAAAGAGCATATCCTTGGCCAGAACCTCAGCCCCGGTGATCCGGTTGAAAAGCGTTGATTTTCCCGCATTGGTATAGCCGACCAAGGCCACAACCGGAAAGGGCACCTTACGCCGTGCCGCGCGGTGAAGCTCCCGGGTTTTGACAACCTTGTCGAGCTGACGCCTGATGCGCACAACCTGATCATCGATCGCGCGACGGTCCGATTCGATCTGGGTTTCGCCGGGACCGCCCACAAAACCATATCCGCCGCGCTGACGTTCGAGGTGGGTCCAGGCCCGCACCAGACGCGTGCGTTGGTAGGAAAGCGCTGCAAGTTCTACCTGCAGCACACCTTCGCGCGTGCGGGCACGATCAGCAAAAATTTCCAAAATCAACCCGGTGCGATCCAGCACCTTGACGCCCCATTCCTTTTCAAGATTGCGCTGTTGCACCGGCGTGACCGGCCCGTCGATCAAGACCAAGCCGATTTCAAGGGCCTTGAGTTGGGCCGAAATTTCCGCGACTTTGCCGGTCCCGAACAATGTGCCGGGCAAACGTTTGGGCAGACGCACAACCTCACCGCCTACCACCTCCAATCCAGGGAGCGCGGCGGCCAGAGAGGTGGCCTCGGCCAGCCCGTGTTCGGGCAAGCGGCGCGCGCGGGCGGTTTTCAGATCGGGATGCAGCACATAGGCAAGCGTGGCCTCGTCACGCGTGTCATGCCCTGCAAGCCGTAGCTCTACGGAAAATCCGTCGTCGTCGTGATCAGATGCGGTCAAGCTTATTCTTCGCCTTCATATAGGCTGATCGGCGCCCCTGGCATGATGGTCGAAATCGCGTGCTTGTAAACCAGCTGCGACTGCCCGTCCCTGCGCAACAACACACAGAAATTATCAAACCAGGTGATAACACCTTGCAGCTTTACGCCATTGATCAAAAAAATCGTAACCGGGACTTTGGCCTTCCGGACGTGATTCAAAAATGCATCTTGGAGATTTTGTTTGTCGGAAGCCATTATTGCTTTGCCTTTTTTTATTCTGGTTACCGTCCTCACCTGCGGTCCTTCCCGCAAGGCATTCACGCTAATATGTCGCGGGAATTGCCGAGTTTCCAGCCCAAAAGCGGGTTAGCTGAAAATGTGGCAAAATAACACCGCCTTATTTGCGCCATACATCGGGTGAGAGCAGCGCAAGGATTGCCAAAATTTCCACCCGTCCGACAATCATTGCAACACCCAGAATGGCCTTGACCGGAACAGAGAGTTCAATCATGCGGATCGGTGTCTCGGCTGCAAGTATGGCCAAAGGGCCGGTAGTTGTTACGGCGGCGACGGTCAGGATCAGGCTTTGGTCAAACTCTAGCCCGCGCAGGGCAAGGGCCGCGATCACAATCGAAAACGTCAGCGCATAAAGCATGAAGAATATCCACGCCACATAGGCCCCGCCCTGTCGCAGCCGCCGTTCCCTATCGCCGCCGCCGCCGATAGAGCTGGGGTGTACCAGCCGGTTCATCTCGCGCTCCCCGTGGCGCGCCAAAGCATAGACGCGCAAGAGTTTCAGTCCCCCCGCCGTGGTTGCAATCCCGCCCCCCATCATCGCCAGCCCCAAAAGCACCAAGCCCGGACTGTTGAGCCCCGACCATGACCGCGCCTCTTGCCAATCCGCGCTTTCAAAGCCGGTTGTCGTCAAAAAAGACATGGTGGTGAAAAGCCCACCCCAAAGCGCCTTGACCGCGGCCAAAACGTCAAACCGTTCCTCGACGCCCATTGCCCCAAGCCAATGACGCGAAAACAAGATCAGCGGCACGACAACCAGAAAGGTCAGTGCCAGACGTAACTCGTGGTCAGTCCACAGTGTCCGGCTTTTGTCAGCCTGCACCGATCCGGGCATAAAGCGCCGCGACAAGGCCAAAGCCATGAAGGCAAATATCAGAACCTCGGACAGATGGCCCCCATTGACGCTGCCCGGCCCGTTGGTGATGCCGCTGGTCGAAAGCGTCGACATCGCCAGCACAATTGCCGTCATCCCACGTTCACCCGCCATCAAAAGCAGCACCCAAAGCAGCACCGTCAGACCAAGGTATGCGGGGAATAATTTGGCAGAATGGCGGATCATACGCTCTGACGGGCCCGCGCCATGGACGATCTGCTCGACCCCCCTTGCGCTGCGACCGGGGACGCGGTTTGAAAGAACCTCTACCCCGCCAAGGTTCAGCGGGGCCAATATCGCAACTGCCGACATCAGCACGAAAAACCCGCCAAGCCAGCCCACAAGCCCGCGCCACAGGTGCAAGGAGGGCGAGAGACGCCCCGGCATGTCATATTGCGTAACGCCGGTGGTGGTGAAAGAGGATACCATCTCAAACCAGGCATTGACGAAAGTGGTGTCGGGCAGTGCCTCGGAAAACGGGATCGCAAAAAGGAAGGGCAGCCAAAGATAGGCCCCGAATAGTGCTGCAAGCTGGCTGCGCGCCGCGATCTTGGCACGGTAGTTATCGGTGGCAATCCCCAGCAGCAGGGTAAAGATAAAAAACATCACCGCGCCATAAAAGAACGGCCGCGCTACGGTAAAATTGCCAAACACCGCCGCATGGGCCGCAGGTAACAGCATCGCAAGCGATCCCCACCCCGTAAGGACCACAAGCAACGGCAGTTCCAGAATGCGGCGCATCATGTCAAATCAAAAGAAATCAACGGAGACTTGCAGCAGGCGCCCCACCTCTGGCACGTCCTTGGCCATAGAAAAGATCGCGACGACATCGCCTTCCTCCATCCGCAGATCGCCAGTGGGTTTCACCACTTTTCCCCCCTTCATTACCGCGCCGACCAGCACCCCTTCGGGGAAATCAATCTCACGGATCGCACGCCCGGCCAGCGGTGAAGTAGACAGCACCTGCGCCTCGATCACCTCGGCCTCGGCATCACCGATGGAATAGATGGAGCGCACACGCCCATGCCGGATATGGCGCAAGATTGAGGATACAGTGGTCGCGCGAGGGTTGATAAAGGCGTCGATATCCAGCGCATCCATAAGCGGGACCAGTGTCGGATCATTGACCAGCGCAATCGCCATCGGACAGCCCGCCTGTTTGGCCCGCACCGCCACCAGTAGGTTGGTTTTATCGTCATCGGTCACGCAGAGCACGGCATCGGCGCGGTCGATGCCCGCTTCCATCAGTATTTCGATATCCATGCCGTCACCGTTCAAAACGATGGTCCGTTCCAGCGCGTCGGCGGCCTTCTCGGCGCGGGTGCGGCTCTTTTCGATCATCTTGGCGCGCATCCGCTCCACCCGCGCTTCAAGAGCTGTGGCCACCGCCAGCCCGACATTCCCCCCACCCACGATCACGACGCGTTCTTGTTTGCGGGTGGTTTTGCCAAAGATCTCAAGCGTGCGGGTCAGGTCGTCATTATGGATGAACACATAGATCCGGTCGCCTGAAAAAAGCTGGTCGCCCGCCTCGGGGGCAAAGAGCCGCTCGTTGCGGCGCACGCCAACCACCGTGGCCCGCAGGGTCGAAAACAGTTCGGACAATTGCCGCAAGGGGGTATTCAGCACGGGACAATCATCATCCAGCACGATCCCCAAAATTTGCGATTGCCCGTCCATGAAGCTTTCGGCGTCAAAGGTTGCCGGGGCGGCCAGACGTTGCAAGGCGGCCTCGGCCACTTCTTTTTCAGGGCTGATCACCACATCGATGGGCATATGATCGCGGCGATACAGATCGGCGTAGATCGCATCAAGATAGCTTTGCGCGCGCAGCCGCGCGATTTTACGCGGCACCGAGAACACCGAATGCGCCACCTGACAGGTGACCATATTCACCTCGTCGGAATGGGTGGCGGCGATGATCATATCGGCATCACGCGCGCCTGCCCGCGCCAGCACATCCGGGTAGCTGGCAAAGCCAACGATCCCTTGCACGTCAAGCGTGTCGGTTGCGCGTCGCACCAGATCGGCGTTGAAATCCACCACCGTCACGTCGTTATTTTCACCCGACAGATGGCGCGCGATTTGCCAGCCGACCTGCCCTGCGCCACAAATGATCACTTTCATGGGCCTTCAACTCCGTGGTGGCGGCATTCCAGCACCTTCATTGGCAGAACTGGGCCGATTGGTCAACGCACGCCTAGGCCTGTGCCTCATCGCTGTCTTCGATACGGGCCTGCCGCGCCCCCGATTTAGTGGTGGTCACGACGCCCAAGGATTTGAGCTTGCGGTGCAGCGCGCTGCGCTCCATGCCGACAAAGCTGGCAGTGCGGCTGATATTGCCGCCGAACCGGTTGATCTGGGTCAGAAGATATTCCTTTTCAAACAGCTCGCGTGCCTCGCGCAATGGCAAAGTGGCCAGCGCCCCGCCCAGCACCATACGCCCCTCTTCATGGCTTGCCGTCTCTTGCCCCGGCAGCTCTTTTACATCCACCGGACCGGCACCATCGCCCAAAATCAAGACCCGTTCGATGACGTTGCGCAATTGGCGCACGTTGCCCGGCCATTGCATGGTTTGCAGCATCGCCTCGGCATCCCCCGTCAGGCTACGTGCGGGCAGGCCTTGGGTGCGGTGGAACATATCGATGAAATAGGCGGCTAACTCGGGGATATCCTCACGGCGTTCCTCAAGGCTGGGCACGGCGATCGGCACCACGTTCAGCCGGTCGTAAAGTTCCTGACGGAAGCGGCCCGCAGCAATCTCGGCGCGCAAATCGCGGGTGGTCGAGGAGATTACCCGCAGATCGACCCGCACCTTATCCACGCCCCCAACGCGGGTGAATTGCTGGTCCACCAGCACGCGCAGGATCTTGGTCTGGGTGCCCAGTGGCATCTCTGCCACCTCGTCAAGGTAAACCACACCGCCATGCGCCTGTTCCAACAACCCCTGCTCCACCCCGCGGTCCGGGGTTTCGCGGCCAAAGAGGACCTCTTCCATATGTTCCGGTTCGATTGTGGCAGAGGTGACGGTGACAAAGGGCGCGCTGGCCCGGTTCGAATTGGCATGTATAAAGCGCGCGGCCAATTCCTTGCCCGATCCGGCCGGCCCCGAGAGCATGACCCGCCCGTTGGATTTGGTGACTTTTTCCAACTGGACCTTCAGCGCCTTGAATGCCGTGCTGGAGCCGAGCATGTCCGAAGAGGTGGTATCGCGCCGCCGCAGGTCGGTGTTTTCACGGCGCAAACGGCTGGTCTCCATCGCGCGGCTGACAACCACCATCAGTTGATCGATGTTAAAGGGCTTTTCGATAAAGTCATAAGCCCCCTGTTTGATCGCGGCGACGGCAATTTCGATATTGCCATGCCCCGAAATAATGACCACCGGAATATCGGGGTTGTCGCGCTTTACGGTTTTCAGGATGTCGATCCCGTCCATCTGGCTGTCTTTTAGCCAGATATCGAGGATCATCAGCGAAGGCGCCTCGGCCCCGATTTCCGCCATACAGTCATCGGAATTGCCGGCAAGCCGCACGGCATAGCCTTCGTCCTTCAGGATATCCCCGATCAATTCACGAATATCACGCTCATCATCTACGATCAGAATACTGCTCATATCGCTCCCTCTGCCTTACGGCTGACGTTTTTGGCCCGAAGCCGTGGCAGGCATATTTCAGCCATCGCTCCGGCATGGGTGTTACCTTCAAAAATCTCTGCATCCAGAAGCGCCAGCGTGCCGCCGTGTTCCTCGATAATCTTTTTCACAATCGGCAGGCCAAGGCCGGTGCCCTTGCTGCGGGTGGTGACATAGGGTTCAAACAGCCGCGCCCGGTCCGGCGGCAGGCCGATACCGCTGTCGGCGATGCGGATATAGGCGTGATCATCGGTCACATCCAAGCTGATCCGAAGCTCGGAGATGACATCACCTCCGCTTTTTTCAATAAGCGTTTCAATGGCTTCTCCGCCGTTTTTGATCAGGTTGGTGAGCGATTGAGAGATCATCGTCGCGTCCAGATCCATCATCACCGACTCATCAGGAATATCCGTCACAAAATGGACATCCGGCAGGCCCGCCTCTTGCAAGGTCACGGCATCGCGCAGGATCTTGGCCAGATCCTCTTCGCGGCGCACGGGTTCGGGCATGCGGGCGAATTTAGAGAACTCGTCGACAATGCGGCGCAGGTCGTTGGTCTGGCGCACGATCACATCGGTATATTGCTCCAGATCGGCAACCTTGTCGCCCACCAGCGGGCGGAACTTGCGCTTGATGCGTTCGGCCGAAAGCTGGATCGGGGTCAGCGGGTTCTTGATCTCATGGGCGATGCGGCGGGCGACATCGCCCCAAGCGGCCATCCGCTGGGCCGAGACAAGGTCGGTCACATCGTCAAAGGCCACAACATAGCCTTCAAGCGTGCCGGTGTCCGACTGTCGCACGCTCATCCGTACCAGCAGGCTTTCCATGCGGCCCTTGCGGGTCAGGCGCAATTCCTCTTGAACCGACGCGCCAAGCCCGTCGTGCAGCTTGTGGAACATCGCCTCGAATTCAGGAACAACCAATGCCAGTTCGCCGCCGTGGCCCGCCCCCTTCATATCCAGCATGCGTTCGGCGGCGCGGTTCACGAAATCCACCCGCCCGTTGGCATCAAGCCCGATCACCCCCGCCGTGATCGACGACAGCACGGAATCAAACAAACGCCGCCGTCCCTCGGTTTCCACGTTGATCTGGACCAAAGCCTCATGCTGGCCTTTCAACTGGCGAGTCATCTGGTTGAACAACCGGCCAACCATGGCGATCTCGTCATCGCCGTCCTCTTCGGGGATCTGCACATCAAGGTTGCCGCTGCCGACCATCTGCGCCGCCCCCGCAAGCCGCCCGACGGGGCGCGACAGCCGCTCGGCCAGCCAAAGCCCCAGCCAGATCGCCGCCAGAATCAGGATCAGCGCAAAGCCAAGATACAACAGCCCGAATTCAAACAGCAGCCGTCCGCGCTCTGCCTCCAGCTGTTGATAAAGCGCGACCGTTTCGCGGGTCTCATCCAGCAGGCTCAGGATGGTGCCGTCCACCTCGCGGGTGACATAGAGGAACCGGTCGGCATAGGCATTTAGGAACACCAGCGCGCGCAGCTCGTCATTGGGCCAATCCTCGATCAGCACGGTTTCACCCGCCCGCGCCCGCGCGATCTGATCTGTCGTCAAAGCCTCAAAACCAAAGAGATAGGAACGCTCTCCTCGGGTTTTCAGATCACCGGTGCCATCGACCAGATAGGCCTCTTTGAGCCCGCGCTGGATGACCGCCTGCCCTTGGGTCAAAAGCGGGCGCAACTGGTCATCGGCCAGAAAGAAAGTGCTTTGCTTGGCCACATTCAGATAGGCGCCAAGGGCGTTCACATCCTCGATCAGATCCTGCCGGTGTTCGCCGTCATAGGCCTCTGCCGCGGCCAGAGAGTTGCCGACAACCGCGCGCACCCGCTCTGAGAACCAGCCCTCCAGCCCGACATTGAAGGTGATGGTGGCAAAAACCGCGACCAGAACCGTGGGCGTCAGCGCAAGGGCGGCAAAAATCCCCGACATGCGCAAATGCAGGCGCGAGCCGGCCGATTTGCTGCGCCGGTCGGTGATCATCCGTGAGACGCGCGCCAGCACCAAAGAGGCCACGACCAGAATATAGACCAGATCGGCCAAGAGGATCAGTCGCAAAAACAGCGAGCGCGCGCCTTGGTCAAACGGTCCCAGCGCCATGAATGTGGCAAAGGCCAGCACGGGGCCAAGTGTCACCAGAACAATGGTCATGATCGTCTGAAAACGCCGCTGCCTGCGTAGACGGGTCAGCCGCAGCCATGTGTTGCTTCGCGTTAAAGCCGGCAATTCTGCCCCCACCACAAGCAGGGCAACCAACGGAGCCCCATTCCTCAGCATGTCTTTCTTGCCATAGGTCAAGAATGACACGCCCCATGTGGCGGTTTTACATCACCTTGCGGCGCCGTGTCACGCGAATTTCCAGATCTACGATCTTTTTACGCAAAGTATTGCGGTTGATCCCCAAAAGATCGGCACATTTAGCCTGATTGCCGCCGGTTGCGTCCAAGGCGATCTCAATCAAAGGGGCCTCAAACTCTCGCAAAATGCGGCTATATACCCCCGGTGGCGGCAGGGTATCACCATGCAGGTCAAAGTAGCGTTGCAAATGGCGCGCAACCGCATCGGCCAGCTTCTCATCGCCAACGACACCGGCCGTTGGTGGCTGTACCGGATTGTGCCCGAGGATCAGGCTCACCTCTGCGCCTGTGATCTCTGGTCCCGTCCCTGTAACCGAAAGCCTGCGCATCATGTTTTCCAACTGCCGCACATTGCCGGGCCAGAAATGGTTGCGCAGGGCGTCTTGGGCCTCTTTTGACAAGCTCCGCATGGTGCCGCCGTCCCAGGCGCTGCGGGTCAGGAAATGTTCTGCCAACAGGGCGATATCCTCGACCCTTTCGCGCAGGGGGGGGACCTGAATCGTCACCCCGCCAAGCCGGTAAAACAGGTCCGAGCGAAACCGCCCCTCAGCCATACGCGCGGCAAGATCGGTTTGCGAGGTAGCCATGATCCGCGGTGCCTCATCGCCCATCGAATCCATCATCCGCACGATCCGCAACTGCAGGTCATCGTCATAATCGGCAACCTCATCCAAAATTAGGCTGCCGCCTTTGGCGCGGTGCAATAGGTCTGCTTGATCCTCGGCACTGGCCAGATCCTGTTCTTGCAACACAATAAGCCCTTGGGCGCGGCGGTCGGAAAAGTCATGGATGGCCCGGGCCACGAGCGATTTCCCGGTGCCCGACTCGCCCGTTATCAGCACCGGCAAATCGGTGTTCATCACCTTTGCCACCAATTGATAGAGCGCCTGCATCGATGCCGTGCGCCCTACCAAGGGCAAATCATCCCCCACTGCGCGCGGGGCCAGCGTTTGCTGGCGCACGCGCTTGCGGTCCAGCGCGCGGGCACAACGTTTCATCAGATCGGGCAGATCGAAGGGTTTGGGCAGATAGTCAAAAGCCTCGGCCTCGGTTGCCTGAATAGCCGTCATGATGGTGTTTTGCGCCGAGATCACAATCACCGGCAGGCCGGGACGTCGGGCGGCAATTTGAGGCAAGGCCTGCAACCCATTGCCATCGGGCATCATCACATCCGAGATGACAAGATCGCCTTTGCCCTCATCGACCCAGCGCATCAAGGTCGTCAGGCTGGCGGTGGCATGTACCTTGCACCCCGCCCGCGTAAGTGCCTGTGTCAAAACCGTACGGATCGTACGATCATCATCTGCAACAAGAACCGTGCCATCCATTGATCAGCCTTTCGCTTTTTTAGGAGCCAGGGGGAGGGAAAGCCGGAACGTGGTGCGTCCGGGGGCCGCGTCAACCGCAATCCGGCCGTCATGATCCAGCACAATCTTCGATGCCAATGCCAGCCCCAGCCCCGTGCCATTTTCACGCCCCGACACAAAGGGCTCAAAGATATTCTGTGCAATGTCGGGCGAGATCCCGCGCCCGTCATCCGTTATTTCCACCTGTAGCGCCAAGGGGGTGTCCGTTCCGTCCTGACGTCGCAAGCGCAGTGACAAATCATAGAATGTGTGCAGGCGAATATTCTTTGCCCCCGCCTCTACCGCGTTTTTGATCAGGTTCAAAAACACCTGCATAAGCTGATCGGAATCGGCGAATGTATCGGGCAATGACGGGTCGTAATCTTGGATAATCGCCACATTTCGGGCAAAGCCGACCAAGGCAGATTGCCGTGCGCGTGCCAAGGCGTCATGGATGTTCACCGCCGCGCGCTCTGGCGGGCGCAGATTTCCGAATTGTTCAACCTGCTCAAGCAGTTTCACGATGCGGCGGGTTTCCAGCACAATCAGGTCCGAAAGTTCGCGATCCTCAACCGAGAGGTTCATCGCCAGCAATTGCGCCGCACCAGAGATCCCGGCCAAGGGGTTCTTGATCTCATGGGCAAGCATTTCGGCCATGCCGATCGCCGATTTCGCCGCCGAATTTGCCGCCGCCGCACGGCCCACCTTTTCCGCAATCTCCAAGGGGAAAATCAGCAATAGCAACGTTTCCTGATCTTGGATGGGGGCAAATTGCAGGCGGCACGGCTCTGGCGCGCGGGCCCCTGTTGTCATCTCGATGTCATTGATGACGATAGAGGACTGCGTGGCGATAACCCGCGCCATTACCTGCTCCATCTCGGCATTGATGTGCAAACGCTCCAGCAGAGGGCGGCCGATCAGGGTGCGGGCAGACAGGTTGAGGAAGTCTTCGGCTGCGGGGTTTACCGCCGCGACCCGCCCTTTTGCATTGATCATCATCGCAGGCGTTGGCAAGGCGGCCCAGAGTGTAGCAGGTACCATCATGCCGCCACCGGTTCTGCATCGGCAAAAAGCGCATGGAGGTCTGCGACAAGCGTCGTCGGGTCACTTTGGGTCATCACCCGCCCGCGTGCGGCGACCAGACCTGCGGTCTCCAGATACCAGCCCAGATGTTTGCGCGCGACTTTGACGCCCAATTCCTTGCCGTAAAATCCAAGCATGTCCTGATAATGGCCGACGACCATATCGCCGAGGGCTGACCCTTGCGGTATCGCAGGTGCAGGCGCGCCGAACACCCGCGCGGCGATTTGTGCCAAGACCCAAGGCCTGCCTTGCGCCCCGCGTCCCACCATCACACCATCCGCGTCGGATGCCTCAAGTGCTGCCGCGGCCGATTGCGGGCCCAGCACATCCCCATTGGCAATCACCGGAATCGATACCGCCTCTTTGACGGCGCGAATTGCGGCCCAATCGGCGGCTCCTTTGTAGAACTGGCAACGCGTGCGCCCGTGAATGGTGATCATGGCGACCCCAGCCCCTTCGGCACGGCGCGCGATCTCGGGGGCGTTGAGCATATCATCATCCCATCCCAAGCGGGTTTTCAGTGTCACCGGAACCGAGACAGCCCCCACAACAGCCTCGATCAACCTCAGCGCGTGATCGGGATCTTTCATCAACGCTGAACCGGAATAGCCGGTGGTCACCTTTTTTGCGGGGCAGCCCATATTGATGTCGATCATCTGCGCGCCCATGCTTTCGACATAGCGCGCGGCCTCGCCCATCCAATAGGCCTCCCGTCCGGCAAGCTGCACGGATGTTGCCTGTTGGTCAAAGCCCAGTTCAGCCCGCGCCCGGGCCAGTGGCCGCGCCTGCACGACCTCTTGGCTGGCAACCATTTCAGACACGACAAGCCCGGCGCCAAACCGCGCGACAAGGCGGCGGAACGGCAAGTCGGTAATCCCCGCCAAAGGGGCGAGCAAGACAGGTGGAGCGATAGAAATAGGACCGATGAGCACGGAGGGCGCCTTTGTTTGGTTTTCTGTTTGATTAAAGCGGGGGCAGGCAGAATACAAACCATAGCACGGATAAAATGACTGAAAAACATGCATTGCCTGTTTTTTAAGCTAAATGCGGGGTCGCCCTGCCCATTGCCCCGGCAAGAGGCTTGGCCTAGAACCGATGCCAAGTTTGATCGGGGTGCCCAAATGACAAGCGCTGTCATCATTACTGCCGCAGGGCGCGGATTGCGTGCCGGGGGCGATCTGCCAAAGCAATGGCAAATGCTGGGGGCAAGACCCGTGCTTGCCTATACGGTTGATGCCTTTCGGGCCTTCGGCTTTGCCCATATTATTGTCACCCTGCATCCCGATGATATGAGCCGTGCGGCCTGTCTCGGTCCGAATGTGGATTTGGTGACAGGGGGTGAAAATCGTGCGCAATCGGTCAGGAATGCCTTGGAAACGCTTGATCCTGAAACTGTTTCCACAGTTTTCATCCATGACGGTGCGCGCCCCTTTGTGACCTCCGGCCTGATCGCCCGCCTTCAGGCCGCGCTGCAAAATGTCCCCGCCGCAGCCCCCGCGCTGCCGGTTACCGATGCGCTTTGGCGTGGAGATGGTGGCTTGGTCACAGGCGTGCAAGACCGCGCCCATTTGTTTCGTGCCCAGACCCCGCAGGCCTTTCACCTGACCCCGATCCTTGCCGCGCACCGCGCCCATCCGGGCAATGCCGCCGATGATGTCGAGGTTGCGCGTGCCGCAGGGCTTGCAGTTGCCATCGTTGAAGGCGAAGAAGACAATATTAAGATCACTCTGCCCGGCGATTTTTTACGCGCCGAAAAGATTTTGGCACAACACCAACAGGAGGCTTGAATGGATGTAAGGCTTGGTAACGGCTTTGATGTGCACGCCTTTTGCGAGGGCGATCACCTTTGGCTTTGTGGTGTGAAGCTGCCGCATGGGCGCGGGCTTTTGGGTCATTCGGATGCCGATGTGGGGATGCATGCGCTGACCGATGCGATTTATGGCGCGCTGGCCTTGGGCGATATCGGGCGGCATTTTCCGCCCTCGGACCCGCAGTGGAAGGGGGCCGCCAGCCATATCTTTCTGGCCCATGCGATAGAACAGGCGCGGGCGCGCGGTTTTGCGCTTGGCAATGCCGATGTGACGCTGATCTGTGAGCGCCCGAAAATCGGGCCCCACGCCGAGGCGATGCGCGCGGCCTTGGCAGGGATCATGGGTGTGGATCTGGACCGTATTTCCGTCAAGGCGACGACCAGTGAAAGCCTCGGCTTTACCGGCCGCGAAGAAGGCATCGCCGCCATCGCCACAGCAACATTGGTGAAACCATGACCGCAAGTCGTATCCTGTCGATCTTCTTTGGCGTCGGGCTTTTGCGCCCTGCGCCGGGCACTTGGGGTTCTTTGGCGGCGGTGGCGCTGGGGCTGCTTTTGCATCGGATCGGGCATTTTCCGCTGCTGTTGGTGGCCATGATCCTCGTAACTGTAGCCGGATTTTGGGCCTGCCGCCGTGAGTTGGGCCACCGCCCCGGTGATGACCCTTCCGAGATCGTGATCGACGAGGTCGCGGGCCAGTGGATAGCCCTTTTGGTGCCCTCCTTCGGCTTTTGGTATATCGGCTTGGACAGCAGCAATTTTCCCTATCCGGGTTGGGTGGTGGCCTTCTTGTTGTTCCGGCTTTTTGATATCTGGAAGCCGTGGCTGGTGGGGCGGGCCGATGCGCGCGGCGATGCCGACGGGGTGATGATCGATGACCTTTGGGCGGGGCTGTTTGCCGGTATCGGCACCGGGCTTTTGGCCGCAATCGTGCATCTGGTGGTGATATGACGCCGACCGAAATCCTTGCCGCCGCCCGGGCGCAGGGTGTGACCATCGCCACCGCCGAAAGCTGTACCGGCGGGATGGTCTCAGCGGCGCTGACCGATATTGCCGGATCGTCGGATGTGTTTGACCGCGGCTTTGTCACCTATTCCAACGCGGCAAAAATGGCCATGCTGGGTGTTTCCCCCCAAACGCTTGCCCGATATGGCGCGGTTTCCGAACCCGTGGCGCTGGAAATGGCGAAAGGTGCGATGGATAACGCGGGCGTCGGGCTGGCGGTGTCCATCACTGGCATCGCAGGGCCCGGCGGGTCTGAGCATAAGCCCGAAGGTCGGGTCTGCTTTGGCATTGCACGATCAGGTCAGCCGACGCAGGTGGAAACGGTGGAATTTGGTCCGCTCGGCCGTGACGAGGTCCGGCTTGCCGCAACCTGCCATGCCCTTGGCTTGCTGGCGACGGCGCTGGCCTAGGGGCGGCCTCCGTAAAGCTCTTCGGCGCGGCGTTCAAACGCGCGGACGATACGGTGCATTGCCTCATTAAAGACCACCCCGATGATGCTCTGCAAAATCGCGTTCTTGAATTCAAAATCCACCATGAAATCAATCTCGCACCCACCCTCGACATCACGAAACGCCCAGGTGGATTTCAAATAGCGGAACGGCCCGTCCAGATATTCGGTGTCGATCTTGCGTGCCTCGTGCCAGAGGGTGACGCGGCTTCCGAAACGTTCGCGGAACACCTTGAAGCTGATCACCAGATCGGCCTCCAGCACCTCGCCGCCATCAATCGGGCGGCGCGACCGGATGCGCGCGGCAGAGTTCCACGGCAGGAATTTGGGATAGCTGCCGACATCGGCAACAAGCGCATACATCTGATCGGCGCTATAGCGCAGCCGCTTGGTTTCGGAATGGCGTGGCATATGGCAATTCTTATCCGCTTTGGCGTGACTTGGGGCATGGTATTGGATAAACAGGCCGGGGAAATCAAGGGGCTGACCATGCAATCGAGACCTTATGTCATAGACCAGATGATTTCGGCCAAGTCCATCGCCGCCCGAATCGAGGAGTTGGCGACCGAGATCAAGGCCCGTTTCGACGGCACCGAGAAGCTGGTGGTTGTTGGGCTTTTGCGCGGATCCTTCGTGTTCATCGCCGATCTGGTGCGTGAACTGGATTTGCCGGTAGAGGTCGATTTCCTTGAGGCGTCCAGCTATGGCGACAGCACAAAAAGCAGCCGTGAGGTGCGCATCCTCAAGGATCTGCGCGGTGAGATCGCGGGGCGTGATGTCTTGGTGGTCGAGGATATCGTCGATACCGGCTTTACCCTGCATCATGTTTTGCAGCTGCTCGAATCGCGCAAACCCGCGCGGATGGAGGTCTGTGTTTTGCTCGATAAACCCAGCCGCCGCGAGGTAGAGGTCAAGGCGACATGGACCGGATTCGAGATCCCCGATGAGTTTGTCGTCGGTTACGGCATTGATTTTGCACAGCGTAACCGCAACCTGCCCTATATCGGCAAGGTGCGGTTTACGGATGGGCAGTGATGCTGCCCGATCTGTTGCAACCGGGGATGAGGCTGGTATTTTGCGGCACGGCGGCAAGCGCGAAATCCGCGGCGCGGGGGCATTATTACGCAGGCCCCGGCAACCGGTTTTGGCCGCTGTTGTTTGAAACCGGCCTGACGCCCCGCCTGTTTACCCCGGATGAAGATCATCTGCTGCCCGCGCTTGGGATCGGGTTGACCGATCTGGCCAAGGGCGTTTCGGGGATGGACCGTGACATCCCCTCTGCGGCCTATGCCCCCGACCGGCTTGCTGCAGCCATCGCCTATGTAGGCCCAAAGGTGCTGGCCTTCACCAGCCTGACCGCCGCCAAAATCGCCCTTGGGACCCGCCATCCGCCGGGCCGCACCCGATCGGCGGTTTTTCCGGATCTGACCCTTTGGGTGCTGCCCTCGCCTTCGGGGGCTGCGCGTGCCACCTTCAGCGCGGCCCCCTGGCAGGCGCTGGCCGATCATATTCGGGCGATGTCATGAATTATCGCTGGTTCCTGCGTATGGCGCAATGGGTGCGAAGGCCGCCCTCAGAAGGGCATGTGAAACTGGTTCTGGGGGTCATTCTGATCTGTCTTTTGCTGTTCGGGGTGGAGTATTTCTTTGGCTGGCCAGAGGCGCTTACGCCCAATGGCGGCGGGCGGGCGCACCGGATGCCGGGCCTTTGATGAATCGGGCGCGACTTGCACGATCGCTATAAACCCGCCAGACTGGTCCAAACCCGTCCAACGACAGGAGCCCCGTGATGCGCCGTCTTATTGTTTCCGCCTCTGTTCTTGCCCTGATCGGCGGGGGCGTGTTCTGGTTTGTCACCGCGCCCAAGACCCTTGCGCCCGAGGTCACAGCAGGGTTGACCGGCGACGCCGAGGCAGGGGAGGCCGTATTTTGGGCGGCGGGCTGTGCCTCATGCCATATGGCCGAGGGGGCCGAGGGCGAGGCAGAACTGGTGCTGGCGGGCGGGCAGCGATTCCCCTCCCCCTTTGGGATATTTCTTGCGCCCAACATTTCTCCGGATCCGGTAAACGGCATCGGGGCATGGCCGGTTGCGGCCTTTGCCAATGCGGTGATGCGCGGCGTTTCGCCCGAAGGGGAGCATTATTATCCGGCCTTCCCCTATAACGCCTATAACAAGATGGACGTTCAGGATGTGGTTGACCTCAAAGCCTTTATGGACGGGCTGCCCGCCAGCAGCGCGCCAAGCCAACCGCATGAGGTCGGCTTTCCCTTTAACATCCGGCGCAGCCTTGGTGGCTGGAAGTTTCTTTTCGAATCAGATGACTGGGTGATTGACGGTGATCTGACCGAGGCGGAAACCCGTGGCCGCTATCTGTCGGAGGCGCTGGCCCATTGCGGCGAATGCCACACCCCGCGCAATGTGCTTGGCGGGATGGAGCGGGGCAAATGGCTGGCGGGCGGGCCGGATCCTTCGGGTAAGGGCAGCATCCCTAACATCACGCCTGCCGCACTTGACTGGGATGAGGTCGACATCAAAGCCTATCTGACCAGCGGCTTCACACCGGAGTATGATTCCGTCGGCGGGCATATGGTGCATGTGGTCGAAAACATGGCGCGGCTGCCCGAATCGGACCGTGCCGCCGTCGCGGCCTACCTCAAGCGTGTACCGTCGGTTTCGAACTGAAACTGGCGCGTTACTGCGCCAGCTTTGCCAATCGAGCTGCACGCATCTGGGCAAAATCCTCCCCCGCGTGATAGCTTGACCGTGTCAGGGGCGTGGCCGAAACCATCAAGAATCCCTTGCCGTAAGCAGCCGTTTCATAGGCTTTGAACTCATCCGGGGTGACGAAACGGTCAACGCGGTGGTGTTTCGGCGTTGGTTGCAAATATTGCCCGATGGTTAGGAAATCGACATCGGCGGCCCGCATATCATCCATCACCTGCCGTACGGACTGCGCATCCTCGCCCAAGCCGACCATGATGCCGGATTTGGTGAACATCGTAGGGTCCAGCTCCTTGACCCGCTGCAACAGGCGCAGGCTGTGGAAATAACGCGCACCGGGGCGAACGGTTGGATAAAGGCC
Organism: Pseudorhodobacter aquimaris; assembly: GCF_001202025.1. Taxonomy (GTDB): domain Bacteria; phylum Pseudomonadota; class Alphaproteobacteria; order Rhodobacterales; family Rhodobacteraceae; genus Pseudorhodobacter; species Pseudorhodobacter aquimaris. Next base: position 64,770 of record NZ_LGHS01000041.1, read on the forward strand.
AGGAACGGTTTCGAGATTGTGGTTGAACACATCGGGGCGGGCCTCAACGACCTTTTCCAGAACCTCGGGCGCACATTTCAGGAAATCGGGTGTCAGAATTTCAATCGTGGTTTCCGGGCTGCGATGACGGACTGCGCGAATGGTCTGGGCAAAGTGATCGGCCCCGCCATCTTCGAGATCGTCGCGGTCCACCGATGTAATCACCACATGGTTCAGGCCCAATTGCTGTACCGCATGGGCGACACGACCTGGCTCAAAGACATCAAGCGTTTGCGGCTTGCCGGTGGCAACATTGCAAAAGGTGCAACCACGGGTGCAGATCTCGCCCATGATCATCATGGTGGCATGGCCCTGCCCCCAGCATTCGCCGACATTGGGACAGCCGGCCTCTTCACAAACCGTGACCAGCTTTTGTTCTTTCAAAATCTCGCGCGTTTTCTTGTAGCCTTCCGATGAAGGGGCTTTGACACGAATCCATGAAGGTTTCTTGGGTTGTTCATTGTCAACGCGATGCGCCTTTTCAGGGTGGCGCTGGTCCGGCATTTTAAGGTCACGCAAGGTTAGACTCCCCGAAAAAATGGCTCCTTCATGGATACGCTCTTTTGCGGGCTGAGACAACCAGTACCGCGCCCGCCCGATTGCCACTGTGGCGGGCGCGGATCCTTACCCGATCATCGGACCGTGTTTGCCGTAATGGGTGTCATAATGCAGCCGCAGACGTTGCAAGGCGATGCGCAGCACGATCTTGCCCGAGCGCGCCGACCAGCCCATGCGTTTTTCCGCAACCTCCAGCCCCTCCAGAAAACAGCAGCAGCGCAGAACCATATCGCCAAGCCCCGGCCCCAGATCCCGCAGGGCCACCGAAACCCGTTCACGCGCATCCGAGGCCCCCCCGCCGGTTTTTCCATCCGGCGCAAAGCTGCCGCGATCGCCGCCAGTCAAGAATCGCTCCCAGTTCTGGGTGACCCGGGGGCCCATCTGTGCCAGCTCAAAATCCATCCGCAGCTGTTCGGCCGCCCCCACCAACTCGGCCGCCAGAAAGGGTTTGCCGTCGCGGTCGCGCCTGCGCGCCAGAACCTGAACCGGGCTTTCAGCGGCATTATAGCGCACCCGGCGCTCCTCTCCGGCCTCAGGCACATCGCGGGTGGCCCAATCGCGATGCTGGTCACCAAATTGGGCCGGCGCCTCGGCCATGCCCCCCGCATCCCCCGGCACCATCCGCTTATAGGCCGCGCGCCCGGCTTGTGTGATCTGATAGGTCGAGACCCGACCCTGCTTCTCACAAGAGATCCAGTCCTTCAGCGCAAAAGCCTGCGCCAAGCTGCGATCAATCACGGCAAGGCGCAGGGTACGCCCGTCAGGAAAGCTGCGCAAAACCGCCGCCTTATCCATATCTTGCGCAATCGCCAGCACGGTATCCACCTCGGCCAGACGCCGCAAAACACGGCGCCCTTCGTGCATGATTGTCGCATCGTCAATTTTCAATCCGTCTTGTCTGATAGGGGCTGTCATGGCAGTGGCATCCTTCTGGCTGATGTTGCAAGCGTCGTTTTCCTGCACCCGCCCGAATGCCGACAGCGCCTCATCCACCAAGGGATCATCGCGTCGGTTTTCATAGCGGCGTACCTGTCGCATCACGGTCGACGCATGGCATCCCTCACGGCGCGCCAATTGCCGCAGAGAGACCCCCTGCTCCGTATGGTCAAGGTACAGGCGTGCCGCATCCGGCAGCCATGCAGGCAGCGAAAACTCCGAGCTCAGGTTTGATCCCATTACAGCGTCCTGTGGTGCCTTTGCAGTTAGGCCATTGGTCCCATTCTGGACAGTCGCAACTCTGGGCAGCATTTCTTACCTGTTCGTTAACATCTTCGCTTTCGTCCATAATTGTTTCCAAATCATAAACAAATGCGAAAGCAGCGCGCGGTGGAACGGCCCAAAACGCAACGCAGGGTTGTAATGGTGCATGCTGGTGCAACAAATTTCAGGAGCACCAAATGTCAGACATCAGCACAATCCTTGCGAATCTCCGCCGTCCCCGTTTACTGATCCGCGCCGCACGCCACGGCATTCAGGATTACCGCCGGGATCGGGATTTGCGCCGGTTGATCAACGCGGTTTCCCCCCCCTCCCCCGAGGCGGCATTGGCCCGTTTACGCGATGCCGAGGAACTGGCAGAGGAAACACGTCGCCGTGGGGATGCTGGCTATTCCATCGCGCGCCACGTCGATCTCTTGATCGCAATGATGGCAGAGCTGCGCTTGCTGCGCAATCACGCCGGCGCATAAGGCAGCGCAACTGTTGCCTGAACGCAAAATGGCCCCGCCTTTCACAGCGGGGCCATTTTGCCAAGAACAGATGGCTTTAGGCAAATGCGTCCGGCATAGAGGCTTTTTTACGCGCGACATAATCATCAATCGCCTCGCGAATCCCCTCATCCAGCGCAGGCGCTTGATAGTCGCCAACCATTTTGGCCACACGGTTTGCCGCCAATGTTTCGGTATCGCGCGCGCCCTCTTCGTACCATGTCTCAAAGGGTTTGTAATCCAGCAGGTCTGACCGCCAAAACGCTGATTTGAAATTCTTTTGTGTGTGTTCGCAGCCAAGGAAATGCCCCCCCGGACCGACCTCGCGCAGTGCGTCCATCGCCTGCCCGTTGTCATCCATCGAAATCCCTTGGGCCAGATGATGCAAAGCGCCAAGCTGGTCGGCATCCATCACGAATTTCTCAAAGGAGGCGACAAGCCCGCCTTCAAGCCAGCCACAAGCGTGCAGCATGAAGTTCACCCCCGACAAAAGCGCCATATTGAGGCTGTTGGCGGTTTCATAGGCTGCCTGCGCATCAGGCAGTTTCGATCCACAAAACGCCCCGCCGGATCGGTACGGCAGCCCCAACCGGCGGGCAAGCTGCCCCGCGCCATAGGTGATATGCGCAGCCTCGGGGGTGCCAAAGGTCGGCGCGCCAGAGTTCATATCGATCGAGGTCACAAATGCGCCGAAAATCGCCGGCGCACCGGGGCGCACCAACTGGCTATAGGCCACACCCGCAAGCACCTCGGCCAGCACCTGCGTCAGGGTACCTGCCACCGTGACCGGTGCCATTGCCCCGCCCACAATAAAGGGCGAAATAATAGCCGCCTGCCCTGCGGTGGCATAGGCCTCCAGTGCGCCCATCATCGTCGAATCAAAGGTTAACGGCGAGTTGATATTGATTAAGCTGGTCAGCACCACGTTCTGGTCAACGAACTCCGCACCGAACAGCAGCTTGGACATTTCGACCGAATCTCTGGCACGTTCGGGTTCGGTGACCGAACCCATAAACGGCTTGTCCGAAAGCACCATATGCGCGCGCAACATATCCAGATGGCGCTTGTTCACCGGAACATCCGTCGGCTCACAAACCGTGCCGCCGGAATGGTGCAACCATTTCGACATATAGCCCAGTTTCACGAATTTCTCAAAATCCGCCATGGTGGCATAGCGCCGCCCGCCCTCACGGTCGCGCACGAAGGGGGGGCCGTAAACCGGCGCCAGCACCAGATTGCGGCCGCCGATTTCCACCGAACGCTCGGCGTTGCGGGCGTGCTGGGTAAAACTTGAAGGCGCCGTGGCGCAAAGTTTGCGTGCCAAGCCGCGCGGGATATGTACCCGCTCGCCCTTCACATCTGCACCTGCTGCGCGCCAACGGTCCAAAGCGGCCGGATTGTCGACGAAATTCACGCCAATCTCTTCAAGCACGGTTTCCGCGTTATGCTCGATGATCTCCAGGGCTTCTTCGTTCAGAATCTCGAAATTCGGGATATTGCGGCTGATGTATTTTGCCACGTCAAAGCTGACGGCTGTCCGCTCTGCCCGCCGTGCCGAGCCTCCCCCGCCCCGCGCCCTGCGCTTTGTACCCTCAGTCATCCTCAATCTCCCCAAGCCCTACGCAGTCTTGGTGCCTTTATGGCCCAACCCGGCGCCGCTACCCTTGCCAATTCCGTCATATACCACCCAAAACCGACATTGGGGCATAGGCATCACGCTGTTTCAATTTGGCAAAAACCGGTGAAATGAGCCAGCCGGCCATCCGTCGCGCCCATAGGGTTGCTTTGCCCTCTTGCGATTCTGTCGCGCCACGCTTATTGCCCACCCATGACACATCATGAGCGCCTTCTTATCATCGACTTCGGGTCCCAAGTAACGCAGCTTATTGCGCGCCGCTTGCGAGAGTTGAACGTCTATTGCGAAATCCACCCTTTCAATAAGGTGACGGACGTCTTTCTGGCCGAATTCGACCCCAAGGCGGTTATCCTTTCGGGGGGTCCTGCGTCTGTCTTTGCTGAGGGCGCGCCGATGCCGCCAAAGGCGGTGTTTGATCTGGGCGTGCCGGTGTTGGGCATTTGTTATGGCCAACAGGTGATGATGCATTGCCTTGGCGGGCAGGTTGAGCGCGGTCATGGTACCGCCGAATTTGGCCGCGCCTTTGTGACGCCAACACAGGCGCAAACCGATCTGCTGGACGGCTGGTTTGCCGCTGACCGCGAGCAGGTCTGGATGTCGCATGGCGACCATGTTTCCATAATCGCACCGGGGTTTGAAGTTTACGGCACCTCGCCCAATGCGCCTTTTGCGATCACCGCCGATATTGAGCGTCGTTTCTATGCCGTGCAATTCCACCCCGAGGTGCACCACACCCCGAATGGTGCGAAGTTCTATGAGAATTTTGTCCGCATCGCCGGTTTTGCCGGTGACTGGACCATGGGCGCCTACCGCGAGGATGCCATCGCCAAGATCCGCGAACAGGTCGGTGACAAACGGGTGATCTGCGGGCTTTCGGGCGGCGTCGACAGCTCTGTTGCGGCGGTTTTGATCCATGAGGCCATTGGCGACCAGTTGACCTGCGTTTTCGTTGACCACGGGCTGCTGCGCCAGAATGAGGCCGAAGAAGTCGTCAAGATGTTTGGCGAGAATTACAACATCCCGCTGATTCATGCCGACGAATCAGAGCTGTTCCTCGGCAAGCTCGACGGCGTGTCCGACCCCGAAACCAAGCGCAAGATTATCGGTGGCTTGTTCATCGATGTCTTCCAGAAATACGCAAATCAAATCGAGGGTGCGGAATTTCTGGCCCAAGGCACGCTTTACCCTGATGTGATCGAATCGGTCAGCTTTTCGGGCGGCCCTTCGGTGACGATCAAATCGCACCACAATGTCGGTGGCCTGCCTGAAAAGATGGGCCTGAAACTGGTCGAACCTTTGCGCGAATTGTTCAAGGATGAGGTGCGCGCGCTTGGTCGTGAACTTGGCCTGCCGCCGTCTTTCATCGGTCGCCATCCCTTCCCCGGCCCCGGTCTGGCCATTCGCTGTCCCGGTGAGATCACCCGCGAAAAGCTGGCGATCCTGAAAAAGGCCGATGCCGTCTATATCGACCAGATCCGCAAGCACGGGCTGTATGATGATATCTGGCAGGCTTTTGTCGCCATCCTTCCGGTGCGGACCGTGGGCGTTATGGGCGACGGGCGGACCTATGATTTTGCTTGCGCCTTGCGCGCGGTGACCTCGGTCGATGGTATGACGGCGGATTACTATCCCTTTAGCCATGAATTTCTTGGTGAAACCGCCACGCGGATTATCAATGAAGTCCAAGGCATTAACCGGGTTACTTACGACATTACATCAAAGCCGCCCGGCACCATTGAATGGGAATGATCCAAGCGCGCCCCGATTGAGGGCGCGCTGTTATTTCAGCGGCTTTTAAAGAACGACCCCAAAATTCCGCGCACGAGTGCCTGACCGCTTTTGGTGCCCAATTGCCGCGCAAAGCTCTTGGCAAAGGCGGTTCCGACGCTGTCGGATGTGCGGGCCTTGCGAGATGTGACCCGTCCCCCGTCATAGCGGCGCGCGGAATTGAACTCCCGGGCCTGAGTTTCGGCGCGGGCCTCTGCGGCCTCGGCTTCGGCCACTTCCTTGGCCGCGGCTTCGGCGCGGGCCAGCAAACGTTCATGCGCCGAATCGCGGTCAAACCGTGCTTCATACTTCCCCGCAACAGGGGATGCGGCCATCAGGGCGGCACGGGTCGCGGCATCAATCGGGCCAAGCTGGCTGCTTGGCGGGCGGATCAAGGTGCGCTCCACCACGCCGGGAATGCCTTTGTCCTCCAGAAACGACGTCACTGCCTCACCGGTGCCAACCTGCTTGATCGCCTCTTCGGTCGAAAAACGCGGGTTGGTCCGATAGGTCTGCGCCGCCAGCTTCAGATCGCGTTGATCGCGCGGGGTGAACACCCGCAAGGCATGCTGCACGCGGTTGCCAAGCTGTGCCAGCACATCATCGGGCACATCACCGGGCTTTTGCGTGACGAAAAACACCCCCACCCCCTTGGAGCGGATCAGGCGCACGACCTGTTCCACCTTATCCACCAAGGCCTTGGGCGCGCCGTCAAACAGCAAATGCGCCTCATCGAAAAAGAACACCAGCTTGGGCTTGTCGGGATTGCCAACCTCTGGCAGCTCCTCAAACAATTCCGAGAGCAACCACAACAGGAACGTCGAATAAAGCCGTGGCGATCCCATCAGCTGATCTGCGGCCAGAATGTTAATGCGCCCGCGCCCCCCGGCGTCCAGCTGCATCATATCGGCCAGCTCCAGCGCGGGTTCGCCAAATAAATGGTCCCCACCTTGATTTTCCAACACAAGCAACCGGCGCTGGATCGCCCCGATGGAGCGGGTGGAAACAAGCCCGTAAGTCGTGCTGATCTCGCGCGCGTTCTCGGCGATAAAGGTCAGCATCGCGCGCAGATCCTTGAGGTCATACATCGGCAGACCCTCATCATCGGCCAGCCGGAAGGCCACATTAATCACGCCCTCTTGCGCATCCGAAAGCTCCAGCAGGCGCGAAATCAGCAAGGGGCCCATCTCGGCCACGGTGGTGCGCACCGGATGGCCCTGCTTGCCGAACAGATCCCAAAAGGTCACAGGAAAGGCGCTGTAGTCCAGATTAAGCCCGATGGTTGCGGCCCGCGCCATAAAGGCGTCATGCAGCTTGTGGCCTTCTGATCCGGCCAAGCCGATCCCCGAAAGATCGCCCTTCACGTCCGACAGGAACACCGGCACCCCGGCGGCCGAGAACCCTTCGGCGAGGATCTGCAGGGTCACGGTTTTCCCCGTCCCCGTGGCCCCCGCAATCAACCCATGCCTGTTACCATAGCCCAGCAACAAATTCTGCGGTGTGCCATACGCCTCATTGCCGCCACCAACGAAAATACTCGATGTAATCGCCACGCATTCCCCTTTCACCCAAACCAGCCAGCCAGAGCAGCCCGCCAGCGGCTTCAAAATACATTGTTAACCGATCTGTGCCAGAGTGGTTTTTACCAAGGCGCGTCAATGGCGTTTTGGTAAGACTTCCTCCCTGTTGAAACTGGCCGCGCCGCTGTACAAGGCGCGGTTTTTTTGTGCGTTTTGAAAACTTTTTTGCTGTTGACCTGTGTATCCTATGGTCCTAAATTTTCCTCAATGAAGTCGGCCGGTCCGATGGGGAGTTGAAACCAAAAGAAAAGGGTCGGTACGCCGGCCCTTTCACATTTCCCCCTTCCCCGCGTTTCTTGACCAGCTTTCTTCAGCCTCGCGTATTATTGCCGTAGCTTGTTTTCGGACCTGACTTTGGCAAAATCCCATGCTATGCGGTATCTTATATCATTGAAGGACCGAAACGAATGCCCGTGACAAAAACCGCACAGCTTTTTGCAACTACCCTTTGTCTTCTGCTTGGCACGGCAGCCTTTGCACAGGAAGCCGCGCCTGTCGCCGATGCTGAAAACACTGATACTTCTGCTGTCGGCGCGCCCGATGGCCTGTCGATGGGCACACAAGAGCCTGCCGCAAATGATGGTATCGGCTCTACCTATATTGCCGAGACTTTTGGCACATGGGAACAGCGCTGCGTCAAAACCGAAGACGGTGCCGATCCTTGCCAGCTTTACCACCTGCTCAAGGATAGTGACGGCAATAACGTGGCCGAGATTTCGATCTTTGGCCTGCCAAAAGGTCAGCAGGCCGTCGCCGGTGCCACTGTGATTGTTCCGCTTGAAACCCTTCTGACCGCTGAGCTTTCTGTTACTGTCGACAGCGCTGCTGCCCGCAGATACCCGTTTTCATGGTGCTCCAATATCGGCTGCATCGCACGTATCGGCTTTACCCAGGGCGAGGTTGACAGCTTCAAAAAGGGCAATGCCGCCAAGGTCAGCATCGTTCCCGTTGTTGCCCCCGATCAAAAAGTTGAACTGTCGGTCTCGCTGGCCGGTTTCACCGCAGGCTATGATGCGGTAAACAAGGCCAACGGTAACTAAGTTCGGCAAAACGACTTGAAGCCCGCCACGCCGGGCGGGTTTCAAGGTTGCATCCCGTCTATGCCGCGAATAACCAAGGGTTGGATGAATGTCGCAAGGAGACCCCCTTCGGGACAAGATCATCGCCCGTTATGACGCCATGTCGCCCCAGCTTCAGCAGGCGGCGCGATATGTCCTTGAAAATCCGCAAGAGGTTGCCCTTGTTTCAATGCGCGCTCTGGCAAGAAATGCAGGTGTGCAACCGGCAACGATGACCCGACTTGCGAAATATCTGGGTCTGGTCGGCTATGACGATATCCGCGCCCATTATGCCCGGACAATCCGGATGCGTGCCGACGGCTTTGCCGCGCGCGCGGCGGAGCGCGAAGCAGACGCACAAGGCGAAGGCGACGGACTTGCGCGCCAGATGTTGCAAGGGATGGCCGCCCAGATATCAAGGTTAAGCGAGCCTGAACCGCTTGCCCAGTTGCAAACTGCCGCAGACTATTTGAACAGCGCACGGCGAATTTATGTGCTGGGCCTTCGGTCGTGCCATTCCGTCGCCTGGCATTTTCACTATGTCATGAGGTTGCTGGGAGAAAAGACCGTGCATCTGGACGGTCCCGCAGGCACCTCGGGCGATGGTCTTTTGCGGGCCGGGAACAAGGATGTGTTGCTGGTGATTTCTGTCAGCCCCTATGCGCTTCACACTTTAGAGCTTGTGGCCGCGGCGCGTGAAAAGCGCGTGGCAGTCGTTGCCATCACGGACAGCGAGGTTTCCCCGCTGGTCCCCATTTCACAAGCCACCATTCTGTGTTCGACAGAAAGCCAGACATTTTTTCACACATTGACCCCTGCCCTCGCGATTTCCGAGGTCCTATGCGGCTTGCTTGCGGCCTACGATCGTCAAGCTGCGTTGGAGTCTTTGCAACAGGCTGACGAACACCTGCAATCCCTTAACGTCTATGCCAATGCGATTCCGCGCCGTCGAATATGATCCTGCCGTATCACAGCGAATTCGGCCAGTGCTGGTCTCGTGCAAGGGGGCTGTTCTTTGGCCGTTATCCATCGGATGGCTTTGTGGTAGCATCGAGGCGGCTGATTTTCTCGTGGCTTTGTGCCGTTCTTTGCGCGCAATTTTTGCTATGAAGAAGATAAGAAATGGCAACTTGCATTGCCATGACCAGCAGGCCGTCGCGTAGCACTCCCCCACTGATGCGTAGTCAAGACGTTCGCCCAGATCATTAATGGCAAACTGATCCGGAGCAACTGATGGGGATCCCGCCGTGAGCCAGAAGGGAGTGATATTCAACAATAGTAGGCACCCCTCATCAGGTGACAAAGGCCCCTTGGCCTCAGAGCAAAAGGTTGCCTAAATACGTTGAGATGCCGGGATGCAAGTGTGATGCGTTCAGAGCTATCGCTCTCACAGATGCCTCGGCTTAGTGTTCAGGCAATCGACGTAAGTAGTGACCTACACGCTGTAACGATGCCCCGAACGGCGCTATAGGTTACCTGAATGAATCAGAACGATCGAACTGCACGAGGACCGGCGGCCACTTGGTCGCGCTCGATACGTGTGAAACTTCGAGCTTTACCTCACCTGGGCAGAATTGCAAAAAATCAAAGGGTGAACAGGTTTGCTGTGGCGAGGACCAAGGCTTGCCCGGCCAAGACTAATTTCAACAGTGTAATGGACTTATTGAAAATGGTCGGGGCGATAGGATTCGAACCTACGACCTACGGTACCCAAAACCGTCGCGCTACCAGGCTGCGCTACGCCCCGACCTTTCAGCGTTCAATTCATTGCTGCATCGAACATATGGGCTTATTAGCGAAAGCTTTTGGGATTGAAAAGCCCTATTGCGCATCACAAGCCCATGAAGCTGAATTTTGTTTGAATCCCGGATGCCGAAGCACCGCACCGGCCTTAATATTCAAACGCTTAGCCAAGCCACCGTTGATCTCAAGAACGGCAAGCACGTCCTTTCCGCCATCGATTCCCGTCTCATCATGCGGAATTGCGTTTGCATGGACGTGACGCACAACGCCGGTCGCATCGGCAAAAATCATATCCAGCGGGATCAATGTGTTTTTCATCCAGAAAACGGCACGCTGCGGACGTTCGTACAAAAACAGCATACCCGAGGATTTGGCCATTTTCTCACGAAACATTAAGCCCTTGCTGCGTGCGGCGGCATCATCGGCCACTTCCACATTGAAACGTGCGACGCCGCCATCAGTCAGACGGATATCCACATGGCCTGCGCTACATTGTGCAAGCCCTGCGGCAGGTGCGCCGACGGCAAGAAAAACGCAAAGCAAAAGCTGTTTCATTTTGGGGCGCGCAAACCGGAATCCCAGGCGAGTACCTGCGCGGCCATGCGTCCCCGTTTGCTGTCAACAATCCGCAATGCGATCGCCTCTCCTGCTGTCAGGTCGGCAAAGCCCGAGGTCCGCAACACCTCAACATGCACGAAAACATCCTCCGGGCGACCAAACACATTTGCAAAACCAAATCCTTTGCCCTTGTCGAACCATTTCACCCGGGCAGGCTCCAGCGGGAGGGCCGCAATAGCTTCGGCGCTGACAGTCTGGTCATCACCGGCCAGCAAGAACCCCGACCCTTCGGGTGGAACAATGGACAGCACCTCTACGGCCTGAACGCCGCGCTGCGTACTTTGGATCGTCACAGTAATGTCGGCGCCATCAGCGACCGTGCTTTGACCAAAGTTTCTCAACACATTCGCGTGCAATAAAACATCGGTCTCCACGTCATCCGAAAGGATGAACCCAAATCCCTTAACCGGATCAAACCATTTAACCCGACCGTGCAACACTTGCAGCGGCATTTCATCATCATCATTCATGACAGAGCTTTTTCCCCAGATTGAGCCCTAATTCTAAATGTTCTTATGGAACATTCGTCCGAATGTTTAAGGACAAGTCTACGCCGATGGACGCAAAAAGTCCTGAACATTTCACACTTTCACGGATTCAACCGTTCTACACTCCAAGAATCATTTCTACTTGCGCGAGTCCAGCGAAAACGGTCATGCAACCGGAAGGAACCATCGGCCCAGAACTCCATCTCGGTCGGGATGATTCTTATCCCGCCCCAAAACGGTGGTCTGGACGGGTTCGGGCCGTGTTTTGCCGAAATTTTGACCACCTCGGCCATCAAGGCCGCACGCGACGACAGTGGCTTTGATTGTGCCGAGGCCCATGCACCGATTCGACTTTTAAGCGAGCGTGAGGCGAAATACTCATCCGCAGCGATACCATCCTCGCGTTCTGTCACTCCGCGCACCCGGATCTGGCGGCGCAATGATTTCCAGTGCAACACAAATGCGGCCTTGCCGGAGGCGGCGATCTGCTCTCCTTTGCGGCTTTGGTAATTTGTGTAGAAAACAAAGGCATCTTTTTCGATATCCTTAAGCAAAACCATACGGACATCGGGCAGACCATCGCCATCCACCGTCGCCAGGGCGATCGCATTAGGGTCGTTCGGCTCGGTCGCTTCGGCCTCAGTCAGCCAGCTGCGCGCCATCACAAAGGGATCATTCCCCGAAAATATTCCAGCCCGATCCATGACAGCCCCCAATTAACCCTTAACCATAACGGTCAACCTAGCCGACCGCGCGGTGAGGGCAAGCCCTCCAATTGGCGCAAAGCCACCGCGAGGCTTGATGCCGCTATCATGATCGCTTAAACCAATCCTTTATTGTACGAAATAACGGGGTATTTCATGGCTGGACTTTTGGCAGGCAAGCGCGGGCTTATCATGGGGCTTGCCAATGACAAGTCCATCGCTTGGGGGATCGCGAAGGCATGCGCCGACCAAGGCGCAGAGTTGGCATTTTCATATCAGGGCGAGCAGTTGAAAAAACGGGTTGGGCCGCTGGCCGCCTCCGTAGGATCAACCGAGTTGATCGAATGCGATGTGACGGATGAGGCATCGCTTGACGCGCTGTTCGCACGGATCAAAGACATCTGGGAAACGGTTGATTTCGTCGTCCATGCCATCGGCTTTTCGGACAAGAGCGAATTGCGCGGCCGCTACGTCGACACGGGGCGTGAGAATTTCCTGATGTCGATGGATGTTTCGGTCTATTCCTTTACGGCCGTGTGCCGCCGTGCCGCTGCAATCATGAAGCCGGGGGGCAGCCTGCTGACGCTGACCTATTACGGTGCCGAAAAAGTGATGCCGCATTATAACGTCATGGGGCTTTGCAAGGCCGCGCTGGAATCATCGGTGAAATACATCGCCGAGGATCTGGGCAAGGATGGCATCCGCTGTAACGCGATCTCTGCCGGGCCGATCAAGACGCTTGCCGCCAGCGGTATCGGTGATTTCCGCTATATCATGCGCTGGAATGAGCTGAACTCCCCGCTGCGCCGCAATGTCACCCAAGAAGAAGTGGGCAAGGCCGCGATCTATCTTTTGTCGGATCTGGGTTCCGGCACCACTGGTGAGAACCTGCATGTCGATGCGGGCTATCACGTGGTCGGCATGAAGGCGGTTGATGCGCCCGATATCGATGTGGTGACAGCCAAGGCCCAAAAAGGCGCCGAGTGACACCAGAGCCGTTTTTGGCACTGGTTGCGGTTCTGGCTCCGGCGATCCTTTCGCCGGGGCCGGCCATTATTGCGGCAACGCAAATGGCCTTGGCGCAAGGGCGTGAAAAAGCGCTGCCCTACGGGCTGGGGCTTGCCTTCGGGGCCTCGCTCTGGTGTCTCTTTGCGCTTTTGGGCATGGCGGCTGTGTTCAAGCTTTATCCGCCCCTGTTTTACGCCGCGAAAATCGGTGGGGGGATCTATCTGCTTTATATGGCGGTGGGGCTATGGCGCGGGGCGCGTGCGCCGCTGCCAGAGGCCGCAAAGCGGCGGTTTGGCAGCGGGTTTACGGGCGGGGTGATCCTGAACCTGTCAAACCCCAAGCCCGCGCTGTTTTATTCCGCCGTTATCCTGAGCATTTTCCCCGATCCGCAAGGGGGCAAGCTGCTGGCCGCCATCTATGCCACTGCTCTCGCGACCGAGCTTTCGCTTTATGCAGCGGTCACGCTTGCCATGTCGACCAATGTGATGCGCAAACGCTATTTTGCCGCGAAATTTTGGATCGATACCATTGCCGCAATCGCCATGGCGGGGCTGGCGGCCATGCTAATTCTTAACCTTTAGGTCAAAACGGGCATCTTTTTCTTTCGCGGCGGGCGCGCAGGTTATATGACCCTTGCAAACACAGCGCCAAAGCCAAAAGAGGACCCGCCATGACCGACCGTTTGCCCCATGAAAAAGGCTTCCATATCTCTTGGGATCAAATGCACCGCGATGCCCGCGCGCTGGCGTGGCGGCTGGACGGCAAAGGTCCCGATGATGGCGCATGGAAGGCCGTAGTCGGCATCACCCGCGGCGGCATGGTGCCCGCGATGATTGTGGCGCGTGAACTCGATATCCGCGTTGTCGATACGATCTCCGTCAAAAGCTATAACCACCAGGAACGCGCCGAGGCCAAGGTCATCAAATCCCCACAACAGGATATGATGGGGGATGGCACCGGCGTTTTGATCGTGGATGATCTGGTCGATACCGGCAAAACGCTGGAGTTGGTGCGTCAGCTTTACCCCAAGGCGCATTTCGCCACTGTCTACGCCAAACCGCTTGGCCGTGCGATGGTTGAAACCTTCATTACCGAGGTTTCGCAAGATACCTGGATCTTCTTCCCCTGGGATATGGCCTTGCAGTATGTACAGCCCTACCGTGGCGTCGAGTAAAACCCCTTGATGCGCAGGAGTCATATGATGACGCACCCCCTCAACCCGGCAATGGCCGCCACTGACGCGCCACCCGTGATGGAGGCGCGCAGATGGCTGGACGGCGTAGAGTTCCCGCCCGATCGCCCGTTGATCAACGTCTCGCAGGCCGCCCCCGTGGATCTGCCGCCCCTCGCCCTGCGCCAAGCCATTGCCGAGGCCGCGATCAACGATCCGGCAGCCCATCTTTACGGCCCCGTGCTGGGCATGCCCGCCCTGCGCGCCGAGATAGCGCAGCAATGGTCAGCCGCCTACGGTGGGGCGATCCGCGAAACCGAGGTGGCAATTACCCAAGGCTGCAATCAGGCCTTTTGTGCAACCCTCTCCACGCTTGCTGCCAAAGGGGATGAGGTTATTATTCCAACCCCCTGGTATTTCAATCATAAAATGTGGATGGATATGCAGGGCCTGCGCTGTGTTCCGCTGGCCACCGCAGCGGGGCTGGTGCCTCGTGCCGAGGATGCCGCCAAGCTGATCACCGCGAAAACCCGCGCGATTGTCTTGGTCAGCCCCAATAATCCCGGCGGGGCCGAATATCCCGCAAGCACCCTGCGCGCCTTTATGGAGCTGGCCCGCGCCCATGGGATCGCGCTGGTGGTCGATGAAACCTACCGCGATTTCGACAGCCGCAGCGGCGCCCCGCATGATCTGTTTAAAGGTCCCGATTGGGCCGATACGCTGATTCACCTCTACAGCTTTTCCAAGGCTTACCGGCTGACAGGGCACCGCGTCGGGGCCATCATCGCCAGCAAGGGTCGTTTGGCACAGGTCGAGAAATTCCTCGATACCGTCGCCATTTGCCCCAACCAATTGGGCCAGATCGCCGCGCTTTGGGGCATGCAGAACCTTGGCGATTGGGTCGCGACCGAGCGGCTTGAAATATTGTCGCGCCGCACTGCGATGATTGAGGGGTTCAAAACCCTGACGGACTGGAAGTTGCTGGGCTGCGGTGCCTATTTCGCCTATGTTGAGCACCCCTTCGCCCTGCCCTCGGATCAGCTGGCCAAGACACTGGTCACCAAGGCCTCTGTGCTGACCTTGCCGGGCACGATGTTCAAACCCGGCGATGATCTTTCCGCAAAACGCCAGCTTCGGATCGCTTTTGCCAATGTGGATGCGAGCGGCATTGCGGAGCTGTTCAAACGGCTGCAAAACCTGACCCTTTAGGCGGGGCATCTTGCCCCCGCGCCCCGAACCCCATAGACACGACAAAACCCCCGTTCCACGAGGCAGACCCATGGCAAACCCGACCCAAGACACCCCCCGCAAAAAAGGCAAAGGCACCAGCGTTGTTGTCTGGATCCTGATGGGCATGCTTGTCCTTGGTCTGGGCGGCTTTGGCGTCACCAATTTCGGGGGCGGTGTTACCGCAATCGGCAAGGTTGGTGATCGAGACATCAGCATCGGCGATTACGAGCGCGCCCTGCAACAAGAGGTGAACGCGCTCTCGGCCCAGTTCGGAACCCCGATTACCTTGCAACAGGCGCTCAGCTTTGGCGTTGACCAGCAGGTGCGCCAGCAGCTTGTAAACACCGCCGCACTGGACAATGAGACCGCGCGCATCGGGTTGTCGGTAGGCGACGAGCGCATCGCCCAAGAGATAACCAACGCCAGCGTGTTTCGTGGCCCCGCAGGGACATTCGACCGCGACACATACCGTTTTACATTGCAAAACAACGGCCTGACCGAGGCGCAATATGAAACGAAAATGCGTGAGGATCTGGCTCGCGCCCTGTTGCAAGGGGCGGTTCTGGGGGGCTTTGCCGCACCTGCCGTTCTGACCGATACGCTTTACGCCCAAATCTCGGAACGTCGGGAGGTTAGGCTGCTGCGTTTGACCGCCGCTGATCTGGAAACGCCACCCGCCGCCCCTACGGATACGGAAATCAAGGCGCATTACGACGCTAATATCGACGCTTTCACCAAGCCTGAGGCGCGCCGCATTACCTTTGCCGCCCTTTTGCCCGAAGATATCGCAGACCAGATGCCACTGGATGAGGCCATGCTGCAAAAGCTCTATGATGACCGTATCGCGGAATTCGTTCAGCCAGAGCGCCGCCTTGTCGAACGTCTGGTCTTTCCGAACCAGGAGGCTGCAGAGGCCGCCAAAGCTGCATTTGATGCGGGCACCCCCTTTGAGGCATTGGTCGAAGCGCGTGGCGTGACCCTCTCGGACATTGACCTTGGCGATAAATCCGAGGAAGAGCTGGGCACGGCTGGTCCTGCGATTTTCGCGCTGGAGGCCCCGGGCGTGGTTGGTCCATTGAACTCTGACCTTGGGCCTGCGCTGTTTCGCATGAACGCTACGCTTGCCGCGCAAAACATTACCTTTGAAGAGGCCCGCCCCGATCTGGCTGCCGAGCTTGCCGCCGATTCCGCCCGCCGCGCGATTGATGATCTGGTCGAGGATATCGACGACCGTCTGGCCAGTGGCGCCACCCTCGAGGATCTGGCCGCGGAAACAGATTTGACCTTGGGCCAGATCGATTTCAACGATCAATCAAGTGAGGCGATGGCCGCCTATCCCACCTTCCGTCAAGCGGCAACCGAGGCCGCTGAGGGCGACTTCCCCGAGGCCATCCAACTGGATGACGGCGGCGTTTTCGCCCTGCGTCTGGATGCGATCATCCCGCCCACCCCGATCCCGCTGGAAGAAGCTCGCGAGGCCGTGATCGAAAGCTGGACCGCACAAGCCACGGCCCAGGAATTGACAGCGATGGCCAATGACATCAAATCCAAAGTGGATGCGGGGGACGCCTTGGGCGGTTTCGGCATCACCGAAGTGATCCCGAATCTGACCCGTTCCACCACGCTGGATGACGTTCCCGCCGCACTGCTCAGCACCGTGTTCACGATGGCAGAGGGCGAGAGCATTGTCGTTGAGGATGGCAGTTTTGTCGGCGTCGTCCAGCTTGACAGTATCATCCCCGGCCCGACCACCGGCCCGGATGCCGAGGCGCTCAAATCTGCGATTGCCGCACAGGCCGAACAAGCCGTGGCTCAGGATGCCTTTACACTGTTCACCAATTCGTTGACACGTGACGCCGGTATTACGCTGGACAATGCGGTGATCAATGCCGTTCACGCCCGTTTCCAATAAGGTCTGCGCATGCCAAATCTGACACCTGATTTCGCCGAATTTGAAAAGGGCTGGGCTGCGGGACGCAATCAGGTCGTCTCGGCCCGTATCGCCGCCGATCTTGATACGCCAGTGTCGCTGATGCTCAAGCTCGGCGAGGCGCGCGGCGATACTTTCATGCTGGAAAGTGTGACGGGTGGCGAGGTCCGGGGCCGCTATTCCGTGGTTGGCCTGAAACCTGATCTGATCTGGCGGTGTCGCGGCAAGACGGTCGAGATCAACCGCGAGGCCCGCTTTGACCCCGATGCCTTTCAGGCCGATCCGACCCCGCCACTGGACAGCCTGCGCGCGCTGATCGCGGAAAGCGCGATTGATATGCCCGATGATCTTCCGGCCATTGCCGCGGGGCTTTTCGGCTACCTTGGCTATGACATGATCCGGCTGGTGGAGCATTTGCCCAATGTGAACCCCGACCCGCTTGGCCTGCCCGATGCGGTGCTGATGCGCCCGTCGGTTGTGGCGGTGCTCGACGGCGTCAAGGGAGAGGTGACCGTGGTTGCCCCCGCTTGGTCCAGTTCCGGCCTTTCGGCGCGTGCGGCCTATGCCCAAGCTGCCGAGCGGGTGATGGACGCGCTGCGTGATCTGGAACGCGCGCCCCATGCCGATCGCGATTTCGGTCAGGTCGCCGCCGTTGGGGATCAGGTATCGAACTTTACCCATGAGGGATACCTTCAAGCCGTTGAAAAGGCAAAAGAATATATCCGCGCCGGTGACATCTTTCAGGTTGTCCCTTCGCAACGCTGGGCCCAGCGGTTTGAGGCGCCACCCTTTGCGCTCTATCGCTCTTTGCGCCGAACCAACCCTTCACCTTTCATGTTCTTTTTCAACTTTGGCGGGTTTCAGGTGGTCGGTGCCAGCCCGGAAATCCTCGTCCGTCTGCGCGACGGTGAGGTGACTGTCCGCCCCATCGCAGGCACCCGCAAACGCGGCCAAACCCCCGAGGAAGACCGCGCCAATGAGGCCGATCTTCTGTCGGACAAAAAGGAGCTGGCAGAGCATCTGATGCTGCTGGATCTTGGCCGCAATGACGTGGGACGCGTGGCCAAAATCGGCACGGTGCGTCCGACCGAGGAATTCATCATCGAACGCTACAGCCATGTGATGCATATCGTCTCAAACGTGGTGGGCGAGATTGCCGATGGCGAAGACGCGTTGTCGGCCCTTTTGGCGGGCCTTCCTGCGGGCACGGTTTCAGGCGCGCCCAAGGTCCGCGCGATGGAAATCATCGACGAGCTGGAACCTGAAAAGCGCGGCGTCTACGGCGGCGGTGTCGGCTATTTCGCGGCCAATGGCGAAATGGATTTTTGCATCGCCCTGCGCACAGCGGTGCTGAAGGACGAACAGCTTTACATCCAAGCTGGCGGCGGTGTTGTCTATGACAGCGACCCGCAATCGGAATATGAGGAAACCGTCAACAAATCCAATGCCTTGCGCAAAGCGGCCGAGGACGCGGGGTTGTTTTCGGGCGGCAATCGCTAACCGCCCTAGGGCGCCATCATCACTGCCGTAGACGGTGCAATCGCCACCATTGACGATCGCCCTTCTTGGGCCCACTCTAAAAGGGCTGCGATGGTTTCGGGGCGCGTCTCACCGGCGACAACCACCCGCCCGTCTTGGGCCGCCTTAAAGGCCGCGCGGTCAAGGTAGCGGCGGATCTTGGGCGCGCCTTCGTTCTCTCCATCAAGGTTGCGAAAGATGACGGCGCTGCGCATCCCTTCACGCTGTGCGATCTGGCTGGCCGCATTCAACCCCCGGTCCCAAGAGATCACGCCAAGCCCATGGTCGCGCAGCAAGGCAAGCATTTGGGTCGCAAGGCTGCGATCTGCTTGAAAGCCGCCCTGTTCCAGATCGACAACTCCCACCGCCTCTGGCAATGCAGCCGTTATCACCTCCATAGAGACGGAAAGATCAGCGGCGGTCGCACCCTCGGGGATGCCTGTAGCAAGCATCAGAACCTCTTTGCCATTGGCGCGGTAGATTTGTGCAGCCTTTGTCGCCTCCGGCAGCGTCGCGTCAATAACAAAGGAGATGGGGAACGGCAGCCGGGCCAAGGCTTCGCGGTCAATATCTGGTTCGCCGGTATCGCGCAGCAGGATAGAGAACAACGGTTTTTGGGCAGGGTTATCAAAGCTGGCCGCAAATCGATCTACGGCCGGCAGGTCGATGTTTTCCTCGGGCGGGGTCACCTCTGGGGCAGCCATGGCTGGCTTGTCGTCACCGATTGAGGGCAAGCGTCCGGTTTTCACACCGGCAACACCACCGTCAAACCCCGTCGACGGTCGTATCACCGGCGCTTCGGCTTGCTCTGGCTGAGGTCGAAGGGCAGGCTCGGGCGGAGTATCCGGTCTGGGTGCGGCATCCTCTACACGGTTGCGCACCAGGGCTGCGGCATCTGGTGCCAAATCCGGCACTATCCCATCCCTGCCGGGCGCCAATGGCACATCTGTGCCGGACTGCGTATCGGGCAATGACGGGGCGTTGCTTTCGACCGCTGGCCCGCTGAGATCGGATGCGGTGCTGCTGTCGGGGATCTGCGGATCCGGCTCCGGTCTTGGATCAACTGTGGCACTTTCAGGGGGCGGGTTGGGGGAAACCTCTGGCGTGCTTTGTGCCGGTTGCGCCACCTGCGTGGTCAGCATTTCATCCAAGTCCTGTGGCGCAGGCAGGAAATCCGTCAACTGCGATACCGCGATCAGGCCAAGCCCAGCAACCACGGCCCCGCAACCAGCCCCTATGAAAAAACCACGGCTCACCCGTCTTCCTCCTGCCTTCAAAATCCAACGCCAACATCGGTAATGGGAGTGTTTCCCGTTATGCAGTTGCGCTTGGGGCCACCTATACCGCGAGATGCGGACAGGTTCACCCCCAAACCGACATGCAGCTCAACCCGCGGGCCAAAAATAGCCAGAGGCGCGCAGCGCAAACGGGCGCGTGGCCCCCTTGGCGGCCGCATGAGGCTGCTTTAAGGCAAGGCGACGCGTGGCGAATCGCGGTTAACGAGGGGCCTTTACCACAGTTTACACCGCCCGCCAGATCGGCGATAAGAGGGCCAAAGCTTCGGTCATTTGGGCGGATGTTGGGGAAATTACCGGAAAAAAAAGACCGGAAATTCACATAGCCATCACCCTGATACAAAGCCAGAAGCGCACCAAAACAAACGGTTGTGACCGCTATGCTGCTACTGATCGATAATTATGACAGCTTCACCTATAATCTGGTGCATTATCTGGGCGAGTTGGGCGCGGAGATAAAGGTCGTGCGCAATGATGCGATGGATGTGCAGGCAGCACTGGACTTGCGCCCCGAAATGATCGTGCTGTCACCCGGACCAAAGGCCCCTGCACAGGCCGGGATCTGTCTGCCGCTGACCCATGCGGCCGCAGAGGCGGGCATCCCCCTGTTGGGTGTTTGTCTTGGCCATCAAACCATTGGCGAGGCTTTTGGTGGCAAGGTCGTACGCTGCAACGAGATCGTACATGGCAAGATGGGTGCTATGCATCACGATGGCGCGGGTGTCTTTGCCGGTCTGCCAAGCCCTTTTAACGCCACACGCTACCATTCGCTGATCGTGGACCGCGCCACCCTGCCCGACTGCCTTGAGGTGACCGCATGGCTTGAGGATGGAACCATCATGGGCCTGCGCCATAAGACCCTGCCCATCGAGGGCGTACAATTCCACCCCGAAAGCATTGCGTCCGAACATGGCCACCAATTGTTGCGCAACTTTCTGGAACAGGCGAAGGTCCCCGCATGAGTGAACGCCTCAAACCCCTGATCAACGCTGCCTGCGACCGCCCCCTGACGCGGGCCGAGGCCGAATCCGCCTTTACCGCGCTGTTTGAGGGCGATGCCACACCGGCCCAGATGGGCGGGCTTTTGATGGCGCTGCGCACACGCGGCGAAACCGTCGACGAGATCGCCGCGGCCGCCTATGTGATGCGCGCCAAATGCAATCCGGTTACCGCCCCCGAGGGCGCGATGGATATCGTCGGTACCGGGGGCGATGGCAAGGGCACGCTGAATATCTCCACCGCGACGGCTTTTGTGGTGGCAGGCGCGGGTGTGGTTGTGGCCAAACATGGCAACCGCAACCTTTCGTCAAAATCCGGCGCGGCGGATGCGATGACCGAATTGGGCCTGAACGTGATGGTCGGCGCGGATGTCGTGGAAACCTGCCTGAACGAGGCGGGTATCGGCTTTATGATGGCGCCCATGCATCACCCCGCCACCCGCCATGTCGCACCTGTGCGGCTGGAGCTTGGGACGCGCACGCTTTTCAACATTCTCGGGCCGCTGACCAATCCTGCGGCTGTCAAAATGCAGCTGACGGGGGCCTATGATGCCGCGCTTTTGCGCCCGATGGCGGAGGTCTTGCGCGCGCTTGGCTCCACCTCGGCGTGGTTGGTGCATGGCGGCGACGGCACCGATGAGCTGTCGATTGCGGCACCTTCACAAGTGGCCGCGCTCAAGAACGGGGAGATCACCGAATTTGTGGTGCGCCCCGAAGATGCGGGCCTGCCCAGCCATCCGTTCGAGGCGATTATGGGTGGCAGTCCTGCAGAAAATGCGAAGGCACTTTTGGCCCTGCTGAACGAGGAAACTGGCGCCTACCGGGATGCGGTCCTGCTCAACGCGGCGGCGGCATTGGTTGTGGCGGGTAAGGCCTCCGACCTGAAGGCAGGCGCTGAACTGGCCCGCCAAAGCATCGACAGCGGGGCCGCCCTTGCACGGATGCAGGCCATTGCCCGCATCACCTCTGCCGCCCCATAACACGAAAGGTGCCCCTGATATGAGCACGATTCTAGACCGGATCAAAACCTATAAGCTGGAAGAGGTCGCCGCGCGCAAGGCCGCCCTGCCCCTGACCGAGGTTGAGGCCCGTGCCAGTGCTGCCCCAGCCCCGCGGGGCTTTATGCAGGCGCTGCTATCTGCCTCACAAAACGGCTATGGGCTGATCGCCGAGATCAAAAAGGCCAGCCCCTCCAAAGGGTTGATCCGCGCCGATTTCGACCCCGAAGCCCTCGCCCGCGCCTATGAGGCGGGTGGTGCCGCCTGTCTTTCGGTCCTGACCGATGCGCCGTCCTTTCAAGGGGCTGATGAATTTCTGACCGCCGCCCATGATGCGACCGACCTGCCCTGCCTGCGCAAGGATTTCATGTATGACCCCTATCAGGTCGTGGAGGCGCGCGCGCTTTCGGCCGATTGCATCCTGATCATCATGGCCTCGGTCACGGATGCCCAAGCACAAGAGCTGGAAGCTGCGGCCTTTGATCTGGGTATGGACGCCTTGATCGAGGTCCATAATACCGAGGAACTGGAGCGCGCGGAACTGTTGAAATCCAAGCTTTTTGGCATCAACAACCGCAATCTGCATAGTTTTGAGCTTGACCTGCAAACCACCCGTGACCTTGCCCGCCGTGTACCGGTGGACCGGATGATCATCTCGGAATCGGGGCTTTATACCCCCGCAGATCTGGCTGATGTCGCCCGTTTTGGCGCCCGCTGTTTCTTGATCGGTGAAAGTCTGATGCGTCAGGATGATGTCGAGGCCGCGACCCGCGCGCTTTTGGCCAATCCCCATACGGCGCAAGGAGGAATTTGATGTCAGGGCTGTCGCATTTTGATGCCTCGGGCCATGCCCATATGGTCGATGTGTCCGAAAAACCGGTAACATCACGCACGGCGATTGCGCGCAGTGCAATTCGTATGGCGCAGGAAACCTATGCGATGATCACCGACGGTCGCGCCTCCAAGGGCGATGTCTTGGGGGTGGCACGTCTGGCCGGGATCATGGCGGCAAAAAAGACATCGGATTTGATCCCGCTGTGTCATCCGTTGCCGCTGACCAAGGTATCGATCGATCTTGTTCCCGACCCCGATTTGCCCGGTATCACGATTGAAGCCACGGTGAAAACCGGTGGCCAGACAGGCGTGGAAATGGAGGCCCTAACAGCGGCGTCCATCGCCGCGCTGACGGTCTATGACATGGTCAAAGCGGTTGATAAGGCAATGGAAATCACCTCTACAAAGCTGATCTTGAAAGAGGGCGGCAAATCCGGTCGCTATGAGGCAGGCAAATGATCTCGGTTGCAGAGGCTTTGACGCTTTCATTGGGCCTAGTTCGGCCTTTGGACAGGGAAACCCTGCCCCTCGCCCAAGTCGCAGGGCGTTATATGCCCGAGCCTGCCACCGCCCGCCGCGACCAGCCCCCCTTTGCCGCGTCGGCGATGGACGGCTATGCCATCCGTGGTCCGGCCATCCCAAATGCCGAGTATGACGTTGTCGGCGAGGCAGGCGCAGGCCACGCATGGGCGGGAACGTTGAAACAGGGCCAGGCCTTGCGGATATTTACCGGTGCACCCGTGCCCGAGGGTGCCGATCAGGTGGTGATCCAGGAAAATGTAACCCGCAGCGATGACCACATAACGCTTGGCGCAGATATTGGCACCGGCCTCAATATCCGGCCAAAAGGGGCCGATTTCCTTACCGGTGACCATCTCTCGCCCCGCGTGCTTTGCGCAACCGATCTGGCGCTTTTGGCTGCAATGAATATCGCTGACGTTTCTGTGACGCGCCGCCCCGTTGTTGCCATTATCGCCACCGGGGATGAGCTGGTAATGCCCGGAGAAACGCCCCGCGCCGATCAGATCATTGCCTCCAACAGCTTTGCCTTGGCCGCAATGGCGCAAGACGCAGGGGCGATCACCCGCATGTTGCCAATCGCCCGCGATAATGAGGCCAGCCTCCACGCGGTCTTTGCCCTTGCCAGCGACGCGGATCTGGTTGTGACCATTGGCGGTGCCTCTGTAGGTGACCATGATCTGGTTGGCAAAGTTGCCGCCGACCTGGGGATGGAGCGCGCGTTCTACAAAATCGCGATGCGTCCGGGTAAGCCGCTGATGGCGGGGATGCTCAACGGATCCCCTATGCTTGGCCTTCCGGGAAATCCAGTGTCTTCAATCGTTTGCGGGCATTTGTTCATGCTCCCTATGATCCGAGCGATGCAGGGCATTCCTGCGCCGGAACCGGTCTTGCAACGGGCCCGGCTCACCGCTCCTTTGGCCGCCAATGGCAACCGGGCCCATTACATGCGCGCCAAGATCATGCAGGGTCAACATGGTCCCGAGATCCACGGTCTGGACAACCAGGACTCCGCGCTTTTGACGGTCCTATCCACCGCCAACGCGCTTTTGCTGCGCCCGGTTGGGGATGGTCCGCGCGCCGTTGGCGATATGGTCGAATACCTTACCATCTAAGCAAAGCGCTTGACACAAAGCAAGAACATGGGCAGAACGGGTACGGAACCTTTCGCAAAAGGATGGCATATGTTGACGCGCAAGCAACTGGAACTGTTGGATTTCATTCGGGTACGTATGGAAGCCGAAGGTGTTCCCCCTTCTTTTGACGAAATGAAGGTGGCGCTTGACCTGCGGTCCAAATCCGGCATTCATCGCCTTATAACGGCACTGGAGGAACGCGGTTTCATTCGCCGTCTTGCACACCGCGCTCGCGCAATTGAAATCGTGAAGTTGCCCGAGGCGATGGACCGGCCCGGCTTCAGCCCTCGCGTGATCACGGGGGACCGCCCCGAACAGCCCAAAGCCGCGATGCCCGTCGAAGCGGTCTATGCAGTGGATTTGCCTGTGATGGGCCGGATCGCGGCCGGTGTGCCGATCGAGGCTATTCAGGACATCTCGCATCACGTTTCGGTGCCCGGTTCCATGGTCTCGGGCAAGGGCCAGCATTACGCCTTGGAGGTAAAAGGCGATTCGATGATCGAGGCGGGCATCAATGACGGCGATATCGTTGTAATCCAGGAACAGAGTACGGCCGAAAACGGTGATATCGTGGTGGCATTGGTTGATGATGCCGAGGCCACACTCAAACGGTTCCGGCGTCGCGGATCCATGATCGCGCTGGAGGCCGCAAATCCGGACTATGAAACCCGTGTTCTTCCCGATCATCAGGTCAAGGTGCAGGGCCGTCTGGTCGGCTTGATCCGCAGCTACTGAGTTGAATTGGGCAGGTAAAGTGTAAATGCTGCGCTGCGTTCGTAGCTGGTCCAAAGACGGCTTTGGGTTTTGGTTGGCACCGCGTGCAGGCTGCCATCAGCCTGCGCCCAGAGTGCAAGCGGGCCCGTTGCGCGCAGTTTGTCGGAGTCTATGACCTGGCAACCCTCGGGTGCAGGGACTGTTGTTTTTCTGGCAACGATTATCAGATCTGCGTCCAAACAGGCCTCCTCGACCCGCCCCTCTGCGCCTTTTCCTTTGACCTGCGCCAGCCGCCAGCCGCCAAAGGAGAACCGCCGCATCCGCGCCTCTCCCTCAAATCCGTTTCGCAACGCGGTCTGTTCCTGATCCGCAAGGTCACCATCATTTTCCAACCATTGGCGGGCGGTAAACCCTGCCCCTTTTGGCGCTGAAAGTACCCGCCCCATAGATGTTTGCAGTCCGATCAACCCGCCATCGGCGCTGATCAACAGTGGCGGGCGTTCTGTTTGGGACCAAAGCACAAAGGCAAATGCCATCGGAGCCAGCCCGAAAAACCGGACCCGCCCGCGCCATAGCACCAGCCAGAGCGCGCCAAGTGCCAAAATCGGCAAAACCTGCCATGGGGGGCTTGGCACCGCCCGCACCGCCCCTTCCCATCCGGCGACCATTTCGGCCACCGACAAAATCCAGGCCGTACCTTTGCCCATGACCCAAAGCGCAGGCCCTTCAAGCCCCAATGGCGCCAGAACACCGGCAAGCACGGCGGCAGGCATTACCGCGAACCCCATGACCGGCACCGCCAACACATTCGCGGCAAGCCCATAGCCCGCCACCCGGTTGAAATGTGCCGCCGCAACCGGTGCCGTCGCCAGCCCCGCCAAAAGCGAGGTGAAAACCACTGTCGCCAAAGGGGCCACCCAGAACGGCAGACGCCGCCCCTGTCCGCGCAGCGCCGAATAGCCCGCGATCAGCGCGACCGTGGCCGCGAAAGACATCTGGAACCCCGGCTCCAGCAAGGTTTCCGGTTGCATCAGCAGCAAAACACAGGCCGCAAGCGCCACCGACCGGATCGATAGCGCCCGCCTGTCAAACAGCACTGCGCCAAGCATTACGGCGACCATGACAAAGGCCCGCTCCGTCGCGACATTGCCGCCCGAAAGCGCAAGATAAGCCGCCCCCGCCAAAAGCGCCAAACCTGCCGCGACCTTCTTGGATTGCACCCGCAGCGCCAAGGGCGGAACCAAGGCCAAGCCATAGCGCAAAGTGGCAAAGATGAACCCCGTCAGAAGCGCCATATGCAGCCCCGAGATCGCCAGCAAATGCGACAGATTAGCCGCGCGCAGATTTTCTTGCGCCTCGCGGCTCATGCCTGCGCGGTCCCCCGTCACCAAGGCAGCCGCAAAAGCGCCGGGATCCCCGGGCAGTTCTGCCTCCACGGCGGCGCGCAGTTTAGCGCGAAAACGGTTGACCCATTGGGCACCAGAGGCGGGCGGCTCCAGCAATAAAACCGGCACACGGGTATAGCCCACCGCGCCCAGCCGGTCGAAAAATGCCATACGCCGGAAATCGAACGCCCCCGGTTCCACCGGGCCTTCGGGGGCGGAAAGATGGGCGGTGGCGATCACTCTCTGCCCCGGCTCCAGCGCGACAAAACCCTGTTGTCCGTGCAATGAGATGCGCACCCTTTCCGGTGTTCGGCTTGGGGAGGTGCGCTCCAGCACAACGCGGTCCAATGTCAACCGCATCATATCCGATTGAGAGCGGTCAATAGAGACAATCCGCCCCTCAACCGCGCCATAATAGCGAAACCCAAGGATCGGCGCATTGACCAGATGCGCCCGCGCGCCCGCCGCCAGCATCCCCAAAATGACACAAATCATCACCACAACAAAAGGTTGCGCCAATTCCGGACCACGACGGTGAATTATGATACCCAGCAAAACGGCCGCCACAAGACAGGCATAATGCCAAAAAACCGGCTCTTGCGGCAGGGAAAACCAGAGGCCGACACCCACACCGATAAAAACCGGCACCCAGACAAACAAAAAGCCCCGCGCATGCGCGAGCGCCAAAACCGGCATAAGGGCCAGCGCGCGCAGCCTGTCCACCTTGTCTCTACCCCCGCGATTGCCTAGACG
Organism: Pseudorhodobacter aquimaris; assembly: GCF_001202025.1. Classification (GTDB taxonomy): domain Bacteria; phylum Pseudomonadota; class Alphaproteobacteria; order Rhodobacterales; family Rhodobacteraceae; genus Pseudorhodobacter; species Pseudorhodobacter aquimaris. The sequence goes on from NZ_LGHS01000041.1 coordinate 92,156, forward strand.
TAACTCAAGCCTATATCGATTATGGTTTCTGAAAGGTTAATATCAATGTCCGCTGAACGTCCCGTTGTCACCCGCATCGCCCCTTCACCCACCGGCTATATGCATATCGGTACGGCACGGACAGCCCTATTCAACTGGCTGTTTGCACGCGGGAATGGCGGCAAGTTCTTGTTGCGCATCGAGGATACCGACCGCGAGCGCTCTACCCCCGAGGCGACGGATGCGATTTTGCGCGGCATGAAATGGCTTGGCCTTGATTGGGATGGCGAGGCCGTCAGCCAGTTCGAGCAAAAAGACCGCCACGCCGAGGTCGCGCATGAAATGCTCGCGCGGGGGGCGGCCTATAAATGTTTTGCCACCCAAGAGGAAATCGAGGCCTTCCGGCAGGCGGCAAGCGCGGAGCAACGCTCTACCCTTTACCGCAGCCCCTGGCGCGATGCCGACCCTGCGACCCATCCCGATGCGCCCTATGTGATCCGCATGAAGGCACCGCAAAGCGGCGAAACCGTGATCGAGGATGCCGTGCAGGGGCGTGTCACCTTCCGCAACGATCTGTTGGACGATATGATTGTTCTGCGCTCTGACGGGACGCCGACCTATATGCTGGCCGTGGTTGTGGACGATCATGATATGGGCATCACCCATGTGATCCGGGGCGATGACCATCTGAACAATGCCGCGCGCCAAACCATGGTCTATGAGGCCATGGGCTGGGAGATCCCGGTCTGGGCGCATATTCCGCTGATCTTCGGTCCCGATGGCAAGAAACTGTCGAAACGGCACGGCGCCACCGGGGTGGAGGAATATCAGGCGATGGGTTATCCGGCGGCGGGAATGCGCAATTACCTGACCCGTCTGGGCTGGGCGCATGGCGATGATGAGTTCTTTAGCACCGAACAGGCAAAAGAATGGTTCAACCTTGAGGGAATCGGTCGCGCGCCCGCACGATTGGACTTCAAAAAGCTGGAAAACCTGTGTGGACAGCATATCGCCGCCAGCGATGATGCTGCGCTGCTGCATGAGCTGGAGGGCTATCTTGAGGCTGCAAAATTGCCCCCGCTTACTGCGCCACAACGTGACCGGCTGCTGCGGGCGATGTACTGCTTGAAAGACCGTGCCAAGAAGTTCCCAGATCTTATTGAAAAGGCTGAGTTTGCCCTGAATTCCCGTCCGGTTCAGCCGGATGAGGCTGCTGCAAAGAACCTTGATGCAGTATCCCGTGGTATACTGAGAACATTGACGCCGCGCTTGCAAAATGTTAGCTGGTCCAAAGAAACACTGGAGCCAATTTTGACTGACGCCGCCGCCGAGCATGGTATCGGCTTTGGGAAATTGGCAGCACCGTTGCGCGCCGCACTGGCGGGCCGCACCGCAACCCCCAGCGTTTATGACATGATGTTGGTATTGGGCCGCGATGAAACACTTGCCCGACTGGAAGATGCTGGCTGATCTGGCTTGCCGGTTCCTTTTCGGGAAATGCGCCCCCAGAGGACTTTAAAACAAAGGTCGGGATAGATTCTGTCCCACCTCAACAGAAAAGAGGGATACACATGGCGGAAAAGACAGGTACGGCACAGCTAACGATTGGCGAAAAAACCTTTGACCTTCCGATGTATTCGCCCACCCTCGGGCCGGATGTCGTTGATATCGCAAAGCTTTACGGACAGGCGGATGTTTTCACCTATGATCCGGGCTTTACATCCACCGCGGCCTGCCGAAGCGCGATCACCTATATCGACGGCGACAAGGGTGAATTGCTCTATCGCGGATATCCGATCGAACAGCTGGCGAAGGATTCGCATTTTCTGGAGGTCTGCTATCTGCTGCTGTTTGGCGAATTGCCCGACAAGGCCCAGATGGTGGATTTTGAAGAGCGTGTGACCAGACATACGATGGTCCACGAACAGATGAACAACTTTTTCCGCGGGTTCCGTCGTGATAGCCACCCGATGGCCACAATGGTTGGCGTTGTTGGTGCGATGTCGGCCTTTTACCACGACAGTCTTGACATTAACGACCCTTGGCAGCGTGAGGTTGCGGCCATCCGCATGATCGCAAAACTGCCGACGATCGCGGCGATGGCTTATAAATACTCGATCGGGCAACCCTTTGTGTTCCCGAAAAACTCCTTGGATTACTCCAGCAACTTCCTGCATATGTGCTTTGCCGTTCCGGCCGAGGAGTATGTCGTTGATCCGATCCTGTCCAAAGCCATGGACCGGATCATGATGCTTCATGCTGACCATGAGCAGAACGCATCGACCAGCACCGTGCGTCTGGCCGGTTCCTCGGGTGCCAATCCCTTTGCCTGCATCGCGGCCGGCATTGCCTGCCTTTGGGGCCCTGCACATGGTGGCGCAAACCAGGCCTGTCTGGAAATGCTGCGCGAGATTGGCACGGTGGACCGTATCCCCGAATTCATCGCCCGCGCCAAGGACAAAGATGACCCCTTCCGCCTGATGGGCTTTGGTCACCGCGTCTATAAGAACTTTGACCCGCGGGCGACCGTGATGAAGGAAAGCGCCGACGAAGTGTTGGAGTTGATGGGGATCCACAACAACCCAACCCTGCAAGTTGCCAAAGAGCTGGAACGGATCGCGCTTGAGGATGATTATTTCATCTCCAAGAAGCTCTATCCCAACGTCGACTTCTATTCGGGCATCATCCTTGATGCGATGGGCTTCCCGACTGCGATGTTCACACCGATCTTTGCGCTTTCGCGGACGGTTGGCTGGATTGCGCAGTGGAAAGAAATGATTGGCGATGATGAGCAGAAAATCGGCCGTCCACGCCAGCTTTATGTCGGCGAAACCTATCGCGACTACAAACCGGTCGACGAGCGCTAAAAATTCTACGGCGGCCTCAACGGGCCGCCGTTTTTTTGCTGACTGCCCCCGGATTTTAACCGCCAGACCGATCCTTGGAGGGCGTAATAGCAGGACAGATGCCGTGACCCTTTTCACACCGAAATCGCTGGCTGATATTCCAAACCGTGAGACACTCTTTTCGATGTCGGGGTTGGAGTTTTTACAAGCCACCCTCGAAGGGCGCCTGCCCCATGCGGCTATCGCGACCTTGATGAATGCGCAGCTGACAAGCGTAGCCCCTGGGCGCGTCACATTTCATGCCATCCCAGAATTTGAACATACCAACCCGGTCGGCGCCGTTCATGGCGGCTGGTATGGCACTTTGCTTGACAGTGCGTTCGGCTGTGCTGTGATGACATCGGTGCCAAAGGGAAAATGGTATACGACGTTGGAATATAAGGTGAATATTACAAGGGCGCTGCCCCTTGGGATGAAAGTGATCGCCGAAGGGGTGCTTGACCATTCCGGGCGCAGCACCGCGACGGCACATGCAACAGTCAAAGGTGCCGAGGATGGCAAGCTTTATGCCAGCGGTACCACCACCTGCATCATTCTTGATCGCTAAGGCTGACGCAGATGGCCGGGTGCAATCCTGGGTCGCCGCCCCCAACGCGATTTATGTGCAAGGGCGCTGGGGTGAATGCGCTCTGTCGGATCGACCCCGACAACCCGCCGCCTTCGCAGCAAAAACAGCGCACCGAAACCGCGCCAAGTGCCAACCGATGGGGCGTCGACGTCGCACGGAAAGCGGTCTTTCCAACCATCGGGCAGCGCAAGGCCGCAGGCCTCTGTCCGCTCCAGCATCCAGACCAGAGGAATATTTGACAAGGGGCGCGCCGCAGGCCGGTTGCCGATCTGGCCACCGATATCGGCATGGCTGCCGCGAAACCACATCTGTTCGATATTACCGGTCCAATTGGGCGGACATGTCCATAGCACCGGCGTAAACACCACCCGGGTTTCATGAAGGGCCAGCGCATGAAACCCGTGTTTGATGGAATGGCCAAGCGCATCATTATGAAAAGCGTGCTCTTGTTCGGTCAGCGTCCACAAGAACGGCAAGCGGACCCCCAGTGCTTTGACCGTATCCCAGACCCCCACCATCTCTATCGGCACCGCCTCATGACAAAACTGGCGGGCAAAGGCCTTGGCAGCAGGGCTGCGGGGATCATTTTGATAATGCCGATAGGCCTGCCGTACGTTGCGCTGGGTGGCATGCTCGCGCCGCAGCAGGCCAACCTGATCAATTACCCCCGCCAGCGATCGCACAGCATAGGCCCCCCGCGAATAACCCAAAAGATAGACACGGTCCCCAGGCCGGTAATGGCTTGCCAAAACCCCGTAGGCACGCCGGATTTGCCGGTTGATCCCCCGCCCGCGCGCGACATCGGCAAGATGCGCCCATTCCACCCATTGCACGCCCGGCTCATAATAAAGCCTGCGATCCGCCCCCAGGCCTTTTTCCGCCAAAAGTTTGAAAAGCAACCCTGCATTGGACTCATATCCCGCATCCAAAGAGGACAGCGTGCCGTCCAGAATAATGATATGGTCAACCCGCCCCCGAACCGCCTGCGCCCCCTGCGCCCTTGAGATCACGGGCCGGACGTATCGAAACCAGGACTGTATGCGCGTAAGAAGTGACAGAGTGTAGGCCTTCCTTATAAAAGTATCATCGGTTAACCGTAGATCCTGATTGGTAAAGGATATCTCACCATAAACAACATCTGCTGGATTTTCTGCCCCCGGTCGACGTAAAACAGGGGCGCGACAGGTCGCTTTCATGCCGATTATGGCAGTTGACGGAACAAGTAGAAAGGCCGGGCGACATGACATCACCTTTCGCAAGGCGGCCCTCCTTGCCGGGATTTATCACCTTGGTCACGCTTGTCATCCTTGCGGCAGGGTATCTGGCCTATGGGTTTGCCCTGCGCGGTGCCATGCAAGAGACCGCCCGACGGGGCGACAATACGTTGCAGCTTGCGACAACATCGCTGCGCGGCAAAATGGAACGGTTTGAGCGTTTGCCGCAATTTCTTGCTGGTCAGAGCCTGATAAAATCCATCGCCCAATCCCCAAGGGATGAAGCGCTTGTGGCGCGAACGAATGCCTATCTGAAGTCCACCCAGCAGCTTTTGGGGGCCTCTGATATCTATTTCATGGATAAAGGCGGCCTAACACGCGCTGCCTCCAATTTTGACAGTGATATCTCTTTTGTCGGGGGGGATTTCGGGTTCCGCCACTATTTCACCGAGGCGATCAAGGGCGGCTTGGGGCGGTATTTCGCGCTCGGGACCACCTCGGGCAAGCGGGGCTATTATTTTGGCGCGCCGGTTACGGCCCAAGGAGACATTGCCGGGGTGCTGGTGGTCAAGATCGACCTCGACGCGGTGGAGCAAGACTGGATCGGTTCTGATGATGCGCTGATCGTGACAGATGCGGACGGGATCATTTTCTTTTCCTCACGCCCGGAATGGCTTTATACCGCCTTTGCGCCGCTAACACGGGCCAAGCAACTTGCGTTGATCAAAAGCCGTCGTTACGGGGCTGTGCCGCTTTCGGGTTTTCCGCTGAAGGCGGGGCAAGAGGTGGCGGGGCAAACCCTTTTGACGGTGCAGACGGCCAAAGCTATCTTGCGCTGACTCAGTATATGGCCGAAGCGGATTGGACCATTCGGGTGATGCTGGATGCGGCCCCTGCCAAGCGGCAGGCCGTGCTGGTTGCGGTGATGATGATGCTTGCGCTTGGGCTTGGGATGATGGCGCTGGCGGCGGTGTTGCAATACCGCGCGCGGCTGCAAGAGCGTATCACCCTGCAACAAGCCGCCCGCAATCAGCTGGAGGCGCGCGTGAAGGAACGGACAAGCGAGCTTGCATTCGTCAACGAGCAGCTCGGCGCCGAGGTGATTGAACGGCGCATCGTCGAGCAGAACCTGCGTCAGGCCCAAACCGATCTGGTGCAGGCCGCCAAGCTTGCGGCCTTGGGGCAGATGTCGGCCGCACTGAGCCATGAATTCAACCAGCCGCTGGGGGCGGCGCGCACCTATGCCGACAATGCCAATGTCCTGATCGCGCGGGGGCGTCTGGACGAAGCACGCGGCAATCTGGACCGAATCCTGTCGCTGATTGACAGAATGACCTCTATCTCCAGACGTCTGCACAGTTTTGCGCGCGCGCCGGGACAAAAGCTGGGGCAAGTCTCGGTTGCCGATGCGGTCGAGGCCGCAAGCGAAATCGCACAATTGCGGCTGCGAAGTGCAGAGGTGACGCTGGAGGTCGCGCTTGCCGATAACCTGCCGCTGGTGGTGGCGGGGCCGGTGCGGTTGCAACAGGTGCTGGTGAACCTTCTGACCAATGCCGCCGATGCCGCGGAAACAGCACAGGACCGCCGTATCCATGTCACTGCCCAAAGGGTCGGCACAGGCGTGCACCTGTGCATCCGCGATCATGGTGATGGTGTCCCCTCCGGGCTGACAGAGCGCATCTTTGATCCGTTCTTTTCCACCAAGGGGGTGGGGAAAGGTCTGGGTCTGGGCCTGTCCATCAGCTATAACATCATCAAGGATTTCGGTGGCATCTTGCGGGTAGAAACCGCCGATGACGGGGGGGCGGTATTTGTGATCGAATTGCGTGCTGTTGAAACCGGGGAGGCTGCGTGATGTGGGGGCGCATCTTCATCGTCGATGATGAGCCGGATCTGCGCGCCTCGGTCGTGCAGGCGCTGGATCTTGCAGGCTTTGACACACGCGACTTTGCCCTCGCCGACCGCGTGCCCGAGCTTGTCAGCTATGGGTTTCCCGGTATCGTTCTGACTGATATCCGCATGGCAGGCATCGACGGGTTAAGCCTGATGAACCGGATCCACGCCATTGACCGCGATATTCCTGTGATCCTGATGACCGGCCACGGCGATGTGCAACTTGCGGTACGCGCCATGCATGAGGGGGCGCATGATTTCGTGCAAAAGCCCTTTTCAACCGAACAGTTGATAAAGATCATCAGTCGCGCGCTGGATGTCCGCAGGCTTGTGATTGAGAACCGGACCCTGCGCGCCGTCGCCGGGCAGGTTGACGATCTGGAAACACGGTTGGTCGGGCGGGCCAATGCAATGATTGACCTGCGTCGCCGTCTGCGCACGCTGGGACCATCCGAAGCAGATGTGTTGATCGTGGGCGAAACCGGATCGGGCAAGGAGGTGGCTGCCCGCGCGCTGCATGATCTGTCGCCCCGCGCGCAGCGCCCTTTTGTGACCATCGATTGTGCCAGCCTGCCTGCGGATCTGATCGAAAGCGAACTTTTCGGTCATGAGGCAGGTGCCTTTCCCGGTGCGATGCGTCCGCGCTATGGCCGCTTTGAACATGCGCGCGGCGGCACGATTGTGCTGGATGATATCGCCTCGATGCCGATGGCTGTGCAAGGCAAGCTGCTGCGTGCGATCGAAGGCCGGGTGATCACGCGGCTTGGCTCGAATGAAGATTACGCGCTGGACGTGCGTTTCATGACCACCAGCCGCGTCGCATTGGAGGCAGAGGTGGCTGCGGGGCGGTTCCGCGCGGATCTGCTCTACCGGCTGAATGTGGTGACCTTGCGCGTGCCTTCACTTGCGGATCGTCGTGAGGATATCCCCCTGCTGTTCATGCGACTGCTGGCCGAGGCCGCGGCCCGCCACCGCGTAGAGCCGCCCATCGTGCCGCCTGCCTTTATCTCTGCGCTTACGTCGCGCGTCTGGCCGGGAAATGTGCGGGAGTTGCGCAACCTTGCGGATCGCTTTGCGCTTGGCCTCGGGTTTGATCACAGCGATGACCAGACCCGCCGTGCCGAGAAACTATCCGATAAGGTGGCCGATTTCGAACGCCAAGAGATAGAGGCTGCCCTTGCCGCCCATCGGGGCCATCTGCGCCCTGTCTATGAAACACTGGGGTTGTCGCGCAAAACCCTGTGGGAAAAGATGCAGAAATACGGAATCGACAAGGCGAAATTCAGTGCCAGCCCGCCGACCGAAGGCTAGACCTGCACCAAATTGGGCGGATTTTCACACATCCCAGCCCAAAGATGTTACGGTTTCCACACAAATCCTTTCAATAGCCGGTTTTTCTTTGTCATGTTAATGTGTCAATGGTTGAAACAGCGCCCTGCCCTCTGCCCTAATACCCCATGCGTTTATCACTGGCTGCCCTTCAGCCGTGATTGTCGCGTCAGACATATATTCCTTGGGAGGAAATCATGAGTTTCACAAAACTGACGGCCTTGGCCGTGGTGGCATCATTTGCCTTTTCCGGCGTTCAGGCACAAGAGGTCGACAAGACCGGTTGGCCGAACTCCATGACCATCGGTACGGCCAGCCAGGGCGGCACCTATTTCGTCTATGGCAACGGTTTTGCCTCTTACCTGAATGAAACGCTTGGTCTTGCTGCAACAGGTGAGGTCACCGGCGGCCCGGTCCAGAACGTTACCCTGGTGGAAACCGGCGACCATCTGATGGGGCTTGTGACCATGGGTCCGGCCTATGATGCCTGGAACGGTAAATCCGAGCTGGCCCCGGGTCTGGAGCATAAATCCGTCCGTGCGCTGTTCCCGATGTATCAAACCCCGTTTCAGGTGGTCGCGCTGAAATCCAGCGGTATCACCAGCGTTTCCGATCTGGCGGGCAAACGTGTCTCGGCCGGTCCCGCTGGTGGCACCGCAGGCACCTATTGGCCGCTGTTTCTTGAGGCGCTTGGCGTAGAGGCGACCATTTCCAACGCAGGCGCATCGGATGCAGGCGGGCAGTTGAGCGATGGTTTAATCGACGCCTTTGCTTTTGCTGCGGGGATTCCGATCTCGGCTTTTGCGGAACTGGCAGCACAGCAAGATGTGGTCATGTTCGGCTTTAATGATGCTGAGATGCCAAAGATCCTTGAAGCTTTTCCCGCTATGTCGCCTTTGACCATCAAAGCGGGCACCTATTCAGGTCATGACTATGACCAGACGACGGTCGCGCTGTGGAATTATGCGATCGCCCATAAGGATATGCCCGACAGCCTGGCTTATGAGATCACCAAGTTGGCCTTGGACAATCCCGAACGCATGGTGCAAATCCACTCTGCGGCCAAGGAAACCTTGCTGGAAAACTGGAACACGAACAGCTTCATGACCTTCCATCCCGGCGCGGTGAAATACCTTGAGGAAAAGGGTGAAACCGTTCCTGACAATCTGAAGTAGGCGAAAACAGGGTCCGGGCATTTGCCTGGACCCGCTGCCTTTGCGGCGCCTTTTGGCCCGGCCGCAGTTACCCGTTTCAACCATAGTTCCCCGGGGAGGAAAAAGATGACCGCCACCGAAAAGGATGACGCCGGTCCGGCTCTGATTGCCGACGGCGTTGACGCCGAAATCTATACAGGCAACCAGCGCATTCCGATAGGAACCACACATCTGGTGATTGCCGGTCTTTGCGTGCTTTACACGATGTTCCATGTGGGGGTGATGAACCTTTACCCATTGGAGCCGTGGGTCTACCGGCTTATCCATGTCGGCGGGGGGCTGGCGCTTGCCTTTACGCTGTTTTCCTCGGGCATGTTCAATGCCGACACCCAAGCCCCGCAACAGCGGATGGCACAACGCAGCTATATCATGCTGCTGGCACCGGGGGCTGTTGCGGTTACGCTGGCCCTTCTGACAGTGATTTCCTTTTATCTCAGCGATGCGGGTATCAGCCAGGCTTCGGGCAAAACCGACGGGGTCTGGTCCTTTGGCTATCCGCTGGTCGCGGGCAGCATCTGGCTGATGGTCATGGGCTGGGTCGTGCCGGGGCGTGATCGTAGCCGCATCGACCTGGCCGATGTGTTTCTTGCGCTGGCCGCGGTGGCGGTCGCACTTTACATCATCTATCACGCGCCATTGCTGCGGCTGCGTGCGGGTACGGGGCTTGCCAAGGACGCCGATATGCTGGCAGCGCTCGCCGGTGTTATCCTGATCCTAGAGGCCACACGCCGCCTTGCGGGGCTTGCGCTGGTGCTGATCGCCGCTGTGTTCATTATCTACAGTTTTGTCGGCCCGTGGTTGCCCGGCATCTTGCAGCACCGTGGCTATTCGATGTCGCGGTTTTTCACCTATATCTATACCGACCAAGGGATTTTGGGGCCAACGACGGCGATTTCCTCGACCTATATCATCCTCTTCGTGGTCTTTGCCGCCTTCTTGCAAGCCTCGCGCGTGGGGGAGTATTTCGTGAACTTCGCCTTTGCTGCAGCGGGCGGGCAGCGTGGCGGGCCGGCCAAGGTGGCGGTGTTCGGATCGGGCCTGATGGGCATGATCAACGGCACTTCGGCGGGCAATGTGGTGGCGACAGGGTCACTGACCATCCCCTTGATGAAACGTGTGGGCTACAAACCCCAAACCGCCGCGGCGGTTGAGGCGGCTGCATCCTCGGGCGGGCAAATCTTGCCACCGATCATGGGGGCCGGTGCCTTTATCATGTCGGAAATCACCGGCATCCCCTATTCCGAAATCGTCATTGCCGCGATCATCCCGGCGCTATTGTATTTCGCCAGCGTGTTCTTCAACGTCGATATCTATGCCCAGAAATTCGGGATGAAGGGCCTGCCGCGCGAAGAGTTGCCGCAGTTCAAGAAACTGGCAAAGCAGGTCTATCTGTTCTTGCCGATCATCATCCTGATCACGGCGCTGTTCCTGAACTATTCAGTTATTCGCGCAGGTACGCTTGCCATGGCCTCGGCGGCGGTTGTCAGCTGGTTGACGCCCTATAAGATGGGCACGCGCTCTATCCTTTATGCTTTTGAGATCGCAACCAAGATGAGCCTGCAACTGGTCGCCGTTTGTGCCGCCGCAGGGATCATCGTGGGCGTCATTGCCCTGACAGGGATCGGTACGCGGTTTTCCTCGCTCTTGCTGGGGCTGGCCGATCAAAATCAGGTGGTTGCATTGTTCTTTGCAATGATCGTGTCGATCATTCTGGGGATGGGCATGCCCACCACGGCGGCCTATGCGGTGGCGGCCTCGGTGATCGCGCCCGGGTTGATCCAGATGGGGATTGAGCCGCTGACCGCCCATTTCTTCATCTTCTACTTTGCCGTGATGTCGGCGATCACCCCGCCGGTCGCACTTGCCGCCTATGCAGGGGCTGCCATCTCGCAATCCGACCCGATGAAGACATCCGTCGAAAGCTTCAAGATGGGGCTGGCGGCCTTTGTCGTGCCCTTCATGTTTTTCACCTCGCCGGCTTTGCTGATGCAAGGCACCGGCGGCGAGATTGCCCATGTGGTGATTTCCGCAGGCTTTGGCATCTTCTTGTTGTCGAGCACGGTTCAGGGTTGGTATTTTGGCAAGCTGTCCACCATCTTGCGGATCGTGTTGTTGGCGGCCGCGATGGGTATGATCGAGGGCGGCTGGATCACCGATGGGATCGGGCTTGCAGCGGCAATTTTTGTCTGGGCATTGCAAAAGAAGTTTGTGACACCCAAGACCATGGCCCGAGGATTGGACTGATACGCATCCTTAAACAAAAAACGCCGCGCCCTTATAAACAGGGGCGCGGCGAAAGTAACAGGTTTTCCCTTACCCAAGCCGGGGCATTGCTGACCTCATGCCTAGGCTTTTGGCGTCCCGCCCTCACCAATGTCCCAAAAGAGACCCGCCATCACCCGCAACGCGTCACGGCTAAGCGATTTAAGCACATGCTCATTCGGCGCATGTTGGGAACACCCACGATAGGAATGCGGCACCCAGACCGTCGGCAGGCCCAGAATATCGACGAAACTGTCATTGGGAAGCGACCCTGCGAGGTTGGGCAAGACATGCGGTGGCTGACCGGCGGTCTCCTCAATGGATGAGGTTACAAAGCGCACCCAAGGGTGCTTTGGGTCCAGCCGCGTCGCGGCAAAGAAACCGCGGTCATGTGGGCGGATCTCAATCGCCTCGAATCCATGCGCATCCAGATGACGGCGCAGGGCCGGAAGGATATCTTCTGGCTCAGTGCCCACGACATAGCGCAATTGGCAGGTTGCGCGTGCCGTATCAGAGATCGCATTCACCGGCGCCTCAGGCACGCCGCTGGTCATCGCCAGAACCGCAAAGCTGTTCCAGCCATAGACGCGTTCGGCGGGGGTCAGGCTTTCCTCCCCCCAATCGACATCCACGCTCGGCCCCTCGCCGCCCGCAACCGGCAAACCATGCAGGGCCGCGCGGATATCATCGGTCAGGCTGTCGGGGCGCCATTCGGCGATCTGGATCTGACCCCGCCGGTCAACGATTGTCGCCAAAGCATGGGCCATGATCGTCGCCGGATCAGCCAGCAAGCCCCCCCAGTTCCCCGAATGATGCGCCCCTTCGCGCAGGGTCAGCACAAGGTCGAAACTGACCCCGCCCCGCGATCCCATGAATACGGTCGGCACCTCCGGCTGGAGGCGCGGCCCATCCGAGGCAATCAGCACATCGGCCGTCAACCGGTCCTTATAGCTGTGAAAGACATCCGCAAGCCCGCTGGAGCCGACCTCTTCGCTCATCTCGATAATAACGCGCAGGTTGAAGCCAAGCTTGCCGCGCGCGGCCAGAACCGCCTCAAGCGCTGCGATATTAATCAGATGCTGGCCCTTGTTGTCGGCGGTGCCGCGCCCGTAAAGCCGGTCGCCTTCCTCCACCAGATCAAAGGGCGCAAGGCCTTCGCGCCACATCCCCTCTTGTGCGCGGATCACATCGCCGTGGCCATAGGTTAGAACCGTGGGCCGATCATCGCCTTCGCGCCGCTCTCCGATCAAAAGCGGGCCGCCGCGCGGGTCGGGATTGGCGATGATCTCGGTCGTCACGCCAAGCGCGGTCAGCCGCGGCTGCACCACCTCCTCCAGATAGCGCATCAGCTCGGGCGCGGCCTCCGGGTTCTGGCTTTCGGTCGGATAGGCCACAAGCGCGGCCAGATCGTTTTGAAAGGCGCCCTTGTCGAAATAACTTGTCACGGTATCAATTGCAGTTTGGCGGCTCATGGCTCACTCCTCTTCAAGGGCTGCGTCACCCCATGGCGACATGATCTCGGTGCAGCCGGAATTCAGATCCCCCTCGCGCATAACCCCGGCAGGGCAGGCAAAGGCATAGGGGAAGACCGTGCGCGGTGCGGTGACAACCTCATGGGTCTTGCGCAATGCGACCAGCACCTCGGGGGTATGGTCCTCATCGGCAACGACCTTGGTCCCGCCCGATACATCGATGCGCGGATGGTGAAAGGCCGCCTCTACATCCATGCCGAAATCCGCCACGAATGAGGCCATCTGGGTCATGGCCGAGACGATCTTGCGCCCGCCCGAGGCCCCGAAGGCAATGCGTTTGCCGCCCGCCTCTCCCAGAATGGGGCAGACGTTCATCAAACAGCGCTTGTCCGGCCCCAAAGAGTTCGGCCGCCCCTGAACCGGATCGAACCACATGATCCCGTTGTTCATCAGCAATCCGGTCGAGGGCGAGACCACGCGGCTACCAAAGATCGACAACAGGGTTTGCGTTTGCGAGACCATATTGCCCGCACTGTCGACGACCGAGAAATGTGTGGTACAGCCGGGGGCCTCGGGGCTTTCGCCGTCATCGCCCATCTTGCCAAGTCGCGCGGCATAGGCATCCCTCAAAGCATCCGCATAGGCCGCAAAAGCCGCAGGTTTGTCGCCCAGATCCCGCCCTGCCAGTTCCGACATCGCATGGGCAAAGGTCGGACCGGCCGTCAGCCCGCCCATGACATTGAAAACCGCATCGCGGTAGGACACCCGCAGCGGGGCCTGCATCTCGGCACGGTAGGCGCGCAGATCGTCATGGGTCAGATAACCGCCCTTGTCCTGCACATCCTGCGCCATGCTGGCCCCCAGATCGCCATCATAAAGCGCGCGCGCACCGTCGCGTGCGATGGTATCAAGGCTATCGGCCATCCGGCTTTGATCCAGCCGCTTTTCGGCCAGCGCAGTCCAGCCCGAAATCGTCGGCCATTGCCCGTCCTCAAGGAAAAGCGCCGCCGCATCCTTGTCCTGCGCCAAGGCACGGGTCGCGGAGGCGATGATCAATGCGGCATACCAATCGACAAGCAGCCCTTCGCGCGCATGGGCAACCGCTGGGGCAAGCAATTCCGCCCAAGGCATCCGCCCGAAACGGGCATGGGCCTGACCAAGCCCGTCAACCACGCCGGGCACCGCAATCGCCTTGGCACCTTGAACGTTCACATCGCCCACGACCTTTTCCCATGGGAACAAGTCCCCCGCGACACCTTCACCCGAGAGCGGGAAATCCGCAACGCGCAGCCCTTTGGGCGACCGCATCCCGTAGTTCAGCGCAATCGCCTCTCCCTCACCTGCGCGCCAGAGCATCATCGCGCCCCCGCCCGCAGGGCCGCTCATCCATGGCTCCAGCACGCCGATCACAAAAGAGGTCGCAACCGCCGCATCAACCGCATCCCCCCCTGCCCTCAGAACCGCGGCACCGGCCTCTGCCGCCAGACGGTGCTGTGAGGCCACCACCCCGCCCTTGATTTTGATGACAGTCTTGCGGGTTTGCATCGTGCGCGACAGGCTGGAGGCCATGGAGGTATTCCTTGTGGTTTAGACAGAGAGATTTTCGCGGTACATTGTGCTTTCGGGATCATGCAGATGACATTCCACATGCCCGCTGGCGGTGGGTATCGGACGCGGCGCCTTGGCCTTGCATTCCGCCTGCGCAAAGGGGCAACGCGGGTGAAAATGACAGCCCGACGGCGGCGAGATCGGATTGGGATAGGCCGCGCCTAGCTGGGTATCAGGCACACCCTGCGACGGGTCCGGCGTCAGCACAGAGTTCAGCAAGGCCCGCGTATAGGGGTGGCGCGGGGTGGCAAAGAGCTCCTCGACATCCGCCTCTTCGACGATACGGCCCAGATACATCACCGCGACACGTGTTGCCAGATGTTCGATCACCGCAAGGTCATGGCTAATGAACAGATACGTCAACCCAAAGTCATCGCGCAAATCATTGAGAAGGTTCAGGATCTGGCTTTGCACGGAGACATCCAGCGCCGATGTCGGCTCATCGCAGATCACGATTTCGGGGCGCATGATCAGCGCGCGCGCGATGGCAACACGTTGCCGCTGACCGCCCGACATCTGACTTGGATAGGTGTTCAAAACCCGCGCAGGCAGGCCCACCAGTTCAAGCGTTTCGCGCACGGCTTTGGCGCGGCTTTCGGCATCACCAACCCCGTGAACACGCAACGGCAACGACACAATATCGGAGATTGTCTTGCGCGGATTAAGGGATGAATAGGGATCCTGAAAGATCGGCTGGATACGTTTGGCAAGCGCAAGCCGATCCTGCCCGCCGATCGCATCGCCGTCGACCAGAACCTGACCCTCTGTGGGCGCCTCCAATCCCAAAAGGATTTTAGCCAGTGTCGACTTGCCGCAACCGGATTCACCGACAAGACCCAAGACCTCGCCGCGACCCAGCTTCAACGACACATCATTGACCGCTTTCAACGGTTTCGGTTTGCCAAACAGCCCCTGTTTTACACGGTATGTTTTGGCGACATTTTTTAACTCGAGGACAGGTGCGCTCATGCGGGTTCTCCTTCGGCAGCGCGGGCGCCATCTGCGTGAACACATAAAAACTCATGCGGGGGGGTGCCGCGTTCGGGAATTTCGCCGCGGCAGGCCTCAACAACATGCGGACAGCGGGTGCGGAAGGCGCAGCCCTGCACTTCGCCGATCAATGAGGGCACGATGCCCGGGATCGTTCCCAGCTTCTCCCCCCGTTTGGTTTTGCCCGGCTGGGGAATACAGTGCAGCAAGCCGCGGGTATAAGGGTGCATCGGCGCGCCGAAAACCTCGCTGGCGGGGCCGGTTTCAACCAATGCGCCCGCATACATGACGCCAACCTTATCCGCGACCCGCGCAACAACGCCCAGATCATGGGTGATCAGGATCATCGCCACATCCATCTCTTTGGTCAGATCGACGAGCAAGCTGAGGATCTGCGCCTGAATGGTCACATCCAGCGCGGTTGTCGGCTCATCCGCGATTATCAGCTCCGGCTCACACATCAGGGCCATGGCGATCACGACACGCTGGCGCAAGCCCCCCGACAGTTGGTGGGGATATTGGCCCAAGCGGCTTGCGGCCGCGGTAATGCCGACCTTTTCCAACAGCTCTACTGCCCGCGCACGGGCCTCTTCATTGCTGACCTTGCGGTGCAGGCGCAGGGCCTCAACCAGCTGGTCACCAATGGTATAGGCGGGGTTGAGCGAGGTCATCGGCTCTTGAAAAATCATGGCGATGCGATTGCCGCGCAGGGTGCGCATCTGGCGTTTGGAGGCCCCGATCAGATCAACCCCGTCGAAATCCAGCGTTTGGGCACTGCGGCGGATGTTTTTCTCCAGCAGCCCCATGATTGCAAGCGATGTCAGCGACTTGCCCGAACCGGATTCCCCGACGATGCAGAGGGTCTCCCCCTTGTGCAGGTCAAAGTCGATCCCCCGCACGGCATGAAGCGTACCGCTTGCCAATGGGATATCCAGCGTCAGCCCACGCACGCTCAGCAGGGGTTTTGCGTTCTCTTGAAGTTGGCTCATAAGTTAGCTCCGGCTTTCGGGGGCAGTCACATCACGCAGCCCGTCACCCATAAGGTTGATCGCAAGCACCAGTACAAACAGCACAACACCCGGGATCAGGACCAGCCACGGCTCGAACAGCATCATGTTCTTGCCCTCGCTGACCATAAGGCCCCAGCTTGGTGTCGGCGGCTGTACCCCCAGCCCGAGGAAGGACAGCGCCGCCTCCAGCAAGATCGCATGGGCCATTTCCAAGGTGACGATCACGATCAGGTTGTTCACGATATTGGGCATGATTTCCGACAGGATCACCCGCGGCGTCGAGGCCCCGATGGCCTGCGCGGCAGAGACATATTCACGCTGTCTGACCTGCAGGGTCGAGGCGCGCATGACCACGGCAAAGCGGTCCCAGAGCAACAGGCCCAGAACCCCGATCACCACCTGCAAAGAGCCGCCCATAATTGCAACAACAGCCAAGGCCACCAGCACCACCGGCATCGCAAGGCGCACATTGATCAGAAAGGTGACTACCGCATCAACCTTGCCGCCGAAAAAGCCGGCCGCAACGCCCATTGCCGTTCCGATCACGCCAGAGATCAAGGCCGCAACACCGCCGATTAACAGCGAGACCCGCGCGCCATAGATCAAACGCGAAAGGTAGTCGCGCCCCAGATGGTCGGTCCCCAAGGGATGCTCCCATGTGCCGCCCATAAAGATGGGCTTGACCATCCGGTTGCCGAGGTCTTGCAGATAGGGGTCATGCGGTGCCAACACCGGCGCAAGGATCGCAACCACCACCAAGAGCAGGACAACACCCAGCCCGAAGAGCAATCCCATATGCCCCCGCACCCGCTTGCGCAGGATCTGGCGCGGTGTCGGGCCGCTGATTTCTTCGAGAAGCGGATCGATTGTGGGTTGAAGTGCCATATCAGGAACTCCTCATGCGGGGGTCAAGCCATGCGTTCAACACGTCGGCCAGAAAGGTGAAAATGATGTAGAACATAGAGAAAATCAGAATCAGCGCCTGCACGGTCGGAAGGTCGTTGCGCGCGATGCTTTCCCACGCCAGATAGCCCGCCCCATGCAGCGCAAAGACGGATTCAACCACGATAGAGCCGCCCAGCATGAAGCCCATCTGAACCGCGGCAAGGCTGACCACCGGGATGATCGCATTGCGCAGCGCATGTTTGAACAAGACACGCCCCTCGCCCGCCCCCTTGGCACGCGCGGTGCGGATGTAGTCGGAGTTCAACACCTCCAGCATCCCCGCACGCGTCAGGCGCATGATCGCAGGCATCGCGTAATAGCCCAGAACGATTGTCGGCATGATGAAATGCTGCCATGTCGACGCCCCCGAGGGCGGCAGCCACCGCAGCTTGATCCCGAACAGAACGATCAGGATCAGACCGAACCAGAAGCTCGGCATCGCCTGCCCCGCAACAGAGAGAAACAATGCGATACGGTCAATGATCGAATTGGGCCGGATCGCCGCAACCACGCCCAAAGGCACTGCGGTCAGCAAGGCAAAAGTGATCCCGCAAACGCCCAGGGTCATCGTCACCGACAATCGGTCGGCAATTAGGCTGGCAACCGGAAGTTTGAAATAATAGCTCTCGCCGAAATCGCCGCGCAGGGCCTGAAACAGCCACTCGCCGTATTGCACCAGCATGGGCCGGTCAAAACCGTAGAGACGGCGGATCGCCTCGATATCTTCGCCACTGGCGGTTTCACCCGCAAGAGCTGCGGCCGGATCACCCGACAAGAACAGAAGTGAAAAGCTGATGAAGCTAACCGTAAAGGCCACAAGGGCCGCGAGGCCAAGCCGCTTGAGTATGAATGGCAGCATTGTTTGCTGTCTCCTTGCCGGATTTTGCGAGGGCTTTCGTTGAAAAGAAAAGGGCCCGAAACGCCGCACAGACACTTCGGGCCCGACTCCAGACCTTAGTTCCAGCGCATGGTTGTAAAGCGCAGAACCTCATCCGCCGTTGGTGTGTAATCCACCTCGGGGCTGGTCACATAGTTGGTGTTATAGCTGAACATCGGCGCCCAATAGGCCTCATCCGCGATGCGGGTCAGGGCCTTGGTGTAATATTCAAGCCGCGTTTCCGGCACATTGGACTGGTCGGCCACATCAAGCCATTCCAGCACTTGATCATCGCGCGTGGAATCCAGGCTGCCATGCTTGAAGAACTGGCTGACCATGGCCGATGCGTCATTAATCGAATAGCTGCCCCATGTCTGGAACGACAAAGGTACATCACCTTTCATGTTCAGCTCACGCAGGGCGGAATATTGAAGCATCTTGAAATCGGTCTTGATGCCGACCGCGTTCAGATAGCTGGAAATTGCCTCGGCATAATCGCGGTCACGATACGCATAGAACGGGGTTTCAAACCCGTTGGGATATCCCGCCTCGGCCAGAAGTTCCTTGGCTTTGGCCGGGTCATAGGGATAGGTCGTCACATTCTGGTCGCAACCGAACTGGCTGGGGAAACAGGGCGTCCAGACGACCTTGGATTCGCCCTTCAACAGGTTGTCGACAATCGCATTGCGGTCGATGGCATAGTTGACGGCTTGACGCACTTTGATGTCCTGAAACGGGTTCGGGTCCATGCTGGAACGGCCCGCCGCATCCATGGACAGATAGCCCACGCGCATCGTGGATTCGTTCGAGACCACGAATTGATCGCCCATCGCCGCCAGCTTTTCGGCCTGATCCGCAGGCACTTGCCAAATCAGATCAAGCGAGCCGGAAAACAGCTCTGCGATCTGGGTGTTCACATCGGGGATCGTGC
Organism: Pseudorhodobacter aquimaris; assembly: GCF_001202025.1. Classification (GTDB taxonomy): domain Bacteria; phylum Pseudomonadota; class Alphaproteobacteria; order Rhodobacterales; family Rhodobacteraceae; genus Pseudorhodobacter; species Pseudorhodobacter aquimaris. The sequence goes on from NZ_LGHS01000041.1 coordinate 111,354, forward strand.
GGATCTCAATCCGGCCGATCGAGGGCTGGCCTTTGGGGCTGTCATGATAGTTTTCGTTCTTTTCCAACACAAATTTCTGGCCGGGGACCACTTCGACCACCTTATAAGGGCCGGTGCCAACAGGTGCGAGCCCCATGCCCGACGGGCCAACCTCGGCGTAATATTCGGCCGGATAAATCGATACAGGACCGGAGAGGAATTCGATCGCGGCCGGAAAGACCTCTTTGGTTTTGATGCGAACGGTGAAATCATCGACCTTCTCGGCCGATTCCATCCAGTTCACATTGCGCTGTGTCTTTGCGCCGTTCTCTTCTTTGGCAACAAAATTGACGGTTGCGACAACATCATCGGCACTGAAGGCATCGCCATTGTGAAAGGTGACACCCTCACGCAGCGTCAGCTCCAGCGTCTTGTCGTCAATCCATTCCCAGCTTGTCGCAAGGTTGCCCTTGTATTCATTTGTGATCGGATCACGGTAGATCAGCCCGTCCCAGACCGCGCGCTGCATGACGACGCCTTCGCGCGAAGAGTTGAAATAGCTGTCAACGTTTTCAAGCTCTTTGGTATAGGCAACACGCAACGTGTCATTCGCCTTATCCGCCAGGGCCACCCCGGAGGTTGCAACAGACATGGCGAGAGCAAGAGCTGTCGTCTTCAAATAAGCAGCTTTCATCTGGTTTCCTTCCTTACCGCAGGCGGTCTGCGAGTTTGAAAAATATTTCGTTTGCGCGCGCCAAGTTATCATATAGTAATAACTTAAATCGCCATATGATTATTCTGGCCTTCGCCCTTGACAAAAATCAAGACCAAATCACGGAAACCGGCTGAAAAATTAATCTCGCGGGACAAAATGACAAAAATTAAGCAAAACACCCTTTTTGTTGGAACCCTTGCAAAAGGACTGCGCATTTTGCGGGCTTTTGACGAAACCCATACAGATTTGTCCCTAACCGAATTATCTGCCATCACAGGGCTGGACAAAAGCGCGGTGCAGCGGCTTGCGCATACGCTGCATCTTGAAGGGATGCTGGACAAAGACCCCACGACACGGCGCTACAGCCCGTCGCACGGCTGGTTGCGGCTGGCATATGCCTATTACTGGTCCGATCCGCTGATCGCCCGCGCTATGCCCAAGCTCATAGACCTGTCGCAACGGCTGGGCGAGACGGTCAATCTGGCCCAGCTCTCGGGGCAAAAAATAATTTATACCAACCGCCTGCCCGGCACCCGCACGACCTTTGCTGCAACCCTGCCCGGCCGGACCGTGCCCGCGCTTTGCACCTCTGCCGGTCAAGCCATTCTTGCAACCTTTCCACCGCAAGAGCGTGCCGCAGCCATCGAGACCTGGCCGCTGGAACGCTACACCCCCCAAACGACCATGGACCGCGCCACCATCGCCGAAGAAATCGACAGAGCCGCACAAATCGGCCATTCCATTTCCCACGATCAGTTGATTTTGAACGAGGTCGGTATTGCCTGTGCTATTCGCGGCCCCGATGGCCGGGCATGGTCTGCCGTGCATTGTTCGGTATCGTCCCACCACTGGAATGATGACCGTATCCGCGCCGAAATCCTTCCATGGTTGCACGACACAGCCAATGCCATCCCCCCGTCCCATGAAAGGACATCCGCCCCCCATCACATAGGGCTCAAAGCATAGGCAATGCGCTGTTTTTTGGCGCTTGCGGATTCGGATATCCATGCAACCGCCAGCATTACCAGTATCCCCAAGGGCGGCAGCAGGACGGGATAGGGCATCGCGCCACCCGTCGCTTTTAAGATCACATTGAACACCAGCGCCAGAAGCGTACCCGCCGCAAAGACCAAAAGCCCGTTGCGCCCCAAAAGCCGCAAAGGCGCGCCCGGACCACTGGCCGTTGCCCGAAAAACCCAAAGCGAGCAGGACAGCACATAGACCAGCGCCAGACAATGCAACAAACGCGGCAGCGCCAAAAAGGTCTTGTCATGCGACACAAGATGGAATGGTGCGCCCGCCGCCCCCAAACGGGCCATCTGATGGTTCAGATAGGGGCCAACGCCCGGCACATGGCGCCACGCAAAGACCAGAATCAGGAAACCCAAACACAGCCCGAACAACAGGCGAGATTTCGGAATGAACCGCTCTTTGCGGCCCAAAGACAGGCCCGTCAACAGCCCGCAGACAAAGACCAATTGCCAAGCCAAGGGGTTAAAGAACCACCCCCCCGGATTTGGAAAATTCGGCAGGTTCCACCGCCACAGCCCCGCACAAAACCACAACAGCACAGAGGCCGCCGCCAAAATCCAAGGGCGGCGCAACCCCACCATGATCGCAAAGGGCGTGAGCGCCAAAAGCACCATATAGGCGGGCAGAATATTCACATAGCCAAGCTGATGCGTCAGCACCGGAATGCCGATCAGGGCCGCTTGCGTATTCTCGTAAACCTGCCGCAGATTGATCTGCGTAAGCAACGCCGGAACATCAAAAAGCTGCGCCCCGCCGGAATAGATCGCAATCGCCCAGGCGGTCAGGAAAATCTGCACCAGATAGAGCACCCAAGCCCGATTCCAAACCGGCGCGACCCCATGCCAAAGCCCCTTTTGCGCGACGTTCTGCGGCAAAAACCGTGCGCTATAGGCAAGCCCTGCGGCCACCCCCGACATGACAAAAAACGCCTCGGCGGCATCGGAAAAACCGATATTGCGGATTGTGAAACGCTCATAGGGGTTGCCGGGCACATGATCGATGAAAATCATGATGAGCGCCAACCCGCGAAAGGCATCGATGCGCGGGTCGCGGCTGCGCGGAACCGCGGTGCTAGGCTGTGACATTGAGATGGCTATCGCTTTCTCGGGACGGATCCTGATCTGCCGACCAATCTGCCAATTGCGCCTCATAGGCGGCCACGATGGCAGGGGGACGGCATTCTTGCGGAACCGTGAACAGGGTATGGGTCAAGGGGCGCGAGGTCCATGCAATCAAGAACGGCGCGCAAAGCATGGGCAGGCACACCGGCAACAGCCACAGGCTGAGCTTGGGGGCCAGCAAGGCCACAGCGATCAGGCTGATTGCGCCGGTCATGGCGATCCACGCCCCGTCGCGCAAGGCTGACGCCAGCACAATCGCCCCCTCGGCGCGCGAACTGGCAGGCCAGCCCCCGTCCCTGCGGGCGAAAACCTGCGCCACCGCGCGGGTCTGATACATCAGCATCAAAGGCGCAAGCAGCGAGCTGAGCAAAATCTCGGAGACCACTGATTTGGTGGCTTTAAGTGCCCCTCCGAAACCGGCCACACGGTCCGAAAAAATCGCGCCGATCAGGACCGAGAGTTTCGGCACAATCAACAACCCGCCAATGCCAACGGCCAGCGCCGTTATCTGCTTGGTGCGGTCGCTCGGGAAAACCGGGAAAAGCTGATGGGGTTGGGGAAAATAGTCAGGCTCATGCGCCATCATCGTCGCCAGAACCGACGCGATTAGAAAGGCCGCCCAAAGCACCGATACCAGATAGGCAAAGATGCCTTGCAAGAACACGAACCTGCTCCAGCCCTTCAGGCCCGGCGCGAACAGCAGGCGGATATGTTGCAGGTTTCCCTGGCACCAGCGCCGGTCGCGTTTGGCATAAGAAATGATATTTTCCGGCCCACCCTCATAGGATCCACCGATGGTTTCATCGACCTGAACCGTCCAGCCCGCGCGCGCCAATAGGGCGGCTTCGACATAATCATGGCTCAGGATGTGCCCTCCAAAGGGCGGAGCGCCCGACAGCTCTGGCATAGCGCAGCTTGCGGCAAAGGCACGGACCCGCACAATCGCATTATGCCCCCAGAACGGGCCGGTAGCGCCTTGCAAGCGGGCAAGACCGCGCGTGAAAACCGGGCTGTAGAACCCCGAGGAAAACTGCATCGAACGCCCGAAGAATGAGTGCGCCCCGATGATCTGCGGCAAGGTCTGAAGCAGGCCAAGACTGGGATCGGCCTGCATGCGCGCGATCAAAATGCGCAGGGTGTCCCCCTCCATCAAGCTATCGGCATCAAGGATTACCGCAAATTCATAGGCCCCGCCGGACTTCCGAATGAAATCCTCGATATTACCAGCCTTGCGGCCCTGATTATCCGTCCGCCGCCGATAAAACAGCCGCCCGCCGCCAGCGGTTTGCGCCGTAAGACGGGCAAAGGCGATGCGTTCTTGTTCTGCGGCATCCATGTCCTGAGTGTCAGAGAGCACCGCAATATCAAGCGTCAGCCCCGCCGCAATGCTAGAGCGGTGCATGGCGGCAACCCGCGCAAAAGTGGCGGTCGGGTCTTCGTTATAAATCGGGATCAGGACGACGGTTTTCGGCACGGGCGCAAGTAACTCAACCGTGCCGGGGGGTTGGCGGCGGCCGGGCAATCCAACCAGCGCAAGGGCCGCCCCCCATGCCAGCCAAGCAGTCGTCACCAATATCAGAACCGCTCGCGCGATATCCCATGCGTCCAGCCCGTCCTGTGCCGCAGCCTCCACCAGCAATACGGTTGCGGTCAAGGCCGTGGTCAGGGCAAAGGCCAAGGCCCCGGTTCTCAGGGCGCGGGTCTGGCTTGGCGGGGGTGGTCTGTGGGACAATCTTCAGCCCCTTTCAGACAGGCTCACGCGGGAAGATGAGCATCGCAAGTTGCTCGATCAGGCTTTTGCCTGTCGGCTGTTCAAGCACCTGCCGTGGCATCGCCAAGGGCGCCATCGGCGGTTCCCACTGGCGGGTGGTTTCATAAAAAGGGTCTTCGCAATCGTTTTTTTGATCCACGTTCATTTTCTCATCCACTGATATAACCAGGTTTCGGACAAAACGCGCCCATAGCCTGACAGGCTGGCCTTAAGCTCTACGACGGCACCGGCTGCGGCCTCAACCTCGATGACCAGCCGCCAGGTTTGCGTGCCGCTGATCTGGCTCAGGACCACCTGTGTTACGGTGCCTTTGGTTGCGCTTACTTGGGGAATAACGTCGGCATCGCCAGATAGTTCCCGCAAAAAACCACCCGCGAAATCCACGACGAATTTCCGCCGACCGTTTTTTTCCTCTACGCCCGCAACACCGCCCTCGCCCACACGGGTCCGCAGGATGCGGGCGCGCGCGGCATGGGCATCACCCGGCGGGTTCATGCCCCAGTGCAGACGATAGGTCACCTCCAACTCACGCCCGGCGCGCATATCGCCCTCGGGCACCCAGAAGGCTACGATGTTATCGTTACCCTCAAGCTGCGAGGGGATTTCAACCAGCCGCATGGTGCCGCTCCCCCAGTCGCCAAGCGGCTCTACCATCAAGGAGGGGCGCTTTTCATAATGCGCCTCGGCGTCGAGGTAGTCGTCGAAGCGGCGGCTGCGTTGGACCAACCCGAAAGAGCTTGGGTTTTGCGCACCAAAATATGAATTGGACAGCCGCGGCGGGTTGTTCAGGGGGCGGTAAAAGGTCTCATCGTTGCGGGTGTTCAGGATCAGGGCCTCGCTGTCATGGACGGCCGCGCGGAAATCGTCCTGCTCATCAGGATCGCTGCCGCCAAACAGAAACATCGAGGTGATCGGTGCAATGCCAAGCTGGGCGATATCCTTGCGTAAAAACAGCCGCGCGGTGACATCAACCACCGTGGTATCGCCTGGACGGATCACAAAACGGTACGCCCCCGTCACCGAAGGGCTGTTCAGCGCGGCATAGACCACCACTGCATCCGCGCCCAATGCGGGGCGCTCCAGCCAGAATTCGGAAAATCGCGGGAATTCCTCGCCTTCGGAATGGCCGGTGTTGACCGCCAAGCCACGCGCGCTCAACCCGTAGACGTTGGCGTGGCCAAGCGCGCGGAAATAGCTGGCACCCAGAAAGGCAATCAATTCATCAAAACGGTTCACACGGTTGAGCGGCGACAAAAGCCGGAACCCTGCCACACCGGGCATGGGGGCGTTTTCAGGGATATCTTGGGTGATACCCTTACCGTATTCGAAATCCGCCGTGGAAAACCCCAGCGTGACCTCACGCCCCTCAACGACCTCATGGATCGCCACCGGTTCTTCGAACAACCAGCCGAGGTGAAAGGCTTGCAGGCCAAAAATCTGGCCCTCCTCTTCCCAGCGTGTCCGATCACGACGATATCGAATCATCTGATAGCCGTCATAATCGAGATCTGCGACGAATCCCTCGACCGGTTGCGGCTTGCGGTAGGGCTCTTTGCTGTGCAGGCGCATCCGCTCTGTGAGGCCGTCAAAGCTGAATTCCGGGGCCGACGCGGCCTCTGTTTGCTGTGCGAACACTGTATTTGTTGAGAAAAGTGCAGAGGCTGCGACCGAGGCCGACAGGGACGTCAGGAAATGCCGTCGGCCGATTGCCCTGCCCGTCATGGCAAGGCCCCGAAACTTATCTGTTTTTTCCACGCAAAACCCCCAAAGATCGCAAAGCTGATAGCGCTAATAAGGACCAATTTTGGAAAGGTTCAATGGGCATCTTTTTTCAAATGGCAATCTTTCGCTCTTGGGTGGCAAAAGACTGCCGGTTTCGCCTGACTTGGATGCGATGACTATATTCCCGTGCCCCTGCCGTTAAACTCCTGCGCCCGCCGACGCCACAGCACAGGGATCACGCCGTGTTGGTCCGGTCACCCCAACATGCCCGTATCCCCGCAAACCGAAATTGCCTGCCCCGAAACGGTCTTGCTGCGGGCGCTGGCGAGGAAAACCACCTGATCGGCGATTTGTTCGGGCGTCACATAATCGGCGATGGAAGTGAAGGAAAACGCCTCGGTCTCGGCCTGCTTAAAGGAGATCCCGCGCGCCTCTGCCCGTGCCTCCAGCACCTTTTGCTGGCGCGCGCCCGCGACAAGACCGGGCAGAAGGGCATTGACGCGGATACGGTCTGGCCCCAGCTCTATCGCCATGGATTTGGTCAGGCCGATCACCCCCCATTTGGCCGCCGCATAGGGGCTGCGCAGCTTGAACCCCAAGCGCCCCGCAAGCGAAGAGATATTCACAATCGAGGGGTTATCGCTTTGGCGCAGATGCGGCACGGCGCGGCCGATGGTCACAAACTGGCTGGTCAGGCAAAGCGCGAGGCATTGCTCCACCGCGCCGATCTCAAGCTCCTCGATCCGCCCGGTTGGCCCCGCGCTGCCTGCGTTGTTGATCAGGCAGTCGACACCGCCAAGCGCCTCGGCGGCGGCATCGATGAACCCTGCCAGATCCGCGAATTTGCTGACATCCACCTGCCGATGCCAAACCCCCTCGGGCAAAGAGGCAAGCCCGGCCGCGTCGATATCACAGGTCGCGACCCTGGCCCCCGCAGCAAGGAAAGCCTCGACGATGGCGCGCCCGATGCCCCCGGCGCCGGCAGTGACGATAACCCGGGCACCTTCAAGAAAAAGATCCATTTATTCAGTCCTTCCTAAGAATTACGGCCTTAGCGGCCCGTCGGCGCCAATGACAGCCACGGCACAAAGCTGATGACCATCAAGACCAGCATGATAAGCCCGACAAAGGGCAGCACCGCCCGCGACAGGCGTGCAATCGAGATGCGCGAAATTTGCGAGGCGATGAACAGGTTCAGCCCCACGGGCGGCGTGAACATCCCCATGGCAAGATTGACCACCATGATGATCCCGAAATGCACCGGATGGAACCCGAAGTTGAGCGCAATGGGCAGCAGGATTGGTGTGAAGATCAGGATCGCCGCCGCCGCCTCAAGGAACATCCCCACGAAGAGCAACAGGATGTTGGCGAGGATGATGAACAGCCACGCGCTGTCGATCGCCCCCACAACGAAATCCGAGATGATCGTCGGGATCTGCAGTGACAGGATGATACGCCCGTAAAGCCCTGCGGTCGCAATAATGCTGACCACCACGGCCGATGTAACGGCGGAATCGCGCAGGATGGCCGGGATCGCACGCAAGGGCAGCTCACGGTAAACCACCACGCCAATGAGGAAGGAATAGACCACCGCGATCACCGCCGCCTCGGTCGGGGTGACGATCCCGCCATAGATCCCGCCAAGGATCAGCCCCGGCATCAAAAGCGCAAGGATCGCCTTGCGTCCGGCGCGAAACACCTCCCCCAGAGTGGCAGAGCTATCACGCCCGGCGGGGTGCCGCACCGCGTGGAAATAGGCATAGGCCATCAAAGCACCAACCACGACAAAGCCGGGCATGAACCCCGCAGCAAACATATCGCCGACCGATTGATTGGCCGAGATCGCATAGAGGATCAGCGGGATACTGGGCGGAATAATCACCCCCAAAGCCCCCGAGGCCGCCTGATTGGCCGCCGCATAGGCGCCGTTATAGCCCTGCGCGATCATCGCCGGGATCAGGATCGCCCCGACCGCCGCCGTGGTCGCCGCCCCCGACCCCGAGATCGCCGCGAAAAATGCCGATGTAACGATGGCCACCATCGCCAAGCCGCCATTCATCCCGCCGACAAGCGTGCGCGAGAACTCAACCAGCCGGTGTGAAATACCGCCCTGCTGCATCAGGTTGCCCGCAAGGATAAAGAAGGGGATCGCCAAAAGCGGAAAGGAATTGATAGAGCGGATCATCTCTTGCGGGACGATCAACATCGGCATGATCTCTCCCTGCCAGATGGTCACAATCGCGGCCAGCCCCAGCGAGAAAGTCACCGGAACGCCGACCAGCAAAAGCAAAAGCAAAAGGCCAAAAAGCAATGCAATCATGGGCTTAATCCTCCTTCTTGATAAAGGCGTCGAGAAGAATCGCCAGAGCATTGAGCATAATCAGCGCCGCCCCCGCAGGCATGGCCCCGTAAAGCCAGGCCATAGAGACCCGCGTACTGGGCGCGGTTTGCGACACCACCCGCCCGGTGATATTCCACCCTTGGGTCAACAAAACCCAGGCAAAGACGCAAGAGAGCGCCGCCACGCAAAGCCGCAACAGATTGGCGAAACGCGCCCCCCCTATATCAGAGAGCAGCTCTACCGAAATCAGGGACCCCTGCCGATAGGCATAGCCCGCGCCCAGCATTGTCATCCAGACCATGGAAAACCGCGCGACCTCTTCCGAGAATGTCAGCGAGTCGCCCATCACATAGCGCGCAAAAACCTGCCAGCTGATCAGCACAGTCATCACCAGCAACAAGAGCGCCAAGAGCCACCCGCAAAGCCAGTTCACACGATCAACACCGCGGATCACATTTCGCAAAACGAACTGCATCGCCATCTCCCCCCTAATTCGTGGAACAACGGGCCCGCCGAAACCGCCGGACCCGTCGCAATATCAGGCCGATTATGGCTTGAAGTTGATCGCGCTATCGACCAGATCGGCGCCGACGACCGATTTCCACTCCTCGATCACAGGAACCACCTTGGCGCGGAAGGCTTCCAGATCAGGCCGCGTCACCGTCATGCCAAGAGTTTCCAGTTCGGTGATCAAATCCGATTCCATGCGCTGCGAGGCCTCGCGCTGAAACGGAACGGCAATGGCAGCCGCTTCCATGATGATCGCCTGATCCACCTCTGAGAGCGAATTGAACAGCTGCGCCCCCATCATGAAGGGAGCTGGTGAATAGACATGGCCGGTCAGGTTCAGGTATTTCTGGATCTCATAGAATTTCACGTCGTAGATCGTCGGGATCGGGTTTTCCTGACTGTCCATAACGCCCTGCTGAAGGGCGGTGAACACCTCGGTCCAGGCCATCGGCGAAGCATTTGCCCCCAAGGCCGTCCAGGTATCCACCTGCACGCGGCTTTCTTGTGTGCGGTGACGGATGCCCTCCAGATCCTCGGGCGTGTTCAGCGGGCGGACGTTGTTGGTGTTGTGACGGAAACCGTTTTCCATCCAGCCAAGGGTCTTGACCCCGATGGTCTCTTCCAGTTTTTGCGCCAAGGCGTCGCCATGCTCGCTGTCGAGAAAGCCGTAAACATGCTCGGGGCTGGTAAAGATATAGGGCAGATCAAAGAGCATATAGTCATCGACAAAGCCGCCCATCGGCCCGGTAGAGCTGATCCCCATATCGATCAGGCCAAAGCCCATGCCTTCGACCACCTCACGCTCGGCACCTAAGGCGTTGTCGTAATGCGGGCGGATCGTCATCCGGCCTTCCGACAGACGCTCCAGCTCCTCACCGAACTTGAGGATCCCGGCCGCGTGATGCGACTTCGGCCCCAGTGGCAGGCTGACGTCAAATGTGCGGGTCGCCTGCGCGTAAGCCGCGCTTGTCATCAGCCCCAGCGCCGCGGTCGCGGCGACGGCAAAAGTAAAGTTACGCATATTTTTTCCTCTCCTAGACAATCGATGATTGCCCCCATTGAACGATCAGACACAGTATAAACCGTGATCACACCTTACGTTAAAACCTGAAACTAGTTTCAGTCAACCTAATTTTTTAACTGATTTGCGTTGACAGGTAGCGAAAACTATCTACAAAATTAGAAGGTGCCTAACATTGTGAGATCACAGTTGTCCGAAAGAAACACATACCCGACCCACGACCATGAGACCGATGGCTGGTCACGGATGCGCCCGCTGACCCTGCAAGAAGGTGTAACGGCACAGTCGCTGATCTATGCTGCATTGCGTGAGGCCTTGATGAGCGGATATTTCCGCCCCGGTGAGGAAATCAGCCTGCGCAAAGCGGCCCATGTGCTTGGCACCAGCGTCACCCCCGTCCGCGAGGCCTTGCGTCAATTGCAAAGTGATGGCGCGCTGGAGGTGTTTGGCGGCAACCGCGTGTTGCGGGTCCCCATCCCCACAGAGGCAGAGCTGACCGACATCCGCGATATCCGCGTCAATCTCGAAGGGTTCGCCGCCGCACAGGCCGTCAACCAAGACATCCCCCCGCAGATGCGGCTTATCACCAATGCCTATGACTTGATGCAGCGCGCGTCTGATAGCGGCGATGTCGATATGTATCTTGAAAACAACTGGCGGTTTCATTCGCTGATCTACCATGCCGCCGGGCGGCCCGTGCTGTTGTCGCTGATAGAGGCGATGTGGGTGCGGGTCGGCCCGTTGATCCGTCTGGCCGTCACCAAACCGCTGCATTTTGACCGCTCGATGGACAGCCACCGCTGGGCTTTGGATGCCCTGCGCGCAGGTAATGCCGATGCGCTGCGCGCGGCCATTGTCCGCGACATCACCGATGCGGCCAATGATTTGCAGCAAACTGTTCACGGCTGGAAAACACCGCAAAGCCATACTGCCTGAGGGAAAAGGAATTCACATGTCAAGAAATGTTGCCGTCATCGGAAGCGGGTTGATCGGCCGGGCCTGGGCCGTGGTCTTTGCGCGGGCCGGATGTCAGGTGCGCCTATGGGACCCCTCACCCGAGGTGCGCGCCACCCTGCGGCAAACCTTGGCCGAGACTTGCACCCTGAGCGGCGATGATCCGGCCGCATTGGACAATGTCACCATCTGCGACGATATGGCGTCGGCGGTTGAGGGCGTCGAATGGGTTCAGGAAAACGGCCCTGAAAAGCTTGAGATCAAACGTCAGATCTACGCCGATCTTGACCGGCTGGCCCCGCCCGATGCAATCCTTGCCTCGTCAAGCTCGGCCCTCGTCGCCTCTAGCTTTGCCAAGGGGCTGGTGGGCCGTCACCGTATTCTGGTTGCCCATCCTGTCAACCCGCCCCATGTGGTGCCGGTGGTGGAGCTTTGCCCGAGCCAGGACACCGCCCCCGAGGTCATGGATCGCGCCGAGGCCTTGATGCGGGCCGTTTCGCAGGTGCCCGTCCGCCTTAGCCGCGAGATCGACGGCTTTGTTCTGAACCGTCTGCAAGCGGTGCTGCTGGCGGAGTCTTTGTCCTTGATCGAGCAGGGCATCGTCACGCCTGAGGGTCTTGACGATACCATCTGTCACGGGCTTGGCCGCCGTTGGACATTGCTGGGGCCGATGGCCACGATCAACCTGAATGCCCCCGGTGGGGTCACGGATTATCTGGACCGCTACGGCCCCACCATGGCGCGGCTAAGCGATAGTGCGGCCCGCGGCGAGGCCTTTACCGAAGCGGCCGCAAAACGCGTGGCCGCCGCAATGCCCCCCCCCGAGGAGGTGCCCGAACGCACAAGGGCACGGGATGCAAAACTGGCCGCACTTGCGCGGTTTCTAAAAGATTAAGCGATTTAGGGAGAGAGAATCCACCATGACCACCAAGAACAAAGTCATCATCACCTGTGCCGTCACAGGTGCGATCCACACCCCGTCGATGTCGCCGCATCTGCCCGTCAGCGCCAGCGAAATCGCCGAGGCCGCAATCGGCGCCGCAGAGGCCGGCGCGGCAGTGGTCCACCTTCATGCCCGCGACCCCAAAGATGGCCGCCCCGACCAGACCCCCGAGGGGTTTCGCCCCTTCTTGCAGGTGATCAAGCAACGGTCCGATTGCGTGGTTAATATCACCACAGGCGGCGCGCCCACGATGTCCATTCAGGAACGCGTCGCCCCCGCCGCCACCTGGAAGCCAGAGCTGGCCTCACTGAACATGGGGTCGATGAACTTTGGTCTCTTTCCGATGCTCAAGCGGTTCGGCAATGACCTGAAACACGAATGGGAACGCAACTACCTTGGCGACAAGGGCATTTTGTTCCACAACACCTTTGCCGATATCGAACATATTCTGACCACGCTCAGCCCCAATGGCACGCGGTTTGAATTTGAGTGCTATGACACGGCGCATCTTTATAACCTCAAGCATTTCATGGATGAGGGGTTGGTCAAAGGGCCGCTGTTCATCCAAACCGTCTTTGGTCTGATGGGCGGAATTGGCGCACATCCCGATGATATGATGCATATGAAGCGTACTGCTGACCGGCTCTTTGGCGACAATTACCGCTGGTCGGTTCTGGGCGCAGGACGCAACCAGTTGAACGCGGCGGCGATGTCTGCGGCCATGGGCGGCCATGTGCGCGTTGGCTTGGAGGATTCGCTTTGGGCCGGTCCGGGCAAACTGGCCACCAGCAACGCCCAACAGGTCAAGGCCGTCCGCCAGATCATCGAAGGTCTGGGCCTCGAGGTCGCCACCCCAGATGAAGCCCGCGAGATCCTTCACCTGAAGGGTGCAAGCGAAGTAGGTTTCTAAGCCCTGAATAATTGAAGGCGCGTGATCTGCCCTGACACATTCCGCTTGGTCGGAGCCTGGAGCAATCAGAGCTGGCGCATCGCGCGCCAACTCTGATTGCGATCGCTCCAGAAATCGCTGGGAGCCAAAACCGGACGGAGATGCCGGAAATTCGAACCGTTTTGCTAGGGGTGGGCATTCACCTGCGCGATCAAGAAAACTCCTAGATCTCTGCCATTCTCTTATTTGCAAAAACACGGCCAATATTTAGCGGCCACAAGCTTGTCGCAATCGTTAGGCACAGGATCGATTCATTTGCTTGAGATCAGCAGGGCATTGCGCAGCAATGGCCCGTGAAGGGGGATTCAAGGAGTAGAGTTCGACGGACAAGCTATGCCCCAAGCCTGCGCTGAGCGTTGCGACGTTCTAAAAGTCGAAGGCCAAATATGGCGGGATGGATGTTCCCGACGCCAAACGGCTCAAGCAGTTGGAGCATGGCAACGCGAAACTGAAGCGCCTAGTGGCAAATGCATGCTGGACAATTGTGTGCTGAAGGACCTTTTAAGAAAGCCCTTACTACGCTGATGCAACGGCGGGACGCGGTGCTGCGGCCGATAACCCCAAGGCCCGTCTGGAAATGAACAAAATTGTTAAGAATCGACTGCGGTTCGGTTAACAATTGCCCGGCAGCCTATATGCGGTATCCATAAGAGGGGCGCGTGGGCGACCTGCTGGAGTGCGTTGACATGATTATGAACAAAAAGAAGCTTTACCTATTGTCTGGCCCTGTCGCATTTCGATGCCGCTCCTTTGTTACTGCAACACAGGAGGCTGACTATAGGACTGAAACGGACGGACGAATTCCGCCGGGATGCGGTGCGGATCGCACGGGCCAGCGGGCTTACGCGTAAGCAGGTGGCAGATGATTTGGGCGTTGGCATGTCGACGCTGAACAAGTGGATCATGGCGCATCAAGGCACAGGTGTCGAAAGACGAGTTAAAACGCGCCAACGGGAATGACCGACTTCGGCGCGAGAACCGTATCCTCAAGGAGGAGCGGGAAATTTTAAACTAAGGAGGGACAGAAAACCGTCTGGGGGGTTGTTTTCCCGGCGAAGGCCACAGTGTTCTTTGCGATCCAAAAGCCGTGAGGTTTAGGTTCATCAAAGAGCATCAATCTACGTTTTCCACCCGGCGTATGTGCCAAGTGGCGCAGGTCAGATCGCGTGGATTGCGGGCCCTGCGCGGCCGTCACGCCAATCGCAGGCAACGGACTGACTTGGTCACATTTGCACATATCAAGGAACAGTCTCGACTTAGCCTTGGTCGCTACGGCAGGCCACGGATGACCGAAGAGCTGAAAAGAGATTGGTCTGAATGTCGGTCATAGTTGCGTTGGCCGCTTGATGCGTCAGAACGGCATAGGTCACGACAGATAGCGATCATAAGGTCAACATTGCGCCCAATCTGCCGGACAGGGACTTTATGGCCGCGGGGCCAAACCAGAAACGGGCAAGCGACATCAGTTATGTGTGGACCCGGGAGGGCTGGCGTCCGACATGGGCCTGAGACCAATGGTGGCCCTATGTCGAACTTGGCTGTCATCTTTGATCTGCATTCACGCCGTGTGATCGGCGGCGCGGTGAGCAATCGCATGAAAAGCCACTGAGGACACCAGCTTTACCTCAAAGCCAGCAGTTGCCGGATGGTACGCCAAGGCACGTTGGTAATTGCCGCCAAGCACATGGTTTGGCCCTCAAGAGCTACACGAACCGGGCGTCCGTATTCCTTCAATACCGTGACGAGGCGGTTGAAGTCGGCAAGTTCATTCCAAACGGTTAAGCGACGTTGCCGTTTCTTATCTGGCATATCGATCAAAACTTCATGGCGGGCCTTGGCGATGTCGATAGCCACCAAAACAGGGGCAGCTTGTGCAACAATGATCTTGGGCCAATGTCGGTCTCCTTTACGGCGTGATTTGTGCACAACCAACGTAGAGACCCGAGACCCGGCTATGACCACCTGCGGCGCTATTTGGCGGCTGCACTGGCGGTCATAGCCTTTTAATCAGCATCATTCCGAAGTGTTATGGAACGGAGTTCACGAACGAAAAGCTGATGAAACGGGCGAACGACAACAAGGTCGAGTGGCATAACATTGATCCGGGCAAGCCGCAGCAGAACGGATACATCGTGTCATTCAATGACAACTTCCGCGATGAATGCCTCACCGAAGAGGCCTTCGACAGCATATCTGAGGCCAGCTGAACGCCCGCGCTCTGGCGCTAGGATTTCAACAATGTCAGGCCGCATTCATCGCTGGGAAACACCCCCCCGCAGAAACGCGTCGGGCGCTTGAGCTAATTGATGGCAACGCGCCCGGCGCGCTTGTCACAGCCGAAAACGACGACTGCCAAACCCAAGGCCACTTGGTATGACTGAGGGACAAACGGTGGGCAGGTTGTTGATCGTCGTAATGATCTGCCGGGCAGTTGCTTTTGCACCCACTGGATTAACCGCGCCCGCCAACACCCAAATCACAGAAAACCGGCGGCCACCTTAAACCTGTGGTCGTGGCAATGCGCATTGCATCACGACGAAACTTCTCCGCGATCTCGTTGCCGCCCCTTATCTCCATTATAGCATACATTGAGCGAAAAGGACTGGAATTAGGCTGCGAAAAGGCCAGGCTTGGGTTCCCTGATGACGCCCCAGATGCCCCGCTTTCCTAATTCTGGTGACGGATCAATGCCAATTGGGGGCTCAGGTCTTGCGGGCCCCTTTTTTTAGACCCGGCAGGTGCCATCACCGGTGACCAGATACTTGAAGCTGGTCAGCTGTTCGGCGCCGACAGGGCCGCGGGCATGCATCTTGCCGGTTGCAATGCCGATCTCGCCGCCCATTCCGAACTCCCCGCCATCCGCGAATTGCGTCGAGGCGTTGCGCATCAGGATCGCGCTGTCAAGCCGCTGGAAAAAGCGGGCTGCGGTGGTGTCATTCTCGGTCAGGATCGCCTCGGTATGGTTGGAGCCGAATTCGCGGATATGGGCAATCGCGCCGTCAACGCCGTCAACCAAGCGTGCGGCGATGATCATATCCAAAAACTCCTGCCCGAAGTCCTCGGGGGCGGCCTTAACCACGCCTTTGACATCGGCAACCTCACCCTCGCCACGCACCTCGACGCCCGCATCCAGCAGGTCCTGCACCAGAACCGCGCCGTGTTTGGCCCAGAAACCGCGATCGATCAGCAGGCATTCCGCCGCGCCGCAAATTCCGGTGCGCCGAGTTTTGGCATTCACCACCACGCGCCGCGCCTTTTCCAGATCGGCATCCGCATCGGCATAGATATGACAGATCCCTTCGAGATGCGCAAAAACCGGCACCCGCGCCTCTCGCTGCACCAGCCCGACGAGGCCCTTGCCCCCGCGCGGCACGATCACATCAATATAGTCCACCGCGCGCAGCATTTGCGCCACCATATCACGGTCGCGGGTCGGGATCAGCTGGATCGCCGCGGCAGGCAGACCCGCTTGCACAGCGCCTTTGACCATACAGGCATGGATCGCGGCCGAGGAATGAAAGCTCTCGGAGCCACCGCGCAAAATCACCGCATTACCGGCCTTGAGGCATAGCGCCCCCGCATCCGCCGTCACATTCGGGCGGGATTCGTAGATCACCCCGACAACCCCCAAAGGCGTGCGCACCCGCTGGATATGCAGCCCCGTCGGGCGGTCCCATTCGGTGATCACCTGGCCGACGGGATCGGGCTGTTCGGCCACGCTGCGCAGGCTGTCCATGATGCCGCGAATGCGGTACTCATCCAGCGCCAGACGGTCGAGCATCGCAGGCGACAGCCCCTTTTCGCGCCCGAACTCCATATCCTTGGCATTGGCCGCGATAATCTCGTCGCGCGCCGCCCAAACCGCATCCGCCGCACCAATCAGCGCCGCGTGTTTGCGCTCGGCACTTGCAAAGGCCAGCTCGGCCGCCGCCGCACGGGCCGCGCGGCCGATCGCATCCATCATATCCGTCGAATTTTGCGTATCCATACCCGCCCCCAATGTATTTATGCCACCGAGATAGACTTTATTTCCCGCCCTGGCAATCATAGGGACAAAGGGAATGGCCCCGAAAATAAGGGTATGATAGCAAAGGTGAAAACATCAGGTACCGCCCCTTGTGACCGAAGAAGCGCCAACATATCAGATTGAGACAACATCGCAGGATGGCATCACCCATATTGCCCTGCGCGGTTCCTTCTCTTTGGCGGGGCTTACCCCCCTGCATCACAGGTTGGATGCGGCCCTTGCGCAAGGGCCGGTCACGCTTGATCTTTCTGGCGTCACCCGGCTGGATACAAGTGCCGCCTGGGCCATTGTGACAGCCGAGGCGCACGGCGCCCCCTTGACCGTAACGGGCAGCAGCGAGGATGCCGCGACCCTACTTGCCACCGTGCGCAAGGCCTTGCCCAAACCCGACAGCCAGAACCAAAAGCCCAAAACGCTGGTTGACCGGATAGAGGGCATCGGCCGCGCTGTTGCAAAATCCGCCAGTTTCGCGACCGAACTGCTGGGCTATTTCGGGATTTTCCTGCACCGTCTGGCGCGCAGCCTGCGCCACCCCGGCGAATTTCGAATGACCGCCCTTGTCCACCACTGCCAAGAGGTCGGCCTGAAAGCCGTGCCCATCGTGGCGCTGATGTCCTTTTTGATCGGTGTCGTGCTGGCGTTCCAAGGCTCTACCCAACTGCGGCAATTCGGGGCCGAGGTCTTTGTCGTCGATCTGATCGCGGTATCGGTGTTGCGCGAATTGGGGATCTTGCTGACCGCGATTATCGTGGCGGGGCGCACGGCGTCGGCCTTTACCGCCGCCATCGGGTCGATGAAAATGCGCGAGGAAATTGACGCGATGCGTACGCTGGGTATTGATCCGGCCACAGCCCTTTTTGTGCCGCGCATATTGGCCTTGCTGTTCATGCTGCCGATCCTTGGGTTGATTGCCAATCTCTCGGGGTTGATCGGGGGGGCGTTGATGTCATGGATCGATCTGGGGATCTCACCGGGGATGTTCCGAACGCGGCTGATCGAGAATACCGGCATCTGGCATCTGGCCGTCGGCATGATCAAGGCGCCGTTTTTCGCGCTGATCATCGGAGTTGTCGGCTGTCACGCAGGGATGCAGGTTGGCAGCAACGCCGAGAGCTTGGGGCAAAAGACATCGGACGCAGTTGTGACCGCAATTTTTGCCGTGATCGTGATTGACGCCGTGTTTTCGGTCTTCTTTGCACAGGTGGGGGTATGACGGATATGCCCAAAGAAACCGTGATCCGCCTGCGCGGGGTGCGCAACCAGTTCGGCAGCCATGTTGTGCATGACGGTCTGGATCTGGATGTCTACCGCGGTGAGGTTTTGGGCGTGGTCGGCGGATCGGGCACCGGAAAATCCGTTCTGCTGCGTACCATTGCGGGGCTGCAAATTCCCAAGGCGGGTGAGGTTGACGTGCTGGGTACCGATGTGCGCACCGCCTCCGAGAATGAGCGCCAGATGCTGGAGCGTCGCTGGGGTGTGATGTTTCAGGATGGCGCGCTGTTTTCTTCGCTGAATGTGCGCGAGAACGTCGAGGTGCCGATGCGCGCGGTCAAAGGGCTGGACCCGGATCTACGCCGCCAGATGGCCGACCTTAAAATCTCTCTGTCCGGCCTGCCCTTCCTTGCGGGCGATAAATTCCCGTCCGAGCTGTCGGGCGGGATGCGCAAACGGGCTGGCCTTGCCCGTGCGCTGGCGCTGGACCCCGAGATCCTGTTTCTGGATGAGCCGACAGCCGGGCTGGACCCGATCGGGGCGTCCGCATTCGACATCCTGATCCGCCAGCTTTCGCAGACCATGGGGCTGACGGTGTTTCTTGTGACCCATGACCTTGATACATTGCACGCCACCTGCGACCGTATTGCCGTATTGGCGGAAAAAAAGGTGCTGGTCACCGGCACCATGCGTGAGATGCTCGACGTGGATCACCCATGGGTGCATGAATATTTCCACGGGCCCCGTGCCCGCGCGGCGAGTGACGCCATACCTGCAAAGAAAGACCCGTAAGCCATGGAAACCAGAGCAAATTACGTTTTGATCGGCTTGTTCACGATCCTCGGATTTTTGGGCATGCTGGCTTTTGCCCTTTGGTTCGCACGCGTAGAGATTGACCGCCAGTTCGCCTACTATGATGTGAAGTTCACCTCTGTCTCGGGCTTGGCGCGGGCGTCGGATGTGCGCTTTGCGGGGCTGCCGGTTGGTCAGGTGGTGGATGTAAAACTGTCGCCCGACAATGACGGCACCATCGTCGCACGGCTGGAAGTCGCGCAAAACACCCCCGTGCGCACGGGGTCAGTGGCCACCATTGAAAGTCAGGGCGTGACTGGTGTCTCATATGTCGGCATCAGTGCGGGCGATCCGGCAGAGAGATTGCTGCGCGATGTATCCGAGATGGAAGTCCCGCAGATCGAGGCGGGACGCGCCTTATTGCAAAGCCTGTCCGAGGATGCCCCGGCGCTGCTCTCTGAGGTTTTGGGCGTGGCCCGCGATATCCGCGGCCTGTTCACCGAAGAGAACGTCGGGCGGATCGACAACATCCTTGCCAATCTTGAACTGGCCTCGGATGAATTCGCGCAATCTCTGGATGATTTCTCGGTCGTGGCAAGCTCTGTTTCCGGCTTTGCCATCGAGATCTCCAATTTCAATGCCATGCTGCAAGGGCTGACCTCCAAGGCGGAAAACCTGTTCGATACCGCCGATCAGATGCTTGTTTCCTTTGCCGAACTTGCCGAAGATACCAAGACCACCGTGGCAACGGCCGAAACTACCCTGAATGAGACCACCAGGACGATGACCTCGGCGCAGGCCTATATCGACGATGATCTGGCCCGCATGACCCAAGAGCTTTCCGATGGTTTGACCGAAACCCGCGACCAGATCGCAACACTGGGGGCAGATGCCCGCGCCATGATCGCGGAATTCAAGCGCACGGGTGAGTTGGCAACCAGCAGGCTGATAGAGGCCGAGGCCACCATCAAGGCCACCGACGAGATGATCGTGCAGTTGAACACCACGCTGGAATCAATGGATCAGGCCTCGATCAGCTTTGATGATCTGGTCACCCAAGACGGCGCCGAACTGGTGGCCGAGGCGCGTGCCGCCCTTGCCCCCATCGCCCGCGCGGCGCAATCCGATCTGCCCGCAATGGTGGCCGATATCCGCACCGCCACCGCCACCGCCAATCAGGTCATGACCGATGTCGGCACGGCCCTTACCTCGGCCAGTGACAAGGTTGACGGGCTTATGGATGAGGCCAGCATCTCGCTTGCCGCCGTCACCGACAGCTTTACCCGCGCCAATACCACGCTGGATGCGATCAATTCCGCGCTGGCGGTGGGGGAGCGTACATTGGTCGCCGCCGAGAAAACCTTTGACGGGGCTGACCGGATTATCAATGACGATATCGCAGCCATCACCGCGGATCTGCGGCGCACCATCGACGGGCTGGACAAGGCAATTGCCGGGGTCTCGGATGCGATCCCGCAGGTCACATCCGATCTGACCGCCGCCTCCAATGCCGCGCGCGAAACCTTTGAGCGGGTCTCCGGGCTGGTCGCATCCTCTGATCCGCCGATCCGGGATTTCACCACAAGCGCCCTGCCCCAGTTCACACGACTGGCGCGCGAAACCCGCGAGTTGATCAACAACCTTGACCGGCTGACCAGCCAAATCCAGCGTGATCCCGCACGTTTCTTCCTTGGGGGCGATACCCCTGTCTATAAACGCTAATCTGAAAGAGGCCCGCTATGACCCTGCGCCCCTATCTGGCCGCCCTTTGCACCGTGGCCCTGCTGTCCGGTTGCTCTGCCATCTCTGTGTTGAACGGTGCCACCACGCCGCTTGACGCCTATGACCTCAACGCCCCTGCCGACCCGACCCTCGCGCGCAGCACGACCGGGCGGCAGGTGGTGGTGGAACTGCCCTCATCCCCCGGTGCGCTGGCGACCGATCGCATCCTGATCCGCCCGCACCCGCTGCAGGCTGCCTATTTGCCCGAGGCGAAATGGACCGAGGAAACCCCGACCATGCTGCAAACCCTGATGGTGCGCAGCCTTGAGGACAGCAACGCCTTCCGATTTGTCGGGCGCAGGCCGCTGGGGGCATCGGGCGACTATGCGTTGCTGTCGGAATTGACGGATTTTCAAGCCGAAGCCACCGAAGACGGCAAGGCCGCGACCATTCGCCTGCGCATGACGGCCCGTCTGGTGCGCGAGGATGACGCGCGCGTGATGTCATCGCGCAGCTTTACCAGCACGGCCGATGTCGTCTCGACCGAAACACTGGACCTTATTGAGGGGTTCAACACCGCCAATCAGGCGATGCTGTCAGAGGTGACACAATGGGTGCTGACAAGTTTGAACATCGGGCTGAAACGCTAGTGCCCGTAGCGTTTCAGATGACCATATCATCACGGTGGATCAAGGCGGCACGGCCAACCGAGCCAAGGATCGCCTCGATCTCACCCGATTGATGGCCTGCAATTGCCCGCGCTTCTGCCGCGGTATAGCGTACCAGCCCCTTGCCCAAGGCCGCGCCATCCGGCCCCACAATCGCCACTGGATCACCGCGCCCAAAGGTACCGGTCACCATTTTAACCCCTGCGGGCAATAGCGATTTCCCTGCGCCTAAGGCGGCCACTGCCCCCGCATCAATATGTATATCCCCGCGCGGTTTCATCGCATTGATCCACCGTTTGCGCGCCTGCTGCGGGTTGGCTTGCGGCACAAACCATGTGCGCGCCGCACCGTTTAACAAGGCCTGCAAGGGGCGAATGTCCGAGCCTTCCATGATCGCCATCGCGCAGCCCCCCGCCACGGCGGTTTTTGCCGCCAAAAGCTTGGTCTTCATCCCGCCTTTGGACAGGCCGGAAATCGGATCGCCGGCCATCGCCTCAATCGTGGGGGTTATATTGTCGATCACGTCGAACCGCTGGGCCGAGGGGTCTTGTTTGGGGTTGGCGGAATAAAACCCGTCAACATCCGACAAAAGGATCAACTGGTCCGCGCCCACCGTTACCGCAATTTGCGCGGCCAGACGGTCGTTGTCGCCAAAGCGGATCTCATCGGTGGCGACGGTATCGTTTTCGTTCACGATCGGCACCACGCCCAGACCCAAGAGGGTTTCCATTGTGGCGCGACTGTTCAAATAGCGCCGACGATCCTC
Source organism: Pseudorhodobacter aquimaris (assembly GCF_001202025.1). Lineage (GTDB taxonomy): Bacteria > Pseudomonadota > Alphaproteobacteria > Rhodobacterales > Rhodobacteraceae > Pseudorhodobacter > Pseudorhodobacter aquimaris. Next base: position 133,599 of record NZ_LGHS01000041.1, read on the forward strand.
GGTATCCTCCAGCGTGACCAAGACCTGACCCGTGGTGATGCCGTGAGGGGCCAGCACCTCTTCATAGGTGCGCGCAAGGCGGATCTGCCCGACGGCAGCGGCGGCCTGAGATTGCTCCAGCGCCAATTCGGCAAAGGGCAGGCCCAAAATCGTGCGCCCCAAGGCAATGGACCCCGAAGACACAAGGATAACATCCGTCCCCCGCGCCTTGGCGGCCGCCACATCCTGTGCCAAGCCGCACAGCCAGTCACGCCGCAACCCTTTGGCCCGGTCCACCAATAGGGCCGAGCCGATCTTGATAACCAGCCGTTTTGCCTGTGTAAGGTCCGGTGCGATCAGGGCTGCCAAGGCGTATCATCCGTTTCGACAACGCGCCCCGCAACAATCTGGGCATAAATGCTGCGCAACACCTCGGTGAGGCCCTCGTTGGAAACACCTGAGATGGCAAAGACATCCCCCGCAACAGCGCGCAATTCGGCCAGTCGTTCGGCTTGGGTTTCCGCGTCCAGCGCGTCGATCTTGGTCAGGGCGGTGATGCGCGGCTTGCAGCCCAGCTCATCAGCATAGGCTTCCAGCTCGGTCACGATGGTCTGGTAATCCTCGGCCACATTCTCCGAGGTTCCATCCACCAAATGCAGCAAAACCGAGCAGCGTTCCACATGCGCCAGAAACTGCACCCCAAGGCCGCGGCCCTCAGAGGCGCCCTCGATCAGGCCCGGAATATCGGCCATCACGAACTCATGCCCGTCGATGCCGACAACACCCAGATTGGGCACCAATGTGGTGAAGGGGTAGTCGGCAATCTTGGGCCGCGCATTGGAGACACTGGCCAAAAACGTGGATTTACCGGCATTCGGCAAACCGACAAGCCCCGCATCCGCGATCAATTTCAAGCGCAGCCAGATCGTGCGCTCCACGCCTTCCTGTCCTGGATTGGCCTTGCTTGGCGCGCGGTTGGTTGAGGATTTGAACTGCAGGTTCCCCCAGCCGCCATTGCCACCTTTGGCAAGCTGGACCCGCTGGCCCACCTCGGTCAGATCGGCCAGGACGGTTTCCTCATCCTCATCCAGAATTTCGGTGCCAACCGGAACGCGCAACACGATATCTTCGCCGGTTTTGCCAGTGCGCTGGCTGCCCATACCGGGTTGGCCGGATTTGGCAAAAAAATGTTGCTGATAGCGGAAATCGATCAGCGTGTTCAGCCCGTCGACCGCCTCTACCCAAACAGAGCCGCCATTGCCGCCGTCGCCGCCATCCGGCCCACCGAATTCGATAAACTTCTCACGCCTGAACGACACACACCCCGATCCGCCGCCACCGGAGCGGATATAGACTTTGCAAAGATCAAGGAATTTCATGGGGCGGGCCTTCTGGATTGGTTCAAACCAAGCCGATACAGGAACCCGCCCGATATCTCAAGTCACCGTAGCGCGGTCAGCCCATCTTGCGCAGATAAGTCCAGGTTTGTACCTGTGCATTGCGCGCCACGCTGAAACTTTCGGCGTCGCCAAGATAATCGAAGCCGCAATTGGTCAGCACGCGCGCCGATCCGGGGTTGTCCTGAAACACCTGCGCAAAGACCGCTTTATTGCCCAGCGGGTTGGTCTTCATCAGCGCGCCAACTGCCTCAGAGGCGTATCCGGTATTCCAAAAGGCCGGGGCAACCCAATAGCCAATCTCTGACTGGTCCCGGTCCATCTGTTTTAGCGAAATAACGCCAAAGACCTCGGGCAGGTTCTGGAGTGTGCCATCCATGACCCAAATCCGTTCGTTTGACTCCGCCGACATCGCGCGGGCGACAAAGGCCTCGGTCGCGCCGGGCGGCAAAGGATGCGCAATTGAGCTGGTGTGCATCGCAACCCGCTTGTCCCCCGCATAAAGGGCCAAAAGCCCCGCATCCGACACACGGACAGGCCGCAAGACGAACCGCGCTGCCGCAATCGCATCCTTGACTTCAATAGTTTGCAAGATCATCGCGCCCTCCTCCGAAAGCACATCAGGGTCGTTTTCCTGACTTATTTAGGGAACCCGCGCCAGAATAATAAGGCTTGGGCGATATGGTTTCGCATCCCTCCAGAAATGCGAAGGGGGACCGGCCTTTCAGCCGATCCCCTTGTTACATGTCTTTGTAACGGTTGGCTTACTCAGCTGCTTCCGCAGCTGGAAGCACAGAAACAAAGGTGCGGCCCTTGAGGCCTTTTTTGAAGGTGACCTGACCCTCGACCTTGGCAAAGATCGTGTGATCCACGCCCATACCGACACCCTCACCCGGGAACATTTTGGTTCCGCGTTGACGGATGATGATATTGCCCGGAATGGCCGACTGGCCCCCGAACAGTTTCACGCCCAAGCGGCGACCGGCTGAGTCGCGACCGTTACGGGATGAACCACCAGCTTTTTTATGTGCCATGGGGGATTACTCCTCGCTCGAAGCAGCTTTCGCTGCTTTTGGTTTCGCTGTTTTCGGCTTTGCAGCAGCTTTCGCTTTTGCAGGTGCCTTAGCTGCCGAAGCGGCATCAGCATTATGGGCCGCGCGGCGGGCATCGGCCGTGCCGATTGCTGCCTTGACGTCCGACTTGTCAGCACCGCTTGCCAGAACGTCGGTCACACGCAGCAGCGTCAGCTGTTGACGGTGGCCTTTGGTCCGCTGGCTGGAGTGTTTCCGGCGACGCTTTACATAGTGGATGACCTTGGGGCCTTTGATCTGTTCGATCACTTCGGCCTGAACGCCAGCACCCGCGACCAGCGGTGCGCCAACGGTCAGCTTATCGCCACCAACCATCAGAATTTCATTGAACTGGATCTTGTCGCCAGCAATGCAGTCAAGCTTTTCAACACGAAGGATATCCCCCGCCTGAACTTTATATTGCTTGCCGCCTGTCTTGAGGACCGCGAACATGGTCTTTCCTTTTCATTTCTTCGCGTCCTGCGGCCCCGGCTGGATCCGGTGTTCATCGCTGCCTTCGGACGGCGCGCCCTGATTGGGCGTGACAATAACAAACCGGGCCAAATGTCACCATTTGTCCACGATACGCGCTTATCTCGGATGCACTATCCAAAGTCAAGCCTTTCGACAGGCCTGGAGCACGCATTATCGCAGCGGTTCGACGCGGTCAAATATCCTCGCCGATCATCCGGCTGGCCGCTGCACGCCCTAGATCCTGCGAGATGGACGCAAACACCTGATCAAACGCACCGAATAATGCCAGATTCAGTTTACGCCCCGCAGGGCTTTGGGAAAAGGCGAGATATTGCGCCATCTCGGCCTCTGACAGCGGGCCATAGGCAAGCACAAGATACGGGTAAATCCAGCGTTCGGTCTGGGCGCGGATATCCGGCTCTTGCGCCCAGACTTCCATCAGCATCTCTTCCTCGCTCATCTCTTGTGCGAAGCCGCCCCCCTCAGCCAAGCCCATAAAGAAGGAAAAATTGGAGTTCATTGCCCCGGAAACATTCATGTCGATCAGGTCGTTGACATCCGCGAATTGCTGCAAGACGCCAAATTGTGGCGCCGCCTCTGCCATCATCTCGTCAACCTTCGCGACGGCTGCATCCTCTACCGCCTCATCCATCAGCGCGGTTCTGGCCTCCACTTCCAAGGTCAGGATGCGTTGCCCCAGATTCGTGTCAAAAAACGCGGTGATTGCCGGAATAGCGTCTTCCCCCGCCACGAACTCCGCGGCCAATGCGGTTTCAAACCGTTTTCGCATTGTTGCGATGTCATATACCAGGCCGACCACCTCCTGCCATGCCGCGCCGCCCTTGCCAGGAAAGAGATCCGCTTCCATGTCGCGGCCATAGCGCAGCCCCTCTAGCCGCATTACTTGCAGCACGGCATCAACCTGCAACACATCCATCAGCCCGGTCATTGAGGGTGTGGCCTGTTGCGCCAGATGCAAAGGCCCTGCCCTGCCCTGCCCCACTGGGGCCCCAACAAAGCAGCACACCGCTGCGACACAACAAATGAAACGAGAGGCGATACGCATGACAACTGTCCGCAAGATCAGGAGGGTTTATATCTAGCGCCTCTACTATTCGTTGCCAACCCGTCGCGCAAATGACATGCGCGGGTTTGCGGAAGAATGATTTTTTGCCGACAGCACAACAGGTCGCTAACACCAAGCAGGCAGGCCCTCTGTCAAACAGGAGCTGACAAAGCGATTACCCCCCAGGGAGGGCCAATGGTAGCAGCAGACGCAAAGAGGTCTTGGCATCACACACGGTGGAACCCCGCCCTCAGCAGTAGTGGCAAAATAGAGCAAAGCAGTTCCCGCCAAACAGTTATTGGAAACCAGCCCCCAATCCTAGACAAGCTTTTTCGGAACGAACCAGCGGCGCGCTTCGTCGGCAAGACAACGGACTAAAATTACAAGTCACTTTATCTCATCCAAGAAAAATACCTACCAATCGAGCTTGTGCATGGAAAACAGGCTTGCAACCCACCGCCCGGCAAGCTAAGTCGTCCGCCAGACGATCCCCGCCGCGGAGAGGTGCCGGAGTGGTCGAACGGGGCGGTCTCGAAAACCGTTGAGCCTTCACGGGTTCCCAGGGTTCGAATCCCTGTCTCTCCGCCACATTTTCTTTTTAAGTTATTGATTTAGATGGAAAAAATGATAATTTCACTTAGTTGATCCCCCGTTCGATCCCCCATCGAATTCTGGAACTCCTAAGAACTTAATGTTGATCGCAGCAAGTTAACACCTAAAATTCCATTGTGCTTCCGCGTTCTTAATGTGGACTGATGTTATCACGTCACATTAAGGTAGCTGTATATCTGAGGTGCCACGGGCTCCAAAAGCAATCTGAGAGAGAATTCAAAACATGGTAAAGCTAAGTGATATTGACTTAAATGAGGTTAAAGAATTCTATTGTCACGGAGGTGAAGAAGGTTACAGAACTGTTACTGTGGAGCGGACTATAAAAGTTCTCACGCAAAATTATGATCGCGGGAACAGCAAGGCGCCCATCACATCAATCAACTTATTCTTGGAAGAAGGTGGAGCGGTAATTCGACATAATGGTCAGCTTGTAGTGGTTGAAACCGGTGAGATCCTAGCTCCATATCGTGCCTGCATGATGGACAAGTCTGTTGTGGTGGTAGACGCAAATTAGACCTTATGGGATTTGCAGTTTCCCTACATTCACCGATTTTTATCCTGCATTGTGGAAGGAGCGGCGGATACGAAACTGCAATCCCGCCGCCCTATGCTGCTAATCCCGCTAATCTGCTAATCTATGTCTTAATCTACATATGCCAAAAACGAGGTTCCAAGCAAACAAAATGCCTCGGCTCCGTCCTCTTCGCGCAAAAAACCAGAAACGCCCGTTATATCACTAAAGAGAATAGGAACGATCATCTGAAATTTTTGGTATCCAGCGTACCCACCATAAATATTCTTTGCGTTGTATTCTCCGCAAACCGCAACATGAAATGGCGATCCACTCCTCGCAATGGGTATCTGGTACGAATTTGTGATTGTAATTTTCGCTGTATCTGGGTCCAAGAGGCCAGACTTTACCTCTTTGAAAACGGCTTCTTTCATGGTGTTCGTTAGCCCTACTTGCTTTTCCAGAGGCCATCTTACCATGTGCGCGACAATCTGATCTCTGCTTTGCCCAACGCTGTACTTCGTTGCGTAGTCTTGCATAGCTTTTTTAGTCTTAGGTCCGAATATACCGTCGGCTTTTTCGTCGAGCATCCTTTCTTGTCGAAGTCGTGTTTGAAACGCTTGCTCAAAACTAAATGTTTGCGATGAGGCTATATCTGGTAATGTTAGAGCAATTGAAAGCGTAATAAACATAGCGGGATTTTTTGCCATAATCGGTCCTCATCTTAAAATACCGCAGAAAAACTATACTGCGATATTTTTATATTGTGTTTTAAATTGTTTAGTGAACTATTGACTAGAATGGTTGGCAGCGTAACCGGTTATTATTGGCTAGGCATTTCAGAGGAATGGTAATGCCTAGCCGCTTTACTTGCTAGTGCTTTGAATATCAGGTCGCCTTGTTTGTTGCGATTTTGTAGGCTTCTTTGCGTGCGCTTCCCCGTATCACAGCGCCAGCGTCTAGCTTAACAAGCCAGCCAGCATCTTCAAGGGTTTTGATTGCAGCTTTCGCCGCTTTCAATTCCCGCAATTGATTCGGGCCAGACTGCACCACTTCACTTGGTAGGATCTCTGGGTGTTGCCACTTGTCCAGCAACCAAACCCGCAAGCTTTCGGCCTTGGCGGTTTCGGCTGATATGATTGCCGCATCTTTCAGGCGCAGGGCTTCGTTCAAGTAGAACTCTGCCAGTTCCACGGCATCTGTCATCGTTGCCGCTTCCACTTGCCTTGCATCAAGATCAGGCCAGAGCGTTAGAACCGCTGCAATCCGTGCCGCGTGTTCGGCGGCTTTGGATGCATAACCCGTAACACCTGCATAGATCCCGCTGCCATCCATCGCTGTTTCGACCTTGTCCGAGAACTGGATCAAAACGTCACGCGCTTGTGCTGACAATGGCAAAACGCGGGGCGAGAGAGCGCGTGTCTGTTCATCCATTGGCATTGCCGTTTCAAGTATAGCTGTCAGGCGTTTTGAGAACGCGCCCAGCGCAGCCGGGTTAGTGCGTGTCTTGGCATGTAGCCTTGTGCCAATCGTGCTTGGCGGTTCTGTGATCAAAAAGCGTGGTAAAAACCCCGTTTCGGCTGTCAGTGGATCCGCCATGAAGTCGCGCAGCACAGCGGGTTGCGCCATCAAGTGAATAGCAAGCCTACGCCCAAACAGAGTGCTGCACCCATCCCCAGATCGTGTGCGCTGGATCGGGTTGCCCTGCCATAGATCATTGAGCGCGGCCAAAGTTTTAGTCCTTTGGTCTTTGGACATTGCAAAGCCGCCAAGGAACTGCCCGCCTTCATCCGAGAACAAGCCTATGCTTGGTTGCCCTTCTGTCAGTTTGCGCACCAACCCTTCAAAGGTCGGTTCGGACACTGTGCGATCCGTAGATGGCGGTGGCGTAGGTTCTGGGCCTAACGCTTCCAAATCGGCACGCGCACTTGCTGCAGCAACCTTGTCTTTGGCTTTGCCCGCGTCATGAACACATTTCTTGTGTTGTGCTTCCCATACAGCAAACGCATTTTTGTAGCGATCTATATCACCCCGTTGGGTGTCTGCCTGTTCTTTTTCAAACATCCGCAAGCTTTCCATCAAGGGTGCGTCACACTTGATTTGCGTTCACCTGAAAGTGCTATCGTCAGGCAGTAAAGCGTGCTTGGCCTGTTGCCGCCAAGGGTTTCAACATCCGCAAAACTTTGCACAGCTAAGGAGGCAACCGACAAAGCGGATTGCGCAGGAATTGCCATAGGGGCTTGGGTTTGGCCTTGTACGGCCTCTACCACCTCTCTGAGCGGCCCTAGCGCGTGAATGGGATAGGGCGCGCCTTGGGGGATAGAGCGCACAAGCGGTTGCGGGCCTTCGGCCTTGAATGGTGTTGGGGTGATTGCGTTCATGCTGCACCGCCTTTCATGTTCAAATAATCATTCCAATCTTGTCCTTGCGGGGCGGGAAGCAGGGACACCTCCCAGCCCAGCGCGCTTGCCCTTTGCGCCAATGCCTGAGCCGCCCTTAATCCTGCGCCGTTGTCGTCACTGTCAGAAGCTATGATCATCTTGTGAGGCAAGGCAGGCAGGGAAAGCCCCTGCATCCCAGAGGTGGAAAGCGCCGCCCAGATCATCGCAGGGCCATCCAGCAAGCCACTGGCAAGCGATAGAGCCGTTTCAGTGCCTTCAGTGATAACCAGCGGCCCCGCACCATCCGTCAGCCTCACAGCACCGCCTTTGCAGGTGCCTAGCATTGCCTTGTTCGGGCTTAGATCTGCCTTAGCGCCGCTTGCATCCAAATAGGTGCGATGCACGGCAAACGCTTCGGCCCCTTCGATCCGTGCTACCATTGCAGGAACGCGCTGGGCGCTATGGTGCCAGCATTCAGGACTGAACCGTAAAGCTGAGGGCAAGGCGCAAGTAATGCCCCGCCGCCGCAAGTAAGTTTCCGCCAAAGTGCCTGCAATCGGCTGGGCGCTGTCCCAGATCCCCCGCGCTTGGGTTGCACGTTGGACCAGTTTGGCTTTTTCCTGCCTGCGCCGTCTTGCCAACTCGGCTGGATCGGGCGGGGTGTAGGTGCTGCGCCCTTCGATCAACCCCATGCCCTTGAGGGCATCCAGAATATCCAAGAAGTCACAGCCCGCATGGCAATGCGCCAAAAGCTGCCCCTGTGCGCCTTCAGACAAGCTGAGGGCCGGGGTTTTGGTGTTGTGGTGCGCTGGGCAATAGGCAAGGCCGTAGCCCCCATGCCAGCGCCCCTTGAGAGCGGTTGTGATCTGCTTTGCATCGCTCATTGTGCCGCCCCCATGATCGGGGAAGGAACAAGCATCGTTTGACGCTTGGTTTCGCTTTGTGCTAGGTAACTCTCAATCGCCAGTGACCATTGGCAAGAATTATGAGCTGGATCCTGCGCCAACAGGGTTCGGCTCTTTTCTGTTTTAAGTCCCATAATCAAACCTCATTGCGAAGTTTGAGGCCATCAAGCCAAGCGGCAATATCAGCTTCACGCCATCCAACTGCACGCGGTCCCAGCTTCACAGCTTGGGGGAATGTGCCTTTAGACATAGCCGCATAGATTGTAGATCGGGAAAGCCCTGTCAGTGCCTCAACGGCGGGCCGTTTTAAGATTTTAGTCACAATCAAATCCTTTCAGTTTGTTGAATGTGACCTGTAATTAGGGGCAAACCTTTGGACAGTGGATTGCAATGTCCAAACAAAATGTCCATGCTTGAATGAAGGGTCTTTAAGGATTGAAAATCCTTTTGTTTCTTGTCCAGAGTTTTTGGTTTGCGCCTCGACTGCTCCCTAGACCATTCTCAAAAGTCAGTTTGGCCGCTTGATTGATCGATATGTTTCGATCACTCATTTCTTTCATGGATTTAAGGATTTGAACGGTGCGGGGGCCTAAAGCTTGTTTCCGCGCCACCCCCCCTGCCTTCCTTGCTTTCTGGCCTCGAATATCTCGTTTTATCATCAATCCAAAGTCTCGCCGCCATTCGCGGTCTTTTTCGAATTCTGCTATCTGAAAGATGCGAACGAGGTGGCCCTGATAGGTATTCTCCCTCTCTGTGTTGATCATGGCGCAAAGGTGGTGAATTTGTCCGGCATACCATTCCTCTGAAAACACATCTGCTGCATTCATGGCGTAGACATCCCCTAAACCGCTGCCATGACTTGGCTTGCCAAGTTCTTCCCAAAGCCGCCTTCCCTCAATGGGGTCTTTGTCCGCAACAAGTACAATATCCCGCTCAATCTCGTTTGTAGGTTCGCGGGTTTTGGGGATCCAGCCTAGCCCTACTGTGAATTTTACAGCCATGTCTGGATCTGGATACCCGCTCGCTATGAGGGTTTCTTTGCTTTCTTTCATCAAACCTTCGATGTGATCCCAAAATGGATTTTCGGGCGGACCGTCCCAGTCTTTCCGCGTGCCATCCTCTTTGAGGGGTTGTCTATGGATCCGAGTGTGAATGCCATCACTACCCAAAACCGTTACTTTCTCATTTGGCTTGGGTTCAGTCATGAATGCGGTCCTACAGTTTCGTGGCGACTAAGTAGCTGCCCCAATCATCCATCAACGTACGCCGCTTTTCAAACAGATCCGAGCGTGCATAAGCTGCTTCGGAGGCATCCTTGATGCTATGGGCAAGCGCAGCTTCGGCCACTTCGCGTGAAACGTTTGTCTTTTCCTGCACCCATGTGCGGAATGACGTTCTAAAGCCGTGAATATCAACATCAAAGCCCAGTTCCTTTACGAGCTTTGAAAGGGTCATGTCTGACAAGGGTTTGCCCTGCTTTGTCCCTGCAAACACAAGATCCCCGCCATCGCTCAAGTCTTTAGCTTCCCGCAAGATATCTACGGCACGCGCACAAAGGGGAACACGGTGTTCGCGCTTCATTTTCATGCGCTGGGCGGGAATAACCCATTCGGCCTGATTAGCAGGATTAGCGGAATTAGCAGGGGGGCTGTCGTCAAACGTGATTTCAGTCCAAACCGCTTCCCGAACTTCACCAGAGCGTGCCGCTGTCAGGATCAGGAACTCAAGAGCAAGCTTTGTGGTGCGTCCAGCGCCGGAAGCTTTCGCCACCTCAATGCAGGTCGCTACATCGCGATAAGACAGCGCCTTGCGGTGTTTCACTGCCTGGGTTTGCTTGGGAAGGGCTTGGCCTATGTTTTGGGCGGGATTGTCTTGCCGCCACCCTTGAGCAATGCCCCATTTCATCACTGTGCCAATCCGTTGCCGTACCCGCCGCGCTGTTTCCTGCTTTGTAAGCCAGATCGGGGTAAGAACTGCCAGCACGTCTGCTGTCGTGATTTCACCAATTTTATATTTCCCTAATGCGGGAAATGCGTATGTTTCCAGAGTGCTGATAAACTGCGCCGCGTGCTTGGGGTTTGACCAGCTTGGCTTTTGCAGTTCATGTACCTTGCGGGCGGCTTCTTCAAAGGTCAGCACAGCTTGATTTTCGCGCTTGGCTTTCAGGGGATCGCCGCCAGAACGTGCAAGCTTTAGGTTTTGCAGTGCTGCTTCCCGCGCTTCGCCCAAACTTACTAGATCGGCACTGCCCAATCCCATTTCAGTGCGCTTGCCCCTAATCGTGATCCGTTGCACCCACTGCTTTGCGCCATTGGTTTTGACTTTGAGAAAAAGGCCATTACCATCGAAGTGCTTGCCTGCTTCTGTTGTCGTGCGGACAAAAGCGGCTGTCAGCGCCTTCTTCGGAGTTCGAATCCCTGTTTCAGCCATCTAACGATCCCCCAAATGATCCCCCACTATATCCATGAATACACTAGATCTTACAGGAAGTCACGGCACATAAATTTATGCTAATGCTCTGGCAATGCTAACTTTATTAGATTTTCTTGGACCGCTTTGGAAGTGAAGCAGGCAGACTGTCTCTCCGCCATTACCTATTAAAACATTAGGTAAAATCGTATAGTTGCTAGCTTACCCCACATCACACCCCACAAAGAAAAAACGCTTGGGAACTGTTATGTTTTGCATTTGGTTGCATGGAATCGTTACAGATATTTTTGTTACTTAACTTAGCGCACTGAGCTGGCCCTGATCTCGCTCCTGTTTAGTTCCCGTCCGCTCGCATGATGAGTGACCGCTTCGGGCCATTCATGACTTTGGGTTTGCCCTCGACGAAAAGCGGAAACCGAACCTTTGCTGCGTGTGCGAATGAAGATTCCGATAGTCAACGGACAGGCAATTGCGGGCGGTGTAAAATTGGGTGTCCTTGGGCTTTTTGCCGTTCGGAGGGACGATGCCCGAAGAACTGGCGACGGAAATACCATGCTCTGGCGTATAATGGGTTGTCGCCACGGTTTCCGCCCGAAAGGCCTTAGTTTATGAAAACATTACGCATCCTGATTCCGCTCGTCTTAGCGTTGGCCGCGGTTGGTGGCTGGTTCTATTTGGCCCAGAACGAAGCCGAGGCCCCTCCGACGACGGCTCTTGTCAGACTTGGCACCGTTGAAGAGACGGTGCTGGCGTCGGGCACGATGGAGGCCAACCAATTGGTCAGCGTTGGCGCACGGGTCTCGGGTCAGATCGAAACACTGGCAGTTGCCCTTGGTGACGAGGTCGAGAAGGGTGACCTGATTGCGCAGATCGACAGTCAGGACCAAGAGAATGCTGTGCTGACGGCAAAAGCGAATCTGGCCAATATAAAGGCCCAGATCGCCGCCAAGAATGCCAGTTTGGTCAAGGCCAAGCGGTCGCTGGACCGGCAGATAAAGCTGACCACCTCGGATTACGGCTCGAAGGAGGATCTTGAGGCAGCCCAGGCAGAGGTTGATGTCTACAAAGCCGAGCTTGACGCGCTGGCCGCACAGCAAGAAAGCGTTGAAGTCACTGTATCAACTGCGCAAATTGCGCTTGACCGGACCAAGATCACTGCGCCGATTTCGGGGGCCGTCGTGGCAATCGTCAATGATGAAGGCCAGACGGTGAATGCCTCGCAAAGCGCGCCGACAATCGTCAAGCTTGCCGATCTGGACAGTATGGTGGTGAAGGCGGAAATTTCCGAGGCTGACGTGGTGCATGTGAAACCCGCGCAGCAAGTGTTCTTTACCATCTTGGGGGAGCCGGATCACAAATTCTCTGCCACAGTGCGCGCTGTCGAACCTGCGCCTTCGGCAATTGAGACCAGCGACACCATCTCGACCGATGTGGCGATTTATTACAATGGGTTGCTGGACGTGGACAATCCAGACCATTTGTTGCGCATCGGCATGACCGCCGAAGTCTCGATCATTCTGAACAAGGCGGAAAACGTGTTGACCGTGCCGTCCTCGGCGCTGACCAATGACGCTGATGGCGACACCGTCAAACTGTATGATGCCGCGGACGGCACAACGACGGTTGTGCCGGTTGAGGTCGGGCTGAACAACAAGATCAGGGCCGAGATCAAATCGGGCTTGGTTGAAGGCAACAGGGTTGTTACCGGCACTGCCGTCACGACCCCCAAGACGTCACAGAGCAATACCGGCATGCCTCGGGTGAGGATGTGACGATGGAGGAACCGCTGATTTCCGCACGCGGGATCTCGCGCAGCTTTCAGGCTGGCGATGAAACCATCACAGTCCTGCGCGATGTTGATGTTGATATTGGCCGGGTGAGATGGTGGCGATCATCGGGGCTTCTGGCTCGGGTAAATCAACGCTGATGAACATCCTCGGCTGTCTCGACCGCGCCAGTTCGGGCAGCTACAGCTTTGCCGGTCAGGATGTCAGCGAACTTGGCCCCGATCAGCTTCCCAACTGCGGCGCGAGCATTTCGGCTTTATCTTCCAGCGCTATCAACTTTTGCCCGATCTTGACGCGGTGGGCAATGTCGAGGTGCCCGCGATCTATGCCGGTGAGGGCCGCGCAGATCGGCACAAGCGCGCCTCTGATCTTCTGGGCCAGCTTGGTCTGGCCGACCGGTTGGACCACCGCCCCGGCGAGCTTTCGGGGGGGCAACAGCAACGGGTTTCCGTGGCACGCGCGCTGATGAACGGCGGCGAGGTCATTCTGGCGGATGAGCCGACCGGGGCGCTTGATACCAAAAGCTCTCAGGAAATGATCGATCTGCTGTTGGAGCTGAACCGCAAAGGCCACACCATCGTCATGGTTACCCATGACCCCGAGGTCGCCCAGCATGCCCATCGCACGATCGAGATTAGTGACGGGCGGATCATCTCGGATACACAGACGGCCGCCAAGGATGTAACGGATGCCAACCGATTGGAGCACGCCCCGCGGAAAACGGGCACCGGGGCTGCGCTGTTGCGGCTGCGCGAGGCGTTTGAAATGTCGTTCAAGGCGCTTTTGGCGCATCGGGTGCGCTCAATTCTGACGATGCTGGGCATCATCATCGGTATCGCATCAGTGGTGTTGGTTGTCGCATTGGGAACCGGCACCAAAGAAAAGGTGCTCGAAAGTATTTCATCGCTTGGGACCAGCACGATCACTGTTCGCTCGGGCACGGGGTTCGGCGCGCGCGATGCGGCCAAGGTGGAAACGCTGATGCCTTCGGATGCTGATGCGCTGGCGCTGCAACCCTATGCCGACAGTGTCTCGCCTTCAGTCGCGACCCAACGCAACGTTGTCTATCTCGGCACTGCCTCGGAGGCAGCCATCAACGGGGTGAGCGGGGATTATTTTCAGGTCCACAATTACATCACGGTGACCGGCAGCACCTTCGCCTCCGACGATGTTATCGACCGCAGCCAAGTCGCGGTGATCGACGAGGATACGAGCGACACGTTTTTCGACGCGGGCAATGACCCGGTTGGCAAGGTTTTGCTGCTGGGTGGCGTGCCGGTGCGCGTGATTGGGGTGGTGCGCTCCAGCGGGGCAAGCTTTGGCCCGGAATCACTGAATGTATGGGTGCCCTATACCACGGTGATGACGCGGATTTCCGGGCAGAATTTCCTTGATAGCGTCGAGGTGCGGGTGAGCGATGATTACGACACCACGAGTGCCGAGGCAGAGATCAACGCCTTGCTGACCACCCGCCACGGCACCAAGGATTTCTTCCTTTCAAACTCGGACACGATCCGCGATACGATGACCTCGACCACGGAAACGCTGACCTTGCTGGTGGCGATGATCGCTGTGATCTCGCTGATCTTGGGCGGGATCGGGGTGATGAATATCATGCTGGTATCCGTCACCGAGCGCACAAAAGAGATCGGCGTGCGCATCGCGATCGGGGCGCGGCGGTCGGATATTGTGGCGCAGTTCTTGATCGAAGCGGTGCTGGTGTGCCTAACAGGTGGCGTCATAGGGATCGCCGGAGCCCTGATCGGCGGGCAGATGGTGGGGTATTTCTCGTCCGATGTGCAGCTGAGTTTCTCGGCTACGGCGATTGTTCTGGCTTTCCTGTCCTCGACCCTGATCGGGATTACCTTTGGCTATTTGCCAGCGCGGGCGGCGGCAAGGCTCGACCCGGTAGTAGCGCTTAACCACGCGTGAGAGAAACCGGGTGCTATTATCGGTTAACGTGAACGTCCTACATCGCAAGTGGTGAGGATTAAGGTGCCATCGCCACTGAAAATCACGACACAGCCTAAAACAGACGCGTGTCGCCGCGGCGCAATCCAGCTCGGCGTGAAGGCGATACTAGCCCAACTTGCAACCTTCCAGCCACCAAACTCGACCGTCCTAGCGCGGCATATCGCAAATAACTTCAAAGGTTCAGCGACGGAAACCCTTCGAGCACATGTTATAATAGCAGTTAACAAAGAGGCAGGACCCAATGCAGCACCTAATGAAACGATGCGCCACTATTCTGGTCTTGGCAACGACAGCAGTCGCTGTTGTGCCAATGACGGCTATGGCGGACAAGGTCGTTATAAAGAAGGCCCCCTATAGCAATAACACCAAGGTGAAGATCCCCTATAGCCACGGCCCTAAGGTAAAGGTGGTGAAACAGCAACGCCATCGGCATGCAGTTGGTTACCAATTCCGCAAGCAGGATATAATCGTTGTCAAAGACTGGAAAAAACGTGGCCTGCCGAACCCCGGTCGTAACGAGGTTTACGTCTCTGATGGAAGCGATATCTACTTGGCGGTGGCTGCAACGCTTTTGGTTACAGCTTTGATTAACTAAGAAGCGCCCAGAGTATTTGACTAGCGCTGTCCGCGCTGCGGTTATTCGTTTTCAGAAATGCTGTGTTGTCCACGCACGGAAGGAATGCGAAAGCTGCGGCGCGGCCAAAAGCGCACCGGTCAATGTCTCCTTTGGGCCGGGTGCTCTCCCCAGAAGCTTTTGGCAAAGGATGTTCACATGCCCCATTGGGCGAACAGCGCGCCAAATAATCATCAATCTCTACTGCGCAGGACTGATTTAGTTTAGCGATCAAAGTCTATGTATCTTCATTTGCGCGTTCCGTACCCACGTAGTTGCCGTTGATGCGCTGCGCAGCGAAAGTGCGGTTTCCACCCTTCTTGGAAAAATGTTGCACGAAGGCAATTGGACCATTGCCAGATTTGCACCCGAATTGTTTATGAAAACTATGCGTGGTGAATCCGATGCTCATTTCTGCCATCAGAAACGCCTATTTTTTGACTATTATTCTAGCAGTTACAGTAGCTTATCCCGGCAGCAATCACCCCTCAATCTCGGCGCTCCAATAGAGATAGTCCAGCCATGTATTGTGAAGCTCTTCTTTTACCAAGGGCATTTTCCGTGCAATCCGGTCCAGCTCTGGCGGGGTTGGGCGAAATGGCGATCTTAAAAGTTTCATTCTTGCCTCGCCCGGGGTTCTGTTCGCCTTTCTAAGGTTGTCGGGGCCACAAGAGGAGACAATATTTTCCCATGTTGAATGCCCGTTACGGCTTTTGGGCACGACATGGTCGAACGTCAGCTCATTGGCCGGGAGACGTTCTCCGCAATACTGGCATCTGAATTCGTCGCGCAGAAAGACGTTATACCGCGAAAATGGCACATGTTTGCGTTTCCGGTAGCGTTTAAGCACGACAACGGCCGGCACCTCAAAGGCCTGTCGCTGGGTTTGGATCAGAACATCATCATAGGATTTCACCTGGATCACCCGCTCTTGCATCACTGCGACCAGCGCTTGCTGCCAGCTCCAGGCTGATAGGGGAGCCCAGCTCAGGGGTTGGAAATCGGCGTTCAGGACAAGGGTTCTTAGGCCCGAGACAGAGGCGTTCATGCGATGCCCTCCGAAAAATGTACTGACGAAATCCGGCGGTCTGCCGCAGCCAAAAATCGTCGCGTTTTGAGTGGCGTTATATCAAGATATGTCGTTACAAGAGTCATGATCGTTCCAAGCCATTGAGAGCATTGACGTAAAATGATTTGCACTAAGGTACTGACGTAAACAGAGATCCGCGCAAAAACAAAAAAGCGCGTCAAGCAGACGCGCTTTTGAAGTTTTGTGGAATGGGTCGGGATAAAGGCAAAGGGGATGCGGATATGATACCTTTGACTCTGAGGGGGATGGTCCGGGTCAAAGGCAATTGTAGCAGGCATGGCCCTTATGGTCTCCATCCAGGGCCTGCGCGAGATTGCGTCATCAAGGCGGTGTTTAAGCCCTGCCCCTACAACCGATATCCCGGACGGATGCAAAGCAACCGGCTCAGGCCTAAAGGTTGTTTTGATGTCGCAGCCCATCGTCTATCGCACTCTCCCAAGACCGTCGGGCGAGAGGCCCCACCCCTATGGAACCGGACTATATATAGCGGTGATGATCTGACAACCCTCTTTTTCCATTACCGGAGAAGCATAGAGCCGGATCTTATGCCGGCAGCCGTTCCTTTAGAAAGGCCAGCGCCACAGAGAGGCCGTCAGGGGCGATGCCATGGCCCGTCCCTTTCATAACATGGCCAAAGACCTCAAAGTCTGCAGCCACCAGCGCATTGCCGGCAAGGCCCATATCCTCAAAGGGAACAACCGGATCCTGATCGCCGTGGATCAACATCACGGGCGGTTTGACGCGGGCCTCATGCAACAGCTCGGGCGCAAGCAGCCTGCCGGAAAAGGCGACGACACCGGCCATTTCATATTTCCGGCGCGGCGCGATTTGCAGGCTCATCATCGAGCCTTGCGAAAACCCGACGAGGGCAAGCGCCTCGGGGTTCAGCCCCTCTTCGGCCAGCTTGTCATCGATAAAGGCGTTCAGGTCGTCAGCAGCGGCCAGCAGGCCCTCGCGCGCGGCCTCTTCGGAAGAGCCGTCAATCCAGGGGATCGGGAACCATTGGCGACCCATCGGCGCGCCGTTGCAGGGTTCGGGCGCGTCGGGGGAATAGAAAACCGTATCGGGCAGATGCTGCGAAAGCGGATCGGCCAGACCGAGCAAATCCGCCCCGTTCGCGCCATAACCGTGAACGAAAATGACCATGCTCTTGGCTTGGCCCTTTGTCGGCCCTTTGCGGTCGGAATTTAGGTTACGTGTCATCTGATCCCTTCTCTTGCAGTCGAAACGCGATAGTAGGCCCAAAGGATACGGGCCGCAACCGAACGCCATGGTGCCCAGTCCTTTGCAAGCGCGCGCATCGGTTTTTCTTTTGGCCGTTCGGACAGGTCAAACAGCCTGCGCGCCGCCTCTTGTAGCGCCAGATCGCCATGGGCAAAGACATCCGCGCGGCCAAGGCTGAACATCGCATAGATCTCGGCGGTCCACGTGCCGATGCCGGGAACGGCTGTCAGCGTGGTGATGACCTCTGCATCCGGCAGTTGGCGCAGGCGGGGATAATCGATACGGGCGGCGGCAAGCGCATGGGCATAGCGGATTTTCTGGCGCGAGAGGCCACAAGCGCGCAAGGCGTCCTCGGTGGCGGTGGCGACCTGCGCCGCCTCGGTCAGCCCTGCGGCCTCCAGCCGTGCCCAGATGGCAGCGGCCGATTGGGTGCTGACCTGCTGACCGACGATCGCATCGAGCAAGGCGGCAAACCCGTCGGTCTTGCGCCGCAGCGGCAATGGCCCCACCTGCGTCAAGGCATAGGCGAAACGCGGTTCCCGCAGCGCAAGCCAGTCGGCCCCCTCGGCAACGCAGGCATCGCCCTCAATGATACGTCCAACCATGTAACCCCGCTTTTCGGTCACGCTAGCCTTGGGGGATGCGCAAGAAAACCCCAAAAGCAGCCTTGGTGATTGTAGCCATGACAATTTGTCCCTTGCCCGAATGTAGGGTGCGCCCTAATCAACATGCATGAGCCATGCAGATACCATTCCCGACTCCGCCCAATCGCGCCGCAATGTCTGGGTGTTGATTGCCGCCCAAGCCCTCCTTGGTGCGCAGATGCCGATGATTTTCACCATCGCGGGGCTTGCGGGGCAAACCCTTGCCTCCAACGCCTGTTGGGCCACGCTTTCGATCTCGATTATGGTTATCGGCTCCATGCTTTCGGCCACACCGCTTTCGGCGATCATGCAGAAATACGGGCGTCGGGCCGGGTTTTTGATCGGCACGGCGGCGGGCGCCTTGGGCGCGGGCATCGGGGCTTATGGGCTTTATTCGGCATCCTTTCCGATCTTTTTGCTGGGGGCGCTGTTTTCCGGCACCTATATGTCGGCGCAGGGGTTTTACCGTTTTGCCGCCGCCGATACCGCATCCGAGGCCTTCCGCCCCAAAGCGATTTCTTGGGTGATGGCGGGCGGGCTGCTTTCGGCGATCATCGGCCCGCAACTGGTCAAGGTCACGGCGCAGGCCTTTGTCGTGCCGTTCATGGGCACCTATCTGGCGGTTATCGGGATCAACTTTGTCGGGTCCTTTCTGTTTCTGGGTCTGAAAATCCCCAAGCCCCCTGCCCCCAAGGCGGGTGAGGCCAAGGGCCGCACCAAATGGGAAATGATCAAAGAGCCGCGCATCGCCGTGGCCGTGATCTGTGCCACCGTGTCCTATGCGCTGATGAACCTTGTGATGACATCCTCGCCGCTGGCGGTTGTCGGCTGCGGGTTTGAAACCTCCAATGCCGCCGATGTGGTCACGGCGCATGTTCTGGCGATGTATGTACCATCATTTTTTACCGGCCATCTGATCGCACGTTTCGGCGTGGAAAAAATCATCGGCCTGGGCTTGGTAATCCTTGCCGGCGCGGGGGCCGTTGCCCTGACAGGGGTGGAGCTGGAGAATTTCTTTATCGCGCTGATCTTGTTGGGCGTGGGCTGGAACTTCGGCTTTATCGGTGCGACGACGATGCTGGCCGGAGAACATTCCCCAAGTGAACGCGGGCGGATGCAGGGGTTGAATGACCTTTTGGTCTTTGGCGGCGTGACGCTGGCGTCACTGTCCTCGGGCGGTTTGATGAATTGTTCGGGTGGCTCGGTTGAGGAAGGCTGGGCAGCCGTGAACCTTGCGATGCTGCCGTTTTTGGTGCTGGCGGGGGGCGCGCTGATCTGGCTTGCGCTACAGCCCAAAGAGACCCGCAGGGCCTAGCCCTGCCCCCAAAGGGGCAAGGCCCCCGTATTAGCGCAGGCTGGCCAGCAGCGACAGGCTCGGCTCTCCGGTCACCGCCATATTGCGGCTGGCCTGATAGGCCGAGATCGCCGCACGGGTCTTGCTGCCGATCACCCCGTCCGCGCCTTCGGTGTCAAACCCTTTGGCGGTCAAAAGCCGCTGCATCTCTTTGCGGGTTTTCAGGGTCATGCCGTTTTCATCCGGCGGGAAATCTCCGCGAATAGGGCCACGTCCCATGATACGGTCCGACAGATGCCCCACCCCGATCACATAGCTTTCAGAGTTGTTGTAGCGCGTGATCGCGGTGAAATTGCCAAAGGTCATAAAGGCCGGCCCCGCCATGCCCTCGGGGATGATGATAGAGGCGGCACCGTGGTTTGGCACGCGGCCCCCGTCCATATCGCGCACCCCCATTGCGGCCCAATCGGCAGGGCTGCGGGTGGATTTGCGCCCTGCAAGCCCCGTGTTGAAATCGGCCGGAAGACGCACCTCAACACCCCAAGGCTGACCCTTGGTCCAACCCGATTTCGCCAGATAGGCGGCGGTAGAGGCCAGCGCGTCGCTTGGGTCATCCGCCCAGATATCGCGCCGCCCGTCGCCGGTAAAATCCACCGCGAACAGCTCGTATGAGGTGGGGATAAACTGGGTGTGGCCCATGGCGCCGGCCCATGATCCCGTCATCCGCTCTACCGGAACATCGCCGTTCTCCAGAATTTTCAACGCCGCGACCAGCTGTTTTTCAAAGAACGCCCCGCGCCGCCCGTCATAGGCCAAGGTCGCCACCGCCGAGATCACGGGGATATCGCCGCGCCGCTCTCCGTAAAAGCTTTCCAAGCCCCAGACGGCCGCCACGACATGGGCCTCAACCCCGTAACGCTGTTCAATCCGTGCAAGGGTGGCGCGGTGGCGCGCATAGGCGGCACGCCCCTTGGAGACCCGCTCATCCGAGGCGGCAATTGCAAGGTAATCTTGCAAGGAGCGTTTGAATTCGGTCTGGTTGCGGTCGCGTTCAATCACCTCGGGCAAATAGCCCACGTTGCGAAAGGCGGCATTCATCGTGCTGGTGCTGACGCTATTGGTGCGGGCGCGGAAACTGGCAACCCAGGCGTCGAAACCGGCATTCGGCACGGCGCGGTACTGGGTTGTATTGCGCGCGGCAACGGGGCCTGTGACGCCCCCCACGCAGCCGCTTAAAAGCGCCGCGCCCAAGGTGGCTAGGGTTGTTCGTCTGGTAACCTGCATCGCGCTCTCCTCAACATGCTCTGGGCATTCGCCCTTGGGGCAAACCCTAGCGCAGTTCAGGCAACGGGGAAAGGTGGCGTCAGAAGCGACCGGTAAAAGCCTGCCACATCAGGCCCCCGCGGCGTGCGAATTCCGACAGTTGCAAGCTGCCCTCACCCACGCGGCCCGGCTCTTTTTCGGCCATGCGCAACAAGCCCTGCGCCTGCCAGCCCGCCAGCACCGCCGGACGCCCCGCCGCACTGATGCGAAGGCGTCGCGCCTGCGCCAGCCGGTCAAGCCCGCGCCGTGCCAGTGCGGCAATCCCCGCATCGCGCCCGTCCAGCAAGGGGACGCGCCCGCGCGCGGCCAGCTCCGGCACCGCCTGCAGATAGGCCGCAAGCCCTGCGGCCCAGCCCACCCCGCGCAAGGCGGCCTCATCATTGCTGCCAAGCGCCTTGCCGCCGAGCCACATCAACCCGCCCGCCGTATCTTCCAGATAGGCGTCCATCGCGGCCTGATCGGCAAAAGCATCGCTATAGATATCCCAGCGCCGCGCATCGGCCATCCGGTCAAGCAGATCAAGCGGCAAATCCAGTTCGGCCAGCGGTTGCAAAACCTCATGCCCGCGCACAACGCCCTTGCCCAGATCCTCAACCGCGTCGCGCCACCATTGCAGGCGCATCTCGGCGATCATCGGCTCTTTGCTGACCCAAGGCGCGCGGGCCAGCTCCAGATTATAGGCGTAAAGCGGGGCAAGCCGGGCGCGCGCGCTCACGGGCGCCGCCATCAACGCCGCGAAACGGGTCGGGTCGCCGCGCTCGATCAGGGGTAAAAGGTCGTGCGTCATGCCGCGCCATCGCGGATCAACTTCCAGGTGATCGCATCCAAGAGCGCCTCAAAGCTGGCATCAACGATATTGGGTGATACCCCCACGGTTGACCAGCGTTTGCCTGCGGAATCCTCGCTGTCGATGATGACGCGGGTCACGGCCTCGGTGCCGCCTTGGGTGATGCGCACCTTGAAATCAACCAGATGCATATCGTCGATATAGGCCTGATAGGGCCCAAGATCCTTGGCCAGCGCTTTCCACAAGGCGTTGACCGGCCCGCGATCGGTGCCGCTGCCGTCCATCGACTCGCTGACCGACAGCATCTTTTTGTCGCCAACCTTCACCACCACAACCGCCTCGGAAAGGGTCACGGTCTGGTTGCGCTTGTTCTTGCGGCGCTCCACCGTGACGCGGTAGCGCTTTACCTCAAAGAACTGCGGGCAAAGGCCAAGGGCACGCCGCGCCAGCAGCTCAAAACTGGCCTGCGCACCGTCATAGGCATAGCCCTGATCCTCTCGCAGTTTGATGTCATTAAGGATATCGCCAAGACGCGGATCTTTCGCCTCGACTGTGATCCCGGCTGCGGCGAGCCTTGCGCGCAGGTTCGACTGCCCCGCCTGATTGGACATCGGAATGATCCGCGCATTGCCGACCGTTTCCGGCGGAATATGCTCATAAGTCGTCGGATCCTTGAGGATGGCCGAGGCATGCAGCCCCGCCTTATGCGCAAAGGCCGAGGCCCCGACATAGGCCGCGCCCCGCGCAGGCACACGGTTAAGGATATCATCCAGCATCCGGCTGGTGCGTAAGATCCCCGCCAGCGCTTGTGGCGTGACGCCGGTCTCAAACCGGCTGGCATAGGGCTCTTTGAGCAAAAGCGTCGGGATCAGCGACACGAGGTTGGCATTGCCGCAACGCTCCCCCAACCCGTTCAGCGTGCCCTGAATTTGCCGCGCGCCCGCATCGACTGCCGCTAGCGAACAGGCCACCGCATTGCCGGTATCATCATGGCAATGGATGCCCAGCCGGTCCCCCGGAATACCCGCGGCGATCACCTCGGCGGTGATGCGGCCGACATCGGCGGGCAAGGTGCCGCCATTGGTATCGCATAGCACGATCCAGCGCGCCCCCGCCTCCAGCGCGGCACGCAGACAGGATAGCGCATAATCAGGATTGGCACGGTAGCCGTCAAAGAAATGTTCCGCATCAAACAGCGCCTCACGCCCCTTGGCGGTGATATGTCGGAAGCTCTCGGCAATCGCGGTGAGGTTTTCCTCAAGGCTGACACCCAGCGCGGTGGTGACGTGAAACTCATGCGTCTTGCCGACCAGACAGATCGCCGCCGTGCCTGCATCCAGAACCGCGGCCAGCACATCATCATTCTCGGCTGAGCGGCCCACACGTTTGGTCATGCCAAAGGCGGTCATCGTCGCGCGGGTCTCAAGGTTCTGGGCGAAAAACTCGCTGTCGGTCGGGTTCGCACCGGGCCAGCCGCCCTCGATATGATCGACGCCCAAAGCATCCAGCGCCTGCGCGATCTGGATTTTCTCGGCGGTGGAAAACTGCACGCCTTGGGTTTGCTGCCCATCACGCAGGGTGGTGTCATAGAGGTAGAGGCGTTCGCGGGTCATTGGTCTGATTCCAGAATTTCTTCTACCAACCTTGCTTCGGCTGCGGCCATTTCAATATGCTTTTGAAAGTGCTCTTCATAGGTGCCATCATCAAAACCGGAAATTGCTGAAGGACCATCCCTATCCAAGCTGACATCAAAACCAGCCGATTTAAGCAACTCTATGTAGTAATTCGCCTCTTTTAAGTTTCCGGCCTTGAACTTCTTTGTCGCATTTGAAAGCGCATAGCGTTGAAGAGCATCGGGGTCACGAAAAGCCCCACTGGACAAACTGTGATCATAAACTGCAACGCCTGCTTCAATTAGGCTATTGCGGAGACGGTCGGAGAGATCAAAACGTCCGGATGCTCGTGCGCGGATTCGAACTACCGTCACCTGATAAATTCTCAAATCCTCATCTATTTTTTGATGTTCATCTGGGTCAAACCACTGACTGGTGGATGGCAACAACAGACCCAGAAAATTTGCACAAGCGAGTAAGTTAGAAGCATTACCTTGTTTGGCATATCGATGAAGAATTGATACCGCTTGTGATGTATTGAGATCATCGGCCAACGCATCGATAAACTCTGAGGGCAGTTTCTTGCTTGGCTTGGCGGTCAAGCAAATGTAGTGCCATTTCCGGAGCGTTTTTTCTGCATCCCACGCTTTTTGATGGGTCCAATCCATCGTCTTGCGGTAATGGGTTTGCAGGAACACTAGCCGGATTACCTCACCTGGGATACCCTGATCAAAAAGCAGGTCGCGCACGGTAAAAAAATTGCCCAAGGACTTGGACATCTTTCGGCCTTCGACCTGCAACATCTCATTATGCAGCCAGACATTGGCAAAGCTGGCATCCGGATTGGCGCAGCAGCTTTGCGCCACCTCGTTTTCATGATGTGGAAAGGTCAGATCGGTGCCGCCGCCGTGGATATCGAACGACGGGCCCAACAGGGCCTCGCTCATCGCAGAGCATTCGATATGCCAGCCGGGCCGCCCCCTACCCCATGGGCTGTCCCAACCGGGGGTGTTTGCATCCGAGGGCTTCCACAGCACGAAATCCATCGGGTCGCGCTTGTAGGGGGCGACCTCAACCCGCGCGCCTGCGATCATATCATCCACCGAACGGCCCGAGAGCTGCCCATATGCAGGGTATGAGCGCACATCAAACAGCACATGCCCTTCGGCCGCATAGGCATGGCCCTTGGCGATCAGATCCTCGATCATGGTGATCATCTGGGTGATATATTCCGTCGCGCGGGGTTCCTCATCCGGGCGCAGGTTGCCCAATGCATCCATATCGGCGTGATACCAGCCGATTGTCTCATCGGTGATTTCGCGGATCGGGCGGCCGGTCTCGGCGGCCTTGGCGTTGATCTTGTCATCGACATCGGTGAAATTGCGCACATAGGTGACGTGATCCACACCGTACACATGGCGCAGCAAACGGTAGAGCACGTCAAACATGATCACATTGCGCGCATTGCCGATATGGGCGCGGTCATAGACCGTCGGTCCACAGAGATAAATCCGCACATTATCGGTATCGATCGGGGTGAAAACCTCTTTTTGGCGGATTTTCGAGTTGTGCAGCTTAATCTCTGTCATGGCAGTACCTTCCGCAGTCCGAATGCAGTGTATGCGCGCGGGCATAGCAACTTCGCGCCCGATTGGAAAACGAAAAGACACAGCTTGGCGCGCATCGGCCCTGTGGTATAGGGTGTTGAAGTCTGCCGTGCGACAAAAGGACCGCCCATGATCCGCCTGCTTGCCCTTCTGTTGTGGTTGCCGCTTGCCGCCAATGCCCAAAACTATCCCGAGCCGTTGTCGGATACGGTCAGCGATTATGCCGATTTGCTGCCGCCCGAGGCCGAGGACCGCGTGGCCGCCACCCTGCAAGCGGCGCGCGACGAGACCGGGGTGCACATCGTGCTAGCCACGATCAATGCGCAGGCCGATTACGGCTATTCCGGCCGCTTTGCCGATTTTGCTACCGGCTGGTTCAACTTTTTGGGGATTGGGGATGCGGCGCGCAATGACGGGATCCTGATCCTTGTCTCAAAAGAGGACCGCGAGATGCGCATCGCGCTGGGGCGCAGCTATGATGTGATCTGGGACGGGCGGGCGCAGCGGGTGATCGATACTGCCATGCTGCCCGCCTTTCGGGAGGACCGCTATGCCGAGGGGTTGGAGGCCGGTGTGCAATCCGCGATTGAGCATCTGGCCCGCCCCTTTGCCGCCAACGAAGAGGTGACCGAGACCAGCGGGTTTCCAACAGCCCCTTGGTGGGAAAAGCTCTTCGGGCCGCTGATCTTTGCTTTGTTCGGGCTGTTTATGGCGTTTACGATTTTGCGCAAACGGCTGCGTGATGTCTTTGACCGGATCAGCGCCTGCCCCAATTGCGGCAAGCGTAAAATGGAGGTCACGCGTGAGGTTCTGCTGGAGCCGGGCGAGGAGACTGAAGGCCAGGCCATGCGCCATCTGCGGTGTCGCGCATGCGGCTATGATCATGGTGAGCGTTCTACGCTGCCCTCCAAAGCGGCACGGCGCAAGGCGCGCGCCTCGTCGCGCAGCGGCTTCGGGGGCGGCAGCTCTGGCGGGGGCGGTGCATCGGGCAAGTGGTAACCCTCTCGACAGAGGGCAACGGAATGCGTTAATTGAACAGGCGTTCAGATAGCGGGAGGATGAGGATGCAGATCGAGAATACAGCAGTGGTTGTCACGGGCGGGGCCTCGGGGCTTGGCGCGGCGGTGGCGCGGTTGATGCGCTCCAAAGGGGCGGCGGTCACGCTGTTTGACCGTGACACGGCGCGGGGCGAGGCATTGGCCGCCGAGATCGGCGCGACGTTTTGCACGGTCGATGTGACGGATGAACCTTCGGTTCAGGCCGGGGTTGCGGCGGCCAAGGCGGCGATGGGCAAGATTACCGCGCTGGTCAACTGCGCAGGCATTGCCACAGGTGCGCGTGTGGTCGGGCGTGAGGGGCCGCATGATCTGGCGCTGTTTCAACGGACCATCGACATAAACCTAGTCGGCAGCTTTAACTGCATGCGGCTGGTCGCGGCCGAAATGGCAGGCAATGATCCCGTAGAGGGGGAGCGCGGCGTGATCGTCAACACCGCCTCTATTGCCGCATTCGACGGACAAAAGGGCCAGACCGCCTATGCCGCCTCCAAGGCCGGTATCGCGGGGATGACCCTGCCCGCCGCGCGCGATCTGGCGGGGCAAGCCATCCGGATTTGCGCCATCGCGCCGGGGGTGTTCATGACGCCGATGCTGGAAGGCCTGGGGCCAGAGATCCACGAAGGACTGGCCGCCGATGTGACCTTTCCAAAACGACTGGGCCGTCCCGAGGAATATGCCTCACTTGCCGCTTTTATCATCGAAAGCAGCTATTTGAACGGTGAGGTGATCCGCCTTGACGGGGCCTTGCGGATGCGCTGAACCGAAAAAAGGGCGGAGGTTTCCCCCCGCCCTTTCCCATGCCGTTGATCCGAAGATCAGAAACGGTAACCCACGCGCAACTGCACCATGTTACCCTCGGCGTCTGTGCCGGAGTTGTCAAAGTCGTCGAAACGGTTGTGTGTATATTCTGCACCAACGGTCCAAGCGTCGTTGATCGCATAGTCTACGCCAACGCCTGCCAGCCAGCCGGTGTCAGAGCGGTTGCCTGTGCCGGTTTCAACCTTTGCATGCGCCGCACCGACTGTACCGTATACCAATGTACGGCCCATGTCATAGCCGCCCATGAACTTCAGTTGGGTCAGGTTCTTGCCTTTGTTGCCCATAACCTCGACGTTGGATCCGTTGTAGGCAAGTTCGGCACCCGCAACAAACTGGCCAAAGTCATAGCGGTAACCTGCGTGCACGCCACCGATTGCGCCGTCGCCATCAACCCCAGCGGTGTTTGACGACATATCGCCATAGCCAAGCTGACCACCTACATAAAAGCCGGTCCAGTCAGCAGTGACAGGGGCAACCACAACCGGGGTGATCATTGGCTCGGGTGTAGGCTCGGTCAAACCGCCAGCAAATGCAGTAGGAGCTGCAAGGGCAGTTGCCAGTGCGAGGGATGTAAAGAGTTTCATATGTCTACCTTTCAACGTTAACATCCGGCCGAAGCCGACTGTGGGACTAACGCCTAGGTAGTGTTTTGGTTCCAATAATGTAAGCCCCTGTCACACCTATGTGAACCCAACCCCGACTAAGCGCCAATATCCGCCTATCATAAGGGTAAAGTAGGTCAAAAACAGCCGATTTACAAGGCTGCTTTCTCCTCCAGCGCCATCCACTCTTCTTCCAGCGCAGCCAGCTGGGTCTGGCGCTCTGCCATCATCTCAGAAGCTTTGCGGAATTTGACGGGTTCCTTGGTGAAAAGATCATCGGTTTCCAACAATTCGCCCAGCTTGCTGATCTCCGCTTCCATCTTGGCGATCAGATCCGGCAGGTTCTCAAGCCGCTTGCGTTCGGTGAACGACAGCGTGTCGGCCCGCTTGGGCTCGGGTTTGGGGGCGGGTTGGCTGGCGGCTTTGGGCTTGAAGGTGGCCTCTGGCGCCCATTCGGTATCGCGCTGCGCCATATAATCGGACCAGCCACCGGGAAAGACGCCAACACGCCCCTGCCCCTCTAGCGCGACAGTCGAGGTGGCAACGCGGTCGATGAAATCACGGTCGTGGCTGACCAACAGCACGGTGCCGTCATATTCGCCAAGGATATCTTGCAACAGATCGAGGGTTTCCACATCCAGATCGTTGGTCGGCTCATCCAGAATCAACAGGTTCGAGGGTTTCGCCATGATCCGCGCCAGCAACAGCCGCGCCTTTTCCCCGCCCGAGAGCGACCGCACCGGCGCGCGGGCCTGCGCCTCATTAAACAGGAAATCCTTGAGATAGCCGACGACATGCTTGGGGGTGCCGCGCACCATCACCTGATCGGAGCTGCCCGAAACCGCCATCAATGGATCATTGGTCAGATTGTCCCAAAGCGAGGCGTTCGGGTCCAGCTGCGCGCGGGTCTGGTCGAACACCGCGATATCAAGGTTGGTGCCAAGGGTGATCGTGCCGCTATCGGGTTGGATCTCGCCGGTCAGCATTTTCAACAGCGTGGTCTTGCCGATCCCATTGGGGCCGACAAAGGCGATCCGGTCGCCGCGCAGCACGCGCAGGTCAAGATCCTTGACGATCTGGGTATCGCCAAAGGCCTTGGAGATGCCCTTGGCCTCCACCACCCGCTTGCCCGAAGTGGTCCCTGATTCCAGCGCCAGTGCCGCAGTGCCCTGACGGCGGATCTGGCCCGCGCGTTCGGCCCGCAAATCGGCCAGCGCGCGCAGACGGCCCTGATTGCGTTTGCGCCGCGCAGAGATGCCCTCAACCGCCCAACGGGCCTCGGCCTTGATCTTGCGGTCCAGCTTGTGGCGTTGTTCATCCTCTTCGGCCCAAACGGTTTCGCGCCATTCCTCAAAGCCGTCGAAACCGCTTTCGCGGCGGCGCACCTGCCCGCGGTCGATCCACAAGGTCGCACGGGTCAGCGCCTTGAGGAATGCACGGTCGTGGCTGATCAGGACAAAGGCCGTGCGGGTGGATTTCAGCTCATCCTCAAGCCATTGGATCGCCTGAATATCAAGGTGGTTCGTTGGCTCGTCCAGCAACATCAACTCGGGCGCTTCGGCCATCAGCCGGGCCAAGGCCGCACGCCGACGCTCTCCGCCCGAGGCAGAGGCGACCGGGGTTTCGGGATCGAATTTCAGCCCTTCGGCCACCATCGCGACCTTATATTCCTCACCGTCGGGCAAGGTTGCGGCGGCGAAATCGCCCAAAGTCTCAAACCCCGACAGATCGGGGTCCTGTTCCATATAGCCGACCGAGACACCGGGCGGCACCACGCGGGTGCCCGCATCTGCCTGTACCAACCCCGCCATCACCTTCATCAAAGTGGATTTGCCCGATCCGTTGCGCCCGACCAGCGCCACGCGGTCGCCGGGATGCACCACAAGGTCCAGATTGTCGAACACCGGATCGCCCCCGAAGGTCAGCGAAATACCGGAAAGTTGCAAAAGCGGTGCGCGGGCCATGGGGAACTGCCTTATGGTTTAATGCATGAAAAGCCGCCCCTATCGGGACGGCCCTTTGGTTCTTCTCGCGATGTCAGCGACGATTAGCCAACCAGTTCAAGACCGGAGAAGTAGAAAGAGATCTCACGTGCCGCAGCTTCGGGGCTGTCGGAACCGTGAACCGAGTTTTCGCCAACGGACAGGGCGAATTCCTTGCGGATGGTGCCTTCGTCGGCGTTGGCAGGGTTGGTAGCGCCCATGACTTCGCGGTTTTTCAGGATGGCGCCTTCGCCCTCAAGGACCTGAACGATGATCGGGGCCGAGGACATGAATTCGCACAGCTCACCGTAGAAGGGACGCTCGGAGTGCTCGGCGTAAAAGGCACCGGCTTGGGCAGGTGTCAGGTGGATACGCTTTTGCGCAACGATGCGCAGGCCGGCATCTTCGAACTTGGCGTTGATCTTGCCAGTCAGGTTGCGGTTGGTTGCATCGGGTTTGATCATCGAAAGGGTGCGTTCTACGGCCATGGTACTCTCACTTTGGGATGCGGGGAAAATCCCCTGGTGTTTATGGCGCCCTGCTAGCATGGGCCGCGGGCCTTGAAAAGCCCATGTTGCGCGCAAGGAGTTGACGCCGCGCGCCGCTTCGGGCAAGGCGTGATCCATGTTACGCATTTCAGATATCAGCTATTCCGTCGAAGGTCGCCCGCTGCTTGTGGGCGCCTCTGCTACCATTCCCACAGGCCATAAGGTTGGCCTTGTCGGCCGCAATGGCGCGGGGAAAACCACGCTCTTCCGGTTGATCCGTGGGGAGTTGGCGCTGGAGGGTGGCGATATTTCCATGCCCGCGCGGTCGCGTATCGGCGGGGTGGCACAAGAGGTGCCGTCGTCCTCGACCACGCTTTTACAAACCGTGTTGCAGGCCGATACCGAACGCGAATCCCTGATGGCAGAGGCCGAAACCGCCACCGATCCGCACCGCATTGCCGAAGTGCAGGCGCGGCTGGCCGATATTGACGCGTGGTCGGCCGAGGGGCGCGCCTCTTCTATCCTCAAGGGTCTGGGCTTTGATGCCGAAGCGCAGTTGCGCCCCTGTTCGGATTTCTCGGGCGGCTGGCGGATGCGGGTGGCGCTTGCGGGCGTGTTGTTTGCCCAGCCCGATTTCCTGCTGCTGGATGAGCCGACAAACTATCTCGACCTTGAGGGCGCTTTGTGGCTGGAAAGCTATCTGGCGAAATATCCGCATACGGTGATCATCATCTCGCACGATCGCGGGCTTTTGAACCGCGCTGTGCAAGGCATTCTGCATCTGGACGAGAAAAAGCTGACCTATTGGACCGGCCCCTACGACCAGTTTGCCCGCCAGATGGCCGAACGCCGCGCCGTCCTTCAGGCCGAGGCGAAAAAGCAAGAGGCACGCCGCGCGCATTTGCAAAGCTTTGTGGACCGTTTCAAGGCCAAGGCCTCCAAGGCCGTGCAGGCGCAATCCCGCGTCAAAATGCTGGAAAAGATGGAAACCATCACCCCGCCCGAGGAAGCGCGCAAGCAGGTCTTTACCTTCCCCGAGCCAGAGGAACTGTCGCCCCCGATCATCAATCTGGACGGGGTTGCGGTCGGCTATGACGGCCCGCCGGTCTTGCGCAACCTGTCCTTGCGGATTGATCAGGATGACCGCATCGCCCTTCTGGGCCGTAACGGTGAAGGGAAATCCACACTTTCCAAGCTCTTGGCGGGTAAACTTAAACCGACTACGGGCAAGATGACGCAAAGCAGCAAGCTGCGCATCGGCTATTTCGCGCAGCATCAGGTGGATGAGCTGTTCATCGACGAAACCCCGCTGCAACACCTGCAACGCATGCGCCCCGCCGAGGGGCAACCCCGCCTGCGTGCCCGTCTTGCCGGCTTCGGTCTTTTGGCCGATCAGGCCGAGACTGCCGTGGGCCGTCTGTCGGGGGGACAAAAGGCACGGCTGTCTTTGCTTCTGGCCACGCTTGAGGCGCCGCATCTGCTGATCTTGGACGAGCCGACAAACCACCTTGATATGGAAAGCCGTGAGGCCTTGGTCGAGGCGCTAACGGCCTATTCCGGCGCGGTGGTTCTGGTCAGCCACGATATGCACCTGTTGTCGCTGGTGGCGGACCGTTTGTGGCTGGTCAAGGGCGGGGCCGTTGCCCCCTACGGCGAGGATCTTGAGGCCTACCGCAAGCAATTGCTGGCCGGTGATGAGACAACCAAACCCGTCAAACCCGCAAAAGCCGCCGAAAAGCCGAAAAAGGCCAGCCGCGATGATATCCTTGCGATGCGCGCCGAGGTTCGCAAATGCGAGGACCGTTTGGCCAAGCTCAACGAGATGAGCGAGAAGCTGGCGAAAAAACTGGCAGACCCTGCGCTTTATGAACCCGAACGTCTGGGGGAGATGGAGACATGGCAAAAAAAATATGCCGAGGTCCGTGAAGCCACTGACCGCGCCGAGGCCATGTGGCTGCGCGCACAGGAAAAGCTGGAAAGTGCCGCTTGATTGGCGTAATTGCCTATTTTTTAATCAATCAGGTTGATATTTGAACCTTACGGTCCGTCGCATTGCGGCGGGCAGCTTGCCGCAGGTTTTCCGTCGCGCCATAGATCGTGAATGAAATCCAACATTCGCCTAATGGTCTTTACGGATCTTGATGGGACCCTGATCGATCACGACACCTACAGATGGGACGCCGCGCAAGAGGCCTTGAGCGCGCTTGGCTCTGCCGCGGCCGCTGTCGTTCTGGCAAGCAGTAAAACCGCCGCTGAGGTTGGCGCATTGCGGGCCACGCTTGGCCTGCCGCAATGGCCTGCGATTGTGGAAAACGGCGCAGGTGTTCTGGGTCCGCATATTTGTGATGCGCCCGATAACACCCCCTACATCGCCCTGCGCGACGCTTTGGACCAGACGCCCGAGGCGCTGCGCCACCTGTTTCGCGGTTTTGGCGACGCCTCGGCGGCAGAGGTGTCGGAAATGACCGGCCTGCCCCTGCAGGATGCAAAGCTGGCAAAACAGCGCGTCTTTTCAGAACCGGGCAAATGGTCGGGAACCGACGCGCAAAAAGCCGAATTTCTGCGCTATTTGCAGGGTGGGAATATCATCGCACAACAGGGCGGACGGTTCTTGACCCTTTCCTTTGGCGGTAACAAGGGCGATCAGATGCGCAAGATCATCGCAGATTATCAGCCACAGCATACCATCGCCCTCGGGGATGCGCCAAATGATGTGCAAATGCTGGAAGCCGCCGAATTCGGGGTGGTAATCGCCAATCCGCGTCGCCCACCGCTTCCCCCGCTGAAGGGAGAGGCGACAGGACATATCATTCGCACCAAAGCTGCCGGCCCTTCGGGGTGGAACGCGGCGATTCTCGATTTACTCAGCCGACTTGAACCACAGTAGGACAACCCGCCATGGCCGACTTTCATCAAAACGGAAACATCACAACGCTGCACAACCTGCGCACCCGATCCATGGAAGAGATGGAGCACGATCTGGCCGTCTTTGCACAATCGCGCAAAATCTCGCTGATCCTGCCCTGTCTGTTTTCAGAGCTGGAACGCGAGGCGATGCCCAATATCCTGTCAGAGCTTTCCAAGGTCAGCTATTTGCACCGGATCATTATCGGGCTGGATGCGGCCGATGAGATGCAATACCGCTATGCCAAAACCTACTTCAAGGATCTGAACCAGAACCATATCGTGATCTGGAACGACAGCCCCCGTATGCTCGCGCTTGGCGCGCGGCTGGAGGCGATGGGGCTTGCACCTCTGGAAAAGGGCAAGGGCAAGAATGTCTGGGCCTCATTGGGCTATTTGATCGGTTGTGCCGACAGTTCGGTGATGGCGATCCATGATTGCGATATCCTGACCTATAAAAAGGATATGCTGGCGCGACTGCTCTATCCCGTGGCCAATCCCGCATTTCCCTATCAGGTCGCCAAGGGCTATTACCCGCGCATCGGCAATGACAAGCTGAACGGTCGGGTGACGCGGCTGTTGGTCAGCCCCTTGTTGATCGCGCTGAAACGGGTGGTCGGGGATCGTGATTATATCGACTACCTGCGCAGTTTCCGCTATCCCCTCTCGGGGGAGTTTGCCATGCGCACGGCCATCCTGCCCGATCTTCGTATCCCCTCGGATTGGGGGCTGGAGATTGGCGTGCTCTCCGAGGCATGGCGCAATCTGGCCCCCAAGGCGGTCTGTCAGGTGGATATCGCCGACGCATATGATCATAAACACCAAGACCTTAGCCCCGATGAGGCCCATGCCGGGTTGAACCGCATGTCGACCGATATCTGCAAGGCGATTTTCCGCAAGCTGGCGGCGGATGGGACCGTGTTTACCGCGAATGTTTTCCGCACGCTTAAGGCGACATATTATCGTTGTGCGCTGGACCTGCTGGAATCCTATTACAATGATGCCAAGATGAACGGGCTGACGATTGACCGCCATACCGAGGAACGCTCTATCGAGCTGTTTGCGGAAAATATCATGCGCGCGGGACAGGTCTTTTTGGAGAACCCGCATGAGACCCCCTTTATCCCGACATGGAACCGTGTCCATTCTGCCGACCCTTCGTTCCTGACGGATATGACGGCGGCGGCCAAGGCGGATGAGGCCGAATACCAATAGCGCCTAGGCGCGATTGGTGATCCAGCGGCACTGGTAAGGGGCCAGCGTGATCATACTGTCCTGCATCATCTCGATTTGCTCCCCACTGAGCAGATCGGTCCAGCTTTCATCATCGATGAAATTCAACGCCAGCGGAGAGATTTTGACCGTATCCCCGCTGACGTTATGCAGTGCAAAGATCGACTGGTGCCGGTCCAGGCTTTGCCGCCAGACGCCGAACACGCGGTCATCGAGAAGGATGGTGAACTGGGTCGCATTGGGGTGAAAGGCACGTTGTCTGGCCCTGATGCGCAGCCGCTCCGACAGGCCGGCCAGCACGCGCGACTGGATCGAGGCGGGATCATCCAGCAAGGCGTTCAGCTGGGGGTAATCCCAACGGTGCCGGTTGATCGCGCGGTTCATGCCGCGCCGTTTGACCTGTGCGTGATCATTGGGTGTGGCCAGCATCGAGTGGATGTAAAAGGCGGGTATCCCCTCCAGCGACATCACGATGGTTTGCGAACAGATGAAACGGTCGAAATGGTGATCGTCCTTGCCCTCAAACGTCCGGCCAGTGGCCTCATAAAAGGTGGTGTTGATCTCATAGGGGGCCTCACCGCCATCCGGCAGGGCCCGCATAGAGACAAGCCCGCCAATCTCCTTGATGGTGTCGATCATCTTGGCCTGCTCTTTTGCGGGCAGAATACCCTCGGCGGGGCGCATGCCGATGCCGTCATGGCTTGCGGTAAAGTTGAGATAGGCACAGCCGAACTGGGCCGGCGGCATCCCGCTTTGCCAACGTCGCAAGTAATGCGCCGATCCCGACATCACCGCATGCAGGATCAGCGGCGGCAGCGGAAAGTTATAGATCGCATGCGCCTCGTTGCGCCGCCCGAAATAGCTGAGGTTCTCGGCCTTGGGGACATTGGTTTCCGTCAAAAGTATGATGGTCTCGGATGCATAGTCACACAGCATCCGCATCAATTGCACGATTGCATGGGTTTGCGGCAAATGGATCGAGGGGGTCCCGACCTCTTTCCAAAGAAAGGCCACCGCATCCAGCCGGATAATGCGCACCCCGTTATCGACATGCAGCCGGATGATGCGCAGAAATTCCAGCAAGACCTCGGGGTTGCGGAAATCCAGATCAATCTGGTCATGGCTGAAGGTACACCAGACATGGCGCGGCCCGTTCGCGGTTTCGATCTCTTGCAGCAAAGGTGTGGTGCGCGGGCGCACAACGCTAGAGAGGTCATCCTCGGGCGAGGCCTCAAAGAAAAACTTGTCATAGGGCGCTTGCCCCTGACGGTAGCTGTTGAACCACGTCCCCTGACTGGACACATGGTTCAAAACCAGATCTGACATCAGATGGAAATCGGCGCCGATCCGGTTGATATCGGCCCAATCCCCCAGTTGCGTATCGACCGAACGGAAATCGGACACGGCAAAACCGTCATCGGAGGTATAGGGAAAGAATGGCAGGATATGCACGCCGTTCACCACCCCCTTCATCCGCCGCAACAAGAAATCATGCAGCAGATCCAGCGGCTTATGCGCTCCGTCCAGAATGGAGTTGCCATAGGTGATCAGCAGAGCATCCTGTTCCGACCACAGGTTATTACTTGGCAACCGCCCGCGTTTGCGCAGCTTGGTGCCCTCGGGCCAGAAGGCCTCGACGATCTTGCTCAGCAAAATATCTGCATCAATATCAGGATAGATCTGCCTGATAAGCGCGGTCAGCCCGGAGCTGAATGAGTTGGCTTTGTATCTTCGCATAAGCCAAGTAAGCTCTGAAAATCGGGCAGGGTTCAAGCTGCCCTGCACGTTTGGCCGAAAATGCGTTCTCCAAAGCGCCTTGCCGCAGAAAATTCAACCAAACGGCCCGGTTCTTGGGCGAAATCGAAATCCGCCCCCCAAACGTTCAAGATGCGCAACCACACAGGATGGTTTGGATGCAGGTGCAGTATTCGATCAAAAAACAGGCATTCGCCCCGTATCTGACCACGAAATACACTTTGTTAAGTAATCCGCGCCCCCTGCCTCGGATTGGCTGGAGTAACCGAAAATCCTGTTCCTAGATTAAAGGGCGAAGAAACGCCGCGCAGAGGGTTATCCTGCAAGATCATCCCCCCTACGCGGCCACAACATAACAGTTGCGGGTTTTGAATACACGGCTCCGGCCGCTTTTGGAAAGTGTTTTGCACCAATTCCAACCGCCCGCGACGCAACATGGATTTTAAACCGATGACGCTGAAATTTCCTTCATTTATTGCTGTTGCCTTGATGGGCACGACCACGCTTGCATCTGCCGAATGTGCTGATCCGGTCAAGGTCGGTGTGCTGCACTCGCTGTCCGGCACCATGGCGATTTCCGAGACGACGCTCAAAGATACGATGTTGATGCTGGTTGAGAAACAAAACGCCGCGGGCGGGGTGTTGGGCTGTCAGATTGAGGCGGTCGTGGTTGATCCGGCATCCGACTGGCCGCTGTTTGCCGAAAAAGCGCGTGAGTTGCTGACGGTCAATGAGGTGGATGTGATCTTTGGATCATGGACCTCTGTGTCGCGCAAATCCGCGCTGCCGGTGCTCGAAGAGCTCAACGGTTTGATGTTCTATCCCGTGCAATACGAGGGTGAGGAAAGCTCTAGAAACGTGTTCTACACCGGGGCCGCACCGAACCAGCAGGCGATCCCTGCGGTTGACTATTTCCTTGAGGAACTGGGCGTCGAGAAATTCGCGCTATTGGGAACGGATTATGTCTATCCGCGCACCACGAATAATATTCTGGAACAATATCTGCAGGATAAAGGCATCGCTGCCGAAGACATCTTTGTGAATTACACCCCCTTCGGGCATTCAGATTGGGCGACGATCGTGGCCGAGGTGGTTGCCTTGGATGCGGATGGCAAACAGGTCGGCGTGATCTCTACCATCAACGGCGACGCGAATATCGGTTTCTACAAAGAGCTGGCCGCGGCCGATATCTCGGCGGATGATATCCCTGTGGTTGCCTTTTCGGTGGGTGAGGAAGAGCTTTCGGGTCTGGATACGACCAACCTTGTCGGCCATTTGGCGGCATGGAATTATTTCCAATCCGCGGATACGCCCGCAAATGCCGAATTCATCGCAGAGTGGAAGGCTTTTGCCGGTGAGGACCGTGTCACCAATGACCCGATGGAGGCCCATTACATCGGCTTCAACATGTGGGTGAATGCGGTTGAGGCCGCAGGCACCACCGATGTCGACGCGGTGCGCACGGCGATGTACGGGCAGGAATTCCCGAATCTGACAGGTGGCACGGCCGTGATGTTGCCGAACCATCACCTCGCCAAGCCGGTGCTGATCGGGGAGATCACCGCCGATGGCCAGTTCGACATCATCTCGCAAACCGCCGAAGTGCCGGGCGATGCATGGACAGATTTCCTGCCCGCATCCGCGGTATTGATGTCGGATTGGAAGGATCTGGGCTGCGGTATGTATAACACCGAAACCAAGACCTGCGTGCAGTTGACCTCCAACTACTAAAACCCTGCGCGGGGGTGGCATCCCATCCCCGCACATCCCCCTATTGAAAGCCTTATCCTATGCGCCAGCTATTCTTGGCCGTCATCCTTTGCCTGACCTCTGCCATGGCCGCACAGGCACAAGAGCTGCAATCCCTGTTGCAGACCCATGTCGATGAGGTCGCAAAGCCCTCGCGGACCTCGGTTTCGGTCCTGCTGGAGGATCTGGCAGGCTCCGGTCTGCCGGGTGTTGCGGATTTTCTGGAAAACTGGTCGGATAAGAACATATGGCAGCGCGATGACGGTGTTTTTTTTATCGCCACCCCCCAAGGCGATGATCTGGCGCTGGTCGATATCGACAGCGGCGCGCAAAGCTTCGCCCCGCAAAGCCGGTTTCAACAGACAAAACCCAATGGCGGCGTGCGGCGTCTGATCGGCACCGCCTTGGTCCAGTTCCAACTGAGCGATCCCGATCCTGCTCGCCGTGCAAGCGCTATCGCCTCGATTGCGCGCAAACCCGAGGCCGCCCAGCTTGCCCCGTTGCTGGCCGCGATCAAGGATGACCCTGACGCCGCGCTCAAGGCGCGCAAAATTCAGGTGGCAAATTTCCTCTCGGCCCGCTTTGCCCCCGATCCGGGCGACAGGATCGCGGCGATCAACAGCCTGTCCAAGGATACCAGCGTCGAGGCGCGCAGCGTGTTGAACCAGATCCTCGAGGCGTCCGAAGGCGTCTCAGCCACGCCGCCCGAGGGTAATATCGCGCGCATCCTTGATCCTGCCCAAGACCCCGACGGCTTTTACGCCAAGCTGGTCGCCGCCGGTATGGCCCCTGCGCGCATCTCCCCCGCCGAGGTTCGCGCAGCCCTTGAGGCCAATATCGTGGCGGGCAAGGTTGCTAGCATCCCGCTTGGCCAATTGGACAGTGATGATGCCCGTTTGCGCGCCTATACGCTCTTGTCCGAGGAGGGGCTTGTGCCGCCATTGGTCACGGATGAGGACCGCGATAACGCCCTGAACGCACATGTCTTTTTCGAACGCTACGCTGAGCCGGACCCCGCAATCACAAAGGCTGCCGAGGCCACACGCCAAGCCGTCGAGCAGCGGGTTGCCTGGGCGCAGGGCGGGGATCTGGTGCTGGACGGGTTGTCACTGGCGTCGATCTATTTTCTGGCGGCCATCGGTTTGGCGATCACCTTTGGTGTGATGGGCGTGATCAATATGGCCCATGGCGAGTTTATCATGATGGGGGCTTATACCGGCTATGTCGTGCAGCTCTTCGTGCCCGATTATACCCTCTCGATCATCGTGGCGCTGCCGCTGGCCTTTGCTGTGACCTTTGGCGCGGGTGTGGCGATGGAGCGGCTGGTGATCCGCCATCTCTATCACCGCCCGCTGGAGACATTGCTGGCCACTTTCGGTATTTCCATTGCGCTGCAACAGCTTGCCAAGAACATCTTTGGCACCCAAGCGCGCCCCCTGACCTCGCCCGATTGGCTGGGCGGGGCTTGGATGATCTCGGATGTGATCTCCATCAGCTATATCCGCATTGCGATTTTCGTGCTGGCGCTCATGTTTCTGGCGTTGATCCTTTACGTGCTCAAACGGACCCGTTTGGGGCTTGAGGTGCGCGCGGTGACACAAAACCCCGGCATGGCCGCCAGCATGGGCATCAACCCCGACCGCATCAATATGCTGACCTTTGGCTTTGGGTCGGGGATCGCGGGGATCGCGGGTGTAGCCATCGGGCTTTATGCCAAGGTCACATCGGAAATGGGTGCGGATTACATCGTCCAAAGCTTTATGACCGTGGTTGTGGGCGGTGTCGGCAATGTCTGGGGCACGCTGGCGGGGGCCTCGATGATCGGGGGGCTGCAAAAGGGGATCGAGTGGTTGAACCCCTCAAATACCCTCGCCGCCCAGACCTATATGATCCTCTTCATCATCCTGTTTATCCAATTCCGGCCCAAGGGCATCGTTGCCCCCAAAGGCCGGGCAGCGGCGGATTGAATCCATGAAAAACACCTTTATTGCTCAAAATCCTTCGGTTCTGTGGTTTCTTCTGGCGCTTGGCCTGTTCAGCATTGGCGTCACCGCCCTCTCAGAGGTCAGCGGCGTCGGGGTGATCTCCACTTCCTTTGTCAAAGTGCTGGGCAAGATGCTCTGCCTGTGTCTGATCGCCATCGCGATGGATGTTGTCTGGGGGTATTGCGGTATCCTCAGCCTCGGGCATTTCGCCTTTTTCGGGATCGGCGGCTATGCCGTTGGCATGTGGCTGATGTATGCGCGCACCGAAGGGATCGTACTGGAAAGCCTGTCGACGCAAGTGATCCCCCCCACCCCGCAAGAGATATCTGACGCCATTGGTAACCAGATCTTTGGCGTTGTGGGGTCATCGGATTTCCCGATGATTTGGTCCTTTGCCGACAGCCTTTTCCTGCAACTGCTGATGGTGGTGCTGATCCCCGGGCTGCTGGCCTTGGTGTTTGGCTGGCTGGCGTTTCGCAGCCGCGTCACCGGGGTTTACCTATCGATCCTGACCCAAGCCATGACCTTGGCGCTCTCGCTCTATCTGTTTCAAAATGATAGCGGGTTGCGCGGCAACAACGGGCTTTCGGGGTTGCAGAATATTCCGGGGTTTGAGGCGACCTCGCAGGCGACCCTCTCTATCGCTTTCTTTCTGGCATCAAGTTTTGCGCTGGCGGCGGGCTATGTTTTCTTTGCCTGGGTCGTGTCGGGCAAGATGGGCAGCGTGGTCAAAGGCATCCGCGACAATGAGGCCCGCGTGCGATTTTTGGGATATCATGTCGAGAGCTATAAGCTCTTTGTCTTTACTATCACCGCCATCGTGTCGGGCATCGCGGGCGCGCTTTACTATCCGCAGGCGGGCATCATCAACCCCGGAGAGATCGCGCCGATTGCCTCGATCTATCTGGCGGTCTGGGTGGCCATCGGCGGGCGTGGACGACTTTACGGTGCGGTCATTGGGGCGGCGTTGGTGTCGCTCTTGTCCAGCTGGTTCACCGGCGGCGGTGCACCAAACATCAACCTCGGCTTTTATACCGTGAACTGGACCGATTGGTGGCTGGTGCTGCTTGGTTTCAGCTTTGTCGCGGTCACCCTGTTCTTTCCCAAGGGCATCGGGGGCCTGTTCGATTATCTGGTAAGGAAACCGCAATGAGCATGCTTTTGGAAGTGGATGGTGTCTCGGTCAGCTTTGACGGCTTTCGCGCCATCAACAATCTGTCGATCAACTTTGGCAAGACCGAATTGCGCGCCATCATCGGGCCGAACGGGGCGGGCAAGACCACCTTTATGGATATCGTGACCGGCAAGACCAAACCGGATGAAGGCTCGGTGATCTGGGGGGATATGAATATCTCTTTGCTGGGCATGTCCGAAAGCCGGATCGCGATGGAAGGCATCGGGCGCAAGTTTCAAAAACCCACGGTGTTCGAGGCGCAAACCGTGCGGCAAAATCTGGCCATGGCGTTGAAAAACCCGCGCGGGCCCTTTGCAGTCTTGACCCACCGTAAAACGGCTGAAAACGCCCGCAAGATAGAGGCCGTCGCTGCGGAGATTGGGCTGGCCGACAGCTTGACGCGGCTTGCGGGGGAACTCAGCCACGGGCAAAAACAATGGCTGGAGATCGGGATGCTATTGGCACAAGAGCCGCGCCTGCTGTTGGTCGATGAGCCCGCTGCCGGCATGACCGTGGAGGAGCGTGAGAAAACCACGGATATCCTGAGACGTGCCGCGCAAACCCGTGCGGTTGTGGTGGTCGAACATGATATGGAATTTGTCCGCCGGTTGGATTGCAAGGTTACGGTCCTGCATGAGGGGGCCGTGCTGGCCGAAGGCAGCCTTGATTACGTGATATCAAACCCTCGGGTGATCGAGGTTTATCTGGGGCGCGCCGATGCTTGACGTTAAAAATCTCGACCTGTTTTACGGGCAAAGCCAGATCCTTTACGGGATATCCTTGGAGGCATGGCCGGGCCGGATCACCACCGTGATCGGCAATAACGGTGTGGGCAAAACCAGCCTGCTCAAGGCAATCGCAGGGCGTCATCCGGCGGCGGGTGGCACGGTTGCCGTTTCGGGTGACGCGGTGATGTTGTCCTCGGCATATGATGCGGCGCGGGCGGGTATCGCCTATGTGCCACAAGGCCGGGAGGTCTTTGCCTTGATGAGCGTGCAGGAAAATCTTGAAACCGGTTTTGCCTGCCTGCCGAAATCCGAACATCACATCCCCGATGAGATTTTCGATCTGTTTCCGGTGCTGAAAGATATGCGATCCCGGCGTGGCGGGGACCTCTCGGGGGGGCAGCAACAACAGCTTTCCATCGCGCGCGCCCTGATCACCCGCCCCCGGGTTCTACTTCTGGATGAGCCGACCGAGGGCATTCAGCCCAATGTCATCCAGCAGATCGGAGACGCGCTTGGCCTGCTCCGCACAAGGGGCAATATGGCGATTGTTCTAGTGGAACAGAACGCCGATTTCGCCCATGGGCTGGGCGACAGCTTTGTGGTGATGGAAGGCGGGCGCATAAAGCGCCGCGCCGAGAAAGCCAGCTATACCAAGGCAATGTTGGTGGATGATCTGGCGCTTTAAGCCGACGCGGCGCCGTCCTCTTCCTCGGAGGATTGGCGCGCCCACATCGCCGCATAGCGCCCGCCATTGGCCAAAAGCCGGTCATGGGTGCCTTGCTCGACGATCTCGCCCGCCTCCAGCACGATGATCTGGTCGGCATCGGCAATGGTCGACAGGCGGTGCGCAATGGTGATCACGCTGCGCCCCTCACCCATGGCCAGAAGGCTATCCTGAATGTCGCGCTCTGTCTGGGTATCCAGCGCCGAGGTCGCCTCATCCAACAGCAGGATCGGCGGGTTTTTCAGCAAGGTGCGCGCAATGCCCACACGTTGCTTTTCCCCGCCCGAAAGTTTCAGGCCGCGTTCGCCCACGGGGGTCTCATATCCCTCGGGGAGCGACAGGATGAAGTCATGGATCTTGGCGGCACGGGCGGCGGCCTCTACCTCGGCAGCCGTGGCATCGGGGCGACCATAGGCGATGTTATAGCGCACGCTGTCGTTGAACAGCACCGTATCTTGCGGCACCACGCCGATCTGCGCATGCAGGCTGTCCTGGGTCACATCGCGCAGGTCCTGCCCGTCGATGCGAACCCCGCCATCCACCACATCATAAAAGCGAAACAACAGCCGCCCGATGGTCGATTTTCCCGAACCCGACGGCCCGACAAGCGCAATCCGCTGCCCCGGCGCCACGGTAAAGGACACCCCTTTCAGGATCGCGCGATCCGGATGATAGGCGAATTTGACATTGTCAAAGACCACCTCGCCGCCGCTGACCTTAAGGTCTGGTGCACCCGGCTTGTCCTTCACCTCGGCAGGCTGGCCAAGCAATGCGAACATATCGCCCATATCCACCAGCGACTGGCGGATCTCACGGTAGACCGAGCCGAGGAAATTCAGCGGCATAGTGATCTGGATCATATAGGCGTTGACCATGACAAAGTCACCCACGGTCAAAATGTCCTGCTGCACCCCCATCGCCGCCATGACCATTACAATCACAAGACCGGTGGTAATGATAAGCGACTGCCCGGCATTCAGGAACGAAAGGCTCTGTCCGGTCTTGACGGCCGCCGTTTCATATTGGCGCATGGCACCGTCATAGCGGTCCGCCTCGCGCTGTTCTGCGCCAAAATATTTCACGGTTTCAAAGTTTAACAGGCTGTCGATCGCCTTTTGGTTCGCATCGGTATCTTGATCGTTCATCTGTCGGCGGATCCGCACGCGCCATTCCGTCACCTTGAACGTGAAACTGACGTAAAGCGTGATCGTCACCACCACCACGGCCATATATTGCCAGCCGAAAAGCACGGCAAAAAGCACCGATACCATCGACAGCTCAAGGATCAACGGACCGATGGAAAACAGCATGAAGCGCAACAGGAAATCCACACCCTTCACGCCGCGCTCGATGATCCGGCTAAGGCCCCCGGTCTTGCGCGCGATGTGATAGCGCATGGACAGACGGTGAATATGGGTGAAGGTTTCCAGCGCCAGCTTGCGCAAGGCCCGCTGTCCCACGCGCACAAAGACCGCATCGCGCAATTCGCCAAAGGCCACCGCGCCAAGCCGCGCAAGGCCATATGCAATCGTCAGCCCCACCGCGCCAAACATCAAAAGCGCGCTTTCGCTCGGCGCCTCACCGGCCAGCGCATCCACAGCAGCCTTATAGAAAAACGGCGTGGAGACCGAGATTATCTTGGCCAGCACCAGAAAGAACAGTGCAATCACCACGCGGCGGCGTACCCAAGGCGCGTCATCGGGCCACAGATAGGGGATCACCCTGCGAATGGTTTGCATCGCGGGGGCTTCGACCTGGCTGGGGTCGCGGGTTGTGGCGGTGTTGCGCATTCTATCTCTCGCTTGGCGTTCTTGCCCGTATCTATCCCGCGCGCCGCGCAATGGCCATAGCCGCGCACAGACCGCAGCAAAAAACCTGCCGAGGGGTCCCAGCAGGCAAATTTCAGCATATCAAAGGACTTATTTCAGGCGCGATGCCACGTTTTCCCAGTTGACCAGATTGTCGAGAAAGTTGGTCAGATAGGCAGGGCGCTTGTTGCGGAAATCGATGTAATAGGAATGCTCCCAAACATCACAGCCCAGCAAGGCAGTCTGACCAAAGCACAGCGGGTTCACGCCGTTT
Organism: Pseudorhodobacter aquimaris; assembly: GCF_001202025.1. GTDB lineage: Bacteria > Pseudomonadota > Alphaproteobacteria > Rhodobacterales > Rhodobacteraceae > Pseudorhodobacter > Pseudorhodobacter aquimaris. The sequence goes on from NZ_LGHS01000041.1 coordinate 177,663, forward strand.
TCGGTTTTGGTCACCTTGAGGCTGCCGTCCTTATCCTTGACCAGCCACGCCCAGCCGGAACCGAACTGGCCCGCGCCCGCAGCCGAGAAATCATCCTTGAATTTCTGCACCGAGCCAAAGCTGTCGACCAGCGCTTTTTCCAGATCGCCCGGTATAGCACCCTTGCCCGGCCCCATCATTTCCCAAAACTGGGCGTGGTTCCAGTGCTGGCTTGCGTTGTTGAAAATACCGCTCTGCGCGACTGCGTCCGCGTCATAGGTGCCGACGATAATCTCTTCGACAGACTTGCCTTCCCACTCGGTTCCGGCGATCAGCTTATTGCCGTTATCGACATAGGCCTTATGGTGAATGTCGTGATGATATTCCAATGTTTCCTGGGACATACCGGCCGAAGCCAGCGCATCATGGGCGTAGGGAAGATCGGGAAGTGTAAAAGACATGGCGTTTCCTTTCAGAAGTTACATCTGTTAACCCGAATAAGAGGCTTCGGGTTCCAAAGGTCAAGGGCAGAGGCAATAAATAACGTTCTGCACCAGCGCCTAAATCTCTGAGCCCTTGGTTGCCGAATGCGTCAACAGCCCCATCACATAGCTTGCAACAGAGCGAAAGCTGACCAAAGTATAGCCGCCATCTTCCACCCAAAACGCCACCGCAACCTGTGCTGCACGAGTTCGACGCAGTTCTCCGGGTTCCAGCCCGGCCAGATCCACGGGGCAAAGCTTGGACAATATCTGCTCCGCCTTCTCTCCTTCGATCCGGAAAACGGCGCGGGCATCAGAAACATCTTCGGCCAGAAAATGAATTACTGCCAGCGCGTTACGCAAAGTTTCTAATGTAGAACCTACATCCGCGTAAGGTAGGATTACGAGTAGTTCATCCGGTGACATCCAACCAACAGAGCGCCCGCCTTTTTGCACGATTCGACGCGCCGCCGGCACCGAAAGCCCAAGCTTTTTCAGCGCCGCTGCCAGCGGTTTTTGCCTTAGATCACACCGCAGGCTGATCATGCCCAAAGGACCAATCTCACGGATTTTGGCGAAACCTTCAAAAGTTTTCCCGCCCAAGGCGCTGACCAGATCATGCATTGCCTTTCTCCCCTGCTTTGTCAAAGAACACCGCATCAACGATCTTGGCCGCGATGGTGCCACCGTCGACTTTATTGAAAGTTACAACCTCTCCCATCCGGTCTGGTCCGTGCTTGATCAGCCCCATGGCGATACCGCGCTTTAAGGTCGGGCTGTAATAGGTTGATGTTACACGACCTTCTACATTTCTTTGCCCGTTGGCATTCACCCCGTCGACCACGGCATAAGCCCCGTCCGGGATCACCGATCCATCCAGTGTTTCCAGCCCGACCAGCTTCCAGCGATCAGGATCTGCCAGATGGGACCGCTCCATCCCGCGCTTGCCCAGGAAATCGGTCTTTTTCTTGGAGATCGCCCAACTCAGGCCCAGATCCAGCGGCGTCACCGTGCCGTCGGTCTCGTCCCCGATCATGATAAAGCCCTTTTCCGCCCGCATGATATGCAGGCATTCGGTGCCATAAGCCATAGCGCCGAACTCGGCCCCCTGTTTGTGCAGCATCTCCCAGAAGGCCGCGCCGTGGCTGGCCCGAATGGCGATCTCATAGGACAGTTCCCCCGAGAAGCTGATCCGGTAGACCCGCACCGCAAAGCCGCCAAGCGTGCCATCCGCCCATTGCATAAAGGGCAGCGCCTCTTTGGAGACATCCATCCCGCCCAGCTTTTCCAACAGCTTGCGTGCATTGGGTCCAACCACGGCGACTTGGGCGTATTGCTCGGTCACATTGGCGGTATAGACCTTCCAGTCCCACCACTCGCATTGCAGCCAATCTTCCATCCAGCCGTGGATCCGGTCGGCGCCGCCGCTGGTGGTGTGGCACAGCCATGTTTCCTCATCAATCCGCGCAACGACGCCATCATCTGACAAGAACCCCTGCTCATCACACATCAGGCCATAGCGGCATTTCCCGACCGGCAGTGTCGACATCATATTGGTGTACATCATATCGAGGAAACGCCCCGCATCAGGCCCCTTGACGATGATCTTGCCAAGGGTCGACGCATCCAGCAGCCCCAGCTTTTCGCGCGTATTCAACACCTCGCGGTGGACGGCCTGCGCGTGGGTTTCGCCATTGCGCGGATAGCAATAGGGCCTGCGCCAATGGCCCACGGGTTCCCAGTAAACGCCGTTCGCCTCATGCCAATCATGCATCGGCGTGCGGCGCAAAGGCTGGAACAGCTCACCCCGCGCCTCACCTGTTAGCGCGCCGATGGTAACGGGCGTATAGGGCGGACGGAAGGTCGTGGTGCCGACGCGCGGAATATCCTCACCCAAAGCATCAGAAAGAACACCCAAGCCATTTATATTGCTTAGCTTTCCCTGATCTGTTGCCATCCCCAGGGTGGTGTATCTTTTGGTGTGTTCGACGCTCTCATAGCCCTCGCGGGCGGCAAGCTGAACATCCGAGACCTTCACGTCATTTTGATAGTCCAGCCACATTTTCGACCGTAGGGCCACGGGCGCACCCTGCGGCATGACCCAGACCGGCGGCACCGGCGACGTATTCTCAACCACCCCCGAAGAGGTGATGATATCATCGGTCCGGTAAATCCCCGCAGCTGCCCCGACCACCGTGACCATGGGCGATCCGTCATGGGTGATCGGCGGCCGCGTGGTATCGGGAATAAAGGCCGAGATATGATCCGACCATGTCAGCTTGCCCCCGCAATGCGACCACAGGTGCACCACCGGCGACCAGCCGCCCGACATCGCCACCGCATCGCAGACGATCTCTTCCAGCACAGCCCCCTCACCGGCTTGCAGGCAAACCTCCACCCCCGTCACACGCTTGCCACCCTTGACGCGGGCGACGGCGCGGCCGGCCTCTATGCGAATGTCCAAAGCGCGGGCACGCTCGGGCAGATCGCCCGTCACCTCGGTGCGCGCATCCAGAATGGCAGGTACGGCAAGCCCGGCCTCTGCCAGCGCAATCGCGGTCAGATAGGCATCGTCGTTATTGGTAACGATCACCGTCCGGTCCCCAAGCGAAACACCGTAGTTCACCAGATAGTCGCGCAATGCCCCGGCCAGCATCACTCCCGGAATATCATTCCCCGCAAAAGAGAGCGGACGTTCAATCGCCCCGGTCGCGGTGATGATATGCCCCGCCCGAATACGCCAGAGCCGCTGTTTGGGCCGCCCGTCGCCGGGGGAGTGATCGGCAACACGCTCATTCGCCAGCACATAGCCGTGGTCATAAACCCCCGCCCCCATACAGCGCGTCCGCAGCGTCACATTCTTCATCGTCGCCAGCGCATCAATCGCGGATTTCACCCAGTCCTCGGCAGGCTCATCCTCTACCACATCGCCATCGACAACGGCGCGGCCGCCCCAATGCGGGGTTTGTTCGATCAACATCACGCGTTTGCCCGCTTGTCCCGCCGTCAGCGCCGCCTGAAGCCCAGCAATCCCGCCGCCGATAATCAGCACGTCGCAAAAGCCGTAGACATATTCATAGCGGTCCGGATCGGGGCTTTTGGGCGCGGGGCCCAAGCCTGCGGATTGGCGGATGACGGGTTCGAACAGGTGCTTCCACGCCGCGCGCGGCTGCATGAAGGTCTTGTAGTAAAACCCCGCAGGCAGGAACCGCGAAACATAGCTGTTGACCACGCCGACATCGAACTCAAGGCTGGGCCAGTGGTTCTGGCTTTGCGCAACGAGGCCCGGAAAAAGCTCGGTCGTGGTGCTGCGCTGGTTCGGCTCTACGCGGTCGCCATGGCCAAGGTTGACCAGCGCGTTCGGCTCTTCGGGGCCTGCGGCCATGATGCCGCGCGGGCGGTGATATTTGAACGAGCGCCCCACCAGCATCTGGTCATTGGCCAAAAGGGCCGAGGCCAATGTATCGCCCTGATGTCCCGAAAGGCGCTTGCCGTTGAACATGAATTCCGCGCGGGTCGAACGGTCGATCAGACGACCACCTTTGGCAAGACGGGTGCTCATTTGTAACCCTCCCAGTCGGGACGTTTTTGCTTGATTTTGGCAACCAGATCGGCGGGCGGTTCGGTGCTTTGCGCTGAATATGTGCCAAAGACCTCTAGCGTGTTGGTGTCGCGTGCGGCCAGAAACCATTTGCCACAGCCGTAGGCATGGCGCCAGCGTTCGAAATGCACGCCCTTGGGATTTTTGCGAGCAAACATATAGCCCTCAAATTCCTCATCCGAGGAGCCTACAGAAAAGCGTTTCAAATGCGCCTCATGGCCGGGCGCCAGTTCGGTTTCATCGGCTTGCACGCCGCAGTAGGGGCATTGAAGGGTTAGCATGCTGATGTCCCTTTCCGGTTCGGCTTGATGTTGTACGACATGGCTGACATATCAATAAATTCAGGGGTACAGGTCAATGCGCCACCCCCGCAGCCACGCTTTCGTCGATAAACCGCCCTTCTTTGAAACGGTCCATCGTGAAGGCTTCGGCCAGTGGTCCCGGTTCTCCTTTGGCCATCAGTTCGGCCATCGCCCAGCCAGACCCGGGGATCGCCTTGAAGCCGCCCGTCCCCCATCCGCAGTTTACAAAGCAGTTGCCAAGCGGGGTTTTGGAAATAATCGGGGAACGGTCGCCGGTCATATCGACAATCCCGCCCCATTGGCGCAACATCTTTAGGCGCGAGATCATCGGGAAGGTTTCAACCAAGGCGCGCAGGGTTTCCTCGATGTGATGGAACGATCCGCGCTGGGTGTAGTTATTGAACCCGTCGGTGCCGCCACCGATCACCATCTCGCCCTTGTCCGATTGCGACAGATAGCCGTGAACGGTATTGGCCATGACCACCACATCCATACAGGGTTTGATCGGTTCCGAGACCAGCGCCTGCAGGGCGACCGCCTCTATCGGCAGGCGAAAGCCCGCCATTTGCGCAAGCTGGCCGGAATGGCCAGCAACCACCATACCCAGCTTTTTAGTCCCGATGAAGCCCTTGGTGGTCTCTACCCCGACAACGCGGCCCGCATCGGAGCGCACGCCCGTCACCTCACATTGCTGGATAATATCCATCCCCATCGCCGAGCAGGCCCGGGCATAGCCCCAAGCCACCGCATCATGGCGCGCGGTGCCGCCCCGCTTTTGCCAAAGCCCGCCCAGAACCGGATAGCGTGGCCCGTTGATGTTGATGATTGGCATCAGCTCCTTCACCTTTTCGGGGCCGATATATTGCGTTTCCACCCCTTGCAGGGCGTTTGCATGGGCGGTGCGCAAATAGCCGCGCACCTCACTATGGGTTTGCGCCAGCATGACCAGCCCGCGCGGGGAAAACATCACGTTGTAATTCAGGTCCTGGCTCATCGTCTCATAAAGAGAGCGGGCCTTTTCATAGATCGCGGCAGAAGGGTCTTGCAGGTAGTTAGAGCGGATAATCGTTGTGTTACGCCCTGTGTTGCCGCCGCCCAGCCAACCTTTTTCAATCACCGCAACATTGGTGATGCCGTGGTTTTTGCCCAGATAATAGGCCGTCGCCAGCCCGTGCCCGCCCGCCCCGATGATGATCGCATCATAAGACGCCTTGGGCACCGGCGATGCCCATGCCTTTTCCCAGCCGCTATGGTGGCGAAGCGCCTCTCTTGCGATGGCGAATACCGAATAGCGTTTCATGCGCAGCGCTCCCTCAATGGCGGGTTTCACGGGTGTTTTTCCTATAAACTGTAGGTATAGCCGCAACCAGTAGCGGCACAATGGATATATTTGCGACATCTGTGTGATTACCTGCGGCCAGAAGTCCCAATCACAAAGATGTTTAAGGCTTTTGCCTGTGGCCCGGAGGCGGTACATGTGTCGCAGACGGCAAAAAGAGACAGGTGGCACGTGGCGGATAGTATGTTTTGGGCAGCGGCAGGTGCGATTGCACTGGTGGTGGCGGTAATCTTGATCCGGGCCTTGCGCCAGCCGGACCGCGAGGCCACGGATGCCGCCAGCTTTGACCAGCAGGTTTACCGCGACCAGCTGGCCGAGATTGAGCGCGATGCCGCCCGCGGCGTGGTGGCCCCCGATGAGGCCAAGCGCCTGCGCTCTGAGGTGGCCCGCCGCCTTCTGGCCGCTGATCGGGCCGCAGATAGCCGTGACGTAACGCGCCAAGGGCCTGCCTCGGTGCCGGTGTTAATGACCATCGCACTGGTGCTTGCCGCTGGCTTTGGCGGCTACGTCTATTTGGGTCAGCCCGGCTATGGCGACCTTCCGCTCAAAACCCGCATTGAAATGGCCGAAGAGCTTCGCGCAAACCGGCCCGACCAAGCCACGCTAGAGGCCGCCGCACCGCCCCGCCCCCCGCTTAACCAGGTCGACCCCGAGTTCATGACATTGGTGGAACGTCTGCGTGAGGCTGTGGCCGCCCGCCCCGATGACCTGCAAGGCCAGGCCCTGCTTGCCCGGAATGAGGCAAATCTGGGAAATCTGACCGCTGCCTATCAGGCACAGGAACGTGTTATCGCGCTGAAGGGCGGCAACGTTACGGTTGGCGACCTGCTGACGCAGGCGACCTTGATGGTGCAGGCGGCAAACGGTCAGGTCTCTCCCGAGGCGGATCTTATTTTGCAACGCGTGCTGGCCATCGACCCGACCAATGACACCGCGCTGTTTTTCAGCGGCATCACGAATATGCAGGTCGGGCGCTATGATCTGACATTTCGCTATTGGAAAGAAATCCTGGATACTGCCGCCCCCGACAGCCCCTGGCGCCCCGAAGTGCGTGGCCGTATCGAAGCGCTCGCGCAGGCCGCCGGTGTCCGCTATAGCCTGCCGCCCGAGGCCCCCGGCCCCAGTGCCGCCGATGTCACCGCTGCCGAGGATTTAAGCCCCGAGGACCGGCAGGCGATGATCCGCTCTATGGTTGACGGGCTCAACGACCGTCTGGCCACCGAGGGCGGAACGGCACAGGAATGGGCACGTCTGATCGGTGCGCTGGCCACCTTGGGCGAGGCTGACCGTGCCCGCGCGATCTGGGTTGAGGCACAGCAAAACTTTGTCGGTCGTGAGGCCGAGCTGGGCATTATCAATGACGCGGCCAGCGGCGCTGGTCTTACCCCATGAGCCAATTCGAGCAGATGGAAGATCTTGCCCCGCTCTTGCCGCCCATGGGCCCGCTGGCGGGGCTGGATTTCGGGGATAAGACCATCGGCGTGGCGATATCGGACCGGATGCGCGGCGTGGCAACCCCGGTGCTGACGATCAAACGGGTGAAATTCACCGTCGATGCCGAGGCGCTGATCAAACTGCTGGAGGCGCGTGAGGTGGTGGGGCTGGTCCTTGGCCTGCCGCGCAATATGGATGGGTCCGAGGGGCCGCGCGTTCAGGCCACCCGTGCCTTTGCCCGCAACCTTGCACGGCTTTGTCCGCTGCCCTTGGTCTATTGGGATGAACGCCTGTCCACGGTTGCCGCCGAGCGCGCGATGATCGAGGCGGATATGTCGCGCAAACGTCGCAAAGAGCTGATTGACCACGTCGCGGCCGGCTATATCTTGCAAGGGGCGCTGGACCGGCTGGCGCATATCAAGCGGGGGCAGGCATGACAGATGAAATTTGGGCACGCGACGAGATCGAGAGCCCCTGCGTCAAGCTTTGCGTGATCCAGCCCGAGGCAAGGATCTGCGTCGGCTGTTACCGCAGCATGGATGAAATCGGCTCTTGGTCCAGCATGACCCCCGAGGCGCGGCGCGAGGTCATGGCGGTTTTGCCCGAACGCGCCAAACTTCTGGCCCTGCGCCGCGGCGGGCGCAAGGCGCGCCTTAAATCGCGTTAACCCATCATCACTTTGCGCAGCATATTCAGCGCAACCAAGGTGATAAACACGGCAAACACCCGTTTGAGCGGCGCGGGATTCATCTTATGCGCCAGCCCGGCCCCGATCGGCGCGGTCAGCAAGGTCATTGCAATCACCATACCAAAGGCCGGCAGGTTCACTGCCCCAAAGCTAAAAGGTGGCGCATTCTCGATATGGACGAACAAGAAGCCGACCACCGAAGGCACGGCGATGATGATGCCAAAGCCCGCCGCCGTGGCCACGGCCCGATGGATCGGAATATTGTAAAGCGTCATCAAAGGCACGCCAAAAGATCCACCGCCGATCCCCATCAGCACCGAGAAGAACCCGATCACCGTCCCAACGCCCGCACGTTTTCTCCCCACTGGCATGGTCTGTCCCAGCCGCCAATGCGATTTGCCAAGCGCCATGTAAAGCCCGGCCCCCAGCGCCAGAACACCAAAGATGATCTGCAACGTGGTGGACCGCAAGGAGGAAACCACAAACATCCCGATCACCGCGCCAGAGCCGATATAGGGCCACCAGCGGCGCAGGACCTCCCACTCCACAGCGCCCTTTTTGCTATGCGCCATGACCGAGCGGGCCGAGGTCAAGATAATCGTCGCCAGCGACGTCGCAAGACACACCCGCATCAACTCCGGCCCGCCATAGCCCAGATGACTGAAGGCGTAAAAGAAAGCAGGCACCAGTACAATCCCGCCACCCACGCCCAACAATCCGGCGATCACACCGGCGAAGGCGCCAATCGCCATCAACAGGGCTACCATCGGCAAAAGCGTTGCAAGATCGGGCATGTCATAGGGCCTTTTTATCAAAGTCTTACGATGAATAGCCTTGTCGTGGCGGCAATACCACTGGCCCGACCGATTATTGCGGGATTTGGCTTTCGACCTCGGCAAGGGCTGCGTTAAACACCTCCAGCCCCGCACCCTCACGGCTGGCCCCTTCGGACAGGACCCGTCGCCATGCGCGCGCGCCGGGCCGCCCGTGAAACAGTCCCAGCATATGCCGCGTGATCTGATGCAAGCGCCCGCCTGTAGTAAGATGATCTGCGATATAAGGGCGCATCAAACCCGCCACCTCAAAGGCATCCGGGCCGGGGTCATCCCCCCAAAGCGCATCCGCGCCGATCAAGACCGAGGCCGGATCATGATAGGCCGCACGCCCGATCATCACACCGTCAAGCCCCTGCCCCAACAGCTCCCGCGCCAGATCCAGAGAGGCAATCCCGCCGTTGATACAGATCGTAAGCTCTGGAAATTCCTCTTTCATCCGCACCACCAGCGGATAATCCAAAGGCGGCACCTCGCGGTTTTCCTTGGGCGACAATCCCTTGAGCCAGGCCTTGCGCGCATGGATGATGAAATGCGATACCCCTGCCCCGGCAACTGTCTCCAAAAACGCAGGCAAGACCGTTGCGGGGTCCTGATCATCCACGCCAATCCGGCATTTGACCGTCACCGGCACGTCCGTCTCGGCCTGCATCGCCTTGACACAATCGGCCACCAGTTGCGGTTGCTCCATCAGCACCGCACCAAAACAGCCCGATTGCACACGGTCCGAGGGGCAGCCCACATTCAGGTTAATCTCGTCATAGTCAAACCGCGCCGCCAATCGCACCGCTTGCGCCAATTCCTGCGGGTCAGAGCCGCCAAGCTGCAAGGCAATGGGATGCTCAGCATTGTCATGGCCCAAAAGCCGCTCTCGCGGGCCATGGACAACGGCCGGCGATGTCACCATTTCGGTATAAAGCATCGCATGGCGGGTCATCAGACGGTGGAAATAACGACAATGCCGATCCGTCCAATCCATCATGGGGGCGACACTGAGCCGAGCGGCCAGTTCTACTTTTGAATTCGACGACATAACAGCAATTCCGAAATTTCTTTACTTTTGTGCATTTTCCAAGGTTACCACGGGTTTTCCGAGAATGCTTGTGACCCAATAGCAGCTTTCTACGCCGATCACATCCGAAGATGTTGACGATATGCGTGGCACCGCATCGAAACCCATATCGCCAAAATCCCGAGGTATGAAGTGCAGGATCGGTCGGCACTGCCAATAAAGACTACATGCCCCGTTGCGACACCAGGTCTGATCATCCACGGACTTAGGTGACGTATTTGGTGTTCTGGCCCCAAGATGGCCTTACCGGCCGATCTGTATTTCTAAAATACCCGGTAAAACAAAGCGTTTTTAAGAAACTCGTTCCAATTGATCCGAAACTGAAACCCCTCATGGATATCCCGCCCTGAGTCCCTGTCTCAGAGCGGGATAGAATCAGCTCGGCGCGTAGTTGCTGGGGAACAATGCGCGCAGCGAGGCCTCATCGCCGGGCGTCTTGAAGGTTTCATCCTTGCCGATTTGCAGCGCCTTCTCGACGGCGGGGCGTGCGTTGATCGCCTTGAACCAGCGCGCGACCTCGGGAAAGCGTGCAAGACCCTCACCGCCCAGCACCCGATCCCCGCGAATGGCCCAACCCCATGCAGAAATATCGGCGATGGAATAGCTGTCGCCAACGATAAACTCGCGCCCTTTCAGATGGTCATTCAGCACCTGATAATGGCGCTCTGCCTCTCGCATAAAGCGGTTCTTGGCATAGGGGATATCCTCGGGGGCGCTGTGATGGAAGTGAACGCATTGCCCTGAAAACGGCCCCAGCCCCGAGGCGATGAACAACAGCCAGGACAGCATGGCACCGCGATCCTCGGCCGCGCCGCCCAGCTTGTCGGTCTTTTCCGCGAGATAAAGCAGGATCGCCGTGCTGTCGAACACAAGCGTGCCATCGTCATCAATGGCAGGAACCTTGCCGTTGGGGTTGACGGCCCGGAATTCCGGACTGTGCTGTTTGCCCGCAGCCGTGTCCACTGGCACCAGCTCAAAGGACAAATCTGTTTCGGCCAGAAACAGCGCGATCTTTAGCGGGTTTGGCGTCGGGTGATAATAGAATTTCAACATTTATATGTCCTGTCAGATTGGGGAATATGGGTTACTTGCCCGCGTTCTCGATTTTATCCTGTGTCTTGGTGTCGAAATCCGATGCGTCGTGACGCTCGCGCAGTTGCTCGTTCAGCGGGCCGTTGGTGCGGTTCACGATCCGGCCACGTTGCACCGCAGGGCGGGCGAGGATCTGTTCGGCCCAACGCCGCAGGTTGGTATAGCTTTCGACGTTCAGGAATTCGCCCGCATCATAGGCGTTCCCAAGGACCAGATTGCCGTACCAGGGCCAGGTCAGCATATCCGCGATGGTATAGCTGTCGCCGCCCAGATATTCATTTTTGGCCAATTCGCGGTCCAACACATCCATCTGCCGCTTTGCTTCCATCGTGAAGCGGTTGATCGGATATTCAAATTTCTCGGGCGCATAGGCGTAGAAATGCCCAAAGCCGCCCCCAAGATAGGGTGCCGACCCCTGAAGCCAGAACACCCAGTTCATGACCTCGGTGCGATGCGCCAGATCTTTTGGCAAAAAGGCCCCGAATTTTTCGGCAAGATACAGCAGGATAGAGCCGCTCTCGAACACGCGGATGCCGGTATCGCGGTCCATCAGGGCGGGGATTTTGGAATTCGGGTTGATGGCGACAAAGCCTGACGAGAACTGATCGCCGTCCCCGATCCTGATCAGATGGGCATCATATTCCGCGCCGGTCTTGCCCAGTGCCAGAAGCTCTTCGAGCATGATGGTGACCTTCTGGCCATTCGGTGTGCCCATTGAATAAAGCTGTAGCGGATGCTTGCCGACGGGCAGCTCTGCGTCAAAGGTTGCGCCTGCAATGGGGCGGTTGGTTTTGGCCCAGTTGCCACCGTTCTCGGCATCCCATGTCCAGACCTTCGGGGGGGTATATTCGGTCATCGTGTCATTCCTTTTTCGGGTTGAAGGCTGCCGCTTGTGAGGCGCCTAGGGGTGGGCAATATCCGGGCGTTCGCTGCGCAACGCCTCTATCTCTTGTGCGAGATCTTCAGCCAGCGCCGCGATATCGGTCTGATCGGTTTCCAGATGCAACTCGAACCGCAGCGCAGTGACCGCAGCTTGGAACCGCCGCGCAAGATGTGCGCAATCGGCCTTTTCCGACAACTCGCCCGCCGCCTTGGCGCGCGCGAAACCATCGGCAAAGGCCTGACGGATCTGTTTGAGGTGGATTTTGGCCTGGGCTGCAATCTCGGGGGCGGTCGAGGTGACATCCACCAAGGTCTTGGTCAGCATGCAGACTTGGGGCGCGCCGCCATTGGCACCGTTGCGCGCAAAGCCGCGCAGATATTCAGCCAGCCCCGTCAAAGGAGAGGCGGCCTGATCCATATGCGCCTGAAACCGCGTCACCGAGCGTCCGACGTAAAGCTCAAGGGCCAGAAGATAGAGGTTCTCTTTGTTGGAAAAGGCGCAATAGATGCTTCCGGGCTTCATATTCAGCCCCTTTTCCAGATCCTTGAGAGAGGTCGCATGATAGCCTTTTTTCCAAAAGATCAGCATGGCCTTTTGCAAGGCTTCTTCTCGATCATATTGGGTTGGTCTGCTCATGGGCATGCTTCTACACTGGACAATCGCCCCTCTTGTAAAAGTTTATGAGCGATCACTCAATTAAAAACGAACCCATCACAGTCATTTGATAACCCGCCCGCGTGTCTTTGTTGGCACCTCAACGGACCGCGTTATTGAAGCCTCTGCCGGTCAAGGAGACTCAGGTGACATTTCCCAGCTCAGCCCGGTAAACCCTTCGCGGTGGGCAAAGGTTACAAGGTGGATGTCGAATACAAAACGCGCACCGATAATTCCCTTCGCGTCCTCGGCCGTGACCCGTATCGTCAAGCCACTCTCATCGGCAGACAGTTCTGCCGGGCCTGCCTCCAGCGCCACAGAGCCTTGCTGCGCATCATTGGTCACGGCGACCTTATGGGCAAAATGCTTGCACAGTTGCTGCAGGTATTTTGATGCGTGCTGTGTCGGGTAATGGGCCGTGGATGTGAGCATGTCGTATTCCTTACTTTTTTACTATACATATATCTTTACCTTTTGAGCGCAAGCCGCTAGGTCGTCACAAAACAGCGAAGCCAAATTATTAGCCACGCCATGAGTCATAAGGAGACTGCAATGAACCGCATTGCTTGTGCTGCGCTATTTGGTTTGTCCCTCTTTGCCGCCCCCGCGGTTATGGCCGAGGATATTCTTATCCAGACCGCCCAAGGTGAGGTGGCAACCGCCCATAACCCCTCCAGGGTCGCAGCGCTTGATGTCGCGTCGGTTGATACGCTGACCGCGCTTGGCGTCACATTGGTGGGGGCGCCGGACAAGCTCTATGTCGATTACCTTGGGGATCTGGGCACCCAGCCTGTCGGGACTTTGTTTGAGCCGAATATGGAGGCCTTGGCAAATCTGGGGCCGGATCTGATCATTGTTGGCGGGCGCTCCGCAACCAAGGCCCAGCCCCTGTCCAAGATTGCCCCCACGATCGATATGACAATCGGCACCGATACCATTGCCAGCGCGAAGGCAAATATCGACGCCTATGGCAAGCTTTTCGATAAAACCGATAAGGCCGCAGCCCTTGCGGGCGAACTGGATGCGCGGCTTGCGGATGTAAAAGCGGCCGCGGCTGATCAAGGCAACGCGCTTATCCTCATGACCAACGGCCCGAAAGTTTCGGCCTATGGGCGCGGGTCGCGCTTTGGCTGGCTGCATACGGCGCTTGATCTGCCCGAAGCGTTTGAGAACCTCAACCCCGAGGTGCATGGCGATGCGGTCTCCTTTGAATTTATCGCCGAAACCAATCCCGACTGGCTGATCGTGGTCGACCGCAGCGTTGCGATTGGCGAGGCGTCCTCGGCGCAGACGACCCTGGATAATCCGCTGGTCGCCGGAACAACCGCGGCGCAAAAAGGTCAGATCGTCTATCTGTCAGCCGCGCCGCTTTATATTGCCGGGGGTGGCTATACCTCGCTCAGCACCACCTTGGACGAGCTGAAAACCGCATTCACCAAATAGGCAAAGGGCCGGGGTATATGCCCCGGCCAGTATTCCCATGCGCCCCACCCTCATCCTTATCGGCCTGTTGATGCCCTTGACGGCGGCCAGCCTGTTGATCGGTGCTGCGGGCATCGGCATGACCGGCCTTTTCAGCGATCCGCATATGGCGTTGATTATGACCGTTTCGCGGTTACCTCGCACGCTTGCGGTGATCCTGACCGGGGCGGCCCTGGCCGTGGCAGGGGTGGTGATGCAACAGATGGTCCGTAACCGTTTCGTCGAACCCGGCACCACCGGCACCGCCGAGAGCGCGGCCCTTGGCCTGTTGGCGGTAACGCTGATTGCGCCAGAGGCCCCGATCTGGATCAAGATGGTGGTGGCCAGCCTTGCGGCGATGGCGGGCACGGCCCTGTTTTTGCAACTGATCCGCCGCCTCCCCCCGCGCGAGTTTTTGCTGGTGCCTGTGGTTGGGTTGATCCTGTCGGGGGTACTGGGGGCGGTGGTGACATTTATCGGCTGGCAAACCGATCTTTTACAGCTCATCAGTATCTGGTTGATGACGGGTGAATTTTCCGGCGTCATTGCGGGGCGATATGAATTGCTTTGGCTGGCTGCGGGGGCTGCGGCACTGGCATGGTTTGCCGCCGATCAGTTTTCCATCCTCAGCCTCGGACGAGAGACAACAACCGGCCTTGGCCTTAATCCCGATGCGGTGATGCGGCTGGGGCTTGTGGTGGTCTCTGTTGTGACCGCGCTGGTGATTGTAACGGTGGGGATGATCCCCTTTGTCGGGCTTGTGGTGCCCAATATCGTGGCGCGGCGCATGGGTGACAACCTGCGCCGGACCTTGCCGGTTACGGCGGCGGGTGGTGCCACATTGGTTCTGGCTTGTGATATTTTGGGACGGCTGGTGCGTTTTCCCTATGAGGTGCCGGTCGGGACGATCTTGGGTGTGGTCGGCTCTGCGATCTTTCTGTGGCTTTTGTATCGGGAGCCTTCAGGTGGATAGGCGATTGACAGCTTTGACGGGTGCGCTGGTTGTGGCCTGTGCGGCCTATCTGTTTTGGGGGCTTGGACCGCGCTGGCAGTTCATTCTGGGCCTGCGCGCGCCCAAGCTGGCGGGAATGCTCTTGGTCGGGGCGGCAATCGCGGTTGCGACAATGGTTTTCCAGACCCTATGCCGTAACCGTGTCCTGACACCGCAAATCATGGGGTTTGATGCGCTTTATATCCTGATGCAAACGGCATTGGTCGCAGGGCTCGGGGTTGGCGGATATGCCGGGTTGTCGCTCTCGGCTAAATTCGGCATCGAGGTGGTTTTCATGACCCTGGCCGCGCTTATGCTCTTTGGCACGCTGTTGGGGCGCGGCACGCAGGATATCGCAAGGCTGGTGCTGACGGGCGTGATTTTCGGGGTGATGTTCCGCTCTTTCTCGGGGTTTCTGGCGCGGATCATCGACCCGAATGCTTTTGCCGTGGTTCAGGCCGCAAGTTTTGCAAGCTTCACCGCGATAGAGCCTGCGCTGCTGCCGGTGACGGGGGCGCTGTGTATTGGCACAATCGGGGTCGCGCTCTGGATGGCGCCGCGTCTGGATGTGCTTGCCCTTGGTCAGCCGATCGCGGTTTCGCTGGGGCTGGCGCATGACCGGCTTGTGATCGTGGCCTTGATCATGGTTGCGGTACTGGTGTCGGTTGCGACGGCATTGGTCGGGCCGATTGCCTTTTTCGGGCTGTTGGTGTCGGGGCTTGCGCATGAGCTGACAGGCTCTGCCCGGCACGCACGGCTGTTGCCCATGGCCATTCTGGTGGGCTGCCTGATGCTGGTCATCGGGCAAACCCTGTTTGAACGCTTTTTGGGGCTGCAATCCACGCTTTCGGTGGTGATCGAATTTGCGGGCGGGGTGTTTTTCCTCTGGCTTTTGTTGAAAGGACGGATGCGATGATTTGCGTCGAAGGGGTCAGCCACAGCATCGGCAAGACCGAAATCCTGCATGACATCTCGGTTGAGATCCCGAAGGGCAAGGTCACAGCATTGGTCGGGCCGAATGGCGCGGGGAAATCGACGCTTTTGTCGCTGATCGGGCGGCTGATGCCCTTGCAAAGCGGGCGCATCAGCGTTGACGGGGCCGATACGGTGCAAACGCCCAGCCGTGATCTGGCGCGGTTGATGGCGATCCTGTCGCAAACCAACACGCTTGGCAGTCGCTTGCGGGTGCGTGAGCTGGTGGCCTTTGGCCGCTGGCCGCACCACCAAGGCCGCCCGACCGCCGAGGATGTACAGCAAGTCAATGATGCCCTTGTCGCCCTTGATCTGATCGCGCTGGGTGATCGTTTCCTTGAGGCGCTCTCGGGCGGGCAACGCCAGCGCGCCTTTATTGCGATGGCCTTGGCGCAGGGGGCGGATTGGCTGCTTCTGGATGAACCTCTGGCGGCCCTCGACATGGCCTTTGCGCGCCGTATCATGGCACAGCTTGTCACATTGCGCGCCGCAGGGCGCAGCGTTGTCGTTGTGGTCCATGACATCAATCATGCCGCGGTCTGGGCCGATCATATCGTCGCGATGAAGGCCGGGCGGATTGCCGCCGAAGGCCCGCCCCAAGCCGTCTGTACCAGCAAGGTGCTGGGCGATATTTACGGCATGGATCTGCGTGTCACCGAGATTGACGGAAAGCCCCTTGTCCTGCACCACCTTTAACCCAAGATGCCCTGCCCCAATAGCAAAGTGAAACACCATGGAACCAATGACCAACCTCCCCCTCCAAGATGCGATTGACCGGCTTTTGACCTTTGTCGGCATGGGCGGTGCGGCCATGTGGGCCATTGCCACCCTTTCGGTTATCACGGTTGCCCTGATCTTGTGGAAGGCGATGCGCCTGTTGTCGCTGGGGGCATGGTCGGGGGGCGCGCGCACCGAGGCCGCCCTTGCCCTTTGGGCCAATGGTCAGAAAGATGAGGCCATCGCATCCCTTGAGAAACGCCGCTCCTTGCGCGCGATGCTGGCCCGTGCGGCCATGCAGGCCAGCTTGAACCCGGATCTGGACCAAACCGCGGCCGAGGCGGAAACCGGACGTGTGGCACGCGGGCTTTTGCTGCGCGCACGCAGCGGCCTGCGCGGGTTGGAACTGGCATCGACCATCGGTCCGTTGTTGGGCCTCTTGGGGACGGTGACCGGCATGATCGCGGCCTTTCAGGCCTTGCAAGAGGCCGGATCGCGCGCCGATCCCGCAGCCCTTGCCGGCGGTATCTGGGAGGCATTGCTGACCACGGCGGCGGGCATGGCCGTGGCGATCCCGGCCTCGGTCGCGCTGACATGGTTTGAAAGTGTGTTGGACAGCCTGCGCCACGATATGGAAGACAGCGCCACCCGCATCCTGCACAGCACGCAACGGTCCCGGAAATGATCAGTTTCGGCGCATCCAAACCCCGGCGCAGGCCCAATTTGACGCCGATGATCGACGTGGTTTTCCTGCTGTTGGTGTTTTTCATGCTGGTCTCTCGTTTCGGGGCAGATCGTGTGATCCCGCTTTCCTCTGCCGGATCGGGCGGCAGCTATAGCGGCCCGCCAAGGCTGGTGGAGCTGGTCGCCGATGAGGTCCGCCTCAACGGGATCGCCATGCCCCAAGACGCGCTGGTCGAGGCGCTGCAGGGCCTGACAGAAACCCCCGAAGATGCGATTGTCCTGCGCGCGCGTGACGGGGCGGACCTACAGGCCCTTGTGGGTGTGATGGACGGTCTTGCTGCCGCGGGATTTTCCCGGCTTGTCTTGGTGGAGTAGTCATGGATTTCAGCACCCAAACCCCGAAACGCAAGGAAGATAACCTGCTGCCCATGATTAACGTCGTGTTCCTGCTGCTGATCTTCTTTCTGATTTCCGCCAAGATGACACCCCCCGAGCCTTTCCCCGTCACCCCGCCCGAGGCAGAATCCGAGGCCGAGGCCGAGGGTGCCTTCACGCTTTATCTTGCCGCCGACGGGCTGATCGGGTTTCATGACACCGAAGGGGATGCCGCCTTGCAGATGCTGGAAACCGCGCGAACCGATTATTGCGAGTTGGCCGATTGCGAGGCCGCTGCCCCCCGGCTGACCCTGCGCGCAGATACCGCCCTGCCCGCCGAGAAGCTGGCCGCGATCCTGCCCCGGATCTCGGCGCTTGGCTTTATGCAGATCGAACTCGTAGCGCAATCGGGGGGCACACCATGAACGGACGCATCCAAGCGGGCGTTGCCATCGCCCTTGCCCTTGGCCTGCATGTGGGCGCTTTTGCGCTGCGCCCTGCCCCGGTCGGTGCGATCTCTGCGGGGGCAGGAGGTGAGGATCTGCTGTCATTGCAGGCCGCGAATGCCTCGATCGCCGAAATGGTAGAAGATTGGGACGCCCCCCCGCAACCCGTGCAAGCCGCCGAGCCGCCGCCCCAGCAACCCAGCCAAAGCATCGAGGCCCCGAAACTGCCCACCCCCCCGGTACAGGCCCCGACACAGACGCCGACACAGGCGCCCGCTCCGATGGCATTGCCAAGCCTCTCTGCCGCGCTGCCCGAGGCGGACATAAGCCTGCCGCCGCCGCCGCCCCCGAAGGTGACGGAGCCGGACTACAAGCCCGCACCAACGGTCGATGTCCGTCCGCCCGCAAAACCGGATCCGCAACAGAGATCCAAACCCCAGCCCAAAAAACCTGCCAAGAAAGCCGCGCCATCAGCGGCACGTCCGGCCCAAAAGGCAAGCGGTGCCGGTAATGGAACGCAGGCGGGCACAGGCGGCAGATCCGCCGCAGCCACATTGTCCAAAGCGACATTGAACGACCTGCGCGCCAGCTGGGGGGCCAGCATCCGCTCCCGGATTGAGCGGCGCAGAACCTACCCTTCTGCCGCGCGCGGGGCATCGGGCACCGTCACTGTGGGGTTGACCGTCAGCCGCGCAGGCGCGTTGATCGATGTCTCGGTGGCCAAATCCTCGGGCAATGCCGCCCTGGACCAGGCGGCGATCAAAGCCGTCAAAGCTGCACGAAGCTTTGCCGCTGCCCCCAAGGGGCTGACCGAATCACAGTACAGATTCAATCTTTCGATGAGGTTCTCGCGCTAGGATTTTACCGAAATACAAACAGCGCCAGCCCGTCTACAGCCAGCCACAGCCCAAATTGCTCTGATCAGCTATACGCCGTCGGAAGGGGTATTTTGATGTGCATTTTCTCAAAAAATCGACTGCGTAAAATTCATTAAATAGATGTTTTTCAATGCACTAATCTATTTCTTATTGTTTTGCTTGGGTATATGTCATCACATATCAAAATCCCTTCCCTACGAACCGGAGCAATAATGCAATATACCAAAACCCTATCGTGGACGGGCGTTTCACTTCTGGCCCTATCCAGTGCGATTCATGCACAAGAGGCAGGCGGCGCCTTCGTTCTGGACCCGATCAATATCATCCGCGAGGGTGAAGATAACATCGAGGCGACCGGCGGCACCGTTCTGACACAAGACGATCTGGAGGCACTTCAACCTGCCGATGTATCGGAGCTGTTTGCGCGCGAATCGACTGTCACCGTTTCGGGCGGTGCCAGCCCGGGCAAGAAAATCCACGTGCTGGGGATGGAGCAATCCAACCTTGCCGTCAGCGTCGACGGTGTGCCGCAAACCGCGACGAGTTGGCATCACACCGGGTCGAACGTCATCGATCCCGTTTTCCTGAAACGGGTTGAGGTAGAGGCCGGTGCGGCGGCCGCTGATTCAGGCTTTGCCGCCGCTGCGGGTGCGATCCGCTATGAAACGGTCGGTGCGGATGATCTGTTGGAAGAAGGCCAGAACACCGGCGGCCGCGTTGCCCTGTCTTATGGCACCAACGGGCGTGGCGCATCGGGAAGCCTTGCCTCTTATGGTCGCTATGAAAATCTTGACTGGTTCGTGATGGTCAGCAAGACAGATGGCTCTGATTACGAAAGCGGGGATGGCATCACGGTTGAGGGCACAGAGCCCGCGTCGAATGCGCTGCTTGCAAAATTCGGTTATGAATTCGAAGACAGCCGGGTCGAGCTGAGCTTTGAGCGCAGCCGCGATGAGGCCGACCGTCTGATCAAGATGAACCTCGGGCTTGCAGGGGATGAGCTGCACCCGCTCAAGATCAGCCGCGACTCTGTCAAGCTGACCTATACCTCGACTAACCCCACCGACAGCTGGGACCCCGAGGCCACGGTTTATTTCAGCCAAAGCGATTATTGGCGCGATAACTATTCCACAGGCCGCACCAATGGGAATATGGTCCTGAAAGAAGATCTGTTCGGCGGTAAGTTGCAAAACACCTTTGCGCTTGGCGCGGGCAAGATCACCGCTGGTGTCGACTTTAACCAGCATGATTACCACACCGACAACTACGGTGTGAACGACCGCCGTTACCGCAATTTCTCGACCAGCCAGATCGGTGCCTTTGTGCAGGGGCGGTTTGAGTTTGACAATGGTATCAACCTGTCCACGGGCGCGCGCTATGATGCGCACCGCTTTACCGATTGGGACGGCAACCGCTTTTCCGACAGCGGCGGCAGCATCAACGGGACCCTGGCCTATAAGGTCAATGACAACCTGGAGTTCTTTGCCGGTGCATCCCAGACATGGCTTGGCTATGTCATCGGGGATTACGGCTATGTCCACGCCCGCACAGATGCTTTCTTTACCGATCCGTCCTTTAGCACCGGTGAGGCCAAGAACATCAAACTTGGCGCGAATTTTGGCGGGGATAACTGGAAAGGTGGCGTGACGCTTTTTGACACCAAGCTGAACGGGTTGCCCACCTATGGCTATGATGCCGCAAGCTATAGCCTGCATAACAACCCTGACGAGTTCCGCAGCCGCGGTGTGACATTGAACGGCAGCTATGATTTTGGTGATACCCGTGTGGGGGCGACCTTTACCTCAGCAGATGTCACCCAAGGCGGCGTCTCGGCATTGCCAGACAGCGGCACTTTCATGCCGGTGGGCGATATGGCGACGCTTTATGTCGACCACGAGTTGCCCAACCAGAATCTGACGGTCGGGGCGACGGTCGAATGGGCCGGAAAGATCTCGGATGCGGTGGCGACGGCGGCAGGGTTTTATGACCAAGAGGCCTATACGGTGGTCAATGCCTATGCTGAATGGACACCGCCCTCCTATGAGACGCTGGCGGTACGGCTTAGCGTCGACAACCTGTTTGACAAGACTTATTTTGAGCGTTCTGGCTATGCGACCAGCTCAAGCCGTGGCGGGATCGATCCTGTCTATGCGCCGGGGCGGACGATTACGCTGGGGGCAAACCTCAAGTTCTAGGGCATAGGATCTTGCCAGTAAAACATCGGGCCCGCCATGACTATGGCGGGCCCTTTCTTCATCGCTCTAAGGGTGATCGGTCAGATGAATGTCAGGCCGATTGAGATGATGATGCCCGACAAGATCAGATGCACGACACAAAAGCCCATGATGTCCTTGGCGCGCAGACCGGCAATCCCAAGGATCGGCAGCGCCCAGAAAGGCTGCACCATATTCGTCCAGGCATCCCCCCAGGCCACAGCCATCGAGGTGCGCGCAAGATCGGCGCCAAGCGCTTGTGCTGCGGGCAGGATCACAGGGGCCTGCACCGCCCATTGGCCGCCACCCGAGGGCACGAAGAAGTTGACGATCCCCGCCGAGATGAACGACCAGAACGGCAAGGATGCGGCCGTCGCCAGACCGACCAACCCCTCAGAGATGCTGGCAGCCAAGCCCGATTGCACCATGATCGCCATGATCCCCGCATAGAAGGGGAACTGGATCACAATGCCCGCCCCGCCCTTGACCGCATCCGTCAGCGCGTTCAGCAAACGGCGCGGCGTCCCGTGCAACAAGATCGCCAATGTCAGGAACAAGAAGTTGATGACGTTCAGCGACAACCCGTTTCCGGCAGCAAAATACTGGATCAACCACGCAAGGCCCGCTGCACCAATCAGCATGGAGAGCACATAGCTGTTCTCCATACGCTCGGCCGGTGTCGAGAGTGCGGGTTGTTCCGCGTCATCCTCAACCAGCAAGGCAGGATCGACATAGATCGCATCCTCTTCGCGCGGCAGCATGGCACGGTTCACAAAGGGCACCACGATGAACAAGGCGATCACGATCGCGAGGTTATACACCGCGAAAATGGTGTCCGAGGTTGGGATCACCCCCGTGATATCGGCAAAGGGATGGCCTTCGGTTGCAATCGAAAGCGGCACCGAACCCGCCAGCCCGCCATGCCAGATGATGAATCCGGAATAGGCCGAAGCGACCAGCAAGCGGTAATCAACGCGGATTGTCCGCGCCAGCTCCCGCGCGAATAATGCGCCGACAACCAAGCCGAACCCCCAGTTGATCCAGGAGGCTGCAAGGGACACGAAACTGACCAGCAAGATCGCAGAGCCGGGGCTGCTTGCCATGCCCGCAAGGGCCGAAAGCCCGCGGCGCACCAGCGGCGTCGAGGCCATCATATAACCGGTAACCAGCACCAACAGCATTTGCATTGAGAAGGTGAGCAAGGTCCAGAACCCGTCGCCCCACATCGTGACGACCTCTACCGGGCCGGTCCCTTGGGTAAAGACCGCCGCCAGACCGGCAATCAGGGTCAGCACCAGAACGAAAACGAAAGGATCGGGCAAGTAGCGGTCGACAAGACGCACCATTGGCCGTGACAAGAAATTAAGCATGGAATCCTCCTATTCCAGATTATGACAATCGGCTCTAGCCTGTACTATTAAAGATTGCCATGCAGAAGGCTATGCTATTGGTGCGCCTGTCTTTCTGGAAACCGTCAGGTGGCATCACGCCCCTGCCCCACCTCATCTGCCAAGATGGGCCTATTCTGCCGGCAGAAACTCGATCCCATGCCCCTTGAGCATTCTGCCGATATCATCCGGCGGGGGGGCATCGGACACCAATATGTCAAAGCGGTCGGCATGATCGAGCATAACCGGCGCGCGTTTTGCGAATTTCTCGGCAACGGTCACGACGATGCACACCTGCGCGTTCCGGGCCGCTATACGGGCGATATTGGCCTCTTGGAAATCATGCAGCATGAACCCGGATTCGGCATTGACCGCCCCGATGGAAAAAACTGCGAACTGGGTATTGAACCGCCCGACCAGCTCCAGCGCCTCGGCCCCGAACGCGCCGCCGTCATGGGGGCGCAACTCTCCTCCCGCCAGAAACACCCGGTTGCCATTGCGCATCGAAAGGGTCTGCGCCACGAAAATCGAGTTGGTCACAACGTAAAGCTTTTTATGCGCGCGCAGCGCCATGGCAACATAGGCCGTGCTGGAACCGACATCGAGAAAAACCGAATCCCCGTCGCTGATCAGCCCCGCCACCCGCGCGGCAAGCCGCTCTTTGACCGATGACTTTTCATCCATACGGTTCTGGAATGGCGCCTCATGCAGCCGGTGCACCAGATGGACACCGCCATGCACCTTGCGCACGATCGCATTATCCTCTAGCGAGCGGAGGTTGCGCCGGATGGTTTCCTTGGACACGCCAAGACGTTCCGCCAGAAAATTCACCCGACAAGAGCCGCCCGCCCGGCGCAGCTCTGTCAGAATTTCTTCTTCGCGTTGATTTGTGGTTTTGGCGTCTTGGGTCATAAGGGCTCGGGGTGTTTTGTTGTTTATGAGCAATACGACGAAAACGATTGCCACAAAATGCCAAATTTTAAGCACAGGGAAAAAAACGTATGTGGCTAAATGTGTTTTTATTGACAGAAGATGAACGTTAATGCACGGTTTTAGTGGGGGAAGCCTAGTGTTCCCGATTAAATCGAACACTTTGCACCGTGGAAGGGGACAGGATGGACCATAGGGAACGCATTCGGGGCATAAAAGCTTTGCCGTGTTGGGTGGGCGATGTTTCACTTTCGCCTCTGGAGGGTGGCATTACCAACCTCAACTTTCTGGCCGAGGATGCCGAAGGGCGATATGCGGTGCGCGTTGGCTCTGACATCCCCGAACATCACGTCATGCGATTCAATGAGCTGAGCGCGATGCATGCCGCCTATGCCGCCGGTGTCGCCCCCCGCGTGAAATATGCAGAGCCTGCGATCACTGTCCTTGATTTCGTCGACAGCCACACGCTGACGCCAGAGGATGTCACCGCCCCCGAAATGCTGCCCCGGATCATCGATCTGGTAAAATGCTGCCACCAAGAGGTGCCCAAACACCTGCGCGGTCCGGCGTTGATCTTTTGGGTGTTCCATGTGATCCGCGATTACGGTGCCACCCTGTCCGAACGCGGTAGTACCTATGCCGATCTGATTGACGAGTTGGTCAGCCATGGCAATGCGCTAGAGGCCGCTGCCGGCCCGTTTGATGTGGTCTTTGGCCATAATGATTTGCTGGCAGGAAATATTCTGGATGACGGCAAGCGTCTGTGGCTTATCGATTATGATTATGCCGGTTTCAACAGCCCGTTATTCGATCTTGGTGGGTTGGCATCCAATAACAACCTGTCGGAAAAACAAGAGCAAGCCTGTCTGGAACAGTATTTCGAGACCCCTGTCACGGGCGAGTTGTTGCACCGCTATTCGGCCATGAAATGCGCATCGCTCTTGCGCGAAACCATGTGGAGCATGGTGTCGGAGCTCACCTCCGAACTGGACTTCAACTATGCCGCCTACACCGCTGAAAACCTTGATGCCTTTCGGCACTCCTATGCTGATTTCAAGACTATATAAGGACCGACCTGAATGACTGACCTGCCAACATCTGCCAAAGCTGTAATCATCGGGGGGGGGATCGTCGGGGTCTCTACGGCATATCACCTTGCCAAGCTGGGCTGGACCGATACCGTCCTGCTGGAGCGCAAGAAGCTGACCTCGGGCACCACATTTCATGCTGCGGGCCTTGTGGGCCAGCTGCGTTCAAACGCCAATATCACCCAGTTGCTGGGCTATTCGGTTGATCTTTACAACAAGCTGGAGGCCGAAACCGGGTTGGGCACCGGCTGGAAGATGAACGGCGGGCTGCGGCTGGCCTGTAATGAGGAACGTTGGGCCGAGGTCAAGCGTCAGGCCACAACCGCCCATAGTTTCGGGCTGGAGATGGAGCTGTTGACCCCTTCCGAGGCGCAAAAGCTCTGGCCGTTGATGAATGTCGATGATGTGGTCGGCGCGGCCTTCATGCCGACGGACGGTCAGGCAAATCCTTCCGATATCACCCAAGCCTTGGCCAAGGGTGCGCGGATGGCGGGGGCTTCGATCTTTGAAGACACCAAGGTTATCGATCTTGAGATCGAAAAGGGCCGAATTCGCGCCGTCATTACCGACAAGGGCCGCATCGAATGTGAGCGGGTGATCTGTTGTGCCGGTCAATGGACACGCGCCTTTGCCGCCAAATTTGGCGTCAATGTGCCGCTGGTGTCGATGGAGCACCAATATATGGTCACCGAGGCCATTGAGGGGGTAACCGCCAATCTGCCAACCCTGCGCGATCCCGACCGGCTGACCTATTACAAGGAAGAGGTCGGCGGGCTGGTCATGGGCGGCTATGAGCCGAACCCGATCCCTTGGGCCAATAACGGCATTCCCAAAGGGTTCCATTACTCCCTGCTCGACAGCAACTTTGACCATTTTGAACAGTTGATGGAGCTGGCGCTTGGTCGCGTCCCTGCCCTTGAAACGGCCGGTATCAAAACCCTGACCAATGGTCCCGAAAGCTTTACGCCGGATGGCAATTTCATCATCGGTGAGGCGCCCGAGCTGAAGAACTTCTATGTCGGTGCCGGCTTTAACGCCTTTGGCATCGCGGCAGGTGGCGGCGCGGGGATGGCGCTGGCGGAGTGGGTCCATAAAGGGGAGCCGCCGTTTGACCTGTGGTCCGCCGATATCCGCCGCTTTGGTGTGCCGCATTTCGACACCGATTGGGTCCGCACCCGTACCGTTGAAGCCTATGCCAAACATTACACAATGGCATGGCCGCATGAGGAAAACCGTTCGGGTCGGCCTTGCCGTAAATCGCCGCTTTATGACCGGTTGGAAAAACAAGGCGCCTGTTTCGGTGAAAAGCTGGGCTGGGAACGTCCGAACTGGTTTGCCGATAAATCCCTCGGAGAGACACCCAAAGACACCTACAGCTTTGAGCGCCAGAACTGGTTTGCCGCGGTCGGGCGCGAACATCGCGCCGCGCGTGAGGCAGCGGCCCTCTTCGATCAAAGCTCTTTCGCCAAATTCATCCTCAAAGGCCCTGATGCGCTGAAGGCGCTAAGCTGGATCGCCTCCAATGATGTCGACAAGCCCGTGGGAACCCTGACCTATACGCAGATGCTCAATGATCACGCAGGCATCGAAAGCGATCTGACCATCGGGCGCATCGGCGAGGAAGAGTTCTACATCGTCACCGGCACCGGCTTTGCCACCCATGATTTCGACTGGATCAAGCGCAATATCCCCGAGGGCTACAACTGTCAGCTTTTCGATGTGACCTCCTCGCGGGCGGTGCTGACGTTGATGGGGCCAAAGGCACGCGATATCCTGAGCGCGGTCACCCGTGATGATATCAGCAATGAGGCCTTCCCCTTTGGCACGCTTAAACCCATTGGTATCGCAGGCTGCCGGGCCGATGCGCTGCGCGTCACCTATGTTGGCGAATTGGGTTGGGAGCTTCACCTGCCCGTTGAATTCGCCACCACCGTTTATGATGCGATCATGGCGGCGGGGGCCGAACACGGGCTGGTCAATGCGGGCTACCGTGCGATTGAATCGCTGCGGCTGGAAAAGGGGTATCGTGCTTGGGGCTCCGATATCGGTCCCGATCACACGCCGTTCGAGTCCGGCCTTGGCTGGGCGGTAAAGCTGCGCAAGGACATTCCTTTCAAGGGACGTGAGGCGGCGCAGGCCCAAAAAGAAGCCGGCGTCAAAAAGCTGATTGCCTGCTTTACCACCGATCCGTCCGTGGTGCTTTTGGGCCGCGAGACAATCTACCGCGACGGTGAACGTGTCGGCTGGCTGACCAGCGGCGGCTTTGGCTATACGGTCGAAAAATCCATCGGCTACGGCTATGTGCGCAACCCCGAGGGCGTTACCCGCGCCTATGTCGAGGCGGGCAGCTATGAGCTGGAGGTCGGCACCGAGCGCGTCCCATGCGAGGTGCATATGGTCCCGCTCTATGACCCGAGCATGTCGCGTGTGAAGGCGTGACGGCACATAAAAACCAGTGACCACAACCGGCTCTGCATTGCAGGGCCGGTCTTGCAAGGTCCATAGGCATGAAATCCGACGGGGCGATCCGACCCGGTCCAACTGATGACAAGGCCGGTCAACGGCCGCATATTTTTACAACATGGAGATAAAGCATGGAAATAATTGGGACAGTTATCATCTACATCATAATGGCCTGCGCCGTTATCGGTGCCTTTGCCTATATACGTGATCCCGAATCCGGGCTTGGCAAGGAGTTTCAGGAAGGGCTTTATTCGATCGGTCCCATCTTTGTGCCGGTGGCTGGTATCATGGCGGCCATCCCCTATTTGTCGCAATTTGTCAGCGCCGTTGTCGGGCCGCTTTTTGCGATGATCGGGGCAGATCCGGCCATTGCCGCCACCACGATCATTGCCATCGACATGGGCGGCTATCAGCTGGCCAATGTTCTGGCGCAAAGCCGCGAATCCTGGATTATCGCGACGCTGGTGGGCTATATGGCCGGTGCCACGATCATCTTCTCGATCCCCGTCGGGCTTTCGATGCTCAAGAAATCGGACCACCCCTATATGGCGCTTGGGATTATGTCGGGGATCCTGAGCATTCCTATCGGGGTGTTCATTTCGGCGCTTTTGATCATGCTGGGCGATGTTCAGGTGCGGCCCGAGATTGCGGCCACGGGGGATGCGACCCTGTCGCTGGCATTGGATATCGGATCGATCCTGCGCAATCTGGCACCGCTTGCGATTTTTTGTGTGGCCATTGCCCTTGGCCTGCGGTTCGCGCCCAATGCGATGATCAAAGGATTTCTGTGGTTCGGCAAGATCATGTATGCGGGGATCACGCTGGTTCTGGTATTTTCCATCGTGGAATATTTCACCGGCATTTTCTCGACCGTTCTGGGCGGCTGGGGCTTTGATCCGATCATCGCAGATGAGGCCGACCAGTTCCGCGCGCTAGAGATTGCGGGCTATATCGGCATCATGCTCTCGGGGGCCTTCCCGATGGTCTATCTGGTCACCAAATATCTCGCAGGCCCGATGGAGGCGATGGGCAGTGCGATTGGTGTGTCGCCGCGCGGAGCCGCAGGGCTTTTGGCGGCGGTGGCCAATGTGCTGGCGATGTACCGTCTGATCGGTGATATGCCAGCCCGTGACAAGGTCCTCGCCATTGCATTTTGTGTCTGTGCGGCCTTTTCCTTTGGCGACCATCTGGCATTTGCCGCGAACTTTCAGCCTTCCATCATCTTGCCTTTGCTCTTGGGCAAGCTCGGTGGCGGAATATGCGGTTTTGTCATCGCGCTGTGGCTTTCGGTGCCCAAAGCCCGCGAAATCGAGGCAGGGCAGATCGCTGCTGTAGCTTAACAGGCCTGACCTTTTGTTCATCCGGCCAATCGGGCGCCCATTCACGCGGGCGCCCGATTGCGTAGCTGACACGCCGATCCTGCCCGGCAAGGCCGATATTGGGCTTCTACGAATACCTAACCGTTGTTGCGCGGGCGCTGCGGGTCACACCCCTTGACGTCAAACCAATTTCCTTTTTCTCTCTGCGGGCGACATCAACGGCGACAACCCGCAAGCCTCTGACCTTTCTTCTCGTGGCGATGCGCGGACGTCAGGGCAATTCCCAAATTATTGCAATTCCAACAACAGTAAATGAAATACTATTTCTATATTCGTCAATCATCAGTACTCCTATAGTCAACAGCGAGAGGATTGAGGTGCTTGGATTCTATGTGCCTCCCCATCCGATCCGGACCGTTCTTGCCTATGCAAAGATCGCTCCGGTTCGCCTTGAAACCGAACTTCAACGGAGAGAGAAATGACCGTCAAACTCGCAATCATCTATTATTCCAGCTATGGCACCAACCATCAGATGGCGACGATCGCTGCCCAAGCTGCAAAAGCTGCGGGTGCCGAAGTGCGCCTGTTGAAAGCGCGCGAAACGGCCCCTGCCGAAGCGGTCAACAGTCAGGACGCGTGGAAAAACCATCTTGAAGCGACCAAAGACATTCCCGAGGCCACGGCTGAAGATATGGAGTGGGCTAATGCCTATCTTATTTCTTCGGGAACACGCTTTGGCGTGATGACAAGCCAAATGCGCGCCTTTATCGACACGCTGGGTGGTGTCTGGAGCAAAGGCGGCCTTGCGAACAAACCGATCTCTGCGATGACCTCCGCTCAAAGTCCACATGGCGGGCAGGAAACAACGCTTCAATCCCTTTACACCACCGCGATGCACTGGGGAGGCATCATCGTCGCACCGGGTTTCACCGACGAGGTGATCTTCAAAACCGGCGGCAACCCCTATGGCTACAGCCACACGCAGGGCGGCGATTTTACCGACGAGGTGATATCCGCAATTGGCCATCAGGCACGCCGACTGGTCGAGGTGGCTGAAAAACTGGCCTAAGCCTCATCGCCCGGCACGGGCAGGCAGGTGTTGCCGCCCGTGCCATTTGCGCAAACATGTGCCTTATGGTGCCCCACATTCTGGCCCTCTGCGCCACGCATGATTTAACGCAGCCCTTCTGCACAACGCACAAGGGCCGATGCCCGACAGCGTCGCGTTGATCTAAGGCGGTATCCGCAGACATCCCGCTCTATCACGCCAACGAAGACGGTGCTTTGATTGATTACAAGATCTGCGACAGATTGGCTGGCTTTTCAACGTTCTCATCTGCGCAATCGGATTGCGCTATTTTGCGATGTGTGTGTCTGGTGAAATCAACAATCTGCAAAAGATGCATCGGGCAGATCACCGGACATCATCAGACGATCAAGGCTCGTCCAGTCACATTCATATCGGCACACATTCCATCGACCAACACGCAAAAACATGTCACGCCAATTTACTCTCTGCGCTGAAAGTTCAACTCGTCAACATCGCGCAAGTAAGATTCGAAGAAATCCGTAAATGTGGCGACCAGCGGCGGCAACACCTCGTAAGGCGGGTAAAATAACGTGAGCCAGAGAGGGTCGACAATCCAGTCCTCCAAAACCGGGACGACGTCACCAGCGGCAATTGCGTCCCGCGCGATGAAATCCGGTAAAAGGGCCATTCCATTGCCAGACCTGACCAGCGATGTCAGGAAATCGCCGTTATTGGCGATCACCGATGATCCGGCGGTGACATTGCGTTTCAAGCCATTCTTGCGCAGTTGCCAGACCTCAGGCTGACCACTTTCCGAATAGGACATGCAGAACACCGGCTCCAGATCGTCCGGAGACTGGGGCATTTGCATACGCTCGAACAAAACGGGCGACGCGACAATCTGGCGGGGCACCTCGCAGACCTTGCGCCAGATGGTCGACTTGTCGCTGGGCGGTCCTGATACGCGAATGGCAAGGTCAGAGGGCTCCTCCAGAATATCCACCAAGGTATCCGTCAGCTTTATATCAAGCGAGATGTTAGGATAGGCCAACCGGAAGCGATCGATCAACGGCGGCAATATCCTCAGCCCAAGAGACATGGGTGCATTGACCGTCAGCCGCCCGCGGTCAGGGCGCGTTGCCCGCATCAGCTCTTCGGTCACACGGTCGAATTCGGCGACGATAGATCCAAACCGCGCCGCAACAAGCGCACCTGCGCTGGTTATCGACACCTGCCGTGTCGTGCGCACCAAAAGCTGCTGACCAAGGTCCGCTTCCAGCTTGGCAACAATACGGGTGACCGACGCCGGCGTCATCTTCAGGTCGCGGGCGGCGGCGGCAAAGCTGCTTAATTCGACCACCTTCAGGAATACGCGGATTGGCTTGATATCTTGCATGCCCGTATTATTGCATTACGAACAACAGTAAATGCAACACCATTTCTATTCATGAAAACGAAACCGCACCCTATCTTGGCAATAGCAAGGATTAGAAAGGTTACACCATGATCAAGAACATCAATGGCCTGCATCACGTAACATCAATGGCGGGCGATGCACTTGAAAACAACGTTTTCTTTACCAACACTCTCGGGTTGCGGCGCGTCAAGAAGACGGTGAACTTCGATTCCCCCGACACCTATCATCTATACTACGGCGATGAGGTCGGCACCCCCGGCTCTGTGATGACATATTTTCCCTTTGCCAATATGGCCAAAGGCCGTCGTGGAACGGGCGAAGTTGGCACGACGGAATTTGCGGTGCCCAAGGGCGCGCTGGATTTTTGGAAGGAACGCTTGGGCAACTACGGCGTGACCGGCTTGAAGGACACGACCTTTCTTGGTGAAAACCGCCTGCAATTTGACGGGCCGGACGGCGACGGTTTTGCTTTGGTTGAGGCTGATGCACAGGGGCGTACACCCTGGACAGGCACAGACGTGCCAAAATATGCAGGCATTCTTGGCTTTCACGGGGCGCGTCTAATGTTGCGCGACGCGGCGGCTACGGGCGAATTGTTGGGTTTCATGGGGTATCAGAAGGATGAAACCGACGGCAGCGTCACCCGTTATCGTATGGAAAACGGCAACGGCGCGGATACGATTGATCTGGAAGAACTGCCAAGCGCGCGCCCGGCGGGCCAAGGGGCCGGATCGGTGCATCATATCGCTTTTGCAGTTGATGATCGCGCAGCCCAACTTGAGGTGCGCAAATTACTGATGGACACCGGGTATCAAGTCACACCGGTGATCGACCGCGATTACTTCTGGGCGATCTATTTCCGCACCCCCGGCGGCATTCTGTTCGAGGTTGCGACGAACGAGCCCGGCTTTAATCGTGACGAGGACACCAGACACCTTGGCGAAGCCCTGAAACTGCCCCACCGCTATGAGCCCCTCCGCCCCCAGATCGAAGCGTTGTTACCTGAAATTCCAGCGTAAAAGAGTCTTATATTTCAACCGATACTTATCACGCATTGACCAAAGCCCCCGCGGGTGGCGCGCCACTTATCTTTGCCTTTCACGGCACCGGCGGGGACGAGACGCAGTTCTTTGGCCTTGCCCGACAGATCGCGCCGGACGCTGGCATCGTGTCCCCTTGCGGGAATGTGTCCGAAGGCGGCGCCAGACGTTTTTTCAAACGCACAGGCGAAGGCGTCTACGACATGCAAGACCTTGCCAGACGCACCGAGGCGATGGCCCGGTTTATTGCTGCCCACAAGGCGGATAACCCGGGCAGCGCCGCCTACGGCTTTGGGTATTCCAATGGCGCGAACATCCTTGCCTCTGTGGCACTCAAACACACTGAATTGTTCGACCGCATCGGACTGCTGCACCCTCTGATCCCGTGGCCCTTGGGCGCGACCCCGGGGCTGTCGGGCAAGCGCGTGCTGATCACCGCCGGGCGGCGTGATCCGATCTGCCCATGGCCCGCAAGCCAACGGCTTATCGACTGGTTCACCGCCCAAGGCGCCGACATCAGCACCGAAATCCATGAAGGTGGCCACGATCTGCGCCAGCCCGAGCTGGTGGCTTTGCAAACCCTCCTGACCGCGCCTTGACATAACGGTGGCGCCCCCTCGAAAGGAAACATACGATGATCACGATCCACCCCAAAGCAGTGCGCGGCCATACGCGTGGCGGCTGGCTCGACAGTTATCACACCTTCTCGTTCGCGACGTTCAAGGATCCCAAGCGTATGGGATTGGGGAACCTGCGGGTGCTGAACGAGGATACAATCATCCCCGGATCCGGATTTGCCAGCCATTCCCACCCCGATATGGACATCCTGGTGGTGGCACGGGTTTGCGCGCTGCGGGCGTGATTGTGCTGGCGGGGATCGCGGGTTCACAGCTTTTCAACGCACTCACCGCTTTCATCATTGCCAAGTCCGCAAGTGCGGAACAGGCCCGCGGGATCATGTTCTGGTTGATGGGCAACCTGAGCGGGGTCCGCTGGCCCGATACCATCGCGGTTGTCCCCGCAGCCTTATTCGGTTTGGTCGCCTGCCTGTTCAATATACGGGCTCTTGATGCCTTCACCTTTGGCGCGGACAGCGCCGCATCATTGGGGATTTCTGTAAAGCGTGTTCAGTTCGGATTGATCGGCATCGCCGCGCTTATGACGGCGGCAATGGTATCTGTCACTGGCTCCATCGGCTTTGTGGGGCTCGTCATTCCACACGCCATGCGCATGGTCGTGGGCACACGGCACCGTGCCTTGATCCCGGCCTCGGCTTTGGCTGGTGCGATCTTTTTGATCGGTGCCGACATCATTTCGCGGGTCGTGATCCCGGGTCAAGTCTTGCCCATTGGTGTGGTTACCGCCTTGGTGGGCGCGCCTGTGTTTGCCCTCATTCTGATCGGACGGAGGGCGGCGATGTGATCCTACGTTGCGAAAACCTTGGCTGGCGTGTCAAACGCAAGGACATTGTGTCAGACGCGACACTAACGGTGAATGAAGGCGAAATGCTGGGCCTGATTGGCCCCAATGGCTCTGGAAAACCCACTTTGTTGCGCATGTTGGCAGGGGTCCGGCAGCCCAGCGTTGGCCGAGTTTTTCTTGATAGCACCCCGATGGCCGAGCTGCGTCAGCGTGACATCGCACAAAAACTGGCACTGGTGGAACAACACGCCGATACAGAGGAACGGATCACGGTTCGCGATGCTGTGGAGCTGGGACGCACGCCTTTCCTGTCCACCCTGCAACCTTGGAGGGACGCGGATGATTTTATCGTAAACCAGGCTTTGTCTGATGTTGAGTTGCACGGCTTTGAGGACCGGCTCTGGCATACGCTGTCCGGAGGGGAGCGGCAGCGCGTTCAAATCGCCCGTGCTTTGGCACAGCAACCACAAGTCTTGCTATTGGATGAGCCAACCAACCATCTGGACATCCGGCATCAACTGGCGATCCTGCATCTTGTCAAAAACCTGTCCATCACCAAGGTGGTTGCCCTGCACGACCTGAACCAAGCGATGATGTGTGATAGAATCTGCGTATTGCAATCTGGTCGGATCGAGGCCGTTGACACACCGCAAAACATTCTGAACGAAGAGCGCCTGATGGGTACTTTCGGCGTCTGCGGGCATTTCTTAACTGATCCGAATGACGGCACGACCGTCATCCGCTTCCACAGCGCCCACAAAGGAGACTGGCCCATGCGCCTGCTGCTTACATTGCTCATGATCCTACTGCCCAGCCTGACCTTGGCAGAAACCTACGAAGTGCAAATGCTGAACCGCAACGCTAACGGCTCCATGGTCTATGATCCGCCCTATCTGAATGTCCAAGTTGGCGATAGCGTCTCTTTTCTTGCCACCCGCCCCGGCCATAATGCGGTGAGCATCGATGGAATGGTTCCCCATGGCGCAACCCCGATCAACGGCAAACTGAACGAAGAAATCACGGTGACATTTGAAGTCGAAGGGCTTTACGGTATCAAATGCACGCCTCACTATGCCATGGGTATGGTTATGCTCATCGAAGTGGGTGAACAAAAGGCCAGTGCCGACGATCTACCGCAGGGCTTGCCGAAACGGGCAGAAGAGCGTCTACAGGCCTATCTGGAGCGCTGAAACGGAGGCAAAACAACAAGTGCCTTTCTATCTTATCTAGGTAGGTAATCCCCCCTAAAATTAGTGGTGTTCAAAAGTAGAATTTTCTCGGCAAGATATCTGAGGAGATTTACGATGAAGAATGGACGATACAGCGACGCGCAGATCATGGCGGTGTTGAAGCAAGCGGAGGGCGGTGTTCCGGTTTCTGAGCTTTGCCGGGAGCATGGAATGAGCAGCGCAAGTTTTTATAAATGGCGGGCGAAGTTCGGCGGCATGGATGCGTCATTGATTTCAGAGATGAAGGATATGGCGGAGGAGAACCGCCGCCTGAAGCGCATGTATGCCGAAATGAGCATGCAAAACGACTTGCTGAAGGAAGCCCTTGGAAAAAAGCGCTGAAGCCATCTCGAAGGCGGGAGATGGCCATGAATGCGGTCGCGCAGAACGGGGTCAGCATTGCGTTGGCTTGCCGTGCGTTTGAGATCAGCGAGACGTGCTACCGGTACGCCCAATCCTGAGCGACGAGAACGAGGAGATCGCCGCTTGGCTGGAACGGTTGACCGAGAATAAGCGAACCTGGGCTTTGGCCTATGTTTTTTGTATCTGCGCAACGTCCAAGGCTATGGCTGGAACCACAAACGCGTTTACCGGATCTACTGTGAACTGGAGCTGAACCTGCGGATCAAGCCAAAGAAGCGCCTGAAGCGTGATAAACCCGAGCCATTGGCTGTGCCTGACAGACCCAATGAGACATGGCCGATGGATTTCATGGCTGATCAGCTCGCAGA
>NZ_LGHS01000042.1 GCF_001202025.1 Pseudorhodobacter aquimaris
CGACGGCTGTCTTCATGTTGTCGTAGACGCCGCGCCCTGGAACACCCTCAAACCCCCGGAAGCCATGCCAGTGGGCATCGAACAGCATCTCATGCGTTTGCAGCAGATAGGCCCGCACCAAGAAGGCGCGGCTGTGCGACAGCTTGATATGGGCGACCTGAAGCTTGATGCGCTCGCCGCCAACATAGGCCCAGTCCTCGCTCCAATCGAATTGAAACGCCTCGCCAGGCTGGAACACCAGCGGAACGAAGACCCCGCGGTCAGTCGTGTGATATGCGCGTTGCCGTTCACCCTTCCAGTCCCGCACAAAGGCCGCAACCCGCTCATATGAGCCATCAAAGCCAAGCTGCACCAGATCGGCATGCATCTGCTTGGCAGTCCGCCGCTCCTTGCGTGATTTGCGCTGCTCAGACAGCAACCAGGCTGTCAGCTTCTCAGCATACGGATCCAGCTTGCTCGGCCGGTCCGGTCTCTGAAACTCGGGCTCGACAATCCCAGCCCGCAGATACTTCTTGATCGTGTTGCGAGATACGCCTGTACGCCGCGCAATCTCGCGAATGGGCATCTTGTCTCGCAGCGCCCATTTCCGAATAACCCTCAAAAATCCCATGTCTACCACTCCAATAGCCCCCAGCTGAATCAAGCAGGGGCAAGGTTGCACATGGGTCAATTCTCAATGACAATTTCTGCTGTTGCCGGGTCAGTTCTCAGTGACAATCAACACTGGTTCACGTCTTGATCATAGGTTTTGGCCTGATTTTTGTCTGGTACGGGATTGAATACGCACAGTTCGGCCTGATCCAAAATTCCCTGATGATGCGTGCCAACCTCATTGTTACCTTTATTTCTGTACCAATCGCCGGAGCCTTCTGGGCAATATTCGCCGGTTACCGGCTTTTTGAAGAAGTCGAGACGTATAGAACAACGCGGAGTGTCGTTAAATGATCGTATCAACCGGCCTTGCCTGTGGCCTTTTGGTCGGCGGCTTCATCTTGCTTGTCCTGCTGCGCGTGCCTGTGGCGTTTGCGCTTGGGCTTGCGACCATCCCTGTTGTGCTGATGGATTTGAGGCTCACACCTTTCATCGTGCTGGATCGGATGTTCCAGTCTTATAACTCCTTCATTCTTTTGGCTGTGCCGTTTTTTCTGTTGGCGGCCAACCTGATGAACTCGGGCAAGATTACCGACAAGCTGATCGACCTTGCGCGGGTGCTGACGGGGTGGATGCCGGGCGGGCTGGGTCATGTGAACGTGGCTGTTTCCATGCTGTTTGCCGGGATCTCCGGGTCGTCCACGGCCGATGCTGCGGGCTGTGGCAAGATCCTGATCCCCGCGATGGTGCGTGAGGGGTATGACCGGCGGTTTACGATTGCGATCACGGCCTGTTCCTCGGTTATGGGGGTCATCATTCCACTGAGTATCCTGATGGTGGTCTGGGGCGGGGTGATGCAAACTTCGGTTGGCGCGCTTTTCCTGGCCGGTGCGATACCGGGGATCATGATCGGCCTTGGCTTGATGGCCACGGTTTACGGCTATGCCAAGGTCTACAACTATCCGATCATCGGGGTGCCGACCTTCCGCGATATCATCACGGCGTTCAAGGGGTCGTTTCTGGCCATGCTGACGCCAGTCTTTGTGGTTGGCGGCATTGTGGGGGGCATCGTTACCCCGACCGAAAGTGCGATCGTCGCGGCGATCTATTCTTTGATCCTCGGCATGTTCGTTTACCGGACGGTCACGGTGCGTGAACTGGGCCAGATTTTCTATGAGACAGGCCGCTTTGCGTCGATCTCATTGTTTGCGATCGGCACGGCCACTGCCTTTGGCTGGCTCTTGGCCTTTTACAACGTTCCCCGCCTGATTGTGACGGTAATGACCAGCATGGAGTTCGGCTATTTTGGCACAGCGTTAGTTATCGCAGCGCTGTTCCTGTTCTTTGGGTTGTTCATTGATGCGATCCCGACCATCATCATTTTGGGAACTGTGTTGATGCCGGTTGCGGCCGCTGCGGATATTCACCCGATTGCCTTTGCGATCATCGGGATCGTGTCTTTGGCCTTTGGGTTGGTGACGCCGCCATATGGGCTGTGCCTTTTGATATCGGCGGCAATCGGGGGCATGAACGTTGTGCAGGTGATGAAAGATGTCGTGATCATCCTGCTGCCGATGCTGTTTATCCTGCTGCTGATTATCATCTTTCCGGAAATCGCGCTTTGGCTTCCGGGTTGGTTGATGCCGCAATCAGTTCGGTAGCCACATATCCAAAACCTAAGGCTGAACAGCTGCACCTGAACCTCAGGTGTATCTGTTCATGCCGCCCACCTATTCATGAAGACGTGAGAGACAAGACATGGAAAAGAAGAGTTACGAGCACATTTCGTTAGAGAGAGCCCGCGCGCTTGCGGCCGCGATCCTTGCAAAGGCGCAGTATTCTGATGAGCATGCATCAAGTATGATTCAGAACATGGTCGATGCGCAGGCACAGGAGTGCCATTCTCACGGGTTGTACCGTTTGCTTGATTGTTACAATGCGGCCAAATCCGGCCAGATCAACCTCACGTCACAGCCAGTGGTGACCGACCATGCCGCAAGCGTCGTCAAGGTGGACGCCCTTCAGGGGAACTCGCTTCTGGCCTTTGAAAAGGGCTTGGTGCTGCTCGCTGAAAAGGCGCGTGCCAACGGGATCGCAGCGATGGCCATCAACAACAGCTTTCACTATTCCGCACTATGGTGGGAGGTCGAGAAAATCTCTGATCTGGGTCTTGTTGGCCTAGCGATGTCGCCTACGCTTCCTTTTGTGGCACCTTATGGCGGCATCAAGCCATTGCTGGGCACCAATCCGATGGCGTTCTCATGGCCCCGTCCGGGGAGTGACCCCTATACGTTCGACTTTGCCACCAGTGCCTCTGCCCGCGGTGAGATTGAGATCCGGCGAAGAAGGGGCGAAACCTTGCCACCCGAATGGGCGATCGACAGTGAGGGCAACCCCACGACCGACGCCGAAAGCGCGATGTCGGGGGCCTTGTTGCCCTTTGGCAAGCACAAGGGTTCGGCCATCTCGATCATGGTGGAGCTTTTGGCCGGTTCCCTGATTGGCGATTTGCTAAGCTGTCAGACCGCCCCGTTGAACACCTCTGACACCAAGAACATCACACATGGAGAGTTGATCATTGTCCTAGATCCTGCGTGCTTCGGCGTCTCATACGAATCTGCCGAAGGGTTGTTCAAGGAAATTGAGGCGCAGGGTGCCCGCCTGCCATCACAGCGCCGCCGAACAGCCAAGCAACGATCGGATAAAGAAGGGTTGTTGATTTCAAGCGAGCTGTTGCAAGAGCTGGATCAACTGGCCAAAGACTAGGCTCGGACCCCTAAGATGAGAGTCAGGCGGCCTGAAACCCAAGCGGCACGGTGCGTGCAACGGCTTGGGCCGCCTGTTGACCCTATGTATGCGGGGCAGATGGGGCCGGAAGCGATCCATTTTCTTGAAAGCGTGCTGCTTGAGACAGATCCGATCGCATCGCCCGAACATGCCCGTATGGTGATGGAAAGCTATCTGGCGGTCGATATTTCGGCAGAGACCGGCGACCCGGTGGAGCTGTCGCTTTCCAACCATTCGCTAGCGCTGCTTGCGGATATGATTGCGGCGATAAGGTCCGACGCGGCTTAGCGCCCCGGGTTGACACGCCATGTTTTAAAAACGGGCCCCGCCAAGACAATCGGCCTGGCCCGGCACCGTATTAACTCTCGTAAGGCTGCCCGCCGATAATGGCCGTCAGAACCAAAGCCCCGAGAATATGACCGCAAGACCACCTGCACAAAGAGCGATCGTTGGAACCAGCCGCCGCGCCCCGATCAGCCCTGATGAAAGCAACGTCAAGCCAAGGGCCACGCGGCCGCCCGCAATCAGAGCGGGCAGAGGATCTTCGGCCAGCCTCAGCATATCTGGATTGGCGATCATGCCCAGCGGGATGATATAAAGGCCAATACCAAGCGCCATCGCGGTCAACGCGACTTTCAACCAATTTTCGCCGATCATTCCGGCCGCAATAAAAACCGCGCCACAGACGGGTGGCGTGATTGTGGACAGGAGTGCGAACCAGAACACGAAAAGATGGGCCTGCAAGGGCGAGAGCCCCAGTTTGATAAGCGCGGGCCCTGCCACGGAAACGCAAATGACGTAGGCCGCGGTGGTCGGCACCTCCATCCCCAAGATCAGACAGGCCAGTGCGGTCAATAACAGCGATGGCCAAAGAAGTCCGCCCGATCCCTCAAGGATGAGGGAGGTAATTTTCACGCCAAGACCGGTAATCGACAGAACGCCGATGATGATCGAGGCGCAAAGGATGATCGCTGCAATCAAGGAAACCTGACGCGCGGCGTTCAGGACGGCGCTTGTCAGACGGTTGGCGATCTGGTTTGGCAAAAAGGTCAGCTGGGCGTTAAAGAACAACAGCAAAGCCGCCGAAAGGATCGCCATCGCGGCCGAATACTCTGGAGTGAAGTTCGCGCCGAACATACCCCATAAAAGTACGGAAAACGGCACAAGGAAGAACAGGGATGTAACGACGACATCCCGCGTTGAGGGCCGGTCGGCCTCTGCCATGCTTTTAAGGGCAAAGCGTCGGGCATAGGCGTTGATACCGACCCAGACAGCCAGGAAATACAGCAGCGCCGGCAGTGCGGCCGCCGCCATAATCCCCGTATAGGGCACTCCGGTCAGTTCAACCATCACAAAGGCCCCTGCGCCCATGAGCGGGGGCATGATCTGCCCGCCTGAGGATGCCACCGCCTCGACCGCCGCAGCAAGGCGTTTGGGATAGCCAAGCTTGGTCATTGCGGGCAATGTAATCGCGCCGGTTGACGCAACATTTGCCGATGCTGAACCGGAAATCGACCCGAATAGTGCTGAGGATAGGACCGAAACCTTGGCTGCGCCGCCCTTTAGCCGACCAGCAGCGGCCGCCGCAACATTCATGAAGCCTTGCCCGGCCTCACCAGCGTTCAGAACCGCCCCAAAGATAACAAAAATGGCCACAACTGTTACCGATACCCCGGTCAGCGTGCCCCAGATACCGCCCTCGGCGACGGTCAATGTCCCAAAGAAGCTTTCTGCGGGGGTGCCGGAATGCCCGAATTCCCCGGGTATGTACTGCCCGAACAACCCATAGAGCAGGGCCAGCCCCGCCACCAACGGAAGCGGCCAACCGATGACACGCCGCGCTGTTTCCAGCACCACCAAAAGAAGTGTTATCGCCACCGCGAGCTGAAAATCGCTTTCGATAAACCCGTATTGGTCCCCAAGCGCTTCACTGTTGAACGCCACCCAAAGCGCCCCGGCGATTCCCAGTCCCGCCAGAATGGTCCCTGTGATCCGCCGCAAACGCGTGCCTGCATCAAGGATCAAGGCGAACGGAAGAATGAAGGCCATATGCAGCGGCCTGCTGACAAGATTTGGCACCAACCCGGAAAATACCAGAGCCAGATGATAGGCGACCAGTGCCATCGCGAGCGCGATCCAGAAATACGCCGCCCAACGGTTCTCGGGTAGTTTTATCATTTACGGGACGTCCAGTTTCAAAATAGCAAACCGCGGCACGGAAACCCCGCACCGCGCATCATGTTACTGCGACGCATGCGTCGCAATTCCCGCTTCTTGATAATACCGCAGGGCGCCGGGGTGGAACTCTGTGGTAATGTTGCCCATCAGGTCTGGCGTAACATTGCCCCACCAAGGTGACGTGTCGGCCATCTTCTCTTTGTTTTCCCAATAGGTCTTGGTCAGTTGATAGGCCGTCTCATCATCCATCTTTGTTGTCGTGAATGCGACCACGGGAAGCGAGGTTGTAACGATGTCCTGCTCTTGGCCGGCATAGGTACCTGCCGGAATAACAATTCGCGTGCGCTTGGATTGGGCGACCTGCTCATCGGTAAGCGAGATCAGGTCCACGGGCGTCGAAGCTGCGGCCTCAACGACATTGGGTGCGGGGAATGACCCTGCGGTGACGAAGCCGTCGATTTGCCCGTTTTTAAGGGCTGCGACTGCGTTGCTTAGCTCTGCGTCTGCGATGTTAACGCGGTCAGACAACCCGAATATATCCAGGTATTTTGCGCCTTCGGTGGCGCCAAAGGACCCTTTGCCCAATAGGATTCTCTTGCCTTCAAGATCGGCGAGCGAGGTTGCTTTGCTGTTCTGGGACATCACAAAGTGCATGGTCAGCGAGGGGATCGGAAAGAGCGCACGTATTTCATCGAAGGCGGGGACGCTTTTGCCTTCGAACATAGCCTTGCCATCCTGAGCGAGGCCTACAAGCGACGGTGGGGTCGTAAAGACATAATCGGCACCGCGCGCGCGCACTTCCATGACGTTCTGAACCGAGCCTTGGCTCTCTTCCATCGTGACAGAGATTTCCCCACCGCTTCCGGTTTTCATAGCCTCGGCAAGTTCGACGCCCATCTGATAGTAGGATGACCCTGATTTGGCGGATTTGTAAGTGACGCGGGTTTCAGCATTTGCCGCGGTCCCCATCAGCCCGACTGCCAGTGCGGCGCAAATTGTTTGTCTCAATGCATTCATAACCGTTTCTTCCTTCAGATCTAACGACGAAATCCCGCGATTCATGTCAGTTGCGGAAAATACCACCGGAGGACTTTGTGGCAGCCCCTTCACATATTGTCGAGACTGCGGCTGTGGTCGCGGCCAGATAACGGCCAATGGTCAGCGTTGTTAGGGAAAAAGGGGTATATTCTGTCAGCGGTACGCTGTTGCGCCGCGCGATACGCCAAAACGGCATGTCCGCGATTGAGACACGCGAACAATAGAGGTAACAGCACGTCCCGCCGGGTTTTTCACCGGCGGGACGGCATTCAGCGTCAGGTCGATCAGACGGTTCCGCCCAAACTGCCCTCAAGCGTGGCAAGTTCTTGCCCGCCGGCCATCAGGTCCTGAAGCTCTTCGGGGGTGATTTCCCCTTTCATTGCGGTGCCGTGGGTTTGGCCCCGGTTGAGCACGGTAAACCGATCCCCAACCGCCATAGCGTGACGCACGTTGTGGGTGATGAATACCACGGCGATGCCCTGTTTGCGCACCTTATCGATCGTTGCCAACACATTGGACGTCTGCCGTACCCCCAAAGCCGAGGTTGGCTCATCCAGGATCAGCACCTTCGCGCCGAAATGCACCGCGCGTGCAATGGCAACCGTCTGACGTTCACCGCCTGACAATGTGCCGACCGCCTGATCCGGTCCGCGCAGGTTGATGCCCATCTTTTTCATTTCGCGCATCGTGATTTCATTGGCATGATCGTGATCGAACAGTCTGATCGGACCGAACTTCTTAATCGGCTCATTGCCCATAAAGAAATTCCGGCTGACGCTCATCAAAGGAATCATCGCAAGATGTTGGTGCACCGTAGCTATCCCGGCCTCAATCGCATCGCGGGGGCGCGTGAAATTCATCGGCTTGCCTTCAAAGATGATCTCGCCCGACGTGGGTTTATGCACACCTGACATCGTCTTGATGAAGGTGGACTTACCCGCCCCGTTGTCACCCAGCAGACAGTGACACTCACCCCCGCGAATATCCACGGACACCCCCGCCAGCGCGATTACACTGCCAAAGTGCTTTTGGATGTTCTTCATCTGGATAATGGGATCGTTCATCAGCGTTCTCCCGTGATAATGCGCCGGATATAGGTGTTCAGGATCACGGCTGCCAAAAGAATAACGCCAAGAAACACGCGGAACAGCGAGCTTTCAACACCGGCGAAAAATAGCCCCTGTTGCACAACCCCAAAGATAAGCGCGCCAAGCGCGGCACCGATCACCGAGCCATAGCCCCCTGTCAGCAACGCGCCACCAATGACCACCGCGATGATCGCCTCAAACTCCTTGAGCAACCCGCGATCGGCACCTGCGGACCCGAACTCCATCACCTGGCATACGGCAAAGACTGTGGCGCAAAAGGCGGTGAACATGAACATCTGGATTTTAACCGCGTTCACCGGAACACCAGAGTTGCGTGCAGCATCGGCGTCACCGCCCGATGCGAAAATCCAGTTGCCAAAGCGTGTGCGCGTCAGCAGCCAATGGCCAAAGATGACCAGCCCCAAAGCCCAGACCATCAGCATCGGAATGCCGTCGACCACAGGTTCGCCCATCCGGTTGCCGCGCTCAAACGTGGCGATAATGCCCATATCGCCCAACCAGTTAAAGATCGGCGCGCCGATCTTGGCCCCAAACAGCGGCGCAAGCCAATCGCCCTCGGCCGCCTCGCGAATACCGCCGATGATGGTCTTGCGCTCAATCGTTTGGGGAATGAAAATTGTGAAACCGCGCAGGATGAACAATGTCGCCAGCGTTACGATGAAGCTTGGCAATCCGGTTTTCACGACGATATAGCCATTCAAGGCGCCGAATGCGACGCAGATCACGAATGTCACAAGGATCGCGATCCACATCGGCCAGCCCAGGGTGACCCCGAAAATCGCGATCATCATCCCTGCAAAGCCAATCATCGACCCGACAGAGAGGTCAAACTCCCCCGATATCATCAAGAGGCAGGCCCCCACCGCAATGATCATGAATTGCGCAGAAACGACCGACCAGTTCATGATGCCTTGCGCATTGAACATGCCGCTGTCGAAGGCAAACAAACCAAAGAAGACAAAGACCGCGACGGTGCCGACAATCCCGCCCAATTCAGGCCGCATCAACGCCTTTCGGACCTTTGACATTTCCTTAATTCTTTCGTCACCACTTGAGACGTCAGACATCCTATTTCATCCTTGTCGTGCTATGAGGGTTCCTTGAAAAAAGGCGACAATAGCCCGCCGCCTTTTTTCATTCTGCCAAAGAGCTTAGCGGTACTCGCCAGCGAACTCTTCAACCTTTTCAAGGCCATCAGCCGTCACAAACCCCGGACCGGAGTTGATGTTGTTGCCTGGCAGAACGCCGTAGCGGTGATAGTTGGTCATCACCACAACCGGCAGGTAAGCCTGCAGGAACGGCTGTTGGTCGATACCCCAATTGATTACGCCCGCCTTGATACCTTTGATGATCTCTTCGCCAAGGTCGAATGTGCCAAAGTAGATGGCACCGGCCATGCCGTTTTCATTCAGCGCCAATAGCGTCGGATCAGCAGAGGTTGGCCCAAGTGTC
Organism: Pseudorhodobacter aquimaris; assembly: GCF_001202025.1. Taxonomy (GTDB): domain Bacteria; phylum Pseudomonadota; class Alphaproteobacteria; order Rhodobacterales; family Rhodobacteraceae; genus Pseudorhodobacter; species Pseudorhodobacter aquimaris. Next base: position 9,156 of record NZ_LGHS01000042.1, read on the forward strand.
AGGATCGCGTCAGTTTTCGGGTTGGCTGAGAGGTAAGCCAACACTCGGTTCTTGATTTCGGCAGGGTCCTGACCCGCATCGATCATCTGATTGCCCAGATCCACACCCAGACCGTCCGCGAAACCTTGGCAACGCTCGGCCGACGAAGGTGAGGAGATGTAGTGGTTCACACAGAGGAACGATTCGATCCCGTCACGCGCCGCGCGCTTGCCTGCAGCCAGACCGGCGTCATATTCAGGTTGGCCGACATACATCAATGCACCAACTTCGGCTGCCTGCTCGGGCGTGCCGGTGTTCATGATGATCACATCAACACCGGAGTCCACAGCCGCCATGATTGGCCCCTTGAGAACATCATAGTCGGACAATGTGGTGATGATCCCGTCCGGCTGCGACGCCGCCGCCTGTTCGATGATGCGGGCCATATCTGCCAAGTCACCGGTTGGCGGGTTGCGGTATTCAACGGTTACATCCATCTGTTCACCGGCAAGGGCGATGCCGTTTTTGACGGTGTTCCACCAGCTGTCGGAATCTGGTGCGTGGCTTACGAGGATATATTTCTCACCCTCTGCGGCGGCTTGCGTCGCAGCCAGCAGCGGTGTCGCAGCGATTGCTGCCGTTAACAGCAGCTTTCTCATCGTAGATTTCATGTTTTCCTCCCAAGGAATTTTTTATCCGGACGGTTCAATAAGGGGCATGGCCCCCGCATGTTAGACAATCAAAGCACGGTTTGATCTCTTTTGCAACCGGTTGCAATAATTTCTTCGACTTACCTGTTTTGCGCCTTTAAATAGCTGGAACCCCGGGCAATGCCCGAACATGTCAAAAGGATAGAAACAGACCATGGCGGTAACCCTGAAAGACGTGGCAAGCCGCGCCGGTGTATCGACATCCGCCGTCTCGCGGACCTTTACCGATGGCGCTTCCGTTTCCGAAAAGATGCGGCGCAAGGTCGAAAAAGCCGCGGCGGATTTAGGCTATTCTCCCAATGCCTTGGCGTCCTCTCTGACCACGGGGCGTACCAAGCTTATCGGGCTTGTGTCGAACAATTTTCACAACCCGATTTTTCTGCAAGTATTCGATTTGTTCACTCGCAAGCTACAGGACAAAGGGCTGCGCCCCCTGCTGATGAACCTGAGCGGTGAACATGACGCGGCGACCTCGGTGCGGCGCCTGCAACAATATTCGGTGGACGGTGTTATTGTTGCTTCTTCAACCCTGCCACCAGAATTTTCCCGCGCATTTCGCGATGCCGGTGTGCCGGTCGTCAACAGCTTCGGGCGATTCTCGACCTCGCCGGATGTGCATGTCGTCGGGGTGGACAACTCTGAATGTGGGCGCATGGCGGCCCGCGCATTGATTGAACGCGGCTATACATCCGTTGGCTTCATGGGCGGACCAGAAGCCGCCACCTCGACCCATGACCGGTTTCGGGGATTCGCGCAGGAGCTTGCCAAACACCCCGAGGCCACGCGCCGCCATTCCTTTGCGGATGACTATTCATTTGAGGCAGGCCGTGCCGAGATGCAGCGCCTGATCGCTATCGGAGACCTGGCAGAGGCGTATTTTTGTGGTGATGATGTACTGTCCATCGGCGCGCTATCGGCATTGGCCGATGCCGGCCTGCGGGTGCCCGAAGACATCGGGATTATTGGCTTCAATGATATGGAAATGGCGGGCTGGGCCAATATCAATCTGACGACCATCGGCCAGCCGATAGAGCATATTATCAATTCGTCGGTGGAGCTGATCGTCGCTATGCTGGATGAGCCGGACCGCTATCCTGAGGTCCGGCTCTTTCCCTGCAAGCTGGTAGAGCGGGGCACTTTGCGCCCCGTCCAATCCCGTCCTTAGCGATACATAGGTGGGCGCGCGTCCACCCATTCGCCTTGCTTGGTGGCTGAGGCGACTGCCTGATGTACGGCCGCCATCGACCGCAGGCCGTCTTCGGCTGTGGGCAGCCCGTCACGACGTTCGCCGCGCAGGGCTGATGCAAGATCGACATAGATATTCGCAACGGCCAATGGGAACCCTTCGGGGTGGGCAATGGCCACGCGGCTCAGGCGCTGGGCCTCATCGCTCAGCCCGCTATCGCCCTTTTCCATGATCTGTGTGCGGCCCCCGACGGGGGTGTAATAGACTTGGTTTGGCTCTTCTGAACGCCAGCGCATGCCGCCGGTTTCGCCAAACACCTGAATGTCAAATCCGTGTTGGCGCCCGATTGCGACCGAACTGGTCCAGAGCCGCCCGACCGTGCCACCTTCAAGGCGGAAATTGACCATCGCATCGTCTTCCAGCTGGCGGCTGGGGATTGTCGATGCGAAATCGGCGCTGAGACTGCGAACGGTATCACCTGCGATAAAGCTTGCCATGTGCAGCGCGTGGATGCCGCAGTCTGCAAATTGGCCAGACACCCCGGCCATCGCGGGATCATAGCGCCAGCGCACCCGGGGGTTATCTGCATCGGTCGCATCGCCGTGGTGGCCGTGACTGAAATTGGTCACGATAAGACGCACCTTACCCAATTGCCCACTGCGCACCATTTCGCGCATCTCGCGCACCATGGGATAGGCAGAATAGCAGTAGTTCACCGCACAAATCTTGCCGGTCTTGGCGGCGATTTTCACGATTTCCTCGCCTTCCTCTACCGTCATTGTCATCGGTTTTTCGCACAGCACGTTGAAACCGCCTTCAAGAAAGGCCTTGGTGATTTCAAAATGGGTGGAATTTGGTGTGGCCACTGTTACCAGATCAACGCGGTCCTCGCGCCCGCTCTCACCTTTCAGCATTTCTTGCCAATCGCCATAGGCGCGGTCGGCGGCGACACCAAGGCTTTGCGCATAGGCGCGCCCTTTTTCAGCGTTATGATCCAAGGCGCCTGCCGCCAGCACAAAATTACCATCTGCAAGTGCGCCCAAGCGGTGGGCCGGCCCAATCTGGCTGCCTTCACCGCCACCGATCATGCCCCAATTCAGTTTTTTCATGGGTTATCCTTTACTTAAAGCCAATAGTTTCAAGGAACTCTCGGTTTTTGCGTGCATCACCGACCGGGTCTGGATCAAGCGTCGGATCGCAATCCTGCTCGACGGTGCACCAACCCTCAAACCCGGCGTCCAGCAGGACCTGACGCACGGCTTTGAAATCCACGTCACCCTCGCCCAGATTGCAGAAAATCCCTTGCCCGCAGGCGTCATAGAACCCCGTGCGATTGGCGATCACATCTGCCTTTACCTTGGGGTCGATGTCTTTGAAGTGCATGTAAGAAATGCGGTTGATATGGCGCTTCATGAAGGCAACCGGATCAAAACCCGCATAGGAGTGGTGCCCGGTGTCAAAACATATCTTGAGGATGCCCTCATCCACCTCGTCCAGCAGCCGTTCCAGCTCGGGCTCAAAATCCATGAAGCCTGCAGCGTGGGCGTGAATGCCGACTGTCAAACCGTATTCCTCGGCCCCGATCCGCGCAGTTTCTGCAATGCGATCACGATAGGCGGTCCATTCCGCCTTGTCCATTTGCTCGGCCTCGGCGGCACGTCCCGCAGTTGGCGCACGGCGCGGAGAGATCGAATCGATCAACACCAGGTGCTTGGCCCCATGCGCCTTGAGCGCCTTTGCCGTCCGGTGGGTGGCGTCCAATACGTCATCCCATGCATCAGGATCGTGATAGGGGCGAAAGACCACGCCACCAATCAACTCCAGATCATGTTCTGCCAGCGCTTCGCCCAGCAATGCAGGGTCTTCGGGCATAAAGCCGACAGGACCCAATTCGATCCCCTTATAACCAGCGGCCGCACAGTCCTTGAGGACGGATTGCCACGTTGGGTTGCGCGGATCATCCGCAAATTCGACACCCCAGGAACAGGGGGCGTTGCCAATTCTGATTGCCATTCTTGTGCCTTTCCAATGCTCAGAACGAATTTATGTCTTGCCAGATTTCACTGCGCGATGAGGCCATGGCGGCCGCAATCACGCGGTTCACCTCCATGCCGTCGCGAAAGGTTGGCCAGACGGGTTTGTTTGTTTCGATCGCGGCCAGAAAGTCCCGCGACTCGATGATGATCTGGTCCTGATATCCGGTGCCATGCCCTGGCCCCTGACAAAAGGGTTCGTAGTCCGGGTGCGCCGGGCCGGTCAGGATTTTGGTAAACCCGCGCGTCGCCTCTGGCCCCTCCATCCGATAGAGCCAGATGGCGTTCTGATCCTCTTGGTCGAACCGTATGGCCCCTTTGGTTCCGCTGATTTCATAGGCATAGCCCATTTTGCGCCCCGTCGCGATTCGGCTGAAATACATCTGCCCCATTGCCCCGTTTTCAAACCGGCACATCATCTGGGCGTGGTCATCATTGGTCACCTCGCCGCCGGGGCGGGTTGTATGTACGGTCTCAACAGTTGCGTTGACGCGCGCGATCGGCCCCAAAAGTGCCAGTGCGCCATTGATCATATGCGGTGCCAGATCGCCCATTGTGCCGTTGGCCTCACCGGTGGTGCGCCATGTTGCGGGGGCGTTCGGGTCGGCGTAGAAATCCTCGGTATGTTCGCCGCGAAACCAGGTCACATCGCCGATTGCCCCATCGGTGATCAACTGCCGAGCAAACTGGCTGGCGGGGGTGCGGATGTAGTTGAACCCAACCATATTGGCGACACCCGCCGCCTCGGCTGCGGCAACCATCGCGCGGCTGTCGTCAAGTGATGCGCCAAGCGGTTTTTCGCAAAACACTGGCTTGCCCAAAGCAAATGCGGCCTCGGCCACGTCGCGATGGGTCTCTTGCGGGCTGGCGATAATGATCGCCTCAACCTTGGGGTCGTGTACCAGGGCCTTCCAGTCATCGGTGGGCCGCGCAAACCCGTAGGCCGCGCGGTAACGCTCGGCGCTTTGGGGGGTTGAGGCGCAGACCATCTCCAGCCGTGGGCGCAGCTTTGTGTTGAAAACCGCCCCGACCGCAGACATCGCAACGGCATGGGCTTTGCCCATATAGCCCCCACCAAGGATGCCAATTCCTATCTGTGTCATGTTGTGTCCCCCCCCGCTTTGGAAATATTGTTTGCAACCGGTTGCAAAACTTGTATCTTGAGAATCTAAACCCTGCAAGCTGCATTCGGCAACAGTGCCGGATTTTCCCAAGAGGATCGCGCCGATATGACCGTTCAACAAGACACAGTCCACCTTACGACCGCGCAAGCAATTATTCGCTGGTTGTCCAATCAGTTCATTGAGATAGATGGCGAGGAACTGCGCGTCTGCGGCGGTGGTTTTGGCATTTTCGGCCACGGCAATGTCACCTGTCTGGGTGAGGCCCTGTACGGCGTGCAGGACCAGCTTCCCCTGTATCGCGGCCAGAACGAGCAAAGCATGGGATTCGCGGCGGCGGGCTATGCAAAGCAATGGCTGCGCCAGCGGTTTATGTTCTGCACGGCCAGTGCCGGGCCAGGCACGACGAACCTGTTGACCAGTGCCGCACTGGCCCATGCGAACCGGCTGCCGATGTTGTTGTTGTGCGGCGATACGTTCCAGACCCGTCTGCCCGACCCGGTCCTGCAACAGATGGAGAATTACAACGACCCGACCTTTGGTGTGAATGATGCGTTCAAGCCGGTCGTGCGCTACTGGGATCGTATCACCCATCCCGCGCAAATCATCCAGTCGCTGCCCAATGCATTGGCGACGATGCTGGACCCTGCTGATTGCGGCCCCGCTTTTCTGGGGTTGCCGCAAGATGTGCAGGGCTGGGCATATGACTACCCCGCCGTCTTTTTTGAAAAGAAGGTCCACCGCATTCGCCGCCAATCCCCTGACATGCGCGAGATTGCCGATGCAGTCACCGTGTTGTCGGGTGCGAAACGCCCGATGATCATTGCGGGCGGGGGCGTCCAATATTCGCGCGCGGTTGCCGAATTGACGGCTTTTGCCGAAGCGCATCAAATTCCGGTCGTAGAGACCATAGCGGGGCGGGCCAATATGCTGGCCACCCACCCGCTGAATATCGGGCCGCTTGGTGTGACAGGGTCCGACAGCGCCAATGCAATCGCCAAACAAGCCGATGTTATTGTTGCAGTTGGCACGCGGCTTCAGGATTTCACCACAGGGTCATGGACGGCCTTTGCCAAGGATGCCCAGCTCATCTCCGTGAACGCCGCGCGCCACGACGCGGCCAAGCACCGCTCCCTTCCTGTCGTGGGGGATGCCAAGCTGTCGCTGACCGCGTTGGGTGATGCGCTGGACTACGCAGCCCCGAGCGGCTGGGTTGCCGAGGCGCAGGGCCATCGCGCAAAATGGGATGACTATGTTGCCGAAAACGTGGCACCGGGCAATCGCCCCAATTCCTATGCGCAGGCGATCGGTGTTGTGAATGACCTATGCGATCCGCGTGACCGTGTGGTTGCCGCAGCCGGTGGATTGCCTGCCGAGGTGACAGCCAACTGGCGCACATTGGATATCGGCACCGTGGATGTGGAATTCGGGTTTTCCTGCATGGGCTACGAAATTGCGGGCGCCTGGGGGGCCCGTATCGCCCAAGCGCAACGCGAACCTGACAAGGATACCATCGTGTTCTGCGGGGACGGGTCTTATCTGATGCTCAACTCGGATATCTACTCTTCTGTCCTCACGCAAAAGAAGCTTATCATCCTTGTGCTTGATAATGGTGGCTTTGCCGTCATCAACAAGCTGCAAAACAACACCGGCAACGAAAGCTTTAATAACCTGATTGCGGACACGCCCACGGCCACCGCGCAATTTACCGTTGATTTTGAGGCGCACGCCGGTGCCATGGGGGCCAATGTCGAAACCGCAGCCAACCCGGCAGAACTAGGCGCAGCGTTCACGCGGGCCAAAGCCGCTGAAAAAACCAGCGTGATTGTGATGAAGGTTGACGCCTATGACGGCTGGACCAAACAAGGGCACGCCTGGTGGGAGGTCGGCACCCCCCATACCACCGAAAGCGATCGGGTGCGCGCCGCCCACGAAAATCAGGAAAGCGGGCGTTCATCCCAGCGTAGGGGGGTGTGATGAAACGCTTTACGGCCGATACCGCCAACCCGGCAGAGATCATAGATGAGCTGCTGCACGGGGGCGGTGCTGTCGGTATTTCCGGCCTGTTCACCCCACAAGAGGTCGCCGATGCCCGCGCGATCGTTATGGCCCACTCCGAAGGCTCCGCCGAAAAGGTGACGCATTTTCAGGGTGCTGCCGCCGAAGACGGCAAGCTGGACCTGCAACGCCGCGTCTGGAACCTTTTGGCCAAGGGTGAGGTGTTCTCACGCATGGCGGCGCATCCCAAGCTGATGGAAATCCTGCGTGCCTTCCTTGGGACCGAGTTCATCATGGGCTCTATTGCCGCCAACCGTATCCTGCCCGGCGGTCCGGGACAGGAACCGCATGTGGATTACCCTTATTGGGATTTCCATAAGCCCGAGACCCACCCCATCGGGCTTAACGGGTCATTTCCCATGAATGCGCAGGTCTCGGTGTTGCTGGACCCGTTCACACAGGAAAGCGGCGCAACCGGTTACGTGCCCGGATCGCAAAAAGAGCTGCGCTATCCGACTGCCAAAGACAATTTCTTTGACAAAGTCGCGCAGATGACCGGTCAGCCCGGCGACGTCGCCTTGTTTTACGGGGCAACGTGGCATTGTGCGATGCCCAACAACGCAGACCATGATCGCAGTGCGATCCTGATCCAATACCTGCCCAAATGGGTCAAGCCGATGGAAGACATGCCCGGCGCACTGTCGCAAGAGTTTTTGGACCAGGCCAGCCCGGATCTGCGTCAACTGCTTGGGCTGAATTATCCCTATCCCGAGGTGCTGGATGCGGCGCGGGGTGGTAACACAGAGGGCCGAAAATGATTCTGGACGGTATCGAGAAACGTAATTTCCTTGTGATCGGGCGCGTTGGAATGGACCTGTCGCCTGCCCCTGCAGGCACACGCACGCGCGACGCCGAGACAATGATGGTTGCCATGGGTGGCAGCAGCGCCAATATCGCGGCGGGGCTGGTCAAACTTGGGTGCAGGTCGGCCTTGGTCACCTGCGTGTCGGATGATGCTGTGGGTTGGTATTGCGAAGGCCAGCTGGACGCCTATGGGGTTGATCGCACCCACGTCAGGCGCATCCGGGGCGAAGAACGCACCTCTCTCGCGGTATATGAGACCCGTGTGGAAGAGCATCAAAGCGTCATCTATCGCAACAACGCCGCCGACTTCAGGATGAGCATCGAGGATGTCGAGGCGGTGGATTATGCGCAATACGGTGCCTTGATCACGGCTGGCACCGTGTTTGCCGCCGAGCCGTCCCGCGCGGCTGCATTTCGGGCGTTCGAGCTTGCCAAAGCTGCGGGGCTGCCGATCATCTTTGACGTGGATTACCGCCCCTATAGCTGGCCATCGGCCGAGGTCGCCGCTGATGTCCTGTCGCGTGCCGGGGCTTTGTCGGATGTGATTGTCGGCAACGACGAAGAATTCGGCTTTATGGCAGGTGATATTGCACAGGGTCTTGATAAGGCCCGTGAACTGGCGGGATCATCCGCCGGAATTGTTGTTTACAAGATGGGCCCCGAGGGGGCTGTCACATTCGCCGATGGTACAGAAATCCGTACCGGCATCTTTCCAACCAAGGCCCTGAAACCCACAGGCGCAGGAGACAGCTTTATGGCTGGCTTTCTGTCCGCTTTGGCGGATGGCCATCCGATGCGCAATGCTGTTTTGCGCGGATCTGCCTGTGCATCCATCGTTGTAGCCAAGCCCGGCTGCGCCCCCGCCATGCCCGACATCGCCGAGCTTGAGGCTTATCTTGCCTCACATCCCGGCCCCACCGACTGCTGAAAGGAACTTCCATGCATATCGCGCCCCATGACAACCAGAACAAACCTATCGTCGATGCAGATGACCCGACGGTTCCCCTGAACTATTTCAATATCGTCAAGCTTAAGGCGGGCGAGGCGTTCAACTATCAGGTTCCCGGCTATGAAACCTGCATTGTACCCGCAACCGGCACAGTTGATGTTGATGTTGAGGGCGTGGCATATGCCGCCCTTGGCAAGCGCCGGACCAATGTTTGGGATGGCGATCCCGAAGGCGTCTATGTGCCATCCGGCGCCAAGGTGACCATCGTCGCCAAAACCGACACTGAAACCTTTATTGCGGGGGCAAGGTACGACAAGGTTCTGGATCCTTTCGACGTACGCCAACATGATTTTGTGCAATACGGTTCTGATGATACCAAGACACATCGTTGCATAAAACACATCCTTGGTCAGAAACAGCACGACAAGGTTGGCCGCCTTTTGGTGAGTGAGCTGTTTACGGTCGGTCAGGGTGGCTGGTCCGGGTTTCCGGCGCATAAGCACGACACAGACCGCAAGGACGCCGATGGCAACATCATCGAAACCCGCCATGACGAAACCTATAACTTCCGGTTCCGCCCCAATCACGGCGCGGGCGTGCAGATCATCCAGCATGAAGAAGGTGTTCCCGGTGATGCCTATCAACTGATGGACGGCTCCACGATACTGCTCGGCTCGGGTTATCACCCCTGTGTCGTCATGCCCGGCTATGAGATGTATTACTTCACCATTCTCGGTGGCCATACCCAGCGCAGCTTGGTGCAGTTCTTTCAGCCAAGCCATGCGTATCAGATCGAAACGATCCCCGGCATCAAGGACATGGTCGCCAAGTTCAAATAGTACGCCTTTGCGCGTTCAACCCCGGACAATAAGATGCCTACAAAGGGCGGTTTTCATAAAGGTAGCAATCCATGACCTTGGTCACACTGAAAGATGTATTACAACCGGCCTTGCGCGACGGCTATGCCGTTGCCGGTCTGGTCACCCTCGGCTGGGAGGACATGCGCGCCTTTGTGGCGGCAGCCGAAGCGGAGGGGGTGCCCGTGATCTTGCAAGCGGGGCCATCATGCCGCGAGCACACGCCGCTTCCGGTGCTGGGCAAGATGTTTCGCCATCTGGCCGAAGCGGCCTCGGTGCCGGTCGTGGCCCATCTTGATCACGGCTACACCGCCGAGGAGTGTCGTCTGGCAATCGACAGCGGCTTTACCTCGGTGATGTTTGATGGTTCACGCAAACCGCTTGCGGAAAACATCGATGAAACGGCCGCAATCGTCGAAATGGCCCATAGGGCAGGCGTGTCATGCGAAGGTGAGATCGGCTTTGTCGGCTATTCGGGCGGCGAAAGCTCTGCCGGTACCGACCCGGCCGAAGCTGCGCAATTTGCGCGTGGCACGGGCGTTGATGCCATGGCGATTTCCGTTGGTAACGTCCATCTGCAACAAGACAAGGAAGGCGGGTTGGACGAGGCCCGCATCCATGCGATCGCCGCACAGACAAACGTCCCGTTGGTTATCCACGGCGGTTCCGGTGTGCCGGTGGCGCAACGCACCGCCCTTGCCCGCGGCACCAGTATCTGCAAATTCAACATCGGCACCGAATTGCGTATGGTCTTTGGTCAGGCGCTGCGTGATGCGGTGAACGCGGATCCCGACCGCTTTGACCGGGTGCAAATCCTCAAAGAAACCCATAACCCCGTTATGGAGGCCACACGCGGCGTGCTGCGTGCCTTCAAAGGAGCATGAAATGTTGAGAGTTGGACTATTGGGCTGCGGGCGCATCGGGCAGGTCCATGCGCGATCCATCGGCCAGATCGGTACCGCGCGCGTCTCGGCTGTTGCGGATGCATTCGCCGAACCCGCGCAATTGCTGGCCGCGCAAACCGGCGCGCAGGTCATGGACAGCCATGCCCTTATCGAAAGCCAAGAGGTTGACGCAATCGTCATCGGCACCCCGACAGATACACATTATGATCTGATCCACGCAGCCGCCCGCGCCGGCAAGGCCATCTTTTGCGAAAAGCCTGTTGATATGTCTGCTGACCGCATCCGCGATTGCATCGCGGTTGTAGAGGCGGCGGGTGTGCCTTTTATGACAGCTTTCAACCGCCGTTTTGATCCGAATTTCGCCAATGTGCAGGCCCGTATCGCCGCCGGAGAGATTGGCGCGGTTGAGATCGTGACCATCCAGTCGCGCGACCCGTCCCCGCCGCCGGTCAGCTATATCAAAAGCTCTGGCGGGTTGTTTCGCGACATGATGATCCACGATCTGGACATGGCGCGGTTTTTGTTGGGCGAAGAACCCGTCAACATCTATGCGGTCGGCTCATCCCTTATCGATCCCGAAATCGGACGCGCGGGCGATGTCGACACCGCCGCCGTAACTCTGACCACCGCCAGCGGCAAGATTTGCCAGATATCGAATTCGCGCCGCGCGACATATGGCTATGATCAACGGATCGAAGTGCATGGAAGCAAGGGTATGCTGCGCGCGGAAAACGTTCTGGAAAACTCGGTGGAAATCGCAACGGAAGCGGGTTTTCGCAAAGCGCCCGCGCAACATTTCTTTCTGGAACGCTATGAGGCGGCCTATCGCGCTGAAATGCAGTATTTCCTACGCGGTCTGCTTGAGAATACGCCGTTCTCTCCGGGGATTACTGACGGATTGCGCGCCCAACTGCTTGCGGATGCGGCAACACAGTCGTTGCAGCAGGGGGTGGCGATATCCGTTGCTTGAACCGCGGATGAGCAAGTTGCAAACTCGGTTGGAGTGCGGCGACTAGGGCAAAGCGTGGTTTTGATTGGTGTCGGTCGGTAATGTGTTGCCGACACGCAAAGCAGGGTCAAAACCCGTAACAAGAAGCTATGCAGTCAAGCAGTGCACGGTTGCCGCCGTGCCGGGGAGTTCCTTTCAATGGTGTTTCTTAACATCTGGATTGGGCGCTCAATCGCATTGGTGGTACAAAAGCGCTTTTGCACGGTTGGCGACCCGCCCCAGCTAATGCCGCCCTGAACAAAAGCTTCGCACTCTTTTCAAAAGAGTAGGCGGGCCAACTGTCGAAAGGGTGCTTTTCAAGCAACATCGATTCGGCTTCGTATTGGATATTGCCCCAGACACCAGCGCACATCCTCCACGCCGGGGCAATCCAGCCGACGATAGCTGCACAGGCTCTCGGTGCGCATGAGCGAGGCGTAAGCGTCATCTCGGCACTGAGGATCATGTTGGCGGCACGCAGCTCATTATTATATACTCCCCGCCGCATTCATCGTCGTGGCCAGAGCATAAACTTCGGATGATGAGCCCTCGCTGTCCAGGCGCAATCCGGGCAACGAGCGGTTGAGTGACGTCGATTGTCTGTTGCTGAATCTCAATGAGGTAACGGTGAAGGCTGTCGTCCAATCGCTGATGATCTGCGACTGTGGCTTGGGTCTGGGCTACGCCAGAGGTGATCTCGGGGTGGTGCAAAGTCATGCCCTTTGAGGTGAAGGCGTCGTCAAGAAATCCCTTCTTTCGCATAACTATCAAAGACACCTTGAAAGGGGCCATGACATAAGAAACTGGTTGGGGAGCAAGAGGAACGGGTTTACCTTGCCCCGCCCCGGAGACTACAGCCCATAAACCGAAAAGGCCCCCGAAGATTAGCACCGCAGGAATGCATCGGCCTTCTAATCGTTCCCCCGTTAGTGGTCGATTATTTTTAAAGGACCAGCTGGTATTCAGTGTCAGGATCCCCCGTTATGAGGGTTACTTCCTGCGCCATGGTCAAGGCATGGCGGCGAGAGTGCATGGTTGGTCGACACATTGCTGGATTGGCTCACCCATCACCTAAATTCTTAAAGTGTATGGCGAAAGCTTATGGTTCATGCGGGGCAACTCACGGCTGGCCGTAAACGGTTCGCCATCAAGATGGTCTGTCGACCAACCCGTCTGAGAAGTTGCCTTTTGTTTTTCCGGGGTAAAAGTCGCAGATTTTTGCATCGCAACAGGGAAGGCAGACATTGGGTTGAGCGTCTTGGCTTCAGCACAGGGATTAAGGTCGTCGGGGCAGGAGAATGGAATGTGCGCGGGTCTGGCGCAAGGTCCTTGCGGGGAAAAAAGAACCTCGAACATCGGAGGTATTGTGTAACTTCGCCAATCACTTCGGTACGGACATTCCAAATTTCTTTCAATATGTTACTTGCATTGCTAAGTCGGTTCATAGATGTAGTATTAAGTAAATCTTACAGTTATATTAAATTTTAGAACCTTTGTGTTAAGCTTTTCATCGTGTAAAGCTGCTGGATGCGGATCGCTGTATTGAAGCGTTAGGCACAAGGGACGAGGGGCGCGGTGTGATTGGGAAGATAGCACCGCTCAATTGCTATTCGGGAGGTAAGTTAATGAAAAAAAACAACAAAGCAGGCGGAGCATTAAGCCGTCGGGATATTTTGCGGTTTGGTTTGGGTGGTTGCACAGTCGCGAGCATTGGTTTCGGATTTACATTGGCGGGCGGCAGCAAGGCACTGGCCGACGTGGTTGCAGATGAGGCTGAAAAGCGCGCCAATGCCGAGCACATCATGACGATGGGCTTGGATGCGACGCTGAACCAGTTCCCGGGCCGTGTGGGTACGCCACATATGGTCTGGATTCACGGCGCGCCAGAGTTCAAGGCCGCTGTCGAGGCCCAGAGTGGGGGCCGCATCTATGTTGAGGTGCATGACGGCGGATCACTTGGCGGGCAGGCTGACCTGTTGAAGAAGGTGCAGCAAGGTGTCGTTCAGGCGGGCAGCTGTACCACGCAGAATGCCGCACAGATGGTGCCCTTACTGAATGTTCTTGATGTGCCTTATGCGATCGGGACGGATGATGACAACTTCTGGCGGTTGTTGTTCAGCAAGGAGTTCAATGACACGCTGCGCGCAGCGACCGAACAGCGCCGGGTCACATTGGCATTTACCCACCCTTGGCGGCGCATGCTTTTGTTGTCGCGCAACGTCGCGACAAAGGTGCGTTTGCCTGAGGATCTGACGGGTATGAAGGTGCGCGTCACGGCGTCGCGGTTTGAGCAGCTTGCCTTTCAGATTCTGCCGACGAGCGCCACGCCTATCGCCTGGTCGGAAACCTTCTCCGCGCTGAAAGACGGCGTGATGGAGGGGATGCATATCGGGCCCGGTTCATGCTTTGACGTGGGGATGGCGCCAGTTGTCGGTCAGATCGTTGATACGGATTGGATGTATAATACCGACTCTATCTGGGTCAGCACGAGATGGCTCGACAAGTTGGACCCCGACCTGAAAGAGGCGGTCATGGAAGCGGCCTATCTGGCACAGGTCCATGTCTGCGACACCTATGAGACGATCTTGCGCGATACCATTGGTGTGATGCCGGGTTCGCCGCAAAATGCAGGATTCCCCGGTGCCGGTACGGTCGTGAACTTTTTGACCGAGGAGGAACGTGCCGTTTGGCGTGATGCGCTTTCGGTTGAAAAGAACCCCTCTTTGCAAGAAGCCATCGATAACTACGGGCGCGACGCCTACGAAATGGTTGTGAAAGTGGCCGCAGGTTCGGGTAGCCCCGAGCCGGTGCGCTGGTGGAAGCTCTGACCTTTTACAGGCAATTATAAAAACGCGCGACCCGCCGCTTTGTGGCGGGTTCAACGATGGGGGGTGAGGTTTGCGACATTATCTTAAACTGGTGGATCAGTATTTGGAGGATGCGCTGAATGCGATCCTTTACATGTTTATCATCGCTATAATTTTCACAGAAGTCTTTGCCCGTTACGTCCTTCAGTCGTCGATACTCTGGGCCTATGAGACCGCGATCTATGCCTTCATCTGGCTGAGCTATCTTTCCATGGCGGGTATGGCGCGGGACCGTTCGCATCTTTCGGTGACGTTCTTGCGCGATCTGATGCCGCAAAGTGTGCAGCTGGGTTTGTTCCTTTTGTCGGACGTGCTGCTGATTGTGTTGGCAAGCGTCGTTGTCGTTTTTATACGCCAACCGCTTCAGGACGTTATCGATTTTGAGCAGATGATGGTGGCCATTGATATACCGTTCTGGATTGCGCTGCTATCGGTTCCGGTGGGATGGTCCTTGGTGGTTTTGCGTGTTTTTCAGCGCATGGCCACATCGATCAACAGATACCGGCGCGGGCTGCCACTTATGCCTTCTGCCGCCGCTGTTGCGACTGATTGAACCTTAGAAAAACGAGGGAAAAATGGATCCTAACACGATCGTATTCATTGCGCTGGCCGTGCTGTTGCTTCTTGGTGTGGAAATCGTGACCGTGATCGGAATTGGCGCCGTTGTGCTGACGCTGATCACGGACCAGTTTCCGCTGCTTAACCTTAGTTTGACGATGTTCGACTCGTTGAACCTCTTTCCGTTGCTGGCCTTGCCGCTGTTTGTGGTGACGGGTGACTTGATTGCGGTTGGCGGAATTGCGGCGCAGATCATGCGCTTTTCGCAAAGTGTGGTCGGCTGGATCCGCGGAGGGTTGGGTTTGACGACCATGGTTGCCTCGGGGATTTTTGCGGCCATCAGCGGATCGAATGCGGCCACTGTTGCCACGGTCGGCAAGGTCGTGTTTCCAGAGATGTCCAAGCAATCCTATGAGGGCGGTTTCAGCGCGGCCACGGTCGCTGCGGGCGGTGTTGTGGGGATCATCATCCCGCCCAGCGTTGCTTTTGTGCTTTATGGTGTTTCTACTGGTGTTAGCGTCAGTGATCTGTTCATCGCGGGCATCCTGCCAGGCATCATGATGGTGACCATCATGTGTTTTGTGGCTTATGTCATCGCCAGACGCAGGAATTACGGTGAGCGAGTCCCGTTTAGCGCAAAGGGGGCTGTGGTTGCCGCCGTGGAAACGCGCTATGCCCTTGGTGCGATCGCGATCATTCTCGTTGGTATCTACTCTGGTATCTTTACGCCGACCGAAGCGGGCGCTGTCTCGGCGGTTTACTGTCTCTTCATTACCGTCGTGGTCACGCGTAAGCTGAAAATACGTGACATTCCGGCGGTGCTGGTCAGCAGTTCCCGGATTTGTGGCCTTGTGGTTCCGATCGTGGCGGTTGCGATGGTGCTGTCTCAAAACCTGACCATCCTGCGCATTCCCGAAACGGTGGTTGCCGGGCTGTTGGGGATGTCGTCAGACCCGGTTATCCTGCTGTGTCTTGTCGTGGTTTTGTTGATCGTTGCGGGTAGCCTGATGGAGGCGGCACCGAATATCCTGATCCTTGCGCCCATGCTGACGCCCGTTGCGCGTGAACTCGGTATTGATCCGGTACATTTCGGGGTGATCGTCGTCTCTACCCTTGCCGTGGGTTTTATCACGCCGCCCATCGGGTTGAACCTGTTCGTCGCAAGTGCGGTATCTGGCGTAAGTTTTGCGCGCGTGACGCGGGCCGTGATCCCTTATGTTCTGATCCTGATCCTCAGCTGTTTTGCCATCGCGTTCATGCCGTTCCTCTCATTGGCATTCCTGTGATCGGGGTGGGCCTTTGTGATAGGCCCGTTCATCGAAATAACAACGGTACGGTTTCAGTCGGTCAACCGATTTGATCGATGGTTTCGGGCGAAAAGACCCCGACCTTGACGGCGCGTTCCATTGCCAAGGCGATTTCACGCAAAACGCGGCTTTTTGTGCTGTCCTTGCGATGGACCAATCCAAGATGCCGCGCGGGATTGTCTTCGCCCGCCAGCGAAATGCGGCGCAGGGCTGGCGGATTGGCGATGGACACGCAAGGTTCCGGCACGATGGAAACGCCCAGATTGGCAAGCACCATGCTATAAATCGCCTCCATGCCGCTGAGTTCCACACTGTCATTGACGGTGATCTTCTTGGCCTGCAGCCATTTCTCGACAATAGAGCCAACAACCGCATCGCGTGAAAAGCGGATAAACGGCTGTTCCTTCAAGATCTTGACCGGATCCTCACCCGCCACGCGTGCGGAACAGATCAGGACCAGTTCCTCTACCGCGATGGGATACCACACCAATCCCTGGGGGAGCATATCCGGCTTTGCAATCAGCGCCCCATCCAGCGCGTTGCGTTCAACCTGGTGGATCAGTGGGGTTGTCAGCCCCGGGAAAAGCTTCACATGCAGGTCTGGACATGTGGATTTCAGCATGGCCGTTGCAAGGGGCACCAACCCGGTCAGGGACGTCGATACCGCGCCCATGTTGAAGTCACCCTTCAGCCCGTCATCCCCCAGAACCGAGGGGACGATATCATCATAGGCGCGCACCACCTCGCGTGTCTTTGCCAATAGGGCGCGCCCGACCGGCGTCAGCGTTGGCGTGCGGGTCGACCTGTCAAAGATCGCGACTTGCCAGGTTTCCTCTAATGCGCGCATCTGTTGGCTAACCGCGGCGTGGGTGACAAAAACCACATCAGCGGCTGCGCTAAACGTGCCGTGATCGGCAACGGCGATCAGTGTCCTAAGCATTCGTATCGACATGGTGCCCCAATCCTCAAACGAGCCTTTACATTACATGGGCTTACATTTTGTTCAATAATTATTTTCTTTATTTAGCCTAGCTTTCAATGCAGTGTGTCACAGATGTAATTCCCCGAAACAATTGGCAAGAAAACACAATGGATGATGCTTTTCGATCGACACGCGCACTGAAAACCCAAGCCTATTTTGCGGGCGCATGGCGCAGCGCGTCCAATGGGGCAACGACCGCTGTTATCTGCCCTGCCACGGGCAAGGAAATCGGCACTGTGCCGCGCTTGACCGCGGCGGACGTGCATGTGGCGATCGACGCGGCGGCAGAGGCTTTTGTCGGATGGTCGGCGCGCACGGCGGCCGATAGGGCACAGGTTCTGAAACGCTGGCACGGTTTGATCCTGCAAGAGCGCGAGGCTTTGGCCCGTATCCTGACATCCGAACAAGGCAAGCCGCTTGCAGAATCCCGCGCCGAGATTGACATTAGCGCCGCCTATATCGAGTGGTTCGCCGAGGAAGGCCGCCGTGTTTACGGTGATATCATCCCGTCGCCTGCACCGGGGCGCCAGACAATCGTGACCAAACATCCTGTCGGTGTGACCTGTGCCATTACGCCGTGGAATTTTCCGGCCTCGATGATCACGCGCAAGCTGGCACCTGCGCTGGCCGCCGGTTGCACGATGCTGGTCAAACCGTCAGAGCGTACACCCTTCATTGCCCTCGCCTTGGTCGAACTGGCAGAAGAAGCGGGGGTCCCGCCCGGTGTTATAAGCGTTCTGACCGGCTCTTCACGCGAGATTATCAAGGTGATGACGGATAGCGCGGTTGTGCGGAAGTTGTCGTTTACCGGCTCCACTGCGGTTGGAAAGGATCTTATCCGGCAATGTTCGGACACCGTAAAGCGGATGTCGATGGAGCTGGGCGGCAATGCTCCGGTGATCATTTTTGATGACGCCGATGTGGACGCCGCCGTGAACGGGTTGATGGCGTTGAAATTCCGCAACAGTGGTCAAACCTGTGTCTGTGCGAACCGTATTTTCGTGCAGCGCAACATCGCTGAAAAGCTGTCAGAAGCCTTTGTGGAGAAGGTCCGCGCATTAAAAGTCGGTGCAGGCGATCAGCCCGGTGTACAAATCGGGCCATTGATCAACGCGGGCGCGGCACAGGACATGGGCCGGATCGTCGCCCGCGCGCAGGAGCAAGGCGCGCAGGTGCTTGTGGGGGGCGGTGAGCCCGTGCCGGACAGTGCTTTTTACCTGCCCACAGTCCTTGCAGGTGTGACGCCGGATATGGATGTTGCGCGGGATGAAATCTTTGGCCCTATCGCCCCTTTGTTGGTCTTTGACGATGAGGCAACCGTAGTGGCGCAGGCCAATGACACGCCTTACGGGCTTGCCTCTTACACCTATACCCGCGATCTGGCGCGTGCGTGGCGGGTTTCTGACGCGCTGGAATACGGGATGGTGGGCATCAACGAGGTTGCCATCTCAAACGAGGTTGCACCCTTTGGTGGTGTCAAGGAGTCAGGCTTTGGCCGTGAGGGATCGCGCTACGGTCTCGATGAGTACCTCGATATCAAATATCGTTGCATGGGCGGGCTTTCTGCCTGATCCGCCTTTGGGGCGTCGGAAATTTACAGGGGGGGCAGGGCAAAATCCTGCCCTCTTTCTTCGGATGCTGCCTTTGCCAATGGCGCATCCGATCCACGCCTTGAAACCCAAAGCGCCGCGAAACCAGAGGGGCTTCGCGGCGCTTTTTGCTGTGGCTATTGATCAGGCTTTGAATGTCTGTCCGGGCAGTCCGGATTTGATCCGCAAGGTTTCAAGCACAGCGGACCAATCGTTTGGTCCCAGCCCGTCCGCCCGCGACATCGCATAGACCTGAGAGGCCGCAGCCCCAACGCCCAGAGGGACGTTCAAGCTGGCGGCATAGGTCAGGGCAAGGTTCAAATCCTTGGAGGCAAGCGCCAAGCCGAATTCAGGAGAGATATCCTGGCTGAAAATCTTGCGCTCATAGGCGCCGGTAAGAAAGCCTTTGCCCGCCGTGGTTCCGGCCAGAACCTTGACCGTCCGCTGCACATCAAGTCCGGCCACTTCGGCAAAGGCCAGCGCCTCGGCGGTCAACGCGTTCAGCGCTGTCGACATGTAGTTATTGACCAGCTTGGTGCGTGTTCCGCCGCCGCTCGCGCCACAGTAAATCGTCTCACGGCCCACCACGTCAAAAATCGGTTGTGCCGCCTCCACGTCCTTTGGATCACCGCCGGCAAGAATAAGCAGCTCGCCGCGCTCGGCAAATTCCGATGTTCCGCCAACGGGGCCGTCGACCATGCGAATGCCCATGTCCGCCAAGCGTTTTGCGATCTTGTCGGTCGCGTCCGGGGCGATTGTGCTCATGTCGATATAGAGTGTGTTCTTGGACATGGCGTCTGCTACAGCGGCTTCGCCGAACAGGGTTTCTTCGACATCCGGACCATTGGGAAGCATCGTGACCACAAAGTCGCGGTTGCTTGCGGCGTCAGCGGCACTTGTCGCGGCATGAACGCCGAGGTCGGCAATGGTTTGAACAGCGGCGGGGTTGATGTCAAAGACCCAAACCTCATGCCCCGCTTCGACAAGTTTACGCGACATGGCGCTTCCCATGCGCCCGAGTCCGATGAATCCTATAGTGGCCATTTTCTGTCCTCCCTGCCGGACCACTGTCGTTTCAAGCGCAAGTGGTCCTGTTGTAATATCACCCGCCTGATCCGCTTGGTTTGGATCATGTGCTGGCGGATGCTTCCTGGTTTTCAACCTTGGAAACGTTCCGAATGAATTCTTTGGAGATTTGGCTGTGCGTGTCATGTTCCAGACGAAGGCCGTTGAAACATTGCGGCCTCTGCCAAATTCCTCCCATATGGTGCAGGGTAATTGTAATTACTGCGTACGGAAAGTTAAAATTTATATTCGTCTAGTTAAATTATACTTACATAATATGTGGCGGCGGCCAAAGGATGTCGCTGCGAGTAACGACGTTTTCCAAGGAGGCGGACCCTAATCCAGAGAAAACCCTTTGCGCCGGATGTAATCGCCAAATTGCGCACGTTCGGGTGCCGAGTATTGGCGGCTTTTCTCTTCCAGCCAGCCGTATTGCTCCGCATGGCCAAGGTCTTTGGTGCGGCGCTGTGTTTCATAGGGCTGTCGTTCGCGGCGGGTGGTGTCGTAGTCGTGCAAGGATGTTGTCAACCCGTCCTCTGTCCAGCGATTGTGATGCACTGTCGTCGGCAGCGACAACCGTTGTGATATGAGGGGCGGTTGTTCCGCCGGATGGCCCACAGCAAGGCCCGCGACAGCGAAGACCAGATCAGGGAGGCCAAGCATCTTATCAATCTTATCCGAATGGTTGCGCACAGTGCTGATGGGGCAACACCCCAGCCCTGCAGCCTCTGCCGCCAGAACGAAAGCAGAGAGGGCAACGGCCGCATCGACCGTAGCATTGAAAAAACCGTCAAGATGGTGGTTCAGAAACTCATGGCCTGTCAGGTCATGTATCTTCCGTTGGCGTGCGTGGTTGCCGCAAAAGATCAAAATATGGGGCACAGAGGGGATCCATGCCTGCGCGCCAAGTAAGGTTGAAAGCTCTGCCTTTAGCGCGCGCTCGCTGATGATCACGATGTCGCGCTGTTGCAGGTCGCTTTTCGACGGAGAGGACAGGGCCACAGCACAAAGCGCCTCCAGTAGCGGTGTTGGAACGGGCTGATCCGTGAACTTGCGGCAACTGCCACGCCCGGCGATCTGCTGCAGCGTTGCGTTTGCTTCAATTTCAGGCGCGGTGGCTATCGTGTGCTGAAAGCGTTCTTGCAGAATTTCGGAAAGGGGTTTGTTCATTTTCGCAGTCTCGTGGTGCCGGATTTCAGGCTGTGTCGATGTAGAGTCCGCGCCATGCTATCGAAACAGCTCCCTTAAAGATATTATAAATCACGGTTTTCGAGGGGAATGTGCAGTAAGCTATGGTTACATAAGTAATAAGAAGTATTTCATTTGCGTTAGGCGGTGCACCTGTAAAGGTTTGAGAAAGAGATTTATCAAAAACGGGTGCGCTGTGAGCAAAGAAGTAAATACGTTCGACGTATCGGTTTGGAGGCGGACAGCGTCGGAGAGTATGAACACTTTCAGGTGCAGGTTCGGGAATACCAAACTGATCTGGATGTCGTCAGCTGGATTAAGCAGCATATCGATCCGTCGTTGAGTTACCGCTATGCATGCCGGGTAGGGATGTGCGGCTCTTTTGCGATGATGGTGAGCGATCAGCCGCGCTGGATCTGCCGGACACAGGTGAAGAAGGTCGCAAAGGATCGGGCGCTTCGTAGCGGGCCGCTGTGCAACCTGCCCGTGATCAAGGATCTGGCGACCGATATGGACCCGTTCTTTGACAAATGGATCGCGGCGGGCGGGTGCATAAACCCGACAAAAGCCGCGAAGACCCTATTCCCGAAATTGGCCCCGAGGAGGTCGGTCGTGTCGAGGCGATCAAGGGGATGGAATGTACCAACTGTTCGGTCTGCTATGCGGTTTGCGATCGTTGGCTAATAATCCCGACTGCCTTGGCCCTGCCGCTTTGCAGCGCGCATGGACGCTGTTCAACGACAGCAAGGCCGATGACCGGCAAGCGGTTCTGGATACGGTATCCGGGAGGGGCAGCTGCACGCATTTTTGTTTGAATGATCTGGACCCGCTCGGTGCGATTGCGGGCCTGAAGCGGGAAACTACGAAATTCTTACTGAAGCGAAAGGGCTGATGAATGCTCAATCTCCCTCTTTACATGGCGCAAAGGCTGAGCGCGAAGTTCATGGCATCGCTTTTCTTGGGCCATATCGCGGTCATGATTTCTGCAATACAGGGGGGGGGCTTAGTACCGCCGAGGTGCTTGGTCGGAACCAAGGCCGCGTGCTGTGGTTTCTGTTTTACGGCAGCCTTGTCATTGCCGCCTCAATTCATGGGGCCATCGGCCTTCGGGTGATTGTCCATAAGACGCTGAAGCTGCGTGGCATGGCGCTTGAGCTGGTCATGTGAACGTTCGGAATTGCCACATTGTTTCTGAGAGCACGCACCGTATCCCATCCGCGTTGGTTTGCATATTTGCTGCACCGGTTTTCGGGGCTTGCCATCACGCTGCGTGCGGGCTTGCCTTTGCGCGATATGGAGATGATGCAGTGCCACCCCACCCGCTTGTTGGTGGGGAACACACATGGATGAATGGCACCGTGCTAGAAGAAGGCTTGCGTGGTGCCGACGGGCAGTTGCTGAACGCTAACGGACATTGTTTCATGTTCGACTATGACGGGCGCGGCGAAAGTGCCACGCGGGACGTCGTCAGTCCAGGCAAAGGACGTGAACTGAGATCCTTGATCGGTATTCATGATCTCGGGCGGGCCGAACTTGTGGATGGCCTCGTTCAGTGCCGCAACACAGAAGTCCGCCTCCAGCGTATTCGAGATGCGCCAAGCCAGCACCTTACGGGTGTGCCAATCCATAATGGCGGCCAGATACGAGGAACCCTCGGCGCATGGGCAGATAGGTAATATCCGAGCACCCACTGACCGGCAACACATGCTTGCATGTGTGAGAGGGGAACTTGGTTCGGACGCTCTACCCGCAGACCTCTCAGCAGGTAGGGATACGTCTTGTGCCCTTTCGCATGCTTGCTGGTGTTGGGTTTTTGGTAGATCGGCATCAGCCCCATCAGGCGCATCAGCCGGCGTATCCGTTTCTCGTTCACCAAGTGGCCGTTCTGCGGGCTTATGAACAGTCAGGATGATGGATATGGCGATTGAACTGCGCAAGTGCCAAGTCATCTGGCGGACACCGAAGAACGGCGTCTCCAGAAATTGCTCATCGATCCGCCGCATCAAGCTGAGGTTCTGCTCGGTCTCGCCCTTAGGCTTGTAATAGAATGACGAGCGCGAGATCGACAGCAACCTGCATTGCTGCCCAATGGACAAAATGGAATTATTCGGCTCAATCATGTCGCGCCTCACTTGCCGGTCCATGGTTTGAGCTTTCGTGACAAAGCCAAGGGGACCGTGGCCCCAGCGGGGCCGCGCAAGCCCCCGTACCGTTGGCCACGGCGTGCGCCCGCTCTCTCGAACGCATGGCGTTCGCGGGCTTACCCCACAATCTTGGCGTGGAGTTCTTTCACCTGTTCTTCATTGATCTCGGGATTCTTTCTGCCACCGCGTTCAAACACGCCGGAGGCGCCCTCAAGGAGCGCACGTTTCCATTGATGGATCATCGTCGGATGCACCCCGAACCGGCTCGCCAGCTCGGCGGCGGTCGCCTCGCCCTTCAAGGCTTCCAGCGCGACCTTCGCCTTAAATTCAGGCGCATGTTGTTTGCGGTTCGACATCTGCTGATCTCCTTCTCGTCGAAGATCAGCAGACTGTAAATCGTAGCTTACGTCACTGTCCGAATTTCGGGGGGTAGTTCATGTCGGAGAGTCTTTA
>NZ_LGHS01000043.1 GCF_001202025.1 Pseudorhodobacter aquimaris
GATTTGAAACTTAGTGGACAGGATTGCTGTCTCCGACATGATCATACCCCCTCTAGATCGATAAACAAAACGTAAGACGTTCCACTTCGAATTTCAAGGATCCTGTTCCATGGCAGAAAAACGCGTCTCCGTCCGCCTTGTCGCCGAAGGCGGCCGCCAGGTACGCGCCGAGCTGGAAGGTATCGGCGAGGCAGGATCGCGCGGTCTTGGCCGTCTGTCGTCCGAGATGGAACTGGCCAATGCCCGTCTTGGCAGCTTTGCCCGCAAGGCCGGGATTGCGCTGGCGGCGGTCACCGTCGCCGCCGCCGCTGCTGGCGTGGCGATGATCCGCTCTGGCCTTGCGAATGTCGACGCGCAGGCCAAGCTCGCCCAATCAATGCGAACCACGGTGGAAAGCGTCCAGACCCTGACATGGGCCGGGGAGCTCGCGGGCGTGTCGATGGGCGAGATCGAGCAGGCGACGAAGAAACTGACCACGCGCCTGTCGGAAGCGGCCACCGGATCGGGATCTGCCGTAAAAGCCCTGCAGCGGCTGAACCTGACCGCGGCGCAGTTGCAGGCCCTGCCGCTGGACCAGCGCATCATCGCCATTCAGGAGGCGCTGAACCAGTTCGTGCCCGAGGCGGAACGGGCTGCCGTCGCATCGGACCTTTTCGGCGACCGGGCAGCATTGGCTTTCTTACGCATCGATTCCGTCACGCTGCGAGAGGCTGCGCAAGACATCCGGGATTTCGGGGTTGCCGTCAGCGCCAGTGATTCCGCCCAGATCGAGCGCACCGGCGATGCCATCGCCCGGTTAAGCCTGATCTGGACCGGTCTCGTCAACCGCCTGACCGTCGCCGTCGCACCAGCGCTTGAGACTATCGCGACAAAGCTCGCTGACATGGCGCGCGCGACAGGTCCTATTGGGCGCGCAATCACGTCGCTGTTCGACAACGTCGGACGGCTGACCACCTATGCTGCGACTTTCGCAGGCATCATGGCCGGGCGCTGGGTGGCGGGCATGGCGGCGGCTGCCCTGTCCGTGCGTGGCCTCGCCACAGCATTGGTCTTCCTGCGTGGAGCACTGATCCGCACCGGCATCGGCGCGCTGATTGTCGGCGCGGGTGAGCTGGTCTATCAATTCTCGCAACTTGTCACGCGGGTCGGCGGCGTGGGCGAAGCGTTCAGGCTGCTGGGCGATCTGGCCAAGGAGTTGTGGTCGCGCATCGGCCTGTCGCTCGACGCCGCCTTTGCCAATATGGCTGCTGGCTGGGAGGGGCTGAAAGCGGCCGAGCTCTCTGCACTCGAAGGCACCATTGCTGGTGTCGTCAGTTTCGGCGACCGGACGGCGGCCATCTTCCAGGGGGCCTATGATGCAGCCGTGGCGATCTGGGGCAGTCTGCCCGGAGCGATTGGTGACTTTGCCTTTCAGGCCGCGAACGGGTTGATTTCCGGCGTTGAAGCGATGCTGAACGGCGTCGTCACCCGCATCAACAGTTTCATCAACGGGTTGAACACAGCTCTGGCGCTGCTGCCGGAATGGGCAACAGGTGAAGGTGGCATCAGGATCGGCACGCTGGATCCAGTGGACCTGGCGCGGATCGGTAACCCGTTTGCAGGTGCGGCAACGGCAGCGGGTGCCGCCGCAGCCGATGCCTTCTCCGCCGCGCTGTCTCGCACCTATCTGGAACCACCTGACCTCGGTCTTGGCACAATGGCCGACGACGCCCGCGCCCGCGCCGACGGTTACCGCGAGGCCGCAGGGATGCTTGCCGACGCCGCGGGCCGCCCGCTTGCCAGTTGGCAAGCGCTGCGAGACGCGGTGACAGGCTCCGGTGCCGAAGCTGAAGCCGCACTGGCCGATGCCGCGGCCTCGGCTGACGCGCTCGGGCTGGGATTGGACGACACTGCCGTCGCTGCCGGTGGTGCAGGAGCTGCCGCACGCTCTGCCGGGGCGGCAGCGGCCGAGGGCGCGGAGCACGCCGCGACCGGCTGGGGCGCAGTCACCGCAGCGCTAGCCGACTATGCCGCCAAGGCACGTGATATCGGTGGCGATATCGGCAACGCTTTGGTCGGGGCCTTCACCTCGGCCGAGAACGCGGTGGGCGAGTTCGTGAAAACCGGCAAGCTGGATTTTCGCGATCTCGTCACCTCGATGATCGCCGATCTGGCCAAGCTGGCAGCACGGCGCTTCATCCTTGGCCCCATCGCAAACGCTCTGTCAGGTGCGCTGGGCGGCGCGGGTGGCCTGTTTGCCAACGTCCTCCACGCAGGCGGTGTTGTTGGGGCTCCAACGCCTGGCCGCATGGTGCCAGCACTGGCTTTTGCCAATGCACCGCGCATGCACTCTGGCGGCTGGGCAGGACTGAAACCGGACGAGGTTCCAGCGATCTTGCAACGGGGCGAGCGCGTGCTGTCGCGCCGGGAGGCGGCTGGCTATGGTCAGTCCAGCGCCCCCAACGTCAACGTCACCATCATGGCCCGCGATGCCGAAAGCTTCCGCCAATCGCGCACTCAGGTGGCGGCAGACATTGCCCGCGCCGTGTCACTGGGCCGGAGGGGGATGTAATGGCGTTTCACGAGGTTTGCTTCCCCGACAATATCAGCCGTGGCGCACGCGGTGGGCCCGAGCGGCGCACTCAGGTCGTTGAACTGGCAAGCGGCGACGAGGAACGCAACGCCAGCTGGGCCAACTCTCGCCGCCGGTATGATGTCGCCTATGGGATCCGCCGCGCCGACGATCTGGCAGCGGTGGTGGCGTTCTTCGAGGCCCGCAACGGTCGGTTGCACGGGTTTCGCTACAAGGATTGGGCCGATTACAAATCCTGCCTGCCGTCGCAGGCGATCACCGCGATTGACCAGCAGATCGGGACCGGAACTGGCAGTCTGAAAACCTTCCAGCTGGCCAAACGCTACATCTCCGGCGCGCAAAGCTGGGTCCGGACCATTGCCAAGCCCGTCGCCGGAAGCGTTCGTGTCGCACTGGGCATGGTTGAGCAGATGTCGGGCTGGACGCTGGATGCGACCACCGGCGTCATCACCTTCACCATCGCTCCGGCCAATGGCGTCATCGTCCGCGCCGGTTTCGAATTCGATGTGCCGGTCCGCTTCGACAGCGACACCCTCGACGTGACCCTCGATTTTGAGCGGCTCGGATCGATCACGTCCATCCCTCTTCTGGAGATCCGCAGATGAAAACCCTCTCGCCTGCGCTGCAGGCCCACCTCGATGATGGCACCACCACCCTGTCCTGGTGCTGGCGGATTTCGCGGTCTGATGGTGTTGCGCTCGGCTTCACCGATCATGATCGCACGCTCAGTTTCGACGGCACCGCGTTTGAACCGGAGAGCGGGTTAGCCGCGTCGGAAATTCGCTCCGGCTCCGATCTGGCCGTCGATGCGCAGGACGCAAGCGGCGTGCTGACTTCCGACCGGATCACCGAAACCGACATTCTTGATGGCCGCTGGGACAATGCCGGAGTGGAACTTTGGCGGGTGAACTGGGCCGATCCCGGCCAGCGCGTGCTCTTGCGCCGGGGTGCTGTGGGACAAATCCGGCGCGGCCGCATGGCCTTCGTGGCGGAGGTGCGGTCAATGGCACATGTGTTGGGTCAGACCGTCGGGCGGACGTTTCAGGCGGGGTGTATGCGCGCTTGGGCGATGCGCGCTGTGGCATTGATCTGGAAAACGCCATCTACAAGGGTGCTGGCGTGGTCACCGACCTGCTGCGCGACCGCGCGTTCATGGCCTCGGGGCTATCCGGTTTTGACGCAGGATGGTTCACATCCGGCACGCTGACCTGGACAGGTGGGGCGAACGTCGGACGCATCACTGAAGTTCTGGCGCACGCATTGCACAGCGGCATCGCGACATTCACTCTGCTGGAAGCACCGGTGCGCGCCATCACCATGGGCGACGGATTCATCGCGCGCGCAGGCTGCGACAAGCGCATTGCCACCTGTAGCGCGAAGTTTGCCAATACGCCCAACTTTCGTGGCTTCCCCAACATCCCAGGGCAAGATGCCGTGCTGCGCTATGCCAGCCAAGACGGCGGTCATGACGGGAGCGTCCTATGATGGCCGTCGATCCAGCACTGGTCATTGCGACTGCCCGCAGCTGGCTCGGCACGCCCTACCACGACCAGGCCAGCCTGCGCGGTGTCGGCTGCGATTGCCTCGGTCTTGCGCGCGGAGTGTGGCGCGAGGTGGTCGGGGATGAACCCTTCCCGATCCCGCCCTACAGCCGGGATTGGGGCGAGACCGGTCCGCGTGAAGTTCTGGCAGACGGCGCGCGCAAGATGATGCGGGAGGTCGCGCCCTCTGAAGCCGGTCACGGAGCGCTGGTCCTGTTTCGAATGGCCCCGCGCGCCATCGCCAAACACGTCGGGATCCTCACCGCGCCTGACCGCTTCATCCATGCCTATGAACGGCTGGGCGTGGTCGAGGAAGTCCTGACCCCCACTTGGCGGCGGCGCATTGCTTTTGCCTTCCTGTTTCCGCTCCCAAGCAGCATCTGAGATCTTCATAATGGCAACTTTAGTTCTCGGGGCCGTCGGCTCCGCAATTGGTGCTGGCTTCGGCGGCACGATCCTTGGCTTTTCTGGCGCTGCCATCGGTGGTTTTATCGGTTCGACCGTGGGCTCCGTGGTCGACAGCTGGATCGTGTCATCGCTGGCACCGGCCCAACGCATCGAGGGCGCGCGGCTGGACAGCCTGCGTATCACCTCGTCGACCGAAGGGGCCGTAATCCCGCGCCTTTTCGGGCGGATGCGCATTGGCGGCAATATCATATGGGCGACTGATTTCCGCGAAGAGACCAAAACCACCAGCCAAGGTGGCGGTAAAGGTGGCGGGCCGAAGGTCAAGACGACGGAGTACCTCTACTATGCGTCTTTCGCAGTCGCTTTGTGCGAGGGCGAGATCACCGGCATTGGCCGCGTGTGGGCGGACGGCAAGGTAATGGATATGTCCGGCGTCACATGGCGCTGGTACCCGGGCGATGAGGCGCAAAGCCCCGATCCATTCATTGCGGCCAAGATGGGTGCCACCAATACGCCCGCCTATCGCGGCACTGCCTATGTGGTATTTGAAGAACTGGCCCTCAGCGGCTTCGGTAACCGCCTGCCACAGATCAGCTTTGAAGTGTTCCGGCCCCTGGCTGATCCCGACACCGCCGAGGGGCTCGTCAAGGCGGTGACGCTGATCCCAGCTTCGGGTGAATTCAGCTACGCGACCGCGCCGGTCAAGAAATCCAGCGGTTCCGGTGGCGCGACCGTCGCGGAAAACCTGAATGCCATTTCCGATACTGCCGATATCGTTGTGGCGCTGGACCGCCTGCAATCCATGGCCCCTGCGGTGGAAAGCGTCTCTCTGGTCGTGGCGTGGTTCGGCGATGATCTCCGCGCAGGATCCTGCAAAGTGCGGCCTGGCGTCGAGGTCTCAGCAAAGACCACGACACCCTCGGCGTGGTCGGTCAATGGCGTCTCGCGCGCCAGTGCTTTTTTGGTCAGCCGCGACGCCGAAGACCGCCCTGTCTACGGCGGCACGCCTGCCGACTTTGCCGTGGTGCAGGCGATCAAGGAAATGAAGGCGCGGGGCCTGCGCGTCACCTTCTATCCCTTCATCCTCATGGACGTGCCACCCGGCAACACCAAACCCAATCCTTACAGCGCCAATGCTTCCGGGATCGGTCAGCCGACGTTCCCTTGGCGCGGGCGCATCACCTGCTCACCTGCAGCAGGCTTCGCGGGTTCGGTGGACAAAACCGCAACGGCAGCCACGCAAGTCTCATCCCTGTTCGGCACCGCGATGCCTGCGAACTTCAGCGTCTCTGGCGAATCCGTCAGCTGGACCGGCCCAATTGGCGAATGGTCCCTGCGCCGGATGATCCTTCATTACGCACATCTGTGCAAAGCCGCTGGTGGCGTCGATGCCTTCCTGATCGGCTCGGAAATGCCCCGTCTCACCACCATCCGCTCTGGGGCCAGCAGCTATCCCGCTGTCACGGCGTTCAAAAGCCTCGCAGCTGATGTGCGGGTAATCCTCGGCGCTGGGCCGAAGATTGGTTATGCGGCCGATTGGTCAGAGTATTTCGGCCACCACCCCGGCGATGGCTCTGGCGACGTGTATTTCCACCTCGACCCGCTCTGGTCGGATGCCAATATCGATTTCATCGGCATCGACAACTACATGCCGCTGTCCGACTGGCGCGACGGCTTTGATCATGCCGATGCGATCCTCGCCCCGGCTATCTATGACCGCGCCTATCTGCAATCGAACATCACCGGCGGCGAGGGGTTCGACTGGTTTTACGCCAACGCATTGGATCGCACTGCGCAGGTCCGAACGCCCATCACCGATGGCGCTGCCGCCAAACCGTGGGTGTTTCGCTTCAAGGATCTGCGCGCTTGGTGGCAAAACCCGCACTTTAACCGCCCGGGCGGGGTGGAAAGCGGCACGCAAACATCGTGGGTGCCGC
>NZ_LGHS01000044.1 GCF_001202025.1 Pseudorhodobacter aquimaris
GATCGGCTGGATCCCCACCATTCTCGCCAGCGCCCCGGCGCGCAGATCGCTGGGCCTTCTGCTGGTCGCCCTCACCATCGCCTTACTCCTTCTGAACCTGCGCCGTGCCGGGGAGCGCACGGGACGGTTGGCTGAACGCCTCGCAACATCGGAGAATACCCATGAAATCCAACGCCAAATGCTGGAGGCCGCCAGCCGCCGCCCTCATGGCCGCGACGATCTTCTTGAGCGCCTGCGCGATGGTGGGTTCTGACGCCACGCCCAGCGCCTGCCCGCCAGTTGTGGACTACAGCCGTCCGCAGCAGGCAGGCGTGGCCGACGAGGTTGCCAAGCTGCCCGAAGGCTCCCTGATCATAGGCTGGCTCGCAGATTACGCAGTGCTGCGCGAGCAAGCGCGAGCGTGTCATCAACCTTTATGAACTCATCGACATTCGACTGGACTGTCCACCCCGGTCGCGCCTGTTGATGCAGTGCCTGCCACAAGGAGCTGAACTATGTCCCTCAAACACCCCCAGATCATTGTCGAGCTGACTGGCTGCGACGGAAATGCCTTTGCCGTTCTCGGTCGTTGCCGCCATGCGGCACAACAGGCAGAACTGCCAGATGAAGTGATCGCCGCTTTCATGGCTGAAGCCATGGCGACCGACTATGACCACCTATTACAAACTGCGATGCTTTGGTTCGACATCCGCTGCCCTGCCCGCAGGCGCCGAGCTTGCCACGCAAAACTTTCACGCTGTCACGACGCCAGCGAGAGCGACACCTGCCAGCGTAACTCAGAACGGGCTGCTTCGCTCAAAGCTGGAGAGAGTTCAGGCGCTCCGGCGTCAGACCTTCCTGTCGAACTGCCCTATCGGACTTCCGCTTGCAGGCGGTACTGAAGATCGACACCCGACAAAGTCATTTTGTCCAACCCTTTTTTGCACGCAGTTGGTCAATCGTGTCGATGGCCTCCTCGAGGGTCTTT
The DNA here is from genome assembly GCF_001202025.1 of Pseudorhodobacter aquimaris. Taxonomy (GTDB): domain Bacteria; phylum Pseudomonadota; class Alphaproteobacteria; order Rhodobacterales; family Rhodobacteraceae; genus Pseudorhodobacter; species Pseudorhodobacter aquimaris. Next base: position 968 of record NZ_LGHS01000044.1, read on the forward strand.
TCGCAGCCGAATTTCTCTCGCTGCGTCATGTTGGGATTGCCTTTTATCGCTCCTAGCCCGGCGCTGAGCCCATGCCGCAACTCTTCACCGCGGTCAGACCCATGCAGTGTGAAATGCCCAAGCAACATCTGGAGCATCATGTTTTGGGCAACCAGCTGGCCCGACAGAACTTCAATGTCTTCATTCCGTTTCAATCTTGCTCCCCCTCATTTGCCTTGCGGCTGATCCGACTGCCGCACGTAGGTGACATAGAATCCCTTCAGCATTCGATGCTCCTGCATCCGGTCCCCAAGTGAAAACCCCTCCGTTTTGATAGGCGGCTGGAAAATATCGAGTCCCCGATCGAGCACCATCTTCCAGCCAGTGTCGGCGACAATGTCGCGGGCATGGGCGGTACCAGAAGTATCGAAAGCCCAGCTGAACTCGACACCAGTGCCTGTGCAGGCCGTGGTGATTGACTCGAGCAATTCGCGCTGACGGGAGATGTTGCCCTCATCGGGCCCTGTCACAAGGTGAACCCTGATCTGATCCTCCGGAGGCTTCCGGCGGATCACCATCTCGACGAATTCCATCATGTTCCGGTGCTGGTAGAACAGGCGAATATACGGATCGGTCACGATGATGCGGCTGGCCCCATCGATGTAGGGCCCAAAAAGCTTGTCGTAGCTGACGCCCTTACGGTTTTCCGCAAAGACATGGTGGCCCTCAGCGAGTTTTGGGGCGGGCAGGGATTTGGGTGAAATCGGAGCACTTGGTACCGTGGCGCGCGCGTCGTCTTCAGATTTCTGATGCGCGTTAGACGAAGCAACGGCGGCGTTTCCCTGGTCCTTTGGGTCGAGAGCTGGCTTGAGATGATAGAACTGTGGATACTCCTCCTCTTCGACTGTGCTGACCGTCCGCTTTGCACCGTCAGAGCCAATGTAATGAAAATCGACATCCGGGTATGTACTGTCGATCCGGGCGAGCTGATCCTTCACCCGCTTGCGGCTTTCTATGGCAAGACGCAGCAGTTCCTCGACCTCAGCCTCGGTCTGGCTGCCATCAGGGAAGATCAGCTTCAGCATGCCCGACATCGTCTTGTAAATCGCGTCCCGGTCTCGCGTCGAAATCTTCTCGCTGACCTGGAAGAACTGGTCTGGCCGATTTGAGAAGTCTTCTGATCGCAAATGACGCAGGATCTCGGCCAGGTAGTCGACAATGAAGCCAACCCCTTGTGAACATCTCGCCGCGGATGACGTCAATCTCCCACCGGGCAATAGCGTGCAGACGGTCGATGAAGGCGAATCGTGAAACTGGCTTGGCAGCGCCTCGAAAGATCGCTGTTTTCAGCATGAAGGGCACATTGTGGTCGGTATTGCCCACAAAGGAGAAGCTGGCCTCCGCCCCCATTGGGTTGACACCCCGCGAGAAGGACTTGTTGGCCATGTAGTTCTTCATGATATCGACCAGCGCCTTGTTCGCGGTTTTCTCGCGTCCGGCAAATTCGTCGAAGGCCACGACGTCCCAATATCCCACCAGGCCGATACGCCCGTTCGAGTTATTCACGAAAAGCTTCGGGATGCTGACTTCCCCGCCTGAAATCAGCTGCCCATGGGGCGAGA
>NZ_LGHS01000045.1 GCF_001202025.1 Pseudorhodobacter aquimaris
TTGCGCACCAGCTGCCAGTTGGTATGGGTGCCACGCTGAAATCCGATGCCAATGCAGTTGACCACGGTCGCCAGCGTCAGCGTTGTGGCCAGCGCAGCGACAGACCCATAAAGTCCAAAGAACCCCATGCCGGTTGCCTGCAAAGTCGTCAGCGACAGGCGATTGACGTAATTCCAACCGCCAAGGCCATCGGCATTACCGCGCCAGCAGACCCATCCGGCTGAACGTTCCTCGGCCACAGCGTCCGCCGTTGCGGCACTTGTGACCCGCCAGCGCCGCATGCTGGTGGAGAGGTTGGTGGTGGCCAAGGTCGGTGTCGCAACTGTACCGACAGCCGTGCGCGGCATGCCATTGGTGTTGACCGTTGTGCTGGTCGAGGGCGCCCAGGTCGCAATCCGGTTGACCCCGAAATGCGGTTGCAGCGGAAAGAAACGGCCCGAGGGACGCTGCACGTCGAGCCATCCGGCCCCGGCACGATCGCGGGCATAAACTGCGAGCTTCCCCTCAGGTGGCGGGTCCGGGGCGGCGGGAAGGGCGGGGATCACCAGTGGTTCGGGCAGTTCAACCCGACCGGAGCTGCGGTCGATCTTGATGGCCTCATAGAATGCAGACCCATCCGGGCTGACCTTGAAGCTGAAATCGTCGCTGCCCAGAAGCCCGAGCAGCGCACGCGCCGAAAACCCTGTCTTGAAGGCGAAGGCGGCATCGCTTCCAGCAGCGTTCTTGTTGAACGTCGCCTCGATCCCGGCGCCTGCGTTGTTGAACAGCATGGCAGGTGCGTTGATCGAAAAGCGGTTGTAGCTGTCGGCTGTCGCGCCGCCAAGGCCCAGCAATTGCGCGGTGAGGTTTGCCTGAGGCATGCCCACCTGTGTGACCGCATTGGCAAAGGTGACCATGGGCGTGTTCAGCACCGTGGTGCCACCAGCCCCCGCCGTGGCGGAGCCGATGTTGACGACAGTGTTCGATCCCGAAGCACCGCCAGTGCCGAGGTTCAGGGTTTTGGAGAGGCCAGTCGTCGTGGCTCCAGTCCCCACGCCATAAGTGGCGGTTGTCGTCGCCGTGCCGATGGTGGCTGCGGCTGCTGATACAGTGACTGTCCCCGAGGCGATCAGCGTACCGGAAAACGTCTTGTTGCCGCTGAAAGTTTGGGTGCCTGCGAGGATTGCCAACTCGCTGGATGTGTTGGGCAGGGTAAAGCTGCGCGTAGTGCCGGTGCTGATCCCCGACAGCGAAAACAACGCCCTCTTCGTCGGATCGACGGCATTCACCAGACTGAATATGGCGTCTGACACATCCTGCGGTACGCCAACGGGATCCCAAGCTGTGCCATCCCAGACACCAAAAGCCGCCTCATCCGCAATCCATGCCAGCCAGCCCGGGCGCGGCACCAGCCGCATCCAGACGCCATCGACCCAGAACGCCACGTTCAAGTCCCAGCCGGCCCAGAGACCTGAGGCCCCGGATGCTACGATGTGCCGGTCGCCGTCAGCTGGACTTGCGGGAGGCGTGGTGCGGCTGCGATCCAGCACAGAAAGCTGCACCATGGCGTCTAGCAGCCGCAGCGCCTCGTTATGGGTGACATGCTTTTGGGCCTGCGATGCCAGGATATATGGCAGCAGGAGATGGGTAGTGATGTCTGACATGATCCTGCTTTCAGAAGTTGAGGGTGACAGGTCGCCCAGCGCCCCGGCCGATCAGGGCCGAAAGCTGGAAGATGCGAATGGAGAGGGTCTGGCCCGGGCCGAGGGGAGCGCCCCAATCGGCGGTCTGCTGGGCGGCGGTGTAGAGGGCCGAGGTCGTGGCAGTCGTCAAGGATCGCTTGACACCTGACCCGTCCAGAATATCGAGCGCGTAAGCTTCACTGTCCTCGGCCAAAGGCACTTCGCCTGCCCCCCAACTGTCGGCTGCGAGCGAGCGCGACCGGCGCGTCCAATTAATTGTGAGATCGCCGGGGTTGCGCGCGGTGCGCCATGGCTGCTCGACATGGCCAACCGAGAACGGCTGCAGCCCAGCGCCCTCGGGGGTGAAACTGGTGGCGACAAAGGTCTCGTCGCTGACCGGGTGCTGCGCTGGGCCGATGCGCCAGTTCCATGGTAGACCCAAATCAGCCTCGCTGATCGGCAGTGACGCCAGCGTTGCATCCAGCACGACAACCCGCGCGCCGGTCGGGACAATGCTGACCATCACTCCTTCGGTTCCGCGCTGACCTCGCAGCAGCCGGGTCAGGCGATAGCGCCCCGGCGCGATCAGTTCGGCATTGCCCGCTTGGACGATTTCCCATTGCCCGGGACCGGTTTCTACCGCCAGCGCATTGGCCCCGCCCAAGAGCGCAATGTCGGTGACGCTTTCCAGCGTGCCAGAGAAGAGATCGATGACCAGCGCATTGCCAAGATCGAAACGCGACACCGGCCCCGAATAGAAGCTTTCCGCTAGAACGCCGATCCGAGCGCGGCCACCAAAGGTGGTCAGCAAGGCAAAACCATCTGTTGCGGCGCTGCGATACACCGCCATTTCGCCGGGCCATGGTTTGGCATGGGCTGCAACGAGGGGCCGATGTGCAGGCTGATCCTCGCGAAGTTGCGGCAGGTCCAGCAGGATCACATCGGGCGTGCCAAATACCATGGGCGTCGAGAGCGAGGCCGGGCGTGGATCGCCGGGTGGCAAGTCGTATACGGCTCGATCCTGCCGCACGGCATCGATGCTGCGAAGGTCCGAATCCGCGATCGACACCAGCCTCATCTCGTTCAAACGGCCATCATGATTGAGCAGGATTACGTCGCAGGGATCCAGCGCCAATCTTGAGGGCGGCAGGCGAAACACCGCACTTTCGCGCCCAACCCACGCCTCCATCAACGCACGGCGGCAGCGGCGTTCCGCTTCCTCTGGCGGCACTGCCATAGGGAACGCCTCGGACGCGATCCGCGTGGTGTCGACCGTGATGCGCCGTGCTTCGACTTGTGCCGCGTCATAATCCTCGTCCGCCCGCGCGACTTGCCACTTCAACGCCTGTGGCAGTTCAGTTTCCTGCGCGCGGGTCAGGTCCATCACGTCACCCTGTGCTGAGGCCGGGGCCACCATATCGTCAGGCGTGATGGTCAGACCGGCAATGCGGCCCCGCATCAGAAAGCGAATGCGCCCTTCGCTTTCAACGGCATCAAAGCCGAAATGGCGCGCGAGCGTCGATATCGAGGCGCGTGGGGCTTCCAAGGCGGTAATCACGTAACCTTCGACAGCACCCCAAAGCTCGGAAACGTCGATCTGAGCCTCCGGCATGCCAGCGCGCAGGCAAAGGTGGCGCACAAGGGCCGCCAATGACACCGCCCCCAACCGTCCCGTCAGCCAATGTCCGCGTCGCCAGTTCGGCCCATCGGTCCAGACGGTGGTGAGTTCGGGAAAGAAGGGATAGGGCCGCGCATCCCAGGTCCAGGCGGCGCATTCCGGCACGTTGACCATCCGCGCGCTGGTCACGCCCGACACCGGATTGTTGGCCGGTGCTGACCAAAATAGGTACGTCGCCTCAAGATAGGCGCGCTGGAACGCATCGTCG